>CAZICM010000001.1:0-211701 GCA_964537685.1 uncultured Polyangiaceae bacterium
CGACATCAAAAGATCTCGAGAATGCGATAAGCGATCTTGAGATGCTGACGATGGGGGCGCGGAAGGGGCGTGGGCAGGGATGATAGCCGTGCGCCTTGCAGGCGATTGAATCGTTGTCTCAGCGCTTGGGCAACTACGGGGAAACAGGGCTTTGGGGTCTTATCGCGGCGATAGCGGTATGGGTTCGAAACGCCTTTGATTTAAGGGAATTCGGTGCCAAGTGCCCCAGGGTGCGCGCGGCATTGATGAGATGGGTTCTAAATATCGCCGTATTCTTCCGCCAGCCGGGCAAGCTCGCGCTTGGTGAGCGGGCGTTTGGAAATGGCATAACGATCGTAGGTGCCATACATTTTCTTTAGTGTTTCGCTCGAGATGTCGCTGATCGGTGCGTGCAGCAATACGTCGTAATGGTTGCAGCGGCCGTCGGCGATCGAGGGTAAAAACGCGAGCTCAACCCAATACCATGTTCCATTCATTTTCCGGTATTGGGCAAGGGGGCCCGCCGGTCTCACATCCGGGTTCTGTTTGCGGAGAAAACTGTCGCTTCCGCTCGCGCTCACCGAGCGCAGCCGCTTGCTGTAAGGGCAAACATAGAGCGAGTTCCATTTCGAGCCGCACAAAGGGCGCAGTGTGGCCCGCACATCTCCGCCGCCCGAGACCACCCGGTGAGGTTTGCCCTCCAGCAATACAACCGTCGTGGCCACCAGTTCGCCCAAGCGGTCGAGAATCATTTTCTGAATGGGGTTTTCCGGCGACATCATCGCCAATAGCTCGGCGCGCACCGATTCCCATGGACGGCCTACGTTGCGGTGCAGAAATGCCACAAGATGCGCGGTGCCTTCCTTGACTTGCTTGTTGCCCCGATCGCTTGCGCTGCCTCCGCTAAACGTGTCCTCTTCAACCGGCGTCCTCGAGGACGGGGGCCGGGTGCTGGGGATTTGTGAGGAAGGTCCAGATGAACCGAATCGGCTGTCTTCTCCGTGTATCATGGGTGGCTCCGTGTAAACCGTCGTAAAACAATCGCCTGGGTTTGCCGGTGGGTAAATTTTATGCAATATGCATAAAATCCGATGGAGTTGCCATCGGCAAAGGCCCCGGCGGCTGTTTTAAAGCCTGCTCGGCGGCTCAGTAGAAGTAGAACGGACTGTGTTTCGTTGCGGCGCGTTCAATTCGATGGAATTGAATATGTGCTAAATCGAATTGTGACCCGAAACGATGGCGGGTAATCCCGCTGTTTCCGTGTGCCGTGCTGGGTAGGCAACCTATTCTACGGGCCGAATCGGCTGTTCCTTCCCTGCTTGGTGATGCTCTTCAACGATGCTGTGAAAACGCAATGCAATGAATAACGTGCCGCAACACATGAAACATAACGCGGCGCATAAGTCCGGCAATGCGTTTTTTGAGGCTTTGTTGTGCGGGGCGGTCCGGGCGATTTTTTGGGGCATTGCGGTGCGGGCGGGCTTTTGAGCATGCTCCGCGCCGTGTCAGCCAAGCCGTTGAAAGCGAAGGTGCCCGCGCCGAAGTCGGCGGAGAGCCAGGCCGCAGTGCAGCCCGCTCCCGCGGCGTTGAAAGGCGCGGCTCAGCAGGCGTTGTTTGGCCAGAACGCGCGCGATCGTTCCGACAGTGTGGAGGGGGAAGTCGTGCGGGTGACTTACGAAAGCGATGCGACGGGCTTTCGGGTGCTGAAGGTGAATGCGGGGGGGCAGGAGCAGACGTGGGTGGGCACCTTTGCGTCGGTGATTCCAGGGACGCGGGTGAGGGCGACCGGGCGCTGGGTGCGCGATGCCAAGCACGGTGAGCAGTTGAAGGTGGAGACGCTTCTGACGGTGGCTCCATCGACGCTGGAGGGGCTTGAGAAGTATTTGGGTTCGGGGATGGTGCACGGTGTGGGGCCGGCGTTTGCAAAGCGTATTGTCGAGACCTTTGGGGAAGGCACGCTGGAGGTGCTCGACAACGCGCCTGAGCGGCTGTCGGAAGTGCCGGGGCTGGGGGCGGTGCGGGCGGCGGCGGTGAAAAAGGCGTGGGGCGCTCAGCGGGCGGTGGGCGCGATTATGATTTTTCTTCAGGCGCACGGGGCGTCGCCTGCGCTGGCAGCCCGTATTTATAAGCGTTTTGGTTCAAGCGCGATGGATGTGGTGTCGCGCAATCCGTATCGGCTGGCGCTGGATGTGTGGGGAATCGGTTTTAAGACGGCCGATAAACTCGCGCAGTCGGTGGGGATTGAGCCGACGGCGCCGGAGCGTATCCAGGCGGGCGTGCTTCAGACCTTGCACGATTGGAATGGCAAAGGGCATGTGTTCGCCGAGCGGGTGAGCCTCGCGATGAATGCGGCGGTGATGCTGGGGTGCGAGGACGATAAGGCCGAGCAGGCGATCGATGCGCTGAGCGCGATGGGAAAGGTGAAGGTGTCGGCGCTTGTGTCGGGGGGCAGCGCGGTATATCCGGCGAAGCTGTTTGATGCGGAGCAGAGGCTGTCCAAGCGCTTGTTGGAGCTTGTGGAGAGCGGGCAGGATGAGGGCGTGTCGCGCGCGCTTTCAAAGGCCAATGTGGAGCGGGCGATCGCGGCGTTTGAGAGCAAGGCGGGGGTGACGCTGGCGCCCGCGCAGAGGCAGGCGATTGAGCAGGCGGCGCGGCACAGTGTGCTGGTGATTACGGGCGGGCCGGGCGTGGGAAAGACCACGATTGTGCGGGCTTTGCTGTCGCTGTTCGATCAGGCGGGGATGAGCGCCAAGCTTGCGGCGCCGACGGGAAGAGCGGCCAAGCGGATGAGCGAAGCGACGGGGCGGGAGGCGCAGACGGTGCACCGTTTGTTGGAGTGGGAGCCTAAGGAGCGTTCGTTTCTGCGGAATCGGAGCCGGCCGATTGAGGCGGGGGCGCTCATTGTGGACGAGAGTTCGATGCTGGATTTGGAGCTGGCCGATTCGCTGCTTCAGGCCACGGGGGATGCGACGCGGCTGCTCTTGGTTGGAGATGTAGATCAATTGCCATCGGTCGGGCCGGGAGCGGTGCTCCGCGATGTAATCGAGTCGGGGAAAGTGCCGTGTGTGAGGCTTTCGCAGATCTTCCGGCAGGCCGAGGGAAGTCTCATCGTGAAGAATGCGCACCGTATTCACGATGGGCTGATGCCCGAGGGGGCGAAGAGCGCGGGCAGTGAGTTTTATGTGATCGAAAGAACGCGGCCGGATTTGGCGGCCGAGACGATTTTGAATTTGGTGAGCGAGCGTATTCCGGGGCGATTTGGCTTTTCCGCGAGGGAAAATATTCAGGTGCTGACGCCCATGCACCGGGGCGAGGCGGGAGCGATGGCGCTGAATGAGAAGCTTCAGGCGGTGCTGAATCCCGAGGGGCCGAGTGTGTCGCGGGGCCAGAAAATGCTGCGTTTGGGCGATAAAGTGATGCAGCTCCGCAATGACTACGACCGCGAGGTTTACAACGGGGATGTCGGTTTTATTGAGAAGATCGATGCCGAGACGCGGGAGCTGTTGGTGCGTTTTGATGATCGCGAGGTCGTGTATGACGAGAGCGATTTGGACGAACTGACACTCGCGTATGCGACGAGCATTCACAAGAGTCAGGGCAGTGAGTATCCCGTCGTCGTTGTGCCTATTTTGACGCAGCATTTTGTGATGCTGTCGCGCAACTTGCTGTACACAGCCGTGACGAGGGGCAAGCGTCTGGTGGTGCTGGTGGCCGATCCAAGGGCGCTTTCGATTGCCCTTGGAGAGCTGCGGCGCGAGATGAGGCTGAGTTATCTCGCGGAGCGTTTGCGCGGCGCTGTTTAGGGAGAGCTGCTGTTTTTTGGCGATGCCGAAGTGGATATCGCCGGGGCGGCGTTCAACGAGACGGCCGGTGCGCCTGCTGGGCTTGGTTCCGCGGGTTTTCGGATGCGCAGGGTGAAGAAGGTGTAGATCGCCGCTGCCACAATGCCGGCGAGTACGGCGCTTAGAATCAGCTTGGAGTTTGCTGAAATGCGCCTGTCGGGACGGGTGCCTCCCCAGGCCGAGTCGGTGCTTAAGGACTGCGAGGGTCTCGATGCCGAGGCCGCCGAGGGAGGGGGGACGGAGTCGATGCTCTTGATTTCTAGGCTTTGCGCGGAAGGCCGCTCGGCCGTGTCGGGATGCCCACCCATGGCTTTTAGGGCCGCCGATAACTCACCAATGGTTTGAAAACGCTGATCGGGCCGCTTTTGAAGGCAGCGCGCCACGATGGCTTCGTACCAGGGCGGAATATCGGGGCGCGCCTGATGCAAAGGCGCCGGCTCGTCCTGAAGCACCGAGCCCACAACCTCGGTAAATGAAGGCGCCCGGAAGGGCGATATGCCCGCCGCAAGCTCATACAAAATGACCCCGAGCGCCCAAATGTCCGATCGGGCATCTGTCTCTTTGACCCGCACAATCTGCTCGGGCGACATGTACAGCGGCGATCCGATGATCTCGCCGCTCTTGGTGATGTTCTGCGCATGCGGCGACAGATGCTTGGAGACGCCAAAATCCAGCACTTTGATGCAGGGCGTGCCATTGGGGCGGCGGGTCAAAAACAAGTTCGCCGGCTTTAAATCGCGGTGAACAATATTGTGCTGATGCGCCTCGGCCATCGCCTCGCAAGCCTGCAGCATCCAATCCCGGATTTCGTCGATGGGCAAAGGGCCGCGCTCGCGCAGGAGATGTTTGAGATCCGTCCCCCTCAGATATTCCATCACCATGTAGGGCGTGCCGCCTTCGCCAAGCCGGCCTACGTCCACCACCTTCACGATATGCTCGCCCTTCAGACGTGCCGCCGCTCTCGCCTCCCGCAAAAAGCGTTCTACGGCCCGCGCCCCATCGAGCCGATCCGCTAAAAGAAATTTAATCGCGAACAGCTCATCCAAATCGAGATGGCGCGCCGCTGCGACAAGGCCCATTCCGCCCTGGCCAATCACGCGCTCCAAGCGGTATTTGCCCAGCAGGATCTCCCCAATTTCCACCGGCAGTTGTATGGGCTGGCCTTGATCTTCCATGCCGTGCACGCGGGGCCGCAATCGGAAGCATCGAGGCTAACACCGCTTTATTCACGGCGTCCATCTCGGCGGGGCTTGCCGAAGCCGTTCAAGTCCAGCAAAAAGCGCGCAATTGAAGGGTGCCGCGGCGCTTTCAAGAAGCGTTGCCCTGCGTGGGCCTCCCTGATAGGGTGCCGCCCCTTCCAGCAAGCGGCTGGCAGGTATTTAACGGGCACGCGGTGTTGGCTTTGTTCCGCCGCGCACCTTCTTACATTCGGCGCGTTTTTCAAAGAGAACGATTCAAGTTGGAGTAGCGAGCATGGCAGGGGATAACGGACAGCAAGCGGGCGCAACGGCGGCGGGACTTCAAATCGGCGGCGGAGCGGCCATTGTCGCGCCGGTCAGCGCTTTTCAAAATGGAGTTCCTGGCAATGCGCTGGTCGTGATTCCAATGACCAAGCCCGCCGATGAGCTGAAGGAGCTTTTGGCGAAGGGGCCGGTTGCCATCACGGTGGAGGACATGTGGAAGCTGCTTGGCTTCAACGGTCCTGCCGTGCAGGTGCAGGATGATCAGGGCCGTCCTATTGCGATCGGCCTGGAAGACTTGATTGCGGGCTTGGAAAAGCATTGGCAAGAGCAGCCCGACGATCTGAACCGCGGCCGTATTTTCGCCCAGGAATTGATTAAGCACAGCCGTTTCCAGAAGGCGGAGCAGGTGCTTTCCAAGGTGGTGGCCAAGGGCGGAACGGGCGATGACTGGCTTGCGCTGGGCATTACGCAGCTTTCGCAAGAGAAGTTCGACAAGGCCGAGGGCACGCTAAAGGGCGCCCAGAATTTGCTGAAGAACAATCCTTATCCTTCGCTGCATTTGGCGAAGCTGTTCCGCATGAAGAAAGAGCCGGCGAAGGAACGCGAGCACATCGACAAGGCGATTTCTATCGATGTGGGCTGCGTCGATGCGTGGGCCGTGCTTTTCCAGCATGTGAAGGATGAGCAGAGCGAGGAAGCGGCCGTGGCCGAGGTCGAGCGCGTGGCCGAAGGCAAGAAGTCGGCGGCTCCCTATGTGGCCATTCAAGGCTTCTATGCGAACACCGAAGAAACCCGCGACAAGGCCATTGGTTTTGCGAAGAAGGCCGTCGAAAAGAATCCCGACGATCCGCTCGCGCTTCTGTGCCTGTCGGCGCTTTATGGCCAAAAGGGCGATTTAGAAGCGGTTGCGCGCTTGCTCGCGCCTCACGAGGGCAAGATGAGCCGCGATGTGCGCCTCGCGAACAATTACTTCGAAGCGCTCTTCCAATCGCGCCAAATCGAAAAGGTGACCAAGCTGCTGAATGCGCTGGCAGGCTCGCCCAACCGCGAGGTGAAGCAGTTTGCGATTGAGCGTTCCAAGCTGGTTGCGCAGTATCTGCAACAGCAGCAGCAGCAGCTCTCCGCCGCGGCTCAAACCCGCAAGGCGTAGTGGCTATTTGCCGGCGGCGCCCGCCAAAAATTCCGGCATATCTTCCTCCCCGCATTCATCACGAATCTTTCGCATAAGGCCCAATTCCTGTAGGCTCCACTTATTCATTGGAGGCCTTATGGCAGCGAGCATCTTGGGGCGCGGACGCATTGGTTTACTGTTTGGCTTAATCGCAGGCGTGGCTGTTTTTACGGCTGGATGCGGCGATGAGCCCACGACCGGAGGCACAACGGGAGGGAATAGTTCTTCTTCCTCCTCGAGTACATCGGGCATGTCGTCCACATCGAGCTCGTCGGGCATGGCCTCGTCCTCGAGCTCGTCCACATCGTCCTCGAGCTCATCCAGCGGATCGGTGCCCGAGTGTGTCGATGCCGTGGACTGCACGATGGCCACGCTCTGCCAGACGGCTTCCTGCGATGCGGGCACATGCGTTTACACCGATGTTTCCATCGACGACAGCGATGCCTGCACCGATGATGCCTGCGATCCCGCGACAGGCATGGTTTCCCACACGCCCAAGGCGATTGATGACGGAAACGCCTGTACAGACGACAAATGCGACATGATGACGGGCAACATCACGCACGATCCCGTCAACATCAATGACAACAACGAGTGCACCAACGATAGCTGCAGTCCTCAAACGGGCGTGATGCACGTCGCGGTGAGCGTGGACGATGGAAATGCGTGCACGGCCGATTCCTGCGATCCGGTGATGGGCATTCAGAACACGCCGATTACCTGCAATGACAACAGCGCCTGCACCAGCGATTCCTGCAATGCGATGACGGGCTGTGTCTACACGCCGATCACCTGCAACGACAACAATCTATGCACCGATGACACCTGCGACGCCGCGATGGGCTGTGTGTTTACGCCGGTGAACCTCAACGACAACAACGCCTGCACCACCGACGCCTGCAATCCAATGACAGGCGTTTCGCATACGCCGATTACCTGCACGGACAACAACGCCTGCACGCAGGACAACGTGTGCAATCCCGCGACGGGCTGTGTCTTCAATGCCATCACCTGCAACGACAACAACGCCTGTACCAACGATTCATGCAATCCGGCGAGCGGCTGTATTTTCTCGGCCATTCAGTGCAACGACAACAATGCTTGCACACAGGATTCGTGCAACACCATGACAGGCTGCGCCTACGCGCCAATCACCTGCAACGACAACAACGCCTGCTCCGACGATTCATGCAATCCCATGAGCGGCTGTGTGTTCTCGCCCAAGGTCTGCAATGACAACAGCGCCTGCACCAACGATTCGTGCAATCAGGCAACGGGCTGTGTGTTCAATCCCATTACCTGCAACGACAACAACCCTTGCACGACCAACTCCTGCAACGCCGCGACAGGCTGTGTGTATCCGCCTGTGAGCGTCGACGATGGCAATGCCTGCACCGCGGATGCCTGCGATCCCGCGTCTGGAGCGATTTCCCACACGCCCAATCCCGTGGCTCCGGACAACGATGGATGCACGGCGGATTCCTGCGATCCGGCGACGGGTCAACCTGTGTACACGCCCGCGGCCGCGGGGACCTGCTGCGCTCATTCTCTGTGCATAACAGGCACGAAGATCGATGCGGCGGCCTGCTCCTACACGGGCGCGAACAACAACTGCGCGACCACCATCTGTCAGATGGACCCCTTCTGCTGCAACTCATCCTTTGACAGCATCTGCCAAGGGCACACAATCAATCAGACCTATTGTCCAACCGGCAATGCGGCCCAGCCCACCTTCACCTGCAACTGCGCCCACAGCTATTGCGTTACGGGCGTGGCGCTTACGGCCACTTGCGATCCCTGTGTCAAGAAGATCTGCGAATCGGATTCGTTCTGCTGCTCCAACAGTTGGGACAGTCTTTGCGTGAACGAGACCAACACCATTTGCCGCATTCCTGTGGGTGCGGACTGCAAGTAATCGGTCTTCGGGCTTAGCCGCCCGGTAGGCTACTTTTGAGTGCGGACGGGAAGAAAACTCCCGTCCGCGCTTGTTTTGTGCGAAAAATGCCGCGCCATGGCCACAGAGAAAACGGCATCCCCCAAAAAGAAGAGCAAGAAAAAGAAGATCGCCGAGGTGTCCGCGCCTCCGCCTGAACCCGCAAAACACGCGCATGCAGACCACGGTTCAAAGCCGCCGTGGGCACATCTGGCCGCGATCGGCGGGACGATCGGTTTGGTGGCCCTGATTGTGCTGGCTTCGCGGGGAGGCGATTCTTCCAAGGGCGAAGAAGCCAATGCGCAACATGCCGATGCCGATACGGCGACGCTCGAGAAAAGCTGCGGCAAGGGCGATGGAGCGGCCTGTCTTGCGCTGGGCGAACGCCTCGAGAAGGTGGAAGAGAACAAGGCCAAAGCGGCCGAGAGCTATCAAAAAGCCTGCGAGGCGAAAAACGCTCAAGGCTGTATTCGCCGGGGCAAGCTTCAATTGACGGGCGCGCTTTCAGGCGATCGCAATCCCACGCTGGCCGTTGAGTATTTTCAGAAGGCTTGCGATATGGGCTCGGGCGATGGATGCCAAGAGCAGGGAGCGATGGCGGCCTCGGGTTTTGGCGCTGAAAAAGGCGAGGCGGCGGCTGCGGCACTCTATAAAAAAGGCTGCGATCTCAAGAGCGGCACGGCTTGTTTTGCGCTCGGCATGATGATCTACAACGGCCAGGGCGGACTCGAGAAAAACGACACCGAAGCCGTCAAGACCTTTGAAAAATCGTGCGGTTTTGGTGCGGCGACAGGCTGCACGGGCGTGGGACGATTGACGCTCAATGGCAAGGGCGTGCCCAAAGATCCGGTGAAGGGCGTGGAGTATTTAACGAAGGCATGCGAGGGCGGCGATGGGATGGGCTGCCGGACCTTGGCGCTTTCCTATGAGAATGCGGTTGAACTGCCGCAGGACAGCCAGAAAGCCAAGCTGTTCTATCAAAAGGGGTGTCAGGTGGGCGATCGGATGAGTTGCACGCGGCTCGAGGGCTCGGGCAATAGCGGGCGCCGCGAAGCTCAATAAGGGGTGGCGATCATCAATCCTGGTGGACCTTGCCGCTCGGTGTGGGCTGGGTGGGCTTGGGTGTGGGAATAGGTTTCTCGCCCGCGGCCAGCCCCTCGCCTCGAGGATCGGACACTCCATGCAGCCGCCCCTCTTCATAGGCAATCGCCTGTATCTTGCACCCGATCCCATCTGTTTTTATTGTATATCCCATATCTTTCAGCGCCTTTTCTGTTGGCTCGGGCAATCCAGGCGCTTCTACCAAAATCTGATCGGGGGTCCATTGATGATGATATCGAACGGCCGTAATCGCATCCCACAGGGGCATTCGATAGCTCACATAATTTAAAATCGACAGGGTAACGCAATTAATAATCTGCGAACCTGCGGGAGAACCCAGCGCGAGCACAGGCTTTCCATCCCGCAGCACGATGGTGGGAGACATACTGCTCAGCGGTCTTTTCTTGGGCGCAATGGCATTTTCCTCGCCTCCAATCACGCCAAAACTATTGGGTACGCCGGGCTTGGCCGAAAAATCGTCCATTTGATTGTTCAGTACAAAACCTCCACCCTTTACAACCACCCCCGATCCCAGCCATCCATTAATCGTTTGCGTTGAAGCCACCACATTGCCCGCTTTATCGGCGATGGTGAAATGCGTGGTCTCGGGTGATTCGTATTTAAAAGCGTTTTGAAGCTTTTCGGTGCTGAGATGGGTCGCCTTGGCCGGGTCGATACGGGCCCTCCAATCGTCCGCGTAGCGCTGATTGGTTAAGCCCGCGATGGGCACCTTTACAAAATCGCTATCGCCCAAATAATTGGCCCGGTCAAAATAAGCCATCTCCATGGCGCTCGCCGTGCGGTGCACCGTCGATGTCGAATAGGGATAGCCCATATCACCCGAAAACCCCTCTAAAATATTCAGGATTTCAACCACATGAATCCCTCCTGAACTGGGCGGGGGCATGGATACAATGGTATAAGGACCAAAATCTCCCTGGGCAGGCTTACGGAATTTGACTTCATAGGAAGCCAAGTCTTTCAGGCTAATGATCCCGCCTTGACGCTTTTGCTCGGCCACCAGGGCATCGGCCACCCAGCCTTTATAGAACCCATCCGGCCCTTTTTTCGCGATTTCCTTGAGCACTTTGGCCAAGCCGGGCTGACGAATGCGATCGCCCACCTTCAAAGGCTCTGCTTCTTTGCCATCTTTAAAGAATATCGTCAGGGCTTCAGGGCTTTTCTTCAATACTTCTTTGCGCTGGGCAATGGCCGCCGCCAAATGCGTGTAGACTTCAAAGCCCCCATCGGCCAGTTCAATCGCGGGCTTAAGAATGGCTTCCCGGCTTAGTTTTCCGTATTTTTGATGCACGGCCAGCACACCCGCGACCATGCCCGGCACGCCCGAGGCCAATCCTCCATCGGTGCTTAGGTTTTTTACGACATTCTTTTGAGCGTCCAAATACATGTCGCGATTGGCTTTTTCCGGCGCCATTTCGCGAAAATCGACCGCCATCACATCTTTGGTGTCGGCAAGGTGGATCATCATAAAGCCTCCGCCTGCAATGCCGGTGGATTGAGGCCGTTCAACGGCGACAGCAAACGAGGCAGCGGCGGCGGCATCAATGACATTGCCACCTTGTTCGAACATGGCCCTGGCGGCTTTGGTGGTGGCTTCGCCTTGGGTGACGACCATGAATTGGTCGCCCGTTGATTCATAGAGCTCGCGCGCTCGGGCCGGGAAGTTTGCGATAGGGATGGGCGGCGGCGGTGGAGGCGGAGTACTGGAGACCGGCGGCGGCGGCGAGACCGAGGCCGTGAGAAGGGGCGGCGGCGGCGTTTTGGGATGGGTTTGGGGTTCGGGCGCGGGGCCGCAGGCGCTCAGGAGAAGAGTGAGCAGGTAGCCGTGTTTGAGCGGGAAGCGCGTGGTCATGATGGATTTCACGGCTTCGATGGTATGGCGATTTTGGGCCGGCGAGAAGCAATGAATCCTGCAGGGCCGTTACAGTTTGCCCCACACCTTTCGAATCGCCTCCGCAATCCCGCCGCCCTGAGCTGCATGCGCAAGGAGTCTGTCGCTGGCCGCCGCCTTTACGATATCCGGCGCCTGCCCCATCACAAAAGATCGGCCCGCCGCATGAAACATCGGCACGTCGTTAATCCAATCGCCTACCGCCACGACGTTTTGGGCATCGCAGCCATAGTGCGCCGCTAAGAAATGAATGGCCGTGCCTTTGCTCGAGCCCGCCGCCCTCACAATCATCGCAAAGGTGTTTGCCTGCTTCTGCACCGCAAACGAAAGCACCATCGCCTTCCCCGGCAGCGTGCCCTGAATCTCTTCCACCGCGCCTTGAATCTGCGCCGCGCTTCCCACGGCCACGACCGCGTGCACGCCTTCTTCGTGTTCCCAAAAAGGATGCGATGTCACTTGCGCAACGGCCGACACATTCGGCGACCACGAGCGCACATAACCTACGTAATCCTCGCCCCGCGCATCGTGCACCACTTCATCCTGCGCAAAAATAAAACTCGCCGGGCCATGCCGCTCGAGCGCCGTTCTCACCGCGTGCGCGCCCGTCCCTGAAAGGCCATGCGAATGCAGCACCCGATCGCCGTCTGTATCGACAATATGGCTTCCGTCCACACATGCGATCGGCCCTGAAATCCCCGCGTCTTTCGCTACATGCCGCGTGCCCGAATACAGCCGCCCCGTCGCGATCGAAACCGGGATGCCTGCCGCCCTGAGTCTCGCAATCGCTTCACGATCGTCCTCGCGCAGCGCTCCCGTGCGCGAAAGCAGTGTTCCATCCACATCGACGACAAGCAGTTTGTACTTCACGGCGCCCTAAAATGAATCACGCCCCGCCTGCGTGCATGCAGAAGCGGGGCGCGGTTCAATTGGAAGTTGAATGATTAGGCGGGGTAAACGGAGACCTGCTTTTTGGTATTGGTCTTCCACTCGTATTTCACCACGCCGTCGATCAAGGCGAACAAGGTGTAATCGCGCCCTGTACCGACATTCTTGCCCGCGTGGATGGTCGAGCCCACCTGGCGAACCAAAACATTGCCCGCATTCACCGGCGTGCCCGCGTATACCTTCACGCCCCGCTTTTGCGCACTTGAATCGCGGCCATTTCTCGAGGAGCCGCCGCCTTTCTTATGAGCCATGTTGCAATCTCCTAAGCGTTAATGCCCGTGATTTTGAGGATGGTGTAAGGCTGACGATGGCCGTTCTTGCGGCGGTAGTTCTTCCGGCGCCTGAACTTAAACACCACAATCTTCTTGCCGCGATCCTGCTCGGAAATCTCCGCGGACACGCTGGCACCCGCGACGAGCGGCTTGCCGATTTTCGGTGCATCGCCGCCCACGAGGAGCACGTCGTTGATGGTGATTTTATCGCCCGTGTTTCCCGGCAGTTTTTCGACGCGAATCTTCTGCCCTTCAGAAACCTTGAATTGCCTGCCGCCCGTCCGAATGACCGCGTACATACCTTGTGCTTTCCAAAACGCTTTGGACAAGGCTTCCCAACCCTGTCCTCCTCTTTCTGTGGACCGGTGCGGGCATTGCCAAAACGCCCGTCCACCGGGGGGAGCGGCAGTATACGGAGGCGAAGTTTAATGGCAAGGAGAAAGCCAATTTTACCAACTGCCGTGGCTTCCGTGGGAGCCGTGGGAGCCGTGGCTTCCGTGGCTTCCGTGGGAGCCGTGGCTTCCGTGGCTGCCATGCGAGCAATGCTGGGCGGGAATCGCATCGCCCGAAGGATCGCCAAGGCCCGGCATTTGATCGGCGATATCGCCGGCTTTCGCCGTTACATCGGCCTCGGTTGCGGAGAGCATTCCTTTGGGTGAACGGCCAAAGGTCGGGAGTTTGTCTTCGCTGCCATCGCTCATGAATGCCTCAAAAAAATAAAAAGCCTAAAACCGCCCGCGAATATCCATGCCTCAAAACTTAGGAAGCCGCGGCTTCATGAACGAAGTGAGTCCTGGGTCTCACGGTCGTCCAGCGCCTAAGAATTTCGATGGTCGGCTCATCTTCCGACCGCAGCTTGCCGAACAAAAAATCTTGGATGCCCTTGTGAACGGCGCACAAGGTGCTTTCGCGCATTCTACCGAAAATAGAGCCGTGCATACGGTAGTTGTGCTCGGGCTGAATGCCGCAATAAGGGGCGTAGGTGCAATTCACACAATCGGGTTGCACCTCGCGGATCGATGCGACGATCAGCGCTTTTAGGGTGTCGTGCTTCATGAGCGAGCGATAGGTCGCGTTCCGGACATCGCCGAGCAGGAAGAAACTGTCGCCCATTTCATGGATCATCCGGCCTTCGTCACTCGAGAAGATTTTGCCATCGTAGGTATAGGCGAGCGCGCCGATGCCCGAGCCTCCGGGCGAGCGGATATCGAGGAAGTTGGGATCGTCGCCCTGAAGAATTTTGGTGAGAAAAATAGCTGCATAGCGCTCGAGCACCTGCTCGCCCTTGCGGTTGAGATCGAGGATGTGCTCGACGGCTTCGCAGTAAAACGCCTGATAGGCCGAGCGGTCGTACTCGACGATATGCGCGGTTTTGCCCGCAAAACCAAAGGGATCGACGGGCCTGAGAAAGACGGCGCGGCATCCCAAAGACAGATAGGTATCGACAATTTGACGCGGGATTTTTAGGGCTTCGCGGGTGGTCGTGAGCAGCGCTTCCACATGGTAGAGCGTGGGATCGAGACCGAGATCGATATAAGCCTTGTTGATGCGCTCGATCCAGCGGAGCGTTTCTTTATGGGAATTGCCGCCCACGAGCACGCGCTGCTTGTTATGAAGGGTTTCGGGGCCATCGATGCTGGTGCAGATTTGCACCTTATGATCGGTGAGGAATTTTAGTTTTTCGTCGTCCATCAAGGCCAGGTTGGAGACCATCGTGAACTCGAGCCCTTTGCCATAGGCCCGGTTTTTCTGAAGGGCATATTGGATGATGTGGCGGATGACGGGGAAGTTCACCAGAGGCTCGCCGCCCTGAAATTCGATCGTGACCGAGGGCGAAGTCGACGAGAGGACGAGATCGACCATTTTCTCGGCGATTTCAGGCGTCATATCGGTGTGTACGGCATCCATGTCGGCGCGGCTTGCATGGCAGTACACACAGGTCTCGTTGCAGCGCAGCGTGACGACCGCGATATGCAGATTGGGTCCGAAATCCAAGAAGCGCTTGCGCCTCGAGATACGCGCTTTGAGGGCCTCGGTATCCAAACCCGAGCGAATAAAATTCTTGGCGGACAGCTTCCGGTAAAGGGCCGATTCAGGCTCGAGCTGTCCCCGGGTTAAGGTGCTGAATTCTTCGCCCGATACAAATACCCAATCGCCCCAGTCGTTGGTCAGAAGCATGTCCGGCCCGATGGCCCGGAAGCGAACCGGGACGAGATCGGAAGGGGCTTTCAGGCCGGAGCGGCCGATGTCCATCAGGCTCATGGAAGAGCTCCTTGGCCTTCGCCCTGCCGGCCCGAAAGATGCCGTTCAATGGTTTTGCCCAGCGCAAAATTCAGAAGCTCGGCCGCGATGACCTGTTCGCTTAAACCCTTGTTTTGAGCCGAATCCTTAATCTTGAGCCTCACCACAAAACCAAAAGGCTCGCGCGCCTGCTCCATTTCGGCGAATCGGCCGTACATCTTCACGGCTTCATCGATCGCAAAGCCATCGTACAGCTCGTGATGAAATCGCAGCTCAATCACGGCTTCTTCTCGCTGCCCGCGTCCGCGCCTTCGCCCGGAGCTCCGCCCTTTTTCTTGTATTTCTCTTCCCAGCTCATCGCGATTCCCAATGGATCGTCGAAGGCTGTCGATTCGCCGATATCCATCGCCAAGAGCTCATCCAAGCCGGGCGGGCCCGCGGCTCCCGAAATCGCCCGCGCCGTCAGCGACTCAATGAAAGGCCGGTTTTCTTCGATGATCATCCGGCGCCATGCCTGGCCGAGCAGCTCGTTTTCAAATTCGCCCGCCCACGCCTTTGTTAGGTCATCGCTCGACGCCATGTTGTTCGCCATGTTTTTCTTGGCCTTGAGCGTCACCTTGATGCGCCGATCGCCTGCCCGATCGAGATGCACATAACAGCGATCGATAAACACATACGCCGCACCATACACGGCATCCTTGGGATAGAGCCCCTCATCGAATTCGAGCTCCACCGCACCTTCTCCCAGCGTTGTCTTGATATCGCTCATGTTCGCCGCTTGATCAGCCCTCAGAGGTTGGTGGCCGTCACCGTATAGCTTGCGCAGGTAGGCGTATCGCCAAACTTCCTGTACACGCGCACCTTCACCGAACCGGCCCGGGGCGTGTTGTCGCCGCAGCAGCCGGGGCCGGGCACATAGCCGTTGTAGTTCTGCTCCCACACATTCACGCTAATGCCGCTTTCGTTGTTGGCTCCGCCCGTCGTCGAGCATCCCGCCGCGTTCCCCGCGCAGTCGACCATCACATCCATGGCGTATTGTCCGCCCGCCGAATCGGTGAGCTCAATCTTGGGATGGTAGGACTGGCCCACACCCGGAACGCTGAAATTAAAGGTCACCCAATCGCTTCCGGCCGCGCTTTCAATCTTGCCCATCATGCTGGCGCTTCCGCCTGAGGGCACCGCGAGCGAGCTTGAAACGCCGCAACTGTTGGCCCAGGAATCGGTCGAACATTCACATCCATCGCCCGGCGCCGTGTTGATATTGGCGTAGCCCGATTGGCAAACAGCGATTTCGCAAGTGCCGGCCGTGCACACCCAGGTCTGCACAAAACCCGCGTTGGGATTTTGAGCCGTGCAGGCGGGTGTTGGATTCATCTCGTCCGTTTGGCCATTGCAGTTGTTGTCGAGGCTGTCGCAGATTTCGGTTTGCGTGTTGGGCGATATGCCAGGTGTGCAGGTAGGGTTTCCGCCATTGCAGAGCGTCGTCCCCGAAGAGCAGACGCCGGGCAGGCCCGTGGCGCAGGGAAAACCGTTGAGCAGGCTGGGATCGTCAATCGTCCCGTTGCAGTCGTCGTCCTTGCCGTTGCAGCTTTCTTGAATGGTGCTCGGCAGGGGATGATCGCAGGTGAGCTGCGTGGGCGAGCCGGCTGGGCACACAAAGGTGCCGAATTGGCAGATGCCCACATAGCCCATGGCCACACAGGGCTGCCCGACCTGAGCGATGTCTTCATCGGTGCTTCCATCGCAGTCATCATCGAGCGCGTTGCACGTTTCAGGCAGCATTCCAGGCGCGATGACGATGTTGCAGGTGATGCCCAAAACGCCGCCGCATTGGGTAACGCCCTGCGCGCACACACCTGGCAAGCCCGTCATGCATTGCTGTCCTCCGCCCGGATTGCCTTCGTCGGCGGCGCCATTGCAGTTGTTGTCGAGCCCATCGCAAATATCGTTGGAAGGCATGCCCGGCTTGCATTGAAGCGATCCGTTTTCGCAGGCCAGCGTGCCGTTTTTACATTCGCCTGTGGCGTTGGCCTGGCATGGACCGCCGCCCTCTGGATTGCCTTCGTCTGTCGTGCCATTGCAGTCGTCGTCGATGCCGTTGCAGCTCTCGCTAAGCTGTCCGGGCGTGATATTCGGCTCGCACACAATGCCATTTGGGCTGTCGCACTTTGTTGTGCCGGGTCCGCACGCACCGGGCATCCCGCTCGGACAAGCGAGCCCGCCGCCTGGATCGCCCTCGTCGATCGCGCCGTCACAGTTGTTATCGAGCCCATCACACGCTTCTGGAATCGGCATCGCGGCTACGCATTGAAGCGAGCCGTCGATACACGTCAGCGTTCCTTTTGCGCACTCGCCGGTGGCTGTTGCATCACAGCTTGCGCCTCCATCGGGATTGCCGTTGTCGATAACGCCGTCGCAATCATCGTCGAGGTTGTTGCACATCTCGGTTGCGGGCGCGCAAGGCTGTCCACCTTGTCCTCCCGCACCGCCCGCGCCGCCTTGGCCCGCGCCGCCTTGACCTGCGCCGCCGCCTTGACCGCCGCCGCTCGACGATGTGGACGACGAAGAGCTCTGCCCCGAACCCCCGCCCGAGCTGGAGCCTGTCGTTGCGCCGCCTGTTGTCGCAACCGTATCGCTCTCGGCGCATGAAGGCGTCGCGGCCGCCGCGAAAAGCAGCAGAAATAAGGCCGTTTTCAAGGCAAAAGGCGAAACGCCGGCCGAAACGCCAGCCTGGAGGATTTTGTCATTGAACTCAGACGGCTTGTTCATAAAACCAACACCTCCTACGCTTTCTCCTGCGCGAGCTCCTGCGCGAGAACGCGCTCCACAATCGGCTGTTTAGGCACAAAAACCGGGGCCAGCTCATTGGTGTCGTACCAATCGCCGAGCTCGAACAGGCCGCCGCAAATCTCATCGAGCGAACAATGCGTGCACGCTTCCGCTTTTGCGTGGCGGAAATCCGTTTGGCGCACTGTTCCCTTGTCGTCGAGGAAGTGCACGATGCGCTCTTCGCCCTTGATAATTTTTCGTGTTTCCGTCGATGCGTGAGCGAACTCGGTCATAAAACACAGCGGCACGCGCTCGGCTCTAAAGGTGCGCCCGGCCCGCGTTAAAAAGCGCATCGCCCGCTGAAGCGACACTTCGAAATCGCGCAGCCTGTGCGCCGTGTCGCGGTTGGTTTCAGCGCGTCCCATCGAGGGATCGAGGTTGTTCCATACAAAGTGCTGGATGAAGGGAAATCGCCCGACGAAAAAGCGCACATTTTCATCGAGGTGATCGCAGTTTTTGGCATTGATCACGGTGTTGATATTCACCGTTACGCCGGGCAGCCCCGCCGCTTTCCGTTCCGCATCGAGAGCGTTCAAGTTGTCGAGTGCCTGCACCGCCAGCGCAAACGAGCCTTTAACACCCGTTAGAAAATCTTCGACCTCGGGCCGGCAGGAATGAATCGAGACGTGATAGTGCAAAAGCCCGGCATCCACAAAGCGCCGCGCCGTGCTGAAATCGGCTATTTTCGAGCCGTTGGTGATCATCCGCACATGCAGGCCGCGCTCGATCGCATAGCGGGTGATCTCGGGAACAATCGGCGACAGCGAGGGCTCTCCGCCCGTTAAAATCACGCCGAAGTATTGCCGCGCGGCAAAGTCATCGATCTCTTTTTTGGCCGTATCGAGATCGAGCACATAGCCCGTTTCAGGATTGGAGCAGAACCTGCAGTATTGATTGCAGTACCGGACGACTTGCATGTAGCCGATATTGGCCATTAGCCCGTCCTTTCTTCGCCCGGCGTGAGCGCTTCTTTGAAGTCTTTGGCTTCGAAAAAGGCGGGCAAAATATCTCTGAGCTCTTCGCCCGATTTGCGCTGTGCGCTTCGCACTTCTTGTTTGCCCGGCGCGGCTTTGTTGAGCATGGGAAGCGCGATGCGCGGGGCTTTGGCGGGTTCGTCCGAATGCAGCGGTGGCTGTTCAACTTCACCCAGCCCCGCGAATCGTTGCTGGGGATCTTCTTGTTCGGACAAAAGCAAAATGCCCAGCCGCTTGGCCTCCGCGATCGCCTGCATCAGGTAGGGCTGAACCAGCTCGGGCGAAGGGATAACGCGGTCTTTGTGAGATGCCTTGGCTGCCGTGCCCAAGGGCAAAGCCTTCGCGAAACGAAGCGCAGAAACGCCCAGCGATCGGCATAGAGCGGTGATCTCATGCAAATGCCTGAAATTGGAACGGGTGATCACGCAACTCACCACGCAATCGATACCCGCCCGCCGTGCATTGCGAAGGCCGAGCACGGTCTGCTGAAAGCTGCCCGGCACATTCGTGTGGTAGTCATGCATCGGCCCTGTCGAGCCATGGAGAGAAATATCGAGCGAAAGCTTTGAAGAGGCTGCTTTGAGTGCGCCGGCATAACTCGAATAGGCCAATCTGCGGCCATTGGTCTGCACGACGATACGCGATACTCCCCGCTGCTCGAGCGCGGCAATCCAAGCGGGAAGCTCTTCGAACAAAGTGGGCTCGCCGCCCATGAGCGCCACGGTCTCGCCCGGCTCCGCGCATGCGATGGCCTGCTCAGGCGAAACGTGAACCGAAAGGCCGCGCAGCTCTCCCTGCGCGCAAAACACGCACGCATTGTTGCATTGGGCGCCCAGGAAAATGCGGCGCATCACCGCTTACAGCGCGGACGTAATGTGGGAAAACAGCTCGGCGCGGTGCCGTTCCAGCCGTTCGGTATGCGTCAAAAAGCCTTTCAGCAGCGGCTCGCGCTCGTTTTTCGCGATGAGCTCCGACAAGGCCATGGCGCACAAGCCCTGCGCTTCCGCGGTGGGCAGCCAGCCATCGCCTCCGTTTTTCACGAACACCGCAAAGAACTTCGTTTCACCGGGAGGCTTAGGCGCAAGGATGTTTTGGGTATCGCGCGCCAAGACTTCCAGCTCAAAGCGATGTCCATCTTCGCTTTTCAAACGAAGACCGGCGGCTCCATTGCGCGGAGGAACAAAGCTTTCAATTTCAAAACCGCAGAACGATTGGCCGGTTTTTAAAGGCCGGAACAGCTCTTCGGCATTCGCTGGAGCATTCGCCGCTGCATCCTGTGCACCGTGCAAACCGCCCTTCACGATCAGCGGACAGAGCGCAAGGCCGGAACTAAGAACACCCATGGCCTTCCGGCGCGACACACGATTGCGCGACATCCGAAACCTCCTCAAAGGTTGAATGCTATTTCAGGGCTTGGCGAAAGTGAACTTGTCCCCTTCGACATTCACCAACACCGTCTGTCCCGTTGGATAGCTGCCGCCCAGGATGGATTCGGCCAGCGGATTCTGGAGCTCCCGCAAAATCGCCCTCTTCAGGGGCCGCGCGCCCAGGCTGGGTTCATAGCCCAAGTCGACCAGCCGGTCTTTTGCCGCATCGCTCAGCGAAAGCTTGAGTTCGCGATCGGAAAGCAGCCGTTCCAGGCGCTTGAGCTGAATATCGACGATACCCCGCAGATCGCCTTTGGAAAGGGCCTTAAAGACGACGATATCGTCGATGCGATTTAGAAATTCTGGCCTGAAGAAAGCCTTTAGCTCTTCCATCAGCACATCGCGGATCGCCTCGCGCCCATCCTCGCTTTCAAACAGTTTTGAATCGGTATCGAGCACCCGTTTCGAGCCGATATTCGAGGTCATGATCACGACGGTATTTGAAAAATCCGCGGTCCTTCCGCGCCCATCGGTGAGGCGGCCATCATCCAAGACCTGAAGCAGCAGGTTAAACACATCGGCATGGGCTTTTTCGACCTCATCGAACAAAAGCACGCTGTAGGGGCGCCTTCGCGCGGCCTCCGTTAGAAAGCCGCCCTGTTCGCTGTCGGCATATCCAGGCGGCGCGCCGATTAAACGCTGTGCCATATGCCGCTCCATAAATTCGCTCATATCGAGCCGGGTCAGCGCTTGTTCATCATCGAACAAAAACTCGGCGAGCGCCTTGCCCAGCTCGGTTTTTCCTACGCCGCTCGGCCCCAAAAATAAAAACGATCCAATGGGTTTACCCGGATCGCGAAGCCCCACGCGCCCTCTGCGCACCGCCTTGCTAATGGCCCGGACGGCTTCATCCTGGCCCACGACCCGCTGCGATAGGCGCGTCTCCATCTTCAACAGTTTATCGGCCTCGCCCTCGAGCATTTTCGCGACCGGAATGCCTGTCCAATCGTTAAGCGTCTTGGCCACATCCTCTTCGATCACGACATTGCTCGCGCCTTTTGCCCCTTCCCGATCGGCCACTTGCTCGGCCGCCTCGAGGCGCCGTTTCAAATCGGGCAAGGTCACATGTTCAAGCTCGCCGACCCGGGCATAGTTCTTTTCGCGCTTGGCCGTCTCGAGCGCCTGCTGGGTGGCGGCGACTTCTTTATGAAGCGCGTTTACGGCGGCGATCAGCCCTTTTTTGGAGTCGATCTTGGCCTTCATCGCATCCACGGTGGGGCGGATTTCGGCGAGTTCTTTTTCGAGCTTTTGCCTGGTCGTTACGCTCAGCTTGTCGTCGTCGTCGGCCAGGGCCGCGATCTGAGCCTTTAGCGATTCGGCCCTGCGGTTCATCATATCGAGCTCGGCTGGCACGCCCTCGACTTCCACGCGCTTGCGGGCCGAAGTTTCGTCGAGCAAATCGACAGCCGTATCGGGCAGCGCGCGGTCGGAAATATAGCGTTTGGCCAAGGTAACAGCGGCCAAAATGGCGCTTTCGCCGATGCGCACGCGGTGGTGGCCTTCGTATTTTGTCGCGATGCCCCGAAGAATTTCAACAGCTTGATCGCGGGATGGCGCGTCGAGATTGATGCTCGCAAAACGCCTTAAAATAGAGGGATCGCGTTCATTGATCTTCCGCACGCCTTCGGGGGTTGTCGTTGCGACGATACGGATTTCACTGCGCGAAAGCAGAGGTTTTAAAAGCTCGCCCACGCCCGAACCCTGCACGCCCTGGCCAAAGAGCGCATCGAAATCTTCCACCACCAAAACGCTTTCCGCGTTGGAATCGGCCCGGAGTTTGTCGATAAGCGCCTTCAGTCTTTGTTCGACTTCGCCCCGCAGCTTCGCTCCGGCGACGAGCGCGCCTGTATCCAGCTCTAATAGGCGTGCATCCATCAGATTGGTCGGCACCTCGCCTCTCGCGATCCGATCGGAAAGGCCGCGGATCAAAGCCGATTTGCCAACTCCCGGTTCGCCGACGATCAAAGGATGGTTCTTGGTGCGGCGCTCCAAAATTTGAAGCAAGCGGCGGGCTTCGACATCCCGGCCGATCACCGGATCGCTTCGGCCTGCCTTGGCATCGCCCACCAAGTCCCGCGTATACGCAAACGCATCGCCCGCGGAAGGCTGCGCCGAAGTCTGTGCGGAAGAAGCCTGCTGAGCCTGGGTCATACTCTGCGAACCCCCTTCTTTTGAAGCCGTTTCCAATGCGCTGATATGAGGGCGGAAGGCCCCCGGCCCGATACCAAAAGACGACAGAATTTCTCCGGCCGGCCCGCGGATTTCCTGAGCCAGCGCATGGAGCAAATGTTCAATGCCCACATTGGCGGCCTTATCGCGCGAGGCTTCCCGTTCTGCCCGCGACAGAAGATCCAGAAGGCGAGGGCTCAGATAAGCCAGCCCGCTCTGCGCCTTTGGCAGCCTAGAAAGCGCCGTATCCGAAAGCCTAAGCAATTCATTGGGATCGGCGCCTGCCTTCCGGAATACCTCGCCCACGCCCCGCTCGCGTTCCAAAAGCCGGTAGAGCAGGTGCAGCGGCGACACCTCGGCGTGCTTTTGCTCATCGGCGAGCTGCTGCGCCGCGCCGACGATTTGCTTGGCATCCGCGGTGTACTTGTCGAGTTGCTGGATATTGTCTGCCTTTTCGCTCATAGGGGCGCGCCTACGCTATCAGCACCTCTTGGGATTTCGCACGCCTGGTCGATGGCGGGCTTTGGATGGGGCCCTGGAATTTTTTGGATTTGTACCCCACTGTGCCTGCATGGAAGGCGCATTGGGAGGAGGCGAAAGCGTATGACGGTGCAGGCCAGCATCACCATCTACACGACGGGTTATTGTTCGTTTTGTCATCGGGCGAAGGTGCTCTTGGGCAAGAAGCGGGCGCACTACACGGAGATCGATGTTGAGGGGAGGCCGGAGCTTCGTTCATGGCTGGTCAGCGCGACGGGCCAGCGCACGGTGCCTCAGATTTTCGTGAATGGTCAGGCGATAGGCGGCTATTCCGATATGGCCGCGTTGGATGCCCAAGGGCGGCTGGATGCCTTGCTTTTAGCGGCTCCGCCTGCGGATTTGGCGGAACTGCCGCGTTAAAAGCGATAAACGCTCCACACACTTAGCGTGCGGGTATCTAGATCCGCGGACATCACAACGAACTTCACCTATTTCAGCGAAGCGCAAGATGCCTTTATCAATATCTCCGCTGCGAAACTCCATCAGCCGCATGCCTTCTTCGATGTCTGCGCGCACATGTTCGGGCAGCGTTCCGATATCCATGACTGGAGCGCGCATAATCGCTTCCCACACTGGATCTTCGAGAACTGCGGCGGCATTGGTGCTGAGCTCGGGCGCCATGAAGAGTGATCGTCGTTCCTTTTATGGGAATGGTCAAATGTGCTTTTGAGTTTCCTACTGTTTCGCGCGCGTGAGCGCGGTATGGTTTAACCACTTTACTTATGACCAGTCCGCCGCCGACCCAAGAGCCGCCGCCCACCGAGCCGGGCTCCTCGTCCGATGACGCGGACAATGCCGTGTGGGTCGGCAAGACCGTCGGTAAATATGAAATCGTCCGGCTCCTCGGGCGCGGCGGAATGGGCTCTGTTTACGAGGCTCTGAATACGGGCATCGGCAAGCGTGTCGCGATGAAATTCGTCGATGCGGACACGGCCAAAAATAAAGATGCCGTGGCCCGTTTTCAGCGCGAGGCTCAAGCCGCAAGCGCCGTCGAAAGCGCGCATATCGTCGAGATTTTTGATTCAGGAACCACCGATTCCGGCGAGCCCTTTATTGTGATGGAGCTCCTGCGCGGCGAGGATTTAGGCCATCGCATCAAGCGTTTGGGCCGCTTGGAGGTGCCCGAAGCGCTGCATATCACCGCGCAGATTCTACGGGGCCTGCACCGCGCTCATGCTGCAGGCATCGTTCACCGCGATCTCAAGCCCGACAATATTTTCTTGGTCGATCGGGATGACGATCCGACCTTCGCCAAGATCCTGGATTTTGGAATCTCAAAAGTGCAGCGCACAAGCGAGCTGTCTCCGCGCACCATCACGCGCGAAGGCACGGTACTGGGAACGCCTTTTTATATGGCGCCCGAGCAAGCCCAGGCCGCGCCCGATATCGATGGACGGGCCGATTTATGGGCGGCCGGCGCGATTTTATATGAATGCCTGACAGGAAGGCCGCCTCATGTGGGCACGACCTATGAGCAGGTCATTATCGCCATCTGCACGAAAGAAGCCGAAGATATCCGGCTTCATAATCCCATCATTTCCGAGGGCCTCTCGCAGGTCGTTCAAAAGGCGCTCCATCGCGACCGAAAAGAACGATTTGCAACAGCGCGCGAGTTTTTAGAGACGCTGATCGAACACTCCGGCGGAGCGCTTTCTGTGCGTCATTCACGCGGGGTCAGCGATGATGCTCATGGCGGCTCGAGGCGTGATTCTTCGCTGACGCCGAGCTCTCCAGGAAAAACGCCCGCGCCCAAGGTCTCTTCGGGTGCGGCTTTCGATCCAACGGTGGAAGTCGCCGGCGGAGGTCCAAGCAAAGTCGGCTGGTCCACGCAGCGGCGCCTCGAGCAGGAAGACGCCAGAAGAAGTTCGCGCAATCGTTTGGTTGTTGTCGCGGTTGCGCTTCTGCTGGGCATTGTGGGAGGCGCTTTTTGGCTGCGGCCATCCGCGGAGAATCCTTCCCCCGCAGCCGTTTCAGCCACGGTCTCGGCGGATACCGAACAAGTTCACCTCAAACTCAGCTCAAACGTTCCAGGCGCCCGCTTTTTGGTGGACGGCGTGCAGGCCGGAGATGCCACGGTCCATGGCGTGCGCGGACAAAAACGGGCCGTGCGGGTAGAAGCGGATGGATTTGCTCCCGCTTCCGTGGACGTTGTGCTCGATCCAAGCGTCTCGTCGATGCTGATTCCGCTGAGCGCGGCTTTGGGAACAGCAGAAAACTCGGCCCGGGTGACACCCGAGGCGCCTGCTGAAAGTGCCGCGCCTAAATCAAAACATGCGGGCACGCCTGCATCTTCATCAAAAAAACCCGCGGCTTCGGCCACGCCTGAAACAACGGCGGCACCCACGGCAAGCTCCCCGCCCAAGCCTTCGTCGGGCGGGGTCGCGAATGGGCTGTCCTTGCAGCCTCATTAACTGCTCGGCCGATCTCAATACGCCCCGCACATGCGCTACCCTGTCGGCCAGGAGAGCTGCCTTGCCCCACTTTCGCTTTTCCTCGGCCTGCTATTTGGCTCTGCGCTCGGTTCTTCCCTTGTTCTGCACCGGCTCGGTGCTGAGTGCGAACCCAAATCCAGCTTTCGCGCAGCCTGCCGATGAATACCAACAGCGTATGGATAAGGGCATCAAACTCTATCAAGACAATAACTTCGATGCGGCGATCGCAGAGTTTGAAGCAGCCTATAAAATAAGCCCCAAACCCGGGCCCCTCATCAATATTTCGCTCTGTCACAAGAGCCGCTTTCAGTATCCCAAAGCCATCGTCGTGCTGGAGCAGGCTCTTCAAAAACACGGCGACTCCATGGATGCGGCCACCAAGAAAGCCGCGGAAGACGCCATCACCGAAATGCGCGGCCTGTTGAGCTATGTGACGGTCACGCTCGATCCTCCCTACGCGACGCTGATCATCGACGGTGAAGTTCAGCCAGAAGAGGCGAAGAAGGCTCAAATGATCGCGCTGGGGCCGGGCACGCACCGCATCGGTGCAAAAGCCGAAGGATATGCGAGCGCGGAGCAGACCATTACGCTCACCAGCGGCGATAAATCGGCAAAAGTGTCGCTCGCGCTCGTGCCCGATAAGGGTTTTGTGACGGTTCGCACCAACGATCCCGAAATGGCGATCGCCATCGACCAAAAATCCTTGGCCTTTGGTGAATGGTCGGGATTTTTAACGCCCGGCGCGCATTTGGTGCAGATGTACGGCGAAGATAAAAAGCCCCACACCGTTCAAATCATCGTGGCCGCCGGGACAACCCAAGAGATTACGCCCGAGCGGGGAGGGATGCCGCTTGCCGCGGGAACGGTTGCGCCTCCGCCTCCGCCGCTTCCACCTCCGCCCGTAAATAAAGTGCCCCCGCCAAAGCCTCAAGTCGGCCCCTATGGCCTGGTGACGGGTTCGCTGCTCATTCCTCTCGCGCTGATTAAGGGCGCCGATGATAACAAGATCTCCTCTTCCAGCGGCGGAGCCGGCGGGTTGAGGGTGGGTTATCGCGTCAACGATTACGCTGGTTTTGAAGGACTTTTCGAGTACGGCAATACCTATCTCGCCAACGACGACGAATCGGCTCGCTATAAGCACTCCACATTCCGCCTGGGCGCTGCGCTGCGGCTGACAAGTCCCGGCCGCACAGCGAGGGCGCTGCTCACGCTTGGATTTGTCGGCGCCTACGATCGCATCTACGACGTGAAGGGCGAATTGGAGGGCCCCGCGAGCGGATGGGATCCTGCGTTTTTGACAGAGCTGGGCGTTGAATTCAGTATCGGGCGGGTTTTGTTGGGAGGATCGCTGCAGGGTTATTTTCAATCCGCCCGCGGTATCGATCTTGAAAACAGCACCGAAGATCTTTCTGCGTTTTCAGACAGTGTGTTGATGGTCTTGGGAGGCGGGATTCGCGTCGGCTACTCGCTCTGGTAGCCGCGGGCTATTCGTCTTCGGCGCGCAGTTTCGCAAGCACGTTGAGATCCTCGAGTGTTGATGTATCGCCCGTGGATTCCCGTCCCGCGGCCACATCCTTCAACAAGCGCCGCATAATCTTTCCGCTGCGCGTCTTTGGAAGCGCGTCGGCAAATCGAATCGTATCCGGCCGCGCAAACTTCCCAATCTCCTTGGCCACATGCTCGCCCAGTGTCGCGCTCAAATCGCTGCTGCTCTTGTATCCAGGCCGCAGCGAAACAAACACAACCAGCGCCTGCCCTTTGAGATCGTCTGGCCTGCCCACCGCCGCCGCTTCCGCAACCGCCGGATGCGATACCAGTGCGCTTTCAATTTCGGCTGTGCCGATGCGGTGACCGGCCACATTGAGCACATCGTCGATCCGGCCGACGACCCAGAAATATCCATCCTCGTCGCGCCGCGCGCCGTCCCCCGTGAAATAACAGCCGGGGATATCGCTGAAATACTGGCGCTGAAACCGCTCATCGTCGCCCCACACCGTGCGCAGCATCGAAGGCCAAGGCTGCCTTAAAACAAGCATCCCGCCTTCATTGGCGCCCACGTCCGTTCCGTCTTTCTTCACCACCGCGGGCACGACGCCAAAGAGCGGAAGCCCTGTCGATCCAGGCTTTGAAAATACAGCGCCGGGAAGGGTCGTCATCATGATCGAGCCCGTTTCCGTCTGCCACCAGGTGTCGACCACCGGACATTTCCCGCCGCCGATCACCCGGTGATACCAAATCCAAGCCTCGGGATTGATAGGCTCTCCTACCGTGCCCAGCAGTCTTAGCGATGACAAATCGCTCTTGCCCGGCCACTCTTCTCCCTGGCGCATAAACGCCCGGATCGCCGTCGGCGCCGTGTATAAAATTGTTACGCCGTGGCGCTCGATGATCTGCCAAAAACGGCCCCAATCCGGGTAATTCGGCGCGCCTTCATACATCAGGCATGTCGCTCCATTGGAGAGCGGGCCGTACACGATATAGCTGTGCCCCGTCACCCAGCCTACGTCGGCCGTGCACCAGTACACATCGTCGTCGCGCAGATCGAACACGTACTTGCTGGTGACGTGCACGCCCGCGAGATAACCCGCCGTCGTATGAAGCACACCCTTGGGTTTCCCTGTTGAACCCGAGGTGTAGAGAATAAAGAGGGGATGCTCCGCATCGACGATCTCGGCTTCCACGGAAACACGGCGCCTGGACACAAATTCGTGCCACCACACGTCTCTTCCCTGCGTCATCTGAACCGGGCATGTCGTCTCGCCGATATGGCGGTACACCAGCACATGCTGAACACTCGCCGATTGAGGCTGCGCCAGCGCTTTGTCGACCGTGTCTTTGAGCGGAACAATTTGCCCGCGGCGATAAGCGCCGTCTTGGGTGATCACAAGCTTGGCCTTCGAATCAAAAATGCGATCGCGCAGGGCATCGGCCGCGAATCCTCCAAATACAACGGTGTGCACCGCGCCGATGCGCGCGCAGGCCAGCATGGCCACCGCCACCTCGGGCACCATGCCCATATAGACAGCGACCCGGTCGCCCTTGCCGATTCCCAAGCGTTTCAGCGCATCGGCGAGCGCATTGGTTTCGCGGTGAAGTTCGGCATAAGTCAGCGTGCGCGTCGCGCCAAATTCGCCTTCCCAAATAATCGCGGCCTTGTTCTTCACCGCGGTGTTCAGATGCCGGTCGAGGCAGCTCTCGGTGATATTGAGCGAAGCGCCTAAAAACCACTTCGCGAAAGGGAGACGCCATTCGGAGATCTCCGACCAGGGCGTCCGGAAGACCAAGTCGGACAGCTCGCGTTTCCAGAACACATCGGGGTGTTCGACGCTTTCTTGATAGAGCTGTTTGTAGTGTTCCGCGGAGCCGATCCGGGCTTTCTGAGCGAAATTTTCCGGGGGTTCGAAGGTACGGGTCTCTTTGAGAACGGAGGAGATCGAGTCACTCGACATGATGGCCTTTCCCTCGCTTTTGAAGGGGCGGCAGGATAACGCGGCGCCGATCGGCGGAACAGCGCGGCGTGGGTTTTTCAAGCGCGCGGCTGGACCTGTATTCGTTCGCGTTCACGGGTGCCGGCAATGTTCGGTACGCTGGGCAGGATGGCGCGCTTAGGGCTTCGGATATTGGGCAGAAGGGGAGCGCTTTTTGTTTTGCTCTTGGGCGGGCTTGGGTTGGGGCAGGCGCGCGATGCCCAGGCACAAGGCGCCAAAAACGGCATTACCAAATCGGCCCTTGAAGCTCAGAAAATGGCCGAGGCGCAAAAGCATATGGATGCAGGGGCGCTTCTGTACAACGACCCCAAAGGCCCCAAATGCGAAGAGGCCTACCTTGAATTCAAGAAGGCACATGAGCTTTCGGGCTCGGTAAAAGCGCTTCGGGCCATGGGAATTTGCGCGCAGGAGCTGGAGCGCGATGGCCTGGCCATCGAACATTTCGAGATGTGCCTCGCGCTGGCGGAAAAGGGAGCCAAGCTGTCCGCGGAGGAAAAGGCGCAGATTGAAGGCGATCTAAAGAGTCTTGTGACAGCGGCGGCTTCGGTAAACCTGTCGGCCGATCGGCAAGGCGTGCGGGTTTCGGATGTGCGCACTCCGGCCAAAGGTCCCGCGATCTCCAATGACTACGATCTTTCGGGCCCGGCCTTAAGCGAGCGCGTTCTTAAAATTCATCCCGGAAAACATCGCTTTACGGCTGTGGCGCCCGGCGGAGCGTCGCTCGTGTGGGATGCCGATCTTGAAAACGGCCTTTCGTACAGCCACAAGTTCGACTTCGCCGCGCTTGAAAAAAAGCCTGAAACGCCTAAACCAGCCGATGAGCGCCCTGTGCCTATTTCTGCGATCGCTGTGGGCGGTGTATCGGCGGCCCTGCTCGTTCCAACCGTGATTTTGATGGTGCGCGCTTGGGGCAAAGGCCAGGATTACAAAGAAAGCAACGGAAAACTGCCCGCAGCCCAATTGGAGACGATGCGTTCGGATGTCGTGAACGCCAACCTGATCGCGGATATTTTTCTGGGCGCCACGGTTGTGTCGGGAGCTGTTGCAACGGTGTTGTATCTGACGCGGCCCGTCAAGGCGCGATCTCCGGCAAATGCCTGGACTTTGGTGCCGATGGCTTCGGGCGGCCGCGCACCCTTGGGCGGCGTCTTGTTGGAAGGGAGGTTCTAGGCGCTTGGTTGGACTGAAAGGCTGGAACGGTTCGCCGGGTTTCTTTGCCGTCTTTCGCAATCCAACGAAACTCGAACACGCCGTAACCTGAGCGGCGATAATGAAGCATCAGTGAAACAGGTAAGCAGCTTGATACGAAGGTTGGATGAACGGTGAGCTGTGCACCTTCACGGCGGCGCGCGGTTGATGAAGTCTTTCATTGGGCACAGCCATTGATGGACTGATTGTTGGGAACAAGGAGACGGTTTGGATCTCGAGGCTGGAACCGTTGTTGCAAACCGGTACCGAATTACCCACCCCCTTGGACGAGGCGGGATGGGTGAGGTGTATGCGGCGGAGAACATCCGGACCAGCCGAAAAGTAGCGGTCAAGCTGCTGCGCGCGGATTCAAAAAGCAAGTCGTCGGCGGTCAAGCGCTTTGAGCAGGAAGCCCGGGCAGCGGGCACGATCAACAGCGACTATGTGACCCAAGTTTTAGATGTCGGCGAAGACGAACAGCACGGCATCGTGATTGTGTTCGAGCTGCTCGAAGGCGAGTCGATTATCGACCGGCTCAAGCGCACCGGGCCGATTCCATTTGAAGAGCTTTTTCCATTTATCGAGCAAGTGTGGATGGGACTCGCGGATGCTCACCGCGTTGGGATCATTCACCGCGATTTAAAGCCTTCGAACGTCTTTTTAGAACGCCGTCCCGATGGTCTCCGGGCGAAAATTTTAGATTTTGGCATTTCAAAAGTGCCCAAGGAAATGGGCGGCGAAACACTGACCGAAATGGGTCAGAGCCTTGGGACGTTTTCGTTTATGCCACCCGAGCAAATTGGGCGGGCGAAGACCGTCGATCACCGGGCCGATATCTACGCGTGCACGACGCTGATCTATCAGGCGCTCTCCGCGCAGTTGCCCTACAACGCGCGCAATATCCTCGTGCTTGTGGATCTAAAAACCAAAACCGATCCGCGGCCTTTATCGGAAGCGATGGAACGGCCGGTTGATCCTCGCTTGGAAGCCTTTATTGCAAAGGGTTTGGCGCGCAATCCGGCCGATCGTTTTCAGAGTGCCGTGGAAGCGCTGGCCGCGTGGCGTGAACTCCGCCCGGGCGGCACAACGCTTTCACCTCCTTCTCAAGTGCCCGCGAGCACACCCGTGCCTGTATCGCCGCACCGCTCTTTCACTCCTCCGCCGGCGCCTCCGCCTGGTTCGGGATCGTATTCGTCGCCTCAGGCTGGTTCGGGATCGTATCCATCGCCTCAGGCTGGTTCGGGATCGTACCGTCCTCCCGCCGCGCCTCCGCCGCCTCAATCAAACTCAGGCGCGCCGTCCTATCAGCAACAGCCTTCGCCATTTGATGCGCTTGGCGATCGGGCTCGCCCTCGCGGAGGCACCCTCGCCATGGAGAATGTTTCATCGGTCGACCAAAGCGCGGCGACGCGAGCCATCGTGCGGCCCCCCGCGCCTCCCGATCAGCCTCAGCGCGGCTCGGCAATACCATCGCCTTATCCGCCGGATTCCCGCGCCGTGCCCAATGCTTACGGCGGCTCGGGCTCTTATCTTCCGCCGCCTTCGGTGCCCTCCAAGAGCTCTCCGCCGCACAATCCTTTTGCGCAGCGTCCTTCAAGCGTTCCGTCCGACGACAGCTCTGTGCCATCGATCAGCCAGACGATGCCGACGCGCGTTTACAATCCCAACGCGGCCGCTCAAAACCAAGCGGCGATGGGCTCGGGCCTCCATATGCGGCCCTCGTCGGTTCCGATGGGGCAGGGGCCGATGCAGGCCCCGGTGCAAGCACCACCGATGCAGGTACAACAATCTTCGCAGCAGATGCCCGTGCAGCAGCAAGCGTATTTCCCCAACCCATATGAGCAGCCCCAAAAGTCGAGCTCGGTACGCGTGCTGGTGTGGTTTGTCGTCTTTGCCGTGGTGGGTTTTGGCCTAGTGGCGCTGCTGCATTTTCTGGATGTGTTTTAAGGCTTAGCCTGCCGCGCCCGCATCTGCGGCGCCCTCGTTTTCCCGCGCCGGCAACACAATTTGAAAGCGCGTACCGCCCGCGGAGCGCGGCTCGCAGGAAATACTTCCGCCGTGCGCTTCGATGATATCCCGCGTGACAGCGAGGCCCAGGCCCGTTCCCCGCTGTTTCGTCGTAAAAAAAGGATCGAAAATCGAAGCGCGCGCCTCCTCGGGAATACCCACGCCCGTGTCGTCAATAATGATGGCCACAAAGCCGGCCTCGTTTGGCTTTTCGATGCGGATATCGATGTGTCCGCCCTTCGGCATCGCTTCGCGCGCATTGCGGATGAGATTGAGCAGCGCCTGCCGGATTTGGGATTCATCGATAGGGATTTTGTAGCTTTCGCTCTCATTGCTGTGCACGGCGATCGACACACTGGCCCGATCCAGCTCCGGCCTCACAAAGGCAACCAGCTCGCGCACCAAATCATCCGCGGGCTCAATCATCAGCCTCGGGCGGGGACGCCGGGCAACACTCAGGTATTGCTCTGAAATGCGCGATAGGCGTTCCACTTCATGCTTGATCGCCGAAAGAAGCTGCGCCGCCTCGCCCTTAACACCTGCCTGAACGACTTCTTCCTCGAGCAGCTCCACATTCAGCCCTATCGACGAAAGCGGATTGCGAATTTCGTGTGTGATATGCGCGGCCATCTTGCCAATGGTTGCCAGCCGCTCGGCGTGCACCAGCTCCCGCCGCGCCTTCTGAATGGCCGCGACCATATTTTCGAAGGTTGCGGCAAGCTCGCCGATTTCATCTTTCGTCGCAACAACGGGCCTTGGGCTTAAATCGCCCCGCGCAACAGCCTGAGCCCGCTGCGTCATCACCGACAGCGGCGCCAGCACGCGCCGCGCGTACACCGACATCATCGCGCCCACCAGCAGCGTTACCACCGTCAGGCCGATCAGAAATTGAATCGAGCGCTGTTCCCGCAGTTTTGCTTCCTGCGTGAGATGTTCCATGCGCTCTTCGACCTTCGACTTAATCTGCCGCAGACCAAGCGCTCCCTCGGCTTCGCGCTTCACAAGCTCGTTCCGAAGGCTTTCGGCGGTATCCCGGTCGCCGACCGAAAGCGCCGCGAATAGCTTTGCAAAACGCTCGGGTTCCGGACCTAAAAGCTTCTCCACCGAAGCGGCATCGCGCGACACCTCTGCCCAAAAACCCACACTCGGATCTTCTGTGCCTGCGATTCCCCGGTTCGCGGCATCGTGCAGTTGAGAAAAAATAAGCGGACGCGCGCGCAGGGCGGTCTCAATCCATTCGCGTATGTCTCCAGGATTTTTCGCGGCCGTAATGTGATTGAGCTGCGCATTCAGCACATTCTGCGCGGCCAGGGCTTCGCCCACCTTGAGCAGAAGAGGCACATAACCGGAACGGAGCAAATTGGCATCGCGGGCCCCCGCGCGCAGCGCAAGAAAACTCCAGCCCACCGTGATGGCAAAAGCCGCGAGCACCAGAAGATAACCGGCGAGCAGCCGGCCGGAGACCGTGCGTCTGCGTTCGCGTTCGTGAGTTGCCGAAGGCGTCTTTTCGTTCATTGGCTCATGTGGCCGTGATCGATTTGCGGATCAGCGTCGCGAGATCCATCACATCCTTGGCGCCCGCGCTGCGGAAGCGCTTCAGGCTTTGCGCACAGGCGGTGATCAGCGGACCTCCGCCATGCTCTTCGTGTTCGGCAATTCGGGCATCCGCGATCGCTCTTGAATTCGACGGCCACGTTTGAGGCAAAAGCCCGCCTCCTCCGCTGCAATCGGCTGCTTCTCGGCTCCGGGAAAACTCGCGAGGCGGATAGCCCGTAATCCGGGCGATCAAGGCCCTTGGCTCTTGAAAGCGCGAAAGACCGCGGCCGAGCTGACAAGGATCGTGATAGCGCGGCACTTCGCCTAAAGCGGTTGGGATACGGCGCAGCGACGCCAAATGGGAAAAGGCAACATCGACAAAAAGCTCGGGTTTTGAAGCCTGTTGAAGCGATATTTCGATACCGGCGCGAGGGTATTCCACAAGCAGTGTGCGGGCACAGCCTGGGTCGACCACGATCAGCCTGTCGGCGCGGGCCACGCTTTGGGCAAAGCGCGTTGCGGCCTGTACAAAACCCATCCGGTCGCCCGCATACAGAAGAGGAAGCCCGCAGCACAGATGAACGAGTTTGGGTTTCGTTCGGGTAAGCGCTTCGACGGCGATCAGCGCATCGCGCGCTTCATCGGGCGCATGCCGCAAATAACTGCATCCAATGAGAAGCAAGAGCCCCGAAGAAGCTTCACCCTGCTCGCGTTCCAGCGCTTTGGACAGCGCTTCGGTCTGGGCCGCCCGTTCGCTCCATTCACGCGCTACCCGCTTGGCGGAAGCAGGCGCCGCATCCCGCGCAAAATACTCAGCCCGCGCATCATTGAGCACCGTGGCCACTTCATTCTTGTGCTCACAGCGCTCCCTGCACGCAAAACATCCGGTGCACGCCCAGGCCGGTTCCGCATGCTGGCCGTCCACCGGAACATCACCCCGCGCCCCGAAATACGCGAGCGACATTTTTCCCCAAGGCGTAAGCGTTTCGCTTCCCTCGGCATTCGATACGGGGCATGCGGCCCGCGACAGCTTTGGACAATACACGCATGTCTCAAGCGCGGCGCGGTGAGGCTCAAGCAGAGGCAATTGGAACGGTGGCACGGAGCGAGTCTCTACGGCGCAAAAGGCCGCGGCAAGAGTTCACGACGAAAGCGGTCCGCGTCCCCGAGGGCGATCGCTCTCGCTGTCCGGCGGAGGCGGCATAATCGTGGCTTTGGCCGAATCTTGAGGGATGCAAATACGGAAGGCCGCGCCCTTATCGCTTGACTCGACTTGAACGGCTCCTCCGTGCTCATCGACAATTTTCTTCACGATGGCGAGGCCCAGACCCGTGCCGCCCCGTTTGCCTGCCGTCACAAACGATTGAAACAAACGGCTTTCAATCTCTTTTGGAATCCCGCGGCCCGTATCCGACACCGTGATCACCAAATCGTTCCGCTCCCGCGCCGCGCGAATCGTCAGCGTGCCTCCTTGGGGCGTCATCGCTTCGATGGCATTGCGGATCAGGTTGTGCATCACCCGCGTCATCTTGGCTTCATCAAAGCGGGCAACACCGCGGTCTTCGATTTCAAGCGCGACCCGGATATTCGTGCCCTGGATCTCCTGCTGGACCTGTTTCTCGATATCGCCGAAGAACTTCAGCAAGTACACCTTGCGCACCAGAATGCTTCGCTCGCCGCGCGCAAATTCCAGCACTTCGCGCTGCATCGCGCTCAAAATATCGAACTGCTTCAGCACCACCTGCGCGAACTCTTCGCGCAATGCGCCGTCGTTTGTAGACGCCATAAGCTGCACATAGCCGCTGATCACCGTAAGCGGCGTACGCATATCGTGCATCACGCCCGAGAGCAGCCTTCCGATGGACGTAAGCCGTTCGGTCTGTTCCCGCTGAAGGCGCGACCGAAAGAGCCGCACCGCCGTCGAAGCATTGGCCGAAATCAGCCGGAGCAGCGCGCGGTCATCCTGTGAAAACCCCGCCCTTCGCTGCGAATTCAGCAAAATCAGCGCGCCCAGCGGCAAGTCATCCTCGCCCTCCAAAGGAACGGCTGTCACCGATGAAATCGAAAGCTCTAAGAGCTCGCCAATTTTCCGGATGGCGTTTTCCACGCCCGCGCGCTGTAAATCCGGCGCATCGCTTGCCGTTGTCGCCAGGCCAAAAATGCCTTCCGTCCGCTTCACCGCAATGCGTTTCACTTCTTGCAGGACAGGCGGGCGATCGCTTTCCGGAGGCGGGAAAATACTATCGCTCACAGATTCCACGGCCGCCGGCGGCGAAGATTGCGTCACCACATAGAGCGCAACCCCCGCATCCTCTTCATCCACAAGCAGAGCGCCCGTCCGCGCCGCGCAAGCCCGCGCCGCCTCGAGCACCACCGCGCGCGAAAGCTCCTCCATCGTGGCCGCCCGGCCCATTGCGCTCTCGAGTTCAAACAAGAGCTTCAGATCGCTTACGCGATGCTCAAGCTGCTCCTTCGTCTCGACGAGCTGCATATTCTTCTGAATGACCGACAGAAACAGCCGTGAGTTATCGATGGATACGGCGGCCTGCGTGGCGAGGGCCGATAGAAGCTCTTCATCGTGCTGAGAAAACTCATCGTCCGGCGCGTGTTTATTCAGCACTTGAATGACGCCGATAATTCGCCCCACATGATTTTTCATTGGAGCGGCGAGAATCGTGCGCGTCGTGTAGCCGGTCATTTCGTCCCACTCGCGCTTAAACCGCTTATCGCCGTAGGCGTCTTTGACGCGGATGGGCCGGCCTATTTTTGCCGCGTATCCGGCGATTCCCTCGCCGACCGGAAGCTCGATGGAGCGGGCTTTGTCGCCGGTGACAATTCTCGACAGAAGCCGCTGCCTTTGCTCATCGAGCAAATAAAGCGTGGCCCGGTCGGCATCGAGCAGCTCGGTGATTTTGTGGAGGATGAGTTCTAAAAGCTGATCGAGATCGAGCGTGCTTCCCAGGGCGAGCCCAACTTCGCGGAGCGCCTGAACCGTCCGTTCAGCACGGGCAAGCCTGGCTTCAAGCTCTCGCTCGCGAGCCTCGCGCTTCGATGCTCGATCGGCCTTGGGCGTCACAGCGGGGACGCTATCAGAGAAGCCCGTGAAATAAAGGCTATTGATTCATGCTCTCGAGGAACTCTTGGTTGCTCTCGGTGCGGCTCACCTTGTCGAGCAAGAATTCCATCGAGTCGATCACGTTCAGCGGATGGAGCAATTGGCGCAAGAGCCATACGCGCTGCAGCACCCATTCGGGGAGCAGCAATTCTTCTTTGCGGGTCGCGCTCTTGTTGATGTCGAGGCAGGGGAAAATGCGCTTTTCCATCAGCTTGCGATCGAGATGGATCTCGCTGTTGCCCGTGCCTTTGAACTCCTCGAAGATCACTTCATCCATGCGCGATCCTGTATCGATGAGCGCTGTGGAGATAATCGTCAGCGAGCCGCCTTCTTCGACATTGCGCGCGGCCCCGAAGAAGCGCTTGGGCTTGTGAAGCGCATTGGAATCAACGCCGCCGGAGAGAATCTTTCCGCTGGGCGGAACGACGGTGTTGTAAGCGCGGGCCAGCCTCGTGATGGAGTCGAGCAGAATCACCACATCGTGCTTGTGCTCGACGAGCCTCTTGGCCTTCTCGATGACCATTTCGGCGACTTGCACATGGCGCGTGGGCGGCTCATCGAAGGTCGAGCTAATGACTTCGCCCTTCACCGTGCGCTGCATATCCGTCACTTCTTCGGGGCGCTCATCGATTAAGAGCACGATAAGCACGGTGTCGGGATGATTGGCCGAGATGGCGTTTGCGAGCTGCTGAAGCAGAACGGTTTTGCCTGCGCGGGGCGGTGAAACGATTAAGCAGCGCTGGCCTTTGCCGATCGGGCACAGCATATCGATGATGCGCGTTGAAAAGCCTTTGCTGCCCGATTCGATATTGAATTTCTGCTGGGGATACAGCGGAGTCAGGTTATCGAAGAGGATCTTGTCGCGGGCGACCTCGGGCGGCTCTCCGTTAATTTTATCGACCTTCAGCAGCGCGAAATAAGCCTCGCGCTCTTTAGGCGGCCGGATCGCGCCGCTTACGCTATCGCCGGTGCGAAGATTGAAACGGCGAATCTGCGAGGGAGACACATAGATGTCGTCCGGACCTGGCAGATAGTTGTAATCGGGCGCGCGGAGGAAGCCGAAACCATCGGGCAAACACTCCAAAACGCCTTCGCCGTACACCGGCTGATCCTGGGCTGCATGGGCCTGGAGCAAGGCAAAAATAAGCTCTTGTTTCCGCAGGCCGGCGGCACCTTCGATATTGAGCCCCTTGGCCATGTGGACAAGATCGGCCATCGATTTCTGCTTCAACTCGCGCAGATGCATCAATACGACTCCAGAAAGAACGGCCCGCGCGCGATTACGCAGTTACGCGAGAGGCATGGGCCGGTTGTGAGGGGGGTAGTTTCCGATTGGGTTTGATTTGGCGATGTGTTGTGTCGAAGCGTGTGGCGCTGTGATTTTTATCGGTCTGCGCCACGGCTTTGAAGCATTACATGCGGTGTGCCTTTCTCGTGGGGCGAGCGAAGGCGGGCGCGACTCTATCAAGGGTGTTTTTGCTGTCAATGGCGCATTGGCGGTTGTGGGCGGAGCGCGCGTTGAAAGGGATTTTTCGGGATCTTTTCAGGATCTTTTTGGGCCTCGCCGTGGGGAAGGCGCCTGGGCTGCGGAGCGTTTTCTTTGCGCATCCGCGTTTTTATGCTTCTGCGGAAGGCTGCAAAGGGGATTGCCCGTGCGTACGCATCGCGTTTTTTTGTTGTTGCTGGCTTGTTCTCTTGGCGGGCCTCTGATGTCCGCGCCTTTGTTGGCTGGGAACGATCCGCCCGCGAATTCGTCGGCTTCTGCGTCTTCATCGGCGGCTGTGCCGGGCCCGGATGCAGCGCTTGCGGAGCTTCCAAAGCTTGCGCCGATTGTTCTTTCCGAACCCGATCCAGGCTCGCTTCAAGATCTCGATCGCCTGCTCGATCGTTTGACCTCCGACGATGCGCGTACGCGCGAAAACGCAAAGACGGCCGTGTATGAAGTGGATTCGCCTCAAATGGTCGCTGCGATCCGGCATCGTATTCTCGAGATCCGCACATCCCTCGATCGCAGCGCGGCGCCTTTGCTTCTCGAAGACGCGCGCAGGGCCGGAAAGAAGGCGCTGAAGGCGAAGAGCAGCGAATCGAAGAAGGCGGCCGCGAAACCGAGCGATAAAGACAAGAAAAGCGGTGCCGCCAAAGAGAGCGCGAAAGATAAAAAAGCGAATCCCGCCGCCGAGCCTCCGAAGAAAGCCAAGCCCGCGGAGAACAAAAACACCGAGAGCGCAGACGACAGCGGCGAAGGCGATTGGCTTGTTTTCATGCTGGATTCGCCTCGCCCCAAAGATCGCTCATGGAGGCAGCTCGTACATCTTTTGTCGATGGTGCGAATGCTCACGGCCATCGGCACGACGCCTGCGGTGCGCGAGCTCATTGCGCTGCACGCCTATTTTGGAGAGATGCTTCGCGTTGACTTGCAGCGCCAAGTCCAGAAGCTGCGCGACAAAGCGGTGCCCGCGCTCATCGAAGCCCGCCAGCATGATGCGAAGATCGTGCAGCGCTGGGCGAACAAACAGCTCGATTTGCTGGGCCGTGCGATTCCAGGTGAAGCGGTCGGAACGAGCGATCCTCAGATCCTCGCGGATGTGCTCCGGGCTTATGGGCGCACACGCGATGTCGATGCGGTCCGGGTGCTGCTCAGTTTCTGCAACAGCGATCGCATTCAATTAAGGGAAGCCGCGCGGGAAGCGATTAGCGCGGTGGGCGAACCCGGCATTTGGCAGTTGCGCGATGCGTATTTAAACATCACGGGCAACAAGGCGCCGCGCGAGTGGACCTGGGATCGCATCGCGCGCGAATTGTTTGGAGGCTATGACCGGGCGCGCATGGCCGAGGTCTACAAGATCATGGATCGGGGTGTGGAACTCGCGGGACAGGGCAAGCACGCGGAAGCAGCGGCCGAATTTGACAAGGTGCTTGCGCGGGCGCCGCTATTTGCGAGGCGCAAAGAAATGGTGGCCTCGTATATCGAGCTTTCGAAATCCATGCCGGCTGAGCAGCGGGCAGATGCGCTGGTGGTGCTTCGCAAGGCGCTGAGGCTGGATCCCAAAGGCGAACACGCGAAGGCCATCGAAGCCGAGGTGGCCTATTTGGAGGGGATGGTGCTGATGGACAAAGGCTCGGTAGACCGGTTTTTGTTTACGCGGGCCCTCGAGCTCAATCCAGCGCATGAAGGCGCGAAACAGGCGCTTTCGTCCCTCGAGCACAAGGCTGTGGAACGGAAGTCCAACTGGCAGCGCTATGCAGCGGCCGCGGGCTTGGGTGTAGCCGCGCTGATTGCGATGATTCTGTTGGGAAGGAGGCCGAGGCGGCCAAAAGACGAGCCGCCCCCTGGACCGGGCCAAGATGCGCCGGAGGGCGGCTCTGCTGCTGAAAGCCCGTTAGGCGCCGGCTGAAGCGTCGGGAGCTGCTTCAGGCGTCGCTGCTGCGCTGTCCGTGGTGCTGGCCGCGCCCGGAGGCTCTGCAGCACTCGGTTCCTCGACAGGCGCGAGCACCTTATCCACGGGCGCCGCCGCATCGATAAACTCAATAATGCTCATCGGCGCGCCATCGCCCCTTCGCGGACCCAGCTTGGTAATGCGCGTATATCCGCCGGCCCGCCCTTCAAAGCGCTTCGTCAGCTCCACCATCACCTTGCCGATGATGTCGACCTTAAGGCCCTCATTCGTGACGCCCCAGCGGGGAACGTACGCATTCAACAGCCGCTCGGTATGAAGCCGCTTCGCCTTGTCCGCAGCATTCAGATCGGCCTGCGGCGTATGCGCCGCCTTCCCCAGCCGAAGCGCCTTGCTGATCAGCCGCTCGGCCACCCGCCGCAGCTCTTTTGCCTTGGCGTCTGTCGTTTCAATACGCTCGTGCGTGATTAAATTCGCCGCCAAATTGCGAAACATCGCCCGACGGCTCTTGGTGTCACGCCCGAATTGCCTGCCACTTTTCTTGTGACGCATGGTGATTTCCTCTTAGGTGCCGGCTTACGACTGCGCCTGCTGCGCCTTCCAACGCTCAAGCAGTTGCGGCCAATTATCGATCTTCATTCCGAGCGACAGCCCCATGTTGGAGAGGATCTCTTTAATCTCCTTCAGGGACTTTCGGCCGAAGTTCTTGGTCTTCAGCATGTCCTGCTCAGTGCGCTGCACCAGCTCACCGATCAGGGTGATGTTTGCGTTTTGGAGGCAGTTCGCCGAACGAACCGACAGCTCCAGCTCCTCGACCGAGCGGAACAAATTTTCGTTCAGCGGTTCGTCTTCCCCGACGACCGCTTGATAATTCGTCTCCTCGGACTCCTCGAAGTTAACCCAAATAGAAAGCTGTTCCTTGAGGATCTTCGCGGCAAAAGCCACGGCATCCGTGGGCGACACCGCGCCGTTGGTCCACACTTCCAGGGTTAGCTTGTCATAATCGGTCACTTGGCCGACGCGCGCGTTCTGCACCGTATAGTTCACCTTGCGGATCGGCGAGAACAGCGCATCAATCGGAATCGTTCCAATGGCCATCGTCGGCGTTTTGTTTCGCTCCGCCGGCACATAGCCACGGCCCACATTCACCGTCAGCTCCATCGACAGCGGGCCTTTTTTGTCGAGCACCGCGATCAAATGATCGGGATTCAAAACCGACAGCCCATCCACCGTTTCAATGTCCCGCGCATACACGGGGCCCGGACCTTCGCGCTCGATGCGCACGGTATAGGTCTTCGGCGTCGCCGCCTTAAATACAACTTCCTTCAGATTCAGGATGATATCGCTCACATCTTCCACGACATCGGGCACCGTCGTGAACTCATGCAGCGCTCCCTCGATACGGATCGCCGTAATGGCCGCGCCTTGAAGCGAAGACAAAAGCACGCGCCTGAGCGAGTTGCCGATCGTGATTCCAAAACCGCGCTCCAAAGGCTCGCATGTGAACTTGGCGTAGAAATCCGTGGCACTCTCGTTGTCGATCGAAATGCCCTTCGGCCGAATGAGATCGCGCCAGTTGCGCGCGATCATGTTCATGTTCGGAGAAGATTGAGTCATCGAGCTGTCGTTTTCCATTCGGTCTTCCGTTCTGCCTCGCACGCCTTGACGTCTTTTAAGAAGCGGCGTCTCTGAAGTTTGCGCGAAAGTCCCATGCAAAAGGCCGCACTCGACCTATTCGCACCGCTTCCTGCCCGCATATTCGTCTGTCCCGAAGAACAGACCTTGCATCTTCACACACAAACGCGCTGCCACCTTCCGATGACAGCGCGCCTAAAATCAATTTCGATCAGCGTGAGTAGTACTCAACGATGAGCTGCTCACGAATCTCGGGCTCGTTCAGATCCTCGCGGGGCGGAGCGCCCTTCACCGTTCCGGTGAAATTCGCGCGATCTGCTTCAAGCCAAGAAGCAATGGGCCTCTTGTCGGCGCTCGCGATGGATGCCGCAACAAGCTTGAACTTGCGCGCGCCCTCGGTCAGCTCGATTTTGTCGCCCACGTTCACGACATAGCTCGGAATGTCCACGCGCTTGCCATTCACCAGCACATGGCCGTGACGCACAAGCTGACGCGCTTCCGGACGCGATGAGCCAAAGCCCAGCCGGTGCACCGCATTGTCCAAACGGCGCTCCAAAATGCCCAGCATCTCTTCGCCCGTCCGGCCCTTGCGGCGGCTCGCCTCTTGGAAGTAGCCGCGGAATTGCCGCTCCAGCACGCCGTACACCCGGCGAACCTTTTGCTTCTCGCGAAGGCGCACCGCGTACTCGCTAAGCTTCACGCGTCCCTGGCCATGCTGCCCCGGCGGATAGGGGCGCCGCGTCACCGAACACTTCTCGGAGTAACAGCGCTCGCCCTTGAGATAGAGCTTGATTCCCTCACGACGACAGAGCCTGCAAACCGGACCAATATAACGACCCATCGTAAAACCCTCTACAAAACCCGCTGCAAAACCAACACTGATACGTAGCCGCGCTACACCCTGCGCCGCTTTGGAGGACGGCAGCCATTGTGCGGAATCGGTGTCACGTCACGGATGAGCGTCACCTTAAAACCCGCCGTTTGAAGCGCCCGAAGCGCGCTCTCGCGGCCCGCCCCAGGACCTTTCACGAACACCGCCACCGAACGCATCCCGTGCTCCTGCGCCCGGCGGGCCGCCTCTTCAGCCGCAAGCTGAGCAGCGAAAGGCGTCGATTTACGCGACCCCTTAAAGCCTTTTGCTCCAGCGGACGACCACGCCACGGCATTGCCATTGATGTCCGTGATCGTGACGATCGTGTTGTTGAACGTAGATTGAATATGCGCGATACCCGCCGCGATATTCTTCTTGACTTTTTTCTTCTGCTTGACCTTGCTGGCCGTCTTCGCCTGAGCCATGACTTCGAGTCCTTATTTTTTCAGGTGCCTAATTAGCTCTTGCCGCCCGTGGGTGCAGGCCGACGTGCGAGCATGCCCTTGCGCGGACCTTTGCGGGTGCGTGCGTTCGTGTGCGTGCGCTGTCCGTTCACCGGCAGTCCGCGGCGATGCCGAAGCCCGCGGTAACAGCCGAGATCCATCAAGCGCTTGATATTCATTTGCACTTCGCGCCTGAGATCGCCTTCCACCTTGTAATCGGAGTCGAGAATCTCGCGGATTGCTTTCACATCCGCGTCACTCAGCTCCTCAACCCTCTTGGTTTCGGGGATCCGCGCCTTTTTGCAAATCTCTTTCGCGAGCGCGCGCCCAATTCCGTACAAATACGGCAGGGCGAACGCCAAATGCTTTCGACGGGGCAGATCGACGCCAGCAATACGAGCCATGATTACTCCGCTTACCTTACCTGTTGCCTGCTTACCTAACAGTGCCTACAAAACAACCAAAACACCGGATTCATAAAGCGATTCGAAGAACGGCTGCCTCTTTTCAAACAGCGCGCTCCACGCTTCGCTTTAGTTTCCTTGCCTCTGCTTGTGGCGCGGATTCTCGCAAATGACGCGAACAACACCGCGACGCCGAACCACTTTGCACTTGTCGCAAATTTTCTTGACGCTTGGCCGTACTTTCATGACGACCCTCCAACTCTGTTCACCGGTTACTCACTTATGCCTGTAGGTGATCCGGCCCCGCGTAGGGTCGTAAGGGGAAACCTCAACGGTCACCCGATCACCCGGTAAAATCTTGATGTAGTACTGGCGCATCCTTCCGCTGATTGTCGCCAGCACGCCCAAGCCGTTGTCCGCTTTTACACGAAACATTGCGTTCGGCAGTGCTTCTTGAACAACACCGTCAAACTCAAGCTTGTCGCCTTTGGGCTCCTTCGGCCCTTTTGTACCACCTGTCGAACGCTTCATGCTTCTCCCGCGGAAGGCCGAGTGAGAGCACTCTGCACTCGCGCTGTCACCTCATCCGGTCTTCCAACGCCGTCGACGCGACGCAAAAGCCCTTGTTTCTCGTAGTAGGGAAGCAAGGCTTGAGTCATCGCCTCGTAAGCGTCAAGACGCTTGCCCACTGTTTCTGGTAGATCATCTGCTCGATGCTCGAGTTCTGTGTCAGCGGGCGGCGGATTGTACAGCAGATGATAAATCTGTCCAGTCTTTTTGTCGGTCCTTCGATGAATAAGCCGCTCCTCCAATAGGTGGCGTGGCACATCCAGTTGAATAACCGCGTCAATGACTTGATGGACTTGTTTATCTTGTCCCCGCTTGGTGCGAAGCACCCTCTCCAAGGCTTCTGCCTGAGGTACAGTGCGGGGGAAACCATCAAGCAAACAACCGGGTTGACAGTCGGCTTCGTCGAGGCGTTTGTCGATAAGCTCGATCATGGCCTCATCGGGGACAAGGCCACCCGCATCCATGATGGCGAGATAGCGCTTGTCCAAGGTGCCAGCCTTTTTGGCTGCCCGAAGCATGTCGCCGGTCGAAATCTGGGGGATTCCAAAGCGCTCGCAAAGCACTTTGGCCTGGGTTCCCTTGCCCGATCCAGGTGGGCCTACAAGAATGATGATCATCGTGTTGCTCTCATTCTTTGGGTAGGCGCCGAGCGCGGATGCGGCCGACGGAAGGACCGGTGAGTCCTTCGTAGTTACGGGTAATCAGGTGGGCTTCAATTTGATTGACCGTATCAAGCGCGACGCCGACCACGATCATCAGTGAAGTTCCACCGAAGCTAAATTGAATCTTCATCATCTGTCCGACGATTGAAGGCAATACACAGACGGTCGCCACATACATCGCGCCGCCAAAAGTAATGCGCTGAATCACCCGGTAGATATAATCAGCCGTTTGTTTTCCTGGGCGAATTCCAGGGATATTGGCCTGCTGTTTCTTCAAATTTTCTGCTACGTCGACCGGCTGAAAGGTGACGTTGGTGTAGAAGTAGCAAAAGAAGATGATGAGCAGCGTATAGCCCGTATTGAATACCCAATCACCGCGATTGATTACCGCCTGAAGCCGATCGGCGCCCGGGACATTGTATTGGGCCAGCGTGGTCGGGAACATCAGGAGCGAAGATGCAAAAATCGGGGGAATGGTGCCGGCAGTATTCACCTTGAGAGGCAAATGAGCCGTCTGCCCGCCATACACCCTTCTGCCGACTTGTCTGCGCGAGTAGATGATGGGAATCTGTCGCCGGCCGCGCTCAAAGAAGGCAATGGTCGCGATTAAAGCGACGATAAACGCGACGGCGGCCGCAATGGTGAGCGGTTGGATGTCTCCCTGATGCGTGGCGATGTAATTGCCAATGGCATTGGGAATTCCCGTGATAATACCCGCGAAGATCAGCAGCGAAATCCCGTTGGATACGCCGCGCTCGGTGATTTGCTCGCCAATCCACATCAAAAAGGCTGTGCCCGTGGTCAGCGTGATTACCGTGAGCAGGTGAAATCCTAATCCAGGATGATTGACGATGCCTGCCCCCGTCTCACTGCTGGATGCACCCTCAAGCATTTTTGCGATGCTAAATGCTTGAAAAATCGAGATGGCAACGGTGCCATAGCGCGTGTATTGATCGAGCCGCCTGCGCCCTTGTTCGCCTTCTTTTCGCAGCTCATCGATAGGCTTATACACCATACCCATAAGCTGGAGGATAATCGAGGCAGAAATATAGGGCATAATGCCGAGGGCAAAAATCGATAGGTTCTCGAAGGCGCCGCCCGAGAACATATTGAGAAAGCCCATCAATCCGCCTGATTTGGCGACATAGCTGCGCATGGCGTTGCGATCAACGCCGGGCGTTGTAACGAATACGCCAACCCGATACACTGCAAGCATGACCAATGTGAAGATCACACGGCGCCGCAGCTCCGGGATCTTATGAATATTGGTGATGCCTGCTAAATTTGACATAGCTCTGCACTTGCAGCGTAAAAATCAGCTCTTTGAGGGAGTTTCAGGCTTTTCGGCCTTCTTGGGGCGTTGAACGACTACGGCTTTTCCACCGGCTTTTTCGATTTTGGCCGCGGCCGACTTGGAGAAACTGTGAGCGTGCACGGTTAGCGCTTTGCTGATTTCGCCGTCGCCCAGAATCTTGAGTCCGTCGAATTGGCCGCGCAAAAGCTTCTGCGAGCGAAGCATCTCCAAGGTGATTTCAGCTCCCGCATCGAAAGCCTCGAGATCGCCCACGTTCACCAAAGCGATCTTGTCCGCCATGGAATTGCGGAAACCACGCTTCGGCAAACGGCGCTGCATCGGCGTTTGACCGCCTTGGAAATGCCGCTTGTTGATATTTCCCGTGGAACGGGCTTTCTGACCCTTCTGACCGCGGCCAGCCGTTTTCCCAAGACCGGAGCCTACGCCGCGGCCTACACGGGTCTTCTCTTTTACGGCGCCTTCGGGGGCCTTTAATTTGGATAGAATGTCCATGTTATACTCTAGTCTTCTGTTCTTCCGTTGTTTGCCTGCTAGGCCCGCGGTATTTGGGTACGCAAACGAGATCTTAGCTCGCCTTGGCGTTCGGACCCTGATCGCATTCCTCGACCTGCACTAGATAGAGGACTTTCTTGACCATGCCCCGAAAGGACGGTGTGTTTTGTACAATCACCTGAGAGCCCGGACCACGAAGACCCAAGCCCTTAATCACTTTGCGGGTGTATACGGTCGTGCCAATTGTACTGGCTGTTTGACGAACACGAAGGAAAGGTTTCACGGCGATCCTCCATCACCCTGCCCCGAACGCTGTCCGCGTCCACCGGCAGGAGCCGATGCAGCCGGGGGAGAGCTCGGACGCCGACGCGGCGCGGGCGCGATGGCTCCACCTCCCTTGCGCTGATAATCGATATTGTCGACGGCAACCGAGCGCTTGCCCGCCACCTGCTCGACGCTCTTTAGGTTTCGAAGTGCAGCCACCGTCGCGTGGACCACGTTGTGGGGATTGCTAGAGCCAAGAGACTTGGATAGCACGTCGTGAATGCCTGCGGATTCGACGACTGCACGCACGGCACCGCCCGCGATAACGCCCGTTCCAGGGCTTGCAGGACGCAAAAGCACTTTCCCCGAGCCAACATGGCCAAATGAATCATGGGGAATCGTTAGGCCATCCAGAGGTACGCGGAAGATATTCTTGCGCGCCTGGTCATTGCCCTTGCGGATTGCCTCGGGAACCTCGTTTGCCTTGCCCAAGCCAACGCCCACATGGCCAGATTCATCGCCCACCACAACGAGCGCAGAGAAGCTGAAGCGCCGGCCTCCCTTGACCACCTTGGCTACACGGTTGATGTGGATGACCCGCTCCTTGAGCTTCTCTTCATCGATGTGCTGATCGAACGCCATCTTTTCCTCAACTCTTCACGTCTTGATTGGTCTTGCAGGGCAAGCCTAAAACTCGAGGCCAGCCTCTCGCGCCGCCTGTGCCAATGCGCTGATGCGCCCGTGATACAGGTAGCCGTTCCGGTCGAAAACCACACGGTCGATCTTCTTCGACTTGCAGATTTTCGCAATGAGTGCGCCAACCTTCTTGGCCGCCTCGACCTTGTTATCGTTTTCAAGCATTCCGCGCAGGTCTTTGGACAAAGTCGACGCAAACGCAAGCGTTTTGCCCGTCGAATCGTCGATGACCTGAGCATAAATGTGCTTGGCACTGCGAAATACAGAAAGGCGCGGACGCTCTTCTGTGCCACTGACCTTCTTGCGAATCCGGAGCTTGCGGCGCTCCCGACCTACAATTCTCATCGCCATGACCGCACTCCGTCCTACTTCTTGCCGCCCTTGCCAGCCTTACCGGCCTTCTCGCGCACTCGCTCACCGCGATACCGCACGCCCTTGCCCGCATAAGGCTCCGGGGGACGGAATCCGCGAATCTTCGCCGCCGTTTGGCCGATCAGTTCCTTGTCCGCGCCTTGAAGTACAAGCACGGTGCCCTTGGAATCAGCCGGAACTTGCGCGGATATTCCTTGAGGCAAGGGATAGACAACCGGATGCGAAAAGCCCAAGGCAAAGTTTAACGTTGTGCCCTTGAGCTCAACGCGATAACCCGTGCCTTTCAGCTCCAAAGTTCGCTCGTATCCTTCGGCCACGCCCTTGACCATGCTGGCCAACAGCGCTCGAGTGAGCCCTTGCAAGCGGGATCCATCGCGGCCCGGTGCGTTCGAGGAGACGACCAGTTTGCCGCCTTCCTGAACAACACTAACGGTATCCGCCAAGGTCCGCTGCAATTGTCCCTTCGGACCTTTGATATCCACCGCGCGTCCCCGAATCGTAGCGGTAACGCCTTTGGGAAGTTCAACGGGCCGTTTACCAACGCGCGACGTTTTTGAAACAACCGCGGTATCCATCACCACACCTCACAGAGCAGTTCGCCGCCCACTTTCTGGCGCCGAGCTTCCCTGTCGCTCATCAGTCCCCGTGATGTGCTCAGGATGGAGATGCCCAACCCTGAGAAAACGCGGGGAATTCGATCGTGCCGCACATACACGCGGCGCCCAGGGCGCGACACCCGGCGAACGCCGTCAATGGCACTCGCGCGATCCCGCCCATACTTCAGCACAATGGTCAGTTTCTTCGGGCCGTCTCCCTCACTGGGGCGAACGTCCGCGATGAAACCTTCGGATTTTAGAATCTGGGCCACGGATTCCTTGAGTCGGCTTGCAGGCACCTCTGTCCGGTCATGCCGGGCAAGGGCTGCATTGCGGATCCGGGTCAGCATATCGGCGATCGGGTCGGTCATCATAGAATCACCAACTGGCCTTGATCACACCGGGGAGCTCCCCACGGAGGGCAAACATGCGAAGGCAAAGGCGGCAGAGTTCAAAATCACGGTAGTAAGCCCGCGATCGGCCGCATACCTTGCAGCGATTTCGGTGCCGCGTCGAAAACTTCGGCGGGCGGTTGAGCTTCGCAAATTCTTTTGCACGAGCCATCGAATCGTCCTCTTACAGGCGGCCACACGGGCCTTCCTTATTTGGTTCTCTCGGCCAAGCCGCCTCAGTGCCTGAACGGAATGCCAAGCTCCGTAAGGAGCGCACGGCCTTCTTCATCCGTACGTGCACTCGTCACAAATGAAATGTTAAGCCCTTTCACAACGTCGATCTTGTCGTAATCGATCTCCGGGAAGATAATCTGCTCGCGCAGACCCATCGTGAAATTGCCTTTTCCGTCGAAACCTTTCGGCGAAATTCCCTTGAAGTCGCGAACGCGGGGCAGGGAAAAGGCGATGAGCCGATCCACAAACTCCCACATGCGATCGCTTCGCAGTGTGACGGTCACGCCAATCGGGAGACCTTCACGCAGCTTGAATGTCGCGATCGACTTGCGCGCACGCGTTACAAGCGGTTTCTGTCCAGCAATGGCGCGCATGTCCTCAACCGCAGAGTCGATAATCTTGGGATTACCAACCGCTGCGCCCAGACCCATGTTCACGACCACTTTCTGGAGACGCGGAACCATCATCGGGTTCTTGTAGGCAAATCGCTTGGTGAGCGCCGCCGCAACCGTCTTATGATAATGCGTCTTTAACCGCGGAACGTAGTTAGGATCGCGGGGCTTGTCCGGTGCAGCAACGGCAGCAGCCTTTTCAGCTTCGGCTTGCTTGCCTTTACCACCACCCTTGCCGGCATCTTTGCCTTTACCCGCAGGCGCTTTCGCACCCCCGCCACCGCCGGCGGGAGCCTTGGCTGCGCCCTTATCCTTCTCTTTTTCCTTGGCAGCTTTGCCTTCTTTTTTGTCCGCCATGGCTAGCTCGCCGCAATCACCGCGCCGCTCTTTGCAACGCGTTCTTTCTTGCCATTTTCACCCACGCGAATCTTGACTCGTGTGGGCTTGCCCGTGTTTGGATCGACGAGCATCACTTTAGAGACGTGAATCGGCGCCTCTTTGGTGATCTTCCCGCCTTCCTGATTGCGCGCCGTAGGACGCTGATGCCGGGTGACCAGCGCCAGTCCTTCGATCACGACTTTATCCGCATCGGCAAGAAGCTTGGAAATACGGCCTTGCTTGCCTTTGTCTTTGCCGCTGATGATCTGTACGAGATCACCCACCTTCAGCCGGTTCATTTACAAGACCTCCGGTGCCAGCGAGATGATTTTCATAAACTTCTTGGCGCGCAGCTCACGAGCCACAGGCCCGAAAATACGGGTGCCAATCGGCTCTTTTTCCTTGTTGATGAGCACCGCGCTGTTGCTGTCGAACTTGATGTAGCTGCCATCCGGGCGAAGGTATTCGCGAGCCGTGCGCACAACCACCGCGCGCGCCGTTTCGCCCTTCTTCACCTTCGTGCCAGGCATCGCTTCTTTGATCGACACAACAATGACATCGCCCAATCCGGCGTACTTGCGCCGCGAGCCGCCGAGCACTTTGATGCACTTGACAATCCTCGCACCCGAGTTGTCGGCGACTTCAAGATGGGTAGTTACCTGAATCATGGCCTACTCCTTCCCTCGATCCTTTATTCCTCAACCGGGCGGGCAACGAGGCGAGTGACGATCCAGCGCTTGTCGCGTGACAGCGGCCGGTGCTCGGTGATTTCCACGCGATCGCCGACTTTGTACTGGTTGGTCTCGTCGTGCGCCTTGTAGCGGTTGCGCTCGCGAACGTACTTTTTGTAAACCGGATCCACTGCGTCCCGGACGACTTCGACCGTAACGGTCTTGTTCATCTTGTTGCTTGTCACGCGGCCCACCAGTCTTCGGCGGATCTCATGACGGCGCGCGGGTGGCTGAGCCACGGGCGCTGCAATGGACACGGGCTCGCGCTTTTCGGGAGCCGGGGGAGGAGGTGCTGCAGGAGCAGGCGCCGCTTCCACCTTCGCAACGGGCTTGGCTTCGGCTTTGTCGGCCTTTTCAGCGGGTTTGCGCTCGCCGCCTTTGGCCGCTGTCTTGCTGGCCGCCGATTTCGCTGCGGGCTTCGCCGAGCTCTTCTCGCTCTTGTCGGTCTTCTCGCTCTTGTCCGCGGCTTTGGCAGCGGCCGGCTTTTCGCCTTTGGGAGCAGCCGGTTTGGCAGCCGGCTTATCGGTCTTCTTGTTGTTGGCCATGGCTGTGCCTTATGCCTTCCCTGAAGTCTCTTGCGGCGCGCTCGTCGCGGAAAGCTCGCGCTTGCGGAGCTCCGTCTTGACGCGAGCGAGATCCCGGCGCGTCTTGCGAATCGTCGCCGTGTCGTTCAGCCGGTTGGTGAAGTTCTTGAAACGGGCCTGAAATACATCCGCAGCAAGCGATTTCTCGAGCTCGCGCAAATGCTCATCCGTTCGGTCGCGCAGGTCCTTCGCTTTCATGGCCACCTCACAAAGTCCCGCGCGCAAGGAACTTGCACGCCATCGGGAGCTTATGCGACGCGAGACGGAAAGCCTCGCGCGCAACGTCCTCAGTCACGCCCGAAATCTCGTACATCACACGGCCGGGCCTGACCGCCGCTGCCCACTCTTCAGGGGCACCCTTGCCGCCGCCCATACGAACCTCCAAGGGCTTCTTGGTGACGGGCCGATCGGGGAAGATGCGGATCCACAGTTTGCCAGCGCGTTTGACATGCCTTTGAATCGCCATACGCGCGGCTTCGATTTGGCGTGATGTGATGCGCGCGGGCTCGAGCGCTTGCAAGGCGAAATCTCCGAAAGAGACATCGCTTCCAGAAGTGGCCACGCCACGCACGCGGCCCTTCTGCATCTTGCGGAACTTGGTTCGTTTGGGGGACAGCATGACCGTCGTCCTCTACCTTCTCAGCTTCTCAGCAGGCTCTACTGGATTCTCCGCGACTTGCGCTGAAGAACCTCGCCTTTGAAAATCCACACCTTGACACCGATGATGCCGACCTTTGTGCGCGCTTCCGCGAGTCCGAATTCGATATCGGCGCGCAGCGTGTGCAGCGGTACCCGGCCTTCACGGTAGGTCTCGACACGGCTCATTTCGCTGCCGCCCAAACGGCCTGCGCAGCGGACGCGAATGCCTTTCGCGCCAAACTTCATCGCTGTCGACACGGCCTTCTTCATCGCGCGCCGGAAGGCAATGCGCCTCTCCAACTGCGTCGCAATGTTTTCGGCGACAAGCTGTGCGTTGGTCTCGGCCTTGCGCACTTCCTGAACGTCGATGAAGACTTCGTTGTCGGTGAACGACGACACGCCGGGAAACAGTGTTTCACCTTTGCTAGCCGAGCCGATATTGCCGCCCTTGAGCGTCTCGATACCCTTGCCGCCTTTGCCGATCACCATGCCGGGGCGGGCCGTGTACACGATGACTTTCGCGCGGTTGGCCGCGCGCTCAATTTCAACGCCGGCGATGTTGGCATTGTACAAATAATGCTTAATCGCCCGCTTGATGCGGATGTCTTGATGGAGCCATTTGGTATAGGCGCCACCGTCTTCGTACCACTTGCTGCTCCATGTCTTGATGACACCAACACGGAAGCCATAGGGATGGGTTTTTTGTCCCATGCGTTCAGTCCTCGCGCTTGCGCTTACTTGCGCTCTTCGAGCTCAATGAAGATATGCGACACGCCCTTCGTGACGCGGGTCGCGCGGCCCATGGCGCGAGGGCGCCAGCGCCGGAAGTTTTGGTTCGGTCCTTTGTCCACGGTGGCCTTGCTGACGAAGAGAGCATCGACGTCGGCACCGCTCTGCTGAGCATTGGCAACCGCGCTCTCGATGAGCTTTTGGAGCACAGGCGCGCCGCTCTTCTTCGTGAACTGAAGAAGCTGAATCGCCTCAGCCGCATCGCGGCCGCGGACCAAGTTGGCGATCATGCGCGCCTTTCGCGGAGCAATCCGCGAAAACCGCGCGCTGGCTTTGCTACCCATTTCGAGACACCTCACGGCCGGACATTTGGTCAACGCATGCAGCACATGTGTTGTGTGTTGACTTTTTGTGTCCAGCTTTCCGTTCCGTTTTTCACCCGTTGTTCACGGCGCCGCGTTCACGGCTCCGTGCGAGTTCCCAAGCACGTTTCATTCAAGCAATTCACTCGATCCGGCTAACCGCGCGTGCGGTTTTACGAATCGGGTGGGGAAGCCGTCGTACACCTTCAAGATTCAGCCCGTCGTCTTATCCCAGTGCCGCCTTCGCATGTTCGCATGAAAGAGCGGCAAGAGTTATTTCGAAAGTCCTTCACGCATCACCGGGGTTTGGCCCGCGGAGGCCGTGAAGGCGAGCTGAAATGAAAACGCCGTTACGATTTAACCCTTCGCCATCTGTCGGTGCCCTTTGCCTCGGCCCTTGGTTTTGATGCAACGGCCTATGAGCTGCCGCCACAAGTGCGGCCCGCCAAGGAAAGGGAGCGCTTCGTACCAGGCGCGTTTGTTTTGCGCAAGAGGTGAAAGATCTTTTTTGTTCTTTTTTATGAGGGGGCGCCTCAAAAGAACGATCCCCTGAACATGCGTACCTGGAGTTTGGGTGGTATTTGTCGTTTTCTCGTGGGCGTCTCGTCTACTTCTTCGTGGTTCGCAGACCGGTCTGGACTGGTCTGCGTGCCATTGCGGTTTGGGTCTGTTTGCGTTTGCGCCGCTTTCTTGCTCAATCGTCCGATGGGGAAGGTTTAGCCGCCTAGCCTCGTAGTTGTGAACGTCGAACGAAAAAACGGCGCACAAGCACAACGCGAAGTCACTCGTTAAAAGAATTCTTCATTCGCTTTCTGGAGGTCACACACATGCTTTCTCGTTTTCATTCCTTCATTGCGCTTGCACTCGTCGGCGCGGCCAGCATTTACACGGGCTGCGTCATCGAAACCGTCGATGGCACGGGCACAACCAACAACATCACGAACACGTCGTCCAATTCCTCGTCCACAAGCGGCGGCCAAGGCGGCGCGGGCGGAACGACCATGAATACGGGCGGCGCGGGCGGCGCGGGCGGTGCTGCCGTCGTTTGCACGAAGCCCGATGGCACAGGTCTGGATGCCAAGGCTTGCGACAACATGGATATCGCTCCGGCCAGCGGCGCCTCCCCGATCTGCGATGAAAACGGCGGGATCACCGGCATGAACCCCTCGCCGGGCTACAGCGCTTGCGTGCAGGGCTTCGCGATTTTCAACGGCGGCCCTGCCGAGGACTTCCAGGGCTGTTTGGCGAAGCTGCCCGCCACGCCCGCAGAATACTGCGCGCTGGATGTCGCGCAGAAATGCATCGACGAGACGTTTAAAGCGGCCTGCGAAGTTCCTGCGATTCGCACCTACTGCCAAGACATCGAAAAGGCTTGCGTTGGCTTTAACGACATGAGCTTCGTCGTCGATGCGTGTGCCTATCAGTTGAGCCCCTTCAATGCCGAGACGGTGAAGAAGTACGAACAGTGCTTCAACACAGCGCTGATGGATCCGACAGTCACCTGCGACAAGGCGCATAACGACTGCTGGGCTGCGCAGTTCTAAAATGCTCGCCGCGCTCGAGCAGTGCGCGCTCGGGTTTGGTGAGTAGAGGTACTGCGATATCCGTCGGAAGCTGATTGCGGCGGCTGGTTCTGGTTCTTCGGGCGTATGAGCGTAATCGCGCGAAGGTCAAACGGCCGCCGCGATTCATTTTGTGGATAAGCCCTGGGCTTTCGCGCGCTCGAGTTGGCGGAGAGTTGGCGGGTGAAGACAAGCGACGGCGCCTCGAGGGCAAAGGCGTCTGGGTTCGGCACGCTCCGGATCCGTTCGTTTCGCAGGGTGTCCAGGGCTTCCAATCGACCGCGCTGGAAGTGGTGGCCGCTATCGCATCGGAGGTGTTCGTTGTTGAGAATACCGCCCCGATCTGCGATGCTCATCACCTCATTCTTTCGTTGGTAGGGCGCTCACAGTGGAAGCGCACGCATAGGCATTTTCGGAGGCTCGTTCATGAATCGCTCGCTGCTCGCTGGTTCGGTTGTCGTGCTTGTCGCCACGTCTGCGGCGTTGATTTCAAGTTGCTCTGATCCTGAGACCACACCGCCTCCAGGCACATCGAGTTCATCTTCTGGCAGCGGGCCCGGCGGTGCCGGCGGTTCGAGCGGCAGTGCGGGCGGCAGCGCGGGAATGGGCGGTATGGGAGGCGCGGGCGGAGGAAGCAGCAGCAGCAGCAGTGCTACGAGCAGCAGCGGCACGAGCAGCTCGGGCGGCGGCAGTGGCGGGGGAGGCGGCGCATCGATGTTTTGCGTGCCGGGTGAAACGAAGAGCTGCTACTCGGCCGATCCTGCGACGATGGGCGTTGGGCCTTGCAAGGCAGGCGTACAGACCTGCAACGCCAACGGCAGCGCGTTCGGTGCCTGTGTCGGAGAGGTTCTTCCGTCCACCGAGGTCTGCGCAAACGCCATCGATGAAAACTGCGATGGCACAGTCGATAACGTGGTCGATCAAGACGCCGATGGATGGACAACCTGCGACGGCGATTGCTGCGACGTGGCCGCCGGCGATTGCGACGAGCCCGCAAAGGTGAATCCCGGCGCGTTTGAGTATTTGGGGAATTTGGTCGACGACGACTGCAACCCCGCCACGCCGGACGATATGGTTCCGCCGCCTTGTTCCACGCAGGCACTGGCCACGCCGACCTCGAGCCAAGAGCTGATTCAGGCGATGGATCTCTGTAACTTCACCGTAGAAAATCCTCCGCTGCCGCAAAAAGTGTGGGGCGTTATTTCGTCGCAGCTCCTCTTGGCCGACGGCTCTTCCAACGTTCCGCCCAAAGATGTTCAGGTGGGTGTGCTCAACAACTTCGGCTCGAATGTGCTGCCTCAAAAAGACGGCACAATGGCTGCCATTTCATCGGGAACAGCCCGCGACGAAACCGATGTCAGCTATGTGCATCCGCAAAACGGATCGATGGCGGGCCAAGTGGGCAACTACAATGCGAATACCGAGTCCAACGCGCCCGCGGACTGGCTGATGAAGAACGGCGGCGTGCTGCCTTCGCCCGCAAATTGCCCGGCCTGCAACGATCCGGCGATCTGCACAAAAGCCTACGATTCGGTGAACCTAAAAATCCGCATGCGCGTACCTACCAATGCGCTTTCGTTCTCGTACAAGTTTAAATTCTATACGGCCGAGTTCCCCGAGTTCGTCTGTCAGGCGTACAACGACTTCTTCCTGACGATGCTCACATCGGGCTTCCAAACTTGTCCAGGCGCGATGCCCGACGATCCGTGCGTGCCCGCCGACAAGAACATCGCCAAAGACTTCTTTGGCAATCTCGTGTCCGTCAACAATGCCTTCCTCGAGGTGTGCTTCCCGCCTCCCGGCTCTCCCGCGGGCACTTGCCCGGGCGGCACCCTAGACCTCATCGGCACTGGATTCGGCGGATGGAACGGCAATCTCAAGGACGGCGGCGGAACCGTTTGGCTCACCAACGACGCGCCCGTCGTTCCCGGCGAGACCATCGAGCTTGAGTTCATCATGTTTGATGCGGGCGATCACAACGTCGATTCGCTCGTGCTCCTCGACAAGTTCAAGTGGAACATCAAGCCGTCGCAGGCAGGTGTACACAAGTGACGCATTCATCATCGTCCGCGGTGATTGGCAGGGGTTGAATTGGTTTTTACGGCACGCATCTGGCTGCTTTGGGGATTAAGGTGATTGGGATGTTCGGGCATGGACGCTTCCGGTTTCAAAATACACTGTTGGTGATTCTTCCCGTGCTGGCGGCGACGCAATTCGCTGCGTGCGCAGGCGAGGAAACAGAGACCACGCCGACGATGACCGGCTCATCGACTTCCGGCCAGGGCGGCGCGGGAGGCGGAAATCAGGGCTGCACCAAGAATGCTGATTGCGTGCTCGATCCGGATGGCAAGGTGCTTTGCGACACCGAGACCGGCTTTTGCGTCGAGTGCCTTCAGGGAAGCAGCGTGGACGAAGGCTGCGAGATCGGCGAGTTCTGCAATCCGGCGACCAACACATGCGAACCGGGCTGCAACAACGATCTCGATTGCGTGCTCGATCCATCGGGCAAGAAGCTGTGCAATCAGAACACGGGGCAGTGTGTCGAATGCCTCGCGGATAAAGACGACTGCGATATCGGCAAATACTGCGACACAATGACCAACGCATGCGTCGACGGCTGCAATAACGACATCGACTGCGTGCTCGATCCCAAAGGCAAAACCTGCGACACAAACTCCAAAGAATGCGTTGGCTGCCTCGCTTCCAACGATATGTGCCCGCAGGGCCAGTGGTGCGATCCGTCGAAGAATGAATGCTCGGTGGGCTGCACGGATAACTCCGACTGCAATGTCGCGCTCAATCAGCTCTGCAATCCCCAACTGCATCAGTGCGTCGGCTGCGTCACCGATGCGAACTGCGCCAGCGGCTCGATTTGCATCGCAAACACATGCATTCCCGGATGCAACGACAACCAGCCCTGCCAGCCCGGCTATACCTGCTGCAACTTCACTTGTTACGACCTGACCAACGACGAGGAACACTGCGGCGATTGCACGACCATCTGCGAAAACGCACCGTGCACCAACGTCAACGACCCGAATTATCCCAATTGCGATCCGTTTCCGAACGCGGACCCTCTATGCCAGAACGGCGCGTGCACCGCGGGCAATTGCAAGGGCGTCTGGAAGGATTGCAACAAAGATCCCATCGACGGCTGCGAGCAGAACAGCTTGCAGGACGGCGATTGCCTCTGCGCGCCCGGCGATATGCAAGCCTGTTATTTCGGCTCTCCCGGAACAGAGAACAAAGGCATTTGCAAAGGCGGCATGCAGACCTGCAACCCCGATGGCTTAAGCTGGGGGCCCTGTGTGGGCCAAGTGCTTCCGGCGTTTGAAATCTGCGGCAATGGCATCGATGAAGACTGCGACAGCATCATCGACAATGCTTCGGATATCGACGGCGATGGATGGACTTCATGTAACGGCGACTGCTGCGATGGCTCTTCGAGCTGCGGCGATCCAACGCTGGTGAATCCCGGAGCGTTTGAAGTTCTCAACGATGGCATCGACAACGACTGCGATCCGGCAACGAGCGATATCGTTCCGCCGGCGGATTGCAGCTCGGTGTCGAAATTCACCGATGTCACAGGCGAAGACGTAGCCCACGCCATGGAGCTCTGCCAATTCACCGCGCCGAACCCGCCGCTTCCCCAAAAGAAGTGGGGCGTGGTCGGCGTTCAGCAATTGCTCGCCGACGGTTCGGCTCCAAACGCAACACAATTCGCAAACATGCAGGATTGGCAAAGCGCGATCTTCACCGAGTACGGAACAGGCGGCGTCGTTCCCAAGAAGGGCCTCACAATGGCCGCATTGGGCTCAGGCAAAACCCGCGATCAGAACGATCCGGGCTTTGTGGCGCCCAACGGCGGTACGGGCTTTAGTTCCAACAGCCAGCCGCCCGCCGCGTATCTTGCGGCCAACGGCGGACAGCTTCCCAGCTCTGCCGGATGCAGCGGCAATTGTCCCGCGGGCAGCGGTGCAAACGATTCGGTGAACGTGAAGCTCACCATTCGCGTACCCACCAACGCGCAGACCTTCTCGTATGACTTCCGCTTCTTCTCGGCCGAGTACTGGACCTACGCGTGCTCGTCCTTCAACGATTTTTATCTCGCGCTGCTTCAGTCGGCCTCGCCCGCGATTCCCACGGATAAGAACGTTTCCTTTGACACCCAGGGTAATCCGATTTCCGTCAACAACGGCTTCTTCGAAGTCTGCGTGGCCAAGGGCTGTTACACCTGTCCCGACGGCGCGAACGAGCTCGCGGGAACAGGCATGCAGCTCGCCAATACCGGCGGCGGCACGAAATGGCTGACCACCGATGTGCCCATCGTTCCAGGCGAAACCGTCTCTCTTGAGCTGATGATTTTCGATGTGTCTGACACCGCGCTCGATTCGATCATCCTGCTGGACAACTTCCGCTGGAACCTCGCCCCTCCGTCCTGCCCCAATCCTCCCTGCACCCACGAATAAGCCCAAGCTCGGGCCCCCTACGTTCACCCCCGCAAAACTATTCCACAAAGCGCGATCCCCCTTCGGAAATCGGGGTTTATCGATCGCTATTTGATTGCCTTCTTACATATCGGGGTGAGAGTCTCGATGCTTAACCGATGCCTGCGAACGCGACGAACCAAGAAGCCGTCCGCACTAGGTCGGCAGAACATCCTGCTCAGCGCGGCCGTGCATTCGCGGCCATAACTGGGGTTGCTCTCGCTCTTTCGAGCATGTTCGCCACGGGTTGCGCCGGCAGCGCCCCGCATGTGCAATTCGCCGAACCCTCCGCGCAAGAACCGGAGATTCGCTCGGTAAAACAAGCCTTTGTTACCAAAGAGCGCGCCTCCAAGGCCAAAACGCAGGCGGCCGAAAAAGAGGCTCCCAGCGAAGCCGTAATCACGGCTCAGGACGCTGTATCGACGCTTCTATCGACCTTTGAACGATGTCCGGCTGAGATGGCGCTGGTGGACGAGCGCGTCTGCGTAGACCGCTGGGAAGCATCGCTGGTGGAGCGGGTGAAGGGTGCCGCGGAACAGCCTTGGTCGCCCTTTGTGGCCATTGATGGCCATGAAAGCTCGGTGCGCGCCGTATCGAAGCCGCATGTCATTCCGCAGGGCTACATCAGCGGCGAACAAGCCGCGCTCGCATGCAGGGCATCGGGCAAGCGATTGTGTTCACCTCGAGAATGGGAAGCCGCATGCCGCGGCCCGGTGTCCACCGCGTTTCCTTATGGCGATGCGAGGCGCTCGGGCGCCTGCAACGATGACAACCGCGCCGTTCATCCCGTCGTGGAAATTGGATCGAGCCTTGGTCTCGACCCCAAAGACTGGTGGCGCGACGCAATGAACAATCCGCTCATCAACCAATTGCCCGCGTCGCTGCTCCGCACGGCCGAGCGCGTCGAGTGCACCAATGCCTATGGTGTGTTTGACATGGTGGGCAACCTTCACGAGTGGGTGGACGATCCCGATGGCACGTTTAGAGGCGGCTATTACATGGATACAAGCCTGAACGGCGATGGCTGCTCTTATCAAACGACGGCTCACAATTTCCGCTATCACGACTATTCAACGGGATTCCGCTGCTGCATGGATCCCGAACGCGTCGAATAGCCGCTGAATCAAGCCTTCCCAAGCCTGCCCGCCGTCCGCTTGTTTTTCGATTTCGACCGTCCGCATTGCATGCGAAGGTTTCTTCGAAATGACTTCGAAGCCCGCGTCCATCTTCAGCGCCAAAGCGGAACGCTTGCCCCTCCGCATCACCGCAATGCTCGCCTTGTCCTTATGCGCCCTGCAAATCGCGGCCTGCGGCAAAAAGAAAGAAGATAAACCCATCGCCCTGCCTCCCCCCCGCGGAGCCGCTTCCGTCGACGAACTCTCCACGGGCCTTGGCCTTGCCCGCGGCCTAGAACCCAACCTTGCACCGACGTCCCTCGTCATCCGCCGCACGCTGGTGCTCGATGACAAGCGCGCCCTGCTGGCCGGCGATGTGGCCGGCGAAGCCATTGTCCTCTTCACCGGGGACGCGGGCAAAACCTGGCGTTCTCTGCGCCAAGAGCGCTCGGCGTGGTCTTCCTGGTCTTTGGCCGAAGACGGCACGGTCATGCTGGCCTCGGGCGAAAAAGAACAATCCCGCATCAAATCCCTGCCCGCCCGCGCGCCGATTGAATCTGTGCGCTTGTGGTTTGCGCGCTTCGATGATGCAAACCTCGGAGCGCCCTGGCCTCTTATTTCATCCGACACCCCGGCGCCCGATGCCGGTCCGCCCCCGCGTGGCCGCCCACCCGCCAAGCGCTACTTACCCCTCGATGCAATGGCCGCTGTTTTCTCTCCTGACACCGCCGCCTTTGTCGTGGAAGACGGCCCGCGCAAAACATCCATTGTTTACAATGCCCGGCCCAATATCGAGGCGCCCAAACCGATTGAATTGCCTCCGGCCGAACGCTTTATTGCCACGCCCTACGCGAGACCTGCCGTTTTGCTGTCCATCAAAGGCCGCGATTTATTATCGAGACCCCTGCCCGCATCCGACAAAACCCTAGACGCGCCCCAAAAAGTTCCCAATATCATCGTAACACCCACCTTAATGAATGAACTTTCAGCGCCGCCCGTATGCGAATCGCTGGGCTACACCTTTCAAGTGATTCGGCAGCCTCCCCAAAAAGGCCAGCCCCCGCCTCCCAAGGGCAAACCGCCGGGCCGCAATGTGCTTCTCGGCGTATCTGCAGCGAAAATCGTCACCATTGCCATGCCTATGGAAATGGAACAAGTCAAACGAATTGGCTGTAGCAATACCAAAGTGATCTTTGAAACAACCGATTCAAAAAACCAAAGTCCAACGCTAACGATTTGCGATTTTGAAGGAGCGTGCGTCACCCCTCAAAAACCCCCATTCCGCCTATGGCCCGAACAGCATCAGCACGACATCGCCACATTGCCTACCGAACAGGGCGTGGCAGCCGTTCTCAGCGCGCAGGCCGGCGAAAAATGGGGACTTTATTTTTCTCAATCGACAGACGGAGGTTCGTTTTATGAAGTGTCCCGCGTTATCGGCGAAGGCGTGAGCACCCGCGGGCAAATCAATCTTCAAACGCTGATTTCGTTTGGCAAACGCACGCTTTTATTGCTTACCGCCGATGTCACCGGCACATCGCGCCGCGGCTTTTATGTCATCGTCTCCGATGACGGCGGCCAGACCTGGGCATCCCCATAAAGAGATACGCTCGCCGGCCCCGGACTCTGCAATACCAATGTATTGGAATAGAAATCGCGCAAACAATTGGAATGGCAATCCAATTGCATTGAACGGCATTCTAGGAGAAAAGCATTGCGATTGTATTGGATTGTATTGAGGAACGCGAGGCCGGGCTAAATAAATACGAATTACAAATATTACTTCGAAGCTGCAGCCGCCGCAGCGCCGCCCTTCTTGCGCCCACGGGCACCCGCCGCCGCCTTCTTGGGAGGCGCAACAGGAGCCGCCGCAGGACCGGCCGCGTTCTTACGGGCGTTCAAGCTCGCCTGCTCCGCCGTCTTCGCGTCACCGGCATAACGAGCGAATCGCCGATCACCACCTTGAAAAACACGCTTGGCCAGCTTCAGTTCCTTCAGCGCCGCAGCCGCCCGCGTCTGAGCCATTCCCGCGGACTTCGCCACGTCGCTCGCGCTCATCCCATTGCCATTCTTCACAATGGTTTCGATTACATCCAACACATCCGAACGCTCTTCCGTCGCCGCCGCGGAACGCCGGGGCCTGCCGGGACGCCGCTTTGCAGCCGGAGCCGCGGCCGCCGCAGCCTTCTTCGCACCGCCCGCAGCCGGCTTCGCAGCAGCCGGAGCGGCAGCAGGAGCAGGAGCGGAAGGAGCAGCGGGAGCCTGAGCAGCACGCGGTGGACGGCCACGCCTGCGCAGAGGCGCTGCAGCCGCCGGAGCAGCCGCCGCGCTCGCCACCGCCGCCGCAAGCGGTGCCGATGCCGGAACAATCTTATCGAGTTGGTTCTTAACGAGATCCAAAATCGCCGCATCCGGCATGGCGCGCACAAGCTTTACAATCTGAGCTGAGAAGGCATCCATATTCGCCATCCTACTCTCCTTCACCACGTTCACTACGTGCACCACGTATCGCACGGTTGTCATTCCACAGAAGCATCATATTCATCGATGGTGTGGATATTACGTTAAAGTTTACTCAGCCATTACAACGAAAACATCATCAGAATCATCAGAATCGCCGGCTCATTCGAATTGAGGATCGAATTGAGTAATCGAGAAACTGCGTGTTTAGCGATTGATGAAGGTGATGGTTTTCGATTGCATGCTGGATCGCCGAAACCAGCCCGGCGAATTATTAACGACTAAGCCGAGTGCCGATCGTTGGTCAAGCGAATAAAATCCAGCGATCGGCATTTTTATTTGTCACCAACGATTGAGCTTGATGCACGGTGCATTCAAATATTGAGAAATTCGGCTGAATTGTCGATTTTGAGCGATGCATTTGCCGCTCCCGGGCGGCCGATTATTTTCTTTTTGGGAGCGGCCCCGCAATGGCAAAACCCGTCCAACAATTCGATCCGCATGGAGCTGTATATGCATCGGATTCAAAAAGGGAGAGCGCCCGCGTTTTTTAAACGGCTCTGACCGCGCGCCATTGACATGCGCGCCCGGCCAAGGAAAACAGCCTTCGCGATGAGCGATAACAATCAAAAAAATAGGGCACGCCGATGCATTGGCGCGGCGATTTTCAAGATGCCGCAAGCCATTGTTCTGGGCTGTTTTTTATGCGCGCCCGGCTGTTCAGACCAGCGCGCTCCGGGCGATCAAAATTCAGGCGCCGAAAAATCCAGCGGCGCAATTTCATCCATTTCAACCAATGCGCCGGCATTACCATCCGCATTGAATCCGGCCTCGTCTTCTTCCGCCGCGCCGTCCGCATCTCAATCGGCGAGTGCGCCCCAAAACCCTTCATTTTTAGGTGAATGGGAAGGTTCGTACAATGCCAAAAAAGGCAGCGTCGAGCTTCCGTCTTCCGTGAAAGACAAAGTGCGCTCGGCCGACGATGGGAAAAAAGCTGTGGGCGCCGGCAAAGTCACATTGACCATTTCGGCGGAAGGCGAACTCGCCGGGAAGCTCGAAGGCGCGCTGGGCAAAGCTTCGCTTCGGGGAAAAGCCGAAGGCACGATGGTGCGCGCTTCGATTTTCCCCGACGAGCCCACCGATACATTGGCGATGACAGGTGTTTTGGTCGGCGTGCTGAAAGAAGGCGTGATTGCCGGAGAAATTCGGGTCGCGGGCCCTGATGCGAGCGTTGTGCGCGAATCGCTCATTGAGCTCCGGAAAAAGGATTTGAAATAGTCCGAAGGATTTCGATTGGAATGAATTGATTCACGAAACTACAGGCGGTGATTTCACGGCGTTTTGCGATTCCGCGTTTTCAGGCGGCCTGCGTTCCTCGGCGCGGCGCTGAGCCAATTCTGCATCGCGCTTTTCGTAGGCGACAATGATTCTCTGCACCAGCGGATGGCGCACAACATCCACTTCGGTGAAATGGCACATGGCGATTCCTTCGATGTTTTGAAGCAGATCGCGCGCTTCAGCCAAACCGCTTCTCGCCCCTTGGGGAAGATCGACCTGCGTGACATCGCCCGTAACCACCGCGCGCGACGAATAGCCCAGGCGGGTTAAAAACATTCTCATCTGATCGCTTGTCGCATTCTGTGCCTCATCCAGAATCACAAACGAATCGTTGAGCGTGCGGCCCCGCATAAATGCGAGCGGCGCCACTTCAATCTGGCCGCGCGACAAAAGCCCCATCGCCTTATCCGCATCCATCATGTCGTGAAGCGCGTCGTAGAGCGGCCTGAGATAGGGATTCACTTTTTCGGCCAAATCGCCCGGTAAAAACCCAAGCCTTTCTCCGGCTTCCACCGCGGGCCTCGCCAAAATGATCCGTTTGATTTTGCGCTCCATCAGCGATTGAACGGCCATGGCCATCGCCAAATAGGTTTTTCCCGTGCCCGCGGGGCCAATGCCAAAGGTGAGGTCGTTGTTGCGGATGGCGTGGATGTAGCGCTTCTGCGCAAGGCTTTTCGCCGCGATTGGACGCCGCCTCGCCGTGATCAAAATCACGTCGTCAAATAAATCGCGCAGAGATGTCGTTGAATCGTCGCGCAGCGCATGAAGGCCCCGCGCGTAATCCTGGGGATCGAGAGGAGAGCCTTGCTGAATCAGCTCGGCGGCCTCTGTCAAAAATCGCTCAGCGAGCTCGACTTTGTCGGCATCGCCGGAAATGCGGATGGTATTTCCGCGGACGCCGGTTTCGACGCCGAGGGTTTTTGCAAGCAGGCGAAGATGCTCGTTGCCCGAGCCCGTAAGTGCAATGAGGGTCTGGGTATCGAGCACTTCCACATCGGCGGTAATACGAACGTTACTCATCTTGTTGTCGCTCAGGATTGCGCGGCATTCACCAAGAGGCGTGCAAGCCATGAAAAGCAGGCATTGACCTTGTGCACGGCGCATGCAAGCGTCGCCGCGTATATGCGAGAGGCCGCGTGTTTTCGGATGCAGAAGGTATCAAAAGCGCGCGGACAAGCGAGGCCAACCCTCGTTTCCGGAGGATATGCATGAGGAGATTTCGCACGGCACTGTTGGGCGCGGCGTTTTTTGGAATGGGAATTGGGCAGGCCAATGCGCAGCCCGCCCCTCCTCCGGCTCCGCCGCCCTCGCCCGAAAAATCCGCGGCGCCCGCGGCTCCTCCGGCCGACAAACCCGCGCCGGCACAGCCTTTCATGGTCTCAGCTCAAATTGTGCCGCCCGCCCCTGCCGCGGCGCCTGCACCTGCGCCCGTTGGAGATGTGCCACCCAAAGCGCCTCCGCCCGGCGCAAGAAGCCCGATGCCAGAACCGCCTCCCGGGCCTCCGCCGGTATTTCCCCTAGAGCCCGAAGTCAAAGCGGCCGTGCGCGATTCCGGGCCTCCTTTGGCCGGTTATCACGGCGCTTTTTATCTCCGCGACCCCAACGACAATTTTCGATTTTATCCGCGGGGCCGATTGCATCTCGATTTTCACAGCTTTTTTGGCCGGGGCGTACACGGCGAGCACGGCATCAAGGCGGAAGACGGCGGCAATGCATTAAAGAACCGCTTGTTTTTAAGGCGCGCGCGCTTTGAGCTCGCGGGCGAGCTGTTTTCGAGCTGGAGTTTTAATATGGCCGTGGAGGCAGGAGGCCAGCCTCTATCCAATGCCAATGGCCGCACAGAAACGGCGGCGGGGCCTGTTGGAGAAGATCCATCGGCGAATTCGGCCCGATTTGCGCCGGTACAAGCCGTGGGTCCCGCGGCCATACTGGCCGACAACTACATCAACTACAGCTTCTGCAAGTGCCTCAATTTCATGTTCGGCCAATACAACGCGCCGATTTCGATGGAGAACCGCTCCAGCAATATCGTCATCTCATGGCAGGAGAGAAACCTAGCGATCCGCGGTTTTGTTTTTCCGACCAATAAAGAGCTTGGCTTGACGGCATGGGGCGAACTGGGCGAGCGCAATTTGATTTACGAATTCGCGGTACTCGCGGGAGACGGTCAAAATCGGGCTCAAGTTGACAATTCATTCGATTTTGCGGGACGTATTTTCGCGCGTCCATTTGCGAAAGCGGGCAAAAAACATCCGCTTGAAAAAGCCCATATCGGAATGAGCGCCCTGTGGGGAAATCGGGATCAAGCCTTTGTGGGCTACACCTATCCGGCCATTACATCGGGGCAGGGATTTAGTCTGTGGGATCCCCGCTACACCGATTCCCAAGGGCATCTCACCTATGTCATTCCATCGGGTTCCCAGCGGTTAATCGGCGGTGAATTCAGGCTTCCCATTTCCATTTTTGAAGTGCGCGGCGAAGGCTATTACGTCGCCAATGACACGCGCGAGGCGCTGGACGGCCGCCAGCTTGTCAATACCGAGAGGCTGGGCCGCGTAAAAGGCGCGGGCTGGTATGCGGAGTTTTCGGCGTGGCCCCTGGGCGATGCGTTTGTGAATGGGGATATTGGCTTTTTCAGGCCCACTCAGGTCGATTTCAATAAAGAACTCCCCAAGCCTAAAAAAGGCGTTCAAGTCATGGCCATTATCGCGGGTGTGCACGCCGATTATCAGGGCGCGGCGCGGGGAGGCACGCCCGATTTAAAAACCCCGGGAACCAATGGCATTCCCAGCAATATCACCGTAATGCAATACGGCATCGGCGCGAATTATTGGCACACAAGGCATTTCCGCGCGGCGCTCAATTTTATCGCCTATCAAACGCCCGGAAGCGGAAGCCCAAGCGAAAATGTACGCACCAATCTCGCCGTGGTGCCTGGCAATTTAAGCAAAGATGCAGCAACCGCCGTGGGCGTTCATTTCCTGTATGAATTAAGCGCCCGGATTAGCACACAATTCTAAAAGGTTGCCTGCCAAAGCCTGAATAAAAAAAGACCACGCTTTGTTGGCCCGCCTAAATCGCGCGATGTACGGGCATTTCAATGCGTCAATGGATTTTTATCGGTGCGGCGGCGGGGCTGGTCGCCGTTACGGTTCCATTTATTCGAAGCCGCGAGCTTCCCTTTTCGGATTGGCTTGCGAAGAGCAAACAATCCGCGGGCGGGCCGGTGATTACCCGCACGGTTACGCCTCCTCCGCTGACCGATATCGATTTATCGCGCATTGACGATCGCAAACAGACGGCGACCGCTCCGGCGCACGGCCAGCGCAATGCTGAATTAACAGTTGTGCCTAAATATCAGCGGGCCGCGCTTGGCTTTTTAAGAGCGGGTCAGGTGCCCGAGGGCGCCGTGGTGATGAGCGACGTAAAAACCGGCAAAGTGCTGGTTTGGGCGAGCTATGTGCAGGATGGCGCGGCGCGGGATATAGCGGCTGAAGCGACGGCGCCTTCGGCCAGCGTATTTAAAGTGGTGACGGGCACGGCCCTGATGGAAGCGGGGCTCACGCCGAATACAAAGCAATGTTATTCCGGCGGAGAGCATTCGATTCGCGCTCAGGATTTAGAAGACGACAAGCGCAGGGATAAATGGTGCGCGACCTTATCGGAGGCGATGGGGCGCAGCTTAAACACCGTATTTGCAAGGCTCGCCGCGCGCAATTTAGACCGCGAAAAACTGCTGGGCGTTGCGACAAAATTGGGCTGGGGCCAAGAGATTCCATTTGATGTAAAAATCGCGGCCAGCACCATCAATTTGCCCGAGGATGAACTTGGATTTGCCCGGACGGCGGCTGGTTTTTGGAATACGACCCTATCGCCATTTCAAGGTTTGAATTTGGCGAGCACCATCGCGAATGGCGGGGAAATGATCCGCCTGCATATTGTGTCGAGCGTGAGCGATGAAGAGGGCGAGATTTACCGGGGGCTGCAGCAAAGGCAGGTATTAAAGAGGGTCATCGATGAAAATACGGCTTCGGCCGTGACGACCATGATGGAATCGACGGTCGATAATGGGACGAGTTATAAGTCGTTTCACGATAAAAATGGGCGTCCCTATTTAAAAGATATCCGTGTGGCGGGCAAAACGGGCACGCTGACCAAGCCCACGCCTGAAGGCCCGTTCTACACATGGTTTGTTGGTTTTGCTCCAAGCCGCAATCCCGAGGTCGCCATTTCGGTGATGGTGGCCAATCGGGCGAAATGGCGCGTGAAAGCCACGAATGTCGCCGCCGATATGCTGCGCACTTATTTTGCCGATAAAGCTCCGCCCACAGCCGATGCTACGAAACACCAGCCAACAAAATCAGATACAACAGCAAAGCGATAGTATTTTAACATAGACCAGTGCATTGCGATTCATGGATTGAATCGCTGGACCGCACCATCTCTTGTATTGCAACTCGATAGAATTGCTGAAGAATGGCGGGGCCAGGGCCTATCTGCCGTGAGGCTTGACCCGTAACTTGCCCAGTAAGAAAGAAGCGCATCCCTTAAACAAAGGCCCTTGCGCTTTTCGATGTGCCGCGTGCTAGCATGGCCGTTGTGCAGGTTGTGCTCCGAAAGCTCGGCCGGGGATCGCGTGCGGTAGTAGGCCGATTGGTTCGCGCTCCGCGGAAAGGCTCGGTCGTTGTTATCGAGTTTTCCGACGGTATGCACGAATACGTGACCACGCCGGTGAAACGGGTGCTGAGGCTCGCCGGACGCGAAGTGTTTTATATCGAGACGGTGAATTCGCGTTACCGGCTCGAGGTGCGCGCCCGCGAAGCCACGCTCGATGGAGCGGTCGGCGGCGGAACGACATAAAACGCACTCAATCGGGCCGCCTACGTATGGAGCCTCTTGCACTTAGGCACACTCTTGTGCAGAGTGCGCGCCCACCAAATTTCGATTGGATCAAGGAGAATTTCAAACATGGGCAAGCTTGATCGCCGCCGTTCATTGAAGATGAGGCGCCGCAAGGCTCAGGCAAAGAAGAAGAGCCGCGAGAAGGCCAAGAAGGTGAACCGCAAAGTGGAAGCCGCTCCGGCTCCGAAGAAGTCGCGCAGTTCAAAGCCGTCTCAGAACTAAACCGTACGCGCGTCTATTTCTGCGCGGAATCGGCCTTCATGTCCGCGTTCGCCGTTTCAGGCTTGAGCGGCTTGATCGAAGGCAAAAGCGATAGGTCGCCGCTTTTGGCCGATTCAGAGAAGAGCTTCCAGCCTTTGCGGCCATCCTTCCAGTGCTGTGTCACCAGCGTTTCACGCACGTCCGCTTCCGCCGGGCGCTGCCAAAGCACGGTCATTTCAATATCGGCTTCTTCTTTGGAAAGAAGGCGCAGCTCGGTGAGTTCGACATCGAGCAGGCGTATTTCTTTTTCCCAGGGGGCGCGGCGTTCGGAAAACGCTTGTTTTTCCGATGGATCTACGAAGTCGAGCGCTGATGCGGTACGGCCGAAGCGCGTCAGCATGCTCATGTTGTGAGCGACTTCGGAGAGGCGCTGGCTCGGGCTTGCGGGCGGCAGCGCGCAGGCGGGAAATGCCAAGGCGGCGATGGTTAGAAATGCGGCCCGTGACCCTGAGATCTTCATGCGGCGAGCTCTAGCGAATGAGCGTGTTTGGGCCAAGTTTCAGCGCGTTTAAGGCGGTTTTTGAATTAGTACGCGCTCGAGGCGACGAAATAGAATTGACCGCTTGGGATGGCGGCGGCGCTGAAGCCGTAGGCGTAGCCGAGCCTAAATTGGCTATAAATGCCGTAGCCCAAAGTCATCGTGAACCAAAGCTCGGCGCCCGCGCCGCTGTGCAGATCGGGCGAGTCGATGAGATATCCATTTTCAAAAAAGCGTATGCGGTCGGTCTTGAGGCGATCGAAGGCGCCGCCGAAATCGAGAAAGAGATTGCCGTCGATACGCTGTAAATACAGGGGTAAAGTCCAAGGCCCCCGGTCGACTTTTACGATAGGGACGCGGTATTCGATGTTTTGGAGCGCGTAGGCCCGGCCGCTGTACGTGCCCGGTTTGTAGCCCCGCAAGACAAATGCGCCGTTGAAGATGCCGGTCGTTACCGTGTCGATGAGCGTGTAGTTCTCGAGGTCGTAGCCGCCGACGAAGTAGTTGCCGCTCGGATAGCCGCCTCCCGAAATGGCGCCCGAGCTGCGGAGGGCAAGGGTGTGATGGCCGGGCCAGGGCATCTGAAAATAGGCCGAAAGCACGGCGCTAAACGCTTGAAGCGTGAAATCGCTGGCCGTCGCCCGTTCGGCGAAATCGGCGCTTAGCGATAGGGCAAAGCCGCGCGCCGATCCGGCGGCGTCGTAGGAGCCTTCGACGTTGGAAAAGAAATATCCAAGATGAGCAACGCCGATATTTCCGCTCAAAGGATCGACCGTGCGGGTGGCGTAGGGGTCGAGTTTGCGGCCCACGGGCAGATCGCCTTTGAAGGCGGCGATGCTGTAGGACATGCCGAGGGAGTGGTACGAAAATGGAAGGTTGATCGGATAGGAAACGCCGGCTGTTAAGCCGAGGGAGCGTTCGTTGTAGCTAAGATCTTGATCGCTGATGCGATAGCCCGTGCGCGGTGAGACCGAATAAAACAGGCGGGCGCCCAAATCGACGGGAAGTCTCCGGTAGGTGTAATCCAGATACAGTTCCGGCGTCGGCGCGGCTGGATCGGCAACCACAGAAGCCGCGATGCCATGATTGCCGACGACATCGCCTCCGCGGGCTGTGACGGTTACGGCGAGCGGCCCATATTTTCCCGGTGCGGCGTTCAGCAGATAACTGCGGGGCGCGAGCGTCCGGAGGGGCTCGTAGGCGCTTTTCCTCATCTCGACGGGTGCGGGTTCGGGGGGCGGAGGCGGCCTGTCCTGGGGAGGCGGCAGGGCATCCAAAAAGCGCGATGAATCGAGCGGCATCGCGAAGAGATCGAAGCCGTCTTTGGTGTAGCCCGTGTACACCAAGGTTTTCCCATCGGGACTGATCGCGGGCTGGAAGGCGCCGGTGCGCACGTTCGTCACTTGTTTCAGCGCGCCGGACGCCAAATCGAAGGCGTAGATATTGGGAATGCCGCTTCGATCCGAGCAAAAATAAAGCGTTTTGCCATCGTCCGAAAAGACGGGCTGCATATCCATCGCCCGGTCGCTGGTCAGCGTGCGGACATGGCCTGTGTCCACCTCGGCGATATGAATGTCGCGATAGCCTCCGGCGCGCCACCGGCTATAGGCCACGCTTTTTCCATCGGGTGAAAAGCGCGGCGTGTACACCTGTTCAAAGCGGGCGCTGGGCACGAGGCGCCGTCTCGGCGAAAGGCTTGGGATGTGTTCGGGCGCGCCGCCGGCCTTGAGTTCGGCGATTTCCAAGAAGGTGGTGCCCATGCTGTTGACGGTGAAGACCATGCGCTTTCCGTCGGGGCTGATATCGGGCGAGGTGGCGCGAAGTCCTTCGGTCATCTGTTTTCGCGTGTTTTCGTCGCCTTGCTGCGATGTTTGGCCTTTGCCGAGCCAATAGAGATCGTCGCGCGAATAAAAATTTCTCCACGGTGTGACGCTGTTGAAGACCAAATCGCCGCTGGGCAAAAAGGCGCCCACAGAGCTCGCCGTGGTGCGGGCGATAAGGGTTTCGCCTTCGGAGGTTATTTTTCCGCCGCGCAGCTTGAAGCGGTACAAGCCGGAGCGGGCCGAGAAATCGTTCCGGTAATAGAGAACGTCGTCGCCTTCCAAAGGCTTGTTTTGATGGGCTTTTGGAACGAAGCGCGGATATTCGACGAAGCGTCCATGATGGGTGAGCCGCACGCCTTCGCGCAGGCCGCGCTTTTCCACTTCGCGCATCTGATCGCCGTATTGCCGCTTTAAAAAGTCGCGGAAGCCATCGTAAAGCTCGATGTACGTCTTGCCCGTGGCCCGGCGTATCGATCGGTTAATGCCCCAAGGAATCAGTGTGGAGCCGTAGTCCCTGGACACGGCCCGCATCGTGTCCTTGCCGTATACATCGCAAATCCAGCTTAAAAATCGAGATCCGGTGAGATACCAAAGATTGCCCTGGGGCCAGCGGAAGGGATAGTTCGACATTTGGTCGAGGCCCGCGAGATTGCCGGATAACACGTCGGTGCGCGTATACATGTCGGCGATCGTCGAGCGGAGCCGGCCCGCGCTGGTGTGTTCGGATTCGGCCAAAACAGCCAGTCCTTCGATGATCCAGCGCGGCTGCACCTGATTGGGCGCGAGGGTTTTTCCAAGGATCGTGTTCACCACGGCAGGCAGGCCGCGGATATTGTCGACATGTAAAATATGCGTGTATTCGTGGGTAATTAGATCGAGATACCAATCGTCGTAATCGTTGAGGATCGACATGTCCTCGGGCGCCGTGACGAAGAGGCGCACGTTGTTGTAGGGCAGGGCCGAGGCCGATCCGTTGGCCGAATCGGTGTTATCGGTGATGACCATCTCGGTGATGGAATCGGGCGAATAACCGAGCGGGCCGATCAAGCGATCGTGCACCGTTTCGTTGATGCGGGCGACGCGTTCGGCAACGGATTCAAGGCCGCGCGGATAGTGGACGCGAAAGTGTTTGGTGTGAATGGTTTGCCAGTCGAGGCTGGGATCGTTGGCAGCCTCTGCGCTTCGGGCTCCGGCGAGCGCAAAGAGCGGGGCGAGCACGGCGAAGAGCGCGCGAATTCGGCCTTGGCGAAGGACTTTGTGGCGATTGTTCACAAGTCGTCGAAGAAAATGGGCTCGCGGTTGCGGGTGTAGCGTTCGATGAGATGCCGGCCCTCTTGGGTAATTAGAGTGATGCGCGCACCGAAGCCTGGATCGGCGGAATCCAGGGCATTTCCCATGGCGCGTGTCCACTGGACGATGGCGTGGGCCTCAAAGGAAAAGCCTCCGGGCAATTGGACGCGAAGGGCGATGAGCGCGCCGATTTTGGGGATTTTGTAGGTCGCCACGAAAATCCCGCCGCTTTCGACGACATCGTTTCCCAAGAGGCCGCGGTAGAAATTGGAGGCGCTGGAGGCTGTGAGCTCGACATCGAGGGAGGGGGTTCCGGCGGGGGGAGCGGGAAGGGTTTCACGCTTTTCGGGCGCCGGTTTTGGTGCGGCGGGCTTGGGCGCCGGAGTTTCAGTTATTTTTGCGGGCGCGGGCTGAGGCGCGGGAGGAAGCTCGATAACCGGCGAAAGCAAGGGTTTTGGAGCGGCGATGGGCGCGGGAACAGGCACCGGTACCGGCGTAATGGGCACCGGTTTGGGAGCGGTGGGGGCAGGCACGACAGGCAAAATAGGCGCGGGCGCGATAGGCGCGGGAGCAACCGGCACAATGGGTGCGGGCGCGATAGGCGCGGGCGCGACGGGCAAAATAGGCGCGGGAGCAATAGGCGCGGGCGCGACGGGCAAAATAGGCGCGGGCGCGACGGGCACAATGGGCGCGATGGGAGCCGGAGCGATCGCCGGAGGAGGCGGCGTAAGTTCAGCCCGAACCGTCTGTTCACCCGACCATTTCGCCAATGCATACGCCTTGGCCAGCGCAGAGGCCGATGCATCAACCAAGCTCGGCAAAACCGGCAGCGGTAGCGGCCAATCCAAAAATCGATCGAGCGCCCGCCGCACTTTCCGGAACGCCTCCGAACGGCCATCCAGCGTGCCGCCCCGCTCGATCTTATGAAATGCGCTCATCGCTTCCGCGATTAAATCAGCCGTATCCTCGAGCTCTTCGGGGATATCCATTGCCGATTGTAGTGCGCTCAAAGCCTGCGCCAAATGTTCGCGGGCTGCTTTGGCAAGCTGTTTCGGATCGCTCATTCGTCGTCTCGCGGGCCGGGCGAGCATAGCAATGCCTCGCGCTGAACCAATCGCGAAAGATCGCCGGTGCTGGTCGGTTCTCCATCCACTTCGCAGGCCAAAATCCGGAGCGCTCCGTCCTTGGCTCCAATAACGACGCTTCCATCGGGGCTCACCAGCATTTCACCCGGCTCTATCGGCAAATGCCCGCGATCCCAAGGCTCGGCGCGCAAAATGGTCAGCACCCGATCGCCCATTTCTGTGCTCGCGCCGGGGGCGGGGCTGAGCGCCCGGATTCGCCGAAGAAGCTGCTCGAGCGGCCAGGAAAAGCGAAGGATGCAGTCGTCGTCGCTGGGAAAAGGCGCTTGTGTGGCCAATGCCGGATCTTGGGCAAAGGCTTTGGGTATTTCGCCCCGGGCATATTGCATCACCGTCTTGCGCAGCAGCGAAAGCGAGGGCCTGTCCAGCGCGCGGGCCAGTTGCCATGCGTTCCATGAAGGATCGATGGCCAGCGTTTGCTGGGCCAGCACATCCCCTGTGTCGTATTCGGCCTCGATACGGTGCACGCTCACGCCGGTCTCGAGATCGCCCGCGTCGATGGCCCAAAAGGTCGGATCGGGGCCGCGATGCCTGGGCAACAGCGAAGGATGCACGCCAATTCCGCCCAGCCGCGCCGCATGAACCACATTCATCGGCAAACGCTTTGTCCAAAACCAGCTCACCAGCAAATCCGCCCCCAGGCTTCGCACCCGCTTCAGCAACGCAGGTGAATGCGCATTGGGCATCATGAGCACATTCTCGGGGCCAAAGATACGTTTGGCCCTGCGCACGCCCACCGCATCCTCGCGGCAAAGACAAACGAGCGGAATTTCATGGCCATCGCGCGCCAACAAAAGCGCGGCCAAGGGCAGGCCAAAGAAGACAATGCGCAGCGCGGACACCCAAGGGGGCGTAGCAAAGGCGCGAGGCGATTCGCAAGCGTCCTTCGAAAGACGTGCCGAGCTCCGCGCAAATGCCAAAAATTTTCCCGTCCTAAAGAGCCCTGGTAGGACAAGCGCAATCATGCGGTCTGAACATGCGCAGCCTTCATTTCGGCTTCAGGGCTCTTTTCGCGGAGGTCTTCGCTCCGGCCATCGCTTTGACGCTTCCGCCGCTTCTCGCCCTATTTTGGTGTTCGAGGATGTCTACAAATCCTACCGGGCCGACGAGCCTGTGCTCCGCGGCCTGTCCTTCACCGTTGAACGCGGCGAATTCGTGTTTATTACCGGCCCGTCCGGCTCGGGAAAAAGCACGTTTTTAAGGCTGATTCACCGTTCCGAGCAATGCGACAGCGGCCGCATCCTCTTTCTCGGGCGCGATCTGGCGCGCCTCAGCGATAGCTCGATTCCTGCCCTTCGCCGCAATATCGGCTTTGTCTTTCAAGACTTTCGTCTCGTGCCCAGTTGGTCCGTCTTCGATAATGTCGCCATTGCCCTTGAAATCCTGGGCTTGCCTCATCGTCTCGTTAAAAGCCGCGTGGGTGAGGTGTTAGAGCGGGTTGGTCTATCCGGCCGGGGACGCGAACCCGCGAAGGTGCTTTCGGGCGGCGAACAGCAACGAGTCGCCATCGCCCGCGCCCTCGTCAGCGAACCCGCCCTGGTCTTGGCCGATGAACCCACCGGCAACCTCGATCCTCAGCTCGCCATCGATTTGCTGGGCCTCTTCGAGGATGTGCATGAAGCCGGCACAACCGTATTGTTTGCCACCCATGACCGTACTTTAATTGATATACGCCCCCGGCGTGTGGTGGTACTGGATGAGGGCAAAGTGGCGGATGCCCCCCAGGGTATTGTTCACACTCAAGAAGCGACCCTCAGCGCGGCATAAGAAAAGGAATTGGCAGCGATGGACGAAAAAGACAAGCGCGATCGATCGGGCCCGCTCCGGACATGGAGACCGGGAAGAAGCGATTTTCGGGTGCAGGTGCTCTCGGTGCTTTCGCTTTCGGTGGCATTTGTGTGCCTTATCGCCGCACTCTTGGTGGTCACAAATCTATCGGCGGTAAGAGAACGCTGGTCGCGGGCAGGCCGGGCGACCATTTATTTACGGGAGAATGCATCGGAAACCGCCATCGGGGACCTAGAACATGCCCTTTCCGCGACCCCCGGCGTAAAGAAAGTGCGGCATGTCACCAGCACGGAAGCCCGGCGCGAAGTGGTATTTGATGAGGGCGATCAAGCCTTGGCCTCGCTTCCCGCCAGCGCCTTTCCTGCGTCGTTGGAAGTAGGTTTTACCGATCAAGTCAGCGAAGCCGATCTGGAAGCCATGACGGTGAAATTGCGTTCGCTGCCCGCCGTGGAGACGGTGGAAACGTACAGGCGCTGGACCGATAGGCTTTCATCGCTGCTCGAAAGCGGCGTATCCGCGAGCCTGTGCCTGGCCCTGGTGGTGCTTTGCGCCGTTATGAGCGTGATTGCCTCCACCATGAGGCTTTTGCTCCATCGCCGTAAAATCGAAGTCGAAGTGCTGAAATTGGTGGGAGCGACCGATGCTTTCGTTCGGCGGCCTTTTGTGATGGAAGCCGCCATGCAAGGAGCGATGGGAGCATTTTTAGCTATCATCATTGTGGGCGGACTCTTTATGATGGTCAGCGGCCGCTTTGATTTTGAGCTATCGGGTATTTTAGGCATCACACCCGCATTTTTGCCTTGGTATTTAATGGTAGGCATGGTGGCGCTGGGCGGAGTGCTCGGGGCCGTGACGGCGCATTTTACCTTAAGGAAAATGGTGGTGGTATAACGATGAACCGACGGCCTTCAGGGATCGTGCTGGTCATTGCGCTGATCACCGGTGTTACGGCATCGGGAGGCGCCGAAGAGCATCCCGTTTCTCCCCCCGATCTTGGCGACGATTTGGTCTATCCGGGAACCGAGCCCCAAAAAGCTCCGCATCCCGAGCCGGAAACAGCAAAACCGCTTCCGAGCGCTGTATTGCCGGCCCAGGGGATAGAACACCAAGCACCACTGATTCAAGAAGGCCAGAGCGAATTCGATCGATTGCTCAACAAGCTCTTGGCGGAAGAGCGGGCCTTGGAACAAGAAGCCGAAAGCATTGGCCCAACCCTAACGATGGTGCATCAGCGCATGCTGGCGCGGGCGCGGGCGCATGTGAGGCATTTGCGCGCGGGTGTATTGCCTGCGGGCGGGGGTTTTGATGCGCTGGTGGATCATGCGGCCACGGTAGAACGCACCCGATTGGCCTTGGAACGCGATCGGAATGCCGAGGCAGAACTCAACCGGAGGCGGGTAGAAATCGGGGAACGCCTTGCGAAGATTCGGGCTGAAAAGGCGCCGCTGCTCATTCAGCGTGAAGCGATGGCGCGGGCGAGTTTGGCCTTAAAACAGGCGGACGAGCGGCAGGCGGCCTTTGCGCGGGCCTTTGAGAGTTCGGCCAAGCCCCCGGATTATATGGCGATTTACGGGTCTGATTTAGCGGGTGGGGAAGGGCAGGCATCCGAAGGATTTAAGACATTAAGAGGACGTTTGCCGATGCCCATTTCCGGTCGAGCGGAGGCAAGAAAAGTCTATAAAGCGGGAGCAGGTGGAGCAGGGCTTGCATTGGCAGGGATGCCCCAGGCGGCGGTACGCAGCGTTGCATTGGGGCGAGTGGTGTATGCGGAGCACTACGAGCCTTATGGATTGACGCTGATTGTGGATCATGGCGATGGATATGCGACGGTGTATGGGAATTTAGGCTCGCTGGATGTAAAAACGGGCGATGTGGTGAGGCCGAGCTTTAGGGTTGGGACGGTGGGACAGGGGGGTGAATTGTATTTTGAGATTCGGCGGCGGGCGGAGATTTTGGATCCGGGGGCGTGGCTGGGGATATAGACGGAATTTAGACGATTAAAACGAAGAGATAGGTCGTATTTTTGATCGGAATACCATAGCGACCATTCGCCTTCAATGGATTCAAATGGGTCTTCATTTTCTTCGAATGCACTACCGCCTCCCCCCGAGCCCGCCAAAAACTCGCCCCGCCCCATCAAATTCATCTAGCGTCAGAGCGCCGTTAAAATGCCCGGATTTAAACCGCCGGTGTAAGGTGCCGCCGCCACAGCCGTGGTACGCTACAGGCGACCTTTTGTTGCGAATTCCCGAACGAGAAAGGTCTTTTCGTTTTTCTCATGTCGACTGTAGCGCCGCCTCCGCTCAAGCTGTTTATCAGTTACAGCCCCAAGGATGCCCGGCTCAAAGATGAGCTGCTGGAGCACTTGGAGGTCGTGCGCCGCTTCGAAGGCGTCGATGTGTGGACCGATGATCGCATCGAGCCCGGAACAGATGTGAATGCCGAAATCGAAAAGGCGCTCGCTCAGGCCGATGTCGCGCTTCTGCTTGTAAGTCCTTCGTTTTTGGCTTCTAGCATTCTTCAAGATACCCAGGTGCCCGAGCTTCTGTCGCGCCACGGTGTGCAGGGTTTGCCTGTCATTCCCGTGATTGTGCGCGATTGCGCATGGCAAGAGCATCCCGCGATCAAGCGCTTTGTCGTCTTGCCCAGAGGCGGCGAACCCATCACAAAACACCGCGGAAGCAGGCGCGATCGCGCGTTTAAAGATGTCGCGACCGAAATCTCAAGGCTCGCCAAAAAACGCAGCTCGCAGCCCCGTTTTATTCCGCCTCCGCCGCCTTCCAGCTCCGGCGGCGATCGGGAAACGCCGCCGCCTTCCAGCCGCCTCGAATGGACGGGCCAAGTCAATGTGTGGGACATGCTCGGCGTCGTCACCAATATGGCGGTCGATCGCCGGGAAGACGACTTGGTTGGCCGCGAAACGCTGCTCCATGACGTGCGCGCGGCGCTCAACGCAAAGACAGGCCGCGGCGTGGTGCTGTACGGCATGCCAGGCATCGGCAAGACATGGATCGCGCAGGCCGTCGCATCGAGCGCGCGGCGCGAGCTTTTGTTTCCGGGCGGCGTGTTTTGGGTCTCGGGCGGCACACAGGAAGAGTTCTACGGGGGCCTGGTTTCCATCGGCACGGCCATCACCAAAAGCGATGAAACACCTGATGAATTCAGGGCCGACGTAGCCAGGCGGGCGCTGCGCGATCCCAAAGAGCCCACGCTCTTGGTCATCGATCATATCGATGCGGGAGCGGCTTGGGTGCAGGCCGAATTTGAAACGTACTCGCGCCAAACGCGCTTGCTTGTCACATCCACGCATGCGCCGACAGGGTTTTTATATGGCCCAAACCGGGCGGTGTGGTTCCGCGTCGACGCGCTCGATCAAGACGCGGCCTACACCTGGGTGCAGACCCTCGCGCCGCGCCTGAGACCGGCTGAAATCAAGGAGCTTCTCGCTTTTTTCGAACGCCACACCCTTGCGCTCGATGTCGCCGCGCGAACGCTGCACGACGATCCAATGCTGCCTGTTGCGCGTTATTTGGAGACGCTGCGCGAAGGCCGCGACTTGGGCGAAGAATTATCGATGACCAGCGCTGGCAAAACAGCGCTCTCCGCCCTTCGTTTTCAGGCTGAACGCATTGCGCCCCAGGCCCAGCGCGCATGGGCGATGGCGGGATGTTTTGCGAATGCGCCGCTTCCCGTGGGCTGGCTGAGGGCATCGCTTTCGGCCTTGGGATTAAGCGATTCTGATGCGCGCGCGGGCGTAAAAGAGCTGGTGCGCAGGCATTTGGGTGTGCGGGTGGGCGAAGGCGCTGGAATGACCCTTCCCCTTCATCCTTTGGTTCATATCGTGGCGCGAACGCTTGCGACCGATCTCGAGCGAAGCGCAATGGCTCAAGGCTTGGTGCAATGGATTTCGGGCCTGGACGATCCAGAACTGCATGTGAAAGTGCCGCCTGCGTGGCCTCATATTGAAGCGGCGTGGGATGTGTGCGGCGCCGATCCTCTCGTAGCGCTTCGGCTGGCCGCGCTGTTGACCTTCCGGGGCCACCGCGAAGACCTCTTAAGAGCGAGGGAGATGCTCGAGGAAACCATTATTGTTTCCGAACAAATCGAAGGCCCGAACAGCGAGACCGTGGCGGCCGTATGCAACGCATTGGGTTGCATTTTGATGGAATTTGGCAATCGCCGTGATTTAGAAGAAGCCGAACGATTATTGAGGCGTTCCTTAACGATTATCGATGAAACCACGGTCAGTGAAAATGCATTGGGCCGCGATGCTCCGAGCGTTGCCGTTCGATTGTCCAATTTAGCGATGGTGCTCAAAAATCTTGGAGGCGTGCCTCGCCTCGAGGAAGCCGAGATTTTGCTGCGCCGCGCTATCGATATTGATGAACAATCGGCTGGACCAGATGCCCCCAGCGTAGCGGTACGCTCATCGAACTTGGCGGTGGTCCTGAAGAACCTGGGAGGCCCTGAGCGTCTGTCTGAAGCGGAGACATTATTGCGCCGGGCCTTGGTGATTCAGCGTTCGAGTTTAGGGCCTGAATCCCCCACGGTAGCGGTCACGCTCAGCCAATTGGCGATGGTTTTGTCGGACATGGGGGAATCGCGTCTACCGGAAGCGGAGCGGCTGTTAAGGCGGGCCTTGACAATACGAGAAAACGCGTTGGGCCTGGACGCGCCTCGGGTTGCGGTCACGCTGCACAACTTGGCGATGGTGCTTCAGAACGAAGGCGAAGGCGAGCAGCTTGAAGAGGCGGAAGTTCTATTGAGGCGGGCGCTTGAAATTGAAGAGATGTCCATGGGCTCGGACGCGCCTAAAGTGGCGGTGACGCTGTGCAATTTAGCCAGCGTGCTCAAGACCCTTGGAGGCCGGGAGCGTTTAAGCGAAGCGATTGAGATATTGGAGAGGGCCGGGGTTATCTCGGTACATCATTTAGGGCCGACCCATATACAGACAAAGACCATAAGACAGAGCATAGAACGGGTCCGGCGGGCGTTAAAGCGGATGGATGATCAGATGGGGCCGCCTTCGAGGTAGGGTGGGGAGTGAGGGCGGACATACGCAAAAAACCTATTGCGGAGCGCTTGAGAACGGACTAGCATCGGCCATGGTCATGGAATCGATCACAACCTGGGGAGTGGGCATTCGATCGCCGGAATCCTCCGCGAAAACGATCGAAAGCCTCGACTATTGCTGGAGGTTTTTCGTGGGCGAGGCGGAAGCACAAAAGGCGGCCCGAAAGTTGGTTGCACTCCTTGAAGCGGAAAATATCCCCTACGCCATTATCGGGGCGCTGGCGCTCAACGAATACGGCCATAAGCGTGTCACCGTGGACGTGGATTTGGTGATGAGGGAGGAAGATTTGCGGGCGTTCAAAGCGCGCTGGCTTGGAAAAGGCTATGCTGAGCGCACGCCTGGCACGGGAAAGCTCATCGACACGGAATATGGCGTGCATATCGATGTATTGAGCACCGGCCGATTTCCCGGGGACGACAAGCCCAAACCGATTGCCTTTCCGGACCCGGCGACGAGCGCGGTGCGGGGCGCTCCATTCGCGATGCTTCCACTCCCCCGATGGATTGAGCTTAAGCTTGCCTCAGGCATGGTTGCGCCGCACCGGCTTAAGGATTTGGCCGATGTGCAGGAGCTCATACGCAGTGCTCATTTACCGATCGAGCTTGCGGAGGAGCTTCATCCCTGGGTGCGGGATCGATTTCTGGAGCTGTGGCGGGCGGTGGCGCAGGGGAGTGAGAACGATCCGTTTTAGGGGGTATGTTGGGGTGATGACTCGCCGACGTGCCTTCCCAAAAAAATTACGAATCGTCGGACCATTCCTCGCTTGCCCATTTAAGCAGCTCGTCCTCTCTTTTTTCAACAGCGACTGGCGTCCAATTCTTGAGAGCAGGTTTCAGCTTTGACGCAATCAACAACCCCGTTTTGACATATTCATCGGCTTTTTGTGCAGGATCGGAATCCTGAAGTTTCGAATTTAGACGCGGTGGAAGCATAACCAGGTTTCCTAACCGATGTACAAAAATTGTCTTCTTGCTCCTTGTAGGCCGGGGTGCCCCATGACTTTGGGGGCATATATGCTCAATGCTGTGCATGGCAGAAGACTGCCAAATCTTTGCCCATTGTGCGTTATCGAAATTTTGGCCCTGTTCTCTCGCAAGAGACTCTTCATAGCGTTGAAAAAAATACCGGAGCTGCTCTTCCCAGCCTTCATAGCAATTCTGATTTCGCAACTCTCCGATGGCATTCTCAATGCTGAACTTGTCTGTGGCAAGGCCGCGTATCCTTTCCAGTGCTTCACTGTGTTTAACGTTATCAGATATCAAGCTACGCGCGAGCCGAACGAAGTCTCCCACACCCGTTCTAGCGTCTCGCCGGCACATGCCAAAAATCCTAAAGGTGACTTTCTCCCATGCTTTCAACAATTCATTTCGCTTTGCTTTCAGCGGTGGGTGAAGTTCGATCGCAACCGCGAGCAATCGGGCGTGGGCTATTTTTGTAACGGCTGTGCGGGTTCGATCGCTGGTTAGTTTATCCACGGCCTGGACCACAGACAAAATCCAACGAGATATCTCATTGGTACCTTTGATTGAATTTTCTGCAGCCTTTACGAGTGTATCAACGGCATCTTCTTCACTCAGAACTTTGCTGAGGGAGTCTTCGCTTTTTAGCGTTGCAGCAAATCGCAATGACTCCGAGCTGCGCCCTTGATGCGGGCCAATACAGCGATAAATATCACCCCATACGGTGTGCAGCTCATGAATCGTCTCCTTTCGGTTTCCCTTGCTGCTTGTAAAAGCAATACCCATAAGCGTGCTTTTAAGCCGGTCGAGCCAAGCTACGTCAAGACCACGGCTATTTAGTACTTCAAAAACCGTATATACCGCTGCCTCGTCTTCAATCTCATGAAAGATAAGCGCCAGCCTATTTTTTAAGATAGCTCCTAATTGGATTCTGGTTCCAGCCCAGCGTTCAACGAATTTCTTGCAATCTGCCATCGCTGCAAGAAGCAATCGATCTGCAAGTGTTTTGGCCTCAGTCTGCTTCGGATAAGTATTATTGCGAATGAAATTGGCAAAATAGTTACTCGTGTCGTGATTGGTTTGCAGCAGCAAAAGACTATGATCGTCGTTCTTGATAAGCAGGCTGTCAATTTCGTCGGCAAGAGCGTTTTCTTTCTTATCTTTTCTGTTGAGCGCTATTGAAAGCGCCTTAAACAAAATAACCAGTGTTGTGAGACGCTGTTGACCATCCACAACTTCAATCTCATGGTATTCGTCGGACTCAATAATCTTGCGGCCGCGGTTTAGTCCAACCATTGTGGCCATGAAATGCACGGAGTCGGAGGCATCTGTGTGCAGCCTCTCGATATCGGAAAAAAGGTTGTTTCTTTGTTTTTCTTCCCAGCTATATGCCCTCTGGTAGTGTGGAATTCTAAAGAGCCTCCCATTGAGAAGCTCATGCAGTTTTAAGTATTTCGGTTGGATCATCATGGCAATACTCACCGGGGTTGTGGATTGTCCAAAGCCGTGAAATGGTGTGGTGTCCGGTCACACGACGGCAGAATCGGTAATGTTTTGGCGATGACACGTACACCGGATTGCGATGCTAGAAGATCACGAAATGGATCGCAAGAGGATTGCGAGCACATCCAAGAAAAGCGTTAATGCATTGCGCGCAATCACCTTTGCGGATCTGCTCAAGATCGAAATGAGCACGGGTATGGATAAGCGATGGGCTGAAGGCTGGCAGGGGCGCAAATGCCAAAGCCGTTCAAAATCTACCCAAAAGTTCTTGAGAAGTGCTTCGTTGTAGACTAGCATATATACACGATCACTTGCATGAGCTGTGAGATGCGGTTGCCCAGGTGGTGAAAACAATCCTTTCAGGGACCTGGGTTTATGGAGGTTGACCATGAAAAAGAGCAATGTTTCGACGGAGCCGCTGGTCATCGAGGTTGTAAGCGAGACGGATGGCTATGCCTATCAACTGGATCCGGATAGCCGCCTACGAATACGCAAGAATGTTCCCAATGTCTCCCCGGCGGGTCGCCTGTTCGTTGGGTATGATACAAAGAACGATTTTGAGAAGATCCATGGTGACATGGGACTTCAGATCGCTAGACTACTGACCGGTCTGCCTCAAGAGCAGATGGAGAAGCTTGGAGGCATAGAATTTTTTGATGTCAAGAATGATCGGCGTGTGAGGCTAAGCCGATAATGTCCACGGGAGAGCCAACAACATGGGATGTGGATCGGCGGGGACGGGGTGTATCAGCCGAATATGCCACCATGTCCGAGTTTATTATCCGCGGATTCAATGTAGCGGTACCTATTATCGACGACGGCGATGATGTTGTCATATTGGATAAGGAATCGCAGGTTTGGCGAGTCCAAATCAAGTCGAGCACAGCCAAGGAGCGTCAAGACGGCCATTGTTCCTGTGAGTGGTATGTTCCACAAGCTCAGGTAAGGAACCCCGACGGTAAGGTGGCTCTCTGGTATTGTCTCGTGACAAGGCATCCAAAAGGGTACTGGAGCGATTTTCTTATCCTCCCAAGGGACGAGTTGCGCTTTCTTATCGAGAAGGCGGGTATCGGCCGGGGTAAAGGGAAGAAAGACGACGGTGACCGAGAAGATGGTCAACGGGAAGATGAGTGGAGGCTACCTATGCGCTTGTATGAGAACCGAATTGAAGTCTCTGCCCCAACGCTTGGAACTGATTTTAAGATAGATTTGCAAGTCTATCGGAGCAATTGGGAATTCAAAAGGTATCAAAAACACTTTGATGATATTATTATCGGCGCCACCAGTTAACGCAGGTAGAGGTTCGCTATGACATCGACACGCTTTTCCTTGATATCTCTCGCTTTGCTCGCTGCTTGCAGCAGTAATGGGAACAATCCCCCAGACAAGTCCAACACCACAACCGTCTTGCCGCCTTGTACCAATTGCACGCCCACCGGCGACCGTACCTTTGCCCTGCCTTCGCCCGCGAGTGCCGCTCTCTGGACCACTACGCCCATGGACAAAGTGCTCCGCGAGGCCGTTCCTCCCTCAACCCAGGGCCAAAAACTTCAGATTTCAGCCGCCAAAAATGAATTCGAGCCTTTGGTCTTTGTCGTTCATCCCAAGGCCAATGCCACCGTCTCTATCTCCCTCTCCGATTTTAATGGCCCAGGGACCATCGGTGCTTCGGAAATTCGCCGGGTGGGTTATGTGCAAATCTCCGAGCCCTCCGATGCTTCGAGTATCAAAACCAATTTAATGCCCGATCCCCTGCATCCCATGGCTTTTGGGCAATCGATGAATCTGGAAGGGGGCATGAATCATCCTTTTTGGATCACCGTTCATGTGCCCGCCGATGCCCCAGCCGGTGATTATACGGCCAGCTTGAAGATCAATATCGATGGAGTGGATAGCGAGATACCCGTAGGGCTTCATGTCTTTAATTTTGCATTGCCCGCCGAGATTGGTTTTGATGGCAATTGGAATAGCAGTTTCCAAGCGCTGGGCGGCTCCGAAAGCCTCGAAAAAGTCAAGCAGTTAAAACAGTTTTTCTATGACCACCGGCTGGTCCCCTCCAGCGTCGCTTGGCCCGCAGGGCTGAATTATACCGGAGGGATTAACTACGATTGCGCCACCGCTTCATTTACCGAAGAGAATAATCCTTATGATTTTTCTCAGCTCGGGCCGGAGTATATCGACGGCACAGGCTGGAATGGCACGGGATTTCCCTCCTTTGAGATTATGCAGTTTGTGAATAACTCCACGCCCCGGCCTCAAGATTTCTGCGGCGTGGACCGGGGGCCCGATCACTTTGGAACGGCAGCCTATAATGCGGAGTGGCAAAAGTTGCTATCCGCGCTGAATAGCTATTTAAAGGCGCACAACTGGACCGGAAAGGGATATTATTATGTCCAAAATGAGCCCCAGGGCCAGGAAGACTACGATATTGCCGCGTTTTTGGCCAAGCTAAGCAAAGAAGCGGCGCCCGATATGCGTATCGCGATCAGCGAGGAGCCCAAGCCCGAAATCGCCGAGCATCCTATGGCGGGCGGGGCAAGCTATGATCTATGGTGGGCCGATTTATCGCACTTTGAGCCCAATTATGCAAAAACCCGCCAAAGCCTAGGGGAAGAAGTATGGTGGTATTTTTTGTATGGGGATCTGCCTCCTCATTTCAATCCGATTACCATCGATCATGCCGGTATTGAGTCGCGCATCGCGTTTTGGGCGGCATGGAAGTATCGTATCCGGGGTTTTGCCTATTATTCGGTGACGGGATGGGGAAATGACCCTTATAGCAATCCAAAGCCTCAGGGCACCAATCAAAACGGCGATGGATTTTTATTGTATCCGCCTGAAAATGGCGAATTGGTATCGAGTATACGCTGGGAATTGCTAAGGGAAGGCGTCGAGGATTTTGAATATCTAAAGCTCGCGGCGGGAGGGCAAATCCCGCTGACGCCCGATCAGCAGGCGGGCTGTGATAGCTCGGCGGCGAGCGCGGTTTCATCGACGACTTCCTATACCCGGGATAGCTCGGCGCTGATGCATTTAAGGGATGAACTCGGCGCTTTTCTGGAAGGGAAGGCCAATGGCTGTCCAGTGCTATCGTCCAAGCCCGAGGGCGCTCATCCCAAGGCGGCCTATTATATTAACTTTCAAGATCCGGCCGGGCAGCCCGCCGCCGATCCCCTGGATATCGATGGGCATACCTGGTTAAAAATCGGCTGGGATGCCTATGATCCAAAGAAAGGATTTGGATGGTCCGGGCCTTATATCGGGGATGCAACGATTATGAAATATCAATATCTCGATGGAGCCCCCGTGAATGAGCTTCAAAAGAGCATTATATTTAATGATTACGGGCGCACGGATACCTTTGTATGGGATATCGAAAATGGTAAATACGATGTGACGGTATCCATAGGCTGGCAAGATAAAGATTATTTAAAGAACCGCGTGGTGGTCGAGGGCGCCGTGCTCTTTGATAATGTGGCTACAACGGTATCCGAACCCTATAAGACGGCCACCATCACGGTGGATGTGAGCGATGGCAATGTGACCATGGAAGCTGGTCAGCAGGACGAATACACCATGCTCAATTGGATGAGCATTGTCCCAGCTCCCTAGCGAAGCTCGTCCACGCAGCGCAACAGCGCCTCCACAACCGATCTTCCAAAGGCCCGGCTCCGTTCGGTCGACCAGCCGCTCTCTTCATTGGGCCGATTGGCATTGTCCTTAAATGGCATCTCCAGTCCCATGGATAGGCAATCAAAACGATTGGCCACGTACTCGGTTGCCAGCCTTAAATCGGCTTGCCCGGGAGGATCGCGATCGTAGCCGTATTCCCGCTGAAATTCCCGATCGATCTCCATCAGCGCGCTACAAAACACATCCTCCAGCCAGGCGATGCGCTCGGTGTAGTCGGGATTGCCCTCTGTCCCAAATGCAAATACATAAGGAATAGACTCTTCGCCGTGGATATCCAAAAATAAATCTACCCCCATCTCCGCAATCGCTTCCCGAACCAAATAGACTTCCGGGCTCGTTTCCAGCGCGGTATCCAGCCACTCGCGGTTTAAATCCCGGCCCAATGCATTGGTTCGATGATTCCCTCGGGCGCATCCATCGGGATTCATACGGGGAACCACAAAGACAATGGCCCGCTCGAGAAGCTCGGCCGTCACGGAATCGTCGCGTTCCAGGAGCTTTTGAAGGATGCCTTCCACACAATAGGCCGCCATGGTCTCACCGGGGTGTTGATGCGCTATAATCCAAATATGTCGGCGGCTTTCCACCATATCGTTCCAGGGCGCACCAAAGATAAGCAGGGAAACAGGCCGTCCATCGAGGCTTTGACCCAGCGTCATGATATCGGCATGGGCGGAATTCTGGACTTCGGCCAATAGGCCCTCCATGCGATCGCTGGGATAGGGGGCATGATAAGCATAGGTAATGAGATGATTTTCGGGGGTATGGCGAATGACAAGCTTGTGGCCATCGAATTCGGTGGGAACCCTAAACCAATGTTCGCCATTGTAGGAAGCGAGCGCCCGGAAATTGTGCCAAGCGCCTGGAAACGAAGCTTCTCCTGCGTTTTCGATTGAAAAGACGGATGCAATCCCCTGGGCTCCCCGGACCCGGAAACAAAACCATTGTTTAAAATCGGATGCATTGTCGGCTTTGAGCGCAAGGCGAATGGCGGATGGATCGGAGGCGTCGAGGATATCGATGCTTGCGGCTTCAAAGTCGGTTTCGATTTGCATGGCTATTTGCAAATATTCCCCTGGGTTCTGGGCGCCCCTACCCAAGAACCCTAAAACTCGCCAAAAAATACCCGTCCGTCCCTTGAACATGGGGCAAGAGCCTTAACATGCTTTGTCCTTCCCCCGCCATACCCGAGATCCGCTTGTCCTCAAAGGGCGATAGAATCAGCGTTCTCCCTTCCACCGCGCCCGGCCTAAGCGCCCGCTCTACCACCTCTTCCGCCTCTTCCCGAAGCACACTGCATACCGCATATACAAGCCTTCCACCCACCCGCGCCCGGCTCGCCGCCCGCTTTAGAATCGCCGTCTGCAAGGCCGATAGCCGTTTAATATCATCAGCCTTCCGATGTAACGCGATCTCGGGCCTTCTTCTCAGCGTTCCCGTTCCTGAACAGGGGGCATCCAATAAAATGGCATCATAGTCCCCCGGTACTTCTCCCACGCCCTCTTCCCAGTTGATGGTGTATGTCCGCGAAACCTTGGCTCCCGATGGACCTTCTCTCAGCTCTCTCAGCTTCGATGCGTAAAGATCCGCAGCGTCGACAGTGCCTCTTTCCCCCACACCGTAGGCCAATAACCATGCCTTGTTTCCATGGCCCGCGCATGCATCCAATATCCGTTCCCCAGGCCGCGCACCCAGCGAAAGCGCTACCAGTTGAGCCCCTTCTTCCTGGACAATCCACGCCTTGCCCGCGCCGGGCAGCTTTCGAGGATCGCCCGCGTGGCTGAGCAAGATTCCATGAGGCGAGTGCTGGCAGGGCTGAACCATTCCCTCGGGGGCCGCCTCTTGAATGCGCTTGAGCCATTCCCCCTGGTCTTCTCCCGGCCATACACATAAAACAAGGGGAGGGGGAACGGGACCAGCTTCGATATAGGCGTTGGCGCCTTCTTTGCCCAGGCTAAGACTCAGCCGTTTGGACAGCCAAGAGGGCACGCTCGCTTGAACCGCGTCGCCTAGGCTTGGGCGTCCCGAGCGGGATATTTCTTCGGAAAAACGCCGGAGAATCGCGTTGCAGAAGGCCGAAGGACCTTTGCCGGCGGCGGTCCGCACACCGGAAACGGCCTCGTTGACGGCCGCAAAAGGTGGAATTCGATCTAAAAATGCAATGGAATAGGCGCCCATCAGCAGATGAGCCTGGGCCGCGGGAGCCAATTGTATGCCTTTGTTGGATCGGGGAGTTTGATGATGGGCGAGGCGCGATAGTAAAAAAGGCCCCGTTCTAAGCACTCCATACAAAAGTTCGGTGGCCAGTGCGATATCCCGGGGATCGACGCGCCCACCGCTGGATGCCTGGGCCTTGGATATCTCTGCGTCGAGCGCGGCGCGGGCATAGGCCGATTGCGTATACACCCGGGTTAATGCGATGGCCGCCAATTCCCTTGCGCCGCCGATGGCTTTGCCTGTTGGCTGATTATTCAAGAAGCTCCTTCACTTGGGTGGAAATGACTTCCCAGCGCCGTTCTACATCGTTTTTAAAGGCAATCCCCATCAGTCCAAAGAGCATCAACAGGCCCAGTAAACTGGCGATTTCTCTCACCCGTAAGGGCAACGGCCGCCGAAGTACCGCTTCAAAGGCAAAAAATAACAAATGCCCCCCATCCAAAACCGGTATGGGTAAGAGGTTGATTAAGCCAAGGTTGATGGAAATAACGGCCATGGCCCATACAAAGTAACTCACGCCTTTTTGGCCTTCTTCTCCAACGACATCATAGACGGTCATGGGTCCGCCCAGGGTGGAGAGGCTGACTTTGCCTTCCAGTATCCGGACCACGCCGACGACAATAAAGCGAATCACATCGTAGGTTTCGTCGAGCGCGCTGCGCAGCGCAAAAGGAAAAGATGAGGCATTTTCCACATATGGCTCGGGCACCACGGGCGACCAATTGGTGGCCCTCACAAAAAATCGGGGCCTATGATTGCCATACTCATCCATCCAATCTTCGCGCCTTAATTCCACCGTGCCACTCTTGCGCTGACCGGCCCGAAGCCAGGTAAGCGTGTGGGGTTTGTCGGGAGCGGCAAAGAGTTTTTCCAAAAACACCGACCACGAAGGCACTTGCACTTGATCGACCTCGACCATCCGATCGCCGGGCCGAAGATCGGCTTTCCATTCGGCCGATCCTTCTGGAACATCGGATACATAGAGATCCGCGGGCTCAATGCCGGTGCGCGAGAATAAATCGCCTCCGCCCACTTCAGGCGTAAGCGCCGCCACGCCCGATTCGTACACGGCAAAGTCGGCCAGGCCGCCCATGGCGCGCTGAACCGGAACAGGCCGTAAATAGGTGACGGGAACGGTTTCTCCCCGGTTGTCATGAAGGGCCGCCTCGAGATCGGCAAAGGTTTTTACCGGACGGCCCCGCACATCGGTCACAACATCGAAAGAGCGAAGCCCCGCCCGGTAGGCCGGTGAATCCAGCCTTGAAATGCCAACGACCGCGGCGGGCCGGCTTGGCCGGATTCCAATTTCACCGACACGATCAACAATTTCAAAGGGACGGCGAATAACCTTTTCTTCCGGAATGATAACCACTTCGGTGTAATCTTTGTCGCGGAAGACCCGGAAGCGCAATTCTTTGCCTGGGTTTTGCGTAACAATGCGCTGAAGTTCGGCAAAAGTGCCTATTTTTTCGCCTTCGATTTCCAAAACCCGATCGCCGGGCAAGAGTTTTCCCTCGGCCGGATGCCCAGGCAATACTTGGCCCACGCTGGGCGGTAAAAAGCGGCTATCTCCGATAAATACGGCGAAATACAAAAGCACCGGAAACAGCACGTTCATGGCGGGTCCGGCCAAAATAATAATGACCCGTTTCCATAGCGCCTGAGCTTCAAAGGTTCGGGTGCGGTCTTCGGGAAGAACGGCTTCTTGGCGATTTTCCTCGAGCATTTTAACGAAGCCGCCCAAGGGAAAGAGGCCAATGCAATATTCGGTTTCACGGCCGCGAATACGAACGATTTTAGGTCCAAAACCAATGGAAAAGGTTAGAACCTTCACGCCAAAAATCTTCGCCCACACAAAGTGGCCGAGTTCATGGACGAAGATGAGAACCGAGCAGAGAATGGCGAAGTAGAGAAGATCCACGGTAATGAGGCGTTTTAGGCGCTGCTCCCCGGTTGGGATGCGCGCCGTTTGATGGCAAATATCAAAACGCCAAGCCCAAGGGCAAGGCCCGCAAATGTCATTTCGGCGAGGCTGTCAGGTTCTTTGCGATAGGCGCCTAAGATGGGCGGCACCAAAAATCCTACCGAACCCGCCGCGCCAATCAAGGGAAGGATCGGTCCGCCCGGAACCCGGTAGGCTCCTGTATTTTCTTGGGGACGCTTTCGCCTCAATACAATCACCGCTAGGCATGTAAATACATATTGCACCACAATCGAAATGTTCGACATGCCGACCAATTTGCGGTAATCAAAGAGGGCGGCCAGGAGCGCCGAGCCCAAGGTCGTGTAGACAATGGCCAAATAGGGGGTTTCAAAGCGGGGATGAAGCTTGGCCAGGCTGCTCGGCAAGAGGCCCGATGATGCAATGGCCTGGGCATAGCGGGGCGAGCCAAGCGCGCTTCCCGCCGAAAATCCGCCTACCGAGACAATGCCGCCCACCAATACGATGGTGCCTAAAATCGGGCCTAAATACCGGGCGGCCTCGGCGAGCGGCGTGTCGGAAGGCGTTGCGATATTGGGGTATACCGAGCTTAATAGGGCTTGGACGATAACAAATAAAATCGCCGAAAATAAAAGCGATCCCAGTGTTCCCAGAGGCACGTTGCGCTTGGGATTTTTGGTTTCTCCGGCGGGTACGGGCACGACTTCAAAGCCCTGAAGCGGAAAGAGCGCCAAATAAATGCCTTGTCCGACGCCCGCCAGGCCCAAGGGCAAGGTGCCTCCCAGCTTCGAGGGATCGAAAGAAAAAATAGCCACGCCGATAAAACAAAAAATGGCGCTTAATTTTCCAACCACAACCAGATTGACCAGCATCGCGCCCGGCTTGACGCCAATATAATTGATGAGCCCCAAAATCAATACAGCCGTGATGGCGATCAATTTGTTGTAAGGGAATGCGCGAATTCCCGCGAGTTCGACGAATAAAGTAATATTGGCCGCCCAGCTCACAAAGGCGTTGGCCCAGCAAAACCAGCCCACGAAAAACCCAACCGTGTCTCCAAAAGCATTGCGGGCATATAAATAGGTGCCGCCCGTTTCTTCATGGCGGCCTGAAAGTTCGGCAAAACAGAGCGCTACGGGCATTAACAAAAGCGCGCAGAGCAAAAACGACAGCGGTGAAAATCCGCCCATGGCCCGGTGCATGTCGTCGGGAATGGCAAAGACGCCCGAGCCGACTATCGCGTTGACACCGATGCAAAGGACATCAAAGAGGCTGAGTCTTCGGTGAAGAATGGGGGCGGCGGATGTGCTCAAGGGAGGAGCGATACCCTAACAAATCCGATCGTTGGGTAGAAGTTTTATTGTTGAAGGTCGCTGATTCCAATGCGCGCGGCCAGGGCGATAAGACGAGGCATTATTTGAAGCAGGCGAGGTTTTGATATGCGGTGCCCACCAAAGTATTGCAGGCCCAATTTAAAAAATGGAGGCTGGTTTTCGAGAAAATCTTCGATGAGGTCTCGCTGCGCTCCAAAAAAGGGCGCTAAAACGGCTTTTCTTATGCGCAAATCGCGCCCCAGCCGGGATGTGCATACCCGCGCGGGCCAGTCGCTAAATTGAAAGTTATTTTTATCAATACATTCGGCAAGGTATGCGCCCGCGAGCGCGCCGTAATCAATCGCCTGCGCAATGCCTTCGCCCAGCATGGGATCGATGCCTGCCGCTTCTCCAACCAACAGCGCATTGGGCCGGCAAAGGCCGAGTTCAGGCTCAAATCCCCGCTCGGAAAAACGTTTGACCGGGTAGCGGCGAATATCGAGGCCCATGCTTTCAAGCCGCGCTTTTAGAACTTGATAAGGATCGGCGCCGAGTTTTCCTTGAGCATCGGCCAGGACATAGCTGCCCCGGCACACCAGGCTTTGACCTCCGCACAGCGTCGGAAAATCCCACGAATAACCTCGCAGGCCCCGATCGCGCAGATCGAAATGAAGCAAGTCCCGCTGTTCATCGGCTTGGGTTTTAGGCTCGGTATCGACTTCAACGACCTGCGCCCGGAGCTTTCCAAAGGGAATGCCCAGGCTGCGCCTTACCACGCTTCCAACCCCGTCCGCCCCCACGATCACCCGCGCCCGTACCGTTCCGCGCCGCGTCTCGGCTACACATAAATCGCCTGGATATGCAGGCATTTTAAGGCTCGTGACAGCCGCCCCTTCCACCACGGCAATGCCCCGCTCCCGGGCCATGCGGCAGAGCTCGGCGTCAAATTCAATACGCCGCACAACCCGCCCGATTTCACCCGCGTCCAAACGAAGACAAATATCCTTTTGCCCAAGCGATGCCGATATGCCGCGCACCCACACCGAAGGCACGTCCACGCGCACCCCGATACCGGACAGCTTCCGGTCCGCCCGCCCGCCCACGGCCCCCGCACAATACTTTTCACGCGGGTAATGCTCTTTCTCGAGCACAACAATACGGCCGCACAGCCCGGGCTTGAGCTGCGCTAGAAAAAGCGCCGTCGAAAGCCCTGCAGGGCCTCCGCCCACAATCGCGAGCAGCGCCTCAGTTGGCAGTGAAATACCCACAAAAAAAGAGTCGGGGCGAGAGGATTTGAACCTCCGACTCCTCGGTCCCGAACCGAGTGCGCTACCAGGCTGCGCTACGCCCCGATCCCGTGCCGCATGGAAGGCTTCCGCGTGTTGCCGCGAACGCCCGGAAGTCACGGGGCGCGCAGATTGCGATGCAAATCGCCGCCATGTCAACAAAAGAATGATCGCCGGTCTTTGATTGTCCTTCGGCGTCCAAAAACCACCCAACCCTATTTTCCCGCTATCGAAGGGGCCTCGCCCTGTTTATAGTGTCACTGAAATCGGTCTTTGGACGAAAATGCACAGGGCGCAAAAGCCGGCCAAGACCAATAGACAGGAGGGTTTTCGATGGCCATCGAGCTACCAGCGGTTCGAATTCTCATCATCGACGACGACCGAGCCATCTGCGATTACATGCAGACCCTGCTCGAACGCGATGGATTTCAGGTAGCCACCCTGACGGATCCCACCTTGGTCGAGGATGAGGTGCGCAAGGGTGGTTATCACCTGATTATCCTCGACCTGATGATGCCAAAACTCGATGGCATCAAGGTGCTCGAGCGCATCCGCCAGATCGATACGGATGTGGCGGTGGTGATTTTTACCGGCTACCCCAACTTGGAAAGCGCCGTCGCATCGATGAAGCTCGATGCGGTCGATTACATCAAAAAGCCGTTTAACGTCGATGAATTCCGCGAGGTTCTGTCGCGGGTGATGCGCAAGAAGGGGCTTGCGCGCACGCCTGAAGAGCAGTTGCACCGGGTGATCGGCGACACGATTCGCAATCTGCGCAAAGAAAAAGATTTGACGCTGAAGCAGATGGCGCGGCGCACGGGGCTTAGCGTTTCGCTTCTGTCGCAGATCGAGCGCGCGGAAAGCTCGGCGTCGATTTCATCGCTCTATAAAATCGCGGTCGCTCTCGAATCGCGCATTCAAGATTTGTTTGGCCAATACTAAGCGCTCAAGGCGCTTTTCCCTTGGCGATCGCCTGATCCAAGCGAGGCAAATCCAAGCCTGAAATCTCGGCGATCCGCGCGCCTTTCACTCCATAGACAATCACATAGGGAAGCGCGGGCACATTGCGCAGATAGCGCTTGGCCAAAGGCGAATCCCAATCCCCGATATCCAGCTTGCGATAGGCCACATCGGGCTGGGCCTTGAGCACCGACACCATATGCTCATCGAGCTTCCGGCAAGGCATGCACCACTGCGCCGAAAAGTCGATGACCGTCACCTTGCCGGCCGCGACATAAGGCGCGAGATCGGCCACATCCTCGCCCTCTTTCGCGACGGTTTGAACATCGGCGCCCTCGGGAATCGAAGCCCAAGCGATGTACTGTCCTTTTCCTTCACCGAGCACGGCCGTAAAGCCTTCCACCGCGGCCAACTGCTTTACGGTCGTAAACACATCGAAGGAAGGCGAAGAGACAACCGTAATTTCGGCCTTCTTTTTATCGAAGCTCGCCTCGTACACACCCGGCCTTTTACGCAGATCGGACACCATTTCTTCGCCGCACTCGGCACAATCGATTTTCGTCAGCGAGACCGTCGTGCGCTTGGCATCGGCTGGAATCGCTTGTGCTCCTCCACATGCCGAAAGCGCGCAAAAAAGCCCGAGCGCAAAGGCAAACACCAGGTGCTTCATGACTGTTGTATAAACCGAGCCCGTGACTTCTGTCATTACACGCACGCTTTCGGCCGATCACATAACACCTGTTCACGCCTACGCATCGCTGCGTTCGCACGCGAAGGATCGCTCTTCATTTTTGATTGAAGCGGCGCCCTTGAGTGCGGGAGGAGGCCGCTATTCCGTCCTTGGTTATAGGGTGAGGCGGGAGGCGATGTATCCGGGCGGAGGGAGTCTGTTGGGCTTGCTGGCCGACGATTTAAAGAGCGACGAAGTTGCGGACAGTTTCGCGGCCCGCATGAGTCAGGGCCTCTATGGATTCATCACTTACGACTACGTTCACGCGCTGCACAAGGTCGAACCATGGGCGAACGAAGGCGAGCATGCGCGGATGATGCGGGAAGCGACGGTGGTGGTTTTCGATCACGCGGAGCAAACGCTGACGATTGCGGGGCCGAGTCCGGCGGCTGTAAATCGCTGTGAATGGGAGATGACGCACGGTCCATCGATGCCGGGATTGCCGATACCCTCGCGCGATCATTTACCCGAGGGATTGGACATTCCCCAAAGCGACGCGGCCTTTGCCGAAAAAGTAAGAAAAGCCCTTCGTTTTTTGGCAGCGAGCGAGCAAGAGCGGCTGATCTTAGCGCGCACATTTAGGGCTCCTGAACGGGGAGCGGACACACTGGATGCGTACCGGGCGCTGAAGCTTTTATCGCCGTCGCGCTGGCATTTTTTCTTTGAGTTTGGCGCATCGCCGATGGCGGAAGGATTTTGCATAGCGGGCGCCTCATCGGACATTGTGGCGCGGGTAGCGGGCGGCCAAGTGACCTTTGACGCCGACGGCGAGATGCGGGAACAGGATTTACAAATAGCCTTAAATGAAAGCGGATTGGGCGACAAACCCGGCATCGCGCTTTTGCGCAACATCTTTCCGATGAAGCGGATTGTGGGCAGCCGGGTACCGCGCATCACCGAGATCATCCGGCGCATCGAGACATCGCCGCGGCGCATTTGGGGAGGAGCGGTTGGGTTTGCATGTCCGGGCGGCGACTATGAATTCATGCTTGCGCGCACGGCGATTGTGCTTCGGGCGGGCTATTTTGAAGTGCTGGGCGCGGCGGACATCGTGCAGAGCACGGACGCGGAGAGCACGGCGCAGGCGACGATGGAGGACGCGCGGGCGGCGCTTGTAGCGATACGGTTGGCGCAGGACATGGCGAGGCGGCGGGAGGAAGCCGAAGAGCGCAAGCGGCAACGGGAAGCGGAATTGGCGGCGGCGAAAGAGGCGGAGGCCGCTCTTGCGAAGGAGAAAGAAGGGGCGGGGGAGGGTTAGGCCGAGCTGCGAGAAAATACAGGTTCTAAACGCAGATGCGCTAAAGGTCAGCCACCGCGCACAGCATTCAATCGGAGCGGGCCGCTGTCCCCCTGTGGAAACGCTGTTGCGTATGGCACGAAACGCGAGGAAAAAAGTATGTTCAAAGCCCTGTTCGCACTTGGAATCATCAGTCTCTCGATATCCGCGGGCGAGGCGCGACAGTCTCCTTTGTTTACCTCGGAGAACGATCGCGGAGCGGGTGACATACATGCAACAAGCCTTGATGCTTCGGATACTGCCGTACCAGAGGACGCTGTCGATGATGAAAATGAGCGGCTAAGGCAGGTCTGTGACAGGGAGTACGACTTCTGCTGTGACTGGTGCGCAAAGAGCAAAGGCGGTAGTGCCTGCTATAGCAAATGCATGGACAAGTACTCGGAATGCCTCAAAAAAATCGAGAGCCGGCCTATTCCGAAGCCTGACTATTGAGCGCCATGAACAACGTTCTCACCACCCGCACACTGGGTTTTCTGGACCCGTACGCCGAACCCAAAGAGATTGTTCTAACCATCTTCCAACCCACCCAGGACGAACATTCCGAATGGAAGGTGGCGTTTCAGTTCAGCCCGCCTTGCCGGCAGAAAGTCATGTATGCGCGTTTTGATAACCTCGCCTGTGCGCTGACAGCCGCGCTCACCATCGCAAGCGCCTACCTTCAGGGCACAGATCTCTGGGGCCGCCTTCACTGGCTGGGGCAAACTGATTGCGGCCTGCCAGATACGCGCCAAAGACCAGCTTCGTATCAGCCTCCACCGCTCCCTCCCCTCGAACTCAATCCAGGCAATTTAAAGCTTTTCGCAATGATGATGCTTCCTCGTCCCACCGAAACGGGTGAGGAAGACGCCGATAAGCTCCTGATCTTCACACCCACGCCGTCGAGCACCGGCCCCTGGACCTGTGGATTTACCTTTGACTCAACAAGCGATGCTGCGCTCCGTTATGGCCGCGGCGATGATTTTATCGAGGCGTTTCTCGATGCTTTGACGATGGCCAGGCTGGTGCACGAGACCAAGCTTCCCCAAGGCTTTAGAGCCAATTCCGAGAATGAGCCGGGGAGCTCTTGTTTGCCTTATAAAATCGGCCGTTCGTATGGCTTGGATCCGCGTGAACAGGATGCCCAAGCGCCTTAGCTATCGCTGAACCTCAAACTCAACCCCCGCTTCACCCAGCCTCTTCCCCGCCGTCTCAATCGCCAGCCCGCTCTTGTCCGCCCCCACAAAACGCCGCCCCAGCAATGCCGCGGCCAACAGCGTCGTCCCGCTCCCGCACATCAAATCCGCTACCACCGAGCCCTCCACGCTCGATGCCCTCACAATGCGTGTCAGCAATCCAAGCGGCTTCTGCGTCGGATAGCCCGTCGTTTCCTTGCGAAGCGGTGTGTTCGCCACCATCGCAGGGATGTCCGCCCATACACTGCCCAGCCTCCTCCCCTCGTCCGCGTAATACCGATAGCTCTTCCCGTTGACCACCCGCTCCCGGTACAGCCGCCCCTCATCGTCCTTGTGCGTGAAATGCATCGCCGTGCTCGTCTTCGCAAAGGGTTCGCGTAGCTCTTTGTCGCCCGCGTTGAATACAACGTCCTTCTTTTCCTTCGGCGAGCGCGCATAAAGCAAAATCGTCTGGTGTGTCACCGGAAATGCCTTGGCCCGCTTCGCCCCGTTCCCAGGTACCCAAATCACTTCGCTCAAAAACGCGCCCCGCCCAAATACCTTGTCCGCAAGCACTTTTGTGTCGTGCACCGCCCGGTAATCCAAATGCACATACAAAGTCGCCCAAGGCTGCATCCGCTCCCGAATCCTTGCGAGCACTGGCTCTAGCATCGCAATCAGCGCTTCTGTGTCGTCCCGGTCTTCGTAGGCCGCAGGCCCCACTTCCGCCGCTTGAGACGCTCCCCGCGCTTCGCCCTTCTTCGTCCTCGCCCGCATCGTCACGCCCACCCCAAACGGAGGGTCGATGTACACCAGATCAAAATGCGTCTGCGCTGGCAGCCGATCGCACGCCGTGCACGCATCCGAAAAAATTAAGGTGTTTTTGGGCAATTCAATGGAATGGTTCATAAATCAATGGACTTAAGGCGTGAGCTGCTGCGCATTTTCTTTAGGCGCCGCGCCCGCAGGCAAATCGCCCAACAAGGCTTCAAATAGCTCTGGATCGGGAGGGCTTTTCAATTGAGGCAGCGGCGAAATCCAAGTCCAGTACGGCCCTCCGCCCAAACAGCCTTCCACCGATTCCTCCGGCGTACACGCAATTCGAAGATGAATATGATCGTCATGCGCGGCACTGTCCCCAGGCTGTAGCAATACCGACTCCGCATGCCAAATCAGCTCGGGATCTTCGTGTTTGGCCCGCGCATATTCGATGATCAGCGCCTCCAGCCAGCGCGCGATAAACATCCATTGCACATTTGCCTCGGGCGATTCAACGAATGCCTTCGTTAAAATCCACAAGCGCTCAATATCAATACGATAAAATTTATTCTCGTCCGTGCGGCCCAGCCCATCCGCCCCAAAACGTATAAAACCAGGCGACTCCACAGGCCGCCCATCCGGTGTCAGCGCATACAACAACAAATCCACATCCCGCCCCGAACGATGCGAGCGATGCCCTTGCAATTGACCGCCAAAACGTTGAGATAGATCGCCCACCAGCAGCGCCGGACTCTTCGGCCTCGCCTTCTGAACCGCCAGCGCCGCATGCTCAATCGCGCGCACCAGCCTTGGATTGCCATAATGCCGGCCATTTTTCCGGTACAGGCGATAACCCGCCCCTTTACGCTTCAGCGGCATACCGTGCGTGAGCACCCCATCGTGAGGCACCCCGACCGAACCCCGAATCAACGGCGAAAGAGGCGTCGGCGTCGAAGAACACCCGAGCAGCAAAGAGAGAACACCCACACAGGGCAACAGCGGCTTCAGCACGGCCTGTACCTTAGCCTTCTTTCGGGGCGAATGTGAAAAGGAGATGCGTTGACGCCCACAGTATTTGCGTGCATCCATACGCCCGTGCGTACCTCTTCGCAGAAAAGCCCCATGCCATGGGGTCTCATCGTCGCGGGCGCCGCGGCGGGCGCGGCCCTGTTGGTCACTCTGTTCAGCGGCTTGCCCGAGGGCCTGCTCGATCCTCCTCCCGCTCCCAGCGCCTCTGGTACATCCAGCGCATCCGCCCAACCCTTGCCCCTTGGCTTGCCCGACGACGACACACCCAAGATCGAACCCCGCTGCAAAGATATCGCCCGCGATGCGTTTGTGATTGGCGAACTTCCCTCCTCCCCCAAGACACCCAATCCAGACGAAAACGACACCAACCCAGCCGACGATCCCCTCGCTCCCTTTGCCGTATCGGTGGGGCGCGGCACGCTTACCAACACAGGCTTTGCCGTTGGCACCCTGCGCGATGCCGAAGGGGGCACCGTGGCGGCGCTGGCTTCTTTGGATTTCGATGGCAAAAATGGGGTTTTAATACGGCTGAGCCGTTCTCGTGGGGATATGGAACCGCCCGCCGTGGCAGGAGCGGGCGATGCGGTGATTGCCGTGGTGCCCGAACCCAATGCCTCGGGACGCGCCCTGAAAATCGTTAAAATCAAAGGTCAAGACGTGACCTGGGGCGCCGAATTTTCCGAAGGCCGGGACGATTCACTGGCCATGGATATCGCCGTATCGGGGGAAAGAGCGGCTTTGGTATGGGATGATGTTCCCCTATCGACCAAACGCTCGACCATCTTTTTAAGTACGGCGGACGTGGCGACGCTGTTATCGGTAACGCCCGCGCGGCCCATCTCGCCGCCTGGGGTCGATGCCGATTCGCCGAGGCTGATCACACGCCCTGGAGGCTTTTGGTTGGCCTATGCGGCGCAGGCCGAGGCACCGGCGCCCAAGGAAGAAAAAGGGGGCAAGACCAAAGGCGGAGGCCGGGCCAAGGGCGATGTAGACGAGACCCAAGGCGGAGAAACCATTGTCAACCGCTGGGTGGAAGTGATTCCCTTGGACACATCGGGCGCTGCGGTTGGACTACCCCGGGCGGTAACGCCCAAAGACGGGCATTTATTGGCCTTTGATATTGAACTAAGCCCCGAGGGAGGGGCATTGATATCGGTTCGGGACGACGACACCCCCAGCGGATCGGGCGGAGGCCGGGTAAGCACGGTATTGGTGGAGATGTCGGGCGCGCGCGAAGCCAAAGTCTTGGCGGAAGAAGGCTTTGGGGTAGGCGTACCCGAGCTATTGCCTGGATGGATTTTGTTATTTGGCCTATCGGGGCCGCCCGAGATGGCGCAGCTTTCCCCGGCCACAGGCGAGTTGATAGGGGATTTTGTTCAAGAACCAGGATTGGGGATTGGGGCCGAGGTCTTGGCGGCCGCATCGGTTCATGGAGGAGAGAAACTGCTGGTATCTCGACCTGCGGGCAAGGCGCTCAAACTATCGATAGCGGCCTGCGAGGCAAAGCCTGCCGCGCCTGCGCCTGCCGGCTCGCCCTAGGGTTAGAGCGAAGGATCGCTTACCCGCCCCACAAACAACACCGCCTTCGTCGCAATATCCCGAATCAAAAACACAAAGGGCTTATCCAGGGTAATCGCCGCGGGCTCGGGCAGGCTTGTCTCCCCCACAATCACCGCCGTCGCCGCCGCCGCTTCCGTCCCGGCTTCGTTGACCGCTACAAAGGATTGATGAATCACATCGGTTATCATTAAACCGCCCTTCCCATTGATCCCCGAAAAATCCGCCGCATCCGTGAAGGCTACGCTCATCCCCATCGCTTCCAATGGCTTCACCAGGCTAAACTTCGACTCAAATTTAAACCGGGGCATCTTCGTGTCCACGATATGCGTCGAGAGCGATCCTATCACTTCGTTGATGCGCGCTCCATCCAGCGTCGCCTCAAAGGCATCGAGATCCGTCGGTAGAATCAGCACCATCGAAAGCTCTGCCCCATCATAGGGCAATTCTACAGCCGCGTAGTCCGCGCCCGAACCATAAGGCACGGTAAACGATGCGCTCATCATGTCCGCTTGCACTGTTCCGCCCGCTTGGGTCGTAAATGGTGCCGCCGCCGTGTCCGCTTCCTTAAAGGGTACCTGCCATGCCGCGTTGAAATAGATCGCGTTGGTCAGCACCAGGCGCGTGCTCGAATCGACCGATTCAGGCGATAAAATATCCTTGATCCGATCCTCGGTCTTCTTCTCTACCCAGGAATTGATCAAATCCACGGCTTGAAGGGAGGCGTTTTCAAAATCGACAATGTTCATGCCCGCCCCATAGTTTTCAGCCAGCACATCGAGGAAGGCCGGCTCAAAGGCATAGCCCACTTGCCCCCAAAGCGCATTGGCAATATTTAGCCTGAAGCCTTGGCCATCCGCTCCCTGCGCTCCCTTGCCCCGGCTCATCAATTCCAAATCGAGCTGGTTGAACGCGGGATGCAATTGAGCTTGAGGCAGCGTAAAATGCAGGGCCGCGGCCATGTCGGTTTCGGTCTGGTTGCGGGCACCGGCCCATGTCATCGCCAATGCACTGGAAATGCTATGGGGCGAATAGAAAAAATTGCCCGGTTCGGTGCGCAAACGCTGATAGAGATCGGCCGCAAACGCCGTATTTCCATCGACCAGGGCCGTCATATCGGCACTGGCCACATTGGGATTGGTGATACGGGCATGGTCCGATTGAATCAAACAACCGGCCTTGTTGGGATCGGAGCATTGAGCATCGGCGGGCTCATTGGGCTGGCCGGGGGTGGTCGAACCGCAAGCAACGAGGGAAAAGGAAAGGGCGAGGGTGAGTTTTTGTAATGTTTTCATGGATCAAGGTTACAGCAATGGTTGTGCCAAGTGGGCCGTATCCCTGAAACAGAGGTCAATAGCGCCTTGGCACACCGGGTAGAAATGAGAAGAACAGAGCTTGAGGGAAGGGCTTAAGGCGGGCGTGTCGGGGAAGGCGCAGGTTGGCACACGGGGGCGCGGTTGAACTTTCGACGGGTGGATTTGGTTATGAATCGGCAATCGTAAAGTATAGGCAGGTCTCATTCAGCAGCGATAGCCGAATGGGTCTCCACGAAAACGTTTCGTGCCGAACGCAGGCATTGCATTCTCTCTGTCCCGCCTGCCAAAAAAACCTAATGATTCCAAGGGGCTTAGCCTGGCATGCGGAATGCTATAATGTATGTAGCTCCCGAGGCTGAAAACAGCCTCGAGGCCACCGCGCAACACTGCGTTGCGCTGTGTTGCCATCCGGCGCGGCGGGCTTGGGCCCGGCGGCCGGAATGGAGGATGTCATGAAAACGCTGCATCTGGTGCGCTCTGCGCTGCTAGGCGCGGGGCTGCTTCTAACCTTGGGAATCCCCGGCGTGGGGGCCACAAGCGCAAGCGAGGATGTTCAAGCCCTGTTCGATGGGGCAAATGCCTTCGCTCATGTCGAGGCTTTGGTGAGCTTTGGCCCGCGTGTCGCCGGCACCTCCGCGGAATGGGCTGCCGCCGACTATATCGCCGCGGAAATGGAGAGCATGAGGCTTGATGTCTCCGTCGAAGCGCTGCCAATTACGCGCTTTGAGGACTTCGGGGCGACACTGGCGATCCCCGATGGCGAGGAGATGTTCACGGTGGATGTGATGACGTTCTCGCCTCCAGGTGAATTCACGGCCGGGCTGGTGGATTGTGGTTTGGGTTTTCCGGGGGATTGTCCGGCATCCGTTGCGGGCAATATCGCGCTGATCCAACGCGGAGGCGGGTTGCGCTTCGCTGTGAAGGCGCAGAACGCAGCCGATTCGGGCGCGGTGGCGGCTGTGATTTATAACAATGCCCCAGGATTCTTTCTTGGCACGCTCGGCAGTGCCGGCGCGATTCCCACGGTCAGCCTAAGCCGCGAAGACGGCTTGTTGCTTGGCGCGAGGATCGCCGAAGGGCCGATTACGGTTCATTTGGATGTGGATAGTTTGCTTGAACCGTCTGTTAGCTTCAATGTGATCGGTACGCTGGAGGGCGTTCACCCCGAGCAGGGAATCGTCTATCTCGGCGCGCATTATGACTCGGTTTCAGGTGCACCGGGCGCGCATGATGACGCCTCGGGCGTGGCCGCGATGCTTGAGGCCGCGCGGGTGCTTGCAATGACCGGCCACCGGACCAAGGCGACCATCAAATTCCTTGCCTTTGGCGCCGAGGAGCTTGGGCTTCTGGGCTCACTCGCCTATGTGAACGACCATGAAGCCGAGGTGACGGAGCATGGTCTTGGCATGGTCAATCTGGATATGATCGCGGTAGGTCCGCGCCAGATCGGCTTTATTGGATACGCGGGTCCCGAGCTTACCGAGTTCGCGGGCGCGAAAGCCGACGCAATGGGTCTTTTGTGGGAGCCCTTTACCGCGGGAACGAACAGCGACCATACGTATTTCGAGCAAGTGGGATTGCCGGTTGCATTTATCGCTCACTTAACGGACCCCTGGTATCACACCCCGGAGGATCGTCCCGACAAGCTTGATCCTGCGTTGCTTGAAGAGAATGGCGAGCTTGCGGCGGCGGTTGTTTATGGTTGGGCGAAGAACCCGGTTCACCGTGAGGCGAAGGCGGCCCGTATCGAGAGGGTGCATGTCTTTGAGGACCGCGTGCACGATGTGGAGTAGCCGTAGGCTAATGCCTGGCCTTGCATCGGTTCAGTGCGGGCTTTCAACATACCGTTTAAAGTGATCGAGGATCGCTTGCCAGCCTGCTTGCTGTTGCTCTGCCGAGTGCGTTTTTTCAGCATCAAATGAGACGCTTACGCTGACCCCATTGGGTGTCTCGGCAAACTCCACGCGAGCCGTTCGATCGCCAAAATCGTACTCCAAAAGGCTGTTTGTGATCACATTGGTATAGGTTCCGGCAAAATCAAAGCCAAAACTACCATCCTTGGCCTCCATCCGAGACGAAAATGCACCGCCCACACGGAGATCCACCGTTGATTTCGTCGTGTGCCAGTCATCCGAAGCGGCATTCCACTGAACAATGTCCTCGGGCGTGGTGTAGGCTTGCCATACTCGTTCAATGGGCGCATGAACAACGGTTTCCACTGTAATTCTCATTCGTCCTCCGGCATTTTCGCGACAGTTTTTTGGGTATTCACACCTTGGTGTGGATTCACGCGCGCACCTTTACCCAAGGCGCTCCATGATGTAAAACTTTTTTCGCGCGCGGCATCAAAAAATCTTCATGGGTGCGTTAGCCAACAGAACTCGCGCCTTGAGATGGCCTCGCGGCCTCGCGGAACGCTGATACCTGCGTCGCCACATAAAGGGCCCATCCCAGATCGATGACAAGACAAGCCGCCGCATACCAAGCCGGCATAAATGACGCCCGCCCCGGATGCCAACTATCCCAAAACAGCCCGTGCGCCGCAATCCCAAACACCAGAAACCACGGTGAACGCCGAAGCCCAAGCAGCGCCAGCGCCGCAAATGCCGCAAAGCCTCCCAGCTCAAGAAGAAGCCATTCGAGGCTCCCTCCAAAGCGCAACCGGGCTTGCACATAAACAAGTGGCATAAACGCAAGGAATGCCGCAAAGAGATAGCGTTCGAATTTGCTGCCGCGCTTTCCCCTGGCGCGCAAGACGACCACAATCGTAAGACAAATCGACGTCCCAATGGCGGCGCTTTCGGCTGGGTTCGCAAAGGAGCCCAGCGTCAGATCCGGAACGATCAAGAGGGCAGTGCAGGAAGAGAGCACCAGGGCCGCAAGACCAACCGTATCCAAGTCCGTTTTCATGGAGCCCTCTTTCTTTTGCGCGTTAGGGCCCATCGTCGCCGATCCATGCATCGCAGCCGTCTTCGAGCATGTGATAGCGCCCGTGTGCCCATGCATAGAACTCCTGCCATGTCCGCAGCGTCGTGACGCCTTCGATATGCACGATGCCGCCCGCCTCGATAACGCGGCGAATCTTTCGCAACTGCTCGACCAAGGTGTACCAGCTTGTGGGCCGGCCGCTGGGAGATCGGGCTTCGTAAAGGGCGTCAAAGTCGCTAAGATCTTGGGCGGAAACGATATGATCGATCATGATAACCCCGAGTTCCGCCCTATTTACTTGCATTTTGGGCGCTGGGTCAACAAAAAATTTGCACCTTCGGCCTTCTGTTACCCAGCCAAAGCGCTCCATGAAATAAATCTTTGTCCACTCCCCGATCTTGATGCTAATGTCCCTCGCCGCGAGCGAACCCTATGAAAATCCCCTACGGAATCAGCAATTTCGCCGATCTGCGCCGCGATCGCTATTTTTATATTGACAAGACGCCCTTTATTCCCAAGCTCGAGCCGGATGAGCTCGGCGCCAGCTATAGTCTGTTTTTGCGGCCGCGGCGTTTTGGCAAATCGACGCTGCTCTCGATGCTGGAACATTATTACGATCTCGACCGCAAAGACCAATTCGACGAACTGTTTTCGGGCCTGTGGATACACGAGCATCCCACGCCCGAGCGCAACCGATATTTGGTCTTGAGCCTGGATTTTTCTAAAGTGAGCGCCGATGCCGGCGGGGACACCTTAAAAGAAAGCTTTGATAGCGTCGTTCAAAGCGGCGTACGGATGATGCTGATGACCTATCGCGAACGCTTTCCCGATCTGGCGAAGCTGGAGGCGAGAATGTCCGGGCATAGCGACGCCAACTCCCTGATTGGAGACTTGCTGGCGGTTGTGTGGGGAATCCGGCAAAAGATCTATCTCTTGATCGACGAATACGATAACTTTGCCAATCGCCTTCTATCCAGCGGCCGGCAGGATCTCTATGAATCCGTTGTAGGCGCTGCGGGCTTTATCCGCACTTTTTATGCGTCGTTGAAAGCCGGTACAACATCGGGTTCGCTGGGCCGGATGCTGATCACGGGCGTATCGCCTATCTTGCTGGATGATTTATCGAGCGGGTTTAATATCATTACCCATATATCGATGGACCCTCGCCTCAATACGCTCGCGGGCTTTAGCCGGGCGGAAGCGGAGCTTGCGGTGGATACCCTTCTACAGGATAAGCCACATCTAAAGGCCGATCCCAGGCTTTGCGATCGGGAACAGTTGCTATCGGTGCTGGAGCGGTATTACAATGGATATTGTTTTGCCGAGGGCGTGGCGGAGCGGGTGTATAACGCCGATTTGGTGCTTTATTTTCTGCGGGAGCTAAAGTTAAAAGGTGTCTATCCTGCGAATATGCTCGATATGAATGTACGCACGGATTATGGCCGTTTGCAGCGCATCGCGACCTTGGCAGGAGCAGCGGGAAAAGAAACGCGGGCGCTGCTTGAAACAATATTAAGCGAAGGCGGCATAGAAAGCCGGCTTGTGGAACAATTTGGCGTTCGGACGATGAACGCGCCGGCGCAATTGATATCGCTATTTTATTATATGGGAATGCTCACCTTTGGTCCCCGCTCACCGACATCGGCGCAGCCCAATTTGGTGATTCCTAATTTGGTGATACGCGAACTTCAATGGGAATACCTAGCGCTTGCGTTAAAAGATCAAGAGCAAATATGGTTAAACACCCAGGAGTTGCAGCGGGCGCTGGAAGCGATGGCGGTGGAGGGAAATATAAATCCTTTGTTAATGCTGTTTCAAGAGCAGGTGGTCGGGCGTATTGGGAACAAAGATTTGCGTCAGTTCAATGAAAAAGTGCTGAAGCTGATGCTATTGGCGTATATCTCGCAGAGCCGTGTATTTAATATGTTGAGCGAAAAGGAGTTTGGAGGCGGCTATTGCGATTTATTTTTGGGGGTGAATACGGAGATTCAGCTTGCGCGCTATGCCTGGATGCTGGAAGTAAAATATCTAAAGACGCAGGCCAAGGCGAATGAAATTGAAGCTGCGTTTGAACAGGCTCTTTCGCAATTGGATCGCTATGGGGGCGATCAGAAGTTGATATCACTGTTGACTTTGGGCAAAGAATTAAAGGCGGGGGCGCTGGTATTTGTGGGGGCAAAGACGGTTTTGTTTAGGCCATGGCCTAGGGAAGCCGTGGTGCCTACGAAGAAGAGTGGGGCAAAGAAAAAGCCAATTGCCAAGACCGCAAAGAAACGAAGCGTGGGCATGAAGCGAAAGGCTTAGGAGGAGTCTGTGATGCGCGGTGCGAGGGTCTTGGCTTGGGCGGCGATAATGCTGGGGCTTGGGGCTTGTGGGGGAGCGGTGCCGCTCAAGGAGGGGCCGGGGGGCGCGCCCGCCGTGGCGAAGGCGCAGGAGCCTCTGCCCAAGGCGGATAAGCAGCGTTTTTCTGTGCTAATCGCCGCGCTCGAGGGCGATGAGGACCAAAATGGCGATGGAGTGGGGGATATATCGAGTGGTTTAATGCAGGCGTTTCTTACGCTAAATCGCGATTCGTTTGGGGTCGAGGCTGCGGGGGCAGAGCGAAGTCTTCAGGTCTTGAGTACGCGCCGGGTGATCGACGACGGTTCTGCGAGGGCAAGGGCGTGGCTCGATGAAACAGGGGCCGATAGGGTGCTTTGGGGGTATGTCGATGGAAGGGATGGGAAGAGGACACCGGTGCTCTATTGGACGCGGGCGGGGGCAAGTGAGGAAGGGCATTGGGATGAATCGCCGGGGATGAGAATTCCAGATGGGTGGATAAAGGAGCTGAGCACCGTGCTCTTTATGGGGGCGCTGGCAGAGGCGTGTGAGTCGGATCAGGATGGGGGAATGTATCGGGCGGAACAGCTCCGGCCTTGGATTGAGAAGGTGGAGGGGTCGTTACAGAAAGGGAGCTTGGTTGAGTCGTTGGGTGTTGAGTCGAGGGCGCGGGTTCGTGGCGAGCTGGGATATGCATGGTGGATCTATGGTCAGCAGAAGGGAGAGCGAGCCGCGCTCGAGAAGGCGGAGGCGCTGTTCAAGGTGGCGGCGGGGGATTTTGGTAAAAAAGAGCATCCCGATGCGTGGGCGTTTACTCAAAGCAGCCGGGCCGATGTGCTGATTGCATTGGGTGAGCAGGAGGAGGATGGGTCTAAGTTCAAGGATGCGGTTGCGCTTTATCGGGAAGTGCTGGGTGTGCAACAGCGGGGGCGGGTTCCCTTGGCGTGGGCCGCGGCGCAGAATAGTCTGGGGATTGCGCTTGTTAGCGTAGGTGAGCGGGGAAGCGATTCGCAGCCTTTCAAGGAGGCTGTCGATGCCTTTAAGCTGGCGTTGTCGGAGTATACGCGGGAGCGGGTTCCCTTGAAATGGGGGGTACTGCAGAACAATCTAGGCAATGCGCTCTTTCGTCTGGGTGAGCGGGAAAGTGGTACAAAATATTTGCAAGAAGCGGCCGATGCCCACAAGTTGGCGCTGTTGGAGTACACGCGGGAGCGGAACCCCACGGAGTGTGCGATGATACTAAACAATCTGGGCGGCGTGCTGTCTCGGCTGGGTGAGCGGGAGAGTGGAACAGAGCGTTTAAAGGAGGCTGTTGATGTCTTTAAACTGGCGCTGTCGGAGGTGACGCGGGAGCGGGATCCCTTGGAGTGGGGGGCAATGCAGAGCAATCTAGGCCATGCGCTTCATATGCTGGGTGAGCGGGAGAGTGGCACGCAGCACTTGGAGGAGGCTGCGGAAGTGTTTCAATTGGCTCTGTTGGAGCGGACGCGGGAGCGGGATCCCATGAAGTGGGCGGCGACGCAGGCCGGTCTGGGGTTGACCTTGGCTCTACTCGGTCAGCGGGAGGGGGGAGTGCTGAGTCTGCATCTGGCCGTGGGGGCGTTTCAACGCGCGTTGGTGGAATATACCGAGGACAAGTCGCCTGATGATTGGCAACGGCTCCAGGATAACATCAAGCTTGCCCAATCCCTGATCGATGAGCGGGCTCCTTTCTGCATATCTCTTCCTGGGCGGCTTGTGGCTCTCAAGCGGGCCAAACAATCGAAATCCCTAAAGCAGATTGAGCAGGCCAATCGAGCCGTTCATGAACAGCTCGCGGGCCTTCACCATCAGGATCTGGGCAGAAAACCGGCTTGTCTACCGCCGATTTCGAGTGAGTTGTGGAGCGAGTTCTAAAGAGGGCGCAGCGGCCTTCGAACGGTTTTGATCACTTACCGTCGCACACAGGTCCCTGCACGGGGGCGCAGGCCATCGTCATAAAATCGCAATCATCGCTTTGGCATTCATTGTATGACATACAAGCCTGCCCATCGGCTTTTTTCGCGGTGCATGTGTTGGTCATTCCATCGCAATAGCTATCTTTGCATTCATTGGAAAAGGCATCGGTGCAGGGCATACCGAGCGGCTTTTGAGCCATACATGTGCCCGATGTAAAGCTGCAATAGGTGCTTACGCATTCGATATCGCTGCCGCACATCTGCCCATCGGCTTTGGTATTGGGCTTAACGCATGTATTGCTCATCGATCCAGGGGAGCAGGCCAGCCCCTCCGCGCAGTCAAAATCGGGACAGGCTTCGCCTTCCTTGGGCAAGACTTGGCATTTGCCTGGCACGGTATCTGTTGCGCCCGCGCAGTGGGTATCGGCGCCCGCGCAATCGTCGCCCATCGTGCATTCGCCTCCAACGGCCACCAATCCAACAAAGACCGAATTGCAATTGGGATCTTCTTCAAATGGATCGCCCTGAATGGCCGAGCATTGTCCTTGAATCACTTCAAAACAAGCGGCGGCTTTTTTGGAATCGTAGCTTTGGCGGCCCGCCATGACACTGGCTTTAATATCAGCGAGCACTTCCATATCGTAGATTTGCCCGGCTTTGGTCGCGCATTCGGCTTCGGTGCCCGCCATGACGCCGATTTCGCCCAGCAATTGAGGCAGTTCGGTCATATCGCAGCATTGAAAGGCAAGCCCGCAAAAGTATTTACCGGTTTCCGTGCCCAGCTTATCCAGCGAAACTTCGGTTGTACCGTTATTGCCTCCCGTTGGATTGGTATCGGTGTCATCACCGCATCCCGCCGAAACTGCCGAAAGCAACAAGACCAATGAAAGAGTTGAAATCAAGGTGTATTTCATAACCAAGCCTATATCAAAGAGATCTCAAGTTGAAAAGGCATTTTTGCTAAATTTATTTCCATAGCGCATCAAAGGCACAGGGCATTGAAGGGTCCCCAAATTCCATGGCACCCATATCGGGCTTTTCGTTTCTTGGCCTATGCTCAAAGTCATCGCCGACTGCTCCAAGCATACCAGGGGCAAGAACAAGCGCGCTATCCCGCGCCGCCGACATCTCGCCCAGCCTAAACGAAATCGCCTTGTAATCAGGCGTTACTAAGAATCCGGCATCGCCCGTTAGATCGCCCATGCCCGAGCCATTGGTCCAATCCGCAGGTGTTCCGTTTACCCAGAAGTTATGGCTGACGGTGATTCCTTCGATACTCTCGATCCATACCGTTTTACCTGCGGGCTGCTGAACCAAGTTATTGTGCACCACGGTTCCCTTGGTCGTTAGGCCCGCCGCAATCGATAGCGCGGTATCCACGCTTCCCCAAAAGGTATTGTGAACAAGGGCTACATCGATTAGCCCGCCGCCGACATCGGAACCCGCAAACAAAAAGCCCCGGTTGCAAAAGGCCGCGAGATTGTTGCGGATGGTCACGTTATGAAGCTGCGCGCCCCAGCCATCGTAGTATTCCTCGCCGATCATATAGGCCGAGGCCCGCTTGCCTTCCCGTTCATAGCCGCTGTTTTCAACACAGGTGGCCATGTTTTTCTCGACGGTGATATTATAGGAATTATCAATATAAAAATTGACGGAAAAATTATCATAGGCGAGGTTTTCCAATACCTTTACATTGAAGCCGCGCGTCACGGCCATGCCTTCGCCCCAATTGTGAAACAGTTTATTTCTAAAGAGCGTGATATCGTTTCCGCCCACTTTGACCTTTAAGCCCGAACCCCATCCGCTTTGGCCCAGCGATCCGCCTTCGTTTTCCAGCGATGCATTCTGGATGCTATTGCCCTCGGCCCATACCCTCGATCCGCCGATCTGAAGACCGTGGGACTGGCAGTCGTGGATATCCAGCCCGCATAGCACAATATCGCTTCCCGAGGCATCCACGCACTGGTTTCCGCTGCCTTTCACTTCAAAGCCCTGGACCAGCACATGCTGGCCCGTGATATCGATGGGCTTTCCCGCGGCTTTTCCCGTGGCATCGAGCACAACCTGTTCACTCGGCGCGGGCATTACCCGGATAGGTTTGTCCGCTGTACCGCTTTGGCCGATCAATAGCTTTTCGGTATAGGTTCCCCCGAGCACACGGATATCTTGATCGGCGGACCGGAGCTCCAGCGCCTTGGAAAAGGTGAGCACCGGGGCATCCTTGGTGCCTTTGTTGTTATCGTTTCCATTGAGGCCCACATAAATCGCCGGCCCATCATAGCTATCGGGAAGGCAGCGGCTATCCGGGGATACCTGCCCGCTTCCGCCGTTTCCGCCTGTTCCGCCGCTGCTTGTCGAACTCCCGGCCCCTCCCGTTCCCGCCGAAGCGCCGCTTCCACTTGTCTCCTGTGCCGATCCTCCATCGCCGCAGGCATACATCGACACCGACAAAGCCGCTATGGCCCACGCAGCCCATCCCAGATGAAAACGAATATAGGTCGTCAAAGCCGCCTCCGTATGCTAAAAAAAGATCAAAAAAATATCATTGGATACGCTTGATAATAATACCAAAAGAAGTAATGCTATAGTCTAAAAATGGAAGCCTCAAATGCGTCGGGCTCTTGTAAGGGGGCAGATCGATATAATGATCTAAAATTCCATCACCGGGCGTAAAATCAAGAGGTTCCATAGCGAATCCCATATTGGCGAGCTCCGCCGAAAGCCGCTCGAAATCCCGGCGCCTAAACAAAACCGTCGAACCGCTTTCCACGGTTTTATCATTGGACTCCAAATTATATTCCGTGGTATGAACGGCAACCCCCCCAGCCTTTAAGCATTTTGAGCTTTCCCTCACAAAACGAAGCCCAGCCTCAAGCGAACCCAAATGCTCGAATGCACAGCTCGACCATACAAAGTCAAAATCCCGGAGATCGCTTGGAATAGCATTCATATTTACCGGCCGGAAACGGACCCGGGCATCCAAAAGTTCATCCGGACAAATGGCAGGACGCCTTAACGAAGCCAGCGAATCCGCATGTTCATTGGTTGCCCGCCAGCCTTTATGATGCGCTTCATCGGTGCCTAAATCGGTTGCGACAATCGACGCTCCAAGCTTCACCATCCTCGCCGCCAAAGGCTCGCGGCCCACGCCAAAACCAAGCCCAAGCTTGCCTTCCAAAAGACAGCCCCGCTCCTCCAGCGCCTGAAGGATATAACAATATTCCCATTGTTTGCGGTGAAATTTAGGCGGCTCGCCGATAGCGCCGCATTGATATTTGTGCCAGTGCGTAAGCAGATCCCGCTGACGGCACACACGCGAAGTCAAGGGCAATGTATCCGGCCGCTCGCCCGCAAGCTGAATGTGCGCAATGGCTTCCGCGAGATATTTGGTGTTGTGGGCGGTGATGCTCAGATTCCGCGTCGCCACGCGGAACAGCCGTTTCACGCCCAGCTCGAAGTAATGGCGCATGGGTAGGATAATCAGCCCGGGCTTTTTTGCGTGTCAAGAGATAAGTGTGCGGAAAAGGGTTGCCGTCTGCGAATTTTCGTGCGATAGCGCTCAGCGCTCATGTCCAGCCAGCATACCATTCTATGTCTTTCGTCCCAGCGGTGGGATGAGCCGATGTGGACGAATAAGCAGCACATTATGAGCAGGCTTGCCCGGGATCACCGTGTGATTCATGTGGATTTTGGCGGTCTTGGTGTGTTTGAGTATTTAACGGGCAGGGGAGGCGGCGAGCGTCCTTCGCTACAGGATTCGCTTCGCTATTTGGTGGATGGGGTCGAGCACCGGGGCGGTAATCTGTATGTGGCCCGTTCGTGGAGGCTGTCCCTGCCGCGGATCGTGCCGAATCCCCAGGCTGTGCAGGACTTCTGGGAGTATAAGATTAAAGTGCTTATGCTCCGGCATTTTCTTCATAAAGAGCGGATTGTAGATCCTATTGTATGGGTATATCATCCCGGCTATGCGGATATCGCCATAAAGCTGCGGCGCAAGCTATTGGTATACGATTGCGTGGATGAGTACTCGGCCTTTCCGGCATACCGGGGCCAGAGCTGGATTCAGGAGCGGGAGCGCAGGCTATGCGGGGAGGCCGATGTGGTATTCACGACCAGCAAGACGCTCTATGAAAAAAAGTCGCCGTATAACCCCAAGAACACGCATTTGGTGCATAATGTAGGCGATGCGGGGCATTTTAAGGCGGCGATGGAGGAGTCCACGCTCGTCCCCGAAGAAATACAGCGGCTTCCAAAGCCTGTTTTAGGATTTGTGGGTGCCGTAAGCGATTACAAGCTAAACGTGGATTGGATTCTGCATGCGGCGAGGGCGCGCCCTTCGTGGAGCTTTGCGATTATTGGGCCTGTAGGTATTGCCGATCCATCGACCAGCACGGCCGAGCTCGAAAAAGAGCCCAATGTGCATTTGCTTGGCCAGCGCGCCTATTCGGATTTGCCAAAATATATCAAAGGCTTTGATGTGGCGCTGATTCCTTACCGGATAAACCGCTATACCGAGAGTGTGTTTCCGATTAAGTTTTTTGAATTCCTGGCGACGGGAAAGCCTGTGGTGATATCGGATTTGCCTTCGCTTGAAGAGTATTATGATACCGTGCTTGTAGCCCGGGACGCCGGTGAATTTGTGCTTCGCTGTGAAGAGGCGCTCGCGCGGGGCGAAGAGGGGCGTGCGCTGAGGGTGGCCCTGGCCGAGCAGAATTCTTGGCCAAAGCGCATCGGCGAAATGATGCGTATTATCGAAGAAAAGCTCGCTCAAAAAAATGTTTTACGATAACGCCCGCTGATAACATGCTATGGTCTGAAGCGCCGTTTCGCGCCATGAAAACAAGGCCGCCCGCTTCAAGCCTTTGGCCCGAAGCTCGTCCCGGAGCCCAGGTTCTTGGGCAATGCTCCTAAGCGCATCCCGAAGTCCCTCTAATTCCCCCGGATGAGCCATCAGCGCCGCATCGCCGGCCACTTCCCCCAAAGAGGTGGCATACGTTGTTACGACAGGACATCCCGAGGCCATGGCTTCGAGAACGGGAAGACCAAAGCCTTCGTAGGTTGAGGGATACACCAGGGCCAGCGCGCCTCGAATCAGAGGAACGAGGGAATCGTCGGGTACAAACCCAAGAAAGCGCACGGACGAGGGAGACCCCGCTTTTTCGATGGCGGCGTCGAGGCTTGCCTTATGGCTGGGGGCAAGGCGTCCTGCAAAAACAAGCTCGGCGCCCTCCAATTTGGCCTGGGCGAAGGCTGAAATCAGCAAATCGCCTCGTTTCCTAGGGTCGGCGGCACCCAGAAAGAGAAAATAGGGGGCTTTATCGACACCGAGCCTCGTTCTGCATGCCGCATCGGCGGAAGCTTCCTCGGGAGAGGCTGGGGGTTTAAAACGATCGTGATCGACCCCATGGGGGATAACATCGATACGGTTTGCGGGCACCTGGAGCAAACGGATTAAATCGTCGGCGGTATGGCGGGAGATAGCGATGACTCGTTTAGCGGTTTGATAGCGGATTTGATCGTTAAGCTTGCGGATATGGGGTTTGATATAGCCTTTCAGGTATTGATCGGCCAAGACCAGGGGAAGGATATCGTGACAGGTAAAAATCCTGGGAACGCCGGAGCCCCTGGGAACGCCGAAGGGCTGTGTCATGTGAAAGAGGCTGGGGCGCTTGGTGCGGAGGAGATAGACCATTTCGGTCCAGTGGCGCAGATACCATTCATTTCGCGGATAGGCCGGCTCTTTTTTACCTTGATAATCCAGCGGAACGACGGCCAGGCGATTGGAATCGCGCTGGGGAGCGCATCCGAGCCCCGCGACCTGCAGGCCGCCGCGTTCTTGTTCGGAGAGGGCCAACAATGCTTTGCCGATGGAGGTGATGTAGTAGCCGATGCCGTGAAACCGGGTGTCGGTTTCGAGCGGTGTCATATCGATGAGGATGTCCATACCATGCCGATGTGTGTTGAGAGCGCGCGATGATAGCGGTCTTGTGAGCAAAGTCAATGGCGGAGAGGGGGTCTTTACTTTTTAGCGGCCCGCTCGCTGCGCCAGGCATCGCGCTGGGCTGTGGCTTCTGGTTCGGTTGCAAAGAAAGCCAGTGGAAAGGGAAACTTATCGGGAAAGAGAAGACGTCCGGCCTTGATAACGGTTGTGGTGATGACCCGCATACCAAAGCTGGCGTTATAGCCAATGATACCGTGGAAAGGATAAGGTCTTGGCACATCGGTTAAGATCTTGCGGCCTTCGGGAGGCATCCCTGATGTGCCGCGTTCGCAGTCGAGAAGCAGATAAAAGTGACCGTGGTTGTCGGCGAAGTCATAAATGATTTTAAGGTATTTTCTCGCCTCATCGGGTTTAAAATAGCCCACGGCCACGAAGCGGGCTGTATCGGGAGGCTCAAAGCGAATTTGATGAGGGCCGATGGGGATCCAAGGGTATTCGCCGCTCATAAACAGACTCCTTCGTGTTCTTCCAGAATAGATGGAGCAAAGCGATTGTGAAAGCAAATTTTATTTTGCGCAATGATACTATTCCAATTCCGTGCCAAGTGATGTAGGGTGGGCAGGTGGAAGGAGATAGAGAATGATGCGGGGATTGAATAGGAAAAACCTATTGGTTTGGATCGGCGGGGCTGGGCTCGCGTTCACGGTAGGCGGATGCGATTGTCCCGAGAACGAATATGATGCGGTGGATACTTGCGATCAAATTTCGGCGGCGGTGAACGAGGTCTTGAGGCAGGGGGGGCGTCCTGAGCAGGATCGGAATTTAATTTGCGGCCTTGTTTGTAGGGACGCATCGAGCTGCAGTCCGAAGACCAATGTGGAGGCATGTGTAGGTGTCATCAAGGCCATGCCTGCGCCGGATGTGGAGGTGTTTATCTATCGCCAGCGCACCGAATGCGATTCCTCCTTCGTTGAGATGACCAATTCATGCGCATCCAGCGATAGCAGCAGCGATTTCGATGATTAAGAGGGGCGGCCGGCCTTTTTTGCGCCGGTTTTTTGCGTCTTTTTTGCCGTCGTTTTAGCCTTCTTGGGCCTAGGCCAAGCCTTCCAGAGCACTTTCTTTGTCCCAACAAATACCAGCACGCCTGCTTTGAGAGCATGCCCTTGGGTTAGCATCTGCACGACATCGCGGTCTGCGGCATAGCGATCGATTTGCTTATAGCCTTCTTCCACGGCTTTATCGATGGTGGCCTCTTTTGCCCCTGTTTTCACATACTTGGCCTCGACGATCCAAGCGAATTTCTGGGCGGAGCCCCGTCCTTTTAGGCTGAGCAACAGATCGCAATAGCCCTGAGCGACTTCCTGCTCGCTGGCCATATAAAAAACGGGAAGCTGGCTCATATAGGCGAAAAGCATCAGCTTCATGGTTTTTTCGTCGAAATCGATTAAATCGCGGTTGCTAATACGCTTCATGACATTGTTTTGAAACAGATCGAGCAAAGGCTGAATATCGCCATGAACGGCCATGGTTTGGAGGGCATTGCCCAAGAGGGCGCCATCGATAAAAATGCCCTGCTGTTCATTGAGTGCGATAGACATATAGCCCCATTGCATTTCGCGGATAACGCGGTTGGGGATAACGAGCTTGGGCAGGCTCATAGAAAAGGCATCGTCGGCAAAGGTAAGCATACCTAGATAAAAGAGGAGCGAGGCGACTTGAGGGCGCCCGAGCATCAGTTTTGTACCGAAGCGTTCGACGATGGGGGTGGAGACGGAGTTATGTAATAAAATTTCCTCGAGGAGCAGGCGGATATCGGAATCCTGTTCGCTGGCGAAGCGGGCGATGCTATAGAGGCGGCTATAATCGGTGCGGACATTGAAATCGAGCATTTGATCGGGAAAGCGCTCTTTCCGGAGCGCCTGGTTCATAAAATAGAGAATGAGGGTTGAGTTATAGATTTTTTCGGTGGCTCTTAGGGCAAAAAGATAACCGTTATAGTGTTCGGCCAGTGTGGTGAGCAGGGCCTCTCGATCTCCGAAATGGGGATCTTGGGTAAGTTCGGGGTGCTCGGAGAGGAGCTTGTCCACGGTATCTTCGACCTCGGTTTGGGTGAAGCCAGCCATGGCATTAAAGGTTTCATCCCGCGAGATATGGACGACAATATTAAAACCGCTTGAAAGATCATCGAGCATGATGGGCGCGATGCCGGTGATAAAGGTGCGGGCCAGGACGCTGGCGGCAGTAAAGGCTTTAAGCGTGGTATAAAAAGTTTTGACAAAGCCGGTGGTTGCGACGACTTGGTCGTACTTGGCTTTTTGGTTATCGGAGAGAAGGCGATTGCCAAAGTGGTCGTATTCATCGATAAGCAGATACAGTTGATGGCCGGCGATGCCTACTTCCGTGAGTAGGCGCGTCATCAGCCCGGCGGGATCGTCCGCATCCAGCTCAAAGGCCGATTCGAGAGGCGAAAGCTTGGGTATCAGGTGCTTATAGCGGGCGGCAAAGGTTTCAACAGATCCCTTGACTTGGGTTGTAAAGCTTCGGTAGATATCCTCGATGGCGCCTTCGGTATCGATGGTTGAAAAATCGAGCCGCAAAATCAGGTATTTGTTGCGATTGGGCGTTGGATGCTGATGTATCCACAAGCCTGTAAAGAGCTCGTCGAATTGATCTTTGGTGAGCACATCGTAGTAATGGGCAAGCAGGCTGAGCAGGGTGGATTTGCCAAATCTGCGGGGCCGCAGAAAGACGACGTGATTTTCTAAAACGGCTTCGAGACGCGGTAGAAAAGGCGTTTTGTCGATATACAAAAAGTGCTGCCGCCGGATGGCGCCGAAATCGCATGTGGCGTAGGGGATTTTTATCATTGGCTGGGCTCGGGAGGGCCACGTTAACATGCGGGGTGGCTGGTGGCCAAGAGAAAGTTTAAGGTTGTGCCTGCTCTCAATGATAACGCTGCCCGACGCTCTGGCTTAGGAATAAAATTGGCCTAAATAATCCGTCCACCCAGTCTTCTTACCAAACTCTAATTCTTTATACGTGGGCGCTACATCTTCAAAGGCTACCTTGTTCGAAGGGATCCAAATCGCGAGCCCATGCGCCTGCTGCACACGCTTTCCCCACCCTACATAGCCAATGCGCGCCGCATCAAAGCCGTCGATCAAGGCTTTGCATGCGCTCACCACATCGCTCTTGTCGCCGGCCATGTTCGCTACATGCTGGGCAAAATCGCGTAGATCATAGGTGTCTCGCTTTGCAAAGGATTGCGATATGAGGCGGGCCGCGTTGATATAGTCAAAACCCGCGCTCCCCAATGGCTTGAGCGCTTCAATCAATCGTTTAAAAGGCTGGGTAAAATCAATGTCCGTTCTAAATGCTCCCAGTGTGACAGGATGCTCGCGAACCAGCGTCTTGTAATGTTCTCCATATGCATCAACCGCGGCTTTCCCCCAGTCGGCTCCTTTGCCCGGAGGCTGTTGGACCAATTTCTTAAACCATGCCTCGTAATTCCACCCATCTCCAGGTTCCAGTTCCTCGGAACCCGTAATCACATCGGCGTAGGGGGCAAATTGAGTCAATACTTCCACCATGCCGTTTAAGCAGGTATCTGAGAAGATCATATTAAACTTTTTGCCAGGCATGCCAGCTACCCGCAATGCCCGCTCCATCAAAAAGGAGGCTTCCTTATTGCTTAATACACCCCCATCGGTATCGTCGTGAAGCATGGCCTGCTGCCGCTTGGGAAGCGAGGCGGGATCTCGAAAAAATAAGCAGTTGGCCGCTCCTTTGGGGTTTTTTGTGCCCCCATACCCTCCGCTAAAGCCCTTTGGACCACCTGCCGTGTCTTGATCCTTGAATACACCTGTCCCATGATCCCAAAAACCTAACACCCAGTGCTGTGCCTTGGGATAGCTCGCTAGGGCGGATGCCACAAAATCGGAGAGAATAAATGGGTTCCCCGTATCGATTTCACCGGCGGCCTTGATGGTTGTTACCTCTCCACCCCTGGGGATCTCGACAACGTTGGAATCACCTGTTGCCGCGCGGTCAACCAGGGCGATAACGGTGATTAAATCGCCTCTGCCCCGTTCCATTTCTTCCAAGTCGCGGACAACATAATCGCTTAAGTTGTTATCGCCGCCAAATAGCTCGATCACGACATGGGTGGCGTCTTTGTCTTTCACTTCGAGGTTAAAGGGGTTGCTCATGGTAGGACGTCCTGTTGAAGGCCACAAATCCAATGCTGAAAAGAGCAAAGCGTGTGCCTTTCGGCGATTGGCGGGGCGTCCGATCGAACATGAATGCAAGCTTTGCGTAACCGGCGAATCGTCTGCATGAAAGCGTTTGCAAATGTTTCTTTTTTGGTCCGCCCTTCAATCTGGGTATACATTGCCTGGAGAAGAAAGTGAAGCGTGGCACCGAAATTGATAGAAGGGAAAAGCTATGGGAAACGCCGCCGCCAGCCAAATTCAAATCAATAATTTCGACGCTTGTGTGGAGGATATCAAAAAGACCGCGCTTCGAATTGAGGACGAGCCTCAAGATCCCAGCACCTTCGAGGAACTCACAAGCCGCTTGGAATCTGCAAGCAAAAAGTTTCCTCCTTTATACAAGGTGAATGTGACCGAGCCCTTTATTCGAAAGATTCATGAGCTCGGTTCCGAGGGGTTCCAGTCCGTGCTGCGGCGGGACCCGAGCCGTCTGCGGGAAGCAGGGCTGATGATGGATATTGCTCAGGCCATTTTGCAGAAAGGGGAGGGGTATCTCGAGAAGCCGACGGCGGCTTTTCAAGAGGTTGTCAGCGATCTATACGATGGCTTTCTGTCGGGCGAGAATCGGAGGGTGATTGGTCTGCCCCAAAGCAGTATTGTCGCTCCCTTAATCAAATGGGGACGTTCGGATATTGGTCCTTATACCTGGCCGGCTTCGGCGACCCGAATCTTTGATGTAAAAGCTTCTATTGTGAGTATGCCCCCATCCCATGCCGAGGGTGGCCTGTTGGCATGGACAAGCCTGGCCCATGAAACGGCAGGCCATGATGTGATGTCGGCTAATCCCGGAATGTTAGAAGAACTCTCGGTCGCGGTGCAGAAAAAATTGAGGATGCGTGTAGAGGAATGGAAAAGCAAAAGCCCCGAGACGCCCGAGGAAAAAGAGATTATCGAGCTCGTTCAGGGCGAGCGGCCGGAGATTCTCGAGCGGTTCGTTGAGTATTGGACGATGCGGGTGGATGAGGTGGCTAGTGATGTACTTGGCATTCTCAATATGGGTCCCATGGCGGCCATTGGGGTTATTGCTTATCTAAAGGCGATGAACAAAGCATGGGAGAATAAGACAATCCTGCGCCATGGCCGGGCGCCTTATTGTGAAGATCCTCATCCGATGGATTTAATGCGGGGGTATTTAGCTATTGCGACCGTTAAACGATTGAAATTGTCTGTTGGATTAAAAAGCGCGCCGGGTTCGGAATCGGTGCGGGATGGGTGGGTGGCCAAGCTAAACGAGTTGATTGCGACCGATGAAGAGCTCGCCATCAAAGATAAGAAGTCGCATACCGTGATTGCCAGGGAAACAGCCGATACCGTCGCGGATGTGATTATGAATCATCCCTTTGAAAAATTGGCTCATCATGCCTTTTCCCAAATTCAGAACTGGGAACCATCCGATGATATGGCTTCCGGCGCCTTTCAAGAACGGGTCCAGCGGCTGGGATCGGTGGATGAGGGATTGTTGCGGGGGTATTATGCGGCTCATGTTGTTGCGGGGGCGGTGAATGCGGCGCTGAGCAAGAAAGACGCAGAAATTCCGCTGATTTTTTCGAGGATGCTCGGGATTCTGAAGCAGATGCACGAACAGAATCCCTCGTGGGGTCCGCTCTATGTGGAGCATCCAGGCGATTTGGTCACCATGCGTATGTATGTGCACCTATCGAATTGATTATAAATTCTCAACGGATTTTAGCATTTCGGGAACGAAATGAACGCGGGGGCGGAGCAGGCGATCGCGGCGGCCCAGGTTAATCACGCGAATTTGAGCCCCGGCCGCGCCGTTATTGACTCCATCGACGAGATCATCCGCGAATATATAGCCATAACCATCGGATTTTTTCTGATGGACAACCGTTTGGGTTTCTTCGGCGGAGGCGCCTGCGCTCACCAATGCAAAAGATGCAAAAGCCAAAGCCGACAGCGCCAATATGCCAAAACGTGTGCGTTTCATTAGGAATCGTGCCTCCTCGCGCTCTGAAACACCTGGGGCACGCCCTGCTTTGGTAGGAAATATTTTAAAAGAAAAATAAATTAGGTGCGGGGCGGGGGGATTGTTTCCCCACTCCAGCGTGCCGATAGCTCGAGGGTGCGCGCGTTTTCAGGAATGTTGGTTAGAAAATCCTGGCGCATGGCCGGATCGGTAATCGAGGCGGACATCGCGATGAGCCTGCGTTTTGCGGCTGTAATCGCCGGCCGTGCCCGTTCCCGCCCATGGGTGGCGTTGATGGCCTCGGCATAGGTGAGGCGTACCAGCATGCCCCGGAAAAAGCCCGATCCAGAATGAAGGGTGAGCTTTTTTAAGGCTTCTTCCGCAAGCTGGGCCGCGCTGCTTTCTTCGGAGGTCCGAAGCTGGATATGGGCCAATAACGATAGTGCGAAAATTCGATCGAATGGGGCACTTGCCAAAAGCTCGACCGCCCGTAGCGCATGGGGCTGCGCTTCTGGATAGCGTTCCTGATGGGCCAGCGTGTCGGCGAGCGCGTAATGGCCCAAGCCTTCTTCCCGGGGATGTTTGTGTGTCTTGCCCCGTTCTATCAGCAAATGGGCAAGCTGTTCTGCGCGCTTAAAATCTTTGGTTCCGCACAGTGCACCTATCCATCCCATAGAATGCATCGGTTCAAAGCGGCGAATTGTATCGCATTGATCGGCAATTGTGGCTAATTCGCGCTGGGCTTGGATGTAGTCGCCCAAAAATAAAAGGCATAGTCCGCGTATCAGTTTGGACAACAAGAGGCCGTGTTCATGATCGGCTTGTCCAAAGATGGCGAGGGCGTCGTCGGCCGCTTGAAGGCCCCGGTACGGATCTTCGTTGGCGTAGGGTTCGTATAAAGCGGAAACCAGCTTTTCCCAGCCTCGGGCCGGACTTTGAGCCGGAGCTTTTTCGGCGAGCGTATGTAAATGCGTGAGGATGGCTGATGTGATGAGGAGCCGGCCATCCAGGCAGGCCGACCAGCCTGCGGCGCACAGAGAAGACGCGGCGGCCTCGAGATCGGATGCTTCTAATGGGGCGGATGTGAAGCCCAGCATGGCCGCCGATAAGCGGGAAGGATCGGCCGATGAAGGCAAGAGGCTTTGAAGCCGGGCCGCGAGCGCCTTGAAGCGGGCAGGGGATGGGCGGGGTTCGAGGCGCAAGAGCTCATCGGCGTGATGCTTTGCGGTTTCGGGATCGCCCGACGCTCTCCATACAAAGGCATCGCAGAGCAGGGTGAGCAGCCGGATCCGTATTTCAGCGGGCGGATTGCATTGAACGCCCAGCCGCGCATAGGCCGCCGCCTGATCGCCGTCACCTCCAAGCTGAGCTTGTTCGGCGGCTTTGAGGTAGTAGCCCGCCGCCGTGAAGGCATCGCCGCCTTCTTCAAAATGCTCGGCCAATAACGCTGGATCGCTTTCGCCGTGAGCCTTGAGCCATTCGCCCGCGAGCTTATGGCCCAGGATGCGATCTTCATCTGTGAGGGTGGTGTACGCGCCTTCCCGGAGCAGGCCGTGGCCAAAGGAGTATTCGAGTTCGCCTGGAAAGCGGCTCTCCTGTTTGCGGACGAGAATTTCGCGCTCGACCAAAGAGTTGAGCCAGTCGTCCGCGCGCGCTTCAGGCAGTGAATCGCCGAGCAGGGCCGTGATTCCGCCGCTTCTAAAGTCTTCGCCAAAGATGCTGGCCGCCCGGAGAATGCGCCTCGCTTCGCTCTCCAAGCCATCGAGCCGGGCTTGTACCATCGCGAGCACTGTTTCGGGCAGCGAGTCGCTTTTGCCCTCGGCGACGGCGCGGATGAGTTCTTCCAAATAGAAGGCATTGCCCGAGGCTTGCGTGACGAGGCGGTGGGCGGTTTCGGGGCTTGCCCGCTCGCCCAGCACCTTGCCAACAAGGCGAAGCGCGGCCTTTTCAGGAAGCTCGCCAAGCTGAATTTCATAGGGATTCGAATCCGACCACAGACGCCGGAAAATCTCGTGCACATAGGGGCGCGCAAAGGCCACGACCATAAGCGGGCGGCGCCTGAGCGCGCGAAGCGCAACATCGATGAATTGAACGCTGGATAGATCGCCCCACTGAAGATCATCGATGATCAGCAGCACGGGCTGAGCCGATAGCTCGGCGCGCAAAAACGCTTCCCAAGCCCGGCGCATTTGCTCGCCCATCAGGTTGAGATCTTGGCGCGCGGCCCGAAGCGATGCGCTGTCTTCATCCGGCAGAGGAGCTCCGATCAGCTCGGCCAAAAATTCCGATACCCAGCGCCGGTCGGCCGGTGCCACATGCCTTGCGGTGCGCGCCAAGAGCTTGTCTCTCCGCGTCTCCAAGGGCTCGCCTTCCTGAATGCCTGCTGTTCGCCTCAGGGCTTGAGCGAGCAGATTAAAGGTCGAGCCGGCCGATACCGAATCGCCGCGCGCAAACCAAATTTCCACCTGCGCCGCGGGAAGGCTTGCAGGCTCGGCGCTCACCGCTTCATCGCCGTCAACCGCTGGACGCAGTTTGCGCATCAGCTCGTGGGCCAGCCTCGACTTGCCCATACCGGGCGCCGCCGTAATCAGCACCGAACGCGCTGTCTGCGTTTCGATGCATTCGATGAGCAGCGCCTCCAGTTCACCAATTTCTCTGTCGCGCCCCAAGAAAGGCGTTGGCTTGCCCAGCAAGGTGCGAATGCCGACCTGCGCGGACTCCAGCTCTTCGTACAGCTCCAATCCCGCGCGTCCCCGCAGCACTACAAAACGGTTGTCGAGCAGTCCCGCCGTAATCTCGTCGATCAAGACCGGCTGAGCGCGCCCGCTCACCGGATGATGCGCCTGTTGAGCCGGAAGATCGCCGAGCAGCGCGACGGCTTGATCGATAACGCGGCCCAGCGCCGGCTTTCCCGAGGCTTCGCCGCGGCCCGTGGACAGCGCCACCATCCGGTTGCCCGCGGCGCCCCTCACGGCCAGCGCACAGCGAGCCGCCTGCACCGCCAGATCGGTTGCCACATGCGCGCCCGAGCCCGAAATGGTGATGACCACCGAGCCGCCTTCAAGCCTCTCGGCCCTTCCTCCCCAGGCTTTTGCGGCTTGCAGCAAAGGCTCATCGGCGGCGTTTGCGCCCTCGTCTCCCGGCGCGTTCTCTTCCGTTCCTTCTTCGGGAATCCGGCCTTGAACAAAAACAACCGATAAGAGCCGCCGTTCACTTCTCGTCAATCCTGCGGGATTGGGTGTGGGCTGCGACCCCCGCGCCGACGATGCCGCGCCAAACTCAAACGATGTGCGCAGACCCTCGAGCGTCGTGACCACGGCGGAAGCATCGCGGGGCCGCGCGGAAGGATGTTTTGCCAGCATTTGCGCCACCAGGGCATCGAGCGCGGCGGGCACGTCGGGCCTTAAATCGCGGACCCGGGGCGCCTCTTCAAACAGAATCTTCGCGAGGGCCGCCATAAAATGCGAACCGGCGAAGGCGGGCTTTCCCGTTAGACACTCAAACAGCACACAGCCCAGCGTAAAAATATCGGCCCGCACATCGATGGTGCTCGAGCTTTTCACCTGTTCGGGCGCCATATAGCCCGGCGTTCCCAGCATCGTGCCCGCATGCGTGACCGGCGGCAGATTCCCAATGCGGGCAATCCCAAAGTCGAGCACCTTCACCTGCCGCACATCTCCATCCACAAGCAGCAGATTCTTCGGCTTTAAATCGCGGTGAATAATGCCGCGCTCATGCGCCGCCGACAGCGCATCGGCCACCCGCTGCGTCAGCGCCACACTGTCTTCCACACTCAGCCTTCCGCGCGCGAGCCGGGCCTCCAAATCCTCCCCTTCCACCCATTCCATCGCGATATAGGGAGCCCCGCCCGCTTCGATTCCATGCGCGACAAAACGAACGATGCCTGGATGCCGAAGCTCCGACAGCACTTGGGCCTCTCGTTCAAAACGCGTGAATTCCGGCCCTTTTCTAGACCGCTGCAACATCTTCAGCGCGACGGTCTCACCCGTTTCGCGATCATGCGCGCGGTACACCTCACCCATCCCGCCCAAGCCGGCAAGCCGCTCAATGATAAATCGGCCGCCGACCCACTCACCAGCGCGCATAAGGGCGTAGTATCCGTGCTTTTCGAGCGTATCGTCCACACATACTTCCACCCCGGCCCGCTCTGCGCATTACGCTGCGGCCCCGATGGCACAGAAGAAGAGCGTCGATTTTTTCTACGACTTGTCTTGTCCCTACGCTTATCTCGCGCACACCCAAATCGAAGCGCTGTGTGAAAGGGCTGATTCAGCCCTGGTTTGGAAGCCTTTTTTGCTGGGCGGGCTCTTTCGGCTGTTGGGCAGTTCTATCGATCCCAATGTGGGGATGCCCGCGGCCAAAGCCCGAATGACGCTGCGCGATATGCAGCGCTGGGCCGAGCATTTTGGCGTGCCTTTGGTGCGTCCGCCCGAGCATCCCTGCCGCACGGTGCTCGCGCTTCGGAGCATTTTGGTTTCGGGCGATATTGCCCGGGCGACCAAGGCTTTGTACCGCGCCTATTGGGTGAAGGGGCTCGATGTGGGCCGGGCTCCGGTTGTGCGGGAAAGCTTGGATGAAGCGGGTTTTGATGGAGAAGCCTTGCTTCTTCGCGCCGAATCGCCCGGCATCAAGGCCGAGCTGCATGCGCGCACATCCGAAGCCAAAGAAGCGGGCGTATTTGGTGCTCCTGCCTTTGTCGTGAGCGGGCCCGGTGGGCATCGGGCCTTGTTTTGGGGACAAGATCGCCTTCCATTTGTGGAAAAGGCTTTGTCGGGCTGGGATGTGGCGCCTTTGGTCATTCCATCGAAACACCAAGGCTCAAGCGAGGTGTCCCGATGAACAGCGCGCCCCGAGAGCTCTTGTTTTTCTTCGATTTTTCAAGCCCCTTTGCCTATCTCGGCGCGACTCAAATCGAAGCGCTAGCGGGCAAATACGATGCCTTGGTGCGCTACCGGCCCTTTCTGCTCGGCGCATTGTTTCGCGAGATCGGCACACCCAACGTTCCACTCTTCGAAGCGACCGAACCCAAGCGCCGCCACTATCTCGCGGATATGGCGCGCTTTGCCGATTTCTATGGCGTCCCCCTCCGATTTCCGAGCCGCTTTCCCATGAATACCGTCAAGCCCCTGCGCATGGTGCTGGGCCTGCCTGAGGCCGAAAGAGCGCGTTTGGTGCATCCGGTCTTTCATGCCTATTGGGCTTTGGATCTCGATATATCCGACGATGCGGTGCTGATTGAGCTTGCCCGAAAAGCCGGTTTTGACGGCGAAGCGCTCCTGACAAACGGCCAGAGCGAGGCGGGCAAAGCGAGGCTTAGGCAGAGCACCGAAGAAGCGATAAAACAAGGCGTTTGCGGAGCTCCGTGTTTTTTGGTGCGCGATCTTTTGTTCTGGGGACAAGACCGCCTTTTGTTTGTGGAAAAAGCGCTTCAGGGATGGCGCCCTCAATGCGATTCGCCGGATGAAGTTGGATGAACTTGAATGACAAAAATACGAGGCGTTGATATGCCTTGAAGCGATGTCCGTCTCTCGCTCCGCGATGAAATTCAACAAGCTCGTTCTTTCGATCGGCTTTGCATGTCTTGCGGCGATGGCGGGCGTCCCCGCGCAGGCCGAACCCAATGACGCGGCCCCGGGCGATTTGACGGTGGGAACCGAGCTCTTGGCGCTTGAAGATCTGCGCCTTGCCCGCGCCGATATCGCCAAGGGAGCCAAGCTTTTGGTGACCAAATTATCGCTGCGCGAAGGCCAGCCCACGACGGTGGATGTCGCGCTTTCGGATGGTCATGTCCTCAAGAAAGTGGCCATCTCGATGATCCGAACCTATTTCCGCGTGCTCGCCGATACATCCAAAGCGCCGTAAATTCGGCCCGATCATCGCGATGGATGTAGGGTGCGCCCAATGGCCGCATCCAAGCAATCTTTGCCCACTGAACCCAGCGAATCACGCGAATCGTCATCAAAGCTGCGCGTGGCCGTCGTCTTTGGAGGACGCAGCGCGGAGCATGAAATATCGCTGATTTCAGCGCGATTTATCGTTCAGTCTCTCGATCGCGAACGCTTTGTGCCTGTGTTGATCGGCATCGACAAAGAAGGCCGCTGGCATCTTCAGGAAGAAGCCATGCTGCTCGGTGCCTCGCGCGATCCGCGTTTGGTGAAGCTCAATCAAAGCATGCCCGATGTCGCGCTGGCCGCGCATCCAACGCCTTCGGGCGAAGGGATGATCTATGTAGGCGGCACGAGCGGACAGGACGCCCCGCGCGGTGTCGATGTGGTGTTTCCGGTGCTTCACGGACCGATGGGCGAAGACGGCAGCGTGCAAGGACTGCTCGAGCTGGCAGGCGTTCCCTATGTGGGCAGCGGCGTGCTCGGTTCGGCCGTCGGCATGGACAAAGACGTGATGAAACGCCTGCTTTTGCAGGCAGGTTTGCCTATCGTCCGGCATGAAACGGTGCGCCGCGCCGAATGGGAAAAAGACAAAGAGAGCGTGCTTTCCCGCTGCGCCGCCCTGGGCTTTCCCTGTTTTATCAAGCCCGCCAATCTCGGTTCATCGGTCGGCATACGCCGGGTCAAAGAGCCTTCGGCGCTGGCCGATGCGATCGACTACGCCTTCTCGTTCGACACGAAAATCATCGCCGAACAAGGCATCGTGGCTCCCCGCGAAATCGAATGCGCCGTGCTGGGAGATGAAGAGCCCATCGCTTCGATTCCAGGTGAAATCGTCGTCGACCATCCCGATGGCTTTTATTCCTACGCGGCCAAATACATCGATGAAAACGGCGCAACCATCCGCATCCCCGCCGAGCTTTCGGACGAGCAAAAAGATCGCGTCCGGGAACTATCCATCCGCACTTTTCAAACGCTCGAAGCCCAGGGCCTCGCCCGCATCGACTTCTTCCTCGCCCAAGATGGCCAATTGTATGTGAATGAAATCAACACCATCCCCGGCTTTACGGCGATCTCCATGTACCCCAAGCTATGGGAAGCCTCGGGCGTCGGCTCGGTCGAGCTCGTAAGCCGCCTGATCGATATCGCCCTCGCGCGCGCGAACCGCAAAAAGAAGCTGAAGACGAGCGCCTAGGCGAACTCTCCGTTGCGCGCCCGCAACGAATAGGGCAGAAGGCCCGACCCCATTTTTTTACCGGACATCATGAGCTCCAACGACAAAAAACCGGGCGCCCAAAGCCCGGCGGCCGAGCATCCCATTGTGCGCGAAGAACAAAAACTTCTCGCCCGTGTGCTCGATCATTTGGCCAAAACACCGCCTCCTCCGCCTCCACCCACCATGGACTACGAGGAGCAACTCATTTCACTGCGCGATCAGATTGCGGCCAGCCGCCTCGAAGATGTGCCGGCGCTGGTTCAGCAGATGGAGCGCCTTCAAGGCATTGCCCGGCGCAGAGCCGAAAATGTCGTCGAGCCGGTCGATCAGAAATCGCCCTATTTTGGCCATTTAAGGCTTATCGAGGAGGGCAGGCCAGAGCGCGATGTGCTCATCGGCAAGACCACGCATATCGATGCCAAGGCGGGTGTGCGCATCGTCGACTGGCGCCACGCGCCCATCAGCCAAATCTATTACCGCTACGAAGAGGGCGCCGAATACGAAGAGACTTTTGGCGAACGCGAAGTTCAGGGGCGCGTGGTCGCGCGGCGCACCGTGACGGTCGACAACGGCGAACTTCTGCGGGTCAGCGCGCCTCAAGGCATTTTTGTGCGCTCGAGCTCGGAAGAAGGACAGTGGCGCGAGATGTCCGTTTATTCGGCGGAGCTTGCGGGCGGTCAAGGCAAGGCCATGCGGCCTGAAGATATGCGGGGCTCGCTGGGTGTCGGTGCATCGCTGGGCGCGCGCCAAGATAGGCATTTGCCCGAAATCGCAGCCCTGCTCGATAGCCGCCAGTTCGAACTCATCTCCAAGCCCGACTCGGGCATCGTCGTCATTCAAGGCGGAGCGGGCAGCGGCAAAACCACCATCGGCGTGCACCGCATGGCCTTCTTGAATTACGCCGCAAAGCAGCGTTTCTCGGCCGACAAGATGCTGGTGATCGTCGGCAGCCCGGCCCTCCGCGCCTACATCAGCGAAGTGCTTCCAGCGCTCGGAATCGGCGATGTGGTCGTCGAAACCTATGCCGAATGGGCCAAGGCCGCGAGGCTCCGCGCCATCCCGTGGCTCGATGCGCCGCTGGAAGAGAACACGCCTTCGGTCGTGACCCGATACAAGACTCATCCCGCGATGCTGCGCCTCCTCGAGAGACGCGCGGCCCAGTTGAAGAACGATCCCCGCGCGCGCCGCGACTCCCGGGGCGTTGTGAATTTCTGGGCCGATGTGCTTACCGATCTCAACGGAGCGCTCGCGGTCTTTGCCGAAGAAGCCGATCCTGAATTTGGCCCTGACAAAGTAAAACGCGCCTGGCGCTGGTGTGCCGATCGCTGTCCGGCCGTAATTGAACTCGATCCGGGCGATCGCGCCGAGCGCAAAGCGGCGCTGGCCGAAGAGCCCGAGACGCCCGAAGAAGAAGAAAACCAAAAAGGCGCCGATGGAGCGGCCGTCGACAAAGACGAGCGAGCCTTGCTCGATCCCGAAGACGACGCGCTTTTGCTCCGCGCCTATCAACTGCTTCGGGGAGAGCTGCGCAAAGGCAAAAACCCGCTTGTGTACGAACATCTCTTTGTCGACGAAGCCCAAGATTTGGCGCCTGTCGATCTCGCCGTGCTCCTTGGATGTGTGAGCAAACATCAATGCGTCACACTCGCGGGTGACACAGCCCAGCGCCTCCATATGGACTCGGGCTTCCGCGATTGGCGCGCCGTGCTCTCGGACTTAGGGCTTTCGCATGTGAACATCGAACCCTTGCGCATCGCATACCGGAGCACACGCGAAGTCCTTGCATTTGCCCGCGATGTACTCGGCCCGCTCGCCGATCCGACGCCTCCCGTCGCGCCCCGCACAGGCGCGCCCGTCGAACACCATCACTTTCCCAGCCCCGGCGCCGCCGTTGCCTTCCTGGCCGACGCGATCCGCCCCTTGTTTGCCCGCGAGCCCCGCGCCACCGTCGCCATTTTGACGCGGCATCCCGAACAGGCCGACATGTATTACGACGCGCTCAAAATGGCCGAAATCCCAAGCCTCAGGCGAATCCGCGCATTTGAATTCGCCTTCAGGCCGGGCGTGGAAGTCACCGAAGTCCGCCAAGTCAAAGGCTTGGAGTACGACTACGTTGTCGTCGCCGACGTCAACGCGGCGAGTTATCCGGACGACGTCGAATCGAGACACCTCTTGCACATCGCCGCGACACGCGCGGCCCATCAGCTTTGGGTGATCTCCACCGGACAAATCTCGCCGCTCATGCCGAAATGGCTGCTCTAGCCACGCGGCAAAATTTTTTTTAATCCCCAAATCATTTTCTGTTTGACAACCAGGGTCAGGCGAGTAGGTTGCCCTCGCGCGGTGGAGCAGCCTGGTAGCTCGTCGGGCTCATAACCCGAAGGTCGGAGGTTCAAATCCTCCTCGCGCAACTCGTGAGACGCTGGTTCAGCCGAAGGCGCTGCCCCAGCGTTTTCCGTTTTGTGGCCCCGAAAAAGCGTCTAGCTCTTCGAAGGCTCGCCGCTCCCCGGCGATGACGGTGACGAAGGCGGAGGAGGCGGCCTGCTCGTCCGCCTCAAGCTCTGCTCAATCTCCTGCCGGCCCCGCCGGATATTCTCAACCGTCCGCTTGTATTCAGCCTTGGTCCTGTACGTCTTCACCGCGCTCTCCACGAGCTCGGTCAGCTTGCGCGTATTGCCATCCTTCGTCACATATCCAAAAGGATGGCATTCATTAATGATATCGTAGGGATCTTTTAAGTTTTGATAGGCCGAATAAAAAATCACCGGCAGATCCGGATACCGTTTTCGAATCTGCATACACGCCCAGAACCCATCCTGCCCGTGCATCTTCACGTCCAAGATCACCGCGCACACATCTTCACTAAGCGCAGCCAGCCCCTCCATCGCCGACGCCGACGCCCGCACCTCGTAGCGCGTCCCCAGCACCGTATGAAGCGAACGCCGGATCATCTCGTCATCGTCGATCACAAGCACCAGCGGCTTAGCGGCTAAATCTTTCCCCCGATGGGCAGTTGCCTCTTCTTCGAGCAGGTCGCTGAAATCGCGAAATGACATGACAATTGCTGAAGGAATTCTGAGCGAGGCCAGCCATTTACGCTAGGAGTCCAAAGGTTTTGTTGCAAGCTCTGTCTGCGACCGTTCCCTGTCTTCTAAACCGGCTTTACGGATCATGGCCAAATAGGAAGCCTTTCGGTGCATGATATCCAGATGCGCGCCTCTCTAATCCTACAAAGATGGGCTGCACACGGTGCGCTTTTTGTTCTCGGCGTCCTGGGCTCGGCATCCCAAGCGCACGCCCTCCCGCTTCCCCGAGGTCAATACCCCTACGCATCCTATGGCGAAGCCTTTGGCTACGGCCCATTTCCCACCCACGCCATCAGCCAAGATGCCCAGGGCGTCCTCTGGCTCGCTTCGGACAATGGCCTTCATCTCTTTGACGGCCGCGCGATCAAGCCCCTCTCCCTTCCCCCATCGCTTCCAAGCTCGCTCGTCACCCGCCTTCTGCCCGGGCCATCCGGCTCGATGTGGTGCCTCTCCGGGGCCGGCCTGCTCCGCTCCGATGGCAAAAGCTTTATCGGACCCGATTTCCCCGGCCTCCTAGGCAAACCCCTCTCCGCCGCCTCGAGCTCCCCCAGCCAGCTTTGGGTCGGCACCGACCTCGGACTGTTTCGCCTAAGCAGCGGCGATCGCTTTGAAGCCGACCCCGCCTTCTCCGGCAAGCCAATACATTCCATTTGGTTAAATTCACAAGAGGATTTTATTATTGGCGGATTGGGAACCCTAACGATTGGCCAAAAAGGCCGCCCGGTCCGCACGCTGGACAGCGCTCAGGGCCTACCCGGCGAAGCCTTCACAGGAGCCGCCCAAGATCGTAGCGGCCGCATTTGGTTTTTTTCGAGAAGAAGACTGTGGACACTCAAACTCGAACCCTTTTCCTTAGAAGAAAAAAGCGCCGACTTTCAAAACCCCTGGTTTCTCTCGCTCAGCTCCGATTCCCAAGGCCGCCTTTGGCTCGGCGCCTCCACCAGCATGGCCGTCCTTTCCGGCGACGAGCCGCCCATGCGCGAACGCAAGCCCGAATCTCATGGTGTATATTCTATATTTGAAGATATTGAAGGCTCCATATGGATAGGCAGCTTTGGACTTCACCGGATATTGGGCCGCGGCCATTTTCGAATCTTTGGCGAAGCCCAGGGTCTTAATCCTCAAGCCATTTGGGGAATAACCCGCGACGGCGAGGGCACGGTCTGGGCCACCACCATCAAAGGATTGCTCCGGGGCAATGCCGAAACAGGCATGTTTGAATCTGTACCCGCGCTGGAAAATAAAGTGCTGACCCGGGCATTCGCCTATACCAATGGCGCGCTGGTGCTGGGAAGCCGCGGCACCGAGATATTTTGGTATTTTCCCAAGACAGGCGAATTAAAAAGCTATCCCTTGCCCGATGCGCTGCCCGATACCCGTATTGTTCAGATGATCGCCGGACCCGATAAGCTATTATGGGCGGCTTCGACCGCGGGCTTGTACCGGAGCGCGGACGCGGAACATCCCGAGCAATTCATTCGGATTGAATTGCCCGATACCCAACAACAGCGAACGCATATTACCGATGTAATGGCCGATCGCCGGGGGCGGATATGGATTGGAACGGAAAAGGGCCTCGCGGTCATCGAAAATGGCAAACCCCGCCGATTTACCGAGGAAGACGGACTCACGGCGCAGAGTTCGGCCTTTGTCACCGAACGCAAGGATGGCCGGCTGTGCATGGCCCGCGGCGCAATCAAAGGAATACGCTGCTTTTTCTATGAAAATGGAACCGTTCGTATTACCGATGATTTTGATCGTTTTTCAGGATTGACCAGCGACACCATTTATTTGCTGGGGACAGATCGCGAAGATCGGCTATGGGTAGGCTCGGCCCGCGGCCTCGATGTTATTTCGGGCGGCCGGGTTATCGCCACCTACGACCATCGAAATGGTTTACCCAACGACGATATTAACGGCTGGTCGATGCATACCGACAGCGATGGAGATCTATGGTTTGGCACCGCCGGAGGGATTGCGCATTATCACGAAGGAAAAGATAGGCCCTACCAACAGCCTCCTCCGCCCAAGGCTGTATGGAGTGAAATTAGGCTCGGCGGAATCGCGGCCGATCCTGGGCGCCCAGCCCATGTCGAATATGCAAAAAATACCCTCGAAGCCCGGCTGATCGTTCCCTCATTTCTTGCCGGAGACAATACAAAAATATATGTAAAATTATCGGATGTATTGCCTGAGTGGGAAAGCCTGAGCGCGCCGGTATTCCGCTATGCGGGTCTAGAGCCCGGCGATTACGAGCTCGAAGCCCGGGCTGAACGGCCTCACGAGCCGCCCGGACCCAGCGCCATATTCAGATTTCACATCGATAAACCCTTTTACCGCACCTGGCCCTTCCGCATTGCTTTTGTGGTGATGCTCTTGGGCCTGGGATCGCTGATTCCGCTCGCCCAGCGAAGAGCGCTGCGCAAACGCAACGCCATCCTTCAAGCCCTGGTCGAAGAGCGCACCCAAGAGCTTTCCAAGGCGCACGAAAAGCTGCTGGAGCTGTCGAAGTGGGCCACCGAGGAACAAATGGCGGGCGGCTTCGCGCATGAAATACGCAATGCGCTCGCGGGCGCGAAAATGGTTTTGTCGTCGGTGTTCGATCCGGAAAAAGAAGGCGGCGAGACTTTGTGCGCCGAGAATGCTGAAAAGCTTAAGACTTTGTTTTTAGAGCTCCGCCCAAAGCTCGAGCCTGCGGACCGGCAACGCCTGGCTTCGCTGCTGATGGATATCAATGAAGGCGAAGAGCGGCTGGATGGAGCAATCCGCAATGCCGACGCGGCCGTGGATAGGGCATTAACAATTACAAAACAAATTCTTTCGTATTCCAAACTGGGCGCCGAAAGGCCCGTCATGGAAATCATTCAGCCTGCCGCGCTCGTGGAACAATTGTTAAATGTATATCGAAATGATTGGAAAAACGATGGAATTGATGCCGAGGTGCATATTGAAGCGGATGAAGAGCTATGCATGGGAAGGCAGCATTTTCTATCGATTGTTGAAAATATCGTTTCAAATGCGGCGGATGCCCTGCGTGAAAAGAGCGAAGGAGAGCGGCGCATTTATATCGAATTAAAGCGCGGGGATTCGGCGCTGACGCTTTCGGTGGAGGATACGGGAATTGGAATTGACCCGGCTCATCTATCCAAGCTCTTCGATCCATTTTTTTCGACCAAGCCGAGCACGGGCACAGGGCTTGGGTTGGGTATTGTGCGGCGCCTGTGCAGGCTGTACGGCGGCGAAATAAGCGCCGAGAGCGAGCCCGGAAAAGGAACTCGATTTTCAATTGTATTGCCGGATAACCTGCCTAAAACAAATACAAATACCGATCATTAAAGCTCTTTTGGGAGTCTTGCCGTTCCATGTCGGACGTCTCTGATCAAACGGAAAAAACCTTGGATCATGTACAGCTCTTGTGGAAGGGCGTTTTTGAGAACGCTTCTATTGGTATTTCCGTCGTCGATACCGCCGGCCGCTATATCGCAGTCAATCCCGCTTATGCCCAAATGCTCGGGTATTCAGTCGATGAGCTTCTGAACGGGCATTCGATCCGGGAAGTTACGCATCCCGACGATCGGGAATCCTCGATGAGGCTGTTTCACGAGCTTCTCCGGGGCCAGCGGAATTCCTATCAGCATGAGAAACGCTATGTGCGAAGGGATGGTTCGCTGATGATCGGCGTCATTCATGCGAGTGTGCTTCGCAATGAGCAGGGAAAGCCTCAGTTTCTACTGGGAATGCTGACGGATGTGAGCGCGCAGCGCGAAGCCGAGGCGGCGAGGCTCCGGGCCGAAAGCATGCACAAGATGTTGCTCGCCAATTTGTCTGGAATGGCTTACCGCTGCCAAAATGATGCCGATTGGACGATGAATTATGTGAGTGAGGGCTGTGTTGAATTGCTGGGATATCAGCCAAACGATTTGATAGGCAATAAAACCGTATCGTTTGGGTGCTTGGTTCATGCGGACGATGCCGGCTGGCTCGCCACTAAATGCACGCGCAATCTCGCGGAGAGAAAGCCATGCAGCAATGAATACCGGGTGATCACCGCGGCCGGCGGGGAAAAATGGGTATGGGATCAGGCGCAGGGTGTGTATGACGAAAATGGGGCGCTTGTTTTAATCGAGGGATTTATCAGCGATATCACGGCGCGCAAAAAGGCGGAGCAAGCCTTAAGGGAGAGCGAAAAGCGTTATTTGGCGCTCGCGGCGATTTCGCCGGTAGGTATTTTGAGGGCAAAGCTTTCGGGCGAGTGTGTGTATGTAAACCGCTGTTTTTGCGAGATCAGCGGAATGCCGGCCGAGGAAGCCTTGGGCAATGGATGGACGCGGGCGATTCATCCCGAAGACCAGAAGGCGGTGTTTTCAGAGCTCCGGACGGCGCTGGCCGAAAAACGAGATTTCTCTTTAGAATACCGATATTTACATCCATCGGGTGAAATTCGCTGGGTGCTGGGGCAGGCGGCGCCCGAGAAAGACGCGGCGGGCGAGATTATTGGGTATGTGGGCACCGTGACCGATATCACGCCCCGCAAAAGAGCCGAGGATGCGCTTTGGCGATTGAATGAGGAGCTGGAAGAGAGGGTGCAGAAACGCACTTTTGAATTGGCGAGGCTCAATGAAACGCTTCAATCGGAAATCGCCGAGCGGACAAGGGCCGAGCAGAAGGCGCAAGACATTTTAATCGCATTGCCAGATTTGCTTTTTGAATTGGATAAGGATGGTGTATTTTTAGGTTATCATGCCTCGAAGACGGTCAGTTTTTATGTGCCGCCCGAGCTGTTTTTAGGGAAGCGGGTGCAGGATGTTCTTCCGCCCGTGGTATCCGCGCCGATTTTGGCGTCGATGCGGGCGGCCACCGAAACCGGTACGCTTCAGGTATTTGAATACGATTTAAGAATGCCTACCGGTCTTGAAAGCTTTGAATGCAGGCTGATCGATGCTCAATCGGCGGGTTATTTGGCGGTGGTCCGGCGGATTACCGAACGCAAGCATGCCGAGGCGGCGCTGCTGCGCAATGAAGAGGCGCTCCGTAAATCGAGTGAAAAGCTATCGTTGGCCAATCGGGAGCTCGAGCGTTCGGCGCGCTTGAAAGATGAGTTTTTGGCGTCGATGAGTCATGAGCTGCGCACACCCTTGAATGCCATTCTGGGATTGTCCGAGGCGCTGCTCGAGCAAACCTACGGTTCTCTCAGTGAAAAGCAGGGGGTGGCCGTGGCCCGTATTGCCGAGAGCGGTCAGCATTTGCTTTCGCTGATCAACGATATTTTAGATTTATCGAAGATTGAAGCCGGTAAGCTCGAGATTCACCGGGAGGTATTTCCTGTGGATGCGGTGTGCCAGGCGAGCATGCGCTTGGTTCACGAGCAGGCCCGTAAGAAAAAGCTGAGGGTTTCGCTGAGCATGGATTCGTCGGTGTCGCTGATTCAAGCCGATCAGCGGCGTCTCACACAGATTTTGATCAATTTGCTAAGCAATGCGGTAAAATTTACACCCGAGGGCGGCACCATCGGGCTTTCTGTGACGGGAGATATAGGCCGGCAGAGTGTTCATTTTACGGTGTGGGATACAGGAATTGGTATCCCGCGCGACGAGCTGGAATCCATTTTCAAGCCTTTTGTTCAATTGGATAGTTCGCTCTCGAGGCAGCATCAAGGCACGGGGCTTGGGCTTTCATTGGTGGGCAAGCTGGTTGAATTGCACGGTGGGGGTGTGGTGGTCGAGAGCGAACCAGGAAAAGGAAGCCGTTTTACGGTGTCGCTGCCTTGGGAGCCCGAGGAAACCGGCGGAGGCGATGCGCTGAATTCGCCGGCGGCGCAAGGCGCGCCAAGAGAGAAGGTTCCCGTTCTTGGGGGGAGGCCCGAAAAGCCGAGGATTCTCCTGGCCGAGGACAATGAGGCTAATATCCTAACGTTTTCCGATTATTTGCGATCTCAGGGGCATCAGGTGGTTGTGGCCACGACGGGCTTTGAAGCGGTGGAGCAGAGCAAAGCCTGCGAGCCCGATTTGGTGCTGATGGATATTCAATTGCCCGGTTTGGATGGCTTGGAGGCGATGCGGCGAATCCGGGCAGAACGGCCGGATGTGCCTATTGTGGCGCTGACGGCGTTTGTCATGCCGGGCGATCGGGAGCGCTGTTTGTCGGCGGGCGCCTGGGATTATTTGGCCAAGCCGGTTGGATTGAGGGAGCTCTTGAGGGCGGTGGAGCGGCATTTTTCGGAAGCGCTGCGGCGGCGGGCGGCGGCGCAGAATGAGGGCGGAGGGGCTAAAAAATAGTCGTATCAAAGGCGGCAATCCCTCTATGATGTTGGGCGCTTGGATATAGGCGATACCATTGATCAAAAATACGAGCTCGTCCGCCTCATCGGTAAGGGCGGAATGGGCGCCGTCTATGAAGGCCGGCATAAGGGTACGGGCCGGCGGGTTGCGATAAAGCTGATTACCGCGGCTTATCTCGAACACAATGATGCGCGGGTTATTCGCTTTCAGCGGGAAGCCCGGGCGGCGGGCGCGATTGAATCGCAGCATATCGCTCAAGTGCTCGATTGCGGTGAGGATGCGAAGACCAACACGCCTTATTTGGTTATCGAATACCTCGAAGGCGAAGATTTGCAGTCGCTGATCGATAAAAACGGTCCTCTTGAGCCGGAGGTGGCGCTGCGCATTGTGGGCCAGGCGTGCGTGGCGCTTCAAAAAGCCCATGCTGCGGGCGTTGTGCACCGCGATATCAAGCCGGCGAATGTGTTTTTGGCGAGGCGCGATCAGGGCGAGGTGGTGGTTAAGCTCTTGGATTTCGGTATCGCGAAGATCAAGGCCGACCAGCAGAAAGTCACGCAGACATCCGGCGGGCTGACGAGTACGGGAAGTTTGGTGGGGTCGCCGCTGTATATGGCGCCCGAACAGTTGAGGGATGCCAAAGATGTCGATCAGCGGGCGGATATTTGGTCGCTGGGCATCGTGCTTTACTGCGCGCTTTCGGGGGCGCCTCCCCTGGCGGGCATCGATTCATTTGTCGATCTGCTGATGGCCATCGCCGAGCGCGATCCAGATCCGGTGAGTGTGGGTTGTCCTTGGGTTTCCGAGGAAATTAGCGCGCTGTGCGAGGGCGCCGCCAAAATCGATCCGGGCGCGCGCTATCCCGATGCGACGGTATTTCTCGAGCGGATCAAGGCGATCATCGGTTCGGATTTGCACTTAAGCGAGGCGATGCTGGTTCCGCTGCCGGGCGATCGGAAGAGGGCCGCGCCGAGGGCGGTTGCGCCTGATGCGCCGACGCTTGCGGGTTCGGCCCCGCGTCTGTCGTCTGCGGCGCAGGACAGCGCTCCGCTGCTATCGGATTCGGCTGCGGGCGCTTCAAAGCCGGGTATCGACAGGCCCTCGTCGCCGGTGATGGTGCAGGTGCGGCCTTCATCGCCCGGAGGTGAGCCAAGGATTACGGTGGTGCCCGCGGGATCGCCGGGCGCGTTGGCCAATGCTCTTTCGGACACGTCCGCGGAAGAGATGGGTCACGAGGCAACGGCGCCTTTGGTGGGCGCGCCCGAGCTCTTGCAGGCGATTGCTCAGAGGTCGGATACGGCGGTGCCGGCTCCTATTTCAGGCCGGGTAAGCGCTGCGCCACCGACGCAGGCACCGAAGAATCCTGTATGGGTTTGGCCTTTGATCGCGGTGGTGGGTCTCTTGGGGATTGGCCTGTTGGCATTTGTATTTGTGCGAAACGGCGCATCATCGCCTGTGGCGCCCGCGCCGCTCAGTTCATCTCTGCCGGTATCCAAGGCGGCCAGTTCTGGGACGGCGGTGCTGCAGGAACAGAATCCCCGGCATGTGATGAAGCTTTCGGTGGTGCCTGCCGATGCATCGGTGGAAGTCGAAGGAAAGCCCGCGGTGGTCAAGGATGGCTTTGTGGAAATGGAAGGCACGCTGGGCAGCGTGTTTCGGGTGCGCGTATTTAAGGGCGCGCAGCAAAGCCAATTGGAAGTTGTGCTGACCGAGCGGGGTCCGATTCCTTCGAAGATTGAACTTAAAAAATAGGGTTTGGCGAATGGGAAGGCTCGAGCCTCTAGGGCTGCGCAAGCCGCGCCGCTTTTATTTTAATTCGTTGGCGTACAAACCTGTGAGCGCGGGGCCGAACGAGCTGGGATCGGGCAAAGAAAAGGTGAGGCGTTTGGGTATGCCATTCAGCCTGAGGCCCGAGGTGGGACGGCCCGCCCGCATGGACCAAACCACAACGAGCGGCAGTGTGTATTCAGTGCCAAGCACCGCATCCGAAAGATGAAGGGTAAGCGTTCGTCCGATGGGCATCAGCGTTTCGCTTTGAACGACAACTCCATCGCGGTGCACTTTCCGGAGTTCGCCGACGAAGCCCACGCCTTCCACAACCAGGCGCACAGGAAAACCTCGATCGGCAGGCGATTTCGGGGGATCGACAAGAGCACCATCGGGAAGTGCGGGCAGGGCCCGAACCACATCATCGAGGCCCGGCGATGAATCCGCGCTCCAGGGTGAAGACGGGATTTTATGCGTTCTTTCGCTTGCTTTTGGCGAGGAACGGAAGTGAAAGGAACGCACCAAGGAGTCCAATTCGCTGATGATTCCACTTCGCGGTTCGGCTGTGGATGGGACGGGGAGGGCGTCGTCATCAAAATCCACAAATCGGAAGGCGAAAGGCAGTGAGCTACCCGGGTACTTCATACAGATGATGCAGTGCACCAGGTGATCGAAAAAGGCAACTATTTTGTTGGGCCGGGGATGGTGTTGGTATTGGGCGGGGGAAGCGGGGAAGCGGCGGAGTTCGGTGTAAGGCGGCCAAAACTTGGATAAGCTTTGGGCATGCGCGTTCTTCGTTGGGCCTGGGCGGCGGCCTTTGCCGGGTGCTGGCCGGTGCTTTCAGGGTGTGTGGTGCCCACGGCGGTGAGCCTTGCGGAAGGCCCGCGCGAATATGTGGCCACCGATTACGACATGGTGCTTGAGAAGTGGACGCGCACCAAAGAGCTTATCGAATTCGCCGAGCTGGAGAATTTCTTGACGGCCACGGCCACCTTTGAGTCATGGGATTTTAGGTGGGCTTATGCCGTGCGCTATGTGCAGGATTACCGGCTTACGATCGAGCAGCGTAAAAAACTGCTTGAAAAAGCGCTCGATGAGACACGCCAGCGGCATCAGTTTTTTGTGGCGCTCTATGGCGGCGAGCCTAAACAGTCGGATTTGACCAAGCCCGACAGCGCGTGGATCGTGCGGCTGATCGACGATACGGGCAATGAATCCGCGCCCGAGGAAATTACGGCGATCAGCAAGTCGGCAACGCTGGAGCGGACCTATTTTCCTTACAGCTCGGTGTGGCGCACGGCGTTCCGCATTCGGTTTCCGCGCACGCTTCCCGATGGACGCCCGACGATTTCGCCGGTCGCGAAATGGTTTGGCCTGCGCTTTGCGGGCTCTCAAGGCAACAGCGAGCTTATCTGGGAAGTGCAGGGGCCCGCGCCGGGCGGAACGCCGCAAACGCAAACGCAAACGGCCCTTGTTCCCGCGCGCAGCTCTAGCCGTTGAGAATGCCAACAGCGGGCGAGGGGCCCGTCAGAATCGATCGGGCCAAGGCTTGATCGCCGACGAGCACGACCGCACCGTGAACGCCTCCGCGCACCGTGGTTGGCGCTGTTAAATCGCGCACGACGATGCCTGGAAACAAAAAATCGCCCGCGCCCACCTCGCCCGTGACGCGCGCGGGATCGCCTTTCACCAGTTCCAGCGCACCAGCTCCAACCACATAGAGCGAAGCGAGTTTTGCGCCTTGCTCAGCGATGATTTCCTGAGGCTTTACGACCCGCACGCTCATGCGCTCCACGATGCCCAGGCGCTGCGCTTCGCTGAGTTCGCCCAGCGGGCCAAGCGTGGCACCCGCGATGGCTTGAAAGTTATCGGCCGCGGTGCACAGCTCTTCATGAATCCATGAACTGCCCTTGAGGGCCGTGTCGAGCACGGCATCGTTCCACACAGCCACGGTTGCGCCTGCGGGCCCGCCCACAAGGGAAATCGGTGTGGCCCGGCTTAGTGTTCCGCGTCCGGGAACAAGCGAGCCGCGTTCTACGTATTGCGCTGCGACTTGCGACTCACCCGCGCAAACGCCTGCTTGTCCGGTGATGATCAGCACCGCGCCGGTAACGACAATGCGCTTTCCCGGGGTGAGCTCTTCAACGCGCGCGACTTCGGTTAACAGCTCGCGCGTTTCGGCGGGCAGGCTTCGAAGCCCCGCAACGCCTGAGAGAGAAAGGTCGGCAAATGAAGGCCGCGCTGCAGTTGTATCCGCTTCGGGTTCGGGTGCCGCTGGGGCTGGGGGCGATGCGAGTGCGGCAGGTGCTTTGGAAGCGGGGGGAGGAGGCGGGGGAGGAGGCGGAGGAGGAGGATGCGGAGCCTTGCGCTTCAGCATTTCATGAAGCGGCGCAGCGGAGGTCATCACACCTTCATCCGAATCTTCAGGCCGCTGAACAGGTGCAGGCCGCGCCCTCATTTCGACCACAACGACATCACCCGAGGGCCGCGGCTCAACGGCGGCGGCTTCCCTGCGCGGCTCAGGCGTATCGGCTGCGGCCGGGGCCGCCTGTCCTTCCGACCAAGGATCGAGCATTGGGCTTCGGCCCTGGGCCTGCGGCGAAGAAGAAGGGCCTTTGGCGACTTTGCTGGGAACACCCGCAGGCGCGCGGGCCTGGGCAGCAGCGGCTGCGGCCTGCACGGCTTTTTCGGCGGCCTCGCGCTGTTTCGCATCGGCGAGAGCGTCCTCGATTTCCGACACACTCATACTGAGCTCGGTCGATCGAAAATGCTGACCGGCAGCCATTGCGGCTTCAGCAGCCCGGCGAAGCGCCGCGATGGCCTCGGCATATTGCCGGCGTGACCAATACGCTTTGGCTGCGCCCAGATTTTTGGTGATGTCGTCGGTGTCCTCGGACATCGGCTCAGGAAGCGACGCAAGCGGCTCCACCATAGAAAACGGCCCTACCATAGGCGCTGCCCGATCGGTAAGGAAACTCTCGCGCCGTGCGCCGGGACGGATAAGCGCGCTTCAGCGTCCTCGCGGCCGCACCGCTCTAGGCCGCCGTTCGGCGTAAATTTGAGCGCGCCGGTGCATTTCATCCACGCCGTGCCTGCATGCGGTTTCACCGGGCATGCGGCGTGCGAGCCAGCCGATCAGCGTAAGCCCGGCGCTTCGCGCTTCATCGGGAATGGAATCGCTGCGCAGCAAACAAGCTATCTCGCCGATAAGTCGTGTCCGCTCATCTTCGGAGGACATAAGGTCCGCCTCCATGATGCATTGTTGGTGCGAAGTCAAAAGAGCAAAAAGCTTAGTGTAATCAACCCCAAAAGCCCGTGCATTCCGCACCGGGCCAAGGATTGAGCATCAATTCAATCAGATGTCAAAGTGAAGAAATAAGCACTTCGCGGTCTTTCGCTCCATTGGCAGGGCCGACCAAGCCATGCATTTCCATCGCCTCGACGATTTTGGCCGCGCGGTTATAGCCAATTCCAAGCTTTCGCTGAATCCACGACGTTGAACAGCGGCGGGTGTCCGCCACGATACGGACGGCCGCATCGTACATAGGGTCGGCTTCGGCATCGCTCGTATCGGCCTTTTCTTCGCCGTCATCATCGCGCGGCTTCAAAATGGCCTCGTCGTACACAGGCTCGCCCTGAGCGCGCAAAAAGTCCGTCACCCGCTGCACGTCCTCCTCCGAGCAGAATGGACACTGCACGCGCTTCATTTCATTGGAGCCGTTCATCTTCACCAGCATGTCGCCGCGGCCCAGCAAATGTTCTGCGCCCTGCTCATCCAAAATCGTGCGGCTATCTACTTTCTGCGCCACACGGAAGGCGATGCGCGTCGGGAAATTCGCTTTGATCATGCCTGTGATCACATCCACGCTCGGCCGCTGCGTTGCCAGAATCACATGCATGCCGGCGGCCCGCGCCTTCTGCGCCAAGCGCGCAACACTCGCTTCCACGTCTTTACCCTGCTGCATCATCAAGTCGGCGAACTCATCCACGACGATCAAAATAAAAGGGATTTTTTCGGGCATTGCGATGTCCGAACCATCCTTGGCCGCATCGACCGTCACCGACGTTCCATCGGCCGCGACCGCGTTCACCTGAGCCGGAGGCTTGGGAGGCTTGGCCTCACCGCGCTTCACTTTTTCGGCCCACGCATTGTACGTCGTAATGTTTCTCGTTCCCGCATTGGCAAAGAGCTGATAGCGCCGCTCCATTTCATCGACGGCCCATTTCAGCGCATTCGACGCCTGTTTCATGTCGGTCACGACCGGCAAGAGCATGTGCGGAATCCGATCAAATGGCGCAAGCTCGACGACTTTTGGATCGACCATCAACAAGCGCAGTTCGTCCGGCGTTTTGCGGAAGAGCAGGCTCATCAGCATCACGTTCAGCCCCACGCTCTTGCCCGCGCCCGTTGCGCCCGCGACGATCACATGAGGCATCGACGACAGATCGGCGAAATAAGGCGTTCCGATGATATCCCGCCCCAGCACACAGGGCAGAGGCGCATTCATCTCCATAAACCGCCGGTCATCGATGAGCTCGCGCAAATTCACAGGCATGCGGTGCTCATTGGGAATTTCAAAACCAATCCGGTTTTTGCCTGGAATCGGCGCGACAATACGAACCTTGCGCGAGAGCCCCAGCGCCAGATCGTCCACGAGCCCAGCGACTTTCGACACTTTGGTGCCAGCCGCGGGAGAGACTTCAAACGTGGTAACGGTCGGACCTGGATGGATCTCCTCGACCTTGCCGCTCACCCCATAATCCGCGAGCGTTTTTTCGAGCAACTGCGCCGTTGCCTTTAGTTTTTCTTCATCGATCAAGATCCTTCCGCCGGCCGGAGGCTCGAGCAAATCGGGCTTTGGAAGCACAAATCCCCGTGACGCGGAGGGGATCACCTTGACGATTTCCCTCTCCCCTTCCGTGCCGCGGGGCGCCCTTTTCTCTACCGCTGCGGGAGCGGTTTTTTTCGGCGCCGCCTCAAGCGCCTCGACTTCCGAACGCAGCGCGATGGCTGGTCCGGGCATCGGCGAACTCATTTCGTCTTCTGCTTCAAAATCAGGCGTTTCCTGAGCCAGAAATGAAGGAGACAGCTCCGCACCATCATCGGCTTCATCCTCGGATTCTCCGCCGCCCAGATGGCTCGAGACCACGTTCGCACGCCGCACCTCCACCTCATCCTCGGGCGGGAGCACAATCGTAAAACCCATCGGCGCGGGCGCTTCTGAAACGGATATGCCTTCCGCTTCAAACCTTTGCTCAGCGGGCGCCTGCTCTACGCCCGGCTCAGGCGAACCCTGCGCCCGCTCTTGCTTTGCCCGTCTCGAACGCTTGGCCACCGCGGGCTTTTCCTCCGCCGCAACCAGCGCCGGCCCCGCCACTGCCACTGCTTCCTCCACCACCGCGGGCACGGGCGTCGTGTCATTCCACAGAGCCGCCGGTATCCCCAAACTCAGCGATCGATCGGACATCACCACCGCGGTTCCGTCCGGCAACGGCTCAGGCGTTTTCAAATCCCTGAAATCGCTGTCCGACAGCGCCGCAAGCAAGGCATCCGGATCGGTCGGCGTCGTGTCCGCGCTTCCATCTGCCGCCCTCAAGGGCTGGTTTGTCTGCTTCGTATCCCGGTCGAGCTCGCGCGCTTTCGACCACGCCTTGAACACCGTTTTTAGTCCCCCCGTTCCGCGCCGGCTCAGCGAACGGAGGAACAGCTCAATGCGCTGCACAAGCTCGATAAAAGAAAAACTCGCCCTTCCTACCAAGATCAGCGAAACGATGGTCAATCCAATGATGTAGGAGCCCACCGTCGAAAACAAAAGCCTTAAAATTTCGCCGAAAAGCTCGCCAACGGCGCCTCCGATGGGCATCGAGCCAAACGCCTTGGACTCGGGAAAGGCAACATGCAACAGCGCCGCAAGCACCATCGCCACAACCACATCGCCGCTCACCCGAAGCAAATGAATGCGGGATGGTTTACCGGCCAAGAGCGGCGATGCGACAACGGCCAGCTCCACCGGCAATAGCCACGCCACAAAGCCAACCGACACAACCAGCGCTCGAGCCAGCTCCGCGCCTGCCGGCCCAACCCAATCCGCACCGCCGATTTCGGGCCGGAATGGATCGGCCTCAAACGAGGCCAGCGAAAGCGTTGCAAAGAGCGCCGAGGCCAAAAGAACCATGGCCGCGGCTTCCCGCGCGTAGGTCGGAGGAGCCGCGCCTTCCGCTTTCACAGCGTTCTTGCGGGCAGCCTGCACCGCTCCACTCCCTCGAGCCCGCTCTGCTTCAGGTTCGGAGGATTCTGCTTCTTCAACGGGATTTGCCGCGCGGCGCGGTACGAAAAGGGACACAGCCATAGCGCACCTGGTAGTCTTTTTGCACACATACAACTACTTTTACTTACGGTGCAAGTCTATGGATGAACGCGTGGGTATTGCCGATTTCTGGGCCATCGCGGCCCGGCTCTGAGAAAGTGGGCGCTTGGGTGTTGGACAGCCCAGCCCTCCTTTGAAACAGGCCATTTACCCGTACAGAGGTGGGAAAATCTTTGAGTGCTGCGCGCGCACGGCTACCATCGCTCGCGACTCGCCCAAAATGCGCATGACACCCGACAAGAAGGCACCCCAAAGAAAGCGCGGAGCAACATCGTTTGCGCTTGTATTTGCGCTTGTCTGCGCGAGCGTGGGGGCTGCGGGCTGCCGTGTGGATATGGATGATGTTCACCGGTGGGAAAACACAACGCATGGGCCGGAGAAGCTGGTTGCCGTTGTGTTGCACGATAAATACGAGCTGCCGCTGCGTGTGGAAGCGGCGCTTTCGCTCGTGCGGATGAAGCCCAGGCAAGGGCGCCGTGTAGGCATCGGCATGATGGTGGATGCGCTCGCATCCGTAACGGAGACTTCCCCTGAAACGGGCAAGGCGATCAGCGCATCCCTGGTGCCCGAGCTGATGGCTGAATTAAAAAAACCCCCGCCGCCTGCGCAGGCCGGGCAGCCGGCTCCCCCCGATGGATCGTTTCCATTCAAAGACGCGGCGCACGCGCTGCTGACCTTTGAGCGCATGGATTTGATCGGCGATGCAGAGCTTGTAAAGGCGCTGAAAACAACGCTGACCGAGTGGGCCATGGCCGATTTCGAGCATCGCCTCGAGAATCGCTCGCAGGCTTACGGTATGGAGCAACTGCTGCGGGTGATCGGCGCGTCCGGTGTCGCGGGACTGCCCAAACTGATGGTGCGCGATGCGCGGCGTTTGGATCAGATGGCATCGCTGGTTGCAGAACTCGGAGACGAACCGACCAAACAGGCAGCGTCGGGGGCGCTGGTGGAGATCGCCAAATACGTCGCATCGAGCGAGTGGCTAAAGATCAAAAAGCCGGAAGTGCAGGCGGCCAACACGGCGTCGAAGCTGTCGCCTACGGAAAAGCAGCTTGAAGCTCAGCTCGGCCAATACCAGGAAGAAGAACTGTTTCGCGTGTTTAGCGCGATGAAGAAAGTGGGCGGGCGTCCAACCGTTCAATACTTGCTCGGCTTTGCGGCAAACAAAGAAGCAGCCGAGAAAAAGCGGCAGGCGGCGCTCGCGGCGCTCGAAGGCAAAATCGATAAAAACAGCGCCGCCGACCTAGATCAGCTCCTTGCCGTGGTAAGCGGCGATGCGCCGGATGTGGTGCTCGACCAAGTGTTCCGCCGGATCGGCGAGCTCCCCCGCGAACAAGTTTCCGACAAGCTATTTGGGCTGTTTAAGACGGACAAATGGAAAGTCCGCCGCGCGGCTGCGGCGACACTCCTTCGAATGTCGAAGGTGAGTCACATCGACGAATTCATGTCCAAGCTGCCTTCGAAAGGCGGCAAAGGATTCGCGATGTCCGAAGCGCTTTCATACGGGGCGCTCTTTGGCGATCTCAAAGAAGGCAAGCCCAAAGAGGCGCTGCAAAAACACATGAAAGAAGGATCGGCCGCGGTGCGGACGAGCGCGCTTTCCTACTATTTTACGTATGGAACGCCCGCCGATTTGGCCGATCTCAAGGCTTTTGAAGATGAAAGAAACGATGCCCCGGTTTGCGAAAGCGATCCGGAGTGCAAATGGTCATGCGAAGTCGCAAAAGAGAGCGATCCCAAACAGCGGGAGCTCAAAGACATCAAGACCATTGGTGAATTCGTTCGTTATTGCATCGAGCCGGCCGTGAAAGAGAGGCAGCCGGAGCCAAAAGCTCCGGGCGCGAAGCAAGAAGGAACGAAGGACACCCCAGCCAAAGATCCAAAAGAGGCCGGCGCACAGCCAGGACCGGCCCCCGAGCCGGAGAAAAAACCATGATACAAATGGCGATTTCTCCATCTGCCCGGGGTGAAACAGGGTTTTTCTCGTTGTTTCAATCGCTGTGGGAACAAGGCTTTCGGGACGGACTTGGCCGAACCGTCATGCCATGGGCAACGACAACCAATTCCCGGAGGATGCACGGGCAGAAAGCTTTCCCGTGCACAACAACCTCCGCTATTATTGGGAAGAGATGAGCGCGGATCCGAACAAGAAAAGCGCACGGACGTTTCAGTGTCGCGACGTTTTGTGGGAAACATTCGAGCAAATGGCGCGCGAGCTCGAATGCTCGGTCGATTACCTCATCAATGAATCGATGAAGCAGTATGCGCGACAGCGCAGTTACAGCCCGCGCACGCCATTTCCCGGCCCCGTCCGTCCCGACGGTGCGCCCAGCATGATGGGGCAGCCGGGTGGGCCGATGCCGCCTGCGCCGCCTCCGCCAATGGGTGGGATGGGTGGAATGGGTGGACCTCCGAGTCCTCCGCCCGCGCCTCCGCCCTTTGGTGCAAATCAGCCTCCTCCAGGACCGGCGATTCCGTCGTTTGGCGGCGGGCCGCTTCAGCCTCCGCCGATGGTGGGAGGTCCGGGGATGCCTCCGCCCGCGCCGCCTGGGGCCTCTCCCGCGCCGCCTCCGTTTGTGCCGCCCACGTTTGGAGCGGCTCCTGCGCCTCCGCCCACGCCGGGCGGCGGACCTCCACCGCCTCCGCCTCCGCTTGGTTTAGGAGGCCCGCCACCGCCTCCCGGACCTCCACCCACAGGTCCAAGCCCTGCCGGTTTGCGTCCAGGAGGCCCGCCACCGCCTCCGCCTGTTGGAGCTGGAGGCCCGCCACCGCCACCTCCGCCTGTTGGACTGGGCCCGCCCCCGCCTCCTCCGCCTCCAGGCGGAGGACTGGGCGCGGCAGCGAAAAAGACGGCAGTTCCCGCGCCACCGCCTCCTTTGGGCGCCAGACCTCCCGGCCCTCCCGGACCCCCTGGCCCTCCCGGACCTCCTGGCCCGCCGCCTCCGCCACCTCCCGGACCTCCCGGCCCTCCGGGTCTAAGGCCGCCCGGCCCTCCAGCTCCTCCTCTTCCTGGACCCGGCGCCCAGACCATGAGAGCACCCATGCCTCCTGGTCCTCCCGGTCCTCCCGGAGCTCCTCCAGGACCTCCAGGACCTCCAGGACTCAGGCCGCCCGGACCTCCAGGACCTCCAAGCCCCATGATGTCTCCAGGGACAGGGGGATTCCAGCCGCCTGGACCATCCTTTATGTCACCGCCTCAGGGAATGTCGGCGCAGATGCCGCCACCTCCCCCACCGCCGCCCGGCCCGCCGACCCAAGCGTCGCCGGTTGCGGCTGGGCCTGGGATGCCCGGCCCGCCGACGCTTTCCGCGGTATACGCGGGCCAGAAGTACACCGTGAACAAAGATCGTTTCATTATCGGCCGCGGCAAGCAGTCGAGCGATTTAACGATCAAAGATCCCAATGTGTCGCGCCAGCACGCCATGGTCGAATTTGCAAACGGCCAGTACTACATGGTGGATATGGGTTCGACCAACGGGGTTGAGTTCAACGGACAGCGGGTGACGCGCAAAGCGATCAACGAAGGGGATTTATTTAAGATCTGCGATCACGAGCTGCGTTTTTCGTATCGCTAGGCTGCTGTGTCCGCTTTGAGAAAGACGCGGGTGTCCAAAAGGCGCCCGCGTTTTCTTTTGGATGGCCGGCTTTTGGGCGCTTTGTTGCCCATACCAAAATCGAGCTTTTAGGATTGCAAACCATGCGAGGGGCAAAGGGTGCGCGAACCGGCGGCTCAACATCTGCGAACCTGTTGATGAAAGGCGCGCTGTTTTTGGGCCTTTTGTGGGGCGCCTCGGATATTCACGCCGCGGAAGGGCCGCCGTGGGTGGCCCAGGGTGAAATACCCCTGGCTCCATGGGTGGCGAGTGCCCGAATTGTAAAGGGCGATCAGCCTATTTTTCAGTCGCCTTCGCATATCGCCAAAAGAAGAGGATCGGCCGCAAAGGACGCGAGACTGCCAATTTACGCGCTCAGAAGCGGGGCCGGCTGTACGGGCCGATGGCTGATGGTCGGGCCATTTGCCTGGGTGTGCGAAGACGCCGTGGAATTGTCCAGAAGCTCGCCTGAAGAAGTTAAAGCCAAAGCCATCCGAGAATCTCCCGACGGGCTTTTGCACCGCTATTTCTTCGTCGGTATCGATGGCTCGTTTGGATACAAACGAATTGAAGCTGCCGATGTAGGCGAACCCGACTGGACCTTTGAGCCCGGATTTGCCGTAGCCATCGTAGAAGAGCGCCTTTTATCCGGCGTGCGCTATGGGCGAACCTACAACGATCTTTGGGTTCCCATGCGCGACCTGGTGCCTGTGCGGCCTTTTCTCTTTCACGGTGAGACCCTTGGAGACAGCGGCCCTTCAAACGCGCTGGATGCCGTGAATTTCGGCTGGGTCATCGCCGACAACGCCCGGGCCCGCAATGCCCAGGGCGCCTTCAAAAACCCCGCGGAGATGCGGTTGCGTTTTGAGCGCGTGCCTGTACTGGGCTCTATCGATGGAGCGGCGGGGAAGCTGTATCAGATCGGCGAAAACGCCTTTTTAAAAGCCGCGGAACTGAGAAAGCCCACCTTGGCCGATCCTCCCTCCGACGTGAATGCCGATCTCGGCGAACACTGGATCGATGTCGATCGGAACTCTCAAACCCTAATCGCCTACGAAGGCCGCAAACCCGTCTTCACCACACTCGTATCGACAGGAAAAGGCCGCGAAGGCTCGGGCACCATCACCCCAAAAGGTGTCTTCAGGATTTGGATCAAGCTCTTGTCGTCCGATATGGACAATCTCGAAGATGAAAATGCGGCCCGCTACTACCGCATGGAGACCGTGCCCTTCGTTCAATATTTTTCAAAAGGCGTCGGCCTTCATGGAGCGTTTTGGCACCGATCGTTTGGCCGCGTGCGCAGCCATGGCTGTATCAACCTTGCGCCGCTCGATGCTCAGCGCTTGTTCTTCTGGACCTCTCCGCGGCTCCCTTCAGGCTGGACCGCCGTTGTGCCGACCACCCACGAACCCGGCACGGTCATCCGGGTTAGGTGACATTTACGCATGGTCTCCATTGTTAGCGCCGTTCGCGATCTAGGCCGTTTGCGCCAGATCTATCTTGTTCTGTTGAGGCACGGTTTTGGTGAGCTCGCTCAGCGCCTAGGGTTTGGCTCAAAGCGCGCGAAGGCCGCGGCCGCCTTGGATTCAGCCGAAAAGGCGATCACTGGACAGCCACCGGGCAGCGAGGACATCAGCCAATCCATCGATGTGGCGGATGTCGAAAGCGAAGCCAAGCGGGGCGAGGAAGAACGCAAGACCATTTCATTGCCAGAGCGGGTTCGCCTGGTGCTGATGGATCTCGGACCTTCATTCGTAAAGCTCGGCCAAATCGCTTCCACGCGCCCCGATGTCATTCCTCAAGACTGGATTGCCGAACTCAAAAAACTGCAGGACGAAGTCACGCCGCTCGGCTTCGACGACATCAAGAGCGCCGTCGAGACATCGCTTGGCGCGCCTCTCGCCGAGCTCTTTGAAAGCTTCGAGCAAAAACCCTTGGCCGCGGCCTCCATTGGCCAAGTGCACAGAGCCAAGCTCATCCATCCCGATGGCTTAAAAGAAGTCGTCGTTAAAGTGCAGCGCCCAGGCGTACGCCAAACCGTTGCGCGCGATCTCGATCTGCTTCACGCGCTCGCCAAAGTCATCGAGCGCACCGTGCCCGAATCCCATATCTATTCGCCTTGCGCGCTCGTCGATCAATTCGATCGCGCCATCACCAGCGAACTCGATTTTTCTCTCGAGGCCGAACACGCCGACCGCTTCACCCGCAATTTTCAAGGCCACGACAACGTCCGCTTTCCCCGCGTGTACAAAGACGCATCGACCAAATCGGTGCTCACGCTCGAGTTTCTGCCAGGCGGCAAGGTCTACGATGCCATCGCCGAACGCGGTCATTCAGGGCCGCGCATCGCCAAGGATGCCGTTGGAATTGTCATCAAAATGATTTTTGAGGATGGCTTTTTTCATGCCGATCCTCACCCCGGAAATATTTTGATTTCAGGCGAGCCCGAGCGCCCCGTCTTCGGTTTGATCGATCTCGGCATGGTGGGCCGCCTTTCACCTGAAATGCGAGACCGCACGGTCGATCTCATGATCGCCGCCATCCGCCAGGATCACATCGCGCTCGCCGATGCGCTGTGGGCCATCGGAACCCCGACCAAAAAAGTCGACATGCGCGCCTATCGCACGCATGTGAGCATTCTCAGCGAGAAGTACATCGGCCGCCCGCTCAAGGAGATCGATCTGGCCGCGATGATTTCGGACCTGGTGCAGGGCGCGACCAAGTTTGGCCTCGAGGTGCCGCCGGATTTTCTCTTGGTCGGAAAAGCCCTCATGACCATCGAAGGCGTCGGCAAAGAGATCTATCCCGATCTCGACGTATTCACCGAGGCCAAGCCCTTTTTTCTTGAGCTTCTCCGCAAGCGCTACTCGCCCGAGCGCGTCGGCAACGAACTGTGGCGAGGCTTTGAAAAGCTATCGTCCGCGGCGTACGACCTGCCTCAGCAAGTCCGCGAAATCCTTGACGATATGCGCTTGGGCCGGCTCAGCTTCCGCACGATAGATCCCACCATGCCCGCGATGCTGAACCGCCTGGGAAGGCGCTTGTTCACAGGATTGGTGGCCTCTTCACTCGTGCTCTCCGGCACTTGGCTGCTTGCGGCGAAAAGCTATGAAACCGTGGGTTTTGTGCTTATCGGCTTTGGCGTGGTCTTTTTGTTGGGCCACGTCGCGCTCGATCTCATTCGCCGCGCCTAGTGCCCAAAAAAGCACAAAAAAATACGCAAAAGCGGGCTCCCGGAAGAACACCGCCCTTGCGCCGTTCCGCCGCGCGACCCAAACGCTTGTTGAAAACCAAAAGCGAAATCGCGCGGCAGTACGTGTTTAGGCCGAATTAACCGCCGATCTTGCCTTGAAGGAAGAACGCGATAACCCACGCCAAAAGCACCAGCGACTCAATCAGCGCCAGACCGAGAATCATCGGCGTCTGAATACGCGCCGCAGCACCCGGGTTACGCGAAATTCCTTCCAGCGCCGCGGCGGCCGCCTTCGACTGGCCCATGGTGCCACCTAAGGCAGCGATGCCGATCGCGAAGCCGGAAGCGACGGCAAGCCACGAATTCGCATCGAACTGGTTCGACGCGGCGGCTTGCTGCACGCCCTGCGCAAACGCCATTGCGGGAACGAGAACGAGTGCAGTGGCGACCAGGGCCGACAGCGACAGCTTGCTCTTCAGCGACATCCGAATCTGCTCCTTTCAACTTTCACTTCGCACAGCGCAAGGCGGTGAGCTTTGCGCGGTACTGCAATCAATGCGTCAATCCAAGATGAATCAACAATCAATGCCCTGCTTGCACTGGGCGAGATAGCGGCGCCCCTTTAAACCGAATTTTTAAAGCTGGCTAGTCCTTCTCGCTAAAAAGCGCGGGTGCAGGGTATCCCCGCGCATAAAACCTTATGAAAACGCGGGCTTAGTGTTCGGCGTGTTCCGTGGCGAGCCCGATGTAGATGCTGCTCAAGAGACAGAACACCAGGGTCTGCACCAAGACCACGATGATCGCCAAGAACATGAGCGGCACAGGGATGAGGATTGCGATGAGGCCGATAAAAATGCTGGCCACCAAGTGATCGACCGCGATGTTGACCATCAAACGAATCGACAGCGTGACGAGGCGCACACAGGTTGAGAAGACTTCGATGGGGAAGATGAGCGGCGCCAGATACCACTTCGGGCCGGCCAAGTGAGCGAAGTAACCCCAGCCGTTTTCCTTGATGCCGTAGTAGTTGAAGGCCAGGAAAACAAGCAGCGCGCAGCCCAGCGTCACGTTTAGATTCGAGGTTGGCGGATTCACGCCGGGGATAAGCGCCGAGGCATTCGAGAAGAGAATAAACGCCGCAGAGCCGCCGATGAGCGGGAAGTATTTCTTCGCGTTCTTCGGCCCCATGACTTCCTTGGCCATATTGTAGAAGTAGCCAAAAAAAGCCTCGAAGAAGGTACGCAGCGTCAGCGTTTCATCGGGCACAACGGCGTCCTTCAGATTGCGGAACTGACCGCGCACGCTCGCCGCCAGATACACGAGCAGCAAAATCACAAGGATGCTCATGAAGATCGGCTCGAGATCGCGGTAACCGATATGATGTCCGCCGACCAGCGTATGCCCTACGTTTTGCGCGTTTTCGCGCAGGCCCGGCAGCTTCGCCAAGAGGTACGTGAGTAAGCCAGTATGTTCAGGCATGGTGCATCTTCTTTTGAGGAAACCCCGCTGGGAGTGCGTTGCCTTGTCCGCCGTTGTCAGCGTTAAAAGGCGCTCGATCGATCCCAGCGCTGCAATTGCGGCCCGCCTCTAACACATCTTTGGCGCGAGGGGTGGCGGATCTTCAAATGTCTTTAGGTTCAGGCGCTTTGGGCCCAAAGAGCGAGCCCAGCGTAATACCGATCGGCAAGGCTCCGTACCCCACGGTAAGCGACAGCCCGGACACGATGCCGCTTTTTAAAATCATCCACACACCGAACAGCAGCACGGCCAGTTTAAGCACCGCAATCAGCGCCCAAGGAGCCGTATTGCCGCGGCGGCTGACAAAGGCTTCGCCGATACGTGAAAATACCCAAAGATTGGCTGTCGCGATCGAGCCACCGATGATCACGCCCACACCGCTTCTCGCCCCAAAAGCCATAAAGGCGCCCATGGCCAGAACGGCGGCGCAGATCGCAACGCTCACAATAGCGGCCCGCATCGAAGCCCGCGCGGCCCGCTCTTCTTTTTCGTCGCGCGCATCGTCTTGACCGCGCTCACCGGCCTTCCCGCCTTCGGGCGCATTGGCATCGGGTTCAGCGTTTAAGCTCATTCTGATCGTCCGTTTCCGCGGGGCGCGTATCGCCAAAAAAGTCGTCGTCCTTCGATGCCTTGCGAGGCTCTTCATACATCGGCGCGGGATTGCCCTGTTCCGCTTCCTCGCGCGCAGCAATGCGCTGCATCTCCCGCCATGTCCTCACAATCGCCTTAATCGCCGTCACGAGCCCCAGAACAAAGCCTGCGATTGCTAAAAAGGGCGCCGTATGGAACTTGCCATCGAGCCAGCGCCCGAGCAGAAGCCCCAGCACAAGCCCGACCACCACTTCCAGCCCCACCGTGCCGAGGCTTGCAGTGCCTTTCCAGTCTTTTGCCGGGATCACCACAACGCGCTCTTAGCCCCTGCATCCCCGCCGGTCAATCGGGCAGCCATTCAATCGCTTTGGCCATCAACGCGGCCACGGCTCTTCCCCGATGACTGATTTGATTCTTCAGCTCCGGCGAAAGCTCCGCCATCGTCTGACCCGTCCCCTGCTGTTCCCCCGCCACCACAAACAGCGGATCGTAGCCAAAGCCACCCGCCCCCCGCTCCTCGTGGGCAATTCTTCCCTCACACGTTCCATCGGCGCCCAGCTCCACGCCCCGCACCGGATCGGCCAGCAAAAGCGAACACCAAAATCGCGCCGTCCTCCGCTCATCGGGCACGCCGATCAATTCGGCCAACAATTTTCTTTTATTGTCCGCATCGCACGCCTGCTCCCCCGCATATCGAGCCGACCACACCCCCGGATTCCCTCCCAGCGCATCCACGCATAGACCCGAATCATCCGCCAGTGCCATCATCCCCGATGCCTTTGCCGCCGCCCAAGCCTTGATTCGCGCATTATCCAAAAATGTCTCGCCATCTTCCACCGGCGCCTTATAACCTGGCAAAATATCCTGAAGCAACACAAGCTGTATGCGCCCCATTCCACCAGGAGAAAGCGCATCAAACAAAGCCTGAAATTCCGCCAGCTTACCCGCATTGGTCGTCGCCAACAACACCCGCACAACCGGACGCATCACGCAAACCGCCCCTCGGCAAACAACGCCGCCAAATCGACCTTCGCCGCTTCAATCGCACGCCTTTGGCACTGCACCAGCGAAGCGATGCCCACCATCGCCAAATCCATCATTTTATCGATATCCGCGCGGGGAACAGCCTCCCCTTCAGCCGTCCCCTGCACCTCCACAATCCCGCCCGACGACGTTGCCACCACATTCATATCCACCCTCGCTTGACTATCTTCCGTGTACACCAAATCCAGCGCCAGCCCCTCATTCAGATGCCCCACACTCAACGCCGCCACCTGATCCACAAGCACCGGCGACAGCAGCATCCCATCCTGCGAAGCCTTGTGAAGCGCCAGCGCCAGCGCCACAAAACTACCTGTAACCGAAGCCGTTCTCGTACCGCCATCGGCCTCCAGCACATCGCAGTCCAGCGCAATCGTCCGCTCGCCCAGCGCCTCGAGATTCACCGCCGCCCGCAGCGCCCGACCAATCAAACGCTGAATCTCCTGCGTCCTGCCGCTCACACTCTTTCCACTTCGCCCCTCCCGCCCCTCCCTCTTGTCTTTATTGGCGCGCGGATGCATTTGATATTCGGCCGTCAGCCAGCCCTTCCCCTTACCAAGAAGCCACGCAGGAACGCTTTTATCGATGCTCGCCGTACACAAAACCACCGTTCCACCCGCGCGGTACAGCACCGACCCCTCGGCATTCCTGTGAAATCCGGTAATCATCTCCACCGGCCGGTGCTCATCAAACGTTCGGCCATCTTGTCGCATATTTTTTCCTGTCATCGCCTGTTGTATTGGAGTACCTCTTTTAACAAACACAATGGATAACACAACCTTTAAACCCCTCGACGGCCGCCTCTTTCCCCGCTTCTCGGGCCTCTGCACCTTCTTTCGCCTCCCCCATCATCCCGAGCCCGAAAATCTCGACATTAGCCTGCTTGGCGTACCCTGGGACGGCTCTGTCTCCTATCGCCCCGGCGCCCGTTTTGGCCCCCGCGCCGCCCGGGAAGCCTCGGTTTTAATGCGCGCCTACTCCCATGAAAGCGAAATCCGCCCCTTTGATACCCTTCGCGTAGCCGATGCGGGCGATATTTCCGTCGTTCCCCACGATTGCGCCCAAACCTTCGCCAATATCGAAGCCCATATTACCCGCGCCATTTCACATGGGGGCAAAACCGTGTGTGTGGGCGGCGATCACTCCATTGCCCTTCCCATTCTCCGCGCCCAATATAAACAACATGGCCCCCTAGGTCTCGTACATTTTGATGCCCACACCGATACCTATCCCGCGGCATGGGGCAATGAATATCATCATGGGACACCCTTTCGAAAAGCCATGGAAGAAGGGTTATTGGACCCCAAGCGCGTCATCCAGATTGGTTTGCGGGGCGGATTGGCGGGAGCCGACGACTACAACACCCCCAAAGGCTATGGATTTCGCATGGTCATGCTCGACGAACTCGCGGAACGGGGAACATCGGCCATCGCCTCCGAAATCCAGCGCATTGGATCGGGCAAAATGTATCTATCGATGGATGTCGACGCGCTCGACCCAGCCTTTGCGCCCGGCACAGGAACCCCTGTACCTGGAGGTATGACCAGCCGGGAACTATTAAGCTTGCTCCGGGCCTGCCGCGGCATGGACTTGGTGGGCGCCGATGTGGTGGAACTCAGCCCACCCTACGACGTCCAGCAAATCACGGCGATCATGGCGGCTCAGATGGCCTGGGAAGCGGTGGTACTGATGGCGCATAAACACCAAACGCCCTAACCCAAGGCTTATTTCACATACACCGCATTGGTAAACGCAAAAGGCAAAGCCCCCGATCGGTATAAAAACTCCATCGGCTTTTGCCCTCGGGCAATCGCAATCACCCAATCCCCCGCCTTTAAAGAAAGCTTCGTTTTTAGCCCCATAGGCCGCTTGGCCTTGGAAATCTCCTTTGCATCCCAGGCTTTTACGGCTTGCCCCCGCACCACCAACTCCACCCGTGCCAGATCCACCCACGAAGGCGCATCCACCGACACCAAAACATCGAATTCCCCAGGAGAAACCGTATCTCCGATGCCCTTTTCCCCGACCTTCAAATCCACAAAAGGCCCGCTCGAAACAATCACTTTCCCCGCCCGAAGAGCATGGACAAATGCTTTCTCCCGATCAACATTCCATTCGGCGGGATTATCGTTGCCCACGCCCACATAATTCCTTGGCGTACCCGCCTCGTGAAAGGCCAGCCGATGCGAATCCGAATTGCCCGTCGCCGTCACCTTAAATCCAGCCGACAACAGCGCATACCAATCCCGCATACAATGTTCTACTTTATCAATTTTATCGTAATGATCCCCATTAAATATTTCGATGGCATCAAAGCCCATATCGGCCAGCGGCGTACGGTGTTTCCAGCCGGCAATATCACCGCTATCCATACGCAGAATATCAAAATACCCAATATCCCCCATTCTCGGATGATTCACCTGAACGATGATATCTTTACCCAAAGGCTTTCTCGAGCGGGCCTCCGCAAAAATCCTCGATGGAAGCGTATTGCGATAGGTTAATGGCTCTGAATCGGCCTCCAAGGGAAACACATTAAAATGTCCCCAAAGCAAATCCTTCGTCGTGACCTCATCGCCGACAATCGAGGCGACCTGCCCCTTCATCCCCAAAGCCAAAATCGCCGGCCCATAATCGGTCACCATATTATGATCGGTAGCGACACCCACCTCCACACCCGCCGAAAGCAGGCTCCGGACCCGGTCTTCCACAATGGCCGGCGCATCGGGCGAAGGCTGCGCGTGCAAATGCAAATCCGCCGAAATCCATCCTTTGGTATTGACGGTTCTCTGCAGCGATGCTTTTAGATTGGCCGGCTTTTTAAGGCTCACCTCAATCTCTTTTTCAATGGCCGAATATTCAAAGCCCCGGGTCACGCTCACTTTATATTTTCCAGGCGGAATAGGCCGCTCTCCCTTCCCCAACTCCGAATGAATGACATTCAATGCGGCTCCATCCGTCGCAAGATCGCCCCAATCCGGATCGGGTGTTCCTTTCACACCCTTCACCAAAATACGGGCGGCCACGGGCTTTTCATTTTCACTAACTTCCCACGAAAACAAGCCCGCCTTCGGCCAATGCTCGGATCTTAATGCCGCCGTGGGCCTCGCCGAAACAAATTCGTTGATATTGACCCACATACCCGTCGAATGTCCGGGCGCCCGGTAGCGCGCCAAAAAACATCCGGTCGGCAATTCAATCGGTTTAAGCGTAACTTCGTTCTTGATTTTACTCTCGGCACTGAACTCCGAAAAAGGCAATCCAGGTGAATTGCCCGATCCACAGCGGACAATTTCGGCCCTCGCGCCCCGCACCGGAATCTGAGGCAGCTCTAATTTCTGGCGCGACGCCGATTTATAGCTGCAGGGCAAAGAAGAAATAGCGTCCCCCAGCGAAATATCCGAATACGAAATGGCAATACGCCGCCCCGCCGAATAACTTCGCTCAGGCACCAAAACCATCGTTTCGCCATCCCGCCCATTCGAATAAAAACCGGGCACATCAATCGCTCCAAATTGAGACATCACCCGGCCTTCCTCCGAACACAGCGCATAGGCTCGTCCAAAGGCTTCACCGCCCAAAAAATCGCCGATAAAGGCTCCCGCCCGCGTCACATAGCCCGCCCCCTCAAACCACACGGGCACATTGCCAAAACTCGCCCGCTCTCCCAATACAGCCGCGAGCGCTGGATCGCCTCCTGTATTGACCGCCACCGAATCAATCTTTAAAATCGAGCCACTAAAATAAATATGAGATACCAATAACATCGGCTTGGTCGGCACGGCCCGCTCCACCCGCAGCACCCGGCCCCCTTCGCCAATCGCCGAAATCTTCGCCTGTTCGGTTTCTTTTTCGCTCACCACCAACGAAATGCCGGGAATGACATACACCAGCCCATCCGGCCCGTTTTTCGGACCCAAATCAATGACGCGGCCCTCCCACGACACCACGGCCACATGGCCATCGCTCTCGAGCATCCAATCGCCCGATTTGGCATCCACCCGCAGCCCCTTCAAAGGCACATCCGACCGCGCTTGAATCAGCCGCGCCCTCGAACCCGTGGCATGCGCGGGAGCGGGCGGCTCTTCCCATAAAGGCTTTTGAATTTCAGCCGGCTTTTCCTCGTCGCCCATCGTGCCCGGCAAGGGAAAAAGCGGCCTTCTGGCCTTGGCTTGAATCGGTCCCGCATCATTGGCGCCCGCGCAGCCCCATAGCATCGAAAGCGCGGTCAATACGCTCAATAGTTTTCTCATGATGGTATTTTATCTCAATTCAATTGGATTAAAAACGGATGATGCCCGAAGCGCGGCGCCTGCGAAGGCTAAACAGCCCAGCCAATACAAGGGTCGATGAAGCGTACAGGATCGAATTTTCGCTCTGGGAACCCGCCGCATTGCAAGAACAGCCGCCCTCATCGCCTGGAGCTGCATTTCCCGAGCTTGTGGCGCCTCCCGAACTCGATCCTCCGCCCTGGCCTCCGCCCCCTGTGCCCCCTGGATTTTGCACCAATGCGCAAGAATTTATTTCTCCTCCGCCTCCCAAAGAAACCCAAGGAGAAAACCCTCCATCGCCCCGCACGCTATACATTAAATCGCCTGTTTCACCGACCGCAAACACGGCGACCCGCCCATCGGGACGGCTAAAAGCCAAGGGATCGGAATCCACAAGAATATCCCCGAGCGGCTTAAAATCGGTAAAGGCCGAGCCATCCCAATCCAAATACACAACGCGCCCCAATTCATCGCGCGCAAATACCGAAGGCCCAGCCGCAATCGCGCCCTGAGCATCGGTATTCATCACCACCGAAGGCTCGCCTTCAATCAAAAGCCCCGGAGCAATCGCCTCAAAAGGAATCCATTTATTAATATTGGCATCATAATACGAATGATACAATTGCCCATCCTGACCTCGGGCAAAAGCCTCGATATGCCCATCGGCCCATCGCGCCGTAACGGGCCTCGAGCTTAACTGCCCTGTTTGCTCAATCCATCCAAACCATCCCCCATCGAAATTACCCGAGAAATTAAGCCAAGGCGTACCATTGCCATCGACGGCCAAAATCTCCGCGTGACCATCGCCCCACACAATGGCCGAAACCCCTGTTGTAAACGTGCCGCCCATGCTGCTCCAGCCCGCCCAAGAATTATCGGCCGTATTTTGATTGTTATGCCAAATCGCACCATCGGCGCCCAGCGCAAACACTTCCAAATGCCCATCGGGCCAGCTTAGCGTCGACAATTTTGAAAGGCCCGTTCCGCCAAAATCATTGAATTGATCCCAATTCATCCCCTGCCAGCCCACTTTATGCGTCGACCCTCCGGCCTTGGGAGAAATCACATCGGGGCCTGAAACGGGCGCGCTCCGGAAGCCGGACGCAAATCCACAGGCCGCGCCTGAATCCAAGGTATCCAAGGCACTCCACGTATCCGTAAGGCCGTCCGTCCACGCATGGAGCAAATCGCCTTTGGTATTGATCACAAATACTTCCGTATGCTGTGACCCGGGCCAATTCACGGCCGAAATGGTTCCATTTCCATTTTGCTGAGCGAGCGGGCGGGCGCCTCCATTGGCGAAGGCGATCAATTGATCGAGGCTGCCATTGAATACATTTTTATCGACATTCGAGCCCGAAACGCCCGGAACAGGCCCTGTCGACGTATATTGCCAAAATGTAAATGTGCTCCATTCGCCGGGAACGGAAGGACAGCTCACTCCATAATTCGCCACCCACAAAGGATATTTTGTAAATGCGGCGTGATTGTTTACATAGGTATTAAAGAAATAGGGGCCGGTATATAAAATAGGCGTTTTGCCGGTATTTTTTTCGAGATGCTCCAAAAAGGCCAGCGCCCTCGATGTTATGGTTGCATTGGATTGGCCCATGGTCTCTTCGAGATCCAATACAGGAGGAAGGTCATTAAATTCTAAAGGCCCCATTGTATTTAAAAAATGGTCGGCTTGAGCGATGGGATCGCTATCGGCATGAAAATAATGATAAGCGCCCCGGAGCATTCCCGCGGCTTTCACGCCCGCCCAATCCTGTTTAAAATAAGGATTGACATAGCCGGTATTTTCCGTGGCCTTCACGATGGCGAATTCGCGGCCCGAAGCTTTTACAGGCGGCCAATTGGTATTGGGCTGATAGCCCGACACATCGATACCCTCGACGGTTTCCGGGCCTGGACAGACTTGAATGCCTTGCTCGGCCACGCCGATCGAACCGACTTCAGGGTCGTATTCTTCGCCTCCACTGCAGGCACTTAAAAAGCCCGGCGCTAACAGGGCGAAAAGAACAGTTTTATAGGGATTTTGTAGGCGTTTTTGAGCAAGCACGCTGAAATTGTACGAAGAGCCGGCCTCGATTGAAATGATTTTTTGGGCATCTTCAAATGTCATTGCGCGCGCCCTGCCGCTGGGTTAGGCAGGGCCGCCCATGGCCTCCCCTATCGATCCTTTGCGGATTCGCGCGCTCAACGCCCACGGGCCAAATGCCGCGGGGGACTGTGTTTTGTATTGGATGACTTCGGCCAGGCGCGTTCATTACAACGAAGGAATTCGATATTCCGTTGAATTGGCGCACCAATACAAAAAGCCTTTGGTGATATTCGAAGCGTTGCGCTGCGGCTACCCATGGGCCAGCGATCGGATTCAGGCATTTATGCTGGAAGGCATGGCCGGCAATGCAAAAGAATTTTTGAAGTATCCGGTCATTTATTATCCTTATGTAGAGCCATCGCCTGGGGCTGGAAAGGGGCTGCTTTTTCAATTGGCCGCGCGGGCCTCTGCCGTGGTGGGCGATGATTATCCGGCCTTTTTCCTTCCCCGCATGCTGTTATCCGCCGCCCGGCATCCCGATATGCGCGTGCCTTTTTTCGCCGTGGATTCCAATGGCCTATTGCCCATGCGCGCCTCTCCAAAAATATTCAGTGTAGCCCGCTCCTTCCGGAGTTTTTTGCTGAAGGCTTGGCCTGCCCATTTCAAATATCCAATCGCCCGCGACAGCCTTGGTCAAATCGCATTGCAAAAACCCTCCAAGGAATTGATCGCCCGCATTCAAGGCATTCAGCAAAAATACCCGCCCATTCAGATTCAGCACATCAATACGAATTTGGATGGAATATTAAATGGGCTGCCCATCGATCATTCGGTTTCCCGGCTGAAGTCGGTACAGGGAGGGGCCCGGGCCGCCGAGAAAATATTAAATGCATTTATCCGCACCAAGCTCGGTCATTACGATACAATTCGCGATGATCCCGATGAAGATGGGCAAAGCGGCCTATCGCCTTATTTGCATGCGGGCCATATCGGTGCGGCCCAGGTTTTTGAGCAAGCTGCGGCCTATATGGGCTGGACATCCGAACGTTTTGGAGCTGATCCAAAGACCGAAGAAGACCGATTTGCCTTTTGGGGCATGGGAAAAGCCGCCAATGCTTTTGTCGATCAATTGGTCACCTGGCGCGAGCTGGGTTTTAATATGTGTTCGCTCAATCCCAATTACGATCGATTTGAATCCCTTCCCGATTGGGCCAGGGCCACCCTCGCCAAGCATTCGGCGGACACACGGGCGTATGTGTATACCCGCGAGGCTTTTGAACAGGCGCGCACCCATGACGTTCTATGGAATGCGGCTCAAAACCAGCTTCTTCGCGAAGGAACCATTCACAATTATCTACGTATGCTCTGGGGCAAAAAAATTTTGGAATGGAGCAAAACGCCTGAAGATGCGCTCAATACAATGATTGAGCTTAACAATAAATATGCATTGGACGGGCGCGATCCCAATTCTTATTCGGGAATCTTTTGGGTATTGGGCCGTTATGACCGGGCCTGGGGCCCCGAGCGGCCTATTTTTGGAACGGTCCGCTATATGAGCTCGGCCGCGGCGAGACAAAAACTTCGTTTAAAAGGTTATGTAGAACGTTTTGGGTCCAAGGTATAAATTCAATCGAATTGGAAGCGAGGAATATCGACATGGAATTGCGATCGTTGGGAAAGTGCGGTTTAAAAGTAAGCTGTTTAAGTTTTGGGGCGATGACCTTTGGAGAGTCAACGACCTTTATGAAAGGCATTACATCGCCCGACGAACAAGCCAGAAGGGTATTGGATGCGGCACTGGATGCTGGAATCAATTTGGTAGATACGGCGAATGTTTATAGCGAGGGCCGGAGCGAGGAATTAACGGGGCAATGGCTCAAGGGAAAGCGCGATCAGGTCTTGGTGGCGACGAAATGCCGTTTTCCCATTGGCTTTGGAACACGGCCGGCGGGGCCTCACGATCATGGGTTATCGCGTAAGCATATCCTAAAAGCGTGTGAGGATTCGCTGAAGCGCCTCGACATGGACTATATCGATTTATATCAAGTGCATATGCAGGATACCAGCGTACCTATCGAGGAAACGCTGCGGGCGCTGGACGATTTGGTGACCCAGGGCAAAGTCCGCTATACCGGCTGCTCGAATTACACGGGCTATCGTTTGGTTGAATCGCTGTGGAGCGCCGATAAAAATCACACGCACCGCTATGAATCGGTACAATTGCAATGGTCGCTCGCGGCGCGCGATTGCGAGCGGGAAGTGGTGCCGGCCTGCCGGACCTTTGGTTTGGGCACGCTGGTATGGGGCCCCTTGGCGAGCGGCTTCTTATCGGGCAAATATCAGCGCAACCAGGCGCCTCCGGCCGGTTCGCGCCTGGAATCATGGCAAGATACCTATAAGCGTTATGATAACGATCGATTTTGGAATTTGCTCGATTTAATTGGAAAGACGGCCGGGAAACACGGCTGTTCTCATTCGGCGATCGCGATAGCCTGGCTGCTTGCGCGGCCCGAAGTGAGCACGGTTATTTTGGGAGCGCGCACCGAAGAGCAGCTCGCCGACAATTTGAAAGCGGCCTCGGTAAAGCTTTCGGCGGAGGATATTCAAGCCTTGGATGCGGCGTCCAAGCCTGAATGGGGATATCCCTACGGATTTATTGGGCAGCGCGGCCCGTGGTAAAAATAGCGGCTATTTTCTTGGCCTTTGCGCCGAAGTGCGCTACTCGTCCTCCCCACCAAAGCCCACTTCATAGGTATTCATAGGTAAGCGCGTGGAACTTCTTCGAGAATTCTTTAGCAAGCTCGGCGATCTAAAAGAGCTGTTGACCTGGGGCGGCTATCCCGTCCTGATGATGATCATCTTCGCGGAAACGGGCCTGCTGGTAGGCTTTTTCCTTCCCGGTGATTCGCTCCTCGTCACGGCCGGTGTGCTCGTGAACGCAGGGATGATCAATCCTTTGGGATTGTCGAATTTTACCAATCTCTTGGTGATGAATGCCGTGTTGGGCATCATGGCCATTGTGGGCGATGCGGTAGGTTTTTGGATCGGTTATCGCACGGGGCCAAAAATCTTTACGCGCGAGCAATCTTTGTTTTTCCGTAAAGATTATCTGATCGATACCCAGAAGTTTTACGAGAAGCACGGCGGGAAAACCATTGTGCTCGCGCGTTTTATGCCCTTTGCGCGCACCTTTGCGCCCGTGGTGGCGGGCGTGGGGCAGATGAATTACCGGCGTTTTGCGATGTACAATGTAATCGGCGCGCTCGCTTGGGTGCTTTCAATGACGTTTCTTGGGTTTTTCCTGGGGAAGGTTTTTGATGCCAAACAAATCGAGCGGGTCGTCATTTTGATCGTATTTGTGTCGGTGCTGCCCATTGCGATTGCGGCCCTGAAGAAGCGCTTTGGGAAGCGCTCTGAGAAAGATGAGGCGCCCGCCGCCGATACGCCTCCTAAGGAATAAGCTCTTTGGACCGGATATAAATCCGCGCAAAGTTTTTTATCTTGGTCTGCTGCGCGCTATCAAAAAAGACATTCCCGCCATCTCGGTCATAACTCATTACATTGTTTTTTACGCTGCTGTGGCCATTGCCAAAGAAATGGCCAAGCTCATGCGCCAAGGTGGTCGGCATCGCGCTCGCCGCCACAATCACAAAGTGTTTTTTTAAATCGCTTTGGGGCCTCCAATGCACGCCCATGCGGTATAGGCTCGTATCGTCCACGTCTTTCAGCGTATTGACGACCATTACGTTAATATGGCCCTTGGTCATTTCTTCTTTGAGGGCGTCTCTGTCTTTGCGGGTTTGCAGATGCGCATAGCGGCTGTCAATGGTGCGGCTTTGGGCTTTTTTAAAAGATACGCCGCATAATGAAAATAATGCGGCCGCTTCCGCGATTTGGGCGTCAATCCAATCGTCATTACGCACGGGCTGATTGTTTTCCAATGCGATCGAAATAGCCAGCGGTAATGCGGGAATGGGAGCGGGCGCCTGGGCGGCGGATTTTTTTTTATGGGCAAGGGCTGAATTTGAAAATCCCGCGGAGGCGAGAACAGCCGTTTGGAGGGCTTGGACGAGGAAGCTGCGCCGGGTTGTAAAGCTCATCGCTTAGGGCAGACGCAACGCTCTCCCCAGGCATTCATGGGCGGCCGAATTTATTGAACGATCGTCTTCAAATCGAGCATTTCTTCGACCGAGGGCACGACGATCAGATCGCAGCGGCGGTTCTTCTGGCGCCCTTCATCGGTGTCGTTGGTCGCGACCGGATCGGTATCGCCAAAGCCCGCGGCGCTCCAGTGATTCGACGGCATTCCCTGCTTCTGCAAATACAAAAGCACTTCGCGCGCGCGCATGAGCGAGAGGCCCCAGTTGTCTTTAAACACACCGCCGCCAAGCGGTTTGCTGTCGGTGTGGCCGGCCACTTGGTAGTCGCGATCCATCAGCGTTTTGTCGTTGCGAACAACGCCTGCGACTTTATCGAGAATCTCTTGGCCTTCTTTCTTCAAGGTCTCGCGGCCCGAGTCAAAAAGCACGTCGCCGGGAAGCGAAATAACCATGCGGTTGCGCCGGATATTCACGGCCAATCCAAGCTTGGTGAGCTCATCGAGTTTCTTCCGGAGCATCTCGAAACGGGCTTTAATTTGCTCGAGCTGCCGCGCGCGCGCTTTGTATTCGGCGAGCGCCCGCTCACGCTCTTCAAGCGAGGCGCTAAGCTCGGACATCTTTGCATCTTTCATCTGCAAATCCTGGGCGAGCTTGTCCATATCCACGCCCATGTCCTTGAGCTTTTTTAGAAGCTCCGAAACGCGCCCTTTGGTATCGCCGAGCTCTTTTTCGATCTGGGCGAGGCGCGCTTCGGTCTCTTGGTTTTTGGCCGAAAGCTTGTTGTATTTATCGAGCTGGGCCTGCCATTCCTCTTCGGAATAGCCGCATGCGGCAGACATCAAGCCCGTCGCGGAAAGCAGCAGCGTGGAAGCGAACAAAGTGCGCAAGCGCATGGAAGGGTTTCTCCTGTTGCGATGAAGTCGAGGCGCAGAACAAAGGCGGAAATGGGCGCCCGCGGCTGCTTACCCTAATTCGCCTTCACGCAAGTTTGAACCCTGTTTTCGCATTGAATCCGAGAGTGGCTTTTCCCGCGGCGCATTGTGCGTAATCTCGGCGGCCTATGAAACATCGAATCACGCTAATTCCGGGCGACGGTATTGGGCCTGAAGTGACAGAGGCCACGCAGAAGGTGATTTCGGCCGCGAAGGTGTCGGTCGAGTGGGAAGTTCATCATGCGGGTGTGGAGATGGCGAAGCTGTCGGGAACGCCGCTTCCTCAGACGGTGATCGATTCGGTGAAGAAGAACAAAGTGGCGCTGAAAGGGCCTGTGACGACGCCTGTGGGCGGAGGTTTCCGTTCGGTGAATGTGACCTTGCGCCAGACCTTGGATTTGTATGCGAACGTGCGGCCGATCCGGAGTTTGCCGAATGTAGAGAAGCGATTTGATGTGGATATGGTGATCGTCCGGGAGAACACCGAGGGGCTGTACGCGGGGCTTGAGCTGATGATTTTGCCTGGTGTTGCGCAGAGCATAAAGCTCACGACGGATTTATGTTCGACGCGCATTGCGGAGTTTGCATTTCGCTATGCAGAGCGGCACGAGCGCAAGCGGGTGACCTTTGTGCACAAGGCAAACATCATGAAGATATCGGATGGGCTGGCCTTGGAGTGCACGCGGAAGGTGGCGAAGAAGTATCCGCAGGTTGAGCTGATGGAGATGATTGTGGATGCGGCGGCGATGATGATGGTGCGCGATGCAAACCGGCTGAACGTGCTGGTGACGGAGAATTTGTACGGGGATATTTTATCGGATTTGGGTGCGGGATTGGTGGGAGGGCTGGGCATTGTGCCTGGGGCGAATATTGGGGATGAGGCGGCGGTATTTGAGGCGGTGCATGGCTCGGCGCCGGACATAGCGGGGAAGGGGATAGCGAATCCGACGGCGCTGATACAGAGCGCGGTGATGATGCTGAGGCATTTGGGAGAGTTAACGGCGGCGGCGCGGGTTGAAGGGGCGCTGACGGAGCTGTATCGGCTGGGCGAGATACGGACGCGGGATTTGGGCGGAACGGCGTCGACGGTTGAGTTTACGGATGCGCTGTGCGCGATGATTGCAAAGATCCCAGCTTAAGCTTGCATGCACTCACGAAGCGTTCTGCAAGTTCAGGAGAGATACCTAAATAATATTCAACAGCGTCTTCAAACTCTTGAAGAGCTAGACGGTGATAGCTGACTGCGTGCAACGAGCCTCCACTGGAAACCATGCTTTCCGTGTTGTGTCGTGCCACGGTTGTATTTACTCAGCTACCGCGAACGGTGGGCAGCGGCGATTTTTTTCGCGCCCCTTCAATCACATGCTCGCCGTCCACAATATCGGCGGCATTTGCATCGATTTCATCCGACCTCCGGATGACTTCACACATCTGTTCGGCATCGAGCGGCCATGCATCGGAAGGCTCAAGAGGCTTGTTTATCGCTGCGGCTGTTGAACTTATAGGCCAAAACCATTCGTATCATGTAATTCAAACCTCGTCTTTACGATACCTTGGTCTCTTGTTCTCTCATGCGTTCATGGCTCTTTGATTGGGGCGCCGCGATTTTTGGAACCACGGTTCAAGAACGCTGGTGGCCGTTTTTTGCCGCGATGGGCGGCGCCGTCTTGCTCGCTCTGCTCTGTACCCTGGAATGGGGTTTCTTTAATGGTTTCTTGCCTGTTCTCACAGGCTTTGGCATCGCGCTCTGGGCGGCCAGAAGTGTGGTTCTTACGCGCGAGGCGCTCTTTCGCGCAGCCTCGCTTCCGCTCAATCATCCTTCGCAGCCTCCTCTGGCAGGGCGCGGTTTTCGTTTGATGGGCAATACGGCCGAAGCCCTCGAGAAATTGGCCGTCGCCGCCGATCGGGTGCGCAGGGGCGATTTTACCGGCGCCAAAAGCCTTGCGCTCTCGGTTAATCGCGCGCTCTTGCGGCCAGAGGAAATGAGGCTGTGCGATGCGGTGCTCGCTTATTCGGCGCTCGGTATGGGCGATGTCAAGAGGGCGGCCGAGCTCGCTGTGCTGGCCCTGCCTACGCAGTGCCCTTGTTTTGATAGGGATTTGGGAAGGCTTGTGCTGGCTTCCGCTTGGAATGAGCCGGATAGGATGAGGCTGATTCTGCAGAATTGGAAAGAACAAGGGGGGCTGTGTGAGGATGGTTTGGGCAATCTGTTGGTATTGGGCCAGTTGGCGCTCGCGGGCACTCTCGAGGCGGATGATGTGCATTTGAGCAGCGAGGAAGCCAGGCTTTTGGCAGAGGAAGCCCAGGCCGTGGGCGATGCCGATCTCGCGGCGGAACTCTCAGAAAAAGCCCGAATTCAAGCGTATCGGTAGATCATTTTTTCGTTATGGAGTCCGGGGAATAGGTTCGCGGGGAAGTTCCGGATCGGTTTCCTTTTGCAATTTGATATTTTGCAGCGACAATTCTAACATGGTGGCCAAGCGTGTCGCAATCAGCCGCTCCGCTTGTTTCCCAGAGGCTTTTGTTGTGAATACATAGGCAAAACAGCGCCTCGCCCAGCCTCCAAAGGCCATGATAAATCCAGTGATGTCTCCAGCCCTTTCTATTTTTTTGGGATTGGAAGGCAATACCAAAATTCCCATCGATGCGACCGTGTCGAATCCCGCAGGAATATACAGGCGGCGTTCATCGAAAATATCACTGTGTTTTCGCTCGGGAAAATCTTTCCATAGACGGGCTTGGCTTTCGCATAGCGTTCGGTTGGCCATTTCATTGGAGTGCCATACCCTTACATAAAGCGTGCTTTGTGCGGCGCGGTGTTCTGCGATGAGCCAGGGCGATCGGGCGTCATCGCTGATTTGAAACCGGGGCGCGTCGGGGAGGGGAAGGCGGAGGTCAAATCGATCGGATTGGTATTCTCCAAAACTGCCCGATGCTAAATCGGCCGCTTCATGTTGGACGACAAGAACAGGCTGTTTTTTGGAGGGTGCGGGCTCTTCCTGCGCGGCCGGGCCGGCGCCGCATGCGGACGATGCAATACAAAAAGAAATAAAGGCAATTCGGTGCATTGGACGAGCGGGACTAGCGGGATAACAAAACCAATAAAACACCAAATCCGCCCAAATCGTCGGGGGCAGAGGCAAAACAGGCGACTTTTTCCGCGTTGGCCGCATCGGTAAGCCATGCGCCGATTTCTCCGCGCAAAACGCCTGTTCCTCCAGGGGTGTGGATGCCTTTGCCGTGAATGAGCGCGATGACCCGATCGCCCTCGGCCCGGCGTTTGCGGATAAAAGCGGTGACGGCGGCGCGTGCGGAGGCTGCGTCGAGGCCGTGAAGGTCGAGTTTGCCGTCGATGGCGTGCATGCCTTTGCGAAGCCGGCGCAGTTCGCGGGGATCGGTGTCGATGCGGCGGCCCTCGAGCTGTTTGCCATCGTCGATGGTTTCAAAACGAAGGCCCTCGGCGACCAAGGAGCGGAGGGCGGCGCGGGCCGGTGCATCGAGGTCGGGCAGGGGAGGCGGGGGGGCACCAGAGGCTTGTTTTACAGGCGATTCAGGCTCGGGCGCGTGAAGGCTGCGGGGTACGCGGGCGGCCCCTTTTTTATCGAGGGCGCGAACGCCGGCCATGTAGAGCGCGAAGCTTTCCATTTCGCTGTGCTGAAGGTGATCGCTGGGCGCCAAAGCCTTGGGTTCAGCAGGTTTTGGTGCTGGTGCAGGCGGGGCCGCGGGCTCTTTGGGTGTCTTGGGTTTTTTGTTTTTGGGACGCGCAGCGAGCTGTTCAAAGGGGCGAAAGAAGGCGTTTTCGGCTCCTGTCCGCTTTGCCTTCGGACCTTTGGAAACGGCTTGTTCCGCGGGTTTAGAGGCTGGTTTTTTCATGATGCTCCTCGGGCGGCGCCGGATATTTGCGCTGGGGATCTTGGAGTTCGTTGAAGAGTGACCGGAGCGCAAATTGTACGCTTTGAATGCCGGTAAGCTGGCCATCTTCAAAATGCCAGTCGGGATCGTCGAGCTCGGGAAAGTCGTGGGGGTTGCGAATGTCTTCCGCTGTCAGCCCCGGCTTTAGGCGTCTCGCCAAATCGATGACTTTTTGTTTTTGGTTGTTCTCCATCGCATCGAGCGCCGAAAAGATGCGCGCCGCAAGCTCGTGAGAAGGCATGTCGAAGGAAGCCATGGCGCGGCCGAGCTTAGCCTAGGTGCGGCCGGTTGCGCTCGCGGGCGGGCGCGGGCGTAGAATGGGCGTATGGGACTTCTCTTAAAGCGGGCACTCGATCAGGCTGCGGTGTGGCACCGGGATCAAAAGCGCAAATATCCAGGCGTCGATGTGCCTTATGTGAGTCATTTGGCGGGGGTCGCCGTGGTTTTGGCCAGGCATGGTTTTGATGAGGAAGTGGTGGCGGCAGGCGCGCTTCACGATTCGATTGAAGACGCGGGTGTGACGCACGCGGATATCGAGGCGCTGTTTGGAAGGCGTGTGGCCGATTTGGTGGCCGATGTGAGCGAGCAGGATAAATCGCTGCCCTGGGAAGAGAGAAAGCGCCGCTATATCGAGCGTTTTGCCGAGAAATGCTGGGATGCTCAGGCCATCTCGCTGGCCGATAAAATCGATAATTTTCAGTCGATTTTGTTATGCGCCCGCGATCACGGCGATCCGTGGGTGATGTTTAAGCGGGGGAGGGATGCGCAGATTGCCCGCTTTTCTTTGCTTCTTTCGCGTGCCCAGAGGCTTCCGCCTCATCCCTTGATCGATGAATATTCGGCGGTGTTTGAAGAGCTTTTGCGCTGCTGATCAGCGGCTTTCCGTGGGCGGAGTTTCTTTGACATGAGGTGCCCAGCGCAATTGAGACGCTCCTTCGCGAACCCAGCGATCGCGGATTTTCGTGGCAAGTTCGCGATGGCGTGTGGCCTGTACCGCAAATCCCCGCACCAAACAGGTGCCAGGCCATGAGGTGTAGACGGCGATCGCGCCCACATAATCGTCTTCCATCATGAGCCATTCGATATGGCCATCGCGCAGCTCGACAAGCATGGGTATCGATTGATCGCCTTGGATTTGGTTCATTTTGATGAGCACGGGCTGGCTCATTTGAACGCCGTAGGTCTGTGCTGTGGTCGTCGCGTAAGCCGAGAATTTTGCGAGGCAGCTCGCAGGATCGCTGGGGCCGTCGCTCGGTGTGTAGAGGATGGTGTCGACAGCGTAGTGCTTGTCTCCATAGCGGTGTGTGACCCGCGTGGGATGTCCGTAGAGGCGAACGCGTTTCCAATTCTTCCAATCGACGAGATGCACATGGAGCGTGTCCCAGCGGTCTTTGCGGAATCCCCAAGGCTCGCCGGCCAAGCGTTCCAAGGCTGCCCTTTCGGGATCGGCCGCGTCGCCGCCCGGGTTTTTGGCTGTGACAGAGCCGGGCGTGGGCGGAACAAAGGCGGGCGCCGAAGCAGAAGCCGATGGAGGAGGCGCGGAGGCTGAGGCGACAGGCGCGGCGGAAGAATCAGGATCGGCTTCCCAAGGCGATTGCGCGGGTGCGGGCGAACTGCCGCACCCTGACAAGACGGCCAGGGTGAGGGGCAACATCAAGGCGGAGAAAGAAGAGCAAGCGCTGAAAAAACCGTTGTTTCGCATGTTCTCCTCCTTGTTAAGAGCATAAGCCGTGCCGGGCTTTTGTCCCTTGTCTTTTGAAGCTTAGAGCGTGATTTCACGCATGGAGATTCGGTTTTTATCGAAGATGCCCAGGCCGAGCTCGGATGCAATCCGGATGTAGGTCGGTTCCCTTCCGGCGTCGCGGAGTGTGGGAAGGCCGTTTTCCTTGCGAATTTGTTCGATGATGTGCCAGCCCATCGTATCGAGCGCGACGGGATCGGTGGTGGCGTACACGGCTTCGTGGGGAAGTCTTCGTTTCTTGTTTTTGTCCATTGGGCCTTCGTCGTAGATGAGCTTGAAGGCATCGGTGATGTGAAGGCGGACGCGGCTTTTTACGACGTCTTGCGCGTAGAGTTCGGCGATTTGGGGGCTCGCGTTGTGGGCGTGAAAATCGTGAGGATTGATGGTCGCGCCATGGGTGATGTTTTTGAGGCAGCCGGTGAAGCCGCAGATGGAATGGTCTTTGATATTGGCGACATTGATGACGGCTGTGGCTTCGGTGAAGGGGCGGACGAATTTGGTGCCTATGCCCATGACTTTTATTTCGGACATCACGGCGTCTTTGTTTTCGTGGACGGCGCTTTGAATACCTGCGGGAAAGGCCGGATCGAGTACGCCTTCTTTGGTCGCGACGCGCGTGCCGGCGAGAAATGATGGGTATTGCTCGAAGATCATGATGTTTTGAGCGGGCACGCCGGCAGCCATGACGCCCTTTACGATCTCGAGGATGAGCTCTTTATTGGAAGCCATCGTGGCGCCGTTGCGGCCCGCGATGCCATTGGGTTTGATGGCGACTTTGTCGTCTTTGTGAATGAATTTTCCAAAAGCCTCGCCCATATCGCTCTTGCCCGTGAGCTCGCTCATCGCCCGTTCCAAGAGGACTTTTGCCGCTTGTTCGGTGGGCCAGAGGCCATTGGCCTGAAGGGTGTTGGACTTTTGGACTTTTATTATTTTGCCCGGGATTGAAAGGGGTTTGAAGCCGGCGGGGGGCCGCGCGGCTGCGCCTGAAGCTGCGGCTTCTACGTCGGGGCATCCAAGGAGGGCGGCGCCCGCGGCTACGCCGCCTAGAAATGTGCGGCGCGAAAGCGGGGTCGGAAGGGGATCTCTTGAGCGAATAGCCATGGGCACAACACCTGCGTTGAGCGTCCAGAAGCGGACGTTAAGGAACTCTTGTGAGGGGTTGGACGAGTGTGCGAGCCATCGATGCTAGCAGGCTCGGCTTTTGTTGTTGTTGCCGGATGCGTTGCTTCGCCGGGGTGGCGGCGCCACCCCCAAAAGTGGCGCCGCCAGGGGGAATGTTTTGAAAAACGCTTGTTTTTAAGATGTTTTTGTTGGGCACGCTCTTCGCTTTGGGGTGGCGGACGCGGCGGAAGGGCGCCGCGCTGGAGAGGAGTTGAGTGTGCAAGACAAGCGTGATGGGCAGGGTATTTGGGGTCGAATGGTTTGTTGGGCGAAGGAGTCGGCCTGGGCGCCATTGTGTTTAAAGGGTGCGGGTTATGGGGCGGCGGCGCTTTTGTTGTTTGCGGTGGGGTCGGGTGCCTTTGCCAAGGTGTTGTCGGGTGGGGCGGCGCTGCCAACGGTTGCATCGGCGGCTGTTTCGGCTTCGTTCTCGAGTTCCGTGAGTGCTGCAAGCGCGCCGCCTGGGCATGAAGCGTTGCCTGTGGTGGATGGCGGAGCGCCGGATGCCGATGCGAAAGGTGCTCAGGAAACCGGCGTGACGGCGGATGGGAAGGTGGTGCTGAACTTGGCGACGGAAGAAGATTTAAAGCGGCTGCCAGGGGTTGGACCTGCGAAGGCGAAGGCGATTTTGGCGCTTCGGGCCAAGCTTGGGAAGTTTAAGAAAGTGGATGATCTGCTTCGGGTGAAAGGCATAGGAAGGAAGAAGCTTTCAAGGCTTAGACCGCTGTTGCTGGTCGATCCTCCATCGCCATAGGCTTTGTGATCCAAGAGAAGCGCTGTGTTGTGAGAGACTGCGCGCCATGTATTGGTGGCGTGAATCAGGTTTGGGGCTTTGGGTGTTGGGGGCGGGGGCGGTGCTTTTCGGGCTATCCGGTTGCGATAAGGCGGCCGATGACAAGAGCGGTTCGCAGAATTCCGCTGCATCGGGGAGCGCGCAAAGCGCGGCCAGTGCACCCGTGGCTCAGCCCAAAAACGATGCTCCGCCTCCTCCGGCGCCCGATGACCTGAAGGTTGCGGCGCTTCAAAAAGCGCTGAAATGCAACGCTGAATCAAAAAATCTTTCCTGCCGTGTGCTCAATACATTTGCGTCGTCGTGCACGCCTTGGAACGCCGTTTCTCCTTCGGGGGACGCTCGTTATTTGGGCCGGGCCGAAATTGTCGAGGGCTCAAAAGTCAGCGAGCAGATTGTGATTCTGCGTTCGAAGCGGGTGCCCAGTGTGGATGTGGGGCCCGGTCAGCTTCCGGTGAAGATTGCGCTGACCGATTTGCCCAAGGAGGAGGGCGCGGCTTTCGATCAAGCGGAAAGGGCGATTCGGGCTTTTGATCGGGGCGATGTGCCTCAGCGGGCGAGTCCGACGATGGAGTACATCAAGAAACGGGTGGATTGGCCGGAGGAGCACGCGGCGAAGACGGTTTCGGGGCAGGTATTGGCCAATATCGGAGGCGGCGCGTTTTTGTGTCAGGGGCCGAAGCAGAAGCTGTTGGTGGTGAAGCTTCCGAGTTCAACGAGTGTGTCGGGGGATGGTCTATACGCGGAGATGTACGCGACAAGCTGGTAGGCGGGATTAACGCTTGAACTGGCTCAGCATCCAGGCCGTAAGCAGTTTGCGTTCGGCCGCGCTGAGTTTGTCTTCATAGGCGGGCATCATGCCTTGCTCTTTGTTTTTGGCGAGGATGGCCGGATAGGTTTTGCCGCCGGCCGGGTTTTCAAGCTGCGCTTCGATCCAGGCGCGCGATGCCCATCCCCGCAGTTCGGGCGCGAGCGAGTCTTCGTCGTCGGTCTTGCCATCGAGGCGATGACAGCTTGTGCAGCGCCGCTTGATGATCGTTTCGCCTTCGCTTCCCTCGGCGCGTTCTCCCTTGGATTGGGCCTCTAAAAATGAGGCCGCCGCCTCGAGTTCTTTCGGCGTCATCGGCGTGAAGAATTTGGCCGCTTCAGGATCGGCGGGAGGCTTGGTCATCGAGGGCATCATGCCTTTGAAGGGCGTATTGCCGAACATGTTGTCGGCGTCGGGCGCCTCCATCACGCGCATCGCCCAAGCCTTGCTTCCAAAGTCCGATAAATCGGGCCCGGTGAGTTTGCCCTCGGGCGGCTTGAGATCGCCCATCTGATGGCAGCTTGCGCACTGGGCCGCAAAGAGCTCGGGGCCGCGCGTTTGGGGATCGCTGCGCATCATGGCGAGAGGCCCCTCGGGTGGCACTCCGGCTCGGAAGAGTTCGGCTGCGCGCTGGGCGCGGGTGTCGGCGAGTTTTCGCGATTGCTGAAAGACTTCGTTGGCCGCGTCAGACCGGAAGGATTTGACCGTGAGACCCACAATCGAAAGTGCGACGAAGGCCAGCGGCGCCAAGACCAATAGCCGCGCCTTCAAGCCTTGGTCGGCCTTCTTGTCGATAAAGGGCAGAAGCGCGAGATAGCCAAAGACAAACACAGGCAGGCCCACCGCGCCGATTAATTCAAACGAGCCGTGAAACTGATTAAACAGCTCGAATAAGAAGCGGAAATACCATTCAGGCCGGGCCGGATAGTCGCTCGCGGGATCGGCCGGCGCATCGAGATGAGCGCCATGATTTTTAAGCACAACGGCGAAGAGCACGCCGAGCACCACGAGAGCCGCCGCCGCATCCATCGCAAACTGTTTGGGATAAAAGCGGTCGATTTTGTTGAGATCGGCTCCCGCGCGGGCCGTGACGCCGTGCTTCCGAAAGAGAGCGACGTGGATGGCCATCAGCGCAATGAAACTGATCGGCAGAAGCCCGACATGCAGCGAATAAAAGCGGGTCAGCGTCATGTGGCCGTATTCGCCGCCGCCCATCAGCAGGCGCTGTAATCCGCCGCCGATCAAGGGCACGGTGCTGATGATGCTCGTGGCGACGCGCGTGGCCCAATAGCCTTTTTGATCCCAGGGCAAGAGATAGCCCGTGAGTCCAAAGCCCAGCGTCACAAACAGAAGACCAAGCCCCAAAAGCCAGTTCATTTCGCGGGGTTTGCGGTACGCGCCGAACACGGCGGTCTGCATCAAATGCAAGGCGAGCAGCACGATGGTGGCCTGGGCGCCGTAGTGATGCAGTCCGCGCACCAGCCAGCCGGCCTTCATCGTGTACGAGATATGAGCGACGCTGGCCCACGCCGTCGTTGCGCTGGGCGCGTAGGAGGTCATCAAGAGCCAGCCCGTTATGCCCTGTGTGAGAAAGGAAAGAGCGAGCGCGCTGCCCCACACATAGGCAAAGCTTGCGCCTCCGCGCATGGGCTCGTCGCCCAAATAGCGCATGAGAGCGCGGTAGTTCGTGCGTTCATCCAGCCAGTCGCGGACGCTCACCCGAGCACCTCCTCTCTCTCTTTTTTGCCTTGTTTAAAGCGTTTGAACGCGATTTCGATCCAGCCGTCGGCGATGCGTGTGGGCAGGGCATCCATATCGCGGGGAGAAGGTCCGGCCTCGGGCACGCCCATCAGCGAAAAGCGCGAGGCGTGGCAAGGGCAGTTAAAGCTTTTTTTATCGGGGTTTACGTCGATGGCGCAGCCTAGATGAGGGCACACCGAACTCATGGCGCGGACCTTTTCGCCTTCGCGCACAAGCCATACCGCGCCCAGAAGCTGATTGCGCGTCACCGTAAATGCATCGCGCTCGTCATCAATGACCGCCATTCGCCGCGGCTCTCCATTCGCCGGCAAATCCGCCAAACGCCCGACTCTGACCCAGCGTTCGCTCTTGGCCGCGCCGTCTTCTTTTGAGCCGCCCGTGGAATTCAAAAAGCCCAGCGCCGGCACACACAGCGCGCCCGCATACGCCAGCGCGCCCGCCGCAACGAATGTCTTGAGCGCGGTACGGCGGCTCGTGTCCTCCTGCTCCCCGCCGGACGCGACTTCGGCTAGCTTGGCTTCGGAAGGACCGGCATCGCCTTCCTCTTGGGCATTGGCTTCCTTGGGATCATCCTCACTTGCCTGCGACATTCGCCTTGGCCTCCTTCACGCAGCAAACTCCGCAAACGCGGTCCGCGCGCATAAAAAGCAATTGCTCAATAAACAGCGCGCTGAAAAAAAGAGGCCCCAGCATAACCAAAACGCGTTGGTTTTCGTGGAATCGAACGAGACAGAGTTCCTTGCCTCAAAGATCCGGCGGATAAGCGCCTTCGGGCTTGCTTTTCTAGGTCTTGCGGGCTGTTCGCGCAGCGCGCTTTTGGAGGTCTGCCGGCCCAGCGATTACGGCCGCTGCATTGTCGAGGAAGTGCAGATCCGGGGAAACGACGAAGTAAAAACGGGCGATATTGAAGAGGCCATTGCGACGACCGAAACCTATCATTTATTTGGCGGTGCCTTTCGTAATGTTCCCATTTTAAGCATATTGGATGCTGCTGCTCTTGAATACGAACGATTTGACAGCGTGGTATTGGAGCGGGATTTGGCGCGCATAGAACGTTATTACAAGGCGCGGGGATTTTATGAGGCGCGGGTGCAGGCGAGCCGGGTCAGCAAGACGCCCGACGGCCGGGTGCGGGTGGAGATTGTGGTGGAGGAGGGGAAGCCCATCATGATTTCGAGGGCCGAATTGGCGTGGAAGGATTGGAGCCTGCCATTGGCCAAGGATGTGACGGCCGCGGTAACAGAAGCCAAAAATGAATTAAAGCCCGGGGCGCGCTTCGAGGAAGAAAGCTACGAAAAGGCCAAAGAAAAGATTCTCCGGGCGATGACCGATCAAGGTTTTGCCTATGCGGAAGTACAAGGGCAGGTGACGGTAGATTTGCCCACGAGAACGGCGAATATTGTCTTTAGGATCGAGCTCGGGCCAAAATGCCAATTTGGGGAGATAAAATTTATTGGATTGGGAGGCATTCCGAAAGAGCCACTCTTGAGCGCGCTTGGATTTGAAGCGGGCGATGATTTTTCGATGGCGGAGCTTGAATCGGCGGAGATAGCGCTTGCTGATTTTGGCGTATTTGCATCGGTGGATGTGCGGCCGCTGCTCACTGCCGTTGGCAAGGGCGAGAGAAGCCCTGTAATTCCCGTGGAAATCGAGGTCCAGCCTTCGGCCTTGAGGGCGGTGAGGGCGGGATTGGGCGCGCAGGTGGGCAGCCTGGTCGAGGCGCATGTGCTGGGCGGCTGGGAAAACCGCAATTTTCTGGGCGGATTGCGGCGTTTTTCGGTTGAGGCGAAGCCTGGGCTTGTCTTTTATCCCTGGAATATCAATACCATTCTGAGCGAGCTTCCCGATACGGTTTTGCCTCAATTTCAATTGCGTTTTGATGTGCGGCAGCCTGTTCCTTTTGATACCCGCACAGGTGCCCGGCTTTCGGGAGAATTAAATATTTGGAGCCCGCCTCAGACGGTCAATTCAAAATTACCGTATATTTTAGGATATCGATCGTATTTAGGCGCATTTGGCTTCGACCGGCCTTGGCTGGACGCCTACATTCATACCGGATTGTTTTACAATCTGGAGTTTAACGATCCATTTTCTTACAATGACGATAAGACCATTGATCAATTTGAATATGTTGTTATTTCATCGATCCGGGGAGCCATTTCGTTAGATTTGCGGCGCAATTCAAAAGGAGAGCGCGATCCGGTGGAGCCGAATCGGGGGCTTTATGTAGAAACGGAGCTTCAGTGGGCGGGATTGGGCTTAGGGGGTACGGCGGACGATGTACGGATAAGCCCTGAAGCGAGGATGTACATTCCGATTTCAAAGAAAGTGACACTGGCTGTAAGGACGGAGCTTGGATTTGTGCTCTTTTCGGACTACAACCAGCGTTGCAATGGGGGATTCTCAAATTGCAGTGATCCTGAGCTTAACGAAAAAGTGCAGCTTTTGGGGCTTCGGGGGTATTTTAGCGGGGGAGCGAACAGCAACCGGGGTTATAGTTATCGGGGGATAGGTCCGCATGCGATAGTGCCTTCATTTTTTGGGGGTTCCAATGCGGCGGCGAGCGCGGATCCGGTGGCGGTTGGGGGATTATCGATGTGGGAAGCATCGATGGAGCTACGATTTCCGATAGTATATCCCTTGGGGGCGACGGTATTCGCGGATGCGAGCGATGTATCGTCCGAGAGTTTCAAGTTACGGTTTACGCGGCCTCATTTATCGGCGGGATTGGGGTTGCGCTATGCGACGCCTGTGGGGCCGGCGCGTTTGGATTTTGGGTTTAGGCTTCCGTGTGCGCAGGTATGGGGCGTATGCGATGTGGCCGATATTGTGAAGAATTATCCCGAGGAGGGGAGTCAGGGGATTTTAGGGGGTTTTCCGCTGGCGGTGTCGCTGGCGATTGGAGAGGCGTTTTAGAGACCGTTCCAGAACCCTGCTGCGCGCGTCAAATCGTCGGTCGCCCTCCGTCACCGTATGGAGTACGGCTCCGTCGGGCTCCCTAGCTTTGAGGCTGCTCGCGACGGGTTCTGAGACGGGCTCAAGAAACCTCCGCGTACTTCTTTTGGCATGGCCACTACAGGTCCAGACAATGTTATTACTCTTCATCCGCATACACCGGAAAGGCGCACAGCGTCTCAAAGCCCAATCGCTCCAAAATAGGCGCCGAACTCCGAACCTGCGCTTGGGTCGTCGCCACAATTCGCCCAGATGCCGCGGCCGCTCTCAGGCGCGCATCCACAAGCGCCCGATACACTCCTTTGCCCCGGTACTCAGGATGAACCGCCCCTCCAACCAAATACACCGAACGCGAAAAACTCGTGTAGGATGCCCCGCCCGCCGGCCTGTCCCCGTAATAGGCCAAAAATAAACGATAATCCCGCTCCGGCCGCTCGATTAAACGCCGGTGGAATGCTCGAAGCGGTTCGGGAGACATGCCCCAGGCCATGGCCATCGCGTCGGTGAAGATGTCCACATTGCTGCCGCTCACATCCTCCACCCGAATCTCATCGGACTGCGCCAATTCCAGCGCTTTTTCTGTTTCGCGGTACATCGCCCGTATATCCACAGGCTTAAGTCCGCGCCTCGCAAGCCTTTCTGCTAAATCATCAGGACGGCTTCCTGGTAACAAGGTCCAGCGAAATCTCACGCCTTGGGCCCGGTACATGGCAATCGTTTCATCGATCACCCGCTCGGCTTCTCCTTCGTCCAGCGCCGAAAATATGACTTGGTTCAGCCCGCCCCGCTTTAATGACGGGGTAATGACTTGCAAAAACCCGGGTCTATCGATGATTTGAGTATCGGGCAGAGGAATGAATGAGCGCATGGGAAGCACCAAGGCTTCGTGAAGCAATTCATCGTATGTAAGCGGAGGGCTCATGAAATTCAGTCCTTATGGGTTCTGGTCAGCGCCTGAATGCTTGGCAATCATTTGCTCATACCATTCAGGCGGCGGAAATTGATCGAATTGCTCAAGCTGATCGGTGATATCATGCCAAGGCGCTTTTGAGCCTACAAAGATATGCACGCAGGGCTTTATCCCTGGATCTGTATCCAATGTGCCGGCTGGAATAATCACATGGCCGTCCTTTTCTTCAATGACGGGCATATTGGAGCCGCATACCGAGCAGAAGCTGCGCTGATTGTTTTCTGAGGATGCATAGCTATGAATCAGCTCTTTGCCGCATAGCCAGCTAAAACCTTTGGATGAGGCATGGGCAAAGGTTCCATAAGCGGCTCCTCCAGCTTTCCGGCACATGGAGCAATGGCAATTGTTAATAAGCATCAGCGGGCCTTCAAGCTGATATTGAATGCGGGAGCAAAGACACGAGCCTTGAATCATGGCGGTATTCCTTCTTTACTGCGGTTAGCCTTGAAAACCTGGGGGCAATGCAATTGTACTCCAGGGGGCATAATGCAGATCTCTTCGCTGGGAGCTTGGAATTTCACCATCGAGGAGGCGATACCCGAGATCCCGAAGCAATAGGCCGACGTCCTGGGAGCGTTCTCCGCACACTTCACATAAAATGACGGGTTTCTTCGATTTCAAGAGCTGGATCGCACCGCGGAGCACCGATAGTTCGGCGCCCTCAACGTCGATTTTAATCAGATCGGGCAGGGGGAGTTTATCTGCAAGCCAATCGAGAGAAAGAGAGATGACGGTATGGCGTTCGGCGATCCCGCCGGTTTGGGAGAGGCCATAGCCCTCGAGGAAGTTTCCAGATCTGGAGCGTTGGGCGATATTGAGGGTACGCAGATCGATGGACTCGGCGGCGGCGGCGGCGATGATTTGCACGGGGGCGGAAGAGCGGGGCTGAATGGCGGAGGAGCGGCGGAGGAGCTGAACCAGCCAAAGATCGGGTTCGAGAGCGATGATATGGCCTTGGGAGCCTGAGAGATAGGCGGCGGCAAAGGAAAAAAGGCCGATATTTGCGCCGATATCCCAGACGACATGATCTTTGCGGATAAACTCCCTGGCGAGGTCCAGGAGCACGGGATCGACTTGATCCATCGGGCGAAACAGATAACGGAGGCCGGCGGAGGGCGAGACAAAGAGGGGAGCGCCGCCCAGGGAAGCCGGGAGCGATCGGCGGAAGGCGATATTTTTGGTGGTTTGCTCGAGGAGGCTTCTCAGCACGGGCGACTCCGGCGCGCGGGGGGCAAGGCATCGATGGGCATCTCATATTTGAGGCGGGGATGCAAGGGGGATTTTGCGCGCGGAAAGCAGGCGGGGAGGCGATTTTTTATCGCAATCTATCCACCAGCCGGAGGTGCTGCGCCGGGATCTCCGCCTTCATCTTCGCCAGATTCTCGGCGCTTGGCCTCATCTTCGAACGCATGGAGCACGAGCGAGCGAAGTTTTTCGAGATCTTTCACCGATTGAATGAAGATACGGCTTTTGCCATGCATTTCGGGCGGAGCTTCGACTTCGAAGCCGGGAGATAATAGTGTAGCTTTTTCCAAAGGCAGGCGCGTCGTGATAGCTTTTCGCCTGGTGTCACAGAACAATCGGATAAACCATGAGCGGACATTGCCCATATGGATATTAAACCATCCCGCGGCATCTCTGTATCCGACAGAATATTTATTGCTATAGGAGGAATCGGCGCATAGCTTCTTAACGATTTCGTAGGCATCCAATTCTTCGGCGGTTGTAACAATTTTGGGTCCCGCGGCCTCTGGTGCAGGGGTTGCGGCCTGGGCGGGCGGTTCCGGCGTGGCTGGGGGTGCTGGAGGTGCCGGTTTGGGCTCTTCGGTGCCCAATTTGATAGATCGCGTGGCCATTTCCAGTAAAGTTGTCTGAATCGCTTTGCGTACAACGGGGATAAATCGATCGATGACTCTGGCTGTAAGCCGCTTTCCCGCAACCAAGTCGACTTCGTTCAATAAAAACCGAATAAAATTTTCGGATGGATTTCGAAGCAGTTCACCCACCAGGCCGGTCAGCTTTGCGACATAGATCAAATCCTCGGCCGAGGTATGTACGGCTGCGGGATCATAGACATCCCGCGTAAATAGCCGCAGTGTTTCCAGGTCTCGATCGTTAAATGACAGGATATCAAATTCAAAAAAAGGCTCAGCGCTCATGATATTGGGTTCTTGGAGATCGGTAAAGAACCTATACCTAAGGCCATTCGTTAAAATAGCTGTCTTCACGGATGGACTGGCATTAAAATATCGCGCTAACTGCGCGTCGTGATTGGGCAGATCCGTATCGATAGCCTTGCACTCAACAAAGATGGCCGGCGATCCGTTTAGATGGATAGCGTAATCAACCTTTTCCATTGGACCGCCACTCTTTTTCTTGGCGAAGTCGGCAACATATTCAGGTTGGACAACCGTAGGATCGTATACATCAAATCCAAGCGCTCCGAGGAATGGAAGAATAAGAGCCTGCTTGGTGGCCTCTTCACCTTTGATGTGGACCTGGCGCCGCCTTACCTGCTCCGAAAGCCCTCGAATATCATCGAAAAATCCCATACCTTCCTCATCACCCTTCCGACATACTTAAAGTCTTGATTCTAATTACATCAACTACGATGCGGCTGTCCAGAAATGCGCGAAGGTCGAGGCTCTATTCTTATTGGGCTGCCATTTAGGTAAGAAATATCATGCCATAGACATACATGTATGCCAACTCGATAAACCGTAACATCAAAACATTCATGGTGAGCTTGCCCGATGGGTGTTTCGCTCGATACTTGACACGCGCGGCCTTTGACCTGTAACGTTCACTTTTATAGGAAACAACGCTGCGTTTTTATTCTGTTAAGAAAGGATCCATTGCCCCTTGCTCGGAACCATCCTGACCGGCCTCGTCGCCGCCTTGCATCTCTACTTTCTCGTTCTCGAAATGTTTTTGTGGGATAAGCCTTTTGGCCGCAAAACATTTAATCTAACTCCCGAATTTGCTACCGCTTCTAAAACGCTCGCGGCAAATCAAGGGTTGTATAATGGATTTTTGGCCGCAGGTCTCGCTTGGGGGCTTTGGCTCGGTCCCGCGGGCCTCTCTGTGAAGTCGTTCTTTTTGGGATGTGTGATCGTTGCCGGTGTGTATGGCGCGGCAACTGTCAATATGAGGATCTTTTTTATTCAGGCGCTGCCCGCCCTTATCGCTATGGCGAGCATTTATCTGTTTTAATTGCGCTTATAGGCAGAACCCGTCCAAGCATACCTGGCCGCCCACCGCGCATGCCTTGCCCAGCGTCGGATCGCATTCGCTACCCAAATTCTGGTTTGATCCGCATACCTTGTAGGTGCCCGTCGCCGTCGCTACCGCCTTGCATACGTTGAATACCGGCAGGTTGTTGCACGCCGCGTCGTTCGGCATATCGCACGATAAATAGCAGTTATGGTGAAGGCATACCGAGCCCGCTTGGCAGTTGTCCTGCTGGCCTTCCGCATTGCAGAAAAATACGGCCGCTTGGCTGGGTACGCAGCCGTTCTCTACCCATACCCGCCCAGGATCGCATGTGGCGCCCGAGCTCCGAGGTACGCATGCGCCGTCTACGCATACGCTGTCCGCGCTTCCGCAATCGTTCGTTACTACACAGGGCGTCGCCGCGTTAATGCATAGTCCGATATTCGTGTCGCAGGAGTATCCCGCCGGGCATTCGGCGTTCACAACACATGAAGTGACGCATTTGCCGTCCGCGCACTTGTGGCCGCTTGGACATTGCGTTTGATCAGAACATTGATCGCTCGCCGCTTTGCAGATGCCATCAATGCACAAATACCCCGCTCCAAAGCCCGCGCAGTCCGCATCCTGTCCACATGCCGCCGCGTTCGATGGTACACAAGTGAGGTTTGGACCACAGTAGTATCCAAAAATGCATCCTATCATCGAGCAGTCGCCAGGCTGACATGTCCCGTTCGGAGCACATGTCTCCCCCGCTGCGCAGTCGTCCGGGTTGCCGCAATAGACCGGTCCAGGTGCTGCTCCACCCGTTCCAGATCCGCCCGTTCCGCTTCCTCCGCCCGCACCACCCATGCCTCCAGATGATGTGTTGCCCCCGCTGGATGTACCGCCGCCCGCGGGCTGACAATCGGCTGTTTGGTCGGCGTTTACCACGCATTCCAATCCGCCGCTGCATCCCCAAAGCGTGCAGCTTCCCACATGGCATTGATTGTCGCTGCCACAGGTTTCGTTGATCCCGCAGTCCGCCGAGCTTGTGCAGCCGGGTTGCGGCCCCGGAGGATTAGGATCGCAATTGCCCATATGGCAGTCGCCGTCGCCGTGGTTTCCGTAAATCGGACAGCCCGCAAGGATGCCCGCCGTTACGAAGACGAAGCCCAATAGAAAAAATCGCTTCATACCTGTCTCCCGATTGTGCCTTGTGGTGGTTAAACCGTTCCTAGGCCGCATTATTTTTGGGAATTAGCAAAGGGCGTGCCCGCTAAAACAGGGCCCGCGGATTGCCGTGCCAGCCCTTCATTTGAAGGATGAATTCGGAACGCTCAAGTTAGCACAACACCAAATGAGCAAAGATTTTGGGTGAAGTTCTTCAAGGCGGTAGGCGAACAGGCGCTCAGCACCCATGTTTGCGCTTTCGTCTCCCGTGAAAGCTTGTTCACGTTGGGGTGTGGCAGGGCGGCTTCGGTCTCATCGGGCATTTTGTGCGCTTGAAACATGCTCGACGGGAAAAAGGCATGCTAACGTGCAGGCTTCGAACCCAGCAGCAATTTGTTTTCGTTGAATCGAGCCTCGGTCAAGCGGGCGAGTCGCACGTTTAATCGGTGTTGGTGGGCTTTGTGGATCACTGCACAAGTGATGTTTGCGTCCTTTCTGCACCAACGAAACCGCGCGAAATGCCCTTTTGCCCAGGCTCATAGACCGTCCGGTTCAAGGTTTTCAAAGTTGGGCTGCCCCGCTTTAAAAACAAATAATGTTCCGAGACTCCACGGCCCATGAACGTCACTTGCGAGAAGTGCAACACCGAATACGACTTTGACGATGCTCTCGTGTCGGGACGCGGCACGAGCGTCAAGTGCACCAACTGCGGGCACCTGTTTAAGGTGCGTAAAAAGGCTGCCGATGCCGCTGCGCCCGCTCCCGAAAAGTGGACGGTGCGCACTGTCGATGGCCGCGAGCTTCAGTTCAATGCGCTGCGCGAGCTTCAAGCGGCGATTTCACAGCGCACGGTCGGCCGGGAAGATGTGCTTCAGCGGGGCGGGGCGAGGCCGAGGCGGCTGGGCGCTATTTCAGAACTCGAGCCTTTTTTCACGGGTACGGCGACGGCAACAGCGCCCTCCGCAGGTACAACGCCGGGATTGGGCATTTCGGCGCTGGGCACTTCATCGATGGGCTCGGCGGGAGCGCGGCCTTCGGCGACACCTTCTCCGCAGCCGATCGAGCCGGAGCCCGTGCCCTCCAGCGGTCAAGACGAAAAGACGGTGATGCGGCCTAATCCTGTGGATGCGCATCACGAGGCGCCGGACGCTGCGGGCGGCGATAAAATGTTTCCGCCTCCGGCTCGTCCGGGCGACAAACCACTTGGGCGTTCAGCGTCGGTGCGCGAGCCTACGTCGCCGGCGCCTGGAACGCGGCCTGTTCAGAAAGATCCTTCGCCATTGCCCGCGAAGCTGCCCGATGCGCAGGTAGCGGCAAAGCGCGACAAAACGCCTCCAAAATCGCCTTTCAAAGATATTACGCCTCAAGCCGCTCCTGCCGCTCAGAAGGCCGACGAGGCGGCGGCACTCACGCCTGCTCCGTCGGCAGCGCGCGATAAGACGCCGCCGAAGGCGTTTGGGAAAGACAGCGTGTCCGCGCGTTTGGCCGAGGCGGAATCCAAAGATGTCAAAGATGCGAAAGGCAGCGCCGCGCCCTCGGTGCCGCCTACGCTCGTTTCCAAAGTGGCGCCGGAGGGCACGCCTTCCGCCCTGAAATCGCCGATTGTTCCCACGCCTCCCAAAGACGTAAAGATTACGCAGATTGCGGAAGAACCGCCTGTTTCACCGCTTCCAAGCAAGCCGGGCACAGGAAAGCGATCGAACAGCCTGCAGCGCATTGTTGCCGTCGTGGCCGCGGGGTTTTTGGTGTTTGTGGGCGTGACGGCTGTGCGCCGCTATGTGCTCAAGCCGGCCGAACCAACACCGGTCTCATCGGCAAAAGTGGCGGGCGCCGATCGGATCGATGCGCTGATTCAGGAAGCTGAAAAGCATCTGAATGACGGCGATCTCCAGAACGCTCAGTCGAAGCTCGATCAGGCCAGCGCGCTGTCGGAAAAGAATCCAAAAGTGCTTTCGGAGCTGGCGCGTATTGCGGCTGTCCGCGCCGATTTTAAGTGGCTGAAGCTCAGGCTTTTGCCCACCGGCGATCCCGAACAAGCCCTGGTGCAGCGCGAGCTTACCGATGCGCTGGACAGTGCCCGGAAACTCGTCGAAACGGCTCAAGCCGCGGCGCCGGACGATCCCGGTGTGATCCGGCGGCGAATCGATTTGCAGCGTATGAGCGGCAATCTGGCCGAGGCGCGCAAGCTCGTGGCTTCGCTGCCGAGCGCAGCCGGTAATCCAGACACGGCTCTCGTGCTGGCCGAGCTCGATTTGGCCGAAGAAAAGCCTGCTTGGCCGAGTGTAATTGAAAGGCTTAGAACGGCCGTTGTGGGCGAACAAAGCATTGGCCGGGCGCGCTCGATGCTGATCTTTGCGCTGGTGCGCTCGGGCGATGTGCCCGCGGCCAAGGCCGAATATGAACAGCTTGCCGCAATGCCCAAGCCGCATCCTTTGCTGGGTCCGCTCCGCGAGCTGATCGCCCGGGCCGAGGCGGCTGCGCTGGCGGCGGACGGCGGTGTGCTTTCGGATGAGGACACAATACGCCTGGCCAATGAAACGCGCGCGACAGGCAATCCAAAACGGGCCGAGGAGATGTTGCTCGAGCTTCTTAAAAAGAGTCCGAACAATGCCGACGCGGAAGCCGTGCTTGCCGATATGGCGCGCGAAAAAGGCGATATTCCTGGGGCTACGCGCTACTACGAGCAGGCGCTAAAGCACAAGCCGCTGCATATCGCCGCGATGGCGGGCCTCGCCGATTTGAAATGGGAAACCGATAGGCAATCCGCGCTCGCGCTCTACCGGCAGGTGATTCAGAACGGCGGAACCAGCGCTTACGTCGAACATGCGCGCAAGCGTTTGGGCGGCCCAATCCCCGATCCTTTTGGCGGAACAGATCCCTACAATACGCCGCCCAATATTCCCCCTCCGCCGACGACATCGACGGGAACGACTCCGCCTCCGCCTACGACGTCGGAAACGCCGCCTCCACCGCCTCCGCCTACGACGTCGGAAGCGCCGCCTCCACCGCCTCCGCCGTCCAACACGACGCCTACGCCGCCGCCCACCAAATCCAGCTCGGGCTCTGTGCCCTTTGAAGAGGGCAACGATTGAGCCCTATCCATCCGCTCCGGCGCTCGTTGATCCATGCTTTGCCTTGGGGCGCGGCCTTGTGCCTGGCGCTCGTCTCTTCTGGCTGCGAAGGCCGCCGGCGGCATATCGAGCCGGCTGCCTACAAAGCGCCGCCGACCTTTTCCGGGCCTCGCGTGGTCGAGCTGGATTTGTCGCGGGGCGTTCCTGAAAGCGCAACATCGTCCTTCTTTGGCGCGGTCAGCCGCCGCAATCATCTCGAGCTTGTGCGGACGCTGGGTTCATTCGCCGAAGATGAGCGCAACAAAGGCTTGTACGTGCGTTTTGGCCTTTCTCAGATTGGCATGGCGCGCGCGCATGAAATCGGACGGCTGCTCGGCGCAATCCGAACGGCGGGCAAGCCCGTGGTGTGCCACGCCGAGGACTACAACAATGCGACGATGCTTCTCGCGGCGCTTGGGTGCAGCAAAATATGGCTGAGCCCCGCGGGCGAAGTGTCGACGGTGGGCCTGGCGGCTCAGCTTTTGTTCGCCAATCGCTTGCTCGGAAAGTTGAATGTCGAGGCCGATTTCCTTCAGGCCGGAAAATACAAGGGCGCGATGGAGCCCTTTATGCGCGATGGGCCGAGTCCAGAAGCGCGTGAATCGCTCGAAGGCACGCTCCGGGGAATGCGCACGGCTTGGATGGATGGAATTAGCCAGGGACGCGGCGATAAAAGCGTTGCAGAGCTCTTGGAAGATGGGCCGTATACGGCTGGAGAAGCCAAGGCGCATGGGCTGGTTCATGAGCTCGGCTATGCGGACGAAGCCCGCGACGACGCAAAGAAAGCGGCGGGCACAGAGTTTTCTGTGACGCGCTTTGGTTCACCTGGACCGTCAAGCGGTGCATCGGGCGGCTTTATTGAAGTGTTGCGATCGCTTTCAGGAAGCGGCTCGGCGGGAACGCCGCATATTGCCGTTGTGCCTGCGATAGGCGGTATTTCGATGAGTGCGGGCGATGGCTTGCCCTTTGGAGGGTCGGAGGGCATCGGTGAACGCGAGCTCGGCCGCCTGCTCACCGAAGTGATGGACGATGAATCGGCATTGGCCGTCGTGCTTCGCATCGATTCGCCGGGCGGATCGGCGCTCGCTTCGGATCTTCTGTGGAAGAAGCTGATGGAGCTTCGCGAAAAGAAGCCTCTTATCGTTTCCGTCGGCGGAATGGCGGCGAGCGGCGGGTATTACATGGCCTGCGCGGGCACCAAAATTGTTGCCGAGCCAACGAGCATCGTGGGTTCTATCGGCGTCGTGACCGGCAAGCTTTCCGTGGGTAAGGCGCTCGAAGAATTGGGTGTGCACGCGGAGACCGTTGCGGCGACGTCCGATCCAAAGCGGGCCGCGAGGGCGACCTATATGTCTCCGCTCACGCCTTGGGATGAAGCCACGCGCGCCAAAATGAAGGCGTCGGTCGATTCGATTTATGACTTGTTTATCCGGCGTATTACCGAGGGCCGGAATATGGCCCGCGAAGATGTAGAGCGTTCGGCCGAAGGCCGCATTTACAGCGGAACCGAAGCCAAAGAGCGCGGGATGATCGACGAGCTGGGAGGGCTTGGCGAAGCCTTGGCTCTGGCGCGGGCGCTCGCCAAGCTTCCCGATGACACACCGGTTGAATTGCGGGGTAATCCGCCTGTATTTGGGGATTTGTTCGGTGTGAGCGCGGACGAGGCCGACGAAGAAGCGAGACTTAAACAGGCGGCGGCCTCGTTGACCTACGCACCGGGCGCGGATTGGATAGGCCGGATTGCGCAAAAAGTGCCTGAGATTTCCGTGTGGATGAGCGCGATGTCGCCGCTTCTGTTGGGCGAGCGGAATCTGGCAGTGCTCCCCTACACGATTTCAATTCGCTAAATCCCCGACGAATCGCGCATCCGGCAGCCTCGGGGTTCTGATAGGCTTTCCGCTCCTATTTGGTGGGGCGCCTGTGCTTTTTGAATTGCCAACATCATGATTCCGCCTTCCCCCGAGCTGCCGAAGGAAACCTCGCCGAACCGGGCTCCCGCGCGCGGGAAAACAATGCCTCCGCCCGAGCTTTTGGATCGGGCCGCGCCGGATTCCGCAGGCTCGATTGTTCTTGAACAGGCTCGCATCGAAGCTCCGGTTTCACGGCATGTAGGCGCGCGTGCCGATGAGGCGTATTGGCGCGGTCAGCTCGACGAAATGTGCGCGCTGGGCGATGAAGTCGGTGAGCGGCAGGCGAGTGTTGCGCTGGCGAGGGTGCTGGCGGCGCGGGGGACCGATTTGGATACGGCCGTGTCGCTGGCCGAGCGGGCGCTTGAGCTCGGTGAAGATGCGTCGCTGAGGGCCGATTTGGCAGGGTGGCTTTCAGGATTGGGACAGCATGCGCGGGCCGCGCAGATGTGGCTTGCGATGGTTCAGGAAGACAAGCCTCAGGAAGCTGCCCGCATTTTGGTGAAGGCGGCCGTTTTGTTTGCGCGGGCCCAGGAAGCGCAGGCCGCGGTCGAAGCGCTGGAGAGAGCCGCGCGGCTCGATGCCCATCAGCCGATGGCCAATGAGATTCTGGGAACGCTTGCGGGCTGGGAGCCGCCTGTCGTGGCGCCGGAGGCCGCGGCGGCTTCTTTTTTGGATGCCGCAAGCCGGCGTGAAGCGGCGAAAGAGCGCGAAGCTACCTTTGAAGACCGGCTGCGGGCCTTTGAAATAGCGCCTCATGACGAGGCTGCGGCTTCATCGCTTGCGGGGGCGCTTGCGGCCCGGGGAAAGCACGGAGCGGGCGATGAAGTGCTGCGCTGGCACGCGGCCATCGTCGCAGAAAGCAATGCCGAACAAGCCTTTGCGCTTCACCACAAGCGCATGCTGACGTCGCTTCTGGCCGGCGACTACACGTCTGCCGTTGGGGCGATGCTGGATGGATGGCTCGACGGCGATGTCGAGAGCGATGCATCGGGCGAAGTCGATGAGCTTTTGTCAAAAGCCGGGCTCTACGATCTGCTGGCTGTCCGGCTTCAATGCCGGGCCGACAAACTGCAAGGAGAAGCGCGGGCCTTCGTGCTTCAAAGCTTGGCCGAACTGTATGCCGGGCCGCTCGAACATCCCGATGAGGCCGCCGAAATATGGGTCGAGGTTCTCGCGTGCGATCCCGATCACCCCAAAGCGCTTGATTCGCTGCGCGCCTATGCCATTCAGCGGCGCGATTATGGTCCGCTGGCCGATGCGCTGATCCGCGTGGGCGAGGGGGTGGAGCTGCACGGGCCTCCCAAACCGGATGCGCCTAGGCGGGCCGAGCTTTTGAAAGTGCTGGTGTCGATCGCCGACAAAGAGCTTAAAAACCGGGCCCTCGCGAGCTGGGCCGAACAGCGCTTGAGCGCCGCCGCAAAGCGCGAAGACAAGGAGGCCGATGCATCGAGGGGACGCGCGGCCCGCACGCAAAGCATCATGATGCGGTCGATCGATCCCGAGGAAGATGATGCGATGGCGGCCGCTGTGGCGCTCGACAGCGCATCGACGCTGGAGCAGCGGATCGAGGCCCTGCGGCGGCTTGCAAACATTTACGCGGGGCGCCCTCATGTGCGGGCCGAATACATGGATGTGTTGGCCGAGCTGTCGGCGGCGCTTCCGGGCGAGAAAAAGTTTGTGGCGGCCCTCGAGCGGCTGGCGTTTCGGACAGGCGATTTCGAACCGCTCGACAAGGTAATGCGGGCCTGGATTGAAGACGGCGCCGAAGGTGAAGAACTGGTCCGGGCCAGGCTGTGGCTCACAACGCTGACGCGGAGAAAAGGCGATGAGGCTTTTGCGCTGGAGCAGGCCGCGCCTTTGCTTGTGGAGGCGCCGACGCAGCGCCGCGCGCTCTGTGCCGTGCTCTTTGCGGCGGCCCGGGTAGGGGATGCGGAACGCCGCGCCGATGCGCTCGTCAGGCTTGCCGGTGTGCTGAAGGCGCCTGTGAGAGCCGCAATGCTGGCCGTTGCATCGGATTTATACGCGGCAATCGGTTCGGCGGAGCTGTCGGCGCGGGCGGCGGAGCTTTCGGCAGAGGCCGACACATCGTATGCGCGGGCCTTCATCACGCTGGCCGCGATGCCCATCGCAAGGCCGGGCCGGGCTCACGCAGCGCTGCTGGAACGCGCCATCGGCGCCACCGTGCCCAGGGCTTCGTCGTGCGAAGTGCTGTCCGCGCACTTGGAAGCGCGCGGAGAAACCGGACTCGCCCTTGCATGGACACAGCGATGGGTGGCTCTGCGGCCGGGCTGTCCGAGAGCGATTATGGCCTTGGTCGATCGGGCCTGTTCGCTCAGCGATGCTCAAAAAATCACGGAAGCCCTGGCTTGGGTACTCGCTCAGCCCAAGCCTCCCGCCGAGCTCGAACCAGGCGTAACCAAGGCGCTTGGCGTCCTTGCCCGCATCGATCGCGTGAAGGCTCTAAAACTCGCGCGCAAAGCCTTGGATGGTTTTGGCCCAGATCTGTCCGGGCTGCGCGCCGAGCTGCTTAAAATGGCGGATGAAATGGGCGATCAGGCCCTGGCCATTTCAGCGCTGGAACGCTGGCTCAGCGCGGCGGAAGTGCCAGATGAACAAGCCGCATCCGTGCTGCTCGACTTAAGCGATCGGCGGCTTCGCGCCCGCGATTACGACGGAGCCGCGCGCGAGCTTGTACGCGCGCTTGACCGGGGAGGCGATATCGCAGAACTGCTCTCCCGCGCCGAGAATATCGAATCCGCCATGCGGGAGCGCGGTTCGGCCCCCAGTTCCGATGCGCTTATATCCATCGGAGCTTTGAGGGCTCGCGTGCTTGTCACAATCAACGAAGCCGACGCGCAGCACGCCGCGGGCGAAGCCTGGCGAAGAATGGCGGGACTGTGGTGGGATTTGGCCTTCGATCGCCGGAGTGCCGACGCTGCGTTCTTTCTCGCGTCTCAATTGCTTCATACCGGTCCATCGATGTACGCACGCGATCTCTGCTCGTTTGCGGGCGCCGAGGATGCGATCACCATGCTGGTGGCGCGCGCGGAAACGCTGACCGATGCGCATGAGCAAAAATCCCGGGCCTCCCTCTACATTGAAGCGGCCAACCTCGCGAACGCGGCCTCGATGCCGGCGATGGCGCTCTCTCTCGCGTCGTCCGCCATCGATATCGATCCCACCCGTTCGGACGCCGTGGTTCTCATCGAGCGGGCAGCGCAGAAAGGCGCGGGCATCGATGTTTTGGACCAGGCTTACGAGCGGCTGGCCAACGCAGCCCTGGGTTCCTACGGCAAAAAGGCCGCTCACTACAGAGCATCGAGGCAACTCGAGAGGCGTGGTGCCGAAGAACGCGCGCTGCATCATGCAGTGGCTTGTTTTGAAGCGTTTCCCGGTGTTGGGCACGCCTTCGCGCTGCTGGTGCGGCTTGCCGAACGAACAGGCCAAACGGCGGATGTCGTCCGGGTGATCCAGCGCGCGGCCGAGAACAGCCCCGCCGAAGAACGCGCCGATTGGTACAAGCGCGCCGCCAGTGTTGCCGCCCTTGGCAGAGACGGCGCCGCGCTCCGCTTTGAGATGCTGCTCAACGCGCTCCATATCTCTCCCGAACGGCGCACGGTGGATTTGGTTTCGGGCGCCATCCGGGAACTCCTCAAGCAAGGCACGGAGGCCGAGACCATCGCGATGCGTTTTGAGCGGGCTATTTCGTCTGTTCTCAAACGTCTCGAAGGCCCGGAAGGCGTGCGCACGGCCATCGCGCTGGCTCAAACGGCTCTGCGCGTTCTCGGCAACGTACATATCGGTACGCTGGTCATCGAAGCCGCGCTCGAGATCGACGGCGACTTGGAAGAATACACAGCGCTCAACAGCGATATCCCCGCGCTGGCCCGCAATTCCGCGGAAGCGAACCGCCTGCTCGATACCATTCAGAAAGCGCTGGCCAAGCCTTACAGCAGCATCGGTGTTTCGGTTCTCGCGTTCGCCGGCAAACTCGCGGCGGCGATGGGCCGCCCTAAAGAATCGGCCGTCCTGCTTTTACAAGCCATCCGCCGCGATCCCGATATCGACGAGCTCGTGTGCGAAGCCGATTCGGCCGTGCACGACCTTCACGATGCCGATCTCCTGCTCGCCTTCGATCAGGCTGTGCCGGCGGCCCGTAGGCTTGAGGCGCTGCTTCAGCTTTCTGAACAGCGCGAACGTCAAGGCCGCGAACAGGATGTCGTTCCGCTCTTGGAGCGCGCGCTGCTTTCGCCTGAACTTCATGGAGAGGCGCGGGATCAAGTGGTTACGCGCCTGCGCAGGCGCCTGAGCCTGGAAGGCAAAAGCGCCGACATCGAAGCGCTGCTTCGCACCGAACTCAAAAGAAGCGATCACTCGCCTTTAGCCAAACAGCGGATGGCCCGCGATTTGGCTTCAATACTAACGGCGCAGGGCGATCACCGGGCAGCCTTCGACATCTTCGCCGCGGCCTTGTCCGCATCGCCGATCGACGCCTCTCTGCTCGAAGAACTCCGGCATCTTGGCCGCAGGCTTCCCGATCGCGAACGCCATGTGAATACGCTTTCCGACTTGGCCACACGGGTGAGGGACAATCAATCCCGCGTTGCCGTGCTGACCGAGCTTTCCGATCTGCTGGAAGAACTGGGCCGGGCCGACGAGGCGATCGCGTTCCTGAAGTCGGCGCATGAACTCGCGCCCAATCACATAAAGGCGCTGGAGGGACTTGAACGGGATGCCGCGGCGCATGCCGATCACGAAACCGTCGCGGCGCTTTTGGCTCAGCGCATAGCCCTGCTTCCGCCTGAACAGCAGCGAACGCTCAGGCTGAGACGCGCCGCCGTTCTAGAACAGCGCCTAGGCCGTGTGGCCGAAGCCATCACCGAACTTGAAACCCTGCTCGAAAACGACGCTGACGATCGAAGCGCACTCCGCTTTCTGTCGGACATTTTCGAACACCAGAAAGACGCGAACCGCGCGCTGCCGCTCTTTATGCGCCTGGTCACGCTCTCGGATTCACCGGAAGAAAAAGCCGAATACGCTCAGCGTGCCGCCAATGCCTCGCTCGAAGCGGGCGATCTGGACACAGCCCGTGCCGTGATGAACGACGCCGAAGCCTATATGCCGGAGGCGCCGCTGCTAGTGCTGCGCTGCAATATCGCGAGGCGCGCGGGACAATTGGATGAACTGGCCGATGGGCTCGAGGCGCTGTCCGCCATGGAAGACATATTGCCCGAGCAAAAAGCCCAGATGCTGCTCGAGGCATCCGAAGCGGCATCGGCCGCGGGCAAAGAAACGAGAGCGCTCGAACTCGTCCGAAAAGCCTTTCGGCTGGCTCCGGACGAACCTGGCTGTGTGCTCGAGGCCGCGCGCCTGGAGTACAGGATGCGCGATTCGATATCGGCCGCCGCGCGGCAAGGCATGCTGGAACATCTTGTCCGCATCGAACCGTTGCTTTCTCCGCATCAGATCGATCTTCACACCTTTCTGCTGGCCGAAGCGCTCGATGCGGCCTCGCTTCAGGACAGGGCCGTACACCTGCTCGTTCACCGCTCGGAAGAAGAGACAGCGGGCGCGCTGATTCAGCTCGGCATGGCCCAAAGGCTCGTTAAAGCAAAGAAATGGAAAGAAGCCCTGCCTCTGTTTGAGACGGCGCTCCACGGCGATTTGCATGGCATCCGCACCCGCGGGCAAATTGCCCTCGAAGGAGCTGAAGCGGCTGTTTCATCGGGCGATCTCGATACATCCGTGCGCTTTCTCAACATGGCCGCATCAGAGCCCGATACCAAAGACGCCGCTCTTCGCAGAACGCGCGACATCACCAAAAAACGCCCCGCGGAAAGCGCGCCTGCATCCGCGGCAGCCCCGCCTGCCAGTGCATCCCCATCGAGCACATGGACGATGCCTGCCGGTCACGAGGCCGACGAAGCCGCGCTTTTGATGGAACTTGTCGCGGGCTCTTTTGAGGCCGGCGAGCAATTGATCGCCATCTACAAAGAACGCCGCACCGCGCACACCCAAGACATTCTCACGGTGCGCAAGCATCAGGCCGCGCTCTTGCCGGGAGACGAAAGCGCTCTTCAACAACTGCGCGAAGCCGCGCTCGCCGACGGCAACCACACCTATGCCCATGCCATCGAGCATGTGCTGTCGGCCTTTAACAAAGACGCCGAAAATACCGTCCTGGCGCCGCCTCTATCGGCTCATCACGAAGCCGCCGAACACATCAAATCGCTGCTCATCGGAACCAGCGCAACCCCTGTGCACGAAGCGCTTTCCATCGTGTGGGAAACGGGCGTGTACCGGCGCGATATCGCGCAGTGCGGGCTAAGCGGCGTTCCCAGGCTTATTCCCGGCGGCGGAAGTTCCATCGCCGAACTGTGGGGCGCTGTTGGCCGCGCGCTTGGCCTTGCCCGCACAGCCCTCTTTTTTCAGCGCAGCTCATCCGCTCCAGCGCTTTCTGTATTGCCCTTGTCGCCTCCCGGCGTGCTTCTTTCCGGCGATGCTCAGCGCGAATCCACCGAGCTTGCCTATCTATTTGGCTCTGCCGCCGTCGGCGCGATGCCCGAGCATGTACTCGTCAATGCCTTACCCGAAACGGTCTTGCTTACCCTGCTCAACGCGCTCATCGCCGCGTTTGGCCCCGTCGGCGAAGCGCCTCAGCGCGATCCCGCCGTTGTCCGGCTCGGTCAAAATCTCTGGCAACTCATCCCGCCGCGCGGTGCCCGCCGCCTTCATGAAATTTGCTCCGATCCCTCGCGCATTAACCCCCAAGCCGCGCTTTCAGGAACCCGGCGCATCATGAGAAGGGCCGGCCTGTTCGCCTGTGGTGATCTCCGCATCGCTCTTCAGCAAACGGTGGAAGAACTAAAGCTCGATACCACCATCGACGGACTCAATGCACTCCGGCAAGCGTGCGAAGCCCATCCAGCCCTTGCCGATCTCGTTAAGCTTGCAACCAGCTCGGAATACGCCGACGCCCGCTTTTACGCGGCGACAACGCACGAGCGGCGCTGATCAGCGCGGAGGCTCCCATGCACAATTTCCTCCTCATCGGCCTGTGCGGCCTTATTCGTCATTGTTCAATCGCGTATGTAACCCAGCGCAAACACGCCCTGACACATCTGTCACGGCGGCTCGCTCAAACACCGGCCAAATCCGCGAAAAACACGCCTCCGCGGGCCGGCGGGGCATTGGCACGAAGCTCGCTCTTAGCGGGTCTCAGCTTCATGTGCTGCTCATGCTTGGTTCTCTCGGCTCCCGAATTTGAAGAGCCCGATCAGACCCCTCCATTTTTGATCGCCACCGCCGCCGATCCCGATCCCCGCGAATTTGTGCTCGTGCTCGATGAAGACAAGCGCAAAGACTTCGGCGCCGCCGTCCTATCCGAGGACCGGGGAGAACCCGTACAAGTAGCTCTCTACATCGACTACGGCATCTCGAATGCCGCGGGTCATCCCTTCTTCCGCTCCATCGCCGAGTTTCCTGAAATCCCCGCCGGCACCATGGCCGAAGGCCCGCGCGCCGTCTCGACCCAATGGTTTTTGGATACGGCCAATGTCGAACCCGGCTGCCATTCCGTCACCATGATCGTGACGCACCATTTCGACTACAGAAACTGCCCCAAACGCATGTCGGACTCCAGCCAGCTTCAATGGAAAGTCCTGCGCTGCGCGACCACCGATACCTGTCCCACCATCGATCCGGTCAAGGATTGCCCAAACTCCCAAGAGAACCCACTTTCGTCCTGCCCCCCCGAATCCTCGGGCGAGACAACCATGAGCCAGTCAGCAGGTGATTTATGAGCCCCCGTCTTGTCTTTCCATGGCCATTTCTGTTCGCTGCGGCGCCGGCGCTCGCATCGGCGGCTTGCGGCATTCCCTTTCGCGATGCCGAGAGCCTTCAGGCCAATACATGCCAAAGCGCAAGCGATTGCGGCCCCGGCGCTCTGTGCGTGCCAGCCGGCGAGATATCGCTGTGCGCCGCCCCCAAAGCCGAACTCAGCGGACTCTTGCTTGAAGTCCGCCCGCCCGCCCAAGCCGCAAATGCAACGACCCAATCGTTTCTCATCGCCGCCGAACAGCAGGGCCTCGTCCTTCAAAACATCACATCAGGAAACGTTCACTTCAGTCCTGTCCTGCCATCGCCTGTCCGCATCTCCAAAGGCGTCATTCAATGCATTGCCGACAAAACCTCGATCGCCGCAAAAATTGAATTCGCGCGCGTGGCGCCCTTTGCCGGCTTAAACACCAAACCGGCCTCCGCAGATGCCATCAAAAACGGCGGCGACACCGACTACACCTTTGAAACCGAATTCCCTCCGGGCACCTACGACATCTACGTCGAGCCCGCCGAAAGCGTCACTTGCGGCGGCCTACCCCTTCCGCCCGTGTTCATTCCAGAAAAAGAAATCGCCACAGACACCACCTTCCAGCTCGAGCTCGAGCCTGCGCGCCACCTGATCGGCCAAATCACAACCTCACCCGGCATGAGCCTCACAGGCTGGACACTTCAAGTTATCGATCAAGACAAAGGCCGCCGGATTTCGGACATTCAAATCCTCGACCAGCCCAGCCCCACGCTGCCTGCCGCCATCAGCGTTCACTACAACCTCATTTCATCGCTCAAGCTCAAGCCTGTCCTGCGCCTTTCTCCGCCGCCCGATGTCCCCTTGCCCACGGTCTTCTGGGATCTCGCCGCTATCGATCTTCTCGGGCAAAACAAGGTGGATCTTCAACTTTCACAATTGGTCTTGGAACAGCGCAAGGTCGCCGGACATGTCTTTGGCCAAAACGCCCAGGCCATCATCTCGACGCTCACCTTTCAGAGCACCGTCCTTTCAGGCTTTGAAAACGCTGCCTACACCATCACCAAAGACACCAGCGCCGGCGGCGTTTTTCAGGACATCGGACTGCCTCCGGGCACCTACCGCGTCATGGCTCAGCCCATCGACGACGAAACCAAAGCCATCCGCGAAGTAGAGTGGAAAATTGAAAACGATCCGCTCAACTGCTTCTGCGGCCAAGTCGTCACGCTGAACGACAAAATCACGCTTCAAGGCAGCGTCAGCACACCCTCGCAAGGACTCATTCAAGAGGCGGATATCGTCATCAGCCCATCTCTGCCCACGCCGCCCTCCTATCTCGATCGCGAACTCGGACGCGTGCCCTTTCTGCCCCGCGAAGCCATTGGCTATGTGAGCGGCGGCGCATTCGCCGTTCCGCTCGATCCAGGTGAAATCGACTTCTATGTCCGCCCCAAACCCAACTCCGGCTACCCCTGGCTCGTCCGCCATCGCCTCGACGTACAAGCCGACGCCGAAGGCAACTTCTCCAGCCTGGGCCCCATCAGCATTCCTCATCCGCTCGTCGTGTCGGGCACGATCGCCGACGCCGAAAGCCTAGGCATCGCAGGAGCCACCGTACGAGCATGGCTTCCCGTTCCCGATGAAACAGGCACCACCAGCACCGCCATTCAGATTGCCGAAACGCTTACCGGCGAAGGAGGACAGTATGTGCTCCTGCTTCCGCCCTCGATTTCCCCCTGATCCTTTCCTGAGCATTGTTTGAAAGGGGGTACACCTTGCCCTTGCCGCGCGATAATCTCGCACTGTGGCCGGTGAGAACGTCCGTGGAATGAACCAGCCCGCGGCTTTTTCGCCGGATACGCCTGAAGGCGCGGACAATGCGCACGCCGCGCCGCCCGAGCTTCCTCAGCGCGACCTCAAAGCCGCCCTCCACGAAGTCGCCAATGCGCTGACGGTGGTTGTGGGCTGGCTTGGGCGAGCTCAAACCGGTGAAGCCGAATCCGTTCCCATCGCGCTCGATATCGCCAAAAAACGCGCCGAACAAGCCCGAACCATCGTTCGCCGCGCCATCGGCACCGACACAGCACCCGAGCCTCCGGCCACCGTTGCATCGATTGTGCGCGATGCCGTGCTGGGCCTAGAGCCCGAGGCCAGCCGCAAACACATCGTCATTTGCAGCCAAATCAAAGGCGATCGAGATGCGGAGCTCATCGAACATGGCAGCTCCGTCCTTCAAATTCTCACCAACCTCTTGCTCAACGCCATTTCGGCCTCTCCCGAAGGCGCCCCCATCGAACTCGGCGTCGAACCAGCGGGACCCGGCACTCTTCTCTTCAGCGTCAGCGACCAGGGGCCCGGAATCGCCGCCGAACGCAGAGCCACCCTCTTCGATGCGGGCAAAACCACACGCGCAGGCGGAGCGGGCATTGGCTTAAGACACGCAGCCTCGCTTGCCCGCGATGGCCAGGGCGAACTCAGGCTCGCCGGAACAGAACGCGGAGCCCGCTTTGAACTCCTGTGGCCCAGCAGGCCGCCCAGCAGCGAAAACACATCCGCCAAACCAGACGCCGAACGCAACACCGCCCACGCCGCCCACACCCCACTGCATCCCCAAAGCCTCGCCGGCCAGCGCATCCTGCTCGTGGAAGACGACGAAGCGATCATCGAACTGCTCGATACCGTCCTCACAGGGCGCGGAGCCTCCATCCACACCGTGAACAGCAACGCCGCATTAAACAGCGCCCTCGCCTCCAATCCAGGCGCCTATAGCGCGGCGCTCGTCGACCTATCCCCGATACGCGACGACATCGCGGGCGCCTTCATGGCCATGCATCAAGCCAACCCTGGCATCCGCGTCTTCTTCATCACGGGCAGCGCATCACCGCTACCCTCGCTGCCGCCCTCATCCCACGCCGCCTGGATTCGAAAGCCCTTTGACGTAAGCGAAATCATCAGCGCCCTCGTCTCCGCGGCCGAAAAAAACAAAGCCACAACGAAAGCTTGACATCGCCGGCAAACTCGCTACGGTGCGGGCCGCCTTCGCGAAGGTGGCGGAATTGGCAGACGCACTAGCTTGAGGTGCTAGCGGGTAACACCGTGCGGGTTCAAGTCCCGCCCTTCGCACTAACTAGAGAATATTCGTTCTTCCCCTTTGCCCGCCGCACGGCGGGCGCTGACTGACCATACGCGCAGCTCTTCGCCGGAGGGGCGCCCTCGGGCGCGCTTTCGGCGGCGGGCTTTTTGTCGCCGGTCGTGTTGGTGGTGCCCGGGAGGCCGTGCGCCTCCATGAAGGCCGAAAGGAGCTCGGCCCGGTGCTGTTTTTCCTCGTCTTCAAGCGTGCCCGCGGCCGCCTCACCGCTAAACAGGCTTGCATAATTGGCCATCCACCATTGCGGCTCGTGGCGAAATGGGTCGCCCTTGGCGAGCTTTTCAAGCAGCACGGCCGCCTCTTTTTGAAACCTCAAACGCGCCGTGATGGTGCGCGTGGGGAGGGTGGATGCGTTTGGGCTGACCAGGCGCCCCAGGATAAAACCGTCGTTAAGGATCACCAACTCGCCCGTTGGGCGCTTTGGTCTTTTTGAATTTGCATCGTCCATAGTCACCTTTTTTAATCAATCGAGTTTTGATGCGTTTTGATTATCGTGTTACGTAAAATGCAATCGTGTGTTTGTCGTGTCCTCCTATGCGCCGCCACGCGGCGCGCTTTGGGTGTGCGGCACGGCCTGCCGTGTTGATGTGCGGGGCGAGCCGCACCGAAGCCGCACAAGGAAAATGGGGCGCCGTGGCGCCAAGGGGCGAGCCGCACCGCGCTTTTGGTGTATTTGCGGTGCTGAAAACGCCTACCTGAACGCCTGCGCGGGGCCTAGGAAAGCGCCTAGGGATAAGCTAGGCCCGCCCTTGCAAATCCCGTCTCTTCGTAGGCCACCCCATTCCATTGGTAGCTTACTACCGCGCCCGCTATGGGCGCCGCTTGGACTACTACTAGGTTTCTGTGCCCTTTTGTCTCTTTCCCTTCAACCGTGACGAGGTGCCCGTTTACCTGCCCAGCAAATCGAAAACAGTCTCCTTCGCTTAAGTAGATCTCTTGTCTGCAAAGCACTTCGCATCCGCGAGGCACCGCAAAATCCTCCTTTCCGTCGTGGTTCAAATCGGGAAGCGTCGCCACGTCCGCCTTGTTGTCGGCTCTTTCAAAAACCCATTCGTTTTCTTTGCACGGCTCATCACTCACTCGCTGGCCGCCCGAGCACCCAATCAACAACACGAACGCCATCGAGACTGACGTTCTCACTTTTCCTCCATGGTGGTTTTGTGCAGCGTCCTAACCGCTTGTTCAATGACCTGCCCGGCCCGGTTCATCCCAAATTCTTTCTGGAGTTGTTCAACCAGCTTCCATGCCTCCTTGGTCAACGTCACTTTCCGCGTTTCCGTTTCTAAAATCCCTTGGCGTCCCACTATTGGCCCTCCTTGCGGCCTGTTGTGGTCGTTGTATGTCGCCTCTTCGGCGCTGTCAACAACAAAAAGCGCACCGCTGCCCTAGGCCCCTTTTCATAACCCTCCGGCGTGTGAGCCTGGGTCGCGCGATGGATTTTCAGCGGGAAAAAAGGTTGCTTGTTGAGTTCTTCGAGCGGTTCGCCGTGCTGCGCGCGCTCGAAAAAACAAGTGGAAATCACTCACGCGCGGCGCGCGAGCTTGGGATGGACGCGGCAAGCTTCCGGCGATTACTTCGCCGCCTTGGGTGCTCGCGCGAGACCCCAAAATCTAAAGTCAAGCGAAATCGTTTCCGTATTACAAAATAGGTCACACCTGCCCGGCTGTTCAGGCGCGGTCTTATTGTGCACGCTCGGGGAGTGTTCGAGCTGATTACGTGGGGATGGGTGGTTTTGCCCCTCCTCCACCTTGGATTGGTTTCATGGCTGAAAAGCAGAGGGTTTATGCATGACCGCAAAGCGAAAGACGGCAAAGCGAAAGACGGCGAAGCGAAAGACGGCAAAGCGAAAGACGGCGAAGCGACTTCCGCCGCGCAATCCGAAGACCGGGCAGTTTCGGCGGCGCAAGAAGGCCGCGAGAAAATCCAAATCGAAATAGGGCCGGTGGCGACTACGCCCGGCCGCCATTGGGTAGGGGTTGCGGTTCCCCATTTTAACCCCGTGGCCCTCGGTGAGGCGAAGAACGCCGCGAAGGACGCAATCGAGGCCGCAAAGGGCGTGTATTGCCCGAGCGAAGGCGAAGCGATCCCGGGCGGCCTGCTTCTTGAATATTACGTCCCTCTGCCCGCGCCCGCTGTTGTGCCTGGAGTAGACGGGGATAGCGTGCCGTTGCCCGCCTTGGCGTCGCCGCGGGCGGCTCATTTTTTGGACCTTTTGCGTGATCCCAAAGTGCGCGCCGACGCAGTGAAAGAGGCCGCAAAGAGCGACGGCGTCAGCGATCTCTTGGACGACCTCGCGAAGCTCCAGGCGGCGGCCGAGCACCACGAGCGAACGCGGTTTTTTGCGCAGCTTGAAATGGGCGCGCGCGGCCTCGTTTGTGGGTGGTTTGGGTTGCGCCGCTATCAATAGCTTTCAAAAAGACCGCAAGGCCAGTGGGTAGTGCCTTTTTGGTGCCTAGGCTTAGGCGCCGCTCCGATAAACAGCCCGTCGCCGGGCACCAAAAAGATTTTTTATGAACCACGCTTACTTTCTATCCATCACCAAGCAGGCTGTCGGGCTTGTGGGCGAAGTGTGTGACGTCGTGCAGGCACAAGCTCCGCAGGTCGAGGCTCGCGCAGAGGCCAAGCGTCTCTTAAGTGGGTTTGCGGCGTTTGTGCGCTTTAGCCCGAAAAAGGCCGCTGATTGGATTGAGCAGATCGGTGCGGCGTTGTGAGCTTGGCCCTCACGGTGCCCGGTCTGATTGCGGTGGATGCGTCGCGGTTGGGCGAGAAAATTGCGGCGAAGCTCTCGTCTACCGAGGCCACGGTCACACTTGAGTTGTCTCCGGCAGAGGCCGAGGCGTTCGCCTCGGTCGTGATCGGCTGCGCGCGCGCGGCTGCGGGTGAGGAGGAAGTTGATTTTGCATGCCTATTAAGGGGAACTCTGAAAGCACGAAAACGAGCCTGAAGCGCAGCGGGCATCCGCTTTTCCCGCTGGACCCTGAAAAGCACCAAAATCAGGGCGAAATCGCTTGGATTTACGTCCGGCGCGGCGGCGTGACCGCTCCGAAAATTTTTAGCGCTGAGGAGCTCACCGATGAAGAGCAGCTCTACGAGCAGTTCGGGGGCGGCTCCTACGAGCTCAAGGCAAAAGACCGCGATAAGCGCCAATGGACAGCTAGTGCGCTTCTTACCCTTGCGGGCGCGCCGAAGCCCTTGGCGCCCCCGAGCGTCCCCGAGCGCGAGCCGGCAATTTCGTCTATGGATGGCTCGCCCCTACCCGCGTGGCTTACCCAAATTTTGCCGGTCGGCGCTGCGGTGATATCGGCGATTCTTACTCCCTTTGCCAACGCGCAAAAAGAGGCGGCAACGGCGCACGCTGAAAGCCTAAAGGTCCTTGCGGGCGTTCTCGGGGGGAGGAACAATGACGCTTTCAATTCCAAGCTTTTGGAGCTTGCTATTGCGCGCGGACACCAAGAGGGGAGCCCTGACAAAGTTTTGGATGGGGTTCTCACCACGCTGCAGGCTGGAATGGAACTTCAAGCCGGCCTCAGCGAGCGCACCGCTGCGCGGGAAGGGGAAGGCGGCGAATCGATCTTCAAAGAAATTAAAGAAGGGTTTTTGGCCTTTTCGGCTCTCAATGCGCAGAAAGCGGCACGGGCGGCGGCCGTTCCTGCCGTTCCTGCCGCTCCTGCCGCTCCTGCCGCTCCTGCCGTTCCTGCCGCCTCGGCGCACAATCCCGAGGCCCTGTTCCTTTCTTTTTTGCGCTCAAAGTACGGTCCTACCGCCGAGGGAGCGAGTGACCGCGAGCTCGTAGAGGCTTACGCGCGCGAGTTGCGTCCGGAAGAACAATGAAAGCGTTTTTCAAAGACGCATGGGAGAAGGCGCGCTATCTCGACGGGTGCGCGCGCCTTGAAGCGCTGCAGAGCGTGGTTTGTGGGTTGATTGGGCGCCTCGGCCTGCTCTCTCTTCCCCATCCTGTGCGCGCCGTGCGCTGGCATCAATGGGTACGCGACAACATCCAATATGTGCGCGACCCTGGCCTTCGTGAGGAGCTCGCCGACTGCGCGACAATTTTGACCCGCCGCCCGCCGCGTGACGACTGCGACGGCAAATGCCGCGTTTTGGTAGCGGGCGCGCTTGCGGCGGGACTTGAAGCGCGCATCCGGCCGGTGTTCCCCGCGCCGAACGATTTTCGGCATGTGCAGGCCGATCTAAGGTGGCCCGGCTCTAATCAATATCCAAATGCCGACGCTGACGGATGGGTGCCCGCCGAGGTTTGTCTCGACGGCGTGCCGCTCGGGTTTGGGGCCGAGCGGGCGCGGTGGCTCAATGGCCAGCCAGTTACGCGCTGAATATCGATGCTGCGCTTGCGGCGCTGTGTCGGATTTTGATCCCTGCGTCGTGTGCGGCTCCGAAGCTGTCGAACGGCGAGCCGCGCGGGCGCCTCACCCAAGCGCCCCTGTTTTGCGGGCTGCCCCTTTGCAGCTTGGGCAGCCGCAAAAGATTCTTAGGGGCCGCGGCGAGCTCTTCCGCACCACGGGCGGCGGCGCACCGCGCGGGCGGTCCATCGTGGTCGTTGGCCCTGCGGGTGTGGGCAAATCCACCTTAGCCTTTGAGGCTGCCGCGTCCTGGGCCGCCGCCTCGCGCGGTCGAGTGCTTTGGTGCGATGCCGAAATGGATGCCTCTTTGTGCGGTGCCACGGCCTCGCGTTCGGGCGCTACGCCAAAGGAGCTTGCGCTGGTGGACCGCATCGAGCGGGCTCGATGGCGAGAAATTGCCGATGTCGCCGACCGCTACACCGTTTTCGCGATTGATAGTTTGCACGCGCACGCGCGCACCGACGTCGCGCGCGGTGTTTTGATGCGCCGACTTTGCCGGCTTGCGGCCGAGCGCAGCGCTCTTTGCCTTGTGATTGCGCGGCTTGCGCGCGCCGGGCATTTATCGGGCGCGCCTGACGCGGAATACGAGGCCGACGCCGTTGTGTACGTAGAAGAAAAAACCCTCTCTCAAACCAAATGCAGGTGGGCCGCTCCCTGCGTTGTCAAGCGGCGCGGATAGCGCCTTTGCGGATGTCAATTTTTATTTTGCCCTGCCCTTCGCGCACCCTGTTCGCATGCTGTACGCAAGCACGCCTAACGCGGCGGGTGCCTATCCTTTTGCAAGCTATGACGCGGCCGGGTTTTGGAGCGATCTTTGGGGCGGCGTCAAAAAGGTCGTCAAGGTGGCATCACCTGTGCTCGACGCGGCGAAACAGTCGCTAGCAAACATCCCCATTGTTGGCACCGCGACGTCGCTTGGTATTGGCGCCCTGCAGGGTGCGGCGGCCGGCAAAAAGTGGTACGACATCGGGCTTGACGCGCTGCAAAGCGCTGTGCCGGGCGGCGCAGGCGGACAGGCGGCCTTCGGAGCGCTGCGCGGCGCTGTTCAGGGAGGGCTTGGCGGCGGCGGATGGCGCGGCGCGCTTAGCGGGGGCCTTGGCGGCGGGCTGAGCGGTGCCTTGGGGGCCACGGCAATGCGGCCCGAGCTTCGACAGCTTATCAGCGGCGGCGCGCAATCCCTGGCAAATCTTGGGCTTAGCCAAATCGGCAGCCAGCGTCCCGGCACCGCTTCTGCCGCTCCTTCCGGTGCTCTTTCACCTGGCACTGTCAACGCCATCAAAGCCCTGCTCAATCAGCCAGAGCTTCGCGGATTGTCCAATGCCGACGCCGCAAGGCGCTTGCGGCTCACTGTTGCGCACATTGAGGCCGCGCACGCCGCTATTTTGCAGCGGCTTCGCACGGGCGAATTCAAGCCTGGCAATACCGCCGAAGTGCGTGGCAAAAACACCAATCAGGTGATTGCCATGGGTGGGCGACCTCGCGCACCTGTCCCCTCTCCCTATCTTTCCCGGCGTATTCCAGCGTTTCGGCGCTACACGCCTTTCGGCCTGCGCCGATTGCAAAACCTGGTCCCAGCGGTGCGCAATTTGCCACGGGCGCAGCTTGGATTGTTGGCCGTTGGCCGCTCGCCCGACGCAAGCGGTTTTATGGGGAATCCGCTCTATTGGAAAGTGGAGGCAGGCGAGTACCCCGCCTTGATCACAAAAAAGATCACGGGCGAGCAAAAGCTTACGCAAAAGCTTGTTTTGGCGAACGGTCCTAATGGGTTGCCCGATGGACTCAAAAGAACCTTAGTTCAGACGGAATACGGATACAATTTTAGCTTTCTGAAGGCCGGCGATATTTTACGCCTGCCGCCCGAGTTTGAGCCCTTTTTACCAAGCGCTGGGCCTGCACCAGGGCCTGCACCAGGGCCTGCGCCTGGGCCGGCGACTTCACCCTCGCCTGGGCCTGGGCCTGCGCCTGGGCCGGCGACCTCACCCTCGCCTGGGCCTGGTTTGCCGTCCACGGTTGAAATCCCCGGGCTTGGCACCATCGACGTTCCCCAGTCGATACCTTGGCCGCCTGCGCCTGGGCCTGCGCCTGGGCCTGCGCCTGGGCCTGCGCCTGGGCCTGCGCCAGGGCCGGGGCCGGGGCCGGGGCCGGGGCCGGGGCCTGTCATTGAGCCGCCCGGTGTTCCCGTCGGACCCGGCGGACAATCTCCATATCCCCTTCCACAGTCAGCACCCGCCATGCTTCAAGCCAGTGCGCACCTCGCCGCCTGGCATAAAGCCTATCCCAACGAGGCCGGAACCTCGCCGCCCTTTGGATCAATTCCTGGTGACATTGGCCCGGTGGAAACTGACCGATTCACCGTGACCCTTTCGGCCTTCCAGCAATGGTCCAACCAAACGCGGGGCACTGAACTACCCGAGGACGGGACGCTAGACCAAAACACCTATATTGAATTGCAAAAGGTTGCGGCGGCGCTGTTAAGCGCTCCGACCGACCCAACGACCACCCCGACCGGACAATCTCCCGCGCCCGGCTTGCCCCCTGTGGCCTCCAAGCCCTCCAAAAAGAAGAGCGGCGGCGGCATTCTCGGTCTTTTAGCTTTGGCGGCGGCTTTACTGTGAGCGCAATCGGACCTCTTGAAACGCACCGAGCGCGGTGGGTTCACACCGAGCCGGACCTGCTCGCTGTGTCTGAGAGCGCGCTCGCTCGGTGTGCAACGCGCTCGTGGGCTAAGGACGCTCTACGCGATCGTGAGCTTCGCGCGCTCATCATCCGCACCGTTTTGGCCGCTGCAGACATCAGCGGCGAGCCGCCTATTGCTGGGTCGGTTGTAGAGGTCCCGGACCTGTCGACGGTAGTTTTTCTCTCCGCCGAGCATCGGACCGTTGCGGCGTCTCTATTGCGCACGATCCGTGTTTTGGCGCTTGACCAAACGCCTGCCTTTCCCGTGGTAATCACCACCCAGGGAAAGCCGGCGACCTACGCCGAAAACGAAGCCGCTGGGTGGCCGTGGGCCGTGGCCGGAGTGGTGGCAATCGCCGGAATAGCTGCCTATTGTTACAGTACCGTCTTTGTCGCGGAACAAACAACCTACGTTTCCGACCGGGCCTTCAAGCGAAAGGACACCGGTGACAAGCTAATGGAAACGCACGCCACCTTATTGAAGCTTGTTGAGGCGCACGCTCAGGCCGAGCGAGACGCGGGCCAAAGCCTGCCTTTTAACCCGGCTGAAAAAGCCGCGTTTGCAATGCTCGCCTCTGAACAAGAGGCTTTTCTAGCTTCCTTCGCAGGCGAGGCCCCAACAAAACCCCCAAAACAGCCCGGGGCCGGCTGGTTTGGATTTGGCCTAGCGCTTCCGATGGTTGCGCTCGGCGCGTTGCTTTTTTTTAAAGGAGACAGGTGATGAAAAAGTCACGCATTAAAAGAATTTATCGTCGCGCCCGCGATATCGGGCGCGGCATTGCAAGCGGAATGAAGGGCGACCTCGCAGCGGCCGGCGGCGGCGTGGCCGCACAGCTCATCAGGCGCAATTTTATGATTCCGGCCGACGGCGAGACATCTTGGTTTACCGATAATTGGTGGGCCACTGGGTTGGCCTTGATTGTCGGCGGGTCAATCGTGCGACGATTTGTCAAGCTCGGCGGCCTTGGCCAATCGCTGGGGCATGGGCTGTGCGGCGCCGGCGGTTACGCCTTGGCCGAGGGCTACTACGCCGACGAAAAGCCGGCCGACGCGGGCGTCGTCGTTGGACGCCGGCCGTGGGCCGACGCCGGCGCGGTCGTCGAGCGAGTTTTCGAGGCCCCCGCTCTTGAAGCGGCTGGCCCTGTGGCTTTCGAAGGCGTGCCCTACGGCATGCCGGCATACGCTTATTGATTGTTGTTTTTTAGGGAGAGTACAAATGGACGGCTTTGGACGTAGCGAGTACGGTATGCGCGATTATGCCGACGCATCGGGAAACGTAGTGATGCGCCGCCCGAAAACAGCGGCGGAAACGCTCCGCGACGAATACATGGCCAGCGGAAAACCGCATTCGGTCATTCACCGTAAACACCATTCAACGCGCGGGCTTGTTGGAACGATTGTTGATGTGCGGCCGCTGGCTCCGCAAGCGCCCACCACGGCGTTTGTGCTGTTTGCCCCACAAACTGTGGGGTTTTTCAATTACGCGATTGGGGATGCGATTGACAGTGGGCTTGGGCCTAACGACAAAATCAACGCAACCGCCGCACAAACCAGCCTCACCGACAAGCGGCAGACCCCGAATAGTGAGGACCTGGCCATTCACGGCCTATCGTTTGGGCAAGCGTTCCTGCGGGTGAAATACACTGAGGCGCAGATCGCCGAGGCCATCGCCAACTCTGGCGGCGGCTCCCTGAACGACGCAACCCTTGCTGCCCTTCAAGGGAAAATACCCGTCGCGGACCCCGGCAGCCTGATAACTTGTCCTCAAATGGATAGTCCCTTTAATCTCAAACCCACAATGAGCGCGGCTTTGCGGCCCAACCTTGTTTTAAATGGGATTTGGGGCGGAAAGTCAAAGTTATATATTGGCATGGGGCATCAAATCCCATGGTCCGAGGGTATCCCTTATCAGGACGCGACGGGCGAGCCTGCGTTTTCGAATGCCTTCCCGATACCTGAAGGGTATATCTGGCGGCGCGCGGGCGTTGGACAAGACAGCCAGTTTGAAGTGCAGTGTGAACTTGTGCAAAACGTGTGCGTCCCTATCCAGTTCCCCTTTTCACCGCTTTTGGGCCAATTAAATCAAGCGGGTGTTCCGCAGTACCGCTTTCCCGAAAGGGTCATCGTGGATATCCAACTCGATATCCATGTGATCTCATTTAGCGACGCTTCCACCAACACCTAACCGGCGCACGGCGCTTGAGGGGCCATGAAAACGGCGTTCCCTATTGGTTATCCCGGGTTTGTAACGGCGGTTCCTGTGGCGCCGTTTACCCATTCGGCGCGCGTTCGCAGCGTAAACGGCTCGTTTCCACGGGTGCAACTGAAGTTCAATGAGGCCACGATGGTCGTGGGCGTGCGAATAAGCGCGCGCACGGTCATTTTCAACGATCCGGCCTTCAGCCGTCCGCCCAATGTGGACGACTTCTTTCTGGCCATCGACATTGACGGAAAGGAGTTTTTCACCTTGGAGGCGTCGACGTCCACCTCTGGCAGCGGGCAAAGCCAAAACGTCATTGCTGGCAGCTTGGACGTTTCAAGGCGTTTTTTAATGGCCGAGCTTGACAAGAACGCGCCCACAATGGGCTTCAAGCCCGCCTGGGCCTACGACGCGCCGATGCCCGGTGAATGCGAGCTGTCCTTCGACGTGATTGACTGCACGCTTGAGGAATGGCGCGCTAATCCGTATTTGCGCAAATATGGAGGCAGTTAATGCATCCCGTCTGGTCTCCTTATCCTCCCTACCACACATGGGGCAATGTGCCCGTGTTTTGTGGGCGGCGCGGAAAGCTGCGGCACATTTTCATCAGGGAATTGCCGCCTGAACATGCGCCGCCCGAAGTCAATCCGCCGAGCGCT
>CAZICM010000001.1:211801-436061 GCA_964537685.1 uncultured Polyangiaceae bacterium
GCGCCTGTTGAAAGCGCGCCGCCCGATGTCAGTCCGCCGAGCGCTGCGCCTGTTGAAAGCGCGCCGCCCGATGTCAGTCCGCCGAGCGCTGCGCCTGTTGGCAGGTCTCGCGCGCGACGCAGAAGAAACGATGGACCTGCTCAGTAAAAACTCGAACATCTCGGCGCTTGAGCGGTCGGACGCTCTCGCCGTTTCGGCTCGCGTTGTGTCCGGCTCCTGGGCCTTTGTTGTGTCCGCGCAAGGGAGCGACGGGGAACGGGCGCGCATGGGGCGCTTTGTTCTTAACCCAACCAACAATCTTGTCGTGGTCGGGTACGCGCATTATCCCGGCGCCACAAGCTACACAGTTGAGCCCGAGCTTATTCCGCCCGGCCCGGGAGCGGGCGAGTTTTTTTGCTCTGTGGGCAAGGCAGGCGGCCAAGTCGGACTTATTCCGTCCCCTTACGCCATCGTCGGCCCGTAGCAAACTTTATGCGCCTCGCCCTTGTCGGTCCTGCCAATTTCACCTCCCTTCAAGACCTCGATCTCGCGTTCTTTGAGACTGCCGGCTCGATTTCTGCATGGAACGGGGCTTTTGGAAGTGGGGCGTTTAGGGATTGGGCCAACGCCAAGGGGCTTAGTGCGCTTGATAGCTTGGTCGGGCCGTGGGATGGAAGCGGCCCGGACACGGTCATCGTGGCGTTTTCGGCGGGTGCTGCCGGGGTTGACGAGCTTCTAAAATCACCTGCGCTCTGGCCACGGATTCGGGGCGTGCTTCTCGCCGATGGCCTGTTTTTTAATTTGCCGCCGTCTATTTTGCAGCGCGAAGCCACGCTAGCGTGGATGAACTTTTGCTCTGCTAATAACGGGCATTTTTTCGTCGCAACGTCCAGCTCAAACGCTGGACCTAACATCACGACGGGCTCGTTTGCCCTCGGTGAGCTTTGCTCCGCCGTTGGCGCCGAGGCCGTAGACCCGCCCGATTGGCCGTTGGTTGCGGCCCCGCTTGTGCGGCGGGTAGCTGGGCGGCCCGTGTGGGGGCTGGACTATCAGCAAACGCTTGGACATAGCGAGAAGGCAAATCACCTTGCTCACATCAACTACTGCGCGGCGCGCGTGTTAGCTGGGCTTGGGTTTGGCGCACTAAAGCCGAACGCGCCGCTATATCCGCCCACCAAGCCGGCGCCAAATGTGCCGCCTAAGCCCGCGCCTGCGCCTGGGCCGCCTCCCAAGCCCTCTGGAACGGTTTTCAATTGGCGCACGGTAGGCGGTGCGGTCGAGGTGCAGGTCAACGGAGAAGGGCCGTTTGAGCGCTGGGAAATCGATCCTCCCGACGCTGTGCGATGGGAGCGAACAGCTCAATGGGCTCCTTTGGTCCGGCAGGTTTTGAAGGAGAACAAAATCAAGCTTCCGCTGCATTGGGTGATGGGCGTGATTTATGTGGAAAGCGGGGGCGATCCCGACGCGATTGGAAAGAGCAACGGCGAGCGGGGCTTAATGCAGGTCATTCCCAATGGCTCAAAGACTGACGCCTTTGGTTTCGGTAATCCTGAATATGGAGTTTTGCGGGGGTGCAATATTTTGGCGCAATACAATCACTTAGACCTGCCCGCCGCCGTGAGTTGCTACAATGCCGGACCACGGCCAACCACCACGCCATATCAGCCGCGGACAAGTGCTGCGTCGCCGTGGGGCTACAAGGAGCACCCCGGTCACATCGAAAAAGTGGTGAGGGCGGCGAATTCGTTCTTGCGAAAGTTGGGGGGGGGGGCCAAAGGGGGGCGCGGGTCGGGGCTTGTGGCGCTTTTGGGCCTTGGAGCTGTTTATCTCGCCGTGAAGTCAAATTAACAAATTCACACTTTTGGTAATTTGAGCCTTTGGCGCTTCTTTTCCCTATGTGCCCAGGCTACAAGCTCGCATAGCGCCCGCACTCTGTCCGGTGTTGTTGGGTCGTAGTTCCACAGCTCCCAAACCCCATCCGCGGTCACGATCTTGCCCGTCCAGGCTTCATCCAGCCAGCCTCGGCCCATCCGTCGCCCGTCGATGTCGGGGCGATAGGGTGGCCCCGGAAGGCGTTTCAAAATCGCCTCAAGCTCTTCTTCGTGTGTCGCGGCGCGGGGCTTTTCGCAATGGCGTCGTCTGTTTTTGCCGCGCCTCGTGCCGTTGCGGTTATGGGATATCATACGACCACCCCATAAACGCGGCGCTTTTTGGCCTGTTTCACGCGCCAAATCGCCTCGGCCCTAAAGCGCGGCTGAAAGACAACCATTCGGCGCATCATGCCGACTTCCGAGCAAGGCCATCGGCATGCGTCGTTGTCTTCCCAGCGGTGAAGCCAACGAGATGTGAATGTCCGACAACAAGGGCATTTACGCGGCATTGTGCCCCCTTTGCCTCAGTGGCCTTTTGCCGCTACCTGGGCAACGGCGCGGAACAAATACCCCGACTGCGATTTTGTGCCATCGTGCGCGCGTGTTGTGGGTTGCAAACCTTCCTTTCAGGGTGACCACCACTTTCTGTTTGCAGAGAGGGCACTTACGCAGCATCGCGGCCTCCCTTTTTGCGTTGGGCCTTCGGGGTTTCCTGTACCGGATACCCGCGCTCTTTGGCGTATCTGGCCCAGCACCCAATCACCGCCCACCTCCCCCGAAAGCCTGCGACCTTCGCGGCCTTGCGCGCAACGGTAGGAGATTTGCCGGCCTCGATTGCTCGCCGCTGCGCCCGCAAATATTCGCGCGCGTAGGCTTTATCCGCGTGGTCTGTCACGGGCGGCGGCCGTATCCCTGGATACCCGTCCTCTTTCCAGGCAAGCGCCACGGCCTGAAAATCCAGCGCATCGCCCGCCAAGAAATTAGCCCGGCCATTTTCGCGCTTGCCTCGGTTTTTTGAATCGAGCTCGGCTTGAAATCCCGCCGACTCCTTTGCCGTTGGAAGCGGCAAATCCCCGAGCTCCACCGAGGGAAGAGCCAAGATCTCCATTGGCGCTTCCGGCACCGCGCCCGACAAAGGCAGCTCGGGAACAAGGCTTTCGGCGACGCCGCGCCCGACGCGGTGGATATATCCCAAGCTCACCTTTGGGTCGCTGTGGCCGAGTCTCGCCATGACGGTCTTCACGTCGGCGCCCTTTGCGGCTTCCAGCGTGCCAAGCGAGTGCCTGAAAGAGTGTGTTACCGCCCTTTCGGCGTTTGGAAGGCCGGCCTCCTCCCAAATCTCCCTCACGACTTCCGGCTTTAGCAAAGCGTCGTCTCGCCGATATTCGCCTTTTTTCGTTGGGAAAACGGGGCCGTTTGCCCGAAACAGGCCAAGCGCTTGAAGACGTTCTTTGTGCTCCGCGAGGATGGCCGCCAAAGACTTGTGCACCTGAACGGTACGGCGCTTGTCGTTCTTGGGAAGCGTGTCGGGACGATCTTGGCCGTCGTCCGTTACTTCCGCCCATCCTTGCTTCGCCTGGCGCTGAATTGTGACGTATAGGCCGCCGTCCACGCCCCGGTGGAAGTCGTCCCACGCAAGCGCGCAGCCTTCCGCATTGCGAAGCCCTAAGAGAATGAGGACGCTGCAGCGAACAAAGTATGGCGCGGGAAGATTCGGGAAGCCCGGCGATTTTCTGTCTCGCCGCTGCGCGGCCTGAAGAAGAGCAACCGCTTCTTCCAACGATCGCAGGGCTTCGCGTTCGTTCTCACCCTCAGCGGGTTTGCGGGCGCGCCATTTTCCCCATGGATACGCCGATAGGCGGCCCTTTTCGATTTGGCGATTGAACGCAGCGGCGACAAGGTCATAGCAATTCCGAATCGTTCGGACGGCCATCCCCTGCTCTTTTTGTTTCGCCTCCCAGGTCTCCCATTCCTCTTTGGTGAGCTCGTGGCACGATAGGTGCGCGAAGCTCTGTTCTAGCCTGTGCTTCCACGTACTTTTGGCCTGTCGTTGCCAGTCTCCCGATAGATGCGTGATGTGCGCCTCCCATATTTCTTTCACCGTCAGGGGGCGCCCCATTGAGAACGCGGCGATTTTAGCAAGCCCCGTGTTGGCGTCCGTGGCGTGCAATTCGACTTCCAGCGCTTCACGGCGGATGGCGTCGATCTTCCGCACAACCTCGGCTTCCGACTTGCCCGATATCGATAGGCGCTTGCCCGGCGCGAGCGGATTTACGATTTGGGAGCGGTAGCAGCCATCCGATATTTTTTGGACCTTTGGCCGTTTTTCATTGGGCATGGCGCGGCCTCCGTTTCCCTTTCGCCTTCGGGGCGCGGGCCAAGCGTGCAAGCGCCCGCTCCTTTTGCGTGCGCTGCCTGTCCCAGTCCTCCCTTTGCGCGCGCTCGTGCTCCCATTGCCCCCTTACCCTCAAACAGGTTGCGCAAGTGACCGCGCGGGCCTCCAGGGCCTTCGTTCCGTAGGCAAGGCCGCACATCGTGGCGGCGGCGCCCTCCCAGGCGTCATGAATTTTTGTCTGGCCGTTTCCCATGGAAAACACACCCTTTCTCGGTCTCAAGGCGGAGACCGCACGCACAACAAACGCCGAACCTTGCGCCGCATCCCGGCGCTTTTTCGCGGCGTTTCCATCCCGTTCCGCCGCACGCGCCGCACCAACGGCGGGCGTGCGCTTTTTCTTTTTGGTACGCCTGGTGGAGACCGGCGCACGAGCAGCGCTCGAACGTCGGAACCGTGGCGCACTTGATTTCAAGCGTGGCCTTGTTGAGCTCTCCAAGCGCTTGCGCGCCGCACGGCTCATGGGTTGGACACACCACCAGGTCGGGCACCCGGAACAAGTCTTGCTGTTCCGGCGCGGGCGCCCGCTTGATGATTTTCGCCGTCCTTCGAGCCGTCTGGAGAGCTCCGCGGGCGGCTTCGATGGAGGCCACCAGCTCGGAGCGCTCCGGCTTCATAAGAGCTCTTCCAATTCAGCCGGTGCGCTCAGAATGCGTCGTTCCCGCTCTACGAGCTCTTGGCCGGGCACCTGCAGCCGCCTCAAGACCGCCCGAGCGTTGAAGATTTTATCTTCAATCCATTCAAGCGCGGCCACAGCTTGGTTGTGTTGCGCAAGCCTGTTTTCGAGCTTGGTAAGCTCTGGCGATGGAGCCTTGGTTTTAATCCAAAGCTTTTGATGGTAGGCGCGGATTTCTGCAAGGTTATCCATGGCCGCCCTCCGTTGGGTCGAAGGCGATGGGCTCGCCGCGGTCTTCCGACGCCACGACCACGAAGGCTTCACACCCGCAATGGCGCCAAAAGGCCGGGGTTTGGGAACGCACCGCCTTCCTGCACCCCAAAGCGCCTACGTGTTCCGTCTTTGCGTGTCCGCAGACAGCGCACGCGCCCCAGCTTGCCGCAAGTCGTTTTGCCTCTCCGCGCTCCCCGATCTTTTCGCGCAGCTCTTCAAGGGCGTGCCCAATTTCAACGCAGGCTTCCTCTTCGGACAGAAAGCCCTCGTGCGCCTTCGCGTGGGCGTCCTCGATCTTCTGCAGAGCGGCAGAGCGTGCGCCCAGCACCGCGCACAGACGAGCCGCCGAGGCGTGATAGGCGCAGTGCTTCGCGGCGAGCGTTGGGTTGTCTTCATCCTTCGCCCACTCCACCGCAAGCTCGCCGTGAAATTTCACAAGGTCCTGTGCGTTCACGGCGCCCTCGATTCGCACTGGTTAAGCGCCTTCGCGGGAAGGCGTTCTTCGGGGTGGAAAAGCTTTCCGCAAATGCAGCCGACTAAGTCCCGGTCCTTGTGCGTTTCGTAGTCCGCGTGGCATTCACAGAAGCATTCACCGACGCAGCGGCCCAGGGCGTCAGCGTGAGCGGTGCGGCGACGGCAATCGAGTAAGCACGGAGCCGTGCACCCATGCGGGCAGGCCCAAATCGCGGCAGTATTTGGCCGTTTCATTGCGGGCCCTCCATCGCGAGCAGCACCTCGCAGGCGACGCACTCGCCGGCCTCAGTTTTGAGCGGGGCCGCGTGGCATTCGAGCGCACAGGGGGCGGTGCAGTTGTGGGGGCACGCCCACCACCCTCGGGAGGTTCGCTGTTCAGGCATTGGCGCCTCCCTCGGGTGCAGTCCAGAGGTCGCGGGCAGCGCTGGCCACGGTGTTTTTTATCCAGGTGTTTCGCGCGGTTTTGTTTTTGAAGAGCGGGATGTCTTCTTGTTCGGCTCTTAGCTCAAGCACCGCGAAGCACTTCGCCGTGATCGCCGCTGCCACAGAAAGCCATGCGGCTGTTGCGGGCTGCCGTTGGGTCTCGACAAGCCCAAGCAGGTTTCCCGCATACCGCGCCCACGCAATCTTGAGCATCCCCGCCGCCGTGTGCCTGCGCCCGTTTGTCGCCTGGCTGGCCGCGCTGGCCTCGTCTTCCGTGCGAACGACCTCGCAGTCGTTTCGTGTAATTGTTCTCGCCTCATCCGCCCGCGTTGTTGCTTCGCGGCCCGCTAAAAACTCCTCCATTGGGCCGTCGTCGTTTCCGTTCTCCAAATACCTGAACACCCGACCAGCAAGGGCGGGCCATAGTTCGCCCTCTATCAACTCTTTCGTTGTTGGTTTCGAGGACTGAACACTTGGCCAGTGCGTGACCGCGTTCGCACAGGATTCGCACAAGGCTTTTTGTAAGACCTCCCATTCGTCGGTTTTTGAAGCCTCGCGTGTGCTAGTGCGAAGAGTCCCGCCCTTCGCACCCCATCCCAATCGGCGGCCCCGGACAACGCTGAAATCAGCGATCCGGGGCCGATTTTTTTCCATGGCTCTTGTCGGTTGCGCTCATCGCGCTCATCCCGCCCGCCGCAGAAAGCCCATCCAGCGCACCCTCCACAGGCGGCGCATAAAACGACACACCCCGCACATTCTCGTGAATCTGAAGCGGATGCTGAATGGGCGGAAACGCCCGCTGCTCACAATCCAAACGCTCGCACGCCCTGCACGTCACACCCACCGGCACCGCCGCATCGGCGCTATCCACATCCACACCATCCGCATACACCAGCGCCCGCGCATAACGCACATCACAGCCCAGCCCAATCGCATGCACCGTATGCGGCATATGATACCCGCCCCGATCGCTCCTCACCGTGCGCGCAATACAAAAATACCGAGAACCATCGGGCATTTGAGAAATCTGCACCCGGATCATCCCCGGCGTCAGCAGCGCCGCATGCACATTCCATCGAGGACACGCCCCGCTATACCGCGCGATCTGAATCCCCGACCCGCTAAAGCGCTTTGAAATATTCCCCGCGATATCAATCCGAAGAAAATGAAAGGGCACACCCTCAAAACCGGGCCGCCTTAAACTCGTCAACCGGTGACAAACCTGCTCAAAACTCGTCCCAAAACGGTGCCCGAGCAGCTCGACATCGTAACGCTCGCTGCGCGCCGCCTCCAAAAAAGGCCGGTAAGGCATATACAAACAAGCCGCGAAATAATTCGCCAGCGCCACCCGCCCCAGCGCCCTCGCCTGAGGCGTCGTCAGCGCTTCGTCCTGGGTTAATTGATCAATGACATCGGATTGCGTAATCAGTCCAACCTGATAACCCAACTGAAAACGCCGGCTCCTGGGCGGAAGCAATTCCGAAAGAGCAATCACCCTTGTGCGCGGATCGTAATGGCGCATGGTTTTACCGCCTTCGCCCGCTTTCAACAGCTCCACCCGCGTCCGATGAGCCGACTGCATAAAACGCAACAGCCCTCCATACACATCATCGGCGGCCAGCTCGGCCTTTTGCCATAACGCCTCGGCCCGCTCCTCGAGCTCGGGAAAGAAATTCCCGCGCCTCTCGATAAAATCGCTCACTTCCTCGGAAGGCAGCCCCGCCGGCACAATCCCCGCCACCCGCTCCCCTTCCGACAAACGCTCCGAAAGCGTAGCCACCTGCGCCCTCGATTCAGCAAACGCGCTGTACATCGACAACACCGCCCTCGCCACATGAGGCGAAGAAGTTGCGAACTCGCGCAAATCTGTCGTGGAAAGCAAATGATGATCAAACATCGGATCCCCAAAAGCCTCCACCAAATCGGAGACCAAGCGGGAATCATCGGATGTAGCGAACACCTGCAAATCCACCTGAAAAATCTGAGCGAGCCGAATAAGAAGCGGAGCCGTCAAGGGCCGCCGATTGTTTTCGATCAAGTTCAAATAGCTTGCGGAAATGCTCAATTTATCGGCCAGCGCCGCCTGAGACATCTCCTGCTTTCGGCGCAGAACCCGCACCTTCGCGCCCAGCAGCGGCCCTTCTAGTTTTCGTGAACCCATGGATATCCTCTTATGACGCAAGACTTGCGCAAGCTCAAGAACATTTACCATCTTAACCGCTTGACCATGTGGTTAAGGAATGGCGTTTACATGTGTAACTTATTGAATTTGTTTTTGTTCTTGCCAAAAGACAAGCCATGGCAAATACTGGTTATGTCATAACGCGGAGCATCCAATGGCCTTCGGATTCCAACAAGTATCGGTCGCATCCCCCGGCCGCCTAGGCGAGGGGCAAGGAAGTTCACCCTCTTTACTTGCCCCCGCTCAAGCCGGAGATGAGCGCATTCTCAGCCCTGAAGCGCTGGCATTTGTGGGAGAGATAGAGCGCAAATTTTCGAGCCGTCTCCACACCCTGCTGGAGCGGCGCAAAGCACTGCAGGCGCGGCTGGACGGCGGGGAAAAGCTTCGATTTTTGGCGGAGACCCAAGAGATCCGCGATTCGGAATGGACAATCGCCGGGCTTCCTCCGGTTTTGCAAGATCGCCGGGTGGAAATCACAGGGCCGGTCGATCGAAAAATGATCATCAACGCCCTGAATTCGGGGGCAAATGTATTTATGGCCGATTTCGAGGATTCGACGGCGCCCACCTGGCGCAATATCATCGATGGCCAAAAGAATTTGATCGATGCGGTATCGGGAAATATCCGCTATATCGACGCAGAGAGCGGAAAATCCTATTCGCTCAATGAACGGACGGCCACCTTAATGGTCAGGCCCCGGGGACTTCATTTACCGGAAAAGCATCTAAGCCTCGATGGAAAACCCATGCGGGGAGCCTTTATCGATTTTGGACTCTTCGCCTTTCACAACGCCAAGGCACTGGCTCGCCAAGGCAAAGGCCCCTTTTTCTATTTGCCCAAATTAGAAAGCCATCACGAGGCTTTGCTATGGGACGATATCATCAGCCATACCGAGCGAAAGCTGGGATTGGCGCATGGAACAATCAAAGTCACCGTATTGATCGAAACGCTTCCAGCGGCCTTCGAAATGGATGAAATACTCTATGCCCTCAAAGACCATATCGCTGGATTAAATTGCGGGCGCTGGGATTATATTTTTAGTTTTATCAAGAAACACCGCAGGGATGCGTCGAGGATCTTGCCCGACCGCGCCGGTGTTACGATGGAACAGCCTTTCTTAAAGGCTTATTCTCAATTGTTAATCCGCACCTGTCACCGCCGCGGCGCGCATGCCATGGGCGGAATGGCGGCCCAGATTCCAATTAAAACGGATATGGCCGAAAATCAAAAGGCTTTGGATAAGGTCCGCGCCGATAAATTGCGCGAAGTCCGCAATGGCCACGATGGAACCTGGGTCGCGCATCCGGGGCTCGTTCCCATTGCGCGCGAAATATTTGACGCCCATATGCCAGAACCCAATCAATTACATCAATTGCGCAATGATGTCATTGTCCAAGCATCCGATTTGCTTGAAGCTCCGGCCGGCCCGCGAACCATGCAAGGATTGTCTCATAATATTCGTGTTGGTATTCAATACCTTGAAGCTTGGCTCCGGGGAATGGGCTGCGTGCCTTTGTACAGCTTAATGGAAGACGCGGCCACAGCCGAGATTTCCCGGGCTCAAATTTGGCAATGGGTAGCGCACCGAGCCCCGCTCGATAACGGCGATTCGGTAACACCCGAATTGGTAAAAACCACCATTGTCAATGAAATGAATTTATTAAAACAATCGCTTCCGGCCCGGCGCTTTGAAGAAGGCCGATTCGAGGCCGCGATGCAATTGTTTGAAAACCTCTCAACCCGATCCGACTTGGTCGAGTTTCTGACCTTGCCGGCTTATGAGCTTTTAACGTCGTTTGAACTCAACAAGGAATAAGGTGAACACTATGTCTACGGCCCATACGCAAGAAATGATTACGCCCTCCGCCAACGCCGAAAAGGCCGCCCGCCCGGTTCCCCCGCGCTTTCAGGGCATTGTTCGGCCTTATTCCGAGGCGGATGTCAAAAAATTGCGCGGCAGTATGCGCATTCAATACACCTTGGCAGAAATGGGCGCCAACCGGCTCTGGGAACTGATGCACAACGAGCCTTATGTGCAAGCCCTTGGCGCGCTCACAGGAAACCAGGCCATGCAGCAGGTGCGCGCGGGCCTCAAAGCCATTTATGTGAGCGGGTGGCAAGTCGCCGCCGACAACAACGAAGCTGGAGCCATGTATCCCGACCAAAGCTTGTACCCGGCCAACAGCGTGCCCCAGGTCGTCAAGCGCATCAACCAAGCGCTTCAGCGCGCCGATCAAATTGAAAGCGCAGAGGGCAAAAACAGCCGATATTGGTTTGCACCCATCATGGCCGACGCAGAAGCCGGTTTTGGAGGCCCGCTCAATGCGTACGAAATCATGAAGGGCATGATTGAAGCCGGCGCGGCCGGTGTGCATTTCGAAGATCAATTGGCCTCTGAAAAGAAATGCGGCCATATGGGCGGCAAAGTCCTGGTACCCACCAGCCAATTTATCCGCACCTTGGTCGCGGCCCGCTTGGCGGCCGATGTCATGGGCGTTCCCACCGTCCTCGTCGCCCGAACCGATGCGGACAGCGCCAAATTGCTCACTTCCGATGTCGACCCGCGCGATAAGGCTTTTATTACAGGCGAACGCACACCCGAGGGCTTCTTCGTGTTCAAAGGCGGACTCGATGCGGCTATTGCCAGAGGTCTTGCGTATGCACCCTTTGCCGATGTGGTGTGGTGCGAAACCTCGACACCCAACCTCGAGGAAGCCAAGCGCTTTGCCGAGGCCATTCATCGCCAATTCCCGGGCAAACGCCTGGCCTACAACTGCTCGCCCTCCTTTAACTGGAAACGCCATCTCGACGACGCCACCATCGCGAAATTCCAGCGCGAACTGGGGGCAATGGGCTACAAGTTCCAATTCGTCACGCTTGCAGGCTTCCATGCGCTGAATTATGCGATGTACGACCTGGCCAAGCACTATGCCGAAGAGGGCATGACAGCCTATACCCGCCTCCAGCAGGCCGAATTTGACGCCGAAAAGAACGGCTACACCGCCACCCGCCATCAGCGCGAAGTCGGAACAGGCTACTTCGATCAGGTCGCTCAGGTCATCAGCGGCGGACTCGCCTCGACCTTGGCCCTCACCGAGTCAACCGAAGCCCAGCAATTCCAGTGATCCATTTTCTTCGTATATTTTACTAATTAAATTCAATTGCAACTGCTTCAGAGGGCGTATGAATTGAAAAGAATTTATACGCCCCACTCCTTTGCCTGCACCTTCCGGCATCCGCTAAAATCCCATCGAATTGCACCCGCAATCGATGAACCTTCCCCAATTTCGCCCCTCCACACAAAGACCAGCACCGTCCCCTGATACGAAGCCTCAAAGCCCCGCTCGCCCCGCGATACCGTCTCCAAGGGAAAGCGCCATAGCTCGGCCGCAGGCTCCACATCCACCACCGCATCCACGCCCAGGCTCTCACCAACCAGCCTCAGCTTACGCACATTGAACACTGTGCCCACCGAACCGGGCGCCACATCCAGCACCTCGCCGCCATCCGCCTCGATCAACAGCCTCCGCCCCTCACCATGCTCCGGCCTCTGCAGCGTAAACGCCGTCTCACTCGCAAACGCCACGCTCGCCTTCGGGCCATCCGCACTCACCTCGTAACGCACCTCCAAGATGCGATCCCGATCGATCGCGATATCCTTGCGCACGAAAATTCCATCGCGCTCGCCCCTTAAAATCGCCTGCGCTCCATGCGAGCCGCTCTCCGTCACCTCCACCGAAAACGGCGTGTTCGGCAGATTCACCAGCGGCGCATAAATCCCCAAGGTCAGCGCCCTCAAATCCGCGCCCGCAGGCAACAGATGATCGACAAACGCGCCCCGCTCATACGCATCCACCTGCAGCTTGCCCACCAAATCGGGCTCCACCGCCCTCGGAATGTCATGCACCGAAGTCGTCTCCACCGTCGACTCAAACTCATCATCGCTCATCACACGAGCGTCTGGAATATCCCGGTGATACGCCTCAAAACGCTCACCCAGCACATCCGTCAGCAAATACCTCGCGCTCCGGATCTCCAACGCCGACACCCGCCCGCCCTGGCTCGGCTGCACTTCCACATTCACATGCGCAGCCTCTAAACGAACCTCGCTAAAAAAATCGGTGTCGTGATCGGCCGTCGAAATCGAAGGCTCAGGCGATGCCGAAAGCAACAGCTCCGCCGAAAGCAGCGACGAATTCACCGCCGAACGCAAATGCCCCACATACAGCCCGCCATACCATCCATGCCAATACGCATTGTTCGCCTGCCCCCTGTACAAAGCCGCGCGCGCCGCCTCATACGCCTGATCGCCCCGCGCCCGCGCATCCTCCACCATCTGCGACACGCGAAGCATCTTCCGGTACATCCTCCGGCTCTCCGAATACTTCGCCATAAACCCCATCCACTGACCGCCCCTCAAAAAAGGCTCGGCCTCCGCGCGCAACCCGGCCTTATCGATCTCCGCCGCAACATCCGCAAAACGCGCCGCCGTCTCCGCAGGCAAACACCACGCGTCCATCTCGGGATACGCCATCGACGGCAAATAAATCAGCCCGCTCGGATCATCCTTCAGCACCTCCGAAGGCGGCACCGTCAAGAGCCACTCGCGGTTATCCCACAGCGCCGAAAACAACGAACGCAGCCATCCCTCGTGCCACACCCGCCTCTGCGTCGCCGGCCAAAAACCAAACTTCTCTACGTCATCCCCGTACGTGAGCACCGAGCCCCGCGCGCCGTACAAATACTGAAGCAGCGCATCCACCGACGCGAACGGTATCTTGCTGCGAAGCTCGCGATCGATCGGCAGCACAGCCACCGAACAGCCCGCCTTCTCCGTCACGTAATACCCCTGCGGCTTGGGCAGCACACCCGCCGCAAACAAATGCGTATCGTCCAAAAGCGTGTAGCGATAGCCCGCCTGCACAATCACACGCGGCAAATCAGGCTCCCACACCCGCTCCGCAAGCCACATCCCCCGCGGCCTCAGCCCAAAGAGCGCCTCGCACAAATCCGCCATCCGCACGAGCTGCCCCAGCGAATCGCGCTCCGGCAACATCGCAGGAACAGCCTCTTCCAGCGTCCCCCCGATGATCTCCACCTGCCCGCGCTCAGACAGCGTGCAGAGCTTGTCCAAGACCTCGGGCCGTTTACGCGCGAACCACTGAAGCAGCGTACCCGAGACATGAATACCCGCCCGCACATGAGGAAACGCGAGAAGCAAATCCAAGGTCGGCTCGTAACAACGCAGAGCCGCATCAAAGACGATCGCGTCCAAGTTGCCGAAGGGCTGGTGGAAGTGAAGAACGAACACCCACCGCGTACACAGGGACATCCCTAGCCGGGGCACACGCGCATCATAAACGAAACAAGCGCGCAAGGCGTGCACGTTGGGCGAGACGGAGCGCACCCCCTTGGTGTAGGTTGCCTGCCCGTGCGAAAGCCTCTCCTGTTGAACGTACGCGCGCGCGCACTCACCGTGCTCGCCATGACCAGCATCAGTGTGTGGACCACGGAAACTTTGGCGCAGAACGAGCCAAGTTCCCCGGCCCAGCCTCCCGAAACGGGATCGCCTGAAAACAAAGAGCCCGAAGCGGGCCCGAAAACAGACGAAAAAAGCGCGGAAAAAAAGGCTGCGGAGACCGCTCCACCCACAGCGCCCAAACCCGGAATCGACGACCCCAACCCCGCATCGGCCAAGGTATCGATAGGTCCGGCGCAACTACCATCCGCACCCAGCTCGGGCGGCGTAGCGCTGGCGAAAGACGGTGAGCCGCTTCACGCATTTTCCTTTGGATCGTATGGCCGCGTGATATCGGCGACCGATTTACGCGGAGCCCCTGGACGCGACGCCGATTTGGTCGCCTACGGATCGCGCCTCGACGAAATCAACTATGCCGAGCTTGAATTCCGGCGCGACGACTACTGGGAAAAGACCGACGCCCGCACCCGCATCGTTGCAACCCTTGCAATTGGCAACCCAATCTTTCATTACAACGGCAATTTCGATATAAAAATGGCCGTCCGGAATCTATATATCGAAGAAAAGGGCCTTGGAAGCCGCAACCTATCCGTTTGGGTTGGCTCGCGCATGTACCGCGGCGACGATATTTATTTATTAAATTTCTGGCCGCTCGATAACCTCAACACCGTCGGCGGCGGCCTCGCCTATCAATTCAGCCCCAACGCTAAAATTGCATTGCATGGTGGATTAAACCAACCCGAATCAATGTATTTCGAGCAAAACGTTCCGCGCCCCGCCCCTGCAAACAATTGGGGCGCCAATACGGTAAGCGTGCTCGACCGTCAAAAATTCATCGGAAGTGCCAAATACACACAGATGTTGCCCCGCGAAGGCGGAGCTGGCATGAAAGTCTCGGCCTATGGAGAAGCCCACGCCGTACCCTATGGTCAGCGCGAAACCGAACCCGGGCTCTTCGAGGACTTACCCCCTGACAACGGCTTCCGGATTGGCCTCCAATTCGGCGCCTGGACAGGCCAGCGCGACACCCATATCAATATATTTGCGCGCTATTCCACGGGCGTAGCCGCCTACGGAGAATGGGGCACGCCGATCGGACTAACCCTCGACAAAAAGAGCGACGGCGCCCACGAACTCTTAATCGCCGCCGGAGGCAACTATGAAAACGGCCCATTCAGCGTCATGCTCGGCGCCTATTTCCGAAGCTTTAGAAATGCCAGCGCCGATTTAGACTGGAACGACATCGACGAAGGCATTTTCCTGGTCCGCCCCAACCTCTTCTTCGGCGAACTCGGCGGAATCGCCGTCGAAGGCTCGCACCAAGTCCACCAGCGCGGCGTTTTATTGCCACCTGGTTATGCCCCCCAACAAATCCCCCTCCCCGGCGCACCCGACGGCGCCCTTACAGGCACTGTCACCCGCATTGGATTAATACCTTTTCTATCCCCCGCTGGCCGTGGAAGCTTTAGCCGCCCGGTCATCCAAGTCATGTACGTAGTCTCGCTGCGCAACGACGCGGCCCGCGCCTTCTATTCGCAAGACGACATCTTTCAATTGCGAAAGACCGAGCACTATCTCGGCGTAGGCGCGGAATGGTGGTTTAACGCTAGCTATGGGAATTGATCGACATGCATATCAAAAATATCAAAAATATTAAAAAACAACTTGGCGCGGCAATAATCGGCGCAGGCGCGGCGTTATTGCTCACCGGCTGCATGGAATTCGATCACGCGGGCGAAATACAACTCGCCACCCATGTCAGCGACTGGCGCGAAGAAATCATTTACCAACTTATGGTCGACCGATTTGACAACGGCGATCAAGGCAACGACTACCGCGTCGATCTATCGGCCGAAGGCAAATACCACGGAGGCGACTATCGCGGCGTAGAAAACCGCCTCGACTATCTATCCGAACTCGGCGTAACCACCTTATGGATCTCACCTGTCGTCAAAAACGTCGACACCGACGCAGGATTCGACGCTTATCACGGCTATTGGGCCCAAGACCTCTATATGACGAATCCCCATTTCGGCGATTTAGAAAGCCTGCGCCGACTGGTATCCAAAGCCCATGAACGCAACATCAAAGTCATCCTCGATATTGTCACCAACCACATGGGCCAAATCTTCTATTACGACGTCAACCGGAATGGCGAACCCGACGACCGGGTTGCAGGCGATGGCCGCGGCGTACGCTATGGCGACAACACCGTCCTCTCCGCCGTCACCCACATGAACGAATACGACCCCGATTTCGACCTAAGAGGCATCCAATCCTTTACATCCCTAGGCGAAGCCGGCCCCGCACCTATCGTATTTGTCTACGATCCCGCCTCCAACCATATCCCGCCCACAGGATATATGGGCAAAGCCGAAGCCTATAACGGCAAAGGCCGGACCGTCAATTTCGATATCCCCGAACAGCTTCTCATGGGCGATTTCCCCGGCGGCCTCAAAGACGTCAATACAACACTGTGTGGCGTCAAAGAAATCATGGTGGACGCCTACGCCCGCTGGGTCGAGCTTACCGACCTCGATGGATTCCGCATTGATACCGTTAAACACGTCGAAAAAGAATTCTGGCGCTATTTCACCCAGCGCGTACGCCAAAGACTTGCAGCCCGCGGCAAAACCAATTTCTTAATGTTTGGCGAAGTCTTCGATGGCCGCGACGATGTAGTCGGCACCTACACCAAAAAAGAAATGCCCACCGATCCCGACCGGGAAAATAGCTGCGACCCCAGCGGCGCCCCGCTCACCGGCGACATGCTCGACAGCGTATTTTATTTCCCGCAGCATTTTAGGGTCATCCGCGATGTCTTCCAAAGCGCCGGCCCCACCAAAGGCATAGAAACCCTCTGGCAAGAAAAACTCCAAAACTACGGCTCCGAACCCATGGAAGGCGGCCCCGGCATATCGCCCCAGGAATTGCTCGTCAACTTCCTCGACAACCACGACGTACCCCGCTTCTTAAATAGCGGCAAAGGCGTCGAAGCCCTGCACAACGCCCTCTTATTTTTATTCACCGTTCAAGGCATCCCCTGCATCTATTACGGCACCGAACAACAATTCTCCGGCGGAAACGATCCGGCCAACCGCGAAGACCTCTGGAAGTCTGAATTCGATACAAACAACGCCACATTCCAATGGATTAAAAAAATATCCGCCATCCGGAAAAGCTATCCCGCCATATCAAAAGGCGGCCTAACCATCCGATGGTCAACAGACCATGTAGGCACCGAAAGCGACGCAGGCATTTTCGCCTTTGAACGCTCGGGCGGAGACGCAGGCGACGGCTACGCGCTCATCGTATTCAACACCAATCCCAACCAACCCAGCTCCACCTCCAACAACGGCGCCATCATGACCGTAGGCGCACCCGCAGGCACCACCCTCGTCGACGTCCTCTCGGGCACCCCCTACACCGTCGACGGCACCCAGGGCCTCAACATCACCCTTGCCCAACAGACTGCCGCCGTCCTCGTCCCCCAAAACCAAGCCGTCCCCCTCCCTTAAACCATGGCCGCCGTCACCGTCAAACAACTCCGAAAACGCTTTGGAAACACCGAAGTCCTCAAAGGCGTATCGATCCACGTCCCCGAAGGCGCCTTTGCCGTCCTCGTCGGCCCCTCGGGATGCGGCAAATCCACACTCCTCCGCCTCTTGGCCGGCCTTGAAATCGCCGACAACGGCACCATTCATTTTGGCGAACGCGATGTCACCCACATCGAACCCCGCGACCGCGACATCGCAATGGTCTTCCAATCCTATGCATTATATCCCCATTTAACGGTACGCGAAAACCTCGCCTTTGGATTAAAACTCCGCAAGACCGACCCAACCGAAATCGAAAAGCGCGTCCGCGAAGCCAGCGACATGCTCGGCCTAGAAAAACTGCTCGATCGCCTGCCCAAAGCCCTCTCTGGAGGCCAGCGCCAAAGAGTCGCCATGGGCCGCGCCATTGTCCGCCGGGCCAATTTATTTTTATTCGACGAACCTCTATCCAACCTCGACGCCGCCCTCCGCGCCCAAGTCCGCGTCGATATCCGCAAACTACACGATCGATTGGGAGCCACCAGTGTATACGTAACCCACGATCAAGTAGAAGCCATGACCTTGGCCGACATCCTCTTTATCCTTAACAAAGGCGTTGTCGAGCAATCCGGAGCGCCCTTGGACATTTACGCGCGCCCGGCCACCCGCTTTGTCGCGGGCTTTATGGGCAGCCCCGCCATGAATTTTATCAGCGCCAAAATCACCGAAGAAGACGGCAATACCATGGTGGTGGGCGCGGGCAAGCCGGGACTGCGCTCCAAACTCAATGCAGAAGAATTTCCCGGCCTCAAACCCGGCCGCGACGTTATTCTAGGGGTCCGGCCTCACGACATCGCCCTCGCGGAAACAGGCTCGCCCCTATCCGTCAGCATCGTCGAAGCCTTGGGCACCGAATCCTTTGCCCACGGAACCATCGGCGACGCGCCCTTCATTGCCCGCGTCGAAGCCGGCTCGCCCGTCAAAAAAGGCGATACCCTTCATCTCCAATTCAACACCCTGCATCTATTCGACCCCGAAAGCGGAAAATCCCTTCGATTGGCGAGCCAATGAAATCATATTGTTTGGCCCTTCGAATTTTTATTTTCTTTGCATTGGCCTTCATCATCCTGCCCGGGCCAGCCTACGCCGAAACCCTTCGCGTATGGCACGCCTACAAAGTCGGCGGCGAAGAAGAACAGGCCCTCAGCTCCATCCTCGACGCCTGGAAAGCCAAAAACCCGGGCCATGAAATAGAAACCCTCGCGCTCCCCTTCGATGCCTTCAAAACCAAACTAACGTCTGCCATTTCGATCGGCGAGGGCCCCGATATTTACCTCGACGCCCACGAACGCCTGGGCGACTACGTATCCCGCGGCATCGTCGGCGAAGCAAACGCCGCGCTCGAAAGCGAAAACGCATTTATTCCATCGGCCCTCTCCGCCGTCCGCGTCGGCGGCAAACTCTATGGCCTCCCCCTCAGCACCAAATGCGTCGCATTGTACATCAATACAAAATTAGCCCAAGAAGCTCCGGCTTATTTTGAAGACTTTGAAAGCCTCAAAGGCACGCTTCCCAAAGGCGTCTATCCCCTCGTCTACGAAGCCCAAAACGCCTATTTTCACGGAGCAATCCTAGGCGCCTTCGGCCTCTCGCTTCTCGCGCCCGAAGACCAATACGGCTTTTTTGGCAAAGACGCCGAAAAATCCCTTGAAATTGTCCGCCAATTCCTACGGAATGGAACCATACCCGAAGACGCCGACGGCGCACTGGTGGGCGATCTCTTTAAATCGGGCCGGGCCGCCTTTGTCATCAGCGGCCCCTGGTTTGCGGACGGCCTCTCCGGCGCGCTCGACCATTACCGCGTCGTCCCCCTCCCCAAACTCAAAGCGAGCGGCCAACCCCTGCGCCCCATGCTCACGGTCGAAGCCGTCATGATGTCGCCCAAGGGAGCCCAGCGCGAACTCACCCGCAGCCTCGCCCAATGGATATCCGGCCTAGAAGCCGCAAAAATCCGCACCCAAAAAGTAAAAGTCCCCCCCGTCCGGGCCGACATCGATGTCAATACCATCGGATTGACCGAACGCGATCAAGCCTTTTTAAAAGCCTTCACCGACCAAAGCAAAGACGCCATACCAATCCCCTCGGCCCTTGCCATGTCCGCCGCCTGGGATGTCTCGGGCCGCGCGATGAAAAAAGCCTTGCGCCGGGTCGATCTCACGCCTGAAACCGTCCTCTCCGAAGCCAAGCGCCGCTTTGACGACATACGCCGGCCCCCGCCTCCATCCTCCTCGCCCGTACCGCTGGCCATTTTGATTGGATTGATTGGCATTGCAATGGCCTACAAATGGCTCAAGAACGCCCAAGCGGGAAATACCGACCCAACCCTAAAACAATCCCTTCCCGCCTATAAATATTTAATTCACGCCGTATTGGCTGTTGGTCTTTTGGTATTTGTTCCTCTTTTCGTTGGCGCGGCCACATCCCTCTTTATTGGCAACTTTGCCGGAGGCTGGGAAAACCTTCGCTACGTAGGCTTCACCCATTTCATATCCATCCTCAGCGCGCGCGGCGGCCCCCTCTTCACCACCGGCTCATTTTACGTCGTATTGCTCGTCACCATCTTCTGGACGGTCTGCAACCTCGCCCTGCACGTCGGCATCGGCGTCGCCCTCGCCCTCTTGCTCTCGCGCCCCACGCTCCGCTTCAAAGCCCTCTACCGCGTCCTCTTAATCGTCCCCTGGGCCGTCCCCTCCTACGTCACCGCCCTCTCATGGAAAGGCATGTTTCACCGCCAATTTGGAGCGGTCAACGGCCTCATCCACGCCCTCAGCGATCTAATGGGAACCAGCACCGAACCCATCTCATGGTTCTCCCAATTCTCAACGGCCTTCGTCGCCAACCTCTCGACCAACGTATGGCTGGGCTTTCCCTTCATGATGGTCGTCACCCTAGGCGCGCTCACCTCCGTACCCGACGACGTCCTCGAGGCGGCCAAAGTCGACGGAGCCACGCGATTCCAGCGCCTCCGCCTTGTCACCCTCCCGATGATCGCGCCCGTCCTCGCCCCATCCATCACCCTAGGCGCCATTTGGACATTTAATATGTTCAACGTCATCTACCTCGTATCGGGCGGCGACCCTGACGGCGCGACAGAAATCCTCGTTTCCGAAGCCTATCGCTGGGCCTTCAACCGGGACGGCCAATACGGCTACGCGGCGGCCTATTCGGTCCTTATCTTCTTCCTCCTCACCTTCATCACCCGCATCACATCCCGCAATAAAAAGCCTGAAAGCGCCGCCGCGGCCCCTGCCAGCCCGCCTGAAACCCCGCTCAAGAGCGCAACGATAAACGCGCCCCAGGCCAAAACCGCATAAAGAGGAAACGGCCATGAAAGAACGCATCTCTCCCATTGAAAGCGTATTGGTCCACCTCGCCTTGGTATTGGCCGTAGCGTTTGCGCTGTATCCGGTGCTATGGGTTATTTCCCTAGGATTTTCGGGTTCCCGCAATCCAGCGGGCCAGATACTGCCCATCCCGGTCAATCCAACGATAGACCATCTCAATGCGGTTGTATTGAGCAAAAGCAAGACAGGCGAATGGCTGTTTGGCGCGCAATTTTTCAATTCGATTGTGGTCAGCATCTCCACGGCGATTGTCGGCGTGCTGATCGCGATACCAGCGGCCTACGCCCTCGCGCGATTTGAATTTGCGGGCAAACAAGCTGGAGTACGAGCGATGCTTGCGACCCAAATGTTTCCGGCGGTTGCGAGCGCCGTCCCCTTATATTTACTTCTCAATTATTTAGGATTGCTCAACTCGCGCACGGGGCTTGTCGTATGTTATGCATCGACATCGGTACCCTTTTCGATATTTCAATTGAGAGCGGCCTTTGAATCCATACCCGTCGATTTAGAAGAAGCGGCGATGGTGGATGGGGCGACACGATTCACAGCCTTTATCAAAGTCGTATTACCGGCGGCGAGGCCGGCCATTGCGGTCACGGCACTCTTTGCATTTATGAGTGCCTACAATGAATTTATTTTAGCGGCGACCCTATTGGACAAAGAAAACATGTTTACACTGCCCGTGATGCTCCAGCGATTTATAGGCGAATACGACGCCCAATGGGAAAAGTTTGCGGCGGGCGCCTTAATTGTCTCGCTGCCCGTCATGGGATTATTTTATATCGCGCAGAGGCATTTAATCGCGGGACTCACGGCGGGCGGAGTAAAGGGATAGCGCATATAAAAAATATACGACTTGACAGGGAGGCCATCCGGTGAATACCAACAACAACAAATGCTTCCCGACTACAGTCCATTTACTCCTGGATCACCTGTACCCATCGAATTATTTGTAGGCCGCGAAAACGAGCTGCGCCGCCTAAGCGATCATCTCAATGCTGCATCCAAAGGCATTCCCCGGATTGCATTTCTTTCGGGAGAGCGCGGCATTGGAAAGAGTTCGATCGCCGCCTACATCAAACACTTTGCCGAACGCCGGCACTCCATGGCAGCGGTTCAAGTCTTGCTTGGCGGAGCCGACACAGTTTCCCAACTCGTCCAGCGCGTCTTCACATCCGTCCTCGAAGAATGCGTCTCCAAAAAGTGGAGCGAAAAAGTCAAGAGCCTATTTGGCAAATCCGTTCACTCCTTGGATTTTTTCGGCATAAAACTCCAATTCACGCCTGAACCAAAACAACTCGAAGGATTGCAGGCTCATTTTGCCAAAGCCCTGCATCAATTGATAACCCAGCTCAAAGCCGACAGCCAAGCGACCGGCCTCCTCTTGATACTCGACAACATCAACGGCATAGCCGAATCGAAAGAATTTGCCGACTGGTTTAAGATCCTTGTCGATCAAATTGCGACACAATATCATCCAATGCCAATCTGCATTTTACTGGTTGGAGTGAAAGAGAGGCGGGCATCGCTGGCGCGGCTCAATCCATCGCTGGCGCGGGTATTTGATTTAATCGACATCAATCCATGGAGCGACGGCGAGACCAAGACCTTCTTTCAAGAGGCATTTGGAAGCGTAGGGCACCGCATAGCGCCTGAAGCGCTCAATCTTCTATCGCGCTACACGGGCGGCATTCCTGCGGTCGCGCATGAAATAGGCGACGCGGTATTCAAGGTCAACACCGACAAAATGGTTGACCGGATGGATGCCATTCGAGGGATTATCAGCGCGGCGTTGGTGATTGGGGAAAAACACATACACGAAAAGGTTGTAAAAGCGGTTCGCAGCAAGAAATACCAAGCCATCTTGCGGAAAATCGTAGGATCGAGCGATTTAAACAACCTAAGCCTAGAGCGGAAAAGCCTTTTGGCGATGGTTCCTGAAAGCGAACATCAACTGGTATCGAATTTCATTCAGCGAATGAAAAAGCTGGGCGTGTTATTGGACGACAGCGGGCGGGAGCGGGGATTTTATCGATTTTCATCGCATATATTGTCGGTTTATCTCTATTTGGTATATGGGCCTGAAACCCAGCGGGCGAGTTAGAAGTTGTTGATGGGGAGGGTTCTTGTAGATTACAGCAAAGGCATTGAAGGATTCTGATTGGAAATTCATTCCATATGTGCCATAAGCGCCGGGTGATGCTCGTTTCCTGGAACGGGTGAAATCACAATGTGCAGCTATTTTGAAAAGGATTGCATATGGGGCCATATCAAATTATTCGGCAACTGGGCGAAGGCGGCTTCGGACTTGTAAGTCTGGCAAAAGACACCGCATCAGGCACGTTGGTGGCAATTAAGCAGTTGAAAAAGCTCGACTCGTCCTCTTTGAAGCAATTTGGCCGCGAACTCCGATTACTGCGAGAAGAGATAAACAATCGATTCGTGGTTGATGTGCTGGATTTTAATTTGAGTCTTCCGGCACCCTTTATTGTTATGGAGTACTGCAATGGCGGATCGCTGCGATCGTGGGTTAAGGATCGGAAGCCATGGCTCGACGTTGTGGGGGCGTTGGGGTGTGTGGCAGAAGGGCTGGCCGGAATTCACAAAGCAGGTGGATTCCATCGAGATATTAAGCCCGATAATTTGCTCCTCGTAAACCTCGGTGATGAGGCCGTAGTTAAGGTGAGCGATTTCGGTCTTGCGCGGGTGCCTCATGGCACTGGCACGATGACCTATTCCCCTGGAGGAACGCAGGGTTACATTGCTCCAGAAATCATGATGGGCGATGATTTCCATTCTGGTGCCGACATTTACTCGCTTGGAATGGTGGCGATCGAATTGTTGACCGGTGAATTAAATCCAGCGCTCCTCGAGCGAGCTGACGCTCCATTGCAGCTCAAAACGTTAGCCAAGGCAATGATCTCTCGTTCACCCGCGAAAAGGCCCAATATTCAACAAGTGGCGCGAGAGCTTCAAAATATCATACATCCAGCAGTTGGCACCCCCGATGCGCCTCAAACTGCCCCAAACGCACGACGTGCTACCGCGTCACAGAATTCTGGCGCGGGTGCTGCGGCAGCAATTGGCATTGGCGTTGCATTGCTAGCGGCCCTTGGGGGACTTGCTTACTTGGCTTCAAACTCGCCCGAATGGGATGAACGAGTGCAGCGATACAGAGGAAAGGATGGGCGTTTCAGGTGACCGATACCGCGCGACGCTGATATCGCGATAGCATGACTGCGATAGGGTATTGCTCCACATGATTCACACTCCGCCTCCAACAATTATTTGATTCGAAAAAGATTGCCGTCACCCGCTTCAAAATACGATAAATCAATCCACGCACGCTATCGCACCTTAGTATAATCCCTCAATACAAATACCAACGAAATTCATCGATAACCGATAGTTTGCGCACCCTCAGCGCACCGGCCCGACATCATCAAGCTGCGGCGGCTTTAAATCGGGATGCTCGCGATAGATCGGATTCATTACATCCAAAAGCATTGTCCCCATCATCTGCCCCACAGCCGAGCGATAACGATCGAATTCGTCCTTGCTGCAGTTCTCCATCACAAATCGAACGGATTCATCCAATTTCGCTCCATATTCAAGCATGAGATTGTTAATGGTCTCGGCAATATCTCTTTTCATTTCAGCACCCAGCGTCAGCCATACACTTATTTACGCAGTTCCAAAACCTAAAACCATGATCGCCCGACGGTAGCGATGAATCCGAGCAAACATCGAGGCATCGTTCTTTTTCCTTCTTGCAGTCCGGCCCCGCCGGTTTCGGATCGCCAGATGATGCCGTTGAGTCGCTCACCACATAAATCGCTACAGCAACGAGAATCGTCACGCCGCCCGCCACGATCAAAATTGGAACCAAATTGATCGGGCCTCCCAACACCAGCACATTGCCCATCGGAGCCAGGGATTGCAGCGATACATTTCCATTGGAACCAAGCTTGCGCGATCGCATCGCGCGCGTGACACTCGGCAACACCATTCCTTCAAGCACGCCTGCCATGCACGATTCCATTTCGCTGTCGCCCAGCATCGAGTCCGTCACCTTCGCACGGAGCACATTGCCGCTTTCCGCAGCTTCGAGATCAAACATGATCGCGTAGTTTGTGTCTGTGAATTGAGACGTTTCGCGATTAGCGCATTCACTTAATTGCTCGATTGTGCTTGGAGGCGCTGTCAAACCATCCGGTGTCGATGGTGAGGGCCTGGTGGAGAAACCTTGAGCACTTGAACATCCAGCACCAAACCAAAAGAGCCCAAAAACAAAAAACAAAAAAATGACTTCCAATCTCTTGCTAATGCCCACCGCGAGATTTAAACCCCCCACACCACCCTCCGAACATAATCCGTATAACTAAAAATCATACGCACCACCTTCTCCGATACATTCGGCACCGCATAATCAGGCGGCAATCTCATCGTGTGCACACTCCCCCGCCCCTGCGTGCGCAATACCATCAGCGCTTGATGCACGCGCTCCACACTCAGCCCCGTCATCATCACAAAGGCTTCGTCCATCCCCTCCGGCCGCTCATGCGTCTCCCGCAAATTCAATGCAGGAAAATTTAATATCGATGCCTCTTCCGTTATCGTTCCGCTGTCCGATAATACAAATGCCGCGCTCTTCTGCAGCTTCACATAATCAAAAAATCCAAAAGGCTTCTCCAGCCTCACCAACGAATGAAATACCAGTTTCTTTGCCTCTATACGCTTTCGTGTGCGCGGATGCGTCGACACCACTATCGGATACCCATATCGCTCAGCAACACTATTGATGATCGAATACAGTTTCCATAAGGAATGATCCGAATCCACATTCTCTTCCCGGTGCGCGCTCACCACCACATAGCGCTCCGGTATCAGCGAATGCCTCGAAAGCACCGCCGATGCTTCAATCTTCGGCATCGCGTGCATCAGCACTTCGTACATCGGACTCCCCGTGCATAACACCCGATCAGCCGCAAATCCTTCCCTCAATAAATGCTGCCGGCTCAGCGAGCTATAGGTCATGTTGATGTCCGCTATATGATCAACCACCTTCCGATTGATTTCTTCAGGCACCCGTTGGTCGTGGGCCCGGTTCCCCGCCTCCATATGAAAAACCGGCACCTTCCGGCGCTTCGCCGCCATCGCCGCTAAACAGCTATTCGTGTCGCCTAGCACCAAAAACGCATCGGGCGCCTCGCTCTCCAACAGAGGATCGATTTTCGAAAGTATCGCCCCAATCGTCTCCATCGGCGTCTTGCCCGCCGCCCTCAAAAAATATTTGGGACGCCGTATCTCGAGATCTTCAAAAAAAATCTGATTGAGCTCGTAATCGTGGTTCTGGCCCGTGTGCACCAGAATATGATCGCAATGCTGATCCAGAGCCGAAAGCACGCGCGATAGGCGGATGAGCTCGGGCCGCGTGCCCACCACCGTCATCACTTTTAATGGTTTTAAATCGGACGCTGTCATGTCGGAGCCGTGGATAATCTTACATCCACAGGCTCAGGATAGGTATCGGAATTGTTGGGATCGAAAATCTCATGCGCCCAAAAAAGTGTTATTAAATCACCACGTTCGGCATAATTCTGAATACTATGGGCATAAAACGTAGGAATATCGATCACACAAGGGTATTGCCCATACACTTGAAAAGAATCGCTTCTCGTGCGGAACAGCCTGCGCAGGCGTATATTGCCATCGCCCGAAAGTACGCAAAATCGCTCGACTTTACGTAAATGAAAATGATTTCCCCGCTCCTTTGCCGGCTTGGTCATTGAAACAAATACCTGGCCCCCATGCTTGGAACGCAGCGATTCAAATAAATCTCCCCGGGGATCGCTGCGCACATTTAACCGGACAGGCAAATCGTCCATGCTGATATACGATCGGAGTGTATTGTATAAATCCAATTGCATCGGCGATGAAAGATCAGGAATTAAAAAATCCCTCCGGTCGCGGTCCAGGGCCTGCAATTGATTGAGCAGCGCACTCACCGAAAGCTCTTGGCCCCGCGGCGTCTGCACGCCGGCCGTCTTGTTCAGCAATACATCCATAATGCATTGCGCGGCTTGCTGGGCGTGCATCAGCGACAAAATCGAATCCTGATGAATTTCCGGCTGCACTCCCCGCACCAATTGATGGCAAAAGGTCGATACCACCGAATTGTAAAAAGGCCGCCCAAATTCGCCGAATATATTAGGAAATACAATCGGTGTGTATATATCGCCGCTCGCATTGCAATACTCTGAAAAATGATCGCCCGCTTCGCGCTTGGATTGGCCATAAGGCGTATCCCGCTCAATATGGGTCGACGATGCAAATATCAAATGCCTATTCTTTTTGTTGGATTGCTGGAGCGCCCGCGTCAGTTTTTTGCTGAGCCAGCGGTTTTCACCGATCAGAATATCGGCTTCGCCGATGATCTGCGCCGCCAAATGCACGATCACATCGCAATCCGATAGTTTTTCCGCTAAAATGCTTTCATTGTCAAAATCGTCGCGGTTAATGAGAACAATACGTTCAAATTGATCGCGGTAGCGCGCGAATAAAAATGCCCTGAAATGAAAGCCCAAGAGGCCATTTGCACCGGTAATCGCCAACACAGCCATAATTCAATAACCCCGCTTAGCGCAGCAATTCGCCGTCTTCATCGAGAACAGGATCTTGTTCCAGCAGAAGGCCATGCTGGGCAAGCAATTCTTTGGTCTGCTCCGCGCCGAGCAAATCGTCGCCCGAACTGTATTCTTTGTTTAATGCCCAAGGTTCGCCGGCCCCGGGCTCATTGAGTTCGGGAAGCATGGGAGCAATTGCATAGAATTCGCCCCGTTTTACCGTGCGCCTGGCCTCTTCCTCGGAAATCAATATTTCATGCATCTTTTCACCAGGCCGGATTCCTGTCAATTGAATCTCAATGGAGCGCCCTCCGATCAGCGCCTTGGCCACATGGGTCATCAGCGCCGCCGGAACCCGCGGCACAATGGTCTCGCCCGGCTTTGCCTCTTTGAGCGCGCAAAATACCGTGTCCACCGCCCGCTGCAGGCTCAATAAAAAGCGGGTCATCTCGGGATGCGTGATCGTTACAGGCCCTCCCGATCGAATTTGCTGATGAAACAAAGGAATGACACTTCCCCGCGAAGCCAATACATTGCCATAGCGAACACATACGAAGCGCGTCTTTGAATTCAATACGTTGGCCACCGTAAAAATGCGCTCCTGAAGCGCCTTCGTCATTCCCATCACATTGACAGGCTTCACGGCTTTATCGGTGCTCACGCCGATTACCGTTTCAATATCCGAAGGATGCTCGGAAATCGCGCGCACCAGATTCACCGCGCCCATGCAATTGGTTAAAAGCGCCTGCTCCGGAAAATATTCGCAAGTGGGCACTTGTTTGAGCGCCGCCGCATTCACCACCACATGCGCGCCCCGAATCGCCGAACACACATCCGGATAGCTTCGGACATCGCCGATTCTAAATTCGAGAACATTTAAAAAGTTCCTATAAATAATCTCATCGGTGCTTCCCTTTTTATGTAAATAGGAAACCCGCATTTCATGCTGTTTGGCTTCATCGCGCGAAAGCACAATGATTTTTCTGGGCGTGCCCAATTCGCCGGACAGCAGCCTGCGGACGAGCACTTTTCCCAATGAGCCCGTTCCGCCCGTAACAACAATGATTTTGTCATGAAGGAGCATGGTGTGGCACAATGCTGCGCCAAGAGGCGCGTTAGAAAGCTTTGGAGGCCCAATCCAAAGCGCGGTTATTCTCCGCTGTCAAGCATGATCGTGAGCCTTCTCCCAACTCGCTCCCGATACAATGAATAAATGACGAATGAATGGCAAGAAAATTCTTTTGATTTCGCAGCACTACCGGCCCGAGCCCAATTTTATTACGGCGGATGTGGCGGAAGCGCTTTCCAAAGCGGGTTATTCGGTGACGGTGGTGACGGCGCATCCCAATTATCCGCTGGGCCGCTTTTACGATTCGGTGCATTCGCTGTGGCCCCAAAAATCGCTGGAACAAGGCGTTTGCGTGTGGCGATTGCCCTTTGTACCCGATCACTCGCATTCAAAGTTCCGCCGCTTCTTGGCTTATGGCTCGTTTACGCTGGCGGCGGCGCTGGGCTCGCCTTTGGTCTGCGCCCGTCCCGATGCCGTATGGGTGTACAACGCGCCTTTTACGACGGCCGCGGCTTCGCTCTTTTTTCGCTATATCGCGGGGGCGAAGCTTGCGCTGATCAGCCCGGATTTATGGCCCGAAAGCTTTGAGGCATCGGGCGTCGCCCCGGGAAACACCTTGCTTCAATGGATGTATGCCTATTCGCGCTGGATTCATACGCATGCGGATCTTTTGGTTGCGACGACGCGGGGAATGAAACAGCGCTATATTAACGATGGAATGGATGAGCATCATCTCCGATTGGTTCCGCTCTGGGTAGAAGGTTCAAAAATTGCCGATGAACCAAGGGAAAATCTATCCCGGCAGGGCACACCAACGATTGTATATGCAGGAAATCTTGGCCCGGCCCAAGGCTTGGATACGGTGCTGGAGGGAGCGCTGATTCTGCAAAATGAAGGGATTGCAATTCAATTTGATTTATATGGAACAGGCAGCCAGGAAGAGCATTTAAAACACCGTATTTCTGGGCTGAATATAAAGAATGTGGCCCTGAAAGGCCGGGTATCCCAAGAAGAAGCGGTCCAATATTCGAGGTCTGCCGCGGCTCAGCTTGTGCATTTGGTTCCATCGCCTTTGTTTTCGATGACTGTGCCTTCGAAGCTGGCCTTTTGTATGGCGATGGGCAATCCGATCCTATTGGGAGCTCCAGGAGAGACGGCTGGGATGGCCAAGGAGTCGGGGGGCGCCATTGTATTTGAACCGGGAGATTCAAAGGATTTTGCGAGAGCTGTCAAAGAATTTTTGGCGCTTTCGGCGGAAGCGCGAAGCGAAATGGGAAAACGGGCCAGGCTCTATTTTGAAAAAAATTTAAATCCAAATGTTTTGATGGAACAATATATCGAAATGACGCACGGGCTTTTGCGGGGAGACTTTAATCGTTCCCGCTAAGGCAAAGCCCTTGGGGAAGAGGCGCTTCGGCCGGCACACACAGAACATCGCAAAATCCTATGGCCCGAGGTCCGGGAAGCGCTTTTAGGATTGGCGTTCCGCCTTTGAGCAAGCCTGTTTGTTCGTGGACGGTATAAAATCGATAGCGATGATTATAAATTCGTTCCAATTGATCAAAAGTCCCCAGCCGAAGAGGCGCCATCATATCGGGATTCACTTCCATCAAGACCAGAGGCCGATCCCGGTCCAACAGCTCGCCCATTCCATCGAGCACCGAGCATTCATGGCCTTCCACGTCGATTTTAATGAGCCGAATAGGGCCTTGAATGCTTCCGCCGGCCGCGAGTTCATCGATGGTCATGCATTCGACTTCGGTGTGAATCAATTCGGTGCGATGACTCCCAGGAACGGCGGTGGACCAGCCCGGTGTAGGGGAAATAAAGAAGGAAATCGTTCCGCGGTGATCGCTGGCCGCATAGGGGAGAATATGAACCCAATGAAATCGATTTTGCTCCATGGTTTGGCGGAGGCGGGGCAAAATAGCCGGGTCGGGTTCTAGGCTATAGACGGCGCCGGCAGGGCCGACGAGTGACGCGATATGGGCGCTGATATAGCCAAGCTGGGCGCCGATATCGATAACTCTATCGCCGGGCCGGAGTAGGATTTGAAAGAGGCGTATAAATTCGGGGGAATAGCGGCCATAGAGCATCATCACATCGGAATACTGCCTTGTATCGGCGCAAAGGCGGAATCCGGCGACGGTGGGGCGGAGCTCTAAGCCATGGCCAAAGATATAAGGCGCGGTGATAAACATCAATCGGGGGATGCCGCGTATGCGCAGCGGAAGGGCGCGCTTGGCGAGGCCGATGGCCATGGGCTGAAGAAGGCGCTGAAAGGCTTTGGAAATAGGGGTATCGCTCATAGGGATATGGATTGAAATAGGCGGCGGAGGCGGTGCTGATAGGTATGTTCGGAGAGGGCGCGCTTGGCTCCGGCTTCGCGGATGGCGCTCATCTCGCGGGGATATTTTTTTGCCCGCTCAATATGATCCGATAGCTCTTCATAGCTATGAAAAGCCAATACTTCTTTGCCGGGCTCAAAACATGAAAGCAGTGCGGGGCGGAATTCGACAACATGAAGCCCGCCCGCGCCGGCAATTTCAAAGGCGCGGCAATTGAGCGAATTCCCTTCGGAAGGATGAAAGGTATTGAGGCAAAGCAGGGCTTCTCCAAAGGCGCGGCTCTTCTGTTCGCGGGTAATATAGGTGCGCCGGTGAAGGCGCCGTATTTCCGGCAAGGCCCACGAGGGAGGCTGTCCTCCATAGAGTCTGAAGCTATGGCCGTCCTTGAGCAGCCGCGCTACCAAGAGCTGGCGGAACGCATAGAAATTACCGGCGATGACAATATCGCTGTGGCTTTGGGTCGCTATGGGCCGGTGCCACGCTGGATTCATCGCTTCATGGAGCAATTCGGTGCGTATACCCAAAAGGCTTAGCTTCTGAACGGCCTGTTCGTCCTTTAAAAACACTTTATCCCAGCCGGGATTGCATATTCCCCAGCGCCGGCTATTGGCTACGGCATCTCCCCACCATAAAATACGCCGCCCGGGCAGGATGCGCGAAAGCTCTTCTAAAATATGGGGATGTATATCCCAGGTGAGCGATAAAAGGATATCGGGACGGCTAGCCTGGGCCAATGTCAAGAGAGCCCGGTCGGCGCTGCTGGGCCGGTCGCCCATCAGCCTTTCTTCTACGACGCGCAGGGCATAGCGGGGAAATGACCAATAGCGTTCCTGGGATTGAGGCGCTTCGCTGATTACCCGGTGGCCCATGGATTCAAGCGCCGATTTTACGTTGTCGGCAAAGGTGTCTTCATAGCAGGGGCCGGCCACCAGGATTTTATAGGATTTTAATGCGTTTTGTGCGGGTCTGGATGTATCCATATCGCGTTATCCTGCCCGGGCCGCCCGCTTTGGGATTAAGGTTTGGGCATAGCGGAAAATCCATATCACCGAACCGATAACAATCGCCCGGTAGACCAGGCTGACCAAGAGCGTTCCCGCCTCGGCCACGTCCACCATCGTCAGGCATAGCGAGATATAGAGCACCATCAGCAATCCATCGTTTTTAGGCGCCTCGCCGGATAGCCTCCACAGCGCGCCGATAAAGGCTCCTAAAAACATCAATCCTAAAATCACCCCGAGCATACCAAAATTCCAATAGAGCTCGCCCACGGCCATCTGTCCCGTGGATGTCGAGACTTCGCGTTCGTTTCTCGCTTGGCCAAGGTAAAGCGTAAACCACGCGCCCCGGGTTACATTGGGTTTTTCAGGCCAGAAGAAGCGGGGTATAAAGGCATAGGCCAAATAGTCCATCGTTTCTCCATAGCGAAGGCCGCTGCGTTCGACTTCGCGATAGAGAAAGGCGACGGGCGCCGGTTCAAATTGCCGGGAAAGCAAGGCTTCCACTTGTTCGCCGATATCGACTTCTTTGGCGCGGTCGCTTAAAAGCACGCGCTGAATGCGTTCGGTTTGATTGGCGCCTTCGCTCCAGTGCAGGTTGCGCGATGCATTGACGACAGGCGCAACGATCAATAAATATAGGGCGATCATCGTACCCGATAGCGGGATAAGCCATTTGCGGTAGCGGCGGAAATGGGCGAGGAGCCATAGCGTGGGAAGAAAGCTGTACATCAAAGCGGCTTTGGAGCCGGCGCGGGTGCTGACGGCGGCTTCGATGACCGTTCCTATCGCGAGAATAAGCCAAAATCGGATGCGGGGCTTTTCGCCATAGGTTAATACATAGACCGATAGGGCCGCGATGGATGCCATCTGAAGCAGGCCCTTGATACCTCCTAAAAATTCAAGGGAGGGGGCGAATAGGCGGGAGATGACGCCGATCGTCCATAGGATAATGAGTCCATAGGTGGAAGGGGGTGTGGCCTGGGATTCCCGCGCGAGCTGTTCTTTTGGGGAAAGGAGCGGGCGTACCAATTGAATGCCGGCGTGGAGCGCAAAGGAGCCGATAACATAAATAATATAGGCGGCGGCGATATCGTCGGGCTTGAGCACGACGACGGAAAAGTTAATGCGTTCGCCGTTTTCCACGCGGTTTCCCATATAAATAGCCGATAAGCCCAAGGCATTGGCATACCAAGCGAAGTGATACGAAAGCGGGCCCCAGGCCAGGGGTGTGCGTTTGGCTTCGATATAGGCCAGGAGCGCGTAAAAGATAAAAACCAGCGCGCCGGCGGCCATGAGTGTGAAGCCTGGATCGTCGCTTAGCCAATGGAGGGTGAGGCAGAGGAAGATAAGAACGCCATGAACCAATACGGGCGAGAGGCGGTTCCCGAGCGAAGACGCAATGACCTGGTCGCCCGTTCGGGCGGCGCGCAGGGGGGCAGGCTGGGGATAGGTGGTGGCCACGCGAATAGTTAATCGTTTAGCATGGTTTGGTTGTTTAAGCGGTGGGTTTATGCCTTGTACCAAAGGCTGCGGGCTTTGGCAAGCTGTTTATGCGAGGCGGGCTTTGATCCGTTCTTTGAGCGTCCGGGCCGATGCGCGCTCCGCCGGGGTGAGCATGATCCATAAGAGCCATAGCGCGCTAAGCAGGGCTAGGGGTGGAATAAGTATTGTCCATAGCCAGGCCGAGGGTATCAGGCGAACGCATAGCGCGCATAGCGCCGCAGGAATGCCAAGGGCAATGGCAATGGTGGGAAGGACTTCGCGGGCATAGCCTGTCCAGGTATCGCCGATGGCTTTGCAGGCGAGGAGCGGCGCGGCCCAGGCGGTAATCAGGATATCGACAACCAGCGAGCCCAATGCGGCGCCGGCAATGCCATAGCGGGGAACCAGAAGAAAAGCCGCCGCGACCGTGAGCGCCCCGTTGCTCAGCGATAAGGCGGAGAGTTTGCCCTGATGGCTGATGGCCGAGAGCACGACATAGCCCGTATTCCACACGCTCCATAACAGGGTTTGAGCCAATAAAATCGATAGAAGTGGAACGTTTAACGATAGGGATCGGAGCGTCCAGGCCGAATAAATCCATTCAAAAATAGGAAACAATACCAAGGTGACGGTGCCCAATAAAACACAGCTTAATTTGCTCATGGTACGATGCAATTGAATCATCGGACCGCGTTCGCCTTTGGCGTAGAGCGTGGTGAGTTCGGGCCAACTGGCATTGACCAATTGCGTGGCGAGCATGCGGCTAAAATTGGCAAGGGTGCGGTGGGTCGAAAATTGAGCGACAGCGGCGCCTCCAAGCGCGGACTGGATAATCATGATGGTGCCCTGAACCGCGAGGAATTCCGATACATTGGCCAATAAAAACAAGAGCGAGGGGGCGAGCATCCGGGTGCCTTCGCGCAGGCTTCCGGTGAGGGGCGCCAGGGAAAACCAGGGTGTGGTGCGGCGCAAATCGATGAGCATGACCGCGCCGAAAAGCAGGGCCCAGCCCAGGCGGACGGCGGTGATTTCAAGGAAGCCTGCTTGGATGGCGATCAGCGCGATGGGCAGGGCAAAAAATCCAATGCGCTGCAGGGCCGCGATAAGAGAACCCCGGGCGAGGCGGCCCGTGGCGCGGTAGACGCCCGTGACCGGCCCGAAGGCCACGCCAAAGAGTATTTCCGCGCCGGAAAGAGATAGTATTATCGTCAGAATGGAAGCAGATACGGTTGTAATGCTATACCATCGATTGATGGGTAAAAACCATGCAATGAGACTTCCCAGGAGCCACAAGCCCAAAATAAGCGGCCACTGAATGCGCATCGAACTGTGAAGATCGGACAAAAATGCCCGCTGATCTCCATGCGCGTGATGCGTGGCCATCCGGTTTACGACATGCGCTTGAATGCCTAAATCGCTGAGCGTTAAAAATCCCACGATGGCCGTGAGGGCAACCCACTCTCCCCATCGGATTGGCCCCCAATATTTAAGGGCAATGGGCACGACCGCGATCTGCCCAAAGACATTCACAAGGGCGATCAGCCACAGCGAAACAGCGCCCGCGAAAATGCGCTCCGCCAGCGTATGGCCCTGCTCTGCGGGGTTGCCCGCGCGCCGCCGCGCCGCTCCACTGTCCTTCCAGCACATCATCTGCCCATGGCCTGCACTCTCGTGTAAGCTCGCCCGGTGATGGATGCGAGGCTAAAAAGCCTGATTGCGCAAGGCAAAGAACATTACGCAAAACGGGAGTTCGATAAGGCCGAACCCCTGCTGAAGGAAGCTCTGGCCACTGGCGGCGAGACCTTTGCGGATGTGCACAATATGCTCGCTTTTATTCTCAACGATAAGGGCGACAGAACAGGTGCCGAACAGCATTTCCGGTTCGCCGTCGAGATTAATCCTCACTACATGGAGGCTCTGCTCAATTTGGCCGTCGTGTGCGGGGAGCTCGGAAAATACGAGGAAGCGCACCGGATTTATCACCGTATCCGGGAGCTCGAGGGCCGCGAAAAGATTATGGATCCCTTGGTGCGCGGGAAGCTCGCCAATATGCACGCGGATCTCGCGCAGGCGTATGTCGAGGCCGATTGTCCGAGCGAGGCCATCGATGAGCTGCGCAAGGCGATCCGCTGGTGCCCCAATTTCGCCGATCTGCATGTGAAACTGGGCAGCATTTATAAAGATCACAACAAGTTTGAGCAGGCGCGGGAGCACTTTGCGGCGGCCTGCACGGTGAATCCCAAATATGTGCCGGCCCGTATTTTGCTGGGAATGACGCTGTTTTCGATGCATCAGCTCGATGACGCGATCGCCGAGTGGAATGCGGCTTTGGCGATTGAGCCGGAGAATAAAAACGCTCAGATGTATTTGCGCATGGCTGAAGCGCAGCGCATTGGGCTTGCCGGGCGAACGCTGAGCGCGCCTGCTTCTTCCGCGGGATTGCAGCGCCCGTCCACATCTGCGGCGGCCGCGCCATCGCAAAAAGCGCCGGCCTTTCAGCCTCCGCCGGAAAAATCGCCGCCTGTTCCCGCCGCGCCGACCTTTCAGGTGCCGCCTCCGCCCGGCCGCACCAATACGGCGGTTTCGGGCGCGCCATCGCGTCCGGCGGGCTTTCTTTCATACGGTCCGGCGCCGCCTCCGCCCAGCAAACCAAGCGCAAAACTTCCGGCGCTCCACGACGACGATGACGATCCCGAAGACGAGCCGACCTTGGCGATCGATCGCAATTCTCAAATCCCTGATCCGCCGTCCTAATCCTTTCATTTCGCCGGATTGCCTTGGCTAAACCATTCTCTCTTTTCCGCGAAGAAGTGCGCCGCGCCTGGCGCGAGCTCCGGGGCGCCGAGCTTTCACCGGCCCGGGCCGCGGCGGCGGTGGCGCTGGGCTTGTTTATCGGCTCTCAGCCTATTTTTGGATGCCACACGCCTTTGGTCTTGATGCTGTGCCTGTGGTTTCGCTTGGATGCGGCGATTTGCTGGGTCGCCGCGAATATTTCCAATCCTTTTTTTGCGCCTGCGCTGATGACGGCCGAAGTGCAAGCCGGCGTTTTTTTGCGCACGGGCTCGCTGATCCGGATGGATCGAGAGTTTATCGAGCTCGGTCTTACAGGCTTTTTAAAGGCGTATGGAGGCGATTTATTTTTAGGCGCTCCATTGGTGGGCGCGGTGTTGGCTCTTGCGGGCGCCTCGCTGACCTTTGCCGGTGTTGCGTTCAAGCGCCGCTTTTCTCCGGCCGCTCCGCGAATCCCCTATCGTCTGCCCGATAACGCGCCACCTTGGATTGCCGCCGCCGAGCGTGTGGCTTTGCGTTATGCGCCGGGGGACAATCCATCGCCCGCTCAAAAAACCCGATTTCATTACGTCCGTATTAAGTTAATTACCGATCCAATTGCAAAATTGGTGGCCAATATCGAAGGCGAGGCGCCGAATGCCTTGGGCGAGGTGCTCGATATTGGAACGGGAGCCGGCCAATTACCGCTGATGCTGCTCGAGCTTGGACGGGCGGAGCGGGTGCGGGGCGTCGATTGGGATACCGCGAAAATAAGGGATGCCAAGGAAGCGGCAAGGGCCGGTGCCGATCGGGGAGAGCTCGCTTCGTTTTGGAAGGAAGATGCCCGAAAGGCCGTGTATGAGCCCGCCGATACCGTATTGCTTATCGATCTATTGCATTACTTTCAAATTGAAGAGCAAAACGATATTTTAAAAAGGGCGGCGCAGGCGGTGAGGCCCGGGGGAAGGCTGCTGGTGAGGGAGGCCGATACCGAACAAGGGCTGCGAAGCTCGCTGACCCGGCTGGAAGAGGCTATTTTTACGACGCTTCGCTTTAACCGGGGCGAGCGCGTGCGCTTTAGGCCCGCGCGGGAAATGACCGAGATTCTAAGCGGGCTCGGATTTATTTGCCGTATTGTGCCCGCATGGGAAGGCACGCCTTTTTCCAATGTGCTGATCGTGGCGAATCTGCCCGCGGAGTCCTCTGAAAAACAAGCCGGGACCCCCGCCGGAAATCTTTCTGAAAACGCATCCGAAACGATGTGATAGCGTCGCCGGCAGGATATGCCGCCCTCTCCAAAGATATGCTGTTCGCTGGCGCTTTTGGTGTGCGCCCAGGCTTCATGCGTCGATTTGCCGCCTCCCGCGGTGAATCGCGCCGGCCCCACGATGAATATCCCTCTGCCTCCGCCCCTGCCGCCGCCGGCGCCTTGGCAAACGAGGCTTTCTGTCGCCGATGGATATGAAAAGGCTCCGCGTTCCAATGCTGTCATTTTGATTCGCAATGCGACGATATTGACCGCGGCAGGCAAAACCATCGAAAAAGGTTCCATTCTGATCAAAAATGGAAAGATAGCGGCGCTGGCCGATCACAAAAGCCAGGGCGATATCGAGGCGCCGCAGGGTGCGGAAGTGATCGATGCGGCGGGGAAGTTTGTGACGCCTGGGCTTATCGATACCCATTCGCATATTGGTGTGTATCCGATGCCGGGCGCGCTGGCTCACGGCGATGGCAACGAGGCGACCGATCCGGTGACGCCTCATGCGCAGACGGTGGATGCCTTTTGGCCCCAGGACCCTGCGATTGAAAGGGCGGTGGCCGGCGGAGTGACCACCATTCAGGTATTGCCTGGGTCGGCGAATTTGATTGGAGGCCGCGCGATTACGATTAAATTGAGGCGCGGGCTTTCGGGGCGGCAAATGCATTTGGAGGGTGCGCCTGATGGGCTGAAAATGGCCTGCGGGGAAAATCCAAAGCGGGTGTACGGAAGCAATGGCAAGAGGGCGCCGATGACCCGGATGGGTAATTTGGCCGGCCAGCGCAATGCTTTTTTAAAGGCGCAAAAGCTCCGGGATGAATGGAAGCGATTTCAGGACGCGGAAGTAAAGCGTTTGATGGCGGATTCGAAAAAGATCGCCGAATACAAAAAGAAACGCGACGAATACGAGCGAATACAAGAGCAATGCGCTGAAAATGGCTACGAGGACGATTGCGAAAAATGGCTGGAGCCGGGTAAATCGAAGGCGCCCTCGGAGCCCGAGCTAAGCGAGCCCACGAAAATGCCCGATCGCGATCCTGGGCTCGAGACCCTGGCGGCCGCGATAGAGGGGCGGGTCTTGGTGCAGGTTCACTGTTACCGGGCCGACGATATGCTCGCGATGCTCGCGCTGTCGGATGAAGCGGGCTTTAAAGTGCGCTCGTTCCATCATGCGCTGGAAGCCTATAAAATCCGCGATGAGCTGAAAAAGCGCAGCATTTCGGTGTCCACCTGGGCCGATTGGTGGGGGTTTAAATTGGAGGCATACGATGGGATTCCCGAGAATATCGCTTTAATTCACGGGTCAGGCGGTATGCCCGTGGTGCATACGGATTCGCCGGAGGGGATTCAGCGCATGAATCAGGAAGCCGCAAAAGCGCTGGCGAGCGCGGAGCGTGCGGGTATTGCGGCGGGGCCGGATGATGCGATCAAGTGGATTACGATTTATCCGGCGTGGACGCTGGGCATTTCCGAGCGCACGGGTTCGCTGGAAGTGGGCAAGGATGCCGATGTGGTGCTGTGGAACCGCTCGCCTTTTTCGGTGTATTCGGTCGCGGAGCGGGTGTGGATCGATGGCGTGCCGACTTTGGATCGCACGCATATGGGCTTGCCGCGCAGCGATTTTGAACTCGGGCAGGAGAATGTGGGGATGGCGCCGATTTTAGGGCCAAAGCCTGTGCCGAAGGGTTCGCCTGCTCTGCCAGACGCTCCAAAGCCGGTTCCCGCTGCGCCCAACGCCGCTCCAAAGGCGGCGGAGCCTTCGAAAAAAGAGGTGATCGCGCTGACGAATGCGCTTGTGCATACGGGCACGGGCGAGGTGATCGAAAACGCGAGCGTGATCATTGAAAATGGTTTGATTCAGCAAGTCGGCAAAAACCTCACAATCCCCGCGGGCGCGAAGGTGATCGCCGAACAGGGAAGCGTGATTACGCCCGGCTTTGTGGATGCGGTCACGTCGATTGGGCTGGTCGAAATCGATCTCGAGAAAGACACGCACGACGATGTGCAAACAGGGCCGGAGCCGATTCATGCCGCGTTTAGGGCGGCGCTCGCCTTTAATCCTTCATCGAGTGTGATTTTCGTGACCCGGAGCGAAGGTGTGACCTCGGCGGGTGTGATGCCTGTGGGAGGCTTGATTCCAGGGCAATCGGCGTGGGTGGAGCTGTCGGGAAAGGGCTCGCCGGAAGCGATCGCCAAGCCCTTTTCGGCCATGCATGTGAATCTGCGGGGATCGGGTGATGAAGGATCGCGCGCGACGGCGTTTCTGAGGGCGCGCGAAGCCTTCGATGATGCCCGCGTGTACCAGAAGAACAAAGCCGCGTTCGAGCGCAATCAAAGCCGGCGACTCGCCGCGAGCCGTTTGGATTTAGAAGCGCTGGGGCAGGTGCTCGATGGAAAGATTCCGGTGGTTCTTCATGTGAATCGCGCGCCCGATGTGCTGAGCGCGCTGGCGCTGGCCAAAGAGTTTGGTCTGCGGGCCATCATCGCCGGAGGCGCCGAAGCGTGGAAGGTGAAGGAAGCGCTCGCCGCGGCGAATACACCGGTCATTGTTTATCCCTTGGAATCCGATCCCGACTCGTTTGAAACGCTTTCAGCGCGCGAGGACAATGCGGCGCTGCTTCATGCCGCGGGCGTGCGGGTCGTGCTGAGCACAGGCTCCACGCACAATGCGCGCAAGCTTCGGCAAGTCGCCGGAAATGCCGTGCGCGCAGGCTTGCCTCTTTCGGCCGCGGTCAGCGCCGTCACGGCGCAGGCCGCGTCCATTTTTGGCATGAGCGCAACGCATGGAGTGCTGTCTCAAGGCAAGACGGCGAATGTCGTCGTGTGGTCGGGCGATCCATTCGAGCCGAGGAGCCGTCCGCTGCATGTCTTTATCCGGGGCGAGGATGTGCCGCTGAAGAATCGCCAAACCGCTTTATTTGAGCGTTACCGGAGTCTTCCCTGATGCGTGCTGTTCAAGATCGATTCACGCGCCGGAGCATCTGGGGCTCGGCGCTTTTGGTGGCGCTGTGGGCCGCGCTTTGTTCATGCCAGGAAAGCGAAGGCCCGAGGGCGCTGATTGTGGTCGCGGCGTATGACGGGCAGACTGGGAAGACTGGGCAGACCAGCGCGCAAGAAGAGCTTTCCTCGAAGCTTGCAGCGTTTTCAAAACAGCATGGCCGCAATGCACGAGCGCTTTCCGTCGAGGCCAGTCCCGACGCGCTGGAGCTCGCTTCACGGGGCGAAGCCGATGTGGCTCTCCTTGCCGAGAGCACACCGATCGATGCTTTTGTGGCGGCCGAGCATGGGCGCGACATGGGCTTTTGCGCATTGGGCGGCAAACGCCTGCGCGTGCTGTCGGTCAATGCCAAGCAGCATCCCAAAGCCGATGCGCAGGGCGAAGCGCTGGCTCAGTTTTTGGCGGGAAACAACAAAACATCGGCCGGCTCGCCCTAAGCCGCTCAAGCCATCGCGCCGGAAAAAATCGAACAACCCACAGAAGAATTGCCTGCTCAACCGGCGGGTGTGTTGTGATATCAATCCTGGTTTCAGGGGCTTTTGGGAATCTTGAGGGACTTGAGGGAAACGAGATGACGCAGAGGCGTGCTTTTGCTCTGGGCGTATCGGCGCTGTCGATGCTCTGTTCGGCGGGAATTCTTTTCGCGGGCTGCGCCGAGGGCGGTGAAACAGGGACAGGAACGGGCATCATTCCCTGCGTTCCCGAGCCCGAGATTTGCGGCGATCAATTCGATAACGACTGCGACGGTTCGATCGATGAGGACTGCGAATGTGTGCCCGGCGAAATGGCCTCGTGTTATTCCGGCCCCGAAGGCACGCTGGGCAAGGGCACCTGCGCGGAAGGCACCAAAACCTGCACCACCGAAGGCAAATGGAGCACCTGCAAAAACGAGGTATTGCCAGCCGATACAGATAGCTGTGACGGCCTCGACAACGATTGCAATGGGATGACCGATCCGGGCTGTGAATGCACGCCGCCCGTGCCCGAAACAACGCGCACCTGCTACACCGGTCCCGATGGCACCGAGGGCGTCGGCGATTGCGCACCGGGCACGCAGAGCTGCCAGAGCGACGGCACATGGGGCACCGACTGCAACAACCAAGTGCTTCCCATCGATGAGGCGTGCGACGGCGCCGACAACGACTGCAACGGCCTGATCGACGACATGGGCACGACAAGCTGCGGCATCGGCGCGTGCAAAGTCACGGTCGTCAAATGCGAAAATGGCCAGGCCAAGCAATGCAAGTCGCTGCCTCCCAGCCAAGAGATCTGCGACATGATCGACAACGATTGCGATCAGTTGGTGGACGAGAGCGATCCAAACAACGGCAAGCCTTGTAACACCGGCAATCCGGGGATTTGCGCGGCAGGCACCCTAAGCTGCCAGGGCGGCGTGATGGTCTGTGTGGCGTCCAAGCAGCCCGCGAGCCAGGAAATCTGCAATGGTCTCGATGACGACTGCAAGGGCGGCGTGGATGACAATATCCCCGGCACCGGCGGCGCATGCACAACGGGTTTGCCCGGCATTTGTTCTCCCGGAACGATTTCCTGCCAAAACAATACCATCGATTGCTTTCCCAATATCCCGCCTTCGCAGGAAATATGCGATGGGATTGACAACGATTGCGATGATTTTACCGATGAAAATAATCCGGGCGGAGGCGGGGCCTGCGATACGGGCCAATTGGGCGTTTGCCAGCCTGGCATTTTAAATTGCATCAATGGTGCGATCGAATGCACGCCCAATGCGCAGTCTTCGGTGGAAGTATGCAATGGTATTGATGACGATTGCGATGGAGTTGTCGACGATGGCAATCCGGGCGGCGGAGCCTCGTGCACGACGGGCCAGCTCGGCGTATGCGGCAACGGCATTAAAAACTGCGTGAACGGCGTCGTGGAATGCACGCCCAATCAAGCGGCCTCCACCGAAGTCTGCAATGGCAAGGACGACGATTGCGACGGCTCTGTCGATGAAAACAATCCAGGCGGCGGCGCGGCTTGCCAGACCGGCATTCCGGGCGTGTGCGCCGATGGAACGGAGACCTGTCAGGGCGGCGCGCTGATCTGCAAGCAGAATGTCGCTGCGGGTCCGGAAATATGCAACAACGGATTGGACGACAATTGCGACGGACTTCCGGATGCGGCGCCGGTCGATTATTTCTTTGAGACCTTTGCCAACAACAACGCGGGCTGGACGCTGGGCACGCAATGGGCCATTGGTCCGGCGGCTGTGTCATCGGGTCACAATTATGGCAATCCCGATCCTTCGACCGATCACACATCGGCCACGGCGGATAACGGCGTCGCGGGCGTGGTCTTGGGCGGCAATGCCTCGACGGCGGTGCATTCGGCGTATTATTTGGTCAGCCCCGTCATCGATTTAAGCGCGGCGCCCGGGCCTGTGTATCTCGCGTATTGGCGCTGGCTGAACAGCGATTACGCGCCCTATATGGTCAATACAGTCGATGTGTACAACGGCACGGCCTGGGTCACGATTTGGACTTCGGGCGGCTTCCCGGGCGTGACCGATAACACTTGGTCAAAGCAATTCCACACCGTGACCAATCATAAAAATGCGGCGTTCCAAGTGCGTTTTGGATTTAGCGTTTCGAGCGGAGCCTATACGGTGAGCCAGTGGAATGTGGACGATGTTCAGCTCACCAACGTTCAATGCAACTGATTTGATTATAAAATCAGTGCAATCTATTTAATACAATTCAACATTCAATCACTGAAGAGTAAGCGTCGCTGTCTGCGAAATGACATGGCATTGGTCTTTGGTGACCGTGACCATTTGCGTGGCCATTTTCGTTCCGTCCGCGCTCGCCGCCGTGATCACGAAATCGCCCGCGACCTCATATCCGGCGACCCATTCTTGGCAATTGCCCATGCCTCCCACCGGATTGACACATTCGGCATTCTGAGAAGCGCCGCCGTCCACGGTGTAGGTGACAACCGCGTCGGAAACAGGCATTCCCTGGGCATCGACGACTTTTACGGTCACGGACGAACGGGCCTCGGTCGTGCATGCAACGCCGCCGCCCATTCCGCTTCCGCCCGAGCCATTGCCGCCCATTCCGCCGCCTCCACCCGAACCTCCGCCGCCGCTCTCCGAGCTACACGCGATCAGGGCCGGAACCAATGCAAGCGAAAGAATGATTAAGGATTTAGATTTCATCGTTTTGTCTCCCAATTTAATTCTATTGAAGGCCATGCAGAGCGCATCGCCTGCTGATTAAGCCGAGAGACGTGTGTAGATGAAATGCGGAGCACCATCCACGCCCGATCGGGCGGCGGTTATTGACGGTTACAGATAGAGGCGGGCCGAAAGCGCGCCGAAATACATGGCCGCGGACGCATCGGAATAAGCTTGCGCGGTGGCCCCGCTTTCTACCGAAAGCGTGAGGTTTTTTACGGGGCGCGCCCTAAATCCGGCCCGAAGCGTGCCCGCGCCTCCAATGCGGCCCGAATGAATCTGTTCGAGCGCATTCAGCGCGGCCATGCCAACGGATGCCCCAAAATACAAACCATCGGGGCCCAGCGGAGCAAACTCGATACGGGGGCTGAATGTGCTTAAATGCAAGCCTGTTGCGACGACCCGGCCGCCCACGGGAGGCGCTTCGCAATTGGTGCAGCCGGCCTGCGCGCGAAGCCATGTTGTCTCCGCGGCGAATTGATCGCCCCCCGAACGCCTCGACAGCGATGTCATGAAGTCGGTGAATTCAAGGGCCACTGTCCAGCGTGGGGAGAGCATATAACCGGCTTGCAGGCCCAGGATTGTGCCGCGCATGCGGGTGGTTGAGATTTCGGGATGGCTGGCGCTGGCCAGCGCATAACCTCCCCATCCGCCGACGAAAATGCGGGGGACATTGGCGATGGGCGCCGACGATAGATCTTCATCGGCGCGGGCCTCTGCGGGCAAGGCGAGCAGCGCACCCGCGAGCGCAAGGGCTGCGGTCCATGTCTTGTGAGTTTTGCTTGGAACGGTGGGGTGAGCGGACATTCGATCCTCCGGCTGTAGGATGTTGGATTCTGCGCGCACAGCGAGATTCTCCGATGAGGTCTTGCGATGGCAATACGTCCAAAGAGGTATTGAAAGGGGAAGGGAATGGGGCGTGCGTTTCGATCCATCCATATCCGCTTCATGCATTGGGCTTCTAGCCAAATTGCAAAGACCGCTTCCCCAAGCTTCCAAACTCAAAGCCTTCAATCACCGAGCGCGCCGAATCGTTGCTTTGGCTCGCCGCTCCCGCGATCACCATCAAGGGCAGCCAATGATCTTCGCTTGGATGAGCCAGTGAAAATCCAGGTGCCTTGATCCGATAATCGAGCAGCGCATCAAAATCGCGGCGCATCACGGCATCCGCCGCCCAAGCATCGAATTGAATCGCCCATTCAGGAGGAGGGTTTCCCCGGTCTTGAAAATCGAGCCTCCGGAGATTGTGTACCCAGCCGCCGCTGCCCAAAATCAGCACGCCTTCATCGCGGAGCACCGCAAGCTTTTTGCCCAATTCAAAGAGCGCCTTCGCGCCTTCCGACGATGGCATCGACATCTGAATCACCGGCACATCCGCGCCCGGAAATAAATGAAGCAAAGGCACCCAAACGCCATGATCCAAGCCCCGATCGGGCATATGCCCCATTTGGCCATCCATTAACGATTGAATTCGTTCCCCAAGCCAAGGCGCGCCGGGAGCAGGGTATTCAATTCGATACAATGGCTCTGGAAAACCATAAAAATCATAGACCAGAGGACTTTGGTTAAGCGTTCCCAAGGCGGGCGGCGATTTTTCCCAATGCGCCGAGATGACCAAAATAGCCTTTGGTTTTGGTAAATTCAAACCCCATTTCCGGAAGGGTTCGCCCTTAACGGCATCCGCCGCCAGCGTCGGCGCGCTGTGACTCACAAAGGCAAGAGGCATTCGCATCGGTTTTTTGCTTTCGCATTTCTAACCCGAGGCCACGACGACCTTAGGCAATACCAGCGAGCCTTCGCCGCCCACAAGCCTTAATCCAGGCATCGCGCAATCCAGCACATTGCCTTCTTCCGAAGGCTCGGACACGGTTTTAATTTTCTCCATCGACGCCGACGAAAAGCGCTCGCCCGTTTTAGGAATCAGCAATTCACAGTCCGCCGCCGCCGAAAGCGCGGGCAGCGCGGCCTGCTCCCGCGCAAGCAAAGGCGCGCTCGCCGCCTTCCGGCCCCGTTCGCGGAAGGCCATCGAAAGCAGGGAATCCAAGCCTTTTTGCTTTAGTACTCCATAGGTCTCGGGCTTGGCCAAAAGCTCGGCCTTGCCTTCCAGCGCGCCCGCGAGCGCCTCCAAAAGCAGGGTCCCCTCGAGCCCTTTGCACGCTTCGATAAACCTTATTTCCGCGGCAAATGTCGATTGAAGCGCCTTGGTCTGCTCGCCCGCCGCCTTGACTTCTTCATCCAATTGAGCCGCCCGGTCTCGCTCGGCTTGAAGCTCTTGCTCGAGCCTTTCGGCCGACTCCACAAGCTCGGCCACGCGCAGCGCAAGCTCGGCCTTTTCGGCTTCGAGCGAAGCCACTTGCGCTTTGTAGTGTTCGTTCTCGGCGGACAGCGCCGAAAGCTTATGGCGCAGCTCTGAATCGGCTTCTTGCCGCAATGCCGACAGCGTTTCCAGGTGCGCGCACACCAGCGCTTCATAGCGCGCGACCACCGCGTCGAGTTCCGCCCGCATCGCCGAGGAAAAGCTTTCTTTGGCCATAAACACCGCCTCCCGCTAACGCATGAACTTCGCCAAATTCACCGCCGAACACAGAGGATCGGCCCCCTCGCGCTGCAGGCACAGCGCCACTTCCTCGGGCGAGACGACGCATACAAACAGCTTGCCGACCGAACCGGCGGGCAGCCCCGTGGGCACCATTGAAATCCGGGGATCGTTTGATGTCATTTTGCCTGGCACATATTCGCGGGTAACGCGGAGGGGCATTTTTGAATCCCAGCGCCCAAAATCGATGTAATGGGGACCGAATACGGCCGCATCCGCCGGCTGGGCGCCCATGGGAATCAATGCGGTGAATTTGGGCGGGAAGCCCCTCAGATCGCCCAAGAAATAAGAAAATCCCTGCGTTCGCCGCACCAGATGCACTTCGTGATTGGCAATTTTTAGAGCGCCGAGCGCCACGGCTGTTTTGGGCGTCACGCCGACAATGCTTACGCCTCTTTCCATGCGGGCCGGCATTTCATAGCGGACCACTTGCTGGAAAGGTTCGGCCGAATCGGGGCTCCACACTTTTAAATTGGGAACGCCGAGCTCTTTGGCGAGGGCCTGTTCGACGAATTCACTGCGCGAGGAATTGCCGGCGAGCAGAATGACGACGCCCTGCTGTCTCCAATCGCCTTCGCCGCCCCAAGGCGTGACATTGAGCATGCTCTTCATCAGCTTTACGCCGTCGCGGATACGCGCCTGCAAATGCTCTTTGAGCTTTTCGTGAAGCCCGGGCAAATCGTTTTTTAAAGACTCCAGGCGCACTTCGCTTCCATCGAGCCGCGCAGCCAGTAAATCGTCTTTGCGGAGGGGCTCGTGGCCCGGGCCGAATTTTACCGCCTCCAAGCCCAATTCCCGCTCGAAGCGGACGCGATTCTGGCGGCCCGCGAGGCTTCGCTTGTACAAATGAGGCTTGTTCGCCAGGTTATTGGGAGGAACGGTCTGAGGCCGCATCATCGGCACTTCTTTTTCCTCCATTTCGGGTAAATGCTTATCGTATTGATGCGTTAGCCAAACGAGTTCGTGCGTTAAATAATCGCCGCCCAAATGATCGTCGCCGCTGACCTGCATCGTTTCAATGACGGTCGCGCTGCCACACTCTTGTTGTTCGGCTTCGGTCGCGGGCCTAAACCGCCCGCAGGCCACATCGAGCGTTCCGCCTCCAAAATCAAAGACGGTAAAGCGCATCTCACCGAATTGAGCAATTAAAGGTTCGAGCGCGGGATGGGCGGCCAATTCAGGGCATACCTCGGCGGCGAAGCTTTCGGGCTCGCTCGCGCTCATTTCTACGCTGATTTCGCTTTCATCGATGCCTTCTGGAATGCTTAACAGAAGGCCATTGCGAAGCTCTTCCTCCAGCAATGTTTTGGCGCGTTCATCGAATTTCGCCGGATGTGTCAGGCAATAATGCAAATACACATCCTGGCCGGGGCGATTGATGGCGCGGCCTAGCAAATACGCATAAGCGCGAATCAACACCCGCACGCGGGCTTCATCCAAAATAAAATCGCGCTGCCTTTCGCGGTCGCGCAATTGAGGCGATTGATCGAGAGAAATAACCCGTTCGGGCAGGCTTTTCAGCTCGCCGACGACGGCATTGGGCGAATCGGCCATGGCTTCATAGGCCGCGTGGCTGCCCCGGAGCACGCGCAATAAATTGGGAAAACGCCGATTGGGCTGTTGTCCGCGCTCCATTTCGGTCCAGAGCCGTTCATGATCTTCAATCAATAAATAGGTTGGATTTTCGGCGCTTTTGCTGTCTTTGGCCGTGGAGCTGCCCAGGCGCATCAAAGACCGGTAGCCTTTTTGATACAGCGCGGCGACGGTGGCCGTCGTTCCAAAATCGATACCCACCGCCGAAAGCCGCTGAAAGCTTTTTAATAAGGGTTTTGGATCGCGGAGCCTCAGCGGAAGCGCTGCATGCCATGAACATACAGATGTATTGGCTCCAAAATTCAAGAGATGTTCGGCGATTAAATCGAGGGGTAAATCTTTTCCTTCTTGAGGCACGGGGCCGATATCGGGATGGGATGAATCCAAAATAAGCTCGGCATAGGTTCTACGGCCTCCGGCCCTGCGCGTCGGATCTTCAAAGACGACATCATTTGCATCGTTTTGGCGCTGCCATCGATGATATATTTGCATTGGTTTTGCATCGAGAGAAAAGCCTTCGCCCTCGGTCTTTCCCCAATCGGCAAATAAGCGGAGCCGCCATTTACCCGTTCCAATCCACAAGCCTTCCTCGGGATTCTGAAGATCGAAGAGCCGGCGTTCCGGCGCGTCGAAGAGCACCGAATCGGTGGACTCCAAAATATCGAGCGATGAAATATGCGGGCCATGTCCGGCAATTTGCGAAAGCGTCAGTTTAAATAGGCTGGTTCTCCGGCTGGGCGGTGACATGTAAATCGCGAGCGTAATGGGCTTGTCGGCATAGGCCGAAAGCGCCTTCAGAGGCACCGAAAGCTCGAGCGAAAAATTTTTAATCGATCCTCCCGAGCCCGAAATCGAAGCCTCTGCAGCCTGTCCAAGCATCGATCCGCCGATATCGAGCACGGCGCCGAAAGGGCCTTCACACACGCCTTGGGCGCGCACAACCAATTCGGCATCGCTCGCCCAGCCTTCAAACATAGGGAGCACGAAATCCGAAGCGGCGCTGACTTTCCCGCGCGGCCTAAGCTCCATTCTCACAAAATTGGGCAAATTGCGTCTGATACATACAGACAGCTCATCGAAACGCGCTTTGGGAGCGGATTCGGCAGGTGCCGGCGCAGCGGTTTTTGCGGTATCCATCGACGGTTGGCTCATGGGAAGCGGCGCGATAATAGCCCGGACAAGATGCATTCCGACAACACAATTCAAAAGCGTCCGCGCATTGCGATTTTTAGGTGGTTCGGATACAAGGAATCGCTATGCCGCGAACCTTGATGTATGTGCGTTTTGCGTTTTTCAGCGCTGTCTTTGCCCTTCTTGCGGCCCGGGATATGTGTTTGGGCAGCGGAAACCCGCCTCCTGAAGATCCGCCCGATGCGGATGTGGAAGATGCGCCTTCGGATGCGGCCCCTGCGGATGGCTCGGTGAGCCGTCTGCCGGCTCATGATTTAAATTCAATGCATTTGGTTATCATTTCGATTGGCGCTTAGCGATTGTTGGGATGATGAGTGCCGCGTCCATTTCATTGAATGCCCGGGCCAGGGCTGCATTGGAGGCGATTCCCGCTCCTCCCCTGCAGCCCTTGATTGCCGCGGCCGATGCGCTTCGCAATGCGCTGATCCGCGTATTTGCCCGGGCTGCGGGCCGGCTCATTGTGGATCGGGAGCGGCGTGTCGCGATGTATGGGGCGCTGCTGATTTCAATCGCTTTTTTGGCCACCTGTCTTGTGCCTTTATGGATGATTGCGCTGGGGCCATTGGTTTGGGGTGTGCCTCATATTCTATCGGATATACGCTATTTAATTGCGCGGCAGGGATTGCACCGGCGCCCGCTTGCATGGATAGCGATTATGGGGGGCTCGCTGGGGGCCGTGCTGGGCTTTGGAATCCGGGCTGGTCTATGCGGCGCGGCCATGGCGATTTTATTTGCCAAGAGTTCAATTCTAAAAAAGGGGCTGGGGTTATTGGTGGTTGGCTCGCTGATTGGATTGGTATCGTGGGCGGGCCCCATTTCGGATGTGTGGTTTGCGCATTTGCATAATTTGGTGGCTGTGGGCTTGTGGTGGGCGTGGAGGCCGCGCAAGGCCAAATACCATTGGATTGTTTTGGGAATCTTTGCTCTTTGTTCCGGGGCCTTGTTCTTGGGGGCCTGTGAGCCTGTTTTGGCTTATGTTGGAGGCTATAGCGCCAATTGGACGGGCATAACAATTGGATACATGGTCAATCTGCTCAGTCCTTTTTCGCAAATGAACTGGGCGGTGCGGATGGTACTCTTTTATGCATTTGCCCAATCCGTTCATTATATTGTGTGGGTGCGGCTGATTCCCGAAGACGATCGGAGGCGTCCGACGCCGCGTTCTTATCGTCAGAGTTTTAAGGCATTGCAGAAGGATGTGGGCTCGCTGTTGATGTGGGCGACACTGATAGGCATTTTGGTATTTGCGATTTGGGCGGTGGTGAAGAACGTGGCGACGGCCCGCAATGAATATTTAAATGTGGCGTTTTTTCATGGATATTTAGAACTTGCGGCGGCTGCGCTACTCTGGGCCGAGGGCCGGCCTTTGTGGAAGCGGCCCGAGGATGCGATGCTTCAGGCGGGTTCGCTCAAGGATGGATAGGGCAGGGGGCTTTAGCTGGTTTCTGGCCTTTGGGCTGACCCAATGTATTGAGGTGCCCATCTATAAAAAAGGATTGAACGCGAAGAGCTGGGAGGCTTTTTTAGCGAGCGCGCTAACGCATCCTATTGTTTGGTTTATCATTCCAGGCTTGTGGAGATATCTGTATTTGACGGTCATTCAATGGGATGGGCGCCTTCGTTTGAGTCCTGGGATGTATGGCCTGGGCTATGGTGTGGTGGCCGAGGGTTTTGCGGTGTTCGCGGAGGCGATTTATTTTCGGGCGATGGGAAAGCCCAATGCATTTCGCTGGGCGCTTTTCGCCAATGCGGCGAGCGCGCTCACGGGGCTTTTGTTGCATTGGATATTTGGCTGGCCGTAGAGCCTTGCTTTTTGAATTTCAGAAGGGTGATCAATCCGATAATAAATAACAGGACACATTGCCACTGGGCGGCGGTGAATCCTGCGTAGCGGGGATCGGCGGCCGGATCACGGTAGATATCGAGGGGAATCCGAAGGAGTGGATACGCGCAGGCGAGAGCGCTAAAGATCGTTCCTGGAGGATATTTTTTGGAATTGATCCATAGAATCAGGGCGCCGATGGGCAGCATACCCAAGGCTTCAAGAAGACCTAGATCGAGGCGGGGTCCGGAGGGGAATTGAACGGCGAGGAGCGAAGCCGAGGGCGGTCCAAGATGATCGTGGGCGAAGGCGCAGCCCAGCCGGGCGAAGAGCCAGGCAAAAGAGAAGGCGTAGGCGCTTGCGTCGGCCAGGGGCAATAGAGGCAGTTTTTTGCGGCGGGCGAAGAGAAATCCAGAGATCATCGCGCCCATTACGCCTCCGAGCGACGAGAGCGAAAGGCGTTGGGTAAAAGCCCCGTGTTGGGGGAGAAGGCGTGTAAGGTGGCTAAGAAGCGTGCCTTCGGCGTAGGCGCCCAGGAGGGCCCCTGAAATGGTGAGGATGGCAAAGTATTCGGCGGTCCAGGGGTCGGTGATGTGGCGGGAACGAATGCGGCGGACGAGAAGGGTATGTCCAACGATAACGCCTGTGACGAGGAGGATGCCAAAGGGCTGAAGGCGAATTGGGCCGATACGCAGGCTGCCGGGATCGAGGTAGGGAATCACCAGGAGGCTATTGGAATAAGCGCTCGGGGGATGCAATGATTTTATGAGGAGTGGACGGTGTTTTGATTGATTTTATTATTTGCCAGCGCTAATCCAAGCGCCGACAGCGCTGCGATCCATGTCCGAAAATTCTATGCCTTGGGGGGGCATGGTCTTTTTGATCATGACCGCATCTTCAATTTGCGCCCGTCTCGCAACCCATGAGCCATAGGTGGAAAGGTCGATGCCCGATGATCCTCCAGGGGCATGACAAGGTGTGCAAGCTTGAATATAAATGGGCTGCACATTCTCGTCCCAGCCTTTGCGATCTTCGGAATCGCCTGTTTCCGCCGCGTATCGGGTGAGCTTTGGGCCGTCGATCGTCCAAACATCGCCCGAGGGAGAGCCCAGCAATTTCGCCGTGTCCCCTATGCCTGCGCCTTTCGAGACGTAGACCGCATCGGATTCGAGCGCTCCAAGTTCGCTTCCCTCGAGGAACCAGACCCGTACATCCGAGGCAACCAGTTGGTGAAGCTTGGCCCCAGCCGATTTGTAGCGTAGGACCAAACCCCCTCCTTGAGCCTCCAAATAGACGGAATCGGCCGTTCGAACGACCATCCGGCCCGTGGCATCGAAGACCACTTGTTCGGCGCCCGGGAGATCGTAGATGGAATGCTCGGCGCTTTTTGCGTTGAAGGCATGGACTTTGTCCGCGCCTGCGCTGGCCGCGCGTCCGCCCGAGCCCGCTATGCCTTGAAAGGTTTCAATATCATAGCGAGTAACGTTCATTCCATCGGCGATCGCCAATTGACCTTCCAAGGCAAAAGCAATGGAAGGTCCTCCAAGCGCCGCGGCACCGGCGATCGTATCCATTTCAAGGCCATAGAGATCTGAAATGCCTTCGAAATAGGTGCCCGCCCGAAGCCTGTAGGCTTTGCCCGATTGGCTGAGGCCGGCGATCCACGTTCCGTTTCCATCGGCCGCCGGGAAGATGGCCGAAGCGCTCCAGTCCGTGATATTCGCGTCGGCCGCCACCAATACGCCGCCCGAAAAGATCGATGCGCCCGTATTGGAGAAAATAACGGTGGTGCCCCCAAGTTCGCCCACCGCGGCGGGATTGCCGACATCGACGGCCGATGGATTCCACTCCACCGTGCGCACCGAGAAAGGGGTTGCGCTTAGGGTTTCGATGACTTCCGCCTCCTCCCCATCCCCGCAGCCGGCAAGGATGGGGAGGAACAGCGCATACCCAAGGATTGCAATTTGATGAATTTTCATGGCTATACAATCAAGCTGGAGATCACCTCGCCCTCGCGCAGGTATTTACGGGGATCGACCCCAACGGCGGAGAGGAAGGTGGCCAGTACATCCGGGGGTGTGACAGGGCGCGGCCCATCGGAGAAGACATCGAGCGGCGAGGGGAGAAGCTGGGCCGGATCGGTCTTGCCAAAGACCATATTGCCCTTGATTTTCGGCGAAATAATAATCGATGAATTGTTGGGGTAATGATCGCGTCCCTTGGAGATATTGATTTGCGGGGTGCGGCAGAAGTCGCTGAACACATAGATATGGGTTTTATCGCGGATCCCAGCGGTTTCCAGCGCATCCACCGTCCTTGAAATGATGGTGAAGAGCTCTTGAAGCCTTGCGGCGTGGTCTTCGTAGTTGGCATTGTGGGTATCGAGTCCGCCCAGCGAGAAACTCACGCAGCGCACTAGATTTCTCTTCATGGCATCGATGGCAAAGGCCGCATTGAGCACGTTGTTGCGGTAAAAGGTATAGAAATTGGCCGTGGAATTAGGCTTTTTCAAATCCGGGCTCAATTCGGGATAGGCCGCCTTGAGCTTGGTTTGATTAAAGACATCCTTCACCGGGCCGCTCATTTGCGCCGAGGCTTCGCTCATCATCACTTCCAGCGTTTTGTATTGGCTGGTCATGGCATCCATAACGGCGGGCAAATGCGATTTTTCAGCCAGTTCCGCGGCTTCCTCGGACAGAAGCGCGGTGACAGCATCGCGGCCGTTTTGGTCGTCGTATTTGGTGGAGCGGTTGAGCGAGCTCGCGACTTGGGCGATGGAGCCCACGCGGATGGGAATTGCGCGGGGATCGAGGTCGGTGCCCACATACCAAGAGGGAAATTGAACGCTGACCAGGGGGAGAGTCTGCGCTACGCCCAAATCATTGGCGAGCATGGTATCGATGCTGGGTTGGGTGGCGCGTCCGCCGGAGAGATGCCGTCCCGTCGCCGAGAAGGTTACGCCGTCGGGATGGCTGACCGTATTCATTTCAATGCCGTTAATGAGGCACATTTTATCGTAATGCTTGAGAAGCTCGCCGATGGCGGGGCCAAAGGGGATATTGCAGCCTGCGGGCTGGACAATATCAAAAGTATTGGCATTTATATCGGTTGAATTGAGCGGAATGGACTTCCAGTTGGTAATGCCGTTGATATCGGTGTTATCGGTGGAAGCAGGCTCAACCAGGCCATCGATAGCATTTCTGGGATCGGACCATAGGGTGACATCCCATCCGCCTGAAGCATGAATAAAAATAAAGTATTGATCGGTATTGGCTTCGGCGAATGCGCGCATGAGGGGTCCGTGCGCAAGGCCCGCGGCCGCCGCTCCACCCAGCATTTTTAGAAGCGTTCTGCGATTGGGGTTCTTTAGGTTTCTAAAAAATCGGCTCATGGTGGGCTCCTAGTAGAGATGGAATTCGGGGTGACGGATGAGGCCATAGCAGACGGCCGCCCATCCAGCCTCGGCCGGGGTGAAGCGCGTTGCGGGCGCGTCGGGCGCGGTGTATTTGGCGACCGCGTCCTGATAGAGTTTGAAATACTTGCCCGTGCGGTTTTCGGTGACGGCAAGCGCCGCCGGATAACCTAAAAAGGTGCGGTGCAAGATATCAAATCGCTCGGTAAATGCCGCTTGATCGATAGCGTCCGCGGGCACTTCAAAGGCAAAGACATTGCGCTGCGCCACAGGTAAAGCCGGATTGGCCTTCAATTCGGTCTCAATGGCTCTGTCGCAAAGAGCAATGCCCAAGCGCTCAAAGGTCGCCATCATTAAGGTATTGGTCTGGCCTGCGCGGGGAATATCGATCGCATAGTCAGGCAATCCGAGCAATGCCAAATAATCTGACCATGTATCGAAGAGAGCCATATCGGCATTGTTGATTTTTGTCTTGGCGTCGGCTTGAACTTCAAGCGGCGTTTTATTGCCAAAAATCTTTAAATAGGAGCGCAGATAGACTTCAGGCGGGACCATGCGCGGGCCTTCCTTGGGATTGGTGTCCTGCGCCAGTGGATCATGCCCCGGGAGTTTGGTTACATTGGCAGGTTTTTGCCCCTGCTCATCCGGTGTCTTGCTGCATCCAGCGCCGGCCCAAAGACCCGAAGCCGATAGGAGAACGGCTCCGATAACAAGATGAAATGATTGGGTTTTCATGGAGCACCTTCCCCTCTCCACACATTGGAAACGAGGTTGTTGGCCTTTCGGTAGGCATCGGACAGAACCAGCGCCCGGACCAAGGCTTTCATTCGATAGCCATTGGCCACAAATTCATCGCTTAACTGGGTTTGAAGCGCCAAATCGTCGGTGGACATCGCCCGGCCCAGGAAGGACGAAGCCACATTGCGCGCGACACATACGGGATAATCAGCCGATTCCACGACCTTTTGGGCAAATCCCATCGGTCCGGCCTCGACATTGGCAAACGAGCCATAGGCTCCGCGCAACTGCATGCTGTCTTCATCGGAGAAAGCAACGTCGTAGAAACGGTTGCAGTCCGAGCTGCTCACGCCGCTTCCGCTCTTCGCGGCCGTCTTTCCATCCATGTTCTTATAACAGGAGGCCGTTTCCACCGGGAAGTGTTCGGGGGGCAAGTAGGTCCAATCCGATTCCACAACGCGGGAGAAATAGGAGGCCAAAGGTTCCAGCGCCGCATGGCAATCGGCACAGCCTTCGCGGGTCATCAAGTTGGGATTTTCGCTGGGGGTGAGTTCGGCTGTGTCAGAGATAAACTCCCGGCATAGAAACACATTGTAGATCACATGGGCGCGGGCCCGGCGGGATCCATATTTTGTGAGGAAAATCGGCATGGTTAAGATGCCTGCGGCATAAGGTCCCCTGTCGTCCACGCGGGTCCACACATTGGTATCGTGAGGAAGATTGTCAGGGAGATTGGCCGGATCGAAGAGAGGCACGGCTTGGTTGTAGAAGAGCTTGGGATCGCCCGCAAAGGAGACGGCTCCCGAGCCGCAGCAAGTAGCAGGGGCAATTGCCTTGTAAAATTGGGCAAGCGGACCATTGACCATGCTACCTTTGCCGATCAAGAGCTCCCTGAAGTCTCGATCTGATGTGAGAATATCATCAAAATAGTGGGAAAATTCCTCGCCCCACCACAAGCGCGACCAGAAAGACTGGGCCAATGTGGTCACATCAAAAGGCTGATCTAAACCGAGGGGAGCATTTGTCGGCAGCATAAATCCGGGAGGATCGTTGCCCGCGCTTCCACCCGGCATACAGCGCTCCAAGCCAGCGCCGCAGCCGCATTCATTGCTGTTGGCCAGCGCTGAGCCTGTGAGACAGGACATGGTTTGGCCCTCCATGGCCACGGCGAATTTGCTATCGACAGGATAATTGGTTACCCGCTTATAGGCCGGATCGGGAGGATTGACTCGCCCTGGGGCAAAGACCTTGCCTGTTTCGCCTTTTTGGGCTTCTTCCTTGCATACCCGGATGGTGGTAACGGCCTGGCCATTCTGCGCTAAAAGCCCGGCAACAGGGACAAAGCCTGGGAATTTTTGGGCCCATTCTACGTCGTTGTAACGATCCTGGGGATTGGCATTTTTATAGTCGCGGTAAAGCCACCAGGGCTTCACTTCCACGGTATGTTGGTCGAGCACGGCTTGGGACACATTGGACCCAGCGCCGGTGGGCTCGGTGTTCCGGGGAAAGGAATCGTAGCCTGTCTCAGTCGGCGTTAAACAGAAGGTCCCATCGGTCGCTTCGCGTGCGCGCCTTTGGCCTTCGCGAAAATAAACAACCAGAGGTTGACCATCGGGGCCTTTGATGGTTTTGCGCCGAAGCGTCGTCAGCCCGGGAACAAAGTTAAATGAAGAGCCAATCTCAAGGCGCATCGCATCCATATAAATCCGGCGGACACGCTGAGCGTAGGCGCTTTCATCCAAGCGGGCGTCGACCCAAGCTTCGATGCTAAAATCATCTTGTTCAAAGGCCGCAATTTCATCGCGCGAAGGCATCCGGCCGCTTAGGTCGATGGAGAGCGCGCGGAAATAGCGATAATCTTCGAGCGTGCGGGTAGCAGCGCTCGCTTCGGGCGCGAGGGCTAAAGCCGCAAGCGCCACAGGGATGGCAACAGGCAAATATTTATTTCGTCGTCTTGTGCTTTGTTTCACGGTGACACGACCTCGATCCATAGCGGTATCGGCTTTGGTCCGGCCGGTCAATCCTTTGTTTTCACCGCGTTTTTAAGGGTTTTGTGGCCGGATTGAGAGTCAAGCCCTCTTTGAAAGGGAAGAGCGGGACAATGATGGGACAATCGACGGTATTGCGGGGCGAGCGGATGGGGGTGTGTTTGGAAATCTACATTTATCGCTCCACAGTGCGAGCTAGAATACAGAGCGTGTTAAGCCCCCAGTTTTGCAAAATAGTCCCGCATATTTCGGGTCTCTTGGTGTACCAAATTTTCATAGAAGGCAAGAAATGCCTCGGGATCGGTTCCATCAACCAGGCTAAACTCCTTGGTGGTGGCCATAAAGGTTTTGTTTGGCTCGTCGGTAATACGTTTAAATTCAAAGGTACCGATGTAATCAACAAGGCTTAGCGCAACGCCGACGGTACGATATTTTATCGAATAATCGAGCTCGGACCTAGCGACAATTTCTTCGCGGATCACCGCGCCCGAAGGTTCCAGGCGGAATTCAAATAGCGAAGGCACTTTTTCAGGGGAGCCTCCCTCCACCCACCGAATATCGCTGGCCTGGTTGGAGAAGGCCGCCCGGAGCGTATTTAAAAAATCTCGCATTTGAGGCCAGATTTTTTCTATGGGTGCGTCAACGATGGCTGAACTGTAGATATGATAACGAGCTTTATTCATTGGGATCCCTCCATGAATGAAATATAGAGGGATCGATACTGGGCCCGCAGTTCCGCGGTGTCAATACAAATTTTTTTATACTTCGTGCTTTGGTAAGGTTCCCGTGCGTCACAATGGCGTTTGATTTACCATAGCTCGGCGCCGATGATGCCATTAGCATTATATTGCTGTTTTACAGACTGCCATTGATTAAAGATAACCTCTCCAAACTGGCGCTGGAAAAAGCCTTTGGTGCGCGGATAGTACCCATAGAGATAAATGCGTCCGTTGGCCTGTAAACAAGCATCGATGGCTTGTTCATAGCGAGTTTGATAGTCGTTTAGCATGGAGCGGGGTACAAAGCATAAGGGTGTGAATGAATTGACCATGTCAACTTGAGGAAAGGGTGCAAGAGGTAAACGGGCCGACGCGCGGGCATTCGTAAAGACCAATCCAAAATGCCCGGGGCAAATGCGCGGATCGTGAAAGAGCTCATTGAGTTTTTCACAGAACCCGGGTGCTGCGGTGGATGGAACATGCCAGTCTCCCCACATGGGACATATATCGAGCGGGCTCTGAATCAATCCCATCTTCTGCTGAGGCTCGGCAAACATACCCATAAGCATATCCGGCAATTTATAGCGCTCTTTATAGTTGTGTTCAATGACCGCCCAGCCTTCGCCTAGGTGTTCCGGCGGCGCTTCCCGGTAATACCCAATCGTTAGCGCCCATTGTCCCGTGTCAAGCCCCCTCCCTGCGCATACAATCTCCCATGATGGACTTGCGGATGCTACCATATCGTTGATTTCCGCGATACCCTGTCCGGCGGGGATAGGTACGACTTTTTGTACTGTAAATGCCCGAAGAGGTTCGACTTTTAGCTCGGCTCCAACAATAATCCCCGTCTGGCCCAGGCCGCACAGGGTGTATTGAAATAAATCGGCATGGGGACCATCGGGCGTTGCATGAATCAATTCGCCCGTTCCCGTGACGACATCCAGCGATACCACATGGTCGACTTGTCCGCCCAGGAGCGCCGAGCTTTGGCCATATCCCCCTACAGACAGCGTTCCGCCGATGGTATGCTCGCCGAAATCCGTCAGTACCCGGTTGGAAAGCCCCATGGACACCAGCTTATCCTGAAGGGGGCCCCACGTATTGCCGCCCCCGACATAAATGGTATCGGCCGAGACAATACGAAAATCGGTCACGCCTTTCATATCAAGAACAATCTGATCGGACAGCGCCTGCCCAAACCCCGTGCACGCATGACCGCGGGGAACGACACGGGCCCCCGCACGCTGTGCATAAGTTACGATGGCCTGCACGTCTTCCGCCGATTCGGGCTGAGCAACCACGAGCGGTGTTCGCTCGATGATATTGCCGTAGTCGCGGGCGTAGGCTGCGGGCGCTGGGGTGACGATAGTTCCCTTGATGGCTTTGCGGAGCTCGTCCATGCCGTTGTTCCTTTTCGTGAGAAGAGTGAGAGCAGTGAGAGGAGTGAGAAGAGTAGAACGCTGATGTTCAGCGTGTGTGGCAACGGCATCAGAAGATAAGAGCCTTGTCAATTTGAAATACCAATAAGGAGTTGACATCGGGTAGAAGTCCTGATGACCTAAGCCGCCTCGCGCCGCATGGGCGGCCCAAAACGAAAAACGTAGTTCTCCGCGGCATGGTGGGAATGCCATGGGAGTTCGGAGCCGATGATAAAAGTATGTGGGGCGTTTCGAACGGGGCTCGTGCTTGGAAGCCTAGGGCTGTTGTGGCCGTTGATCGGCGTTCCGCCTTCGCCTGCGTTCGCTCAGGATTCCACGCCGGCGAACAACCCTCCGAACCCAGCGATCACGCCTCCAAAACTGGTCGAGCGAAAAGACGCGGCCTACCCGCCTGCGGCGCTGGCTGCGGGCATTGAAGGTGTTGTAGGACTGCGTTTAACCATTTCAAAAACGGGTGAAGTGCTCAAGGCAGAGGTCGTCGAAGCGGCTGGAAATGGCTTCGATGAGGCTGCCGTTGAAGCGGTTCTCACATTTCGTTTCGAGCCGGCCCGAAAGGGACTTGATCCGATTGGCACCCGCATTCTATTTCGCTATTCGTTTAAGCTTCCCGCCGCACAGCCGCCCGTTTCCAGCCCATCATCTCAAACGCCTGAAGCGAATCAGCAACAGCCGGTGCCCAACGCCGGAAACACCACCGCCCCAGTGAACGGAGCCGTGAAAACAGCCGAACCCGCGGGCAAGGCCTCCGGAGGGGGAAACACGGGCGAAAGCGCACAAAATACGGTTGAAATCGTGGTACTGGGAGAACAGTCGGAGCCCGCGCGCCTCAAGGAATCGGCGGAGGCCGTGAAGGTTGTCGATACCCATCGGGCCAAACAGCAATCGAGCGATCTGGGCCAAGTGCTTTCGGGGGTTGAAGGCGTTGCGGTTCGGCGTTCGGGAGGGCTGGGCTCCTTTACCCGATTCTCGCTCAACGGCCTGTACGACAATCAAATTCGCTTCTTTATCGACGGCGTGCCGATGGATATTGCCGGCTTCCCGGAGGGTATCGCCAACGTTCCCGTCAATTTGGTCGATCATATCGAACTCTTCCGCGGCGTATTACCTGTTCGTTTTGGTGCGGATGCGCTGGGCGGCGCTGTGAATTTGGTGACGCAGAAGCTTTCGGATTCCAACGCCTATTTGTCTTTTCAGCGCGGATCGTATGGCACGTACCGCACGGCGGCTACGCTGGGCTATCATCACCGGCCAAGCGGCATCGTAATCGGCGGCTCGGGGTTTTTCGATGACGCGCGCAATGATTATCTCATCGATGTGGAGATCGCCGATAAATCTGGGCAAGTGCTGCCCGCCGTGGTGCGGAGATTTCACGATCATTACCGTTCTTACGGCGGCATATTCCAGGTTGCGCTGGTGGGCAAGCCATGGGCTGAAAGGCTTTCGCTTCAGCTCTTTGGCCTAAATTACGATAAAGAAATTCAGCACGATGCCGTGATGAAAAAGCCCATCGCCGAAGCCACCAACGGAGCGGGTACCCTGGGCGCGACGCTCCGTTATGAACAACCTCTGTCCAAAGAGCTGTCTCTCGCCACGGTGGCAAGTGTGGGGCGTAAAACCATCCGTTTTGTTGATTTGTCAAATTATACATACGATTGGCTGGGGAATCGGTTGCGCAAGAAAAATGTGCCCGGCGAGTTATCTCGTGAGCCTCATGATTCCACCATTTGGCAGGATAGCCTCTTTGGGCGAGCCTCATTGGATTACAGGCTAAAGCCCGAACATGTCTTATCTGCGGCGATGACCGCCCGTTATATAGGCCGCACGGGTCAAGACACGGCCACAAAGACCCAGGGCAATACCGATCCCCTCGCGGGAGGGCGCAGCGTATTCACCCTGATTTCTGGGATTGAATACGAACTCAATGCGTTTCGGCTTCGGACGGATCGGGAACCCGGCCCCAAAACTTATAATCCCTCGGCCGATAACCGTTTACAGAACCTGATCGCACTCAAGCATTATTTTTATGATGCGCAGGCCACAAACGTACCCGTTGGACTCAGCGTTCAAGACTTGGATGCGTCTGGCCATCGCTTTGGAATAGGGGATAGCCTGCGCTTCCGGTTTTTTAAATATCTATCGGCCAAAGCATCTTATGAGCTGGCAACCCGCATTCCCAGCGTGGACGAGTTATTCGGTGATTCATTGTATATCATTCCCAATGTGGAGGTATTGCCGGAGACGAGCCATAACGCCAATGCCGGCCTTCTGCTGGAAACGCGGCGCACACCCGCCGGTAACTTCACCGTCGCCGCGGATTGGTTTCTTCGGAATATCGATAATTTGATCGTCGCTCTCGCCGAATCCACTGGGGCCATTCAATATAAAAACGTGGCAGGCGCCAAGATATGGGGCATTGAAGGATCATTTCAATGGATTTCGCCGGGAAGCTGGGTGATTATTGATGGCAATGCCACTTGGCAGGATGCCCGGAACGTATCCAAGAGCGGCACATTTCAAGACTTTGACGGCGAACGCATCCCAAACCGCCCGTGGTTATTCGGCAATTGGTCTGCGCGACTGCAATGGCTCAATATTCTCACTTCAGATGATGGGCTTGCCCCCTTTTATAGCGGCCGTTATGTGCATGAATTCTTCCGCAACTGGGAAGGCATTGGCGACAAAGATTTCAAAGCCGCAGTTGACGCGCAAATCTCCCATAATTTTGGTATTTCCTATTGGAACAGCACGCCTATGCGCACGAGCATCACGTTTGAAGTAGAGAATATGACGGATGCCCGGCTCTACGACTTCTTCGGTGTTCAAAAACCGGGGCGGGCTTACTCCGTTAAGGTGACGGGGGAGCTTTAGTGGATTGAATAGGTTGGAGGTTAGCATGGGTCGACAAACAATGGGTGGATTCTTACTATCGCTGCCTTGCTTCGTTGCGTTTGCATATGCCGCGGGCGCTTGCGAAGAGAGGCAGGAATGTGTGGGCGCCGAATGCACAACGAGCGCCTCGAGCAGCGGAAGCACTACCAGCAGCAGCGGAAACGGAAGCGGTGGCAATGGCAACGGAGGAGCGGGCGGCGGGAGCGTGAATGTCGGTCCGCTGGTTGCTATCAATACGATTACATTCTCCCCTGATCTCTCCTCCCGGACCGATAGCATTCAATTTGCCGATAAACTCAGCGCGGATGGCAAGGTGGACGGCACGCGCACCATCGAGCTTACATCGCTGAATTCAACGCTATGGCCTTCCAAAACGCCTGGAGAAATGTTCCTCGCGGACGCGGGAACCGGCTCGGTCATCAAGTATGGCCTGGGCGCCGACGGAACGGTTGCGGAACAGGGCAAAATTGGCTTTGGAGCCTATGGCGTAACGGCTTTTTATTGGACGCTGATCGCCGCCGTATCCCCGACCAAAGCCTTCCTGTTTGACGAAATTACACTTCAAGGCTTTATTTGGGACCCGTCGGGAATGAAGATCCTCAAGGATATGGATCTTTCCGCTCAATTCAATACGATGGAGAACGGCAAAGCCTACACGGTTTGGCGCGAAATCGCCACGATTGAAACCAATGGCAAGTATTTTGCGACCTTCCATTACTTCGATCCCGCCACCGGCGTTGTGCTTCCCCGCTCAGGCATGATTGTGATGGACCCGTCCAACGACAGCTTTACCGTCGTCGAACATCCCACATGTGGAGGTTTGCACAACTCTATTATGGGATCGGACGGCAAGATCTACGCGGCATCCGGTGTCCTTCCTGCGGCGGCTCATTTTGCGGGCGTGCCCGGCTCAAACTGCCTGGCTCGCTTCGATCCCGCGACGATGCAATGGGACAATGGCTACAACCACGATCTGGGCGCGCTTGTTGGCGCGGGTGAGTTTGTGGGCGGCCTCTTCAAAAACAACGCCGATCCCAATGCCCCCGTCTATGTGCGGCGTTTGCTCGCGGCGGGCGTTCCCATGGGCCTGAAGAATCCTTCGCAGATTGCCGGCGCTCCCTTGTGGGAAACATGGAAGCTGGATGATATCAAAAACCCCATGGCCGCGACAAAGACCGCCGCACCAATGGCTGGGGGTATTATCTATCCCTTTGAGATTGATGGCGTCACCTATGTATCGGATGCCGCCATTGCGCAAGGCAAGTCGTGGATGATCGATTTATCGGTCGATCCGCCGGCCCGGGCGCTTGAAGTCCCGGGCTGGGGATATTATGCAGTAAAATTCAATCCCTAATCGGCTAAGCCCGGGCTTCTGCTTCCTTCCCCTTATCGTCTGCGTAAAGCGCCTCAATTTGCGGACCAAACTTCTGCCACGCCACCCGCCTCTTCAATTTCAGCGATGGAGTCAGCAAATCGTTCTGCGTGGTAAAATCTTCGGTGGTCAAGGTAATCTTTTTGATTTTCTCAAATCCCTTGAACTCGCCTGAATATTTCTCCACCTCATTCAGCAACAATTCCTTTACCCGCGGCTCTTCAATTAACTTCTCATTGCTCGCAGCCGAAATCCCATTGGCCTCCGCCCACTTCTTCAGCGCCTCAAAATCGGGCACCAGCAGAGCCACATTGTAAAGGCGATTGTCGCCATAGACCATCGAATTGACAATAAACGGCGACAACTTCAAATGCTCTTCAAGCGGAGCGGGTGCCACGTACTTGCCGTTTTCAAGCTTGTACTGCTCTTTGATACGGCCCGTAATATACAAATAGCCTTCGCCGTCCAAATACCCCAAATCACCCGTCCTAAAGCCCCGGTTCTCCGTGAAGACGGCTTTATTTTCCTCGTCGCGATTGTGATACCCCTGCATGATATTCGGACCATGCACGATAATCTCGCCCTGCTTGCCATCGTGGCCCAGGGTCTTGTCGATTTCGACCTTCACACCCGGAATAGGCTGCCCAACGCTTCCAATCCGGTGAGCTCCAGGCCGGTTTGCCGTCGCAATGGGGCTCGTTTCCGTCAGCCCATAGCCCTCGTACACCGTAATCCCCAATCCGTCGATAAATTCTGCCACTTCTTTTGAAAGGGCCGCTCCTCCGCTAAAGGCATATTTTAATTTGCCCCCAAACTTCAGCCGGATCTTCGAGAAAATAATCTTGTCCGCCACCGAAAGCGTTAGTTTTTCTCCAATTCCAAGAGATTGGCCGCGCCTCGCCTTGTTGGACGCCCGGAGCCCCGCCTTAAATAAATTCTGAATCATCTTCGGCTTTTCAGCCATTTGCTTGTTCACATTATCGTAAATCCGATTGAAAATACGGGGCACACTCATCAGCACCGTCGGGCTTACCTCCGCCAGATTGGCGACGATTTTATCCACCGACTCGGCCAAGGCCATCGAACCGCCCAGCGAAAGCAGCGCATGAAGCTCGCAGGTATGCCCAAACGAATGCGCCCACGGTAAAAATGATAAACTGCGATCGTCGCTGATCAATGGCAAAATCTCGTGTACCGCGCTGATATTCGATGCAATATTGCCATGCGATAGAATAACGCCCTTGGGATTGCCCGTCGTTCCGGATGTATAGATTAAACACGACGTGTCTTTAGGTTCGGGCTTAATCGGCTCGCAGGGATTTTTCTCGCCTGCTTCCAGCAAACCTTCATACGAACGCGGATCGCTCTTGGGAAGCGAAAGGCAAATAAGATGCTGAAGCGAGGGCGAGGTTTCTTTTATTTTTTCGCCCTTGGCGAGGATATCTTCGTTCGCCGCAATAAAGGCAACCGCCTGGCAGTCATTAATAATAAATGCCCATTCCTTCGGCAATTGAGCTTCGTACATCGGCACCAGCGCCGCGCCCAGCCCATAACACGCATACGCCGCAACCGCCCATTCCACCCGGTTGTTCGATACAATCGATACACAATCACCCCGCTTGATTCCAAGCGAGGCTAAACCTCCACGAAATTGGTCGACCATCTTGCCGAATTGGGCATAAGTCGTCCATAGCCATTGGCCGTTTTTTTTGGTTCCAAATAGATTTCTTGAACCATACAATTGAATTGAACGCTCGAACATCTCGACCAAGTTTTGGAATTTCGGCGCCGCCATTTGCTCTTCCCCTTTTCCCCAAGGCCCGCGCGCTCTTTTTTGGCTGCGCGCGGCGTACACAACCGATTTCTACACTAGGCGTCCGGGCTATCCGCGTCAATCGCCGCCGTTCAATTGAACCGGTGTTTTGTTTGGATTTTTCTTTCGATTTCTTTGGCTGCCTTTTGCTTCCGGGCGCCCGCTCTGTTAAGAGCGCCATTGTTTTTATGCTTCGCTACACCGTCACGACGTTCGGCTGCCAAATGAACGTCCATGATTCCGAGCGCATGCACGAAGTCCTGCGCGGCGCGGGCTACGAGGAAACGCCCGAAACGGCCGATGCCGATATTATTGTGCTCAATACCTGTAGTGTGCGCGAAAAGGCCGAGCAAAAACTGAGAAGCGAAGTGGGCCGGCTCAATAAACTCAAGCGCCAAAAACCCGAACTCGTGCTGGTGGTCGCGGGCTGTGTCGCGCAGCAGGAAGGCGAAGCCCTGCTCAAACAAATGCGCGGTATCGATTTGGTCGTGGGGCCCGACAATATCGCCGAAATTCCTAGGCTTCTCGAAGATATCGCGCTCGGCGCTCCTCCCATCGCCCGCACGGTCTTCGATTTGGACGCGCCCCGGTTTTTATCGGCCACGGGTTCTTCCAAAGCGGCGCCCTCGTCCTTCGTCACCATCATGAAAGGCTGCGACGAACGCTGCTCGTTCTGCATCGTGCCCTATACCCGCGGCCCCGAACGCTATCGTCCCAGCGATGAAATCGTCGCCGAGATCTCGAGGCTCACCGAGCAAGGCTGCCGCGAAGTCACGCTCTTGGGCCAAACCGTCAATAGCTATCGCGATCCTGCGGGAGCCCTGCCCAAGGCCAAAGGCGCGCGCGACAGCGACCCCGATGAAAGCGAATTTGCCGCGCTGCTCCGGCATATTGCGTCGAGCGTGCCCAAGCTCGTGCGGCTCCGCTACACAAGCCCGCATCCCAGGCATCTCACGCCTTCGCTCATGCTCGCCCATCAAGAGCTTGCCGTGCTCGCCCGCCATGTGCACCTGCCCGTCCAATCGGGCAGCGATCGCGTTCTCAAGCGAATGATCCGCCGCTATACCCGCGCCGAATTTCTAGAGCGCCTGCGCGCGCTCAAAAGCCTTCTGCCCGATCTCACCGTCTCCACCGATATCATCGTCGGCTTCCCCGGCGAGACCGACGCCGACTTTGAAGAGACGCTCTCCTTGGTGCGCGAAGCGGGCTTTATGGGGCTCTTTGGTTTTAAATATTCGCCGAGGCCCAATACGCCCTCGCTGCGCTTGCCCGATGACGTGCCCGAAGCCAAAAAAAGCGAAAGGCTCGCGCGCCTCTTTGAACTTTCCGAAGCGCTCTTTTACGCGCATCTCAAGAGCCTCGTCGGCCAAAGCGTGCACGTCTTGGTGGAAGGCCGCGACAAAGCCAAACACACCCGCTGGTCCGGCCGGAGCGAGCGCAACGAAATCGTTCATATCGAAAGCCCGCCCGAACTCTCCCGGATCGATCTGCACGGAGCGCTGCTCCATGTGGAAATCACCGGGGAAAACAAGCATTCGCTTGCAGGCCGCGTCTCCGGGCAGGAACTCGCCCGATGGCTTGCATCGCATCCGGCGGCCCCCGGCGCCGCGCCCAGCCCCAAACGGCGCACGCTCCCTCTCTTGCCCGCCGACGCACACGAAGGATAAACGAGAACAGACATGGCGATCATACTGCCCTTCCGCGATGTGTGGCCGAGCATCGGGCGCGATGTGTTTCTCGCGCCCAACGCGACAATCACGGGCGATGTTGAACTCGCCGACGAAGTGAATATTTGGTTTGGCGCGGTCATTCGCGGCGATGCGGGCTGGGTGCGCATTGGGCCCCGCACCAACATTCAAGATCTCGTGTGCATTCACATGACGACCGATATTTCAAACACGGTCATCGGCGCCGATGTCACGGTGGGCCATGGAGCGATTGTGCATGGAGCGATCGTGGGCGATCGCTGCCTGGTTGGAATGGGCGCTATTTTGCTGGACAACGTGCAAGTCGGCGAAGAGGCGCTGGTGGCCGCGGGAGCGGTTTTAAGGCCGGGCACCGTCGTTCCGCCGCGGACCTTGGCCGCGGGCAATCCGGCGAAGATCGTCCGCGAATTAAAGCCCGAGGAAACGCAGTTGGGCATCGGCGGAGCCCAGCATTACCTGGAGCGGGCGAAGAGCTACATGAACGTGATTGAAGGCGACGCCGAGGTCATCTCTCCCCGCACATTCCGGAGACCAAAATAAAGATGCGCATCACCGTCAACGGCGAACCCTACGAACTTTCCGAAGGCTCGACAGTGCGGACCCTGATTGAAGCGCTTCAGCTTACGGGCGGACCTGTGGCCGTCGAACGCAACGGCGATGTGGTCGTGAGGTCGGAACATTCAACGAGCGTGCTCTGCGAAGGCGACGTAATTGAAATCGTCCATTTCGTCGGCGGCGGATAAAATCTCCGGCCATTCGCGTCGACAAAATCTTGGATCCAAGCCTGTGCCGCTGTAAGATCGGCCCCCTTCCGTGACCCGAACGAGCTGGCTTTTTTCAGGGCTATTTTGCTTACTTGCGGGTACCGCGGGCGCTTCGGTGTACGCCTATTTTCCGGCCTCGCCCCTCGCGGAAGGACTGCGCATCGACGAGCGCGTCATTGCGGACAGCCTTTCACCGGCCGAGTTTTTGGCCCGCCGCGACAAAGCGCTCAAGACCCGCATCATCCGCTTTCAGCACGGCGATCAGATTTTTGAAACCACGCTCGGAAACGTGGGACTATCCATTGATATTGAAGCCACCTACGATCGTGCCCAGCGCATCGCGCACGAGGGCTCGTGGTACAGGCGTTTCCGGGAAGCCGAAAAAGCGCGCAAAGGATTGATAGATATTCCTGTTGTATGGACCTTGCAGCGGGACAAGGCCCGTGAATATTTTGAAGAAATTGCCAAAGAAATCGATAGGATTCCAGTGGATGCCCGCCTGGATTTATCCAACCGCCGTAAAATAGAAGATGTGCCAGGCATTGCATTGGATGTGGAGCGGGCCATCGACGCGCTGGAATCGGCGAGGCATGTGGATGAAGAGCAGATTGAGCTTCCGGTGCGATTTATACCTGCGGCGCTCACGCTTATCGATTTGGTGAATGTCGACGTTGAAAAAGTCGTATCGGCATTTGAAACGACATTTCACACCTGGGGAAGCGGGGCCGGGCGGGCGGTAAATATTCGCAATGCCGCATCAAAAATCGATGGAACGGTTCTTTTGCCCGGCCAGACCTTTTCCTTCAATGACACGGTGGGTCCCAGGACCAAAGAGCGGGGATTCACGCTGGCGCCTGAAATTCAAGGCGATGAAATGATGCCCGGCTATGGGGGCGGAACATGCCAAGTATCGAGCACGCTCTATGCGGCGGCTCTCTTTGGCGCGCTCGAGGTTGTCGACCGCCAATCGCATTCCAAACCCTCGAGCTATGTGAGGCTCGGCCTGGATGCGACGGTGAGCTATCCCTTGGTGGATCTCAAAATAAAAAATAACCTTCGATTTCCCATCATGATTCATGCCTATTCGCCAAAGCCCACGGCCATTCGCGTCGAGATTTTAGGCGGCGATCCCGTCGCTTCCGTGGAATATCATTACGGCGTATCGAAATCTGAAGGCTTTATGAGGCGCCTGGTCATCAAACCTCACTATGAGCCCGGGCGGCGGGTATTGCACCAAAAAGGTTCGGTCGGAATGGATGTCAATTCATTGGTGCGCATTCGCTGGAACGACGGGCGCGTGGAAGAGCGGCGTTATTTTAGTGGCTATCGTCCATTTCCGGAAATCTATTGGATTGCCCCGGGTTTATCGAGCGAAGAGCTGCCGCCCCTGCCCGAGAAGGCCAAGGGCGTCGAAGGTCAGGATGTGGCCTCGGGACAAACGGGCCTTGCGGGCAGTTTCCCAATGTAATGCAATTGAATTGGCTTGCATCCGCCCCAAAAGCCGCCGATATTGCGGCTGCTATGACGTTCGATGAAGCGATGCAGACACTGGAACAATTGGGGACGGAACAGAACCGCAAGATCTACAAGCGCCACGGCGCGGGGGAAAACATATTTGGCGTGAGTTTCGCCAATCAATATGCGCTGCAAAAGAAGATTAAATGCGATCAAGCGCTGTCCGACAAGCTATGGGCGACGGGCAACGCCGATGCCCGCATTTTGTCGCTGCTTATCGCCGCTCCGGCTCAATTCGATTTGAAAAAGCTTCATCAGCGGCTTTCTGGGCTGAATTACTACACATTGGTCGATATGCTGGTGAGCAACGTCGCGGCGAAGGCTCCGTGTGCGCGGGAAGCGCTTAAAGCCTGGATGGCCTCGGACGACGAATGGATTGGAAGTGCGGGTTATGGGCTTTTATCGGTGCTGCTGGTGGAAGGCGCGCCCTTTGGCGATGAAGAGCTGCTCGGGATTTTGGCTTTCATTGAAGCGAATATTCATAAAGCCAAAAACCGCACGCGCCACGCGATGAATATGGCCCTCATCAGCATCGGCGGACGCAATGAAGCCTTAAAAGAAAAGGCCATCGCCGCGGCGAAACGCATTGGCAAGGTGGTGGTCGATCACGGCGAGACCAATTGCAAAACACCCGAAGCCGTGGGCTATATCGATAAAATGTGGGCGCATAAAGAACGGATGGATAGCAAGGCCAAGCCCGCCAAAAAAGCCAAAACGGCTTCCAAAAACGGCTAACCCAAAGGTTTGCCCAAACGCGGCGCGATCCACTGCCCCGCCTCAATGGCCAAGCCTTTGCCCGCCGCGAAATCGTCCCGCAGCGCCGACAGCGCAATGTCCTGACGCGCCACCCAATCGTGCGCAAAAAATCGGGATGCCCCTCCGCTCAGCAGCCAAAGTTCTAATTCACAATTCAATCGGCGATCCCGGAGCACATCCTTGGCCTGGGCTTCAATCAGCGCCACCCAGGCCGAAAAGGGCTTGCCAAATCGATAGCGCTGAGGCGTTTCAAATGGTTCGCGGGCCTTCTCCAAACGGCTTTTCCATAGCTTCGAATCGACCGGCGGCTCCAGCGCTTCCAGCGAACCCAAAAGCGGCCCTTCGGGCTTGCCCAGACCAGTAATCCGATGCAATGCCCTCGATGCCTCGCGCGCAAAGGCCATGCGTGAACCAATTCCTTCGGATTGCTCCAAGGCTTGCACCAACAGCGGTAGATGGGCCGGATGACCATGCCATCCGATCGCATTGGCCTCGTGAGGATTCTTATCCAAGAGGCGCCCCAGAATCTCGGTATCGGTTTCATCCCCGGCAATCGCGCACAAACGCATCATTTCGAGCTTGGCGGGGATCGTGAGCGAACCCGGCGAAGCGGCTTCCTGGGCGAGGCCCAGGCGGATGCGGGCGAGCGCCTTCGCTGAACCCAGGCGCAGCATGCTTTCCAATACGATGGTGAGCACACGCTCATCCTCTTCAATGGGCAGCCGCTGTTCCAGCAATAAAAGCGCGCCCTCCTTGGGCTCGACCAAAGGCAGGCTCCGGAGAGCCGCGGCCCGCACGCCCGGATCGGGATGAGCGACCAGCGGCGCCGCAATCTCGAGCGAACTTTCCTGCCGCATTCTTAAAATATCCAATGCAATTCGAATCAGCGCCGCATTGCCTTCGCCGCATATCTTTCGGATGGCGGGGCCAATATTGGGATTGGGCGCGAGGGCCAGGGCATCCCGCTGAGCTTGGTAGGTCATTGGATGAGATTGGCGCAGGCGCATCGCGGCCACATTGGCCGTATCTTCTCCGGCAATGCAGCCCAGCACAAAAGCGCCCGCAAACGCGCGTGAAGGCTCGGGCACAAACCCATCGCCCGCATAGTCGAGGAGCGCGGCCAGCATATTAAATCGGCCTGTTCCCGAAATCGATACAAATGGATAGCTCATCGCCACCAGCGCATCGACATCGCAGAGCAAACGCTGTTCAAATTGCTCCGGCCCCTGAGCCCAAGGAACAGGATTGCCCGATACCGAGCGCAATAGACCCATAGAGCCCACTTCTTCCATGCAATCGCGGGCGATGCGCTTAAGCTGTGCCAATTCCTCGTGTAGGTTTGGCGTTTTTGGGCCTTGAGGCTGGGTTCCGAAGATTTCTTTTTCAAGAGCCGAGGGCGCGTCTATTTCAGCGGGTAAAGGCTCTTGATCCTGCCCTTTTCCCAGCGCTCCAATGCGCTGCTCCATCGCTTCTTCATTTTCATCGTCGTCATCGTCATTTTCATCGTCATCGTCGTCGTCATCGTCCGCGTCCTCGGGCGCGTCCACGCGAATGCCCAAATCCAAAGGCTCGCGCTCCAAGGTGTGAAGCACAGGCAGCCCAAGGCTCGCCCGGAAAGGCGAAAGGCGGAGCGGAGGCGGCACTTTAGGCGCGAATTGCTTCAGCAATAGGCTTTGCACCGATACAAGCTGTTCCAGCGTCTCGACCCGGGCCTGCTTTAAGGCTTGAACAATTTCTTCCAAGGGCCGCAAAAGCCTCGATGAAAAAGGCTCCGCACCGGTCTTTTGAATCAACTGGGCCGCATGCTCGACCCCCGACAGCGCCGCGTCCAAATCGTCCACATGGCCCGTGTGCGAAAGATCGCTCTCCGATAGGCGCTCAAGCTGTTTCAGCGCATCCGTCAAGGCTTGATTCAAAGGCTCGCGCGCTACCCGCGGAGGCAGCGTCCACAGATTCATCAGCACGCGCTCCACCATGTCCCGGCCCACCTGAGCCTTGCGGCGCGCGGGAGGCTCGGGCACCGCGGGCGAAAATCCCAAGGTCGTCAAGGCGCGGTCTCCTCTGCGGCAATAACAAAAGCGCCACGGTTAATACCATCGGATTGCAATGCAATGGTGGCCACGCGGCTGGGCGCGCACCCGGCGCGGAAATACATACAGGCGATGGTGGCCAGAAGGGGTCCGGCGGCGGCCCCCACTTCACCCAAATCGTCGATAAATCGGCTGTGAACGCAGGCTTCGGCAAAGCTTCCGCGGGAGGCGGCGAATTGCCATTCCCGCGTGCTATGCCGTTCGCCATTTAAATCGCTGAGCACCCAGGGAATTTTTCCTCCAATACGATCGTGAGCCTTTCTTAAGACATTGGTTAATGCTTTTGCAATATTTGGTTCATTCTTTGGAATTGTTTCTTCACGTTCGTTGTCGACGCCCACAATCGAGCCAAAAGGCTTGGACAGGGAAGCGTCTTTCGCCGGAATCTCCGAGCGCGACAGCAGGACAAAAGCCGCGCCTTCGCTGGGAATAAAGCCGTTTTCGGTGCCCAAGCTCATCAGCCGGCATTCCTGATCCAAAGCCTTCAGCCGGCCTTCGTGCAAAAAAGTATCGGCACCTCCCCACAAAACATGCTTTTCCCCCTGCTGAACCATCAGCCCAATCGCCGCTTCTAAGGCCAAAGCCCCGCCCGCGCGCCCCTGATACAAAACCACCGAACGCTTGCGATCGAGCCCAATCCCCGAAAGCGTCGCCAAATCGGCCACCGTATCCCGCGCCGCCCACTCGGCATGATGCGGTCCTCCCGCTTCACTCAGGGCCAATGCGATCGGAATGGATGTCATTCCTCCTTGCCCCGCACCTGCCATTGCCTCTTTTAATGCGGGAGCGGCCAATGCCAGCAATCGATCGTAACCTGTCAGGGTTGGAGGCAATCCAGGCGTTAAGCAAAATCCGATCGGATTGTCGCGCTTATCTCTCCAGGCAATCGATTGAGGCTCGGCTTTTCTGGCGCGCGCGCACATCGCAATGGGCAGCGGAGAAATCCCAAGCGGACAGCGCGCCCCAATGCCTTGAATTTGGGCCTGCGCAGGTAATTGAGCCATGGCTTAATTCTCGTCCTCGCTGGATTCGGGCGGCTCGGATTGGGCGGGCTTTGGCTCTTCAAGCAGACGCCGCTCCCGCCTCAGCCGGTAAGCCGCGATCCGCCGTTCCACATCCGCCCCAAGTGCCGGATTTGCAAGCCCATCGCGGGTCCAGCGCCGATCGATTCGCATCCAGGCGGCCATCGTCAGCGACTGGGCCCGCAGCGTCTCATCCGGATCGTCGGCCGCTTCCATTTCGGCTTTAAGCGCCGCATATTCATCGATGGTCTCGCGGCCTTCGCCCGGACCGCCCAAGTTATCCTGAGCGGCGACAAACAGCTCTCCATAGCGCACGGCCAGCGTTCCATCGCCCTCCATGGCCGCATTGCCCATTTTTTCAAGCCAGCCCCGCTCCTCGAACAAAAAGCTGTCTTCATCGAAGCCATATTTTTTGAGGCAATCCTTGCGGGGTTCTCTTCCTTCCGCGAGATCGGCCGAGATCAGCGCGTATTTTTCAAGGGGAATTGTCGGCTCGGGGGTTTCCTCCATCGCCTCGAATTTGGCCAGCCAAACCTCGCCGCTTTCCTCGGGCGTGGGGTTATCGCCCTCTTCCAATAAATCGGAGCGAAGCACGGTATGGGTAAACGAACCCCGCCCGAGCTCCCGGCGAATGGCTTCAAGGCCGCGCGGCGATTTAGGCAATTCAATCGAAACAATAAGCTTTTCGATCGATTCGTTTTCTTTTGGAAATAAAGTGCCTCGGTAGACCAGCGCAACGAGCTCGCGGTCGGTGTCCAGCCATAGGGTATCGCAGCGCATTTCAAGGGGCGAAGCGAATAGCCGTGTCGTTTCCGCAAACACACAAGGGACGAATTCAGGCAATTGAAAGGCGAGATGTTCCGAACGGGCCGACAATCCCCGAAGCTCGATGACTATGCCCGGTGGAATGGTTTCAATTCGATGAGATTTTGATGATTGATTATAGATTGAAAAATCAAAACCCATGCGGTGCAGATCGGGGATATCCGGTGTGGGGCCGGGCGTCACCCGTTCGGTAGGGGCGAGCCCATGAGGCATGAGGGCGGTGTGCAAAGGGATTTGGGTGCTGGGCTCCGAGGAAGCGACGGCAAATTCCCTGGACCAGCCGCCAATCCGGATGGATGCATTGATTTGAGATACGGGCCTATCGGAATACGCATGGCCCGCGAGCAAAATATCGCATTCGCGTTTTAATGGTACAAAGTCCGATGCATACCAAAGAGGTTCAGGCGTTTCATTTTCATCGGTTTGATCAATATTTTTATCGGATTGAATGCCTTCGCTCCAGGGACAATCCAGGCTCAATGGCTCGGGCTCGGCGGCGAGCGAAGCGGGTGATGAAGCCGAATCGCATTCGGCATAGGAAAACGTCGCCTTTACGATAATGGTGATGCCCTCGTGGGGCACCGGGCCAAGGCGGTGTTTATAGGCGGGATCTGGGGCGAACTCCGCGACAAAGGGGAGCGCGCCCACCATCAGAGGGGCTTGCGTGCCCTCGAATAGCGAGCGCGGAATGGTTTGAGCAACGAGGATGCGCTTCACGGATGCGAAAGAAGATCAGGAAACGGTGATAACGTCAAGCTTTGGCCCGTTCCAATTGATCTTCCAGTTCTCAGGCTCGTGTTCCCACTTTCTTTCAAACCAGGAACCCTCAAGCACAATAAGAAAGAGCACGGTTTTCAATTCGCCTTTGGGCTGGAATTGCAGCAGAACTTTGGGTTTGTCGCCGAGGAAGAAGCCCGCTTTAAGCGACATGGGGAAGCGCACGCCAAAGCGGACGAGATCGATGACAAAGCCGACGGCGATAGAGAGTGAAAGCTCGGGATTGATACCAATTTCAACGCCTGTGGCCGAAGGATAATCGAATTCGTCCTGGCCGATGGAGAATGAAATGGGGACGGAAATGCTTGCGCTAAAGACCAAATCGACGCGGACGCCCGCGGCGCGCAGGGCGGTGGCGGCTCCTTCGCCCAGGCCGGGAGCGACGAGGTTAATGAGCGAAATATTAAAAGTAATCGTAAAGCCGATAAGGCACGATGAGGTGAAGGTGAGCGCCCAGGTGAGGCCGACATGCGAGGTTGTATAAAAATTACCGTAGAAGCCCTGTTTATCTTCGGTGCAAGGCTTATAGGCCACTTTAAAATTAATGGAGGTGGCCACCAGGAAGTCGACGGAAAACTGCTGGCGCGCGAGGCTGGCTATCTTTTTAACGTATTCAGAGATATCCTTCAGCTTTCCAAGCGTAATCTTGGCCTGCTGAATGGCCTGAATCGCATTTTTGACTTTCTGCATTGTGCTCGGCTGCTGCGTGGCGCCGGCATATTGGCTTTCCGTTTGGTTGGTCACATTGGCGGATACGCTTAGATCCAATGTGTAATCGACCTTCTGCGATGGAAAGATTTTGAGCTTGGCGCTCATCGAGCCGCCGCAGGAAAGCGCCTGAACATCGATAAAAGGCGGATTTGAGCGGTATAGGAAAAACGCAAAGACGGCTTCAAAGCTGGATATCGTTCCAGTAAATGACGTGGATACCTTGCTCGATGCGCGGGCATTGGTTCCAGAGATATTGCCTCCGGGGCCTTCCACCTCGGCCGTATTTAGATCTTTAATCTTTGGATCAAGCCCGCCGGCCGCCTTGATAATCCCATCCACGGTATCGAAGAAACAGCCCGTTAAAGCTTCGTCGACGATAAATTCTTCCTTGCCTGTTTCAGGCTTCGAGGTCGTGGCGCCCAGGCCCGTCCGGGTGGCCAGCCACATCGTATGCAGTCCGCCCTTCCAGCATGTTGGATTGGTCTGTTCAGGAACGGTAACATCCTTGCGTACCGACTTAAAGGTTACTTTGCTGCCGCTCATGATTTCAAGATAATAGGGCGGCTTGTTTTCCTTCGGTCCGGGATAGCCCAGGGGGCGCGAGACTTTTGCGGGCGTTCCAACCGACAGTCCATCGGGCGCCGATCCATCGGCTTCGTTGATACCTTCGAGCGATACCAGCGTGCATTGCTTGTTAAATAGATCTTCAACCGATGTAGCAGCGCCGCTATTGGCGCCCGCATCCACGTATCCAGGCGTATTGCCGTGGTTCTGCGTGGTTTGATCGAAGGTGCGCACCACGCCGTTTCCCTCGGCAAATACATCGCCCGAATAGGTCGTGGCCTTGGCCTCCATGATATGCGTTCCGGATACCGTGCCCACAATAAAAGGCGGATGCGGATTCTTCGAGGGCGGGCCAAGCTGATGCGGCGCCGTCCATATCTTCTGATTGGCGATCAGGGTTACGGCCGTGCCGGGCTGCAATAGCGTGCTCGCCACTTCGTTATCAAAGCCGGATGTGGCGCCTGTCGATGGATCGATGCAGACATCCGTGGGACCCGCTGTTTTCGCGATGTGCGTGGTACCCTTGGTGGCCACATGGCGACTTTGATTGGAAACTGTATTTCCCATGGCAACGCCCTTTTGTTGTGAATACTTCTCTCTGTTTATGCCGCTTAAAATCTTATCGTTTCCGTATCATCCAAAGATACGCCACCGCCCATCCACTTGCGTTAACAATAAATTGGCCCGCAAGTGCAGTCCCGGATCGCGCTCCGCAATGGAGTGAATAACGGGTTCGCCGTCCGCGCCCGATACATAGGCAACGCGCCCTCCGGCGCGCGGCTCGAAATGCACCACATTGCGATCTAAAGGTTTAACACGCGGATGCAGCGCAAAGAATTTCCTGGCCGATTCTCTTACCCGCTTCGCTTCCGCGGAAGGTATGCCTGGATATGCCCGTTCATATTCCTCATCTTTTAGCGAGGTTAATTGAATAAAGCGCTCCACATCGTGATTCGCTATCGCATCGTGCACGGCCTGAACGGCTTCCCACAGCTCGGGCGTTCCGCTGCATCCAAAAGAAAGCAAGGGAGCTCCCCAATACACAGGCTCTTGCACTTCATTGGGAATGGCAAACGCCGCCTTAATCCGATAAGGCAATATCCTTTCGTTTTCGGGCGTGTCCCTCCATAGCGCGGGAAAATCGATGCGGCAATGCACATCCAAATCGGGCGGCACCGAATGCTCGTTGCGCACCGTGTATAGCATCATATCGACCACGCTCCCTTTATCCAAAGGCGCGCGCAGCACTTCAATTTCGAGCGTATTCATTCCAGGCACAAGCCAATGGTTTGCGCCGCCCGTCATCGAATCCGGACCGTGAACAAACTCTTTATGGATGGGTAGATCGTTCAGCCATGCCCTGGCGATCACACCCTCTTTAAAATTGACGACAAACAAAATCGGCATGACTGCGAACCTTAATTCTGAAAGGACTGATCCGCGCCTTGCTGATTGGAGCCGCTGATTTTAAATGCAATCGTTTTGGGCGCATAAATTTTCATTACGCCATTTTTCATAACGATTGTCGTGTCCTTCACTTTCAGCGTTACATCGTTTGCGCCCGTGTGATGCCCGGTGAGCGACTCGATTTTTATTTTCTCGGCGCCCGTCAGCGAAGCCTGTTTCTTGGAGCGGATAATCAGCGCGCCGCCCACGGTGGTCTTCCGGAGCTTGCCGCCCTTGGTTTTCATTTCGCCCTTGGCTTTTTGGAAGAGAGCTCCGCCTATATTTTCAATGCGCTTTTTGGTGGCGGTCTCGCCTTTGGTTTCTTCAGCCAATTCGATGACAACGCCGCTGATGGAACGCTTGGTGCTCTTGCCCGATTCTGTCGCATTGGGCTTTCCAAACACTTCCAGCACCACGCCGCCGATCGTTTCTTGAAGCAATGTGGCCGTGGTGGAACTGGAATCGGCGACTTTAAGAATATGATTGCCGCCAATGCTCATCGTGCGGTCGCCCAATACGTTGCTGGAGTCCGCGCCCGTGGTCTTCCGGGTGCGGTTTCCGCCCGTGGACCAGGTTTGATTGCCATTGATCACCGGCGCGATATTTCTTCCCGCCGACATCGTGTGATTGGACCCGATAACGATCGTTTCATTGTGGCGGACAAGATTATTCTCGTTCACCAAAATGGTTTCGGTTTTATTGTTGGCGATAACAATATTTTCATCGCGCTCGGCATGAATCTGAATGTATTCCTTGCCTGCCAAATCATCGATTTGAATTTCATTGGTTCCGTCGCGCGTCGGCGTGGAAAGCGATTTGAGCGAAGTGCAGCTCTTGCGCGCGGGAAGCGGCACGGGGAATTTATCTTCGGCATTGTAGACCCGCCCCAGAATGACGGGCCGATCGGGATCGCCCTCCATAAAATGCACCAGCATCTCCCATCCCCTGCGGGGAATCGCGCTGGATTGCCCTGTATTGTCTTGAATGGTCGGTATCCAGTGAGAGCAGTCCTCATCGGGGGGAAGCCTGCGATCCCAATGAAAATGAATTTTCACGCGGCCATATTCATCGGTATAAATATCGTCTTGTCCCGCCGGGCCGGTCACAAAACCCGTGACTGGATTTAAAATGCGGGGAACATAGGTATTGCGCGGCGGCCTATAGCTAATGCCCGCATCAAATGCATCGAAATCAAGCGTAAATCCGTCTTCGGCCCGCTTGTATTCGTGTTCCACCGAGAGCAGCGCATATTCGCCGTCTGTTGCGCCGATCGGCGATTCCAGCAATACAAATGTAAATCCAGGCGCGAAACGCCCGCAAAAGGTTTTTCCAACCTGAGCCGCCGCCGCGCACGCAAACGATTCCGCAATCAGCTTGGCTTTGCGCTGTCCCGCGGAAGGCTCTAAATATTCGCCGGGATAATCGTAGTATTCGGGGCCCGCGGCCGTCGGCCCTTTGGCTTCCACATCCATATTGAGGCTGGGATGCTCGGGATTAAAATCGCGCAGGCTCACTTTGCCGACGGTCAATGCGGCCCGGGCGCCAATTTCAAACACAGCATCCTGATGAACATCCATGCCCGCACCCCAGCGGCAGGGAATATTGCGGTCTCCCGGCATGGGCTCATACGAAGCGGGGCTGTCGCCCATGACCATAATATCTCCCTCGAGGAAGAAATAGAAAATGCCTTCGTCCTCCATTAAACGGTGCACATAATCCAAATCGCTTTCCCGGAATTGAACGCAATAAGGGCGGCGCTCATAGCTTCCGCTCAGCCTAAGCTCGGGTGTGACGCCGATTTGGGAAAGCACATCCACCACGATTTCAGGCACCGTCATATTGCGGAATACCCTTAAATCGGTGCGGTGCCGCGCGAGGGAGAGGCGGGGCTCGATCACCACATGCATATCGGGCACGCCCCGGATTGTGGCGCTTACCGAAATTTCGGTGACAATCCCATGAATTTGGCGAACCATTATTTCGTCGCGCCTCATGACGATAACGGTTTCGGATTTAATCAATTCATCTGGATCGAGCGGAAAAGGATCGCTGATGACAAATCCCGCCTCGATGCGGAAAGGAGTGCTCAGGCTTTCGCGCCCTCGAAGCTCCCGCACTTCATACGATTGGCCACCCAGCTCAAGAAAATAACGAAGAGGTTTTTTTGCGCTCATTGTATGCCTCGCCTGCCGTCTGAGTGCCTTTAGTTATGCTCAATCTTCTTCGATTTTACTTCGAGATACCTTGAAGAGGACAAATCGAAGGTGGGAGACTTAATTTCGATAGAATCGGGCAATATCGTAATGACGCTGCCGCCGCATTTAAGCTCGATTTTCTCGAGGGCCTCCACATAAACGACCGGAGCTTTTCCGATCATGGCGGCGGCGACTTTCCAAAACGACTTTTTGACCGCGCCATCCAAAAAGGCGCCGTCGGTCTTTAAAAACATCGCGCCGCCGACGTTTTCAATGAGTTTTTCGCCCACATCGGTCGGGGCATCGAGGGCCGAGAATTCGAGCTTGGCGCCGCCCACCTGCTGCTTGGCGATTTTGCCGACGTCTTCCACAATGGACTTTTGGCTTATTTTTAAGTCTGCTCCGCCGATCGATACGGTCAGATTGTCGCCCGCGACATGGTTGACCGCGCCGTCTTTGGTGACTTCGAGCACCGAGCCGCCCACATCCAGCGTGCGCGTCTGTTTGGCCGAAACCGTATGCATATAGCCCGTTTCAATCAGCCGGTTGCCCGAAATGGTAATCGATTCGTTTTGAATGACTTCTTTGAGGCGATCGTTGTCGACAATCACGTCTTCATTGCCGCCGATGGATACACGCTGATTGTGGTGCACATGCTCTTGCCAGTCTTCGCCCACCGACAGCGTATGATTTACGCCCACAACGCGCAGCGAATCGTTGGTAATGGCCTCGGTTTTTACCTGCTGGGCCAATACGACCATATCCTTCGACGCATTGATAAAAATCTCTTCCGCGCCTTTTTTATCTTCGAAATACATTTCATTGTGGGAGCCGCCTCCAGGCGTCGTCGCCGTCTTAAAGACGACCCGCGTTTTATGAGCGGGCAGCGCATAGGTCGGCGGATGCTCGGCGTCGTGAATACGGCTCAATACGTTTGGCGCGTCAATCTCTCCTTCTTCATTGAAGGTGAGCACATTCCAGCCCATGCGGGGCAATAACATCGATTCTTCGGTGCCGCGCTGGGCCACGCGCATCCATTTGCCCGATTTATCGTTCCATTGTCCGTCGCGATCCCAGCGCAATTGCACGCGCACCCGGCCTTGATTGTCGGGAAATACCTCGTCGCCCGACGCGCCGACCACCATGCCGGTCTGCAATCCAGGCTGTTTGGCGGGGGGAACTTCCTCGGAGGGCCGGAATTTGGTCTTTTGAGGAATGGCTTCAAATCGGCAGGAATAGGGGCGCTTTCCAGCCGCGCCGCCGCCTTTTTGACGCTGAATCACATCGTAGACCGCCCTCGTGATAAAAAAGCGGCCTTCCATGCGGCCCAGAGGATGGCCGACCACATTCATCACCATGCCAGGCACCAGCCGCACACTCGAGGAGAGCCCTGCAATTCCGCTCTTGGCCGCCTTGGCCGCCTGGCTCATGATATTGGCGCGCTTTGCACAGGCTTCGGGCGTTTCCGGGCCTCCTCCAGGTGCGTCGTAAATCTCGAGCGGGCCGGCCCCTGTGCTGCCCGTCACCTTGAGCAAAGGCTTTTGCTGATTGAACGAGCCGATTGTCCATTTGGTGGGGGTGACTTGAACCCGGTCGCCGAGCTCGTCGATAATCTCGCGCCCGGCATGAAGGCCGGATTCATAAGCGTAGGTAATATCGGCCCCGCCCTTTATATCGGCAGCCGCGCCCGACTCATCGTCGAAAACCAAAACAGATTGGCCGCCATCATGATCAAACCAAAAATAAATGCCTTCCTCTTCGAGCATGCGGACAGCAAATGTCCAGTCGTCTTCGCGGTATTGAGCGCAATACTCGTGAGGTTTGTAATTCCCGACCACTTGCCAGCGGGAAGGCTGAGCGCTGCCTGAAACAATTTTTTTGACAATATCGACAACGCTTGAGTTTTGGAATACGCGCGATTGCTTGCCCAATAAAAGCGTATAGGCCGGCGGCTTGAGGACAAAGGTTAACTTGGCGCTTCCATCCTCGGAAATACGCTCTTTTGCCTCGGCGATAATGCCGTGCACATGGCGTTCGGTGCCAAAGGTATCGTGAAGGGTCATCACCGCATCGGCGGCGATCAATCCTTTCAAATTGTAGCTTCCAGCGGGAGCCGCGCATATAAGCTCAAAATGAAAGAGGCGCGAAATATGCTCTTCTCCGCGCATTACAACGACTTCATAAGGCGTGCCGTCAATGCTGAGGGTCACATGCTCTTTTTTGCCAATGCTCATGATATTGCTCCCTCACTTGGTGATATTGTTCATCGAGCCCGTTGTGGTAACGCTGTCGGCCGCCTCGACCCTGAGCGTGCCTTTCATTGCGATTTGACCCGGTGTCATTTTGATTTCGGCGCCCGGACCGGTGAACGTGAGGCTCGAGCTGGCCTCGATAAATATTTCTTTGCCGCTGACTTCAAGCCTTTCATCCGATTTTAGGTAGGCCAGCGCGCCGACATTGACTTTAATCACTTCGGCTCCGATGCCCATGTCTTTATCGCATTTGCGGATGACCATGCCGGCCACGGTCAGCTTGTCTTTGCCCGCGACGATTTTTGAAATGCTGCCTTTATTGGTTTTGGTGAGCTTTAGGCCGCCCACGACTTCGGTGTAATTCTTTTTGATCAGCGTCGAAATATTGTCTTTTCCAACGGCGATAAATGCGCCGCCGACAGAGCGCTTGAAGTCTTTTTCGGTGCGCCGGTTAATGGAGCCGGGCGCGACGAGGCCGGCCAATGTGATGCGATTGCCACCGACTTTTTCCGTGTCGTTGTTGAATACTGAATTGGTCGATGACACGCCGACTTCAATGTGTTCGTTGCCGCCGACGCTGAGGCTGCGGTCTTTAAAGACCTTAAGCCGGTAATCATTGCCTGCCGTGGTTTTGCTGTTTGCGCCGATCGATACGCTTTGATCGTTTTCTACACCCCGGTTAAATTGAAAACCAACGCTGTGGGTTTCATTGTTGCCAATGCGCTCGGTTTTGTTGTGTTTAATTACGCCGACCAAATCGCGTTCGGCTTTTATGTAAAAGAGCATGGAGCCCGCTGAATCGTCGAGCTTGATTTCATTGAATCCGCCGTTCTTGGGATAGCTCGGCGTTTTAATGGTCATCACGTTCTTGTTCGAGGGCTGGGAATAAGTCGGCGTCATCACACCATTGATTTTACGGGCAATACCAACGGGACGATCGGGATCGCCTTCAATATAAGCAATGCTCATTTCCCAGCCGACCCGGGCCAATACCATCGAGGTGGCCGTTTCTTGAAGGGGCCGAATCCACCGGGAATCTTCGTCGCTGCCTTTGGCTTCGCGATCCCAATGAAATTGGGCCCGGAAACGGCCGTATTTATCGGTATGAATTTCTTCACCCGAGGGGCCGCGCACCATGGCCGTGTGCACGCCTGCGATGGTGGGCCGGGGAACCGTCCAAGCGGGCCGGAAGGGCACTTTGCTCGGGATGGCCGTAAAGTGATTTTCATAGACATGGCCGCCGGGCAGCGTCATGACCTCGGTATAAACGGCATTGTGAAAATGATGCGTGACTTCGTTGAGCAGATATTCGCCGGCGAACATTCCGCCCGCGATGCCGCCAAAGCTAAACTTGCGGCAGGGAGCAAAATTGGCGACGACGCCTTTGCCTGAAATGGTTTTAGAAGGAACGCGCTGGGCTTCCAATTTAATTTGAGCGAGGTATTCGCCGTCTTTGGGATTGCGGAAACCCACGGGAAAATCGTAAGTTTCAAGTTCAGTGTCGGCATCGGCCGATTTGGATTGGATCAGATTGAGACGCGGTTTTTTCCAATTGAAATCGTTGACCGTGGCTTTGCCGGGCATGACTTTGGCGCACTTGCGGAATTCGTGAATGCCGAGTTCGCCCCGGTCCAGCGCCGCCGACGCTTCCAGCAATTCGAAATGCGAAGGGCCGTCGACTTTGTCCGCCGATTGAGATTTATCGCCCAAGACCAGCGTGCCATCTGCTTCGAATGTATAATAAATTCCTTCAAATTCTAAGAGGCGGAGCACGAAATCGAGATTGGTTTCCCGGTATTGAACACAGTACTTTCGCTGCGGAGGCTGCCGTGTGATGCGCCATTCGTGCTTGACGGCGCTTTCGGATAGCACTTTGGAGACAATGTCTTTGGCGCTCATATTGCGGAACTTGCGCGTATTTTTCGAATAGCGCAGAAGCCAAAGATGAGGATGAGCATCGACTTTGTAGCGCAGGGTTCCGTCGCTGATGCCTACAAATCGGCCTTCGCCGACGCGCAAGGTCCACTCCCGCATGGGAATGCCATCGAAGGCAATGCTTAGCTTGGCGTCGCTTTGAAGCGAGCCGTCTAAATCGATGTCCTCGAGGCTTGCAAGCTCGATTTCCGCATGGGTTAGCATCGAAATGCCTTCCCTCACCCTGCAGGCGACCACCCGGAAGGTCTCGGTGACCCCCATCGTGAATTGAATATCGACGGTGCGCGTGCTCATCCGGCCTCCTCAATGACTTCCTTGGGCCGCGATATCGCTGCGCGTGCCGCAAGGTCGTTGACCAATGGCTCCGGCAATGGATCGGAGCCAAATACCAATACTTTTTCTAAAAACTCAGTCTTCTGCGGAAGGGGAATGCGGACGCGCCAGCAGAGTTCGACCAGGCGCTTGTCCGCGTCGATAAAATAGGTGTCCAAATGCGTGGGATGCTCCGCGAGCAATCCTTTGGTAATGCTTTGAAATACAGGTGAATATTTAGGTAATTGAAAACGCCATGCGCCTTCGGGTGTGGCGCCCAAGATTTCAACGGGCTCGGTGCCCAAGAGCGGTGTTTCGCTCCATAAATCGGGCGAAGCAAAGGAATGAAAGCGGACGTCAAAATCGGCAGGGCGGACGGGAGCGCGTTCGCGGTGCCAAGCATCGTCGTGGGTTCCAATGCGTTCGGCTCTGGGCGACCAATGCGTTGGAATTGGTCCAAGGCCGGCGGGCGCTGGATTGCGCGATGAAAGCGGGGCTTTGGGATCTTCGATGCAGGGCGCGGGTTTGCCGGGGAGTTTATGGCGGCGATCCATAAAGCCCATTCCAGCGGGATTGCGCCTTTCGAAAACGATATTTTTGGGGTCGCTGTCGTCGTAGCCGCCATAGCTCAATTCGTAGAGCAGCGGTGTGGGCATTAATTTTCCGGGCGGTCCAGGCGCGATGCCGAACATGGTGGGGATGAAGGCGCGAGGGCCATAGACTTTAATGCTTTTTTTAATGGTTCCGCGCTTGGTCTCGATGCGCAGCGAAACCTCTTGTTCGGTTGCCGATTCGGTCGCGGGATAGGCCGTGCCCACCAAAGCGATATCGGTGCCCGCTTTTTCCTCGACCGCGTCGCTTGGATAGCGAATGCCCGCGTGAAACTGATCGGACGAGGGAATGTCGCCCATCCGGATGGGGGAGGGGGGGTGTGCGATCGAGCATTGGCCCAAGGGCGAAACAGCCCAGGTCATTTTGGCAATAACGGCCAGCACGTCGCGGCCATGGCGGTCATCCATGGGTTCGCAGCGAACCTGCATGACTGTTCGGTTATCGCAGAGCCGATCCAGCTTCATGGGCCGTGCCTCAAGGAAAAAGAGCGAGTGCAGAGTACAGGAAGCGTGCCGTGCCGCGAAAGCGCCTATCGCGTGGATTTGTTCGATTTCTTTCCATGGTAATCGGTGCGGCGGCTCGAGTTTTGGCACAGGGCTGGAGCACAGTAGGTTCGGGGTGGTGGATCATTTGACCACCCAGTTCCGCAGGCGATGGGGCCGGGTCAAGCGCGCTGGGTGCCCTTGTGTCCGGTTTCTTTATTGCGGCTCCGGGCCTTGCGTTTGGGGCGGGTTTTTGCGGGCTTGGGCTCTTTGTTTTTTTGGCGGGCTTCTTCGATAAAAGCCCGCATTTGCGCGGCAAAACCCGGGTCGGCCGCCGCCCGTTTTTGATACATGCGGTGCACGGCCTGCCAGGTGGTATCGGAAATTGCGCGCGTTCGCAGCACTTCGTCGATATCGCCCGCTTCCTCGAGCTCGACGCGCACTTCGGCGTATCGTTCGGGCGATAGGCTGTCGCTAAGCTCGTTCCCCGTCCTCTTTTCGCGCTCTTTGGCCAGCGCTTCCGCCATCGCAAGCGCTAAATCCGAACGGTTGTTTTTGGCCTGTTCCGCCAAAATCTGAGCGCGCCTCTGGTCGTCGTCCCGCCATTTTAGTTCGCTCGTGCCATGGCGCTCGAATAAGCCTTCAATCGGGCCTTCGGACTGCCAGATGTCCATTTGTATGGCGGCGTATTGTTCCAAAGGAAGCAACAATTCAATCGGATTGGGGCCGGCTGGGACCGAAAAGGAAGCCGTTTCAATTTGATCGGGTTTTTTATCAATTTGAAGCGGTGGAAGCCTGAGGACGGGATGAGCGGGTTTGGGGATATCGGCCGGAGGTGCGGGAAAGGCCGGGGTTTGCGATTGAATAAAGGGCAGAGCCGTGTTCGGTGCGGGGCGTTCGGGTTGCTGAGCGGGCGGGAGCGTATCACCCTGGGCCATAAAAGGCAGGACGGGCCGCGGGGCCGTATTTAAAGCGGGTTCTTGAGGAACCATGGTCGCTTTTCGCCGGTTTCGGGCAAAAGGCAGCGCAAAAGGCACTTCGTTGGAAGGGGGCGGGGTATTTGCGCCGGGTGAGGGGAGTTCGGTGAGTTCGTCGAGCGGCGCGGCCGGAGCCAGGGGCACCGTTTGGGGCAATTCATTTGAATGGACGCGCGGAGGCTGCGCCGCAAGCGGTGCCCGGAGAAAGGGCAGATCTGCGGAGGGGGCGGTGCGGCTGCTTTCGGTGGATAGGGTGATGCGTTTGGGGCCGGGAGCCCCTGAGGGCTGGGACGGGGGTGAAGCTACAAAGGGAAGCGGATTCGCGGCGGCAGGAATAAATCCTGCGCTGGTGGTCTCGTCGTCCACGGGAAGGGTTATCGAGGGTTTGGATATACGCGCCGATTCAGCCGTATTGGTGTTTAATCTGGGCGTCGGAACCGGTTCGGATTCCGGTTCGGGCTCGAGTTCCGGCAATAGTTCAATTTCATCGGCGGTGCGCGATGTGTCTTCGTTTTTAATTTCTTCGAAGTCGTCGATTTCTTCAACGGCATCGCCTGTTAATGTCGACAATTGGATTAAATTGGTGGCCTCTTCGGGTTCGGGGCGGGATGATTCTGGGCCGGAATCCACGAGGTCTTCAAAGCTTTTGGCCTGGATCCGCCTGGCGCCGGATAGCCTCGCGTTTATCTCCATCAAATTGTCTTGCAATCCGTAGGGAGGAAATGTGAGCACGAGTCCGGTGGGTATTTCCTGGGATGGTTTCAATACGATTGTTCCTCGAAACACCATCGTGCAATAGCCTAAGTCGCTTTGAATCCAAAGGGTGTCGCAGGTGAGGGGAATTTCGAGGAGTCCGGGCGCGTCTTTGGTGCGGGTGTAGACGCGGGGCCGTTCGGCGGGGAGTTGAAATCGGAATTGAGGCGCTTTGGGATGAAGGCCCTCCAAGAGCACAGTCAGTCCCTGCGCTGGATCGGCCGTTCGGACATCAAGCCGCTGATCGGGGGGCGCGGCGTTGAAGACGCTGAAATCGAATTCAGGGGGAAGCGCGATGAGGGGGCCGCCATGAACGCCGAGGGGAAGGCGTCCGATTTGCCGGGCGCGAAGCTCGGACCAAGGGCTTAGGGCGCGTACGGAAACGGGCGCGGATGAAGGCTGAGGCTCGGTGCGCAGGTAGGACGATGAGAGCGGTATGGCGAGCGATGGTTCGGCGGCGAGGGCGAAGAAGCGTTTTTCAAAGAGGCGTTTTTCGCCGGTGAAAAGAGCGATGCGCGATGCGATGACAGGCCGGGGCGAGGGCGCGTAGGCATGGCCCGTGAGCAGGAGATCGAGATGGCGTTTGCGGGGGACGAAATCGCTTGCGTAGTCGAGTTCGGCAGGCGTGCCGAATGCCGGGATTTCGTCGAAGCAAACCGATGGCATTTGAGCTGGGATCTCGGGCTCGTCACCGAAGACCGAGAGCGTCACTTTCACAAACACGCTCAAGCTCTTGGCCGGTGATTCCCACCACAGGATGCCCACGGGCAGATTGCGGAAGGCGAGCACGTCCATCGATGCCCGCGAAGGTAGCCTATTAGGCGGGATCTTTGCAGCAGCGAAAGCCAACTTCGTAGAAGCGGAAGCTCGGGCCGTGAGAATCGTTGGTGCCCCGGCATGCGGCGCCGGGCTTGGCCCAGAAGCCGCCTTTGAGCGATGAGCGGTAGGGCCACTCGGGGCGGTCGGTCTTTACCCATTCTTCGACGTTGCCGACGAGATCGACGACGCCGTGGGAGCTGATGCATGCGGGAAATGCGCCTGAAGGTGCGCCTTGCCAGACGCGCCACGTTTCGGTTTGGCGGACTTTTTTCTCGCGTGAATTGAGTTTGGCTTCGCTGACGGGCAAGTAGGGTTTGGCGGTATTGCAGACCTTTGGGTCGTAGGAGAAGCCGTAGGGCCAAGGGCGTGTTTCTGGGCCTTCGCAGGCGGTTTCCCATTCGAATTCGGAGCACAGGCGTTTGCCCGCGGCGGCGCAGAGTTCTTCGGCTTCGATGAAGCGCACCATGACTTGAGGCGTTTTTCCGGCGCGATTTGGCCATTCATAGCGATCCATGCAGACCGAAATGGAGGTGACGCGGGGTTCTTGAGCCATGAGGCCGGGCAAGAAAGACCAGCAGCGCAGGCCGTGATAGTCGGTGCAGAAGCGCTCGACATTTTCGTAGTGTTCGCCCTGCACGAGCAGCATGTCATTGGGGCAGGCGGGTGTGTTGGCGGGGGCGGGCTGAGCCGTTTGGATCGCCGGGCTATCGGGTGTGATTTGCAGGAGGCTGAACAGGAGAGGAAGCACGGGCGGGGCGTTTTTAATGAAGCGCACTGGATTTGAAAAGGATGAAGGGAAGTGGTTTGGGGAATTTGTTGCGCTTTGAGGCGAGGCGATCGAAGCTTGGACAATGAGTGATTCGCTTAGCTTTTTAAGGGTAGAAGCGCGCCGGAACTGGGGTGCGGCGGTGGTATTTGGGGCGGTGCTTGCGCTGTTCGGCGGGTGTGGCGGGAAGGTGGTTTTAGAGCCCGGCGAAGGCACGGGTGGAATGGGTTCGGGCTCGAGTGGGATGACGAGTTCGGGTTCGTCGGGGAACACATCGGGGAGCTCGTCTGGGGGTACGGTCAAGAGCGACTGTGAGCTGATATGCGAAGCGCTGATTCAGAACGGCTGTTCGGATCAGAGTTGCGCCGAGGCCTGCGTGCAGGAGTCCACAAAGCCGGTTTGCGGAGAACGATTTTCGGAGTGGATCCACTGTTCGGTGCAGAATTTGGGAAGCATCATGGGCTGTACCTTGCCTTTTGAATGCGCAGCGATCGAGCAAAGCTATTTTGATTGCACGCAAATGACAGGATGTGACAACCAAACATGTGGAATGGGAAGCGATGGGAGCTGTTTTTGCGGGGCTCAATGCAATGGTATTTATTATGAATCCCAATGTTATACCGATCCAGGAGGAACATCGACGTGTGTGTGCAATATCAACGGAATGCCCGTGGAGAAGTGCGTAGACGCGAAGCCTATTTGTGATATTCAATCGAATTGCTGCGCGGGGGTTTTCTTTGGGAATGGGGGGAAGGAATAGATACGTTTGGCTTTCCTCTCTTCCTCTACTCTCCCCAGCAAAAGGATATCCATCATGTACCGATCCATTTCAGCAGGCATTTTATTGGTTATCGCCGCCGGCTGCGCCCGCGAAGTCACGGTCGACGATCATAACGGCGGCGATGGCGGCGGCAGCTCCTCCTCCACATCCACCAGCAGCGGACAAGGAAGCAGCAGCTCCTCCAGTACCAGCAGCAGCGGCATGGCCAGCGTCTGCATGCCCAACGAGACCAAGACTTGCTACGATGGGCCGCCAGGAACCGAAAAGGTCGGGCTTTGCGCCGCGGGTCTCGCTACCTGCGCCGCCAATGGCGCGAGCTTTGGCCCCTGTGTGGGTCAGGTTGTACCCGCGCAGGAAATCTGCGGCGATTCGATGGACCAGGATTGCGATGGCGTTCCAGATGGTTCGTGTCCTTGTGTCCCCGGGACCAAGGAATCGTGCTATTCAGGATCCGCGGGTTCCCAAGGTGTCGGTGCTTGCAAGGCGGGCTCAAAAACATGTCTCGCCGATGGGTCCGGCTTTGGGCCTTGCGTGGGCGAGGTCGTTCCTGCCTCGGAGCTCTGTGGTAATTTGATCGATGAAGACTGCGATGGAATGGTGAATGAGGCCGATGCCGGCTGCAATCCCAATGAATGCCCGGGTTGCACTGTATCTCCGGCGCCTGGGTGTATGTCAACGGCGGTGGTCGCCGGTCATTATGAAGGGGGAAACAAGACCGTGTGTATTGCCGCGGGGGATGGGTCTTCCTTTGATCTGGCGCTGATGAGTTATGATCCGACCAATTGGACCCTTGTTGGAGCCATCAACCGGGTAACCAAGATCCAGGTGTATTCCTTCGATGCTGGGACGACCATCCAGGGGAATGGAGCGATTCCGACCAGCCTTCAGACCGGAGGAAATGTGCCTGCCAATCCCTATAATTATGCGATGTCCATGGGGGATTGTCCAGCTCATACAGGATATGCGGGGGCTGTATTTGGTGTCTCGCAGGCCGAGGTTTGTCATATGGAGAGCGGGCTTGCGGGTCAGTGTAGCTATCCGGGCTATGCGTGTCTTGCGATTAGCCCTTAGAGGAGAGGGTGTCTACAGGGCTACTGCGCGCCTCAAATCGTCGGTCGCCCTCCGTCACCGTACAATGTACGGCTCCGTCGGGCTCCCTAGCTTTGAGGCGCTCGTTACGCCCTGTAGAGCACCCTCTTTGCGGGTACGTATCCCCCGATTGTGCATTTATATATCGAATAGCTTCCCCTGTTTGGACGGCCTTCGAAAGGTCTTCTTTTCTTCGGGTTTTTTGACCGGGCCGCTCAGGCTTGTTTCAATGCCCAGGCGTTTGCAGTGCAAAGCAAATAAATCTTCAATCGCCTTCCATCTTGCCCCCTGACCTCGAAAGCGCGCTCCAAAGCCTTGGGTGTCCGCTTCGCCTCCTCTTACCTCGAGCAGCCCTTTTTGGATTTTGCCCGCTTGCTCGGGAAGTCCTGTCTGAATGCGCTCTTCAAATACAGGCACTACGTCCCGGGGAAGTCTTAAACATGTGATAAAGGCTTGGCGCGCTCCCGCTTCATGGGCCCGTTCCAGAAGTTCGGGGATGTCGCGCTCGCTTAAGCCTACAATCACTGGCGAAATGGCGATGCCCGTGCTCACCCCCGCCTGCGATAAGAGACGAAGGGCTTCAAAGCGATGGGAGATTCGGCTGGCATAGGGTTCGATGGTTCGGGCGATTTCGTCGTCCGCATAGGGGATGCTCATAAATACGCCTGCGCCTGCTTGATGGGCAAGTTGCTCGAGAATATCGATATCCCGGCGAATTAAGGCGCCTTTGGTGATGATGCTGATGGGATTTTTGTAATCGAGGCAGAGTTGAAGGAGGCGGCGGGTGAGCTTAAAGCTGGCTTCGACGGGCTGGTAGGCATCGGTGACGCCCGAAAACATTAACGTTTCTCCTGTCCAGCCGGGTTTTAGGAATTCTTTTTCGAGGAGTTCGGGGGCATTGGTTTTTACGACGATTTTTCGGTCAAAATCGGTTCCGGCTCCCCAGCCTAAATAGTGATGGCTGGGCCGGGCATAACAATAGGCGCAGGCGTGCAGGCAGCCGCGGTAGGGGTTGATGCTGTAGCGAAAGGGTAAATCGGGGCTTTCGTTTTCGCTGAGGATCGATCGGGCTTGTTCTTCGAAGATATGAAGCGCGGCGGGCGGGGCTTCGCCTAGATAATCAACATGGGTGGATAGATAGGGATTCGGTGGGTTTTGAATAGGGCGGGGCATGGTGGTGAAATGATATTATTGGCGTTTGCCCTTTCGCCGGGCAAGGAGGATTTCGGCGGCGGTAAGCTGGCGTCCAGAGCCGCCATCGGGGGCATGGGTGGGTGGAGGAGCTGCGGGTGGAGGTGTGCGGCCGGGAGGCGGGCGCAGGATGGGCTTGGGCGCGGTGGGTATTTGATTGGAATTGGGCCACGATTCGTTTGTATTGCCTTGGGGGGCCGAATACGTTGGTGGTTTTGGTGTATTTGGTTGGATTGGCGCTGAAGGAGCAGCCCCTTTAGATACGACCGGATTGGCAGGCAATTTAGCTTTGGAATCGGCTGGAACCTCGCGCTGCTGTTTGGCGCGTTCCTTGGCTTGAAGGAGCGCGTAGGCCGTGGCGACCGAGACCATTTCAGGTTCGGCTGGAGCGGGTTCGGGTGTGTGGGCGCCGCGGTGGGTGATGTGGCGGCGAACCCAGGCGGCCATGGCCTCGGGCATCGAGAGGCGGCGGGCCGAGACGGCGAACAAGAGGCCAAAGGCCGCGAGGAAAATTAAAGGCTGGGTGATGTCTTTGTAGGAAAAACGCTTGGAAGCCCGGTCGGCGAAGATGCCCGCTAAGGTGTCTCGCTTTTTGCCGCCGGTAAATTCGGTAAGGCGGTTGAGCAAGGCCATGTCGGTGCCGGTGGGGCGGAGCTCTTCGCCCGCGGTGAGGACGGCGCCTGTGGTGCCAACGGCTTGGCCTCCGAGTTCGTCGCGGGCTACGGCGATGTAGGTGCCGGGGCGCGAAAGGGGAATGCTGGCCGCGTAGGCGCCCGCGCCCGTGGCTTCCAAGGGCATCTCGCGGGTGAAGCCGTCGGGGCCGATGACGTTGACGACCAGGCGTCTGAAGGATTGAGCGCGGCCATCGTCTCCGACGACGTTGGCGCGCACATGAAGTTCTCCTCCGGCGGCGTCGGCTTCGACGCGAACCCGGGCGTCTTCGCCTTTGCGGGATACATCGCGGGCCACTTGGGCAATGAGGCGGGCGGCGCCGGGCCAGCGCGTCCAGGCTGTGCCCCAGCGGTCTTTGAGATCGCTGGTAAACGCGGCGCTTCGGCCAATGCCCGCAGACCAAACGGCAAGAATCGGATCGCTTTCGGGGCCGGTGAGCAAGACGGTGGAGCGGCCTTTGGGAATGGTGACGACATAGCCGCCTAGATTGGGCGCTTCGCCAAAATTCACGCCCGCGGTGATGGATGAGCCGGGGCCCTGAGAGACACTGAAGCTTTTTTCGACGATGGCCGAACGCGCTGCAAGCACGGTTTCCTGGGCAAAGACGGCGGGAAGGCGCTGGGCATCTTCGATGAGATAAAAGCGGCCGTTGCCCAGGCGAGAGAGCTTTTCGAGTTCGGGAACATCGCTGCCATTGCCGAGGGAAACAACGGTGGTCGTGATGCCGCGGCGAAAGGCATCGGCCACCATGGTGTGCACGCGAGGCCCCATTTGCTCGGCATCCGCGCCGTCCGCGAAGAGAATGGTGTGCTTGAGGTTGACGGTGACTTTGTCGAGCGCGGCGTAGGCCGCTTCCAGTGTGATATCGACCAAAATGCCGCCGCCGCCGGGGCCTACGCTTCGAATGGCTTTTTCAATGGCGGCTTTATCGATGACGGGCGCGAGCGGAACGCTCCATTTGACGATCGTGTCGACATGTTCGACGCCCAGCATATCGCCCGCGCCAAGCAGCGATGCAGAGCGGGCTGCGGCTTCGTTGGCGAGTTCAAGTTTGGTGTGGGCACCTGCCATGGCGGCCATCGATCCGGAAATATCGATGCCAATGATTTCGGCGAGGCCGGCGCGGCGCCGTTCTTGTTTGAGGTCAAACGATACGGGAGAGACTTCTTCAACAGGTGTGCGGGCATAACCGCCTGGGCCAAATCCCCGATCGCCGCCCATCAAAATGAGGCCGCCGCCCAAGTCGCGCACATAGCTTGCGATGGCGTCGAGCTGGCCCGGCGATAGGTCGGATGCGCGGACATCGCTGAGCACGATGAGGTCGTAATTGGCAAAGGCGCCCAGATCCGTGGGGACATCGGTGCCCGTGCCTTGATCGACGCGGAAAGCCGCTTCGCTAAGGGCTTTTGCGATAAAGGCTGTTTTGCCGGCGTCTCCGTCGAGCACCAGCGCCACCGCCGGCCCGCGCACCCTGACAAAAGCGCTGCCTTCATTGTCTTCGGCCGCTTGATCCAACTTGGGATCGAGCGCCGTTACGGCCACGTCGTAGCGGTGCAATCCAGCGCCGGGCGCCTTTTCGCGGATGCGCAGCACATCTTCACCGGCTGCTATTTTCGCGGTCGCTTTGGCGATTGGTACGCCGTCCCGGCTTAAGCGCACTTCAATCTCGGCGGGCGCGGTCGAGGCTGTCACCAGGCGCAAATCTAAAATCTCGCCTTCATCGGCGCGCGTCGGCGCCCGGAGCGCCACAACCCTCACGTCGGGCACGACCCGCTGCTCCAAGGGCACAACATCCAAAGGCAATTGCGCGGCAACCGCGGCGGCGGCAGCGCTCATGGTGTCGCCCCGGGTCGCGACTCCATCGGTCAACAGCACGATGCGCGCGGCTGAATCACTGGGAATTTCGGCGAGCGAACGGCGTATGGCCGAGGCGATATCGGTGCCGTCCCGGCCGATGGATATTTTTTGGGGCGCGGGCAAATCGGATTTGGGCCGGGGAGGATCTTCAGTTGCGGCATCGGCGCCGAACACGACCGTGCCAATGCGGTCGTCCTCGCGCATGCCGAGCTCGGCGATGGAAAGCTCTTGGGTCACGCGCTTTTCGGCGTTGGGAACGAGATCGATGGAACGGCTGCGATCGACGGCAACCAAGATGGTAAGCCGATCGAGAGGGCGTCCAAGTTCAGGCCCGCTTGCGGCCATGCAGCAGAGAAACGCGGCGGCCATCGCGAAGAAATCGCCCAGGTGCATCCGCCAGGCTTCTTGGCGCACGCGGTGTCCGGCCAGGCGCAAGGCGGCAAAGGTGCACGCGAACAGACAAAGCAGCGCGGCCCAGGGGCGGGCGAGGCGCAGATAATGATCGGAGATCAGCGCGATCCAGGTGAGACCCACATAGAGCGCGGGCAGGGCGGCGATGATCCAGCACGAAAAAAGCACAAAACGCTTGTGTATCGATAGGCGTGCGATGCCGTGGCGGACCAAAAGCGCGAAGCCGGTAACGCCGATTCCAAGCGCCGCATAAGGCAGATAGCGAATCAAGGGAGCGCTGTTCATGCGGCGTTCCTTTCCGGGCCTGCCTGCGCCGCGCGCACCGGGGCTTTGGGCATTTCGGCGGCCGCGAGGGGTGAGCGGATATTGGGCCGTCTGGTGAAGTACCAAATATCCGCGAGCACAAAACCAAGGGCGATCAGCGCCAGCACCCAAGTCCATTCGTTATGGGCATCGGGTTCGGTACCGGCGGCTGTGATTTGAATATTTTCGTTTTGAAAAGACAGTGGTTTGACGGCGAGATCGCTTTCTGCCGCGCTCACCAGGTTGGCCGGAACCAGCGTGGTGCCCGCCTGTGGTCCTTGCCAATTCAGCCTATAAAAACCGGCCCGCGGTGTATCGGGCAGCACCGCGAGGCCCGAGCGCAGCGAGACATCGATCTTTTGGCCATCCGGCCCAAGGGCCTCGAGCTTTTCGGCGCTTGGAGGCAGGGCTACCCGAAGAGGCTCGCCGGCCCGCGCGGGACCTGTAATTCCATGCGCGCGATGAATACGGGCAAGCTCCAGCAGATTGCGCATAAAGAGCACATACGAAGCCTTGAGCGGCCAATCGCTGTCACCCACATCAAAGCCGAGCAGCGTGCCCGTGCGCGTCGATGTCGAAATATCGGTGGCGATGGTGCCCTCTTGCGTGCGGATTAGCTCTTGGGTCGCTCCGTCCGGCTTGAGGGTATTGGCCTTTGCGACATGCACGCCGTCGAGCGCGAGAAAACGCATGCGGGCATCGGCATTTTCCCATGACGTGATGATTGGATTTTCAATCGAGGCGCCTACAGTCGTCCCAAAACAGCGGCCCTGAGGCGGGTTCACGATCAGCAAATCGCCCCCTGGAAGGCCGGCCGGACAAGCGCCGTCGACGATTACAAAGCTTTCAGGATCGACACCGGTGGGCGTTGAAAGCGAGGCCACCGAAGCCTTGCTCACAGACACCATCGGATCGGCAAGCATCACGCGCTCGAGCCAAGGCGATGCGCTGTCGCCGTCCTTCGAAACCAAAAGCACAGGCATTTTATCGCCCGCCGGAACGCGCCCATAGGCCACGTCGTCCACCGCCAGTCCATCGTGCGGCGAGACTTCAAAAATCAATCCCTTCCGGTAATCGCCGGGGGAAGGCGAAAAGGTCAGCACCACGGGCTGCCGCTCGCCGGGCATCAGAAGAAGCTTCCTCGATGCGAGCACATCGGAAGCATTTTCTTCGCGCATCGTCACATAAAGTTCGCGCTGGGTTTTTCCGAAATTCGCGAGCAGCAAGAAGGCTTGCACCTGTTCACGGCCCGTCTTTGGCTCAAGCCCGGAACGCACATCCACGCGCACAATCGCCGCGTTGTCCACGGGCTGCCCCACCGTGATGACTTCCAAAGGAAGCGTTACGCCCGAGAGCGAAGTGGGCTTGGCGAGATTGCCATCGGTGATCACCAAAATTCTTCGGTTTCCGCCGAGCTGTCTCAGCCGATCTACCGCGAGCGCAACGGCGGCTCCCAAATCGCCTTCGATATCTTTTACATCGACGCGGTCGATTGCGGCCTTGATACGCAGCAAATCGCGGTCAAGCGGCGCCACAACCCGGGCATCCCGCCCCGCCTCCAAAATCAGCGCATCGCTGCCCGGCGTGAGCGCTGAAACAATATCTTTCGCGCTTCTTTTCGCCACATCGATGCGCCGGGCCGGATTCCCCGCTTCATCCTTTGCATCGCCGCCCGCGAGCGCGCCCATCGATGCGCTGGCATCCAGGATGATCGCAATATGATCCCCTGTGAATTCGCGCCCCCGCGTGGCCGGCCTGGCCAGTGCAAAACCCAAAAGAAGAAGCACCAGAGCCTGCAAAATAAGCGGTATTTGCAGAACCAGCCGTTTAAACGGCGAACGCGCCAGCAAATCGCGCTGCGCCGTCGCCCATAACCACGTCGACGAAACAACCCTGCGATTGCGCCGGATTTTAAGAATGTAGAGAACGATCAGCGGAACCAGCAGGCCCAATAAAAACAGCCCTTTGGGCGCAAGAAAATCAAGCGCCGTCCCCGATCCCGCCGCAAATAGCGCCGTATTCATGGCCCTAGTCCACGCTCCTTGAAACGAAGCGCCTCACGGCGGCCTCCAGAGGTTCATCCGTACGCACGCGGATGTACACCGCTCCATGCTTGCGCGCCCACGCGCGAAGCTCTTCGCACAAACCCGCAAACCGAAGCACATAGGCTTCAATCGCCGAGGCATCCATCGTCACCTCGACGACTTGCCCCGTCTCCGCATCCTCGAGCGCGAAATCGCCTTCCCAATCGGGTTCAATTTCCTCGGGAGCCGCCACTTGAATGAGCGCGACATCGTGCCCGGCCTTCACCGCGCGCCCCAGCGCCGAAAGCACCGGCCCGCTATCGAAAAAATCTGAAATCGCCGCCAGCATGCCCGGCCGCACACTCTTTTGAATCACCGTATCCACGGCCTTCGCGAGATCGGTGCCGCCCTTGGCATCCACTCCATCGAGCACCCGCAACAGATTGCTCAGCCCGCCCCGCCCCCGGAACGGAGCACTTTCGCGCGTAACGCCCTGACCCGCGATAAACAACTGAGCCCGCTCCGAACGCGCCAGCGTCATATAACCCACCGCCGCCGCAAGCTTCTTGGCCGTATCCAATTTCAAAGGCTCGCCAAAGCCCAAAGACAGCGACGCATCGCACACAATACGGGCAATCACATCTTCTTCGGCGCGGAACAATTTTAATATGGGCTCGCCGCTCCGGGCATACGCGGCCCAGTCAATGCGCCTCATATCGTCGCCGGGCGCATAAGCGCGGTGCTCATGAAACTCCGACGAACTGCCCCGCCGCCTCGCCAAATGCTCACCCGCTCCGCCTGAACGGGCACGAATTTCCAGGCGCCTTCGAAGCACCTCCAGCTCCCTCACAAACGAGGCATCGAGAAGCGGCGAGCTTTTGCTTTCATTCATAGGAGCAAGGCCGGATCTAAACGTTTTTGAATCGGTCGCATCAAAGCAATTTCCACGCAGAAATACCCTGGATTCGGCCGCGCGCTGAGAGTAGAGTTAGATGTTAAGCCATGGGAAGCTTGGTCGCCGGACAAATCCTCGCGGGGCGTTACCGCCTCGTTTCGCCGCTGGGCCGCGGGGCCATGGGCGAAGTGTGGAAGGCCGAGCACACGGCGCTGGGCGCTCCCGTCGCGATCAAAGTGATCGTCGACGCAGGCTTCGACGAAAACAATCCTCTGCGCGAAGAATTGGTGCGGCGCTTTTTCCGCGAAGCCCAAGCCGCAGCGGCGATGCGCAGCCCGCATGTCGTGCAGATTCTCGATCACGGCGTCGACGGCGTTCCCTATATCGCGATGGAGCTGCTCGAAGGCGAAACCCTCGAGGACAGGCTCGAGCGGGAAGGCGTGCTTCCTCCGCATCAGACAGCGGAAATCATCACCCATGTCGCCCGCGCCATCAGCAAAGCGCACGAAGTGAACATCATTCACCGCGATCTCAAGCCGGGGAATGTGTTTCTCGTCCGCAACGACGACGAAGAAATCGCCAAAGTGCTGGATTTTGGAATTGCGAAAGTCGCGCCCGTCGAAGGTCTGGAACACGGCGCCAATGTCGCGACGCGCACGGGCTCTCTCGTGGGAACGCCTTGCTACATGAGCCCCGAGCAGGCCCTTGGAAACAAAACCATCGACTACCGCTCCGATCTTTGGTCGCTCGCGGTCATCGCGTTTGAATGCGTATGCGGCGTCCGGCCTTTTGACAGCGAAGCCCTGGGCGACTTAATCGTCGCCATCTGCGCCAAGCCCATTCCCGTACCCTCAAAGATGGCGCGCGCGCCTATTCCCGAAGGCTTTGATGCATGGTGGGCCAAGGCTGCGAGCCGCGATCCCGAACATCGTTTTCAGTCCGCCAGAGAGCTTGCCGATTCATTGCGCGTCGTCCTCGCGCCCGACACAATCCCGCACAAAGCGCGGCTCTCCATGCCCTCTATTTCGAGCGTTCGCCCGCTTGCGGCGGCGCCCGATTCCAGCCCGCGCTCATCGGGAGCCGATGCGCTTGCCCAGACGGCCCCCGGCCCAACCGCGACCCATATGGGCGTGGTCTCCGCCATTGGCCTTGCGACGCGAAACAAGCGCAAAAGACCGGCCCTTCTAGCAGGAGCCGGCCTCGTACTCGCGGCGCTGCTCACCCTTGGCTTCATGCTTGGGCGCACCGTTTCTTCGGAAGACCCAGCCAAAAACGCCGAACGCCCTCAAGACAGCGCCGACCTTCCTGGCACGGCCACGGCAGCTCCCCAAGTGATTCCGACCTCCACAGCCCAAAGCCCACCGAGCGCGGAAACGACAGCGAGCGCCGCTCCCGTTGCATCCGCCTCCGCGACCCCGGCGGCCAAAACCAGCGCGCCCGTATCGACCTTCAAACCCAAAAATCCCAAGCCCGTTCCCACGAAGGACAACCGCCTGGGCTTCTAGCGGGCGCGGACAATCGCATCCGCGGCACGGATATTCTTCGCGGTTTGTGGACATCAACGGCGAACATTGACTACCCTGCCGATAATGTGTGGGGTTCAAGCCGCTAAGGGCTCACGTTCCCCCTGCGACCTTAGCTTCCGATGGAGCTTTGTTTGAAGGATGCGACGCTCACTTAAGCTCTTACCGGTTCTGTTGGCGGCGCTTCTCAGCGCGCCTTTCGCGCACGTCGCGCACGCTCAAAACCCAGGCGATGATGCCCGCTCGGAGGCAAGAAAAATCGGCGAAGAAGGACTCGCGTTCTACGATCAGGGCATGTACATCGATGCGCTCGATCGCTTTGAGCGCGCCGACGCCCTAATCAAAGCGCCGACCCTAGGCTTGATGGCCGCGCGCTGCCTCGAGAAATTGGGCCGCCTCGTCGAAGCCTCCGAACGCTATCTGCAAGTCTCGCGCATGACGCTTGACACAGGCGCCTCGGATGTATGGAAAAAAGCCGTCGAAAACGCTGGAAAAGAACATCAGGCCCTCCAGCCCAGAATTCCCACCATTGAAATCAAAGTCGAAGGCGAAGGGGCAGGCGAAGCCCTGGTCAGCATCGACGGACGGCCCATCCCCAAGGCGATGATTGGCATACGCACACCCATCAATCCGGGCATGCATCGTTTTGACGCGAGAAACAAAGGCGCTTCCACCTATGGCCAAGAGCGCGTCTCCCTCAGCGAAGGCCAAGCGGGCAACGTCGTCATCACCATGAAACCCGCCGACAAAGGCTACATCCCCGACGACCCGGGCGCGAGCGGCCCCGGCGGCCCCGACATCAAAGGCTCCGCCGTACCCGGCAAACCGCCCCCCGTACCCGGCCCCAGCGCCGAATCGCCATCCGCCATGGGCATTGGCGGCGACAAATCCGGCACCCTTGACGATCAAACCCGCGCAGCCGCCCGCTCCATCGGCGAAGAAGGCTTATCCCTGTACGACCAAGCCCGCTATGTCGACGCGCTCGACCGCTTTGAACGGGCCGACGAATTGATCAAGGCGCCCACCCTTGGCCTCATGGCCGCCCGCTCGCTTGAAAAACTGGGCCGCTACGTCGAATCGACCGAACGCTATCAGCAGGTCATGAACATGAAACTGCCTGCGGACGCCTCGGAAACCTTTAAAAACGCCCAAAGCACAGCCGCCAAAGAACGCGACGCCCTACTACCCAAAATTCCCACGGTCGAAGTATCGGTCACAGGTCCAGGAGCAAACGAAGTCACGACCCTCTTGCTCGACGGCCGCCGCCTTCCGCCCGAACGCTTTGGCACATCCCGCCCCATCTCCGCCAAATTACCTGTCGATCCAGGCGATCACAGACTCGAAGCCCAATCCAACTCAGGCGAAGCCTTTGAACGCTTCAACGTCCCCGAAGCCGGCAATGAACGCGTCGTCCTCACCCTCGCACCATCACCCAACAAACTCCGCCCGCCCCCCAACGCCAAAGACCCCGCCGCCGGCCAAACCTCCTCCTCGTCCCAACAACCCGGCGCCATGCCGCCCCGCCGCGGCGACACCCAAAAAACCGCCGCCTGGATCAGCCTTGGCGTAGGCGCCGCGGGCACCCTCCTAGGCGTCATCGCCGGCTCCGTCGCCGCCGGCATTCACAGCGACTTCACCGATCCACCCTGCGACACCGACGCCCGCACCTGCCCCTCATCCTTCTCCGACCAAATCGACACCTACAGCACCCTTCGCCCCCTCTCGACCACCGGCTTTGTCATTGGCGGCATTGGATTGGGCTTAGGCACGGTATTATTGCTCACCCTTCCTAAAGGCGGAGCCCGCTATTCTGCAGGAAATGTCCAGATCACGCCCTGGATTGGCCCCACAAGCGCCGGACTTCAAGGCTCGTTCTAATCGAACCGATTAAATAAAAAATAATAAAAAATAAAAATAATAAAATATTAAAAACCGAGCTGATGATCCATAGGCAAGAACGTCAACGGAATCCTCGTCTTCGTTGTGCTCGCCAGCTTTGGAAAACGAAGCTCCGAATACACCCGCTTAATACACGCATCGAAAGCCTTACTCGAAATCGTCCCATGAGGCTCGAACTGCACCTGCTGCACCTTCCCATCCTCAAGAATGGTCAACGTTACCGTTGTTGTTCCACGAGCCTCTGGATCGCGCTTTAATTCCTGTTCATAACAGCCCTTCACATCATGCCTCGCCTTGTGCACCACATCCTGAATGAGATCCACCTCCGATGGTTTTGGCGCATCCTCGCCTCGAGGCACCGCACCCGTTTCCGCAACCTTCGGAGGATCAGAAACCGGCGGTATCAAAGGGGCGGGCGGCTGAGCCGGCGGCTGCACAACCTCATCATCAATCGAATTGACCCTCCACACCACCAACGCAGCACCCAGCATACCCAGCACAAATACACTCAAAGCGATCGCCAATACGATCGTTTTGTCTTTTGTACCGCCGCCCCCCGCCGCCCCAACCGTATCCCGCCGCGCCCGGGCCAGCTCCGCCCGATGCTCCGCAAGCTCCGCCTCCCGCGCATGAAGCGACGCATCCCGCTCCACAAGCTTGGCTTCCAAAGTCTCGATGCGATGCCGCGCGGCTTCTAAATCGTCCCGATAGCCCGACATAAAGCCCATTGTAGAGCGAAGCCCGGCCGGCGCTACGGCAAATAAATCTCGATTCAGCGCTCAATCCGAAACCGGATCATCCCCGTCCTCTGACTCATCGCGCGCCTGCACCGCCGTATCACTTGAAAGCGCCGGCACCTCGGGCAAAACCGCCTTCACCTTCGACAGCAACGAATCCGAAGAAGCATCATTCGCCGCCTCCCCCGAAAGCCTCCCCCCGCGCCCAGAAACCACACCAGACTTCCCCGCCGGCTTATGCGCCTTGTCCTCCTTCGCCGCCATCCGCCCCGCACCGAAAGCCGCCCCAGCCTTATCCTGCCGCACCATTTTATTCGGATTGGGCGTACGCAGCGTAGGCGTTCCCCCCCGCCGCGCCCTCGCCAGCTTCGACTTACCCGGCTTACTCACCTTCGCCAGCTCTGCGCATTCCCGCCCGCTCGACTTAGGACAAGAAATCCGCACATGAAAATGATCATCATGCGGCAGCGAATTACTCGGCTGCATCAGCACCTGAGCCGCCCGATTCAACAACAGCGGCGAAACACCCCGCGCCTTCGCAAACGAAAGCAAACTCTGCCTCAAAGGCTCCGCCACAAAAATATGGCTAACCCTCGCCTCGGGATCCGTCAAAAAGTGCTGCACCAGCAGCCAATTGCGCGCCACATCGAAATGCGCCGAAGGAAAACTCTTTGAACCAAGCGCCGAATCAAACCTCACAAACGAACGCATATCCAGCGGCTTTCCCTTTGCGTCCGCCACATAAAAACCGATATCCGCATCCCGCCCGCTCTCATGCGAATGATGACCTCCGATCTCGCCGCCTTCCTTCAGCGAAATATCGCCGACATTCAGCACCGAACCCGGAAACCGCTTCGCCACTTCCTGCGCGGACCTTTCGATCATCTTCACCAACACGGGCAAACCCCACTGCGCATCCACGCCTGGAACCACCGAAACCGCCCGCACATAAGCCAGCGAAGCATCGACCCGAAGCGCTCCCTTCAGGCTTCCCTCATTGGGATGACCCACAGAAACGCCTGGTTTTATAGGGATTTTTTGAACATGGCCCGCACTCTTATGACCGGGTGCCGGAGCCTTCAAGGAACTGGACGCCTCTGGAGCCGATCCACCCTGCGTTGGACCAGAACCCTTCCGCTGCCTTTTATCGCCGCTTGGAAACTCAGACCGGGCAGCCACGCGCGAATGCGCGGACGCCCTGCGATCCTTGCCATGAGGCTTAGCCGGCCCTGCGAACGCCCCGCTCGACAGCGAAAGCGAAACGACGGAAACCCAAAGCGAAAGCGCGGTGAGCCATCGGGAGCTATGCACAAGCCCGGATTAACGAAGGCACAGCTCCCGGGCCAACAATTGAGCGAAAGCTCTCTACTTCTTCCCGCCGCCGCCCGGCGCACCATACAACGACGCCGCGCCCTGCTTATCCAGCGTCGTCAGATTCAGCGTCCAATTCCCCGACCCATTGCATTGCGGATAATGCATCACGCTCCCCGAATCGTAGGACGTAAGCGCGCGCCACTGATTGTCCTCAAAACACACACCCGACTCAGGCCGCGTATGCTCGTGCCTAAAACCAAGCGTATGACCGAGCTCGTGCCTCAGCACACCCGTCAAATTCGGGCTATTGCTCGTCTGCGCGCTGCCATCGACCAAAATATTTCGATTCTTCCGGGCATCATTCGGGAAAAAGGCCCGGGCCAAATACTGCCCCGAATTCACGGGCCTCACATCGAAGACCACATTGGCTTGCATGGCCGTGCAATCATTATCGTATTGACTTAAATGAACGAAATTCACCTTTGCGGCCGACTCCCAAGCGCCCGTCGCTGAATTCATCGCATTCACCGTTGCGCTGTAATACTGGCCAAAAGTCGTGCTCACACAATACGTGATATTGAGCTTCTGCTGAGAATTCCAAACGGCATCCACACCACCCGACTGATGAACAATCAGCGCGCCCTCACGAACGAACATTGAATAAAATTCATACAATTGCTCACGCGTCGCGACAGGCGTATCGCCATCCACAATATAAATACCGCTCTCGGGCTCTTGATACGTCATCGCCTCGAATTCCTCGAAGCTCATAAAGGTATCGCCCACATGCTCATCTTCCGAGGGATCGGCCGCATCGCCCACACAACCCACGGAAACCAGCGCTGCGGAAAGAGCGACAACCCCTAAAACCGCCTTACCCATGAAAAAACGAATCGCCATGCCAATCACCTATTCCTTCAAAAATACCCACGCAGTAGATCTGCACCGCAAGCCCGAGACCACCCATCTTCAAAACGCCGGCCCCTCCTTTCAGATAAGCCAAGACCACACCCGCACAAAAAAAACACTTTAAAACAAGCAAAACGCATCATCATGTCAGAAGCCGATCGCCTCAAATGGAATACACGCTACGCCCAGGATTCAGCTCCGGCCGAACCATCCTCGCTCGTCACCGCATTGGACGCGGAACTTCCCCGGACGGGCAGCGCGCTCGATTTAGGAGGCGGAACGGGCCGCCATGCGCTCTGGCTCGCCAAACGCGGCCTTTCCGTCACCATCGCTGACATATCCGAACGCGCCAACGCCATCGCCGAACAGGCCGCCCGCCAAGCCGGCATACACCTTCGCGTGCAGAACCTCGATGTCGACACCCAGCCCATTCCCGAAGGCCCCTGGGATCTCCTATTTTCATTTCATTTTTTATGGCGCCCCATGTTCACCATCGCGCCAATCATCTTAAATCCAGGCGGAATCTTGGTATTTATCCAGCCCACCCTCAAAAACCTCGAACGCCATCCCAAACCCGGCCCCGATTTTTTGGTCGCCGAAGGAGAAATCCGAGAGCTCGTCCTGCAAAATAAACTTGAAATCCTGCGCTACGACGAAGGCTGGCTCGGCGAAGGCCGCCATGAAGTACGCCTCATCGCCCGCAAACGGCCCGCTACATTTTCGTAGGCTCGCGACACCAGTTGGAGTAGCAATCCAACTCCTATGGACAAAGTCTACAAAAACGCGCTCGACGCCGTGCGCGACATCCCCGACGGCGCCACCCTATTGGCCGGCGGCTTTGGCCTTTGCGGCATACCCGAACATTGCATCGCGGCCCTCCGCGAACTCGGCACAAAGAATCTCACCGTGGTGTCCAACAATTGCGGCGTCGACGACTTTGGCCTCGGCATCCTGCTCCGCAATAAACAAATCATTAAAATGATTTCGTCCTACGTCGGCGAAAACAAAGAATTCGAAAGGCAATATTTAACGGGCGAACTCGAAGTCGAACTCACGCCCCAAGGCACCCTCGCCGAAAGACTTCGCGCGGGCGGAGCCGGAATCCCGGCTTTTTACACACCCACCGGCGCTGGAACGGCCATCAACGAAGGCGGCCTTCCCCTCCTTCACAACCCCGACGGAAGCGTAAAGAAAACATCCTCCCCCAAAGAAATTCGCCAATTCGATGGGCGATCTTATGTATTGGAAACAGCCATTACCGGCGATTATGCCATCGTAAAAGCCTGGAAGGGCGATCGCTATGGAAACCTCGTCTACCGCCACACCGCAATGAATTTCAATCCGATGATGGCGACCGCCGGAAAAATCACCATCGCCGAAGTCGAAGAATTGGTTGAAGTGGGTGAAATCGAGCCCGATCAAGTTCATACACCGGGTATTTTCGTTCACCGCATTGTTAAAGGCGAACGCTATGAAAAGCGGATTGAGCGGCCCACCGTCCGCAAAGCAAGCGCAGCCGTTCCCGCCAAAGCCGCCGAAAAAAGCAATACGATGGGATTGAACCGCGATCAAATCGCCCAGCGCGCCGCCCAAGAATTAAAAGACGGCTATTACGTGAATCTCGGCATAGGAATGCCCACCCTGGTCGCGAATTTTATACCTGCCGGCGTTGAAGTCGTGCTCCAGAGCGAAAACGGACTGCTTGGGATTGGCCCTTATCCCGAAGCCGGCAAACTCGACGCCGATTTAATCAACGCCGGAAAAGAAACCGTCACCATGCTGCCCGGATCGGCCATATTCTCGAGCGCCGACTCCTTTGGACAAATTCGCGGAGGCCACATCGATTTAGCGATATTGGGCGCCATGGAAGTCTCCGAAAAGGGCGACCTCGCCAATTGGATGATTCCTGGCAAATTGGTGAAAGGCATGGGAGGCGCCATGGACTTGGTGGTGAGCGCCAAGCGCGTCGTGGTGATTATGGATCACACATCAAAGAATGGAGCGCCCAAAATATTAAATGAATGCGCCTTACCGCTCACCGGAAAGCGCGTCGTTCACCGCATCATCACCGACCTATGCGTGCTTGACGTAACCGACGAAGGACTTGTACTGCGCGAACTCGCACCGGGCGTCTCCGCGCGCGAAGTCCAAGAACGCACCGAACCCACGATCAAAGTGCCAAGCGATATTAAAGAAATCACATTTTAATTTATCAAAATAAAAACCATTCCACACGCGCCATTTCGAATAAACTGAAGCGCCCTTATCCGGGATATTATCGCAATGGCCTGGCCCGAAAAAAACCCACCCACCATAGACGCCAGCGAAAAGAAAACACTGGGCGCGGGCGTCTTCCGAAAATGCGAAGGCTGCGGTGAAACCATCGCCAGCGCCGAACTTGAAAACAATTTTGAAGTCTGCCCCCATTGCGCCTTTCATCACCGCCTAGGCGCTCATGGATGGCGAAACATTCTTTTGGATGAAGGCCATCTCGAAGCTTGGGAAACCCATCTATCCCCGGACGATCCATTAAGATTCAGCGACGGCCGCGGCTACCGCGAAAGACTAACGGCCGCCCAAAAAAAGACAGGCGTTCACGAAGCCATCGAAATAGGCAAAGCCAAAATGGCCGGCCGCCCCGTCGCCTACGGAGCATTTGTATTTGCCTTCATGGGAGGCAGCATGGGCTCTGTCGTGGGCGAAAAAATAACCCGCCTCTTTGAAAGAGCGGCCAAAGACGAACTCCCCGTCGTCCTTTTATCGGCATCGGGCGGCGCCCGCATGCAAGAAGGCATTTTATCGCTCATGCAAATGGCCAAATCGGTAGCCGCGCTCGAACGCTACCGAAAAACCCGCCTGCCTTATATTTCCGTACTGGTACATCCAACGACGGGCGGCGTCGCGGCCAGCTTTGCCTTTTTGGGCGACGTAAATATCGCCGAACCCAAAGCATTAATCGGCTTTGCCGGCCCCCGCGTCATCGAAAACACCATCCGCCAAACCCTGCCCCCCGGCTTTCAGCGCTCGGAATTCCTGCTGGAGCACGGAATGATCGATCTCATTGTTTCACGGCTTGAAATGCGAGAACGCATCGTCACCCTGCTCAACCATTTCATGAATGGGCGGCGCCCGCGCCCAACACAATCATAATATAAAAAAATCTGATCAAAATGATGCACGGACAGGGCCTCCAGCAAATAAAAAAACAAAAAATACAAAACCTCTGCGAAAGAGCCCTCTTTGGAATACACCCGGGATTAGACGCCATACAGCGCGCCTTAAACGAACTCGGCGATCCCCAGCTTCGCTGCCCCGCCGTTCATATCAGCGGCTCCAATGGCAAAGGCAGCGTCTCGGCCATGATGGAATCCATCGCCCGCAAGGCCGGACTTAAAACCGGACTCTACACCTCACCCCAGCTCTGCCAATTCACCGACCGCATTCGCATCAACGGCGAAAATATCGACGATCAAAGCTTTTGCGATGTGCTCGAAACGGCCCTTCAATGCCAAGGAATCGGGCAGCCCCTCACTTTTTTTGAAGTCATCACCATTGCCGCCTTTTTAGCCTTTGCTCAAGCCCGCGTAGACATCGCCATTCTCGAGGTCGGACTCGGAGGCCGGTGGGACGCCACCAATGTCCTTCAGCAGCCCCTCGCCTGCGCCATTACATCCATTGCGCTTGAACACACCAAAATATTGGGTTCCACCACCGATCAAATTGCCCGGGAAAAAGCCGGCATATTTAAAAAAGGCGCGCCCATTGTATTGGGTTCGCTCGATCCAGCCGCAGAACAAGCCGCGCTTGACATAGCAAAACAAGTCGGCGCCGGCCCTTCCCTCCGGGTCCGCTCCCCAAATACAGACAAAATCAATCAGATTGACGATCATTTTGATGGAGAAATCCTCGCCGGCCCATTGAGTCAAGGCCGGATCTACCTTGAAACATCAGGCATCACCAACGATCGAATTGAAGCAGAACTCTCCCTCAAAGGCCCTCATCAAATTCAAAACGCGGCTGTCGCCTTTGGCCTCTCATCGCTGATCGCCCTACAAATACCGGCCTTTCGAAACGCCATCGCCCCCGGCCTGCAAAGCGCGGAATGGCCGGGCCGCTTTGAATGCATTGAACATCAAGGTCTTCGCCTTATTTTTGACTGCGCCCACAATTCTCATGGAATGGCCGCTCTTTGCGCCACCTTAATCGCCGAAGGCATCGATCCAGAGCGCACCCTAATCATTTTCGGCGCGCTCACCGATAAAGATTGGAAAGAAATGCTCGGGCTCATCGCCCCCCGCGCATCCAGGCGCATCTATACCTGCCCTCGAGCCATGGGCCGGAGCGCCGTGCCTCTCTCCGAACTCGCGGCCCAGGTTCCCGGCCGCCTCTGCGAAGAACCAGCCCAAGCCCTCGAGACCGCCCTATCCATCGCCCGCCCCGGCGACAGCATTTTAGTTACAGGATCGATTTATTTGGTCGCCGAAGTCCGGGCGCTTTGGCTTGGCATTCCATGCGACCCAATTATCCCCTTATGAGATAAGCTCCTCTTCCCGCCATGCGCCGCTCCCTAAAAATTCTTCTACTTTCAGGGGCCATTTTAATCGCTTTGGGCTCGGCCGTGCATTCCTTTCCCGCCCTCTTGCTACAGCTTTTGCCTCCGCACCGGGCCGAGCCTTCCCGCGCCTCCCTCGATGGCGCTTTTTCCGGGAGCATTTTTCATTTTCCCAAACCGAACGGGAAGCCAATTGCATCGAATATGCTCACCTCTTTGCCAAAATCTATGCGATGGCGGCCAAGGCGGCGGGCATTTCATTCCGCGTCTACGCCGTGCACAGCGCCCACGCCAACATCATGGGCGCTCGAGTGCCCATGCCAGGATGGCAAGACCACGATTGGGTTCTCATCGAATTGTCGCCTGGAACGCCCGAGGCAAAACGCTTGTATATCGACCCCACACTCTATGACGCGGGACTCAATTACAATCTCCAAGGAAGCGTAAAAGGAACGGTTGTATTGCCCAAAGTCTCTTCTCCCTGAAAGCCGCCATGAAATCGCTGCTCATTGCATTGAATATTTTAGGAATTATCGCCTGCTTTGCGATGGCCTTAAGCATCCGCTTCGCGCCTCAATGGACAGCCACCGAACGAAGCGGAGCCGTCGCCGTCTGGCTGTGGACGCCCTATCTATCGCCTGGAGACACGGCCGAATTCGATGTCGATGTGGTCGGCGGAAAGCGCAGCGGGATCAATTCCATCGAATTGACGGGCGATGGCCTGCACCAATCCTGGACGGGAAAGGGCGCCGACTGGGGAGGCGTTATCGTCTCAAAAAGCGGGGATGTTGGACATAGCAGCCATGATATTTCCGTCAAAGTACCGGACACGCTCAACGTAGGTGACACATGGCTTGTGAAATTGAATGTGGAATACACACTGGCCATCTCGGGCGGAGGAACATTTAACAATGAGCGCGACATCGACAGCGTGACCCTTTTGGTACCAATTCGATCTAAATCATCCGCCATCTTGGGAAGAGTATGGAGCGGCGGATGGCCAACGCTAATCTTTGGAGCGGCCACTGTTTTCTTTGCATTGGCCTGGCACAGAATGGGCGGACTGCTTAAAAAAGAACCGGCCGATCCCAGTGAAAAGAATTTATATGCGGGTCTCGGGACGTTTTTAATCGCGGGCTTTATTTCGTGGGTATTTTTTGGATGGGCCTATTTTGCAATACCCTGGACGGCCGCGACGGGCATAACCAGCGCATGGTTTCAATTTGGAATGGCTGCGCTCTTCCTCGCCGGGCCTCCCCTGTTGGGACGCAAATTCGCGCCCCGCCCGCCTCCCGAATCCATGGTGGGCACATTGCGTAGGATTCATGTAGAACCCGAAAGAAATTACCGGCAGGCGCCCGATCATCGGCCAGAAAAGCCTTCGCTTGACGATTTAGGAAAAGCGATCGAACAAAAGCTCAATTTACGATGGCGTATTCGATCCAATCAATTGATTGTGGGCCGCTCCCGCTGGGACAAGCAATTGATCGTTAAAGTCAACAATCCTAAAAAAATAAAGCCCTCGGACATCGAAATCAAAACCCCCGAAGCACAGTTGGCCATACGCGCCTGCGAAGCCTGGCTGCCGCTGCTCGGACCGGTGGATCTGAATTTAGACTATGTTCCGGTGACCATCGATGGCTCGCGCCCTGCCGAAGACGTCGAAAAAGAATGGAACCAGCGCCATCTCGACCGGATGTGGGAACAAATTAATGCATTGAGAAAACAGATTGATGAGCGCCTGAAGGCGCGCATTCCGTGATGATTCCAATGAAAAAAAGAATTCAAAAACTGGGCGTATTGGGCGATATTCATTGCCAGACCAAAGCGCTGCGCAATGCGATCGCCTTATTAAAAGAGCACAACGCCGATTGTATTGTAGCTGTGGGCGATATTGTAGACGGCCCGGGCGATGTCAATGAAACCTGCGCCATTCTCGATAAAGAAAATATTCTGGCCGTGGCCGGTAATCATGAGCGCTGGCTTCTTTCAGGCGAGATGCGCGCCCTGCTGGACGCGACGCCGGTGCATATGCTTTCGGAAAAAAGCCGCCGCTATTTAAACGCGCTCCCCAAAACCCTGTCGATTGAAACCCCGATGGGCAAAGCTTTGATATGCCATGGAGTCGATACCGACGATATGAGCGTCCTTAAGGCGGACACCGGCGCCTACGATATTCAATTCAATGCAGCCCTGCAGAACCTATTCCGCGAACGCCGCTATTCGCTGATGATCGGAGGCCATACCCACGAGCGAATGGTGCGCTATATCGATGGTATTTGTTTTATCAACGCGGGCACCCTTCATCCCCGGTACAATCCTTGTGTATTGCTCGCCGATTTTGAAGCCCGGCAGGCCACTTTTTTTGATTGTTTGAGCGATAAAACCTTTGATGATGGAGCCTCGGGCCGTGTAAGCTTGGCCCGCCCGTGAACGCCAAAAAAGCAAAAACCAGCACCAAATCCACTAAAATTCAGGCTTCTTCGCCGCCCTCGCCGAGAAAGCTGTTCGGCACCGACGGCGTGCGGGGCACCGCGAACGAAGCGCCGATGACCCCTGAAATGGCGCTTCGTATGGGGCGCGCCATCGCCTATGTGGCCCAGCGCGGAAAAACAAGGCCCGTCAGGGTCGTTATCGGAAAAGATACCCGCCTATCGGGTTATCTGTTTGAAACGGCTTTATCGTCCGGCATTTGCGCCATGGGCGGCCGCGTTATGCTCTGCGGACCGGTGCCCACGCCGGCCGTCGCTCAACTCACCCATAGCATGCGCGCCGATGCGGGTGTCGTCATCAGCGCAAGCCATAATCCCTATACCGATAATGGGATTAAGATTTTTGGCCGCGATGGCTTTAAATGGCCCGATGCCGATGAAGAAGAAATCGAACGCTTGATGGAATCCGATGCGCTGGATCAGACGCATGCTACCGGGGCGGCCATAGGGACGGCGGTGCGCATCGACGATGCCAAGGGCCGCTATATTGTGTTTTGCAAAAAGACCTTTCCCCCCGAATTGAGCTTGGATGGCGTTCGTATCGTGGTCGATGCCGCGCATGGGGCCGCTTATCGCGTGGCGCCCGCGGTGTTTTCGGAGCTTGGCGCGGATGTCATCGCCCAAGGCGTAAAACCCAATGGCAAAAATATCAACAAAGACTGCGGTGCGCTGCATCCAGAGCATGTGCAGAGCGAAGTGCAAAGGCGCGGCGCGGCCCTGGGAATCGCGCTCGACGGCGATGCCGATAGGGTGATTATGGTCGATGAGCGGGGGCAAGTGGTGGATGGTGACGCCATTATGGCCCTGTGCGCGCTCCGCATGCTGAAAAAGGGGCTATTGGCGAAGAATACGCTCGTCACCACCGTAATGAGCAACTTGGGCCTGGAGCGGGCACTCGTGGCCGGGGGGGCAAATGTTGTTCGAACAGCGGTTGGAGATCGCTATGTGGTCGAGGCCATGCGCCAAGGCGGTTATTGCTTTGGGGGAGAGCAATCTGGACATTTGATATTTTTAGATCATGCCACCACAGGAGACGGGATAGTGGCGGCGCTGCAGGTCTTGGCGATTATGCTTCAATCGGGAAAGCCCTTATCGGAACTGGCCTCGCAGGCCATGCAGCGCGTTCCCCAAGTGCTTCAAAATGCGGTATTCAAGAAACGGGTGCCCTTAGAGAAGATGCCCCATACCCAAAAAGCGGCGGCTCGGGTGGAAGGCAAACTGGGCCAAAGCGGGCGTGTATTGGTGCGCTGGAGCGGGACAGAACCCAAGCTGCGGGTGATGATTGAAGGGGAAAACGAGGCTCAAATTAAAGAATTCGCGGCCGAGATTATCGGGGCGGCTCAAACCGATTTAGGGAACTAGGCAAACCGCCCCACCCTGATCGCCACAGGCTTTATCATTCCACTTCCCAGAATCGGCCGCATCGAGCATCACACAATTCTGAGAGGTGCCTCCATTGGGTTTTCCAACGCCCCACGCAAAATAACTCGCCACTTCGCCGCTGGGCATTAAATACACACCATCGTTTTGCTCGTCATTTAAACCAATCCACCAGTTTTGGCCTGCAATACCGAGGGCGGTCGACGTGACCCACGCATTTTCCGTCGCATTCAAAGGAACGGCCAGCGTGCCTCCATATCCTTTGCATTCGGCCGCGCCCTGCGAGGCAACGACGGCATCCGGGCAGAACATATAGTTTTTGCCCAAATAAGCGGCTTTTGTGCAATTCTCATTAAAACAGGTCGAACTGCATCCATCCCCGGTGACGGTATTGCCATCATCGCAAAACTCGGTCGGCTCAACCACGTTATTGCCGCAGTTGTTCAAGGGCTCGCCCGTAAGAATCGACTTCCGGTAGGCAATTGCAAAGCGAACATCGGCAACACGGTTATTAAATGAATTGAGGTCGTCGAGAGCGGCCTGATCCATGTTGGTATTGGTCATCAGCACCGATTCCACCTGATCCACCCTCGCGACGAGCGAAGGCACATCCCAGGCTGTATTCAGCACATTCATAATGGAATCGTGGAACTGCTTATCCAGCACCGGATCTTGGCGGATGCGCTGGGAAAGTCTGCCGTTCGGCCATGAATCGACATTGAAATTTAAATCCTGAAAGAGCTGATCCATGCCATGCGGCATAAATACAAAGCGGTCGGCCGTGGGCTCGCGGTACATAAAATAATTGTTGATGACCACGTAGGAATAGCCATCCCAATGATTGAAAATCGCGTCGATCGCATAACCCGTAATAAAACCGTTTACATCGACGTGCTTCGGCAAATTGGCCGAAAAGGTAGCCGCGTCCGAGCTTTGCACAAATTGTGAGAATGCAATAATATCGTCACGAACCCGCATCTCTTCAATTTCATCCTTCAGTTCCAATCCCATAGGATTGTCGACGAAATCCACGAATGCGGGCGCCTCGTAGAGATTGCCATTCTCCTTGCCTTCACCGAAATTCGCCGCCAAGAATTTCTTATCCACGCTCTCGGCAATCACAAACAAACCCTTGGTTTGCCCATTAAAGCGAAGCATTCCATGGGCCGTGCGGGATGCGGGAATGCCCATGCGCCGGTATACCTCATAGCCTAAATGCTCGTTTAAAAAGCTCGGATCTTGCTGGGCATTGTTTAAATTCAGCTTGGTCAGCCCATACAAATCCTGGCCTTGCACAAAGGCATTAAACTTCACCGTGAAGCCGGTTTTGCCATAAATCGAGGCAACAGAGCCATATCCGCCCTTCTTCCGGCATCCACAATTATCCAATACAACCGAATTGAATTTAAATTGGCAGGGCACATAATTTTCGGTATCGTTTTCAATCTGATTGATATATTGAGCTTCGATATTGATTTCAATGCCCTGCAATTTACCTAGATTAAAGACTTTGGTGCTTTCATCGGGCGTGGGCGGCGGTGGACTGGCATCCATCGGCGGAGGAGGAGGCGGTGCTGCATCGGGAGGATCGCCGCCTCCATCGGGAGCGGGCGGGTTGGTATCAATTTGAATCGTGTCCTCGCTGCCTGTGCAGCCAAAGGCAATGAGAGCACTCACAGAAAAGAACGCGGCAATCGCGGATAAGCCTACTTTGCGCATGGAACAAGCCTCCGCCGCAAAGCGTACATGGTTTCCGCGTCCGGTGAAATGCGCGATGAGCGCGCCGCGGCAATTCAAGACGCTTGTTTTATCGGATGCGTTCGGGATAGACAAAAGAGGTTTTATGGGATCGATATTTCAAATCGTAGGCCGGCATTCTTTCCAATACCTTGGAATTGGATTGCTGAGCTTGGCTTGCCAGTCTTCTGAACAGCCCCGCGAAAGGTCAGGCGCGGTTTCCGCTCAGCCCAGCGCAATAAATACAATCGACAGTTCTGCTCATTTAAAAGAAATGGTTCCCGGTGATGCAGGCTTTGACGCGGAAACGGCCGATGCAGAAACGCCGGATGCCTCGGCTTTCGACGCTTCGGTGCAAGATGCAGCGGCTGAAATACCGGCCTGCCCTCCCGAAATGGCCAAGCTCACCCGGGTATGTGTCGATCGCTGGGAAGCCCATTTGGTTAAACTGAGCGCCTCGGGCGATGAAATAGCCCATTCACCGGTGGCGAGGCCCGAAACGGGCGAGCGTTACAAGGCCAAAAGCGCCGCCGATCAATTTCCTCAAGCCTATATCAGCCGGGTGGAGGCCGCGGAAGCCTGTAAAAATGCGGGAAAGCGCCTCTGTTCGCGCGGTGAATGGATGCGCGCCTGCAAGGGAAAAAGAGGGTTTCAATATCCTTATGGCCCAAAGGGAAGAAAAGGCGCATGCAATACGGGCAAGCCTCATCTGCTGGAAATGCTTTATGGGCGCAATCCCAAAAAATGGGGTTTTGAAGATGTATTCAACAATCCTGCCCTCAATCAAGAACCGGGCTTTTTGGCGAAGTCCGGTGAACACGCTGAATGCAAAAGCGAGGAAGGGGCATTTGATTTAGTTGGCAATTTACATGAATGGGTACGCGATACGGTCGGCGAGGATATCGAGGATATTTTAGAGCGCGATCAAGTCGAGCGTAAAAAGCAGCCTTGGGTTGTGGGCAATGCGATGTTTATGGGCGGGTTTTTTAGTACGACGAGCGAGCATGGTCCGGGCTGCACCTATACGACCATTGCCCACGAGCCTACCTATCACGATTATTCGACGGGTTTTCGCTGCTGCAAGGATGCGCTTGAAACGCCCGCCAAAACAAAAAAGCCCAAGGGTTAAGCCTTGTTTAAAGCATCTTCTACGAAATGCAGGCGATCGTTTCCCCAAAAATGTTCGTCGCCCACGAAAATGGCCGGCGCTCCAAAAGCTCCTTTTGCAATGGCCCGATCGGTATTTTCTCTCAATCGGTTTTTAATGGCCGGCGATTCAATGGCCGCCATTGCTTTATCGGCATCCAGCCCGCTTTCCTCGGCCAAGCGCCGCAGCACCGCAGGATCGTTCATATCCAAATCGTCGACCCACATGCCCCGGAAACAGCGCATCGCCGTCTCGGCCGCGCGCCCTTGTTCCTCGCCCGCCAGCACCAATCGCTCGGCCGATATCGTGTTTTGAGGAAATCGGCTGCTCATTTTAAAATCGACCTTGTAATGGGCTACCCAGCGCGCCAAATCGGCCAGCATATAACTGGCTTTATTGGCAACCCGGGCCGGCATTTCATTGCCCGTTGCCTTGAAGACCGCGAAGAGCACCATAGGCTTCCATTCAATGCGCGCCCCCGTGCGTTCGGCGATTGCGGGCAATTGCGTGGCCGCCAAATAGCTGTAGGGCGAGGATAAATCAAAAAAGAATTCAATCGATTTCATTGGGCATCCTTGTTTCTTTGAGGGGCGGAACATTAGCCCAATCCAAGCTCCTTCGCTAGAGTGCTTTTCGTGGCGGATACGGCGTTTGAAGGATATTGCCTTTCCGAGCTCTTGGCCCGCATGGGCGAAGGCCAAAGGCTGCCCGTGAGCGCCGTGTGGGCCGTGGGGAAGGCCGTGGCGCACGCGCTTTCAGAAAACCACGCCCGCGCCGATGAAGAAGGCAATCCACAGCCTGTGCTCCATCTGCTTCTGAGTCCCGATTCCGTTTGGATCGGTCCCGCGGGAGAGGTTCGCCTTTTAGAGCCCGGTGAAAGCGCTTCTTCCGCATTTCAATCGGAATTCGACGCGCCCGAGCAAAAGCTGGGTCAGCGGCTTACGCCCAGAACCGATACCTATAGGGCAGGCCGCCTGCTGATTTATTTGCTTTCGGGCGATCTGTTCGAGGGCCTTAGCGCCGATGCCGTGCGCGTGCTCGAAGAATGCGTGATCGCCGATTCAAAACGGCGGAAAATAACCTGTGAAGAATTAGAACAGTGGTGCCGTCATTTCGATCCAAATGAAAACGGGGAAAAGGCTCTCGCGGATCTCATCCAAATATATAAAAAACCAATTCAACCGGATGTAATTCCAGAACCGCCGCCTGAAGCAAAGCCCGAAGAAAACGCCTCCGAACAAAAGCCTCCGCTTCGAATTTTATCGAATGACCCAGCAATACAACAACCGGCCCGCATTTCAACTGCAGCCGCGCTGCTCGTGGCTCTTGTGACGGCGGCTTTGGTGTATGGAGCGGGTTTGCTCTTGGCCGGAAGGTGGCAAAAACGATCGCCTAACCCAGCGAAAACCCCGGCTCATGCCATTCTTGCACCGTAAATCGTTCGAGCTTGACATCCGGCGCCCAAAAATGAATGGGCAGTCCAGCCTTGATTTTAAGATGCTGAAGAAATTCCCGGGGCCCCTCCATACGCTCCCACACCTGGGGTAAAAACACGCCGCGGTACTGACGCCATGTGAGCAGCACCCCGTCGGTATTGGGCCGCAGTTGTTGAAGGGCATCGGATTCTTCCCCCGAAAATTCGATCGGCGTCCGGGGACTCAAGAGCGATACTTCAAACAGCAAATCGGCCATGTCTTCTCTCGAGATAGCGCTTGCCCGGGGGTCTTCAAACGCCGCGGCCAATGCATTTTTTTGAACGTCCTTCCAGAGCGGCCGGTACGGTTCAAGCGAACCAATACAACCGTGAAGCATGCCATTTCGAGCAATGGTCACAAAGGTGGCCGCCGGCTGTTTTAGCCAGTCATCGCCGGGAATGGAAACGCGGGGCCCGCCCAACGCTTCTTCCACGGTTTCCCGGGCAATGCGCACGAGTGTGTGTCCCTGGCTGTCCTGCATCGGTGCCGCGTAGCAGTTTTTCTTTCGCGCCGAAAGCCGCGAAATTGAAGCACCATCACTGTCAGCCCTAGAAGCGCCAAAGGCGATGGAATTTGCCGCTTGAGATCTCTATACACGGCGATTCGATTCTTTCCTTTGAAATGAGGGGAATACAGAAATGAAAATGGCGAAGCGGTTTGGATTTTCATCGGCAATTTTTTCAACACTTTTATGTGCGCTCTTGGGATTGAGCGCTTGCGGGGGCGAAAAAGGCGCGGATGGCGCTCCGGGTGCGAAGGGCGCGGATGGCACGCCGGGTGCGGATGGCACGCCGGGTATGGATGGAATGCCCGGCGCGGACGGCGCGTCGTCGGTGGTGGATCAGGCGTTGCCGGCCGTGGAAAAGGCTTTTGTGGCCGTGGGCGGCAAAGATGCGCTGACGGCGATGACCAGCGTTGAGATCGAGTCCAGCGGCGTGCGCTGGATGATGGGCGAGGGCTATGCGCCCGAAGATCCCGCAGGCAAGGTGAGCAATTTTGATTTGGTGCTGAAGGTCGATATGGCGGCCAACAACGCGCGCCTCGATTACAAGCGCCATATCGAGGTTCTGGGCCTGGTGGCGGATACGACCTTCAGCGAAATCATCAAGGGCAATCTCGCGGCCCTGAGCGGAACCGAGCATATTTTCGGCTATCCAGGCGGCGATTTAACATCGGATCGCATGGCTTCGATCCGGAAGCAGCAGCTTGTGCTGAACCCGCATGCGGTGCTTCAGATGATTGCCGCCGATCCAACCAAGGTGCTCGACGACAAGGGCGTGGCCTTGCTCGATGGAAGCGTGCATCACCTGGTTGTCGTCGATCATGCGCTGTCGCCGATTACGCTGTGGATCAACAAGACCACGGGCGTCATCAACAAGCTGTCCTACATGGAGAACGAGCCTCTGCACCGCGATGTGCACATTGATGTGTTTTATTATGGCTGGGAGGCCGCCGGCACAAATCCGCTGCGTTTCCCGAATGAAGCGTATATTGCTTTCGACGGTCAGATTATTCACTCCGAGGCGCGTTCGAAGGTGACGGTCAATCCGATGATTGATCCGGGGCAATTCGAATTGCCCATGGGCTCGATGGCGCAACACGATGCAATGGCCGAAGAGCGGGGTGAAGCCAATTGCCAATACCATCAGATGTTTGCATCCATCGGCATTCCGCTGGACGGGCAGCAGCTCTTTATCGATCCCGTTGAATTAAAGCCTAATATTTGGCATTTAAAGGGCGGATCGCATAACTCGCTTTTGGTCAATCAGGCCAATAGCTTGGTATTGGTGGATGCGCCTTTGGAAGAAGGGCGGCAAAATGCGATTTTGAATTGGGCAGGGACGCAATTCCCGGGCAAGGCGATTTCGCACGTTATTTTAACGCATCACCACAGCGATCATGTGGGCGGCGTGCGCACGATTGCGGCGGCGGGAGCGAAGGTTGTAGTAAGCGCCCATTCAGCCGAATATATTCGGGGAGCCTTGGATGCGCCGTCGAAGGTCTATCCTGATGCATTGGCGAAGAATCCGGTCTTGGTGCAAACGGAGACCGTGGCGGACATGGGCACGTTTGTATTGGCGGACCCGAATGTGCCGGTCACGGCGCATCATATTCCGACGAATCACGCGGCGGATATGCTGATTGTGCAAGCGGGGCCGAACAATTCGGCGGTGGTGTTCAATTCAGACCTATTGAATGCGGGACCGAATTTGTTTATCCCGCCGCCCTTTATTCCCAATGGCACATCGCTGTATAACGGGCTCATTCAAAAGAATTTGAATGGACCGAATGTGGTGCTCGCCGGCGGTCATGGAATGGGGACGAATAACTTTAATGAGCTGAAGACCGCGCTCGGCCTGTAGCGCTAAATCCGCGTATCCACAAAATCGAAGCCCGGCAATTCCGACAGCCCATAGACCTTCAGCGATAGCTCATCGAGCTTAACAAAATCCCTCTTTCTAAAGGCCGCTTTAATCTGCGCCGCGAGCTTCGCCGGAATGTCCGAAGGCGAGGGCAGCCGGATGCGCCGCAAATATTGAGCCTGAAACCTTAAATATCCGCCCCGCATCTTGACCGCATACGACCATACGAAAAATAAAGCGACCTTCGAGCTCAATAGCCCGCCCAGCACTTCTAAATCCCACGCATCGCTCGTCACAAAATATAAATTGTGATGCGGGTGATAATGCCCTTCGTCATATACGATCGTATTGGAACTCGCGATATCCGGAATTAAAAGCTTCGGAACCTTGACCAGTGAGGGATATACGCGATCGATCGTGCGGAACCAGGTCGCCGTGTTCTTCTGCGCCACATGCCGCTTGCGAAGCTCGTCGCCGTGACTCTCAAAGTACGCCGCAAGCTTGGGATAATCCTTTAGATCAATTACGCCGCCGTCCTCGCGGAAGGTATTGAGCACATAGCGCTTCGCATTCTTTATCTCGCCGTCCACAATATCGTCGCGCATGACGATCGGTACCAGCCGGTCAATCTCCACATCGGCGTCGTCGTTGACGATGTACACCTTGTCCGCGCCCGTCGCGACGCCAATGCCAATGCGCGTCGGCCCGACTTCTTCAATCGGCGCAAACTTCGATTCCAGCGACCGCAGCACTTCAAGATGCGCGGGCGAACCCAAGACCCACGGCGCATCGCCCTCAAACCACGACGTGTACACGGCCATTGAAATGCCCGCGGGCTGCTTCGCCGAAGGATTCGCCATGGCCTTGACAATCGCCTCGCATTCGGCAGGCGATGCCGTTTCCATGCGGCCCACAAATACATTTTCGGTCTTGCCAGGGCTGATCGCAAAGATCGATGGATACGCGATCACTTCGGATTCAAAAGGCGCCGCGCTGTGCAAATCGATATAGGCGCGCATCTTGAATTTTTCGGTCAGCGTCTTGCGCAAAGGCGCGCCGTATTTGTTGAGAATCCAGCGGTCCGCGCAGATAAACGAAAGCACGCCTTCAGGCCCGAGCAATCCCAGGCTCTTTTCGATAAAGGCCACATACAAATCGGCGCGGTCATAGAGCGAGCTAAACAGCTTCCGGTACTCTTCCTGAAGCGCTTGCGACAATTGCTCAATCCGCAAATAAGGCGGATTGGCCACCACCGAATCAAATGGCCCGCTTAGATTGGCGCGCAGAAAATCTTCTTGGCGAACCCACGCCGCGGCCAATTTATCCGCCGTGCGCGCGGCCACGCCTTTTTGCTTCAGCACCTTGACAACGGCCTTCTTCGACTTCGCCGCATGCGCCGCATCGAGAGCAAAAGCGAAAATGGCTCCTTCGAGCTCCGCAGCCTTCTTTCCGTGCTTCTCGGCGCTCTTGAGCAGCCGCTCCACCGCGGCGGCCAAAAACGTTCCATGCCCGCACGATGGCTCAAGCAAACGCATTTCAGCCAGGTTGCGATCGGCCGTATACCCAGCGAGATCTAAAATAAGATTCACCACATGGGATTTGGTGATCACAACATCGGAACCCTCGCTCTCCTTTGCCTGCTCGGCATAGCCATGATGAATCTTTGGCGGCTTGGGCGTGAGAGAAGTGGAGGATTCCACGGCGTCTTTGGGGGTGGTGTTCTCGGTCGCGGACATGGCAGGGTACGGCTCAGTTCGTTAGGCCGGCAGCATACGCAATGCGGTTAAGCCCCGTTCCGGCGGCTGAAAAGCCTGTTGGTTCATGAACCCCGGAACGTCGCGCGTTTCACCTACGCGCGGCTGGCTTACTCGGGACGCGCGGCAAACCGCACCGCGGCCAAAGCGAGGGCACTATAAACTGGTTTTGCGTTCTTGGGAAACGCCATCTCTTGCGGACATTGAGCGCACGATTTGCACGCGGCGCCGCACCGAATTCGCGCCCGTCCGCGGCCTTTAAAGCGGAGTTGGAGCGCATCATGCGGGATTGAATTGGCATTGCCGTTGCAGTTCCGTAGTTCCATAGAAAGCCGCAGCGGCAAGAGCCTTGGCTTGCGGGGAAGCGAGAGAACTCCATGGAGATTGGCATTCACAATAAAATCCTTCGCGATGCGTGTGCGCTGGCGAAGCCGGACACCCAGGGTGTGTACGATCCGCGGATTTATCTGCCTTTTTTAATTCGGGGCTCGTGGATCAGCGACATGAACCAGTCGACGCTGTTCACGTCGCTGTTTCAGCAAAGGCAGGCGCAGAAGGCCACGCAGCGCGTATTCGCCGAGCTATGGGCGCAGGAGCGCGACGATACGATCAGCGCAATGAAAGCCGATATTGAATTTGATGATATTGCATATCAATCTGAACAAATTGTGCTTTCAAACCCGGGCACGACACTCGAAGACTTTGGCTCCTATGAACCGCTGGACCATTTCGATGTGCTTTCCATGACGGACGCGGGCACGGAACAAGCGTGCGCGGGCTATGCCGATCGAAGGCTGGGCAAGACCATTGAAGACGGCGTGGAGCACATTGTTTTTCGGCTAGCCAATGTATTTCTCAATCCCATCCATCAGCGGCTGGCGTGGAATTGCATGTCCAACCTGGGCCAAGCCCTTCACACCATTGCCGATTTCTATGCGCATAGCAATTACATCGAAATCCTGCTCTGGTCGCTCTCGCGCCGGCCGCCGGGCGGCGGTGGATTGAATGGGGAGAGTATTCATGTGTTTAAAGGGCCTTGTGTTCAGCGCCAAGAACCTTGGGATTATATTTGCCCTTTGCCCGTGGAAGGAAGCCCCGTCCCCGCGGGAGCCTTCTTCTTTTATGACCTTGGCCCTGAACACACCCGTGTGGTTTCGTCGGTCTTCGATACCAACAACGATACAATTTGCTTTATGCTGGATCGCTATGCCGCGCACCTCCGGAATATCGAAACTTCGAATGATATTCAGGACAAAGAGCGATTTTTAGATTTGGCCATGGCGCTCGTCGATTTATCCGGCACCCGGCGAAACCTCATTAAAGGATTGGGCAAGCTGTATTTGAGCGTCGAGCGAGAAGTCATTGAACTTGGGCGCCGCGTCCGCGGTTCTATTGCCGACAAGCTCGAGCAGATAGCTAAATCGAAGCCGGGCAGCCTGGAGAGCAAGGCCCTCTTGGGCACCTCGGCCATTATCCGAACCTATTCCAGCGGCGAATCCGCGCAATGGCGGCAGGCAGGCGGATATGATTACGTTCAAAAATGTTTTATGCGGAGAATGATCGATGAAATTACCGAAAAACAAAGCGCCGATCAATTTATCTTGCCTCATCACGCGCTATTGAGAAAAGACACTCCGGCGCTCCGGGCCGATCATGCCCTGCGCTTTTCGCTGGCTTGCATATTCGCCACCGCGGCCACGGCCCGCATTCTTCGGGCCGTTGCCGAACAAGACGTTCAAAAACCCAAGGATCTCGCCAAAGCGCTGCGCACCCTTGTGAAAACGGCCATCGAGCATCCCTTCACGCAGCTCGAGCGGGCGGAAACCGATAAAAACAAATCCCTTGCGGAGCTCGTATCCCAATTGCGGGGACTGCAATGGCCAACGATTCCCAATTACAAATCAACGGTTGAAACGGTGCAATCATGGATCTTCAACGATTAATCTTTATTGTTGCGATTCCGCTTCTTTTGCCGGGCTGCTGTCCGTGCAAAGGGCCCAATTGCCCCGATAACGCCATTCATTGCGATACAGGCGGGCTGAATGCCTTGATTGCGACGCCCGCCGATTTCGTTCAGAAGCTTCACAATGTGGGCGAGATTATGTCCACGAATCCAGCCATGAACAGCGCCCTCGAGAAGCGATCGTGCTGCGAAACATGGAAGAGCGAAGTCATTCAGTTTTGTATGGCCCAAATCGATCAGTATTGCGGGCAAAGCTGTAGTGATGATCCTTCCAAAGAAGCCTGCCGGACCAATAACGAATACCGCGCGCCCCTCTTTAAACAATGTTATGCGGAGCAATGGCCTGAATTTCACGCGGAAGTAAAAGATTCCGAGGGAAAGATTTATTGCGAAGAAGTGGCGCTGAAAGACGATGGCGCGGTGTGGAGAACCGCTGGCCAGGCAGATCAATCCTGCCCTTAGAATGGGAATCTTTCAATTTGTAAATGAATATAATCGAATTTAATCAAAAATCGCCCCGATAACGCTAAAAATCCCGCCCACCACATCCACCGCGCCTTCCAATACATCCGCATTACTCGCCACATCCAGCGCCGCCCCCGCTACTTCAACGCCCACCTCGGCAATATCCACGGCATCGGACAATCCAATCGAATTGGCCGCCTGCTGGGCTCTGGATGCGTCCGCGCCCGCGCCTAGCACGGCTGCTCCAGCCACGACCGCCGCGCCCGCACCCACACCCACCGCCGCCGCTCCGGCCGCCTTGCTTTTCCAGGAAACTTGCTCAAGGGCTTTAGCAATTCGATGCAGTTCATTCCGGTCATACCATGTGCCGTGCACCCCGCACACATCGATCTCCACACCCGCCGCCGCGACATGCGTGCGCGCCGTGACTTTTCCACACACCGGACAGCGTACGGGCTCGGACAGAGGCGCCGCGCGCTTGGCGTGGGATGCCACGCGCTCGGACAATAAAATCGCTTCCTTCGGCATGGCATCCGCTATTTTTTGAGCGCACTTCGCGTTGAGCCACACACCTCCGCACTCCGCGCAGCCGTGCAAAGTGACACCCTCCGCTTGGCCAATGTAGAGCGCCGCGTTTTCGCACCTCGGACATGAATACGTTGAGACAGCGTGCATCATGGATTCGATTTTTACCTTCCTTCTTGCCGTTCTGGTAGCCTGCGCGCGGGCGCCGCGCACGGGGCCTGCAACAAGGCGTTTGCACCGCTCATTCCGGCATTTTTTCTAAACAACGAATGCGGCCTAAGCTGTCCTTAAAAGCCATTGCCATCGCCCTTTGGGGCACCGTAGGCACCTTGATTCTTTTGCTCGAAGCCGTTGTCCGGCTGAGCATGACGGTGGTGTCGATTTTCCGCGCGCAAACGCCGGGCGCGCTTGAATTTGCCGCGGGTGCTCTATGGACGATGTTGATTACCTATACCGAGGGCTACCGCGCGTTTCAGCAGCGTTTTTCGCCGCGGGTGGTCGCCCGCTCGATGTATCTGGCTCAGCATGGGCGCCCCTTGCACATTCTGCTCGCGCCTCTGTTCGCCATGGCGCTGATCCACGCCACGCCGCGAAGATTGATCGCCAATTGGATCATTTTGGCCGGAATTGTCACGATTATCGTATTGGTAAAAATGCTGCCTCCGGTATGGAGGGCCATGGTGGACGCGGGTGTGGTTTGCGCACTCGCGTGGGGAAGCATTGCGATGGTGATTTATTTGATCCGGGCGATGCGGGGAAATCTGCCGCTAATTCCCTTGGATCTGCCGGGCCAGGAAGGTTCGAAAAGCATTTTTTAATTTGGAATGGCCCGCATAAAACAATGGTATGAATCGTAAAATCGATGAAATAGATCCGCCCCTGCAAGCGCCTTCGCACAAAAGGGGCCTATTCTGCAACCGCACCTTAAATCTCAAGTCCATCCGCGCCATTGGCTACGACATGGACTACACGCTGATTCATTACCGCGTGGAAGCCTGGGAACGGCGCGCCTATGAGCATATTCAGAAACGCCTCGCCGAAAAAGGGCTTCCCGTCGAAGGATTTCGCTTCGATCCTCATTTGATCACCCGGGGACTGATCGTCGACACCGAGCTCGGCAATATCGTCAAGGCCAATCGATTTGGCTATGTAAAGCGCGCTTTTCATGGAACGCGCCCGCTTGAATTCGATGCCATGCGCAGGGCCTACGAGCGCACCATTGTCGATTTGGCCAATCCGAGATGGTTTTTTATCAATACCTTCTTTTCGCTCTCCGAGGCTTGTATCTATGCTCAGCTCGTCGATGTGCTCGATCAGCGGCGGATCGCCGAGACCATGGGTTATGCCGATTTGTTTTCAAGGGTGCGCGAAAGCGTCGATGAAACCCATATGGAAGGCACGCTGAAGGGCGAGATTATCAATAATCCCGACCAATTCATTGAAATTGATCCCGAGCTTCCCCTAACGCTCTTGGATCAGCAGCGCTCGGGAAAGAAAATCCTGCTCATTACCAATTCAGAATGGTATTATACCAATTCGATGATGGCCTATGCCTTCGATCCATTTTTGCCCAATGGAATGAGCTACCGGGATATTTTTGATTTCATTTTGGTGGGAGCCCGCAAGCCCGATTTTTTCTCGCTGAAATTGCCTCTATTTGAAGTGGTGGAGGGCGAAGGGTATTTAAGGCCCTGGGTGGGGCCGCTGAAAGAGCGGGGATGTTATTGGGGTGGACATGCGGCGCTGCTCGAAAAAAGCCTTGGCATGAGCGGCGATGAAATTCTTTATGTGGGCGATCATATCTATGGAGATGTGAAAGTGTCCAAGAGCCTTCTGCGCTGGCGTACCGCATTGATTGTGCGGGAAATCGAAGAGGAAATTGAACATGCCGAAGCTTTGCTCGGGAGCGAGGCGCGTATTGCTTCGCTTATGCAGGAAAAAGAAGCGCTGGAGGGTCAGCATGCCCAGCTTAAGCTGGTTCAGCAGCGGGCGCGCGAGCATTATGGTCCTCAAACCCGCCTTTCAGAACAGGAAATTCAAATGCGTATGCTCAAAATACGCGATACAATTGGACATCTTGACGATCAAATTGCGCCCTTGGCCAAGGCGGCCTCGGAAGCAGGCAATAAAAATTGGGGACTCTTAATGCGGGCGGGCAATGACAAAAGCCATCTGGCGCGGCAAATCGAGCGTTCGGCCGATATCTATACATCGCGCGTATCCAATTTTTTGCATTACACGCCATTTGCGTTTTTGCGTTCGGTGCGGGGCACGCTTCCCCATGATGCTCCGCATGACGCAAGAGGCTTGGCCCAGCGCTAAAAGCATGCGATCGTCCAGCTATGATGCAGTTTCGATTTCTTTGGATGGCATGGCTGTTGGGCGGGGTATGGGCGCTTTCGGGCTGCGGCGGCGAAGATCCTAAGCCTTCCGGTTCGGGCGGCGCGGGCGGCATGGGTGCGGGCAGCTCCAGCAGCACAAGCGGTTCAAGCGGTGGAACGGCCGGCGGTGGCAGCACGTCGGGCGGCGCGGGCGGCATGGGCGCGGGCGGCATGGGCGCGGGCGGAAGCGGAACGGGAGGCTCGATGCCAGGCCCGCTTTGCGGCGATGGCATGGTGCAGGGCAATGAAAGCTGCGATGACGGCCAAATCACAATGAATTGCGATACCTATCAAAATGGCGGCGATGGCAAATGCGTGCCCGCCGGAACATGTTCGCCGGGTTATTTTTTATCGGGAAATCAATGCATTCCCTTGGTGCTGGCCGAACATGTGCATATCGATGTCGATAATTTTTGCAATATGAGCGTGATGCCTTTGGAATATACCGTGCCGGCTGGCCAAAAACTAAAATTGTCCTACCATAACCATAGTATGGATTACGCCGTGGATGTGTGGCTTCAATACGGCGGAGGATTTTTGGACCTGCAGCAGGGCATGACTTGGAACGATAATTACGAACATTGTTTTGGCCCCGCTCCATCGGAAAACTACGCCGATATCACGACGGCCTGCTCCAATTACAAATTAAAAATTCATTGCCTCTAACCACCATCGAATGGCCCCAATGACCCTTGAATTTCCCCATGACGCTCCGCTGTGGCGCAGGCTTCCGCCTCTGGGAACCGCATCGGAAGATCAAATACTCAATCGCTTTCTCGATTATGTGGCCGAGAAGAACCTGGAGCTCTATCCAGCCCAGGAAGAAGCCATTTTAGAGATTTTGGCGGGTAAAAATTTAATTCTCAATACGCCGACGGGCTCGGGCAAATCGCTGGTGGCGCTCGCGGCCCATTTTGCGGCGCTTTCGGAAGGGCTCCGCTCTTTTTATACCTGTCCCATCAAAGCCTTGGTGAGCGAAAAATTCTTTTCGCTTTGCCGCGAATTTGGGCCGGAGCAAGTCGGGATGATTACGGGCGATGCCTCGGTCAATAAAGACGCGCCAATTATATGCTGTACAGCAGAAATTTTATCGAATATGGCGCTCCGGGAGGGAAAATCGGCCGCCGTCGATTTTGTGATTATGGATGAATTTCATTACTACTCCGATCGGGAGCGCGGGGTGGCCTGGCAGATTCCGCTCTTAACGATGCCTCAGGCGACTTTTATTTTAATGTCGGCGACGCTGGGCAAGACCGATTCTTTTGAAAAGGCGCTGACCAAACTCAATGGAAGGCCGACGGCGGTGGTGCGCTCGGCTCAAAGGCCGGTGCCTCTCGATTTTGAATACCGCGAAATGCCGCTGCACGAGACGGTGCTCGATTTGGTCAAGCAAAAAAGGGCGCCTGTTTATATTGTGAATTTTACCCAGCGGGCCTGTGCGGAAGAAGCTCAGAATTTAATGAGCATGGACTACTGCACGAAAGAAGAGAAGCGCGCCATTATCGAAGCCCTGCACGGCAAGCGTTTTGATAGCCCTTATGGAAAGGATATTCAAAAATTTATTAAACATGGGATTGGCCTGCATCACGCTGGTTTGCTTCCCAAATACAGGCTTTTGGTCGAGCAGCTCGCCCAGCAGGGTTTATTAAAAATTATTTGCGGCACCGATACTTTAGGCGTGGGTGTGAATATTCCAATCCGAACGGTGCTGTTTACAAAACTATGCAAATATGACGGAGAAAAAACATCGATTTTATCGGTGAGGGATTTTCAGCAAATCAGCGGGAGGGCTGGGCGCAAAGGCTTTGATGACCGGGGAACGGTGGTGATTCAGGCGCCGGAACATGCGATCGAAAATTTAAGGCTGGAGGCCAAGGCGCTTTCCGATCCGGCAAAGAAAAAGAAAATTGTAAGGCGCAAGCCGCCCGAAAAAGGCTATGTGCACTGGGATCGCAATGTATTCGAAAGGCTTCGCACGTCGCCTCCCGAAGAGCTGGTGAGCCGCTTTTCGGTGACGCATGGAATGCTGCTGAATGTGCTGGAACGGCGGGGCGGCGGCTGTAAGGCGATGGTGAAGCTGATCCGCGATTGTCACGATACGCCTTATCAAAAGCGCGAACATAAAAAGACGGCGCTGTTGCTGTTTCAATCGCTGGTGGGCGCGGGCGTGATCGCAATCACCGATCCGGCCGAAAATGCAGGCCGGAGGGTGCGCGTGCACGCCGATTTGCAGGAAGACTTTTCAATTCATCACGCGCTTTCGCTCTATTTGCTCGATACGATTAAAAAACTCGATCCCTGGAGCGAAAGCTATGCGCTCGATTTGCTGACCCTGGCCGAATCCATTCTCGAGAATCCCGATATCATTCTTCAAAAACAGCTCGATAAAGTGAAAACCAAAGTGGTGGCCGAATTAAAAGCCCAGGGCGTCGAATACGACGATCGCATGGAGCAATTGGCCAAATTGGAGTACCCCAAGCCCAACCGCGAATTTATTTATGAAACATTCAATGAATTTGCCGCGCATCATCCTTGGGTTGGCGAAAATATAAGGCCCAAATCCATTGCCAGGGATATGTTTGAAACCGGTCAATCCTTTGCTGAATATATTAAAGATTATGGGATTGGAAGGGCGGAAGGCGTATTGCTCCGCTATTTGTCCGATGTTTACCGGGTGCTGGTGCAGACGGTGCCGCTTTCGGCCAAAACCGAGCCGGTTTACGATTTAATCGAATATTTTTGGGCCGTTGTGAGGGATGTGGATTCGAGCCTGCTTGATGAGTGGGAAAAGATGCGCAATCCCGAGCAATTGCTGCGCGAGCGGGTGTACGGCGAGGTGAAAGCCGCGGAAGCCTTCGATGTGACGAAAAATACCAGAGGCTTTACGATATTGGTACGCAATGCGATGTTTCAGTTGCTCCGGGCATTTGCATCGCGGGATTACGAGGAGGCGGCCGCTCTGGTTGCAGGAGGAAAACAGGCGTGGACGCCTTTGGAACTGGAAAATGCAATGGCCGGTTTTTATGAGGAGCACACGGGAATTTTAACGGATCCAGCTTCGAGGGCTCCGGCCAATACGATGATAAAGGATGAAAAGGGCGGAACGCCCGCGGGTATTTGGGAAGTGACGCAGATTATTTGCGATCCCGAAGGCGATAATGATTGGATTTTAGATTGTTTTATTGATTTGGAAGATTCCAGGGCAGCCGAAAAACCTGTGATCACATTGCGTAGAATTAGTTCTTGACGGCGTTTGGCGGCGGATCTTTGATGCTTCAGAGGAGGCGCAAGCCATGAAGCTCTTTTTCTTTCCACTCTCATCGTATTCACAAAAAGTCCTAATGGCGCTGTATGAAAAGAATATCGCGTTTACGCCTGAAATGGTGGCGATTGGCGATCCCGCCGTGCGCGAGGAATATAAAAAGAATGTGAATCCCTTTGGGAAAATCCCGACGCTGATGCTCGATAATGGCCGGATGATCCCCGAGTCGAGCATTATTATCGAATATTTAGAAGGACATTTCGCCGATTCGGGCACGCGCTTGATTTCGGGCGATGTGGATGGGATGAGGCAGATCCGCTTTATGGATCGCTTTTTTGATTTGTACATTAACGATCCAATGCAAAAGATTTTCTTCGATGGCCGGAAGCCCGAGGCGGAGCGCGATCCCCGGGGTGTGGCGGCGGCCAAGGCGACGATGGATATTGCCTTTGCCCAAGGCGATAAAATCATGGCCGGGCGGGAGTGGGGAGCCGGGGATTCGTTTTCCATGGCGGATTGCGCGGCGGCTCCCGCTTTAAATTATGCCAGGATGGTGTATCCATTCAATGATTACAAAAATTTGATGGCCTATACAGAGAGATTGTTGGCCAGGCCGAGCTTTGGAAGGGTGCTGAAGGAAGCCGAGCCGTTTTTTGCGATGTTAAAAGGCTAAGCGGCGCAGATAAATTCTTCGCCTTCCAAAAACCCTCGTTCCAATAGATATTCTCGCACCAAATCGCGGGCTCCCCGCGCTCCCACCGCGACAACCACCGTGCTTTGGCCCCGTTTTAGCGCGCTTGCATCGCAAATGGGCGCTCCCCGGGCCACGCTGCCTATTTTTTTAGGATCGATATCGATAAAGAGCGATGCGCGCACTCCATGGGTTTCCAGCGCCCGCGCAAGTCTTTTTCCTGTTTGGCCCGCTCCCCATAGCGAGATGGGCCGGTTTTTCGATAAAAGCCATGGAGCTAAATACAATGCCCGCGTTTCGGTGAAGCGTTCGAGGGCATAGCGGGGATCGTAAAAGGTTGCATTGCTTGAATGCTGTCTCCAATGAAATAAAACCCGGGGAACTTTAGCTATTTGATAGCCATGCGCGTTCAGGCGCAGCCAGCATTCGTAATCTTCGGGAAAGGGGCCTTGGCGGAATCCTCCGGCGTGTTCCAGCGCGCTTTTTCGGATCATCACCGAGGGATGGCATAGCGGCGATTCGATAAAGATGGCTTTTTGATGGTCTTCAGGAGATATCAAGGCATTTTGCCAAGCGATATAGCGAAGCATTCCTTCGCCGATAGAGGCCGGGCCGAAGAGCTGCACCTGGGTGCCCACAATCCCAAGCCTTGGGTTTTGTTCCAAGAGCCGAAGCTCGGCGCTTAGCCTTCCAGGCAGGGAAATATCATCCGCATCCATACGGGCAATGTAGGCGCCTCGCGCATGAAGAAGGCCAAATTGAAGCGCATTGGCAATTCCCCGTTCGGGTGCCGATAGATCGTTTAAACGCGAATCCTGGGCCGCCAGCGCTTGAATAACCAAAGGCCCCGCATCTGTGGAGTGATCGTTAATCGCCAAGACTTCAAGCGGGATATCGACGTTGGACGGGTCCAAAAGAAGACTGTCCACGGCTTGCCGGATGGTGCTCTCGGCGTTGCGGTAGGGCATCAGCACCGAGATAATAGGCGCGCCCACGGCTTATTTCTTTTTGAATTTCGATAGATGGGTGATATACCAGCGGCCTTGCCAGGATATCACGACATGGACATCGAGGGAATAATTGGTTCCTTCGAGTTCATAGCGAAGTTTGCCTCTAAATGAGCGGTAATAGCCGATTTTATTGGCCTCGTCGCCGGGAGGAACCCATTTGGGCGTTGACCCGAGCTCGAAGCGCTTGAATACAGCGCCCTCCCACGATTTGCGCTTGCGGTGAAGCTTGGCGATGTCGTTGGCGTAGGTTTTATGAAGCGTTTCCCAGTACTTGCCTGGGTCTTTTACGTCTTTTAATGGGATAAATGGCTCTTTGGGGAACCAGAATGGATCGGCCCGCTCGGGGGTATTGCTGATAATGGCTTCCCATAGCAATTTAGCCCGCGCCTGTAGCTCATCGGAATCCGCGGGCGGTAAGATCTTATTGTCTTTGGCATAGGGCTGTTCGGGCTCGCTCCGGGCCGAAGATGCATCGGAACCGGCGTCTTCGCTTGATCCAGCATCCAAAAGCCCAGGCGCTTGAGCATCAGGTCCAGCATCCGAGGCGCCCCCGGAAGAGGGCAATAAAGCGGGCGGAGCCGCGGAAGCCGAAGGCTTGGACGAGGACGCCACAAGCTTGGATGAAACGCTTGAACTTGAATCGGCGGCCGGCGCGGCTTCGGTGGATGCGCCGTTGCCAGCGCATCCAAAGAGCAGCGGGATGGATATGAAGATAGGAACTAGAAAGCGATGCAATGCAGGCAAGACCAAATCCCAATATTAAAATATTAAAATATTAAAAGATTACTTTTCCATAATAATAAACTGAACCCGGCGATTCCTCGCTTTGTTGGCCGCGGTGATATTCGGCGCAATGGGCCGGTCTTGGCCATAACCCTTGGCTGTAAGTCTCGCCTCGGCGATACCCGCGCCGATTAACCATTGCCGCACCGCCTTGGCCCGGTTGTCGCTGAGCACCGCATTGCCTTCGCGGGTCCCCGAATTGTCGGTATGACCCTGGATCTCCACCTTACGGATATCGGGATTCCGATTGATTACGTCGGCAATTTCTTCGAGCAGGGAATTGGAATCGCCCATGATCTTCGCCGAGCCGGTCTCAAAATGAATTTGACGGCTGATTTTAATTTCATTGCCTTGAACGCGAACGGCCGGATTCTTGGGCCTCTTGTTCAATTGAAGAATGGGCTTGGCCTCTTCATTGGCGCGCACTTCGGTTGAATTGGCATGAACCATAAATCCGCCGGCTTCGACGCGGAAATTCACGGTTCCAGGCTGAAGATCGGCAAAGCGGAAGATGCCATTGCCATCGCTGGTAACGGTGATGTCTTTGCCCGAGGCATCGGTCATTTTGACGGTAGCGCCCGAGACGGTGGAACCGCTTTCGGCATCTTTGACGGTGCCGGTGATTGTGCCGAGGCGGGGGAGGGCCTCGAGCGGGCAGTCGATATCGACGACGGTCGGGCCTTGGGGCGCCTGGGGAGGCGCCGCGGAGCCGGGTTGGCCAGGCGGTGTTCCAAAGGGGCTGGGCTGGTTTTGAGGTCCACCAAAGGGGTTGGGTTGTCCGAACCCACCTTGAGGTTGTCCGAACCCACCTTGAGGTTGCCCGAAGCCGCCCTGAGGCTGTCCGAAGCCGCCCTGAGGTTGTCCGAACCCACCCTGAGGTTGCCCGAAGCCGCCCTGAGGCTGTCCGAAGCCGCCCTGAGGCTGTCCGAAGCCGCCCTGAGGCTGTCCGAACCCACCCTGAGGTTGCCCGAACCCACCCTGAGGTTGCCCGAACCCACCCTGAGGTTGCCCGAAGCCGCCTTGAGGTTGCCCGAAGCCGCCTTGAGGAGGCTGTCCAAAGCCGCCCGGCATCTGAGAAGCCATGCCAATGGTGCCCTGGCACATTCCAGGCTTGAAGCCCTGCGCCTTCACATTGAACACATAAGAGCCAGGCTCCACATGGCGGGTCAAGAAACGCCCGTCCGCGCCGGTCGCCAAAGGCGGCTGCGCATTGTTGGCAAAGCTGATAATCGCGTCCGCGATCGGCTCCATCTTGTTTTGCTCGTGCACAAAGCCTCGGATGAAATTCTGAGGCGCAGGCACGATCTTCGTTTCGGGCGGCGGTGCGGGCGGGGGTTCGGGCGGCGGCGGCGGCTCTTTTTCCCTGGTGTCAAACGCATAGCCCAGGCCCAAATACAAAGTCCAAGGGGCTTGGGGCGCGACTTCTTCAATAAAGGTGCTGGTCGCCGATAGGCCGATATCAAAGGCCGCTGTGGCGCTCAGGCCCCGAAATGCCTTGCTAAAGGGGCTGATGCGCGCGCCCAGCGAAAGCCTCGAGGGCATGGCCGAATAGCCAGGCCCGCCCCGGTTGCCCGCTTCATCGGCGGGAACATCGAATTTGTCGAGGCCCAAACATACGTCGCCGCGGGAAGCCCGGCTGGGATAGCACTCGTAGCCTTGGCGGTTTGCGGGGATATCCAGCGAGTATTCGACAAAGGGCTGAATGACTTTGAGCGGTACTTCGACGCCTAAATTGAGCTGCACGAAGTCGACGCGGTTGATGCCCAGGCCAAAGCGTTCGATGCGCGAGATAGGCTGGCGATTGCGGCCATCGGTAAAGGCTTCGGCCCGGGCTTTTTCAACCTCTTCGACCAAGTTGCCCGAGTTATCGAATTTGTAGCCGACGTTGAGATTGAGCCGTACAGGCGCGCCGCCTTGGGGTTTGCGAAAATCGGCCGAGCCCAGCAGGCGAAGCGCAACGCTGGTGCCGCTTCCGGCAACGCCTACATCGCCCGTGCCATTGAGCAGCATAAGCTGGGCTTCGCCGCCAAAGGTGAAGGTTTTGCCGATTTTGGGAGGCGTGAAGGCTTTTACGCCAAAGGTCGTGTCGCCCAGCACTTGAAGCAGTTTGGGCGAGCCTTGGCTGTTGGCGTTCGCGTAGGTGCGGACATTGGCGTACGCCTCGAGGAAGGAAAAAGGCGTGAGGTTCAAGGTGAAGAATGCGCCGACATGGCTTGCATCATCCGCTTCGCCATTCCGGCCGCACACGATGGGTTCGTTCGCGGCGGTGAGCTCGTCTTTGTCGCACAAGAAGCTCGAGGTGGAGAACCAGTCGATGAGAAAAGAAACGCGGAAGGTGCCTTTGGCGCCCGAGCCTGCGTAGGAGCTGCGCATTAAGCCTGTGGAGCCAAAGAGATTGGGCTGTTCCATCAGGGAAAGGGCGCGTTCTTCGTCTTCGGAAAGGCCGTCTTCCTCGGTTTTGTCGGCCGCTTCTTTTTGAGCGTCGGCTTCGAGCGTGACATCGCCTGTTGCGCCGTCGGCTCCAAAGCCCGCATTGGCATCGAAGGAGCCGCCTGCGCCCATGCCGGGCTGCTGGCCGGGCTGAGGCTGGCCAAAACCACCTTGCTGAGGCTGGCCAAAAGGCTGAGGCTGGCCAAAACCGCCTTGCTGAGGCTGACCAAAAGGCTGAGGCTGGCCAAAAGGCTGAGGCTGGCCAAAAGGCTGAGGCTGACCAAAAGGCTGAGGCTGAGGGGGTGACTGCGCGAAGGCGCTAACGCTAATAAATGGAACAGAAACCAGCGTAATTACAAGCGGCAACGCGGTATAGGTGCGCGGCATCGATCGACCCTTCATCGCGACTTCCCCGAGTGCAGAGAGCACAACAAAAACATCTTCTTCAAACCAACCCGCGGGCTGTCAATTGACGCCCACCGGTTTAGGCGGCCGCGTTGTATCATCGTTCGCGCCTCGCCAGAAACAAAGGAACAATCTTGATGGGATCCCGCGGTCGAATTTTGGTTGTCGATGATGAGGCGAATGCCCGGGCGGCACTGTCGGAAATCCTTCGGGAAGAGGGATATGCAACGGAAACGGCTGCCGATGGATTTAAGGCGCTGGGTAAGCTCGGGGAGTTTGCTCCGGATGTGGTGCTGACCGATTTAAAAATGCCAGGGCTCGATGGAATCGGCTTGATGGAGAAGGCCGCCGCGCTGGTGCCCAATGCGACCTTTGTCGTGATGACGGCGTTTGGAACGATTCCAAATGCTGTGTTGGCGGTGAAGAAAGGCGCCCACAATTATTTAACCAAACCGCTGGATTTTCAGGCGTTGTCCGCGGTGATCGAGCATGCGGTGGAGCGCTCTAGGCTGCTGTCCGAAAATTCAAAACTGAGAGAGCGTTTGAGAGAGCGCAATGTGCTTGGCCATGTGATCGCGAATCATCCGAGCATGGTGCAGCTTTTAAGGCTGGTGGAGCAGGTGGCGCCGAGCCGGGCAAGTGTGTTGATCGTCGGTGAAACAGGCACCGGAAAAGAACTGGTTGCCGAGATGATTCATAAAAATAGTCCGCGGGCCAAGCAGGCGATGGTGCGTTTGAATTGCGCGGCGCTGAGTGAATCGCTGTTGGAAAGCGAGCTGTTCGGGCACGAGAAAGGCGCGTTTACCGGCGCGGTGGGAAGGCGCGAGGGACGCTTTGAGCTTGCGAACGGCGGCACCTTATTTCTCGATGAAGTAAGCGAAATTCCGATGGCGACGCAGATAAAGCTGCTTCGTTTTTTGCAGGAGCGAAGCTTTGAGCGGGTGGGCGGCAATGAAACGCTGAAGGTGGATGTGAGGATGATCGCCGCGTCTAACCGCGATTTAAAGCAGCGTATTGCGGAAGGTCTCTTCAGGGAGGATTTGTATTACCGCTTGAATGTGGTGACGTTGCATGTGCCTCCGCTGCGGGAGAGGGCGAGCGATATCGCCGAGCTGGCCGTGTTTTTTGCGAAGCGATATGCGCAGGAAAATGGAAAGCGTATCGAGGGAATTTCCGAGGAGGCGTTGAATGCGCTGTCGAATTATCCCTGGCCAGGCAATGTGCGCGAACTCGAGAACGCGATAGAGCGGGCCGTGGTGTTATGCGATCGGCCGCGTATCGAGCTTTCGCATCTGCCTTCGAATATCAGCAAGGCCGACGATAAACAGGATGCGGCGCCGCGCATACCTGGCAGCACCATTTATGATCTCGAGCGCTACGCCATCTTAAAGACCTTGGAAGCGTGCAAAGGCTCGACATCGAAGGCGGCGACCATTTTAGGCATTAGCCCGCGAAAGATTCAGTACAAGCTGCATGAGTACACCGTGGGCAGTCCATTTGTATCGGGCAAGGAAGCTTTGGGCGAGGATGTGCCGTGACCGACGATGTGCCGCGTGAAGCGCTGATTGTGGTGAAGGATCTGCGCAAGACCTTTAAAACTGGGTTTTTTCAGCACAAAGAAGTTCATGCGGTGAAGGGCGTGAGCTTTGAGGTGGCCCGGGGCGAGATTTTTGGATTTTTGGGGCCCAATGGCGCGGGGAAGACCACGACGATCAAAATGCTCACAGGGCTCATCGCGCCAAGCGGTGGGGATGCATTTGTATTTGGAGAGCGGGTTCCATCGGCGAGGGCGCGTCAGAAGCTCGGGTTTTTGCCGGAGAATCCTTATGTGTATCCGTATTTGACGCCCCGTGAATTCGTTCGTTTATGCGGCCGGCTTTCTGGAATGGGCGGCCGGGCACTTAAAGAGCGGACCGAGGCGGTGCTCGATAAAACGCGTATTGCTTATGCGGCGGATAGGCAGGTGAGGCGATTATCGAAAGGAATGCTTCAGCGCACGGGTTTGGCGGCGGCTTTGGTGGCCGATCCCGAATTGTTGATATTGGACGAACCCATGAGCGGATTGGATCCGGTGGGGCGCAAAGAAGTGCGGGAATTGATTTTTGAGGAGAGGGCGGCGGGACGGACGATTTTCTTTTCAACCCATATCCTGAGCGATGTGGAGGCGATGTGCGATAGGGTGAGTATTCTAAGAGAGGGGCAGGTGGTGGTAAGCGGGACCATTCGGAGTCTGCTTCGGGGAGAGGTGGTGAGGACGGAGGTGACTCTGGAGGGGGCGAGTGATAAACTGATGGAGGGCTTATTGGGGGCTGGGGTAGAGTTAAGACAACGGCCTGGGGTCGTGGTGCTGGATGTGGAGGGGGAAGAGAAGGTGGGGATGGTCCTGAGGATGGCCCTGGATGGAGGGGCGAGAGTGCTGGAAGTATCTCCCAAGCGAGAGACGCTGGAGGATTTGTTTATGAGAAGGGCGCTGTAGGGCTATTTAGGCAAAGCCATGCGATTCCCATAGAAATGCTTTCCATACATACCTCTGTACGAAGGCATTTTAATTTTTGGCATGGGCGCCATATCCCATGCATATTGAGTCACCGCCGCGTTGAATAGCATCATAAACTCGGTCTGAAGCGCCGTCAGGCTATCTTTCTGAGCCTGGGGAAGATCGGCAAACTTCATGGCATAGTCTTCTCCGGCCATGCTCTTATCCCAATCGTTTTCAACAAAACGGGCTTCGCACTTGCCCATCGTTCCCATCTTGGCCGCGGCGCCCATAAAGCTTGTCGCCGCCTCGCCAAGCTTTTGGTTAAAGACCTCATCCGTTAAACCCGAATAAGGCATGCCCTGGCTATCCGCAATGTTGAGGAAGTACATGCTATCGCCAAAGGCAAAGAAGCCTCCGCCCAGACCCGCATCCACCGTATTGGCATGATTAAAGAAATCCCCCGCCAGCTTTTCGTCGAGCGTGCCAGCAGGGAAATCAACCACGCCAAAACCCGTGTTGCCCGCGTCTTGAGGCGTGAAGTCCGTGAGCAGCACGCTCCATTGATACATCACGTAGCCAAGCGCCGCCGCCGTCTTTTCAGAGCTCATCCAATCTTCGGGAACCCGCGTTTGAAGCGAAGGATTCACCGCGAGCAGATATCCGCCCGGTGTCGCATCCGTATCGAGCTTGGTAAAATCCTGGCTCAGCGCCGTGAACACATCCGGCACCACGTCTTTTTCAATCTGCGCCGTAAATGCGGCCCGTTCGGTATAAGGATCGTCGCTGTAATCGACCATCGTTCCCGCGCCGGGCATCGCTTCGTACGACACTTGGATGTAGTCCGGTGTGTAGGCCGCGCCCGAAGACGACGACGTCGATGATGACGACGAGGAAGAAGAACCGCTCGCCGACTCCGTTTCCGTGGTGCAGGCGAGACCGGCAAAGCTGAACAGCAAAAGCGCAAGAGATTTAGCAATTGTCTTAGGATACATGCAGACCTTCCTTGAAAGCTGGGCGGCTATCCTAACACGAACATCCGCATCCAGAACGCTTCAATCTACAAGGTAGGCGTGAAGACGCCCACGCTGGTGAAATCCGAAAAATCGGCGCTGACCGCCCACACTTCAATAGGTGCGGTGGCTTCTCCTGTGGCGGAGTTAAAGTTCAGCGCGCCCGATGCGCCTTCGATATCGATTTCAAAAGGGCCGCCGGTCATCGCGCCCTTGGCGGCCGTCCAGTCGACGGGGCCTACGCGAATGAGATTGCCGTTGGAGAGATGCGAGAGTCCTTCGGCAACCAATCGGCCATCGTAGGCTTTGTCTTTTGCCTCGGCATAGACGATGCCATAGGCCGCGACATAACCGGCATCATAGGTCTGCGCCACAAAGGAATACTGATCGGCCTCGATGGCAAATTCCTTAAAGTAAGTCGCCTTAAACAGATCGTAATTGGTTCCCGAAGGCCGTGCGGGCACCGTGCCCTGAGCCGATTTGATCATCGCTTGAACATCGGGCGACAGCGCAGGATCGAGCAGTGCGGTTTTGTCTTTCGCACCATCGCTGAAAAAGATTTTTTTGCCCGAGAGACCCGCGCCCGCAAGGCTATTGAGAATAGCGATACTATCGCTGGAGATCAGCGAAATCACCAAGACCGCATCGGGATTGGTCGAAGCGACTTGAGCGCCTATGCCTGACACATCGCCGCCGACATCATAGGGAAAGAGATCGGCGCTGCCTCCATAGCGGGTTGTAAAGGCTTGTGAAAGGCCGATTCCATAAGGATCGTTGTCATACACGACGGCGACCTTGAGGATATTCACATCGGGGCCGATCACATTTTGAGCGAGCACGGCGCCTTGAAGTTCGTCGCTTGGGCATGTACGCCAGAACAGCCCATAAGCATCGTTTGGATCGAGTCTGTCGGTCTGGCTGGTGAGGGCGGGACTCGTTGCCGAGGGCGAGATAACAACGGTAGGAAAGCTCTTACTCAATAGGCGATTGACCATGGCGATGGCATCGCTGGAGCTGCCCGGGCCGATAATGGCAGGGACGCCGAGGGTTCCGGCGAGATAATCCACGGCATGTTCATCCAATTTAATCCGGTCATCGCCGCTCGCGGAATTCATCGGTCCGCCGTTATCGCAGAACACCATACCAAACGTTCTGCCGACGATACCGCCGCCGTTATTGTTGAGTTCGCGGACGCTGAGACGGGCGGCGGCGATGAGCGTTGCATCGTAAGGATCTTCGAGGGAAAACACGCCGCCGAGCACAGTAGGCGGCAGTTCTTCCTGAGCGATACGGGCAAACAGATCCTCGGGTTCGGTAACGGAGCACGCGGGATCGGCGGGCAGCGAAGCACTGCAGAAGCCATTGACACAAGCGCCGCCGCCGAACTGGCTTTTACAATCGCGGGCGGTGGAGCAAGAGCCTGGGCTACTACAAAAGCCGGCTTGACAAACGCTACCGAGCCCAAAGGCTTGGGCGCATTCGGCATCGCTTTGGCAATCTTCTGGGTTGATATTGGCGAGGGAACAGCCCTGAGCGCCGAGGGCGAGCAGGGAGGCGGTTAAGAAGGCAGAAAAGAGGCGGTGCATGGCGTTGGAGAGAGCATATCGCGCATGGGCTGGGGGGGAAGGGAGATTGAGGAAGGGAGGGGATTTTGCCGAGGGGGTGGTGGAGGGGGCGAGGAGAAAAAAATCTAAAATGAACCGCTGCGGTGGCGAATCAACACCCGTGCGGGCGGCTCAAGCATTTCCATTAAATTATTGGTTAAAAGCACCTCACCGTTATCGTCGGCCAGCACCACTTCACGGAAAGTCCACATGGTTGGCCCAAACTTCGGATCCTCGAACTTAAAGCGATAGTCGATTGTTGCCGCGGGTTTCATCATGACATCGCCGCCCGGCTGCCGAACAGGAACAACGGTTGCGCTCCGCACCACGTCGACGGTGGCCTGAAGGGCTTTTGCTTTTTCTGCAAAGGTATTTCTGTCGCTTATCTGAATGGCAAACATGCTACGCTCTCCCCTTGGTTGGCTGGGCATCCGTGATTGATCTTCCCCCGTTTTCGTGGACAGTTGGCTTAAGTGATTGAACTTTGCGTGGGAGACTCCAGCCATATTTGCTTGAAATTCGAATGCCCTTGAGCGAAATGTCGAATGCCCTCAGAAAACATGTTTTTTGTTTAAGCCTGCCCATCAAAACGGGGGAAGATCACAGGCGATCGCGTTGTATTGTGGCAAAATCGGTGGGGTTCAGCGACATCGTTTTTGATGATCATTCCATGGTTGGTCCGGTGTCAATAGAGAAATCTCTGGTCTTGGCACCCTCAGATCGCCGCTCTCGGACGCCCAAGCACTTCTTCCGCTGGAATTTCGGGGACCAACCAGGTATCTCTCAGGCGAGAGACGCAGGAGGATTTGTTTATGAGGAGGGTATTGAAAACGGTGGGTTGAACGCGGGACCTGCAATCAGGGAGAGGTAATGAGCTTTATGCCCTCTCAACCCGCCCCGCCCGAAGCCGGTTCTTTATCGCTATCGCCGGCCTCTTGCTCCTTGCCCTTCTTTTTCCGGGTGACCACGGCTTTATTGGCCGGCCCAAGCTGATAATCCAATAGATCCTTCAGCGGTCCAAGAACGAGCCCGGCCTCCGCGCTACCCTGGCCTCGGCGTTTGGCCTGGGAAACGATTTCACCGATCAAAAGCGATATACGGTGAGCGCGCTCCATTTTGGTTTCATAGATCAATTCAGCCAGCTTTTCAGCGGCGGGCAATAGCTTTTCACAATGGCGGTGCTGAGCGATCAGCGCCACGGCATCTTGAACGGCTTTTGGATTGATGCCTGCCCGATCGATATCATCTGGCTTTAAACGCTCCAGATTGGCCAGCGCTTTTTCATAGCCATCGTGAAACTTAACAAAGCCACTGATTTCTTCCGCCGTAACATCCACGACATCTTGGATATCGGAGGCGTCGATGATCAAATCGCCGGGAACAGCTTCTTTGGGATTGCTCATGATGGGATTTCAAATCTCCACGGGAAGGCGGGTGAGACACCCGGTCCGGGACGGAACGATGTACAGAGACATTGCCGTGTGGCTGTACGCCTGCGGCGACAGCGCGCGCGGCGAAGCTAAGGATGATGCCGGGTTTTGGTGTGTCAAGGGGGAGGAGAAAAATATTTTTGATATTTTGATATTTTTTTGAGGCGGCGAAAGGCGGGGGAGATGAGAGGTGGGGTTTCGGAGGGTGAGAGGTGGGGTTTCGGGGGTGAGAGGTGGGCTCGCGGAGACGAGTCGGAGGACCTCGGGAGGTGCGGGGGATGGTCGCGGGGATGGGACGTGGGGTCTCGGAGACGAGTCGGAGGACCTCGGGAGGTGCGCGGGATGGTCGCGGGGATGGGACGTGGGCTCTCGGAGAAGGGAGGGATGACCTAAGAAGATGGGCCGGCGGGTCGTGGAGACGAGTCGGAGGACCTCGGGAGGTACGCGGGATGGTCGTGGAGATGGGACGTGGGGTCTCGGAGAAGGGAGGGATGACCTAAGAAGATGGGCCGGCGGGTCTTGGAGACGAGTCGGAGGACCTCGGGAGGTGCGCGGGATGGTCGCGGAGAGGAGTGTGCTGAGTAGATTTTGCAGGATTTTTGTTGACGCGGAGGCAGAGATGCACCAATGGGCGCGGAAACCGTGAATTTTGGTGTTGCTTTTGGCGGGGATTTGGGATGGATTGGGCAGGTCTTCCATTGAACCGCTTCCGAATGGGTTGGGGCGGTTTGGGTGGGGCGGTTGAAGAGTTGGTGGGCGTCATCATTCGACGCCTCTGGAGTTTCCGGCAATGTTCAATCTTATCGTCAAGTACAACGCTTTGGTCTGAAGGCTGCGACACGATTCCGCTGAGTTGAGTGTTCGAATTCACTGAGAGCGATCTCGTCGCTAGATTCAAGCCGTCCGGCCAGTTAGATCTAGCGGCGCAAATTGTGCTGCCGATGATCTTCATGCAAGAGACATTAGGGAGCACGAAGAGCTTGACCGCCCACTTCGCCGTATCTTCGAGGATATATACAAGGAAGCGCCTATTTTACGCGATTCACAACCAGATGGAAGCTGTCTAACCGTGCGTTGAACTGACCGAATAAGAGCACGGCGATCGAATCGAGGACATAGAATGAAGAGCAAGCTCCTTCACCAGCAAAGCGACCTGAGGAGCGCATTCACGGCGCACTGCAGAAGCGCGGACGACATCTGGATCGCGTCAGCATGGGCAACCAATTCATGCGATGTGTCGTCCTGCCTCTGGGATGCGCGATCTCAAGTACGGGTGCTGGTTGTCGGCCTAGATTTTTTTCAGACCGACCCCGCGTTTCTGCGTAGGTTTCGTCGATTCCTCCGGGTTGGGGACGCGGGTGCCATGGTGTTCCATCCCAAGGTGTACCTCTTTCGCCGTCGAGGCTCGTTTGCGTGCATCATCGGCAGTTCGAATCTGACTCATGGCGGGTTCGGTACAAACGTCGAAGTCAATGTCGAAGTAACCGGGGTCACGAGTGAGCCCTTCTTCGATGCCACCCGGAATCTCCTTTCTTCCATCCACGCTGGCGCCCGCCGGATGCGGCTCACCGAGCTAGCTGCTTACGAGACAGCATATCAGCGTTCACGAGCAGCGCGCGATGCCATTGTGCACTTTGCACTGCCACCACGCGCGCAAACGAGGCTCGAACTCGAGCTCGCAAACGAAGCGACGGGGGTCTTGCCTCCCGAGGATCTTGACGTGGATTGGGCACACTACGTCAGGCTTGTCCTGGCTCAGGAGGGCGATCCTTCTCGCACGGTGTATGTTCGGGAAACTCGCACACACCGCGGCTATTTGGGAGTCCTCAGCGCTGTGAAGTCGACTTTTCAGAAGCGACACAAGCTTGCTCACATGACGGAGGACGAGCGACGTCAAATTGCAGGTCTCGCTGATCAGTTCCTCTACTTCGGGTCTATGCGTGGTGCGGGGCATTTTATGAGCCTCGTTTTGCATCGGCCGCACCTACTCGACGCTGCCCTGGACCAAATTCCTTCGAAGGGACACGTCTCGCGCGCACAGTTCGATCAATTTGTTCGAAGCCTACCGCGAGAACGTGTGAAGGTCGCAACCGCAACCCGGCTCCTCGCAATGAAGCGGCCCGATCTTTTTTTGTGTGTTGACTCGCAGAATCGCCGACAGATCGCAAGGTCCTTCGATATTTCACAGAGAGCCCTCGGAACATTCGACGGCTATTGGGATCTTCTCGCACGTATCTATGAGTGCCCTTGGTATTTGGCCGCTCGACCGAAGAATGGGATCGGTATGGCAATCTGGGATGGCCGCGTGGCGCTCCTCGATGCGTTCTATTACGGTCGTTGAACATGATCAGACCTTCCCAGTCTCGAAGAGAGCAGTCCAACACATGCTTGCCGCCGACAAGCCCCGACGCGGCGCAGAGCGTCCTCCGGTCGCTGTGCTTGCAGCACTCGCCCGCAGATGAAGCCCTCGTTCGCCATACAGCAACAAGCACACCCCCAATCGCGAACCCGAACCGAGCATCACGAAGCCAATATCCCACGAGAAGGAGTTTTACCCCATGCACCTCATGACAAAACGCCACTCGGCCACCCTGGGCATTCTGACGTTGGCCTTCGCTGGGGCATGGATGACGGGTGCGTGCGGATCGAATGATGCCGGGCCTGTCAATGCGTGCGATACGCCATCCAATACGCCATCTGATACGCCCACAGCCACGCCGACCAATTGCTCGACGCAGATGGTGGAGCCGTGCATGCGCTATCGCATTCCCCTCGTGGGGAATCCAAGCTTCGACGTAGCGCTGCGCAATAAGTACATCGCCGCGTTCGGCTCCGCTTGCTACATGTCCTTTGTCAATACGTTCGACTGCTTCTACGAGAAGTGGGAGGACGCATGTGCTGACGCCGTAAAGATCGGAGAGGTGGCGGGCATTGTGCCGTATGACAAGGGCTACAAATGCCAACCTGATGGCGTCGGTAACTATACATTGCAGGTCGGCCCGGATGTCGCGAACCAGATCCAGATTAACTACCAGGCAGCGCCCCGGCAGACGCCATTCGTCGAGATCAACGGCGTTCCAACAGAGGTCAATGGTCCGTATCGCAATCTGACCGAGCCGAATACCCTCGGACCGGGCCAGACGTTCGAGTGCGCAACCGTCGGCACGGACGCCAACGGCGACGCCCTGACGCAGAGGAAGTGGATCCTCCAGGTCAACCGCAACGCGCACGGCGGCAAGATTCACTCCGATCTCGCGGGCTTCACTTGGCCTTGCAAGAATGAGAAGTGTGAGCCGGTGACATGCACCGAGCCGCTCGTCCTCCCAGATTCGGAGGACTCGGCTGCAACGTACCCGAATGTGCATCATGTGGTGCCCAGGCAAGACAAGCGCAGTTGTCCCTGGGGCACGAACTCGCACAAGAATGCGGCCGTAATCTCTGCGAAGCTCAACAAGTTTCTCACGAACAACGACCCGCCGGCCGCAGAGGTGCAGCAACTCAACACCGCAAATGCATACACGCCATGACGCGGCAAGTTGTATGCACGCAGTGAGCCTCTTGACCCCGAGACCGCGGTGCTTTAGGTGAGGCAGATGTTCGAACGGATCACCACTCACTTCGGGCGCCTGGTTTTCGCCCGAGATGCCATCGTCCGCGCCGCGTTGCGCGCCTACGTCGAAGCCGTCATCGCGGAGATCGGGCGCCATAACTTCCCGCCCTGCGCCGAGCCGCGTTGGACGGGCGACCTCCAGCGGGGCGCTTTCTACAACGGCAACGGATGCGGTGACTATGAGGTAGTGGCATGGACCGAGGCGGGCATCGTCGGTCTCGCTTATGAGCTCGGGTTCGGTCCGCTCGAGCGGCTCGGCCTGTCGGCCTCTGCGGTGACGGGTGGGCCGGACGATGTGCGCGGGGCCTTGCCGGGTCTTCCTGATGAACTGGAGCCCGCACTGGTGATGGCCACAGGCATGCTCGGGGAGGGAGCCCTGCATGGGGAGAAGAGCGCGGGCGTCGGCTTCTGGCTTCGCGGGGATCACGTTGGCGGCTTGCTCTTCGACAACCCGACGCTCAATGGCGCCCGCCGGCTGGCCGCGTGGGGCGCGCTTCAAAACGGCAGGCTCCCTCGGTTGTGTGATCCAGGAACCGCCGCGAAAGCCGCGGAGCTCGACCGAACAAGATTTGCACCCATCCACGCGCTGATGGATGCGGTGGTTGACCGGAGGTTAAATGGCCCCACGGAGTTCACGGCCGAGGAGATTGCGATGCTCTTTCCCTCGCCGCCCGAGCCAGAGCGATTGCTTGGGGCTCAGCGCATGCTTCAGAAGGTGGGCATCACCTGGCCAGGTTCGCCTGAGATCCCCGAGGAGCCGAGGAGAACAGGGCGAAACCCGTTTTTGGCGCAATCTTGAGGTGGCTTTTGGTGGGTCGGAGCCGCGCCCACTGAAGTCAGGGTACGGGTTTTTCGTGGCGCCGCATCGACTGGTCGCACTTTCAACTGTGAAATTCAATGGCAAGCAGCTATATCGGTTTTATGAATAGCGTTATTGTCATCATCGGGCTCTTGTTTCTCTCCTCGTGCTCCCTCAACGAGCGCGGGCTCCTCGCTGGGCTATCCGGGGCCGGCGGGAAGGACGCCTCCGGTGGGTACGGGGGTCATGGTACATCAAGTGGCGGGACGGGCACTGCCGCGGGAGGCGGCGGAGCGGGGGGGCAATCGCCGCCATGTCACCCCGCGGGACTCACGGACGACTTCGAGGGCGCAGCCGTGGATACCAATCTTTGGAATACCCAGGGCGAGCAGAGCATCATGAGCGTGGCCGGCGGCCAGTTGCGCGTGATCCCAGGGGAGAACCTTAACGATGGACAGTGGGTAGGTCTTGTGACCGACCTCGGCTACAATCTCAGCGGCTGTGCCGTCTGGATCGAGGCGTCGAGTCTCGTCAAAGGTGGAGCGGAAGGGCAGACCTACTTTCAGCTCTATACGCCGGACGGTGAGAGCCGCATTCGCGTCGAAAATGGGGAGCTGCAAGCATTGGTCCGCGATAAGAGCGTGACGCTGGGCGAGACGAGCACCCCTTATGTCGCTTTGCAGCATCGCTGGTGGCGCATTCGAGAGGATGGCGGCCAGCTCCACTTGGAGACTTCACCCGACTTCATCATGTGGACAACATTGCTCAGTCCCCCAACTCCTTCGTATATCGCCAACATTGCCGTCGGCCTCGGCGTTGTCAGCCCCACCAACGCGACGAATTTGGGCGAGACCCAATTCGATAATTTCGATGTGGTGCCCTAGCGGCTCAATTAAAAGCCTCCGTCGATTCAGCGCTCAAGCAGGTGCAAGTACGGACAACGGAACGCGCTCAGCTCAAAGCCCGTGCGAGCGGCTGCGCGATGAGCTGTCCAAGGAGTGCGTTGAGCTCAAGGAAGAGACGATGGAAGGCTTGGTTTCGCGGTGTTTTTGTTTGGGGTCGAGGGTAAGGGATTTGGGGCTGGGCAAGTTTGCAACATTTTTGTTGACGCGGAGGCAGAGCTGCAATAACGAGCGCGGAAACCGTGAATGTTGATGTTGCTTTTGGTGGGGATTTGGGATGGATTGGGGAGGTCTGTGTACATGGAGAAGAATCTTGGATCATGCCTCTGTGGTTCCGTCCGGTTTGAAGTAACCGGATCATTTGACAGTTTCTTTCTCTGTCATTGTGTGTATTGCCGCAAGGATACCGGATCAGCCCATGCGGCAAATCTGTTCTCGTCGAATGGAGCCTTGACGTGGATTGCCGGTGAGTGCTCCGTTACGACCTTTAGCTTGCCAGGGACACGTCATGTGCGTTCATTTTGCCATATCTGTGGTTCCGCTCTGCCTCATGCCTCCATCAGCGGTGTTGTCGTGCCGGCTGGATCTTTAGACACAGTCCCGCGCAAGGCGCCGGATGCCCATCTGTTTGTGCAAAGTCGGGCAGTGTGGGACGATGGGTTTGCCGCACTTCCTGCCTTCAACGCGTTGCCGAGTTTCGAGGGTCCCACCTAGCTGTTTCAGTAAAGATCGCGGTGTAAGATGGTCGGTGTCGCTGAGATTGTTGCTCTCTACATCATCACGCACACAAGATGATTGCCGAGGTGGAACGGTGAGTCACTCGCCTTTGCCATTCACGGTTTGGAGACCCCCATGTTCGACCACGTTAAGTTTGGCGTCAGCAGCTATGCAGAAAGCAAAGCGTTCTTCCTCTCGGCCCTAGAACCGCTTGGCGTGACGGATTGCAGGGAGTGGCCGCCAAATGGCTTCGAGCTTAGCCAACCGAAGGGCAATGTCTCGTTGTGCTTGTATCAAACAGATATGAAGCCGGCTCCCCTTCACTTGGCGTTTGTGGCCAAGACTCGCCGGCAAGTCGAAGCTTTCTATCGCGCAGCGTTGGCAGCGGGGGGCCGTGATAATGGCGCGCCGGGTCTGCGTCCGCACTACCATGCAAACTATTTTGCCGCTTTCGTCATAGGTCCGGATGGGCATAATATCGAAGCGGTGTGTCACGAACCCGAGGGCGAATCCCAAACTTTTTGTTGACCCTGAGGCGGAGACACAATAATGGGCGTGGAAGCGATAAGGAGAGTCTGTCATGTCCAAAGTCACACCGTTTCTGATGTTCAACGATCAGCTCGAGGCCGCCATTGAGTTTTACACCGCCACCTTCCCGGATTCCGAAATTAGGAACGTGGCCCGCACCGGCAAGGATGGTCCGATTACCTCGGCCGAGTTCGTCGTTGGGGGTCAAGTCTTTATGGGCTACAACGGCGGCTCGTACTTTACGTTTTCTGAAGGCTTCTCGCTCTATGTGGATTGCGAAGACCAGGCCGAAGTCGACACGTATTGGGACAAACTGGTCCAGGCCGGGGCGAAGCCTACCGCGTGCGGATGGATCAAGGATCCGTTCGGTCTCTCTTGGCAGATTGTGCCGCGGCGTTTTATGGAGCTGATCCGCGACAAAGATGCCACGAAAGTGAAGGCCGTGATGGAGGCGATGATGACGATGGTGAAGCTCGATGTTGCGGCTCTTGAGCGGGCCTACAATGAGGCGTAGCCGTGCCCCACACCTCACTGAACCGTGTGAAGCTCGTGCCGCCTGGTTTGGATGATGTTGAAGAAGTCTTTGAGTTCGAGGTCCGAAATCGCCGTTTCTTTGAGACCAACATCAATGCCCGTCCAGCCGCTTATTACACAAAAGAAGGCGTGTTGGCCGCTATCCAAGCCTCTATGGAGGATGCACGTGCCGACCGGGGCTATCAATTTTTGACGAGAGATTCATCTGGTGGCATCGTAGGTCGAGTGAATCTTTCGCGGGTCAGAAGGGCGCATTTTCATTCGGCAGAGCTTGGGTACCGGGTCGGGGAGTCGGCGTGTGGGAAAGGTTATGGAAGGGACTCCGTTCGCCAAATTCTCGAGATTGCATTCCGGGATTTGGCGCTGGTGCGCATTGAAGCCACTTCAAGGCCCGAGAACATTGGTTCGGTACGCATCTTGTTGAGCGCCGGCTTTCGGGAATTTGGCCGCTCCACGCGCAGCTTTCAGCTTGGAGATACTTGGTATGATATTTTGCATTTTGAGCGGCGCGCGGACACCTAAGGTCGCGCGAGGATATCGTGGCCGACGATGCATCCCGTAGAACAAGCTACTGCCGCTGAGCCATAAGGAACGAGGTATTTGCGCGATGGACTACAGATTCGAACTGTTCAAGTCTTCCCTGACGTTGGCCACTTCACTGCTTACGCTCGGTCTCGCGTGGTTTGTGGGAAATCGGATTAGTGTTCGATGGGCCATCCGGCAGAAGCAGCGGGAAGCTTATCTGTCCATCGCATCGGACTTCTACCGGTTGTACGGCGAGTTCTTTGCCATCTGGAAGGCATGGAACTACTTTAAGAAGCATCAGGGGAAGGCCGAAGCGACCGATCGCTTTCCGAAGGAAACTCACTGGCAAATCCTGAACCGGGCCTGCGCTGCAGAAGCGGGCGTTGAGGCAATCCTCGTAAGAGTGTGCTCAGAGCGTCACCTGAGCCCGGAGGATACTGTTGCTCTTGGACGCTTCCGGCAGGCGTACCAAAGGCTGCGCGAACAGGTAAAAAACGACGAGGAACTTGCTTGGGCCTGGTCGGAGCACCCCGAATATCTCACGTTTAAGGAGCTTGGCGCGTACGTGGCCACCATTCTTGCGCGGCGGGATGACGGGGACCCACCCACGCGAAAGGAGGCGTACGGAAGGTTGTGTGAGGTGACCTCAAACAAATGGGAGAATAATTGGGTTAGCGACGGTCGCAACCGCACGAAACAAGCCCCCCGTGGCTGAAGCGGGCGGGCTGTCCAACAACGTAGGTATGTATGAACCGCTGCCGAATTGGGTCGGGGCGGGTGAATATTTGTTGGGTAGAATAGGGCATCATCGGAACAATGGACCGCTTCCTTCGCCACATTGAACTTCTTCGCGATAAAGTCACGGATTGGACCGCGTACCCCTTCGCTATTCCCGCAATTGCGTCGCTCGAGCGGCTTGAGTTCGCCCGTGGTGTGACCTTCTTCGTCGGCGAAAACGGCTCGGGCAAGTCGACGATTATCGAAGCGGTCGCGCTAAAGGCCGGGTTTAATGGCGAAGGCGGAAGCAAGAATTTTTCCGCATCGTACCGGCCCAGCGAATCGACGCTGCATCAGGCTCTGCGGCTGGCCCGGGGCGCGAAGCGCGAACGGACCGGGTTCTTTTTGCGGGCCGAAACGATGTTCAATGTGTCGACCGAGGCCGAGTATTATCAAGAGTATGGCTGGGAGAATCTGCACGAGAAATCGCATGGTGAAGCGTTTTTGTGGGTGGCGATGAATCGCTTCCGCGGCAATGGGCTCTATATTTTGGACGAGCCCGAGGCTGCTCTTTCTCCCACACGTCAGCTCACGCTCCTGGCGCGTATGCATGAATTGGTGCAAGCCGGCAGTCAGTTTGTGATCTCGACCCATTCTCCTATTCTCATGGGCTTTCCGGGAGCGCGCATCTTTTTGCTGGACCGCAGTGGCGTGGCGCGAGTTCGCTACGAGGAAACAGAACACTACGCGGTGACAAAAGCCTTTCTACAAAATCCAGAGCGTATGCTCAGCGAACTGTTCGGAGGGATTCCTTCGGGGGACGGCGATTGAGGGCGCTTCCTCGGAGCTGCGCCGGATAATCGAGGAAGCCGCGGAATTTGCCCGCGAACACAGGCTTCCCCGCAAACACGAGGAGAATGGTGGCTCATGAGCCCGAAAACTTCCGAGCGGCCTCGTCTCCTCATTGTGGCCGGTCCTAACGGGGCTGGGAAAACGACGGTCACCCAGGCTGGGCTTGCACACCAATGGGAGGCTCCATAGCGCGCCGGTATACGGATACCCGCCTGTGGATGGCACCCATCCCAATTCCACCCTTCTAAGCCGGCCTATCACCCGCCTCTGTACACTTTCGGCAATCCCTGTCCATTATCGGCAGCTTTCTTCAGATTCGCTGTTCTTCACCCTTGAGAATACGCGGCCGGCAGCCACAATCTAAGGTTGTCTCATTCCGCGCTTCTCTGCGCGCCAATAGCGTGCCTCTCAACCCCAACCCCAATTCTTTCAGGTCCGGTGTTGAGAGCCGCTTATAGGAGATTTCTTTATGGATGGTTTGTATCATAATCAAACGCTGGGCCTTTCCCCAGCTCCTTCGCATCGAAGTACCTCTCGGCATGTCCTGCTTAAGGTGGGGGGTATGGCCGCGTTGGCGCTTCTTGTTGCATCGTCCGGCTGTATCGCCGATGCCCATGATCCCGATCCCAATGAGGAAAAAGTCGGGACCGCTGAGCAGGCTGTGACGCAGCAGACGATCAGCATCACAGGCTCAGGTCCAGGTGGGCCAATTCGCGATACAACAATCTATGCCCAGTTTCCTACCTATAACTATGGCTCAAAAAATACCATCGAGGTGGGTAAACCCAATCGGTACAATGGTTACCCCTGGGGGCCCGATGACCGTAAACAGGGATTGATCTCCTTCGATCTTTCCGGTATTCCCGCCGGCGCTTATATCACCAGCGCCACGCTCTCCCTGAAGGTGAGCGATGTGGCGCCCAGCCACGGCGCTTTCTCGGGCGAAATCTATGCGTATTTCGTTACAGGTAATGCTTGGGTCGATACAAGCGTCACTTGGAATAGCTATGGACAGAAGTTTATGGGGGGCTTCTGGAAGCAGTTGAACAATGTCTCGCAGGGGAGCACGGCGACCGTTGATGTAAAGGACTTTGTGCAATCCTGGGTCTCGGGTTTAAAGCCTAACTTCGGCTTGCTCCTCGAATCCTCTACCGTTGTCGGTAATGTCGCAAGCTTTACGAGCAGCGACGGGCCCGCCGGTCAAAGGCCCAAGCTCGATATCACCTACTACCCCAGCGTCTGTGCGCCCAATCCTTGCCAAAATGGCGGAAGTTGTACCCAAAACGGCGGCTCGTATACATGCGCTTGCCCCAGCGGTTATTCCGGGACCAATTGCGAGATTCATGCCGATATCTGTACGCCAAACCCCTGTGTGAATGGTACATGTGTGAATGATGCATCCCAGCCGGAGGGTTATACCTGCACATGCCCGCCGGGTGTCGTCGGACCCAAATGTCAATATAACGATACATGCAGCCAGATTGGACAGTATGTCTGTATTAACGGCGGCACATGCACCAACGTTCTTCCTCCAAGCGGCAACCGGCCCTATTCCTGTACCTGCGCCAATGGCTTTAGCGGTTCGAATTGCCAGGTTCCGCCTCCGCCTCCCTATTGCCCCTGCAGCGATCCGGCGGTCAACCCCAACGGCGTGCAGTCTTGGAAGAGCAGCCTTCAGACTTCAGGTGTCGAGCTTGCCTTCACGGACCTCGAGTGGTACCTCACCAATTGCTCCATGGGCGCGCAAGTCCAAGTTACCCCGTCGCGCTACTGGCTGTCGAGGCCGTCGTTCAATGGCGTGCTTCCGGCCTTGAGTATGATCAACTACGTCAACCGCTATTACAAGCAGGCGAGCAACTATTGTTCGTTCATGAATCCTAAATATTTCCAGGTTGCGTCGCAGCCGGGCGTGGTCGGTGTTGTTGATTTTACCCTGCAATCAACGCAGGAAACCTTGAAGCTCTGCAGCCCTGGAGTCATGTATGACAGTGTGTTCCTGGCGACGCCGGAGGATGTTGCGGGTTGTAAGCAGCAAATCGCCAACGCGCCGCATATTATACCCCAGGCGCTACCCGATTTGCCGCTGTCTATCGCGCTCGGTGCGCCGGGCCTGCTCGCGCTCGCGGAAATGCTCCGCCGCCGCATGGGAAAGAAGGTGGCGTCATGAGCCCCGCTTCTCTGCGCAATAGGAGCGCGTATCGCGCGCAAAACCATGGATCGTTTCAACAGAAGGACCTCTTCTCAATGAGAAATCTTCTTACCTTGACCGCCCGTCTTGTCGGTGCGGGTACATTCGCCCTTCTTGCCGGCTGTGCCGAGGCGCCCGCGGATCATGAGCATGCCGGCGAACATCAAGCCGCTTTGACGGCGGCTCAGTGCGATTACTTCGATGTGAATGGCAAGGTCCAGATTTGCCATAAGACCAATTCCACAACCAAGCCCTATACAATCCTGAAGATCAGCGAGCAGGCGTGTATTAACGCGCATACGCAGCATCCCGAGGATTATGTGGCGGTGAATGACCCCACCTGTCAGGGTGGTGGATGTCTTCCCAAGAATGCCCCCTGCGATCCGACCCTTCCGTGTTGCGATGGTTTGACGTGTCAGAATGGCGTTTGCCGGGATTTATGCGAGAATGTGAGCTGTGCGGCTTCGGATCAATGCCATGAAGCGGGCACCTGCGATCCGGCGACGGGGCAATGTTCGAATCCGGTGAAAGCCGATGGAAGCGCTTGCAACGATGGCAATGGCTGCACGCAGACGGATACCTGCCAAGCGGGGGCGTGCGCGGGCGCCAATCCTGTAAGCTGTGCGGCTTCGGATCAATGCCATGAAGCGGGCACTTGCGATCCGGCGACGGGGCAATGCTCGAATCCGGCGAAGGCCGATGGCACAGCCTGCAATGATGGCAATGGCTGTACGGAAAACGATACCTGTCAAGCGGGTGCGTGTGAGAATGGCATCCCCAAGGTCTGCGGCGGCGGCGAATGCGATGCTGCGACCGGCGATTGTCCCGTGCATTGTCCCTGCCGCGATTTGGGCGATTGGCATGCCTTTGGCGAGCAAAGCTCTTGCTCCTATAGCGCGGGCAGCTCGGCCAGCCTCAGCGGCGACGGCGATAGCGTGCTCTATGCCCAGGCCACCCCCGAGGGCAATACCTGCGGTTCTCCGAGCGGTTCCCATAGCAACCTAACGGCCGATGAGCTGGCGCTGTGTCTGCAAGATCTGCTTGCCTTCGATGCTTCCGAGGGCGTAAATGGTCAGGCGCCTTTGCAGTGCGCTTGTCAGGCCGGAGGCGATGGTGCCGCGTGTAACGATGGCAATGCCTGCACCACAGGCGATACCTGTCAGAGCGGCGCATGCACCACGGGCCAGGCCGTCGTTTGCGATCCTGGGACCGTGTGCAACCCGCAGACAGGCGCATGTGTGGATTTCTGTGAAAGCAATCCCTGCCAAAACGGCGGCACCTGCGCGACCACCGCGGACGGCTTTACCTGCACCTGTACGGAAGGCTATAGCGGCGCGGCCTGCGAAGATCCTGCCGATCCATGCGCCTGGGGTCCCTGTCAAAACGGCGGCACTTGCACGCCCGAGGGATTGTTCTACTACACCTGCGCGTGCCCGCCCAGCTTCACCGGGCCGGAATGCGATATCCCCGTTAATCCCTGCGATCCCGATCCTTGCAACGACCACGGTGTCTGCATGGCGGGCGATCCCAGCGATCCCAACGCGGCTCCCTTCACCTGCGCCTGCGCGGCGGGATGGCAAGGCTCAAATTGCGAGATTCCAAGCTGTCCCTGCGAAGTTGCCGATCCCGCGTGGACCATGCACCTGGCCAATCCGGGTATGGAGCTTATTCCGGAAGGATTTGAGTCCTTCCTTTCGCAGTGCCATGCGGACGGGGGCACCTTTGAGTTAAGCGACTTCCATGTGTTTGTCCCGAACTTCGACGCGAACGCTTTCTCGGCCTTGGTTTCGGCGCTCGATCCAAACAACCCCGACTACAACTACTGCGTGGATATGACCAATATCTTCTATTCGACGCTGTGGACGACCGGGTTTGCGGGAGCGGGCACCTTCACCTCGACCATCAACGGCGAAACCTCGACGGCCACCTACTGTATGACCAATACGGCGACCTACGAGACCACGGCCGATCAGAACGCGCTCTGTCTGGGTGCCGTCCAAGCCGCCGGAGCAGCCAACGGCGGCGCAAACAACTGGACCTTCTAAGAATCGAAGGAAAACGAAGATGAGCCCTCTGCGCCGCTGGATTCAAAACGATTTCGTATTTGCGGGTGTAACGCTCGCACTTGTTGCACTCACCTATACGCCGCTGGCTGATCCGCTGAACGATCCGCTGTGCGCCGTTTCTTTCAGCGGCGCCGGGTGGCTGTTGAGCAAGTTGGGCATCGCGCATACGGCGGATGCCGCGCGCCGGGTAATCTCTGGGGAATTCTTTTCCATGGAGATTGCCGGGTTGTGCAGTGGACTTCGGGCGCTTGCGCTCTTTGGGGCCGTGGTGCTGCTGCTGAAGCTCCCACGGTGGCAGAAAGCGATCCATGCCACCGTGGGCCTGTTGGTGCTGATGGGCATCAACATGGCGCGCCTGGTTCATCTCTACACGCTGGGCGAGGGTCAAGACCCCCGTTTTGCCCTCTATCACGAGTGGATTTGGCCCGTGGGGATTGTGGCCGCAATACTTCTGTACCGGCTGGGGATGCTGATCGCCGAGAAAAAACCCGCTCCGGCCATTCCAAGTCCTTCCCTTGAAGCCGCCGAGGCCGCCCATGGATAGCGCAAAGTCCAAGCTACATGTTCACTGTCTGCTCGCGGGCGAAATGCTGGCCGAAATGGCCGCCAAGGCGCTTGCCGAGACCATGCCTTCCGCGCGTTTGCGCCGGGCTTATCTTCGGCAGGCGGCGGACGAGGCGCGTCATGCCTATATGTTCCGCGGCTATTTGCATTGGATCGGTGAAACGCCGGTCCAAGGGGCGGAATTTCCCGAGGTGGCGGTATATCGCCGTTTTCTTGCGGATGCCATTGAACGCGGCCACCTGCTTACCTTGGTCCTGGGTGTAAATGTCGCGCTCGAGGGTCTGGCGTGTGTGGGTCTGGCGCTGAGCGCGCAATGGGTGGCGGCAAGAGGCGATGATCCGGCCTGGGTTTCGCTTACCCGGTCCATCGAACGGGATGAGCGCCGTCATACGCGGCTTGCGGTGCCGGCCCTTCACCGCCTCGGCGCGGGTTCTGTTCCCGCAGAGGCGCGCGAAGTGATGGGCGAAGTGCGACAGGCCGCCGTGACCACCCTCGGGAGCGTGGGCAGCGCGCTTGCAGGCTGGGGCATCGATCCCCTGGCCGTCTTCGATGCCTCAATCCGCGAGGCCCATCCCACACTTGCGGATACATTGCTTGAACCGCCCTCCTCCATCGCGTAGAGTGAGGGCTCGTCTCGCCAAGCGATGAGCCTTCATATCTTCCTCACCCAGGGTTTATTGCCTTCCGCGCTCGCGGTGGTCCGCTGTCTTGCGGCCGAAGGCCATCGCGTCACGCTGGGCGATCATGATGGCACCGTTATCGCCCGTTTTTCCCGTCATGTCTCGCGTTTTGTCAAGCTTCCGCCTCCCGCGCCAAATCCGCGCCGCTTTTTTGAGGCGGTGGCCGATACGGCGCGGCGGGTGGGGGCCGATGTGGTCTTGCCCCTCTTTGAAGAGGGGCTGATACTCGCGGCGTATTGGAAGGGTGAATATCCTTTGAGAGCAGCCATGCCCCCTTATCCGCTGGCTCGGGTGCTTGCGGACAAAGGGACGGGGGTTGAGCGGGCGGGGCGGGCCGGGTTGCCCATTGCCGAAACGAGAATCGCATCGGCGGGGGCGAAGGCGATTGCAGGAGATCTTGGTTTTCCGGTGGTTATCAAACCGCGCCTATCCACCTCGGGCACGGGTGTGCGGGTAGCGCGGAACCAAGCGGAACTGGAGCGCCTGCTGGCTGGGCTTGAAGAACCCGAAGACCATGTGGCTCAGCGCTGGGCGGGCGCCCGGGAACTGGTTTTTCAAGGCGTCTTTGACCGAGGCCGATGTGTAGCCGCGCATGCGTATACGGTTCTTTGCCGCCATCCGCCCGACCATGGTTTTGGGATTTTGTTGGAAAGCATCCGCGACCAAGCCATTCTCGGCCATGGGCTTCGGCTGGGCGAAGAAACGGGATATCATGGCGCACTGGGCATCGATTTTCTGGCCGGTGCGGACGGGACGGCGCGTGTGGTGGAGATCAACCCGCGCTTGGTGCTGGGCGTGGCCAATGCGGTGGATGCGGGCGTGCCTATTGCGGCAAGGGCGGCTGAATTGGGCTACATCGAGCGTCCGGCGGTGGATAGAAGGCATCCTGCTTATGCGTCCGGCGTGCGCACCTTACATTGGCCCAGCGCGTCCGTAACAGCGTTTACGGGCGAGCCAATAAGCGCGCAGCTTAAACGATGGGCCCGGCCAAGGCTTGAAGATCCCGGCGCGCTTGCGGCATTCTTCGCGTCGGTGGTCGTGCATCGGGTAAAGGGTGGATTTAATACAGCGGCTCTTGGAGATCGAAGCTTCTCGGCGGCGCTCGCGAGGCAGCTCGATGTAGAACAGGAGCAGACCCTTGCGATGTGAGGAGCTTCAGGCAGAAGCCCTGCAGGGGCTCGATCTCGTTGCTTTTTCCGGGCATGAACGGGTCCAGACCAGCGCGGCTTGGCTAAAGCTTGCCGGTGAAACGCTGCCTTTCATCTATGGCGAGGGCGCCCAGCTTTCGGTCATTGCGGCATTGGATGGGGAAGGCGTGGCGGTCGCGATTCCCGCCGTTCGCACCGATGCATGTCCACAAGCGCGACCCTTTCCGATGGATGTGGACGATCTCTTCTTTGGCTTGTGGATTCGGCATGTGGGCGATCGGGACCGGGACCTTCAGCGGCGGGCCCTGGTCTCGCGCTGGTTTGGGGCCGGTCTTCGACGTTTAAACCGATCGATGGGCCGGGGTCTTATTCTGCAGACGCCGCTCGCTCCAGCATCGGATGCCCTCGTGGCCCGCCGGCTCTCGTCGAACGCAGCTTCGCCGGCGCTTCGCGCGGCGCTGAGGCAGGCGCGGGCCATCGCGGCGGAGGAAGACCGATGCGCGCTGATTCCGCGCCTGTTACAGCGGGATGCGGAGATGTGGAGCGATGCGCTCGAAGGAGCAGGATTTATCCGGGCCGCCACCTACCCCAGCGCAGAGCTTGAGCTTGGCGCAGCGCTGCCTTCGCGTATCGGGCAGATGATTCGGCGCAATGCGCGGCTTGTGGAGCGCGCGGGCATTCGGGTGGAGATCTCTCGGCACGCGCCGGAAGACATCCCCTTTAGCGCCCTCTTCGAGGAGACGGCGGGCCGCCACAACGATCCGGCGCCTCGACTTCGAGACAGCTTGTTTCGAGCGATCGGCGAGCAATGTACGGGGCGCGTGTGGTTTTTAAGCGCGCGGCGCGGAACGTCTCCTGTGGGTTTTGTCGTGGCCTTCGAGCGGGGTTCGGCGTGGGAAGCGTGGAAGTGCGGTGTGCATCGCGCGCAGGCGGAGACGGCGCCGGTCTATCTCGATTTGGTGTACGGAAAACTTCCTGAGCTTGCGATGCGGGAAGGAGGCGCGCGGCTTGAGCTCGGCGCGGGGCAAATCGGGCTTAAACGCCGTTATGGAGCGCGCGTCCTACCGGTCGAAGTACATATCGCCCTGCCGCCTCGTTTTCTCGGACGCGCCTTGTTTTCGCGCTATGCGCGGGCCGTCGGGGAAGGTATTGCCATGGCCGAGGGCGCCTTGGATCAGGTTGAAAGCGTGGCGACGACGCCAAAATGATCGCTGGGAAAGACGCCTGCGATCGGGGCATCGAAAGCGATATGCGCCTCCAGCGGCGTACCCCGGAAACGCTCATCGTGCCCGCGCACGAAAATGTAATCGACGCGGCGATCGGGCTCGTGAAGCTGGGCGGCAAATGGATTTCTGCGCGCGAAGGTAATTCCCGCCCCATTGCCGGCGGCCGCGAAGGCATCGGCGAAATAGACGCGGCGGGGCGCGCCCAGCGACGTAAGACCGCGCAGAAAGCGAATCTCGTCGGAATCGGGCTCTGCATTGAAATCGCCCGCGAGTACGGGCGGATACCACGCTTCATCGGTGCACAGCTTCTGAATCTGCTCAGCCACAAAACGCACTTGCAGCTCGCGCACATGGCCTTCGTCGAAGCGCCAATTCAGATGCGTATTGAACACGGGCAATTGACCAAAAGGCGTATTTAACAGGGCGTAGACGAGCGTGCGCCGCTCGATGGTGTCCCCCGTGGGCAGATCGAAAACCTCGTGATGGAGCACAGGGAAGCGAGAAAGGATCGCATTGCCAATAGGAAGCCGCGCGCCGCTATGCCTGCCGTAAATCACCGTATATTCATGGCCTTCGGCGATAAGTTCGGCCTGACCTAGACCCTCGGTCTTGACCACCTCTTGAAGAAAGAGAACGTCAACATTCTCCGTGCGAACACCCTCGCGGATAGCGGGCAAACGCTCTTCCCAAGGGCCGAGCAGGTTCCAAATATTCAGGGTACCAATGCGCAGAGACATTCGAGCTTCTCCAGGAGTCAAAGGCTTTAACGTTGATCGATATGCATCAGCGAGGATGGCGGCGCGGCAAGCCCGCCCGGACGAGGCCGCGCTCCAGCGTTTCAGACGGCAATTCGCCAAAGCGTTTCCGGTACTCTGCGCTAAAGCGTCCGGGATTGCCAAGACCGAGTTCAGCGACGAGCCGGGCCACCGAGGTCGTAGGATTGGGCGTCTCCAAGCTTTTGCGCGCAAGCTCAAAGCGGTGCTGCCTTAGCAGCTCCATCGGGGCCGCGCGGCCCTGCGCTTTAAAGGCCGCCCGCAGCGAACGCTCGGGCACGCCGGCCGCCGCGACAATATCGGCCATGGTAATAGGCTCCGCCGCATGGGCCGCAATAAACTCCAAGGCGCGCCGGACGCAGGACTGAGCGGCGCGGGGAGGCCGCGTTTCAAGGAGATTCGAAGCCGTATGCTCAACATGCACGAGCAGACCCGTAAGCACGGAATCGCGCAATCCAGCAAGCCAAAGCGGCGAGGCGTCCGGCCGATCCATTTCGCGATGGAAAAACGAGATCATCTCATAAAACGCAAGGCCCGCGCTGGTATCGCAATTGAAATGGCACTTGAAGGCGAGCGAGCGGGGCGCATCCCTTCCGGTGAGGGCTAGAAAGTGTTGTTCCAACAGAGCCTGATCAAACACAAGCGTTTGGGCTTGGTAGTTGCTGTCAACGCACATTCGGATAGGATGGTTGGGCGAAAAAATCGCCCCTTGGCGGCCGGGTATAATCGCGAAGGGCGCATCGTGCTGGGTGCCATGCAACAGGCCGCCTTTCGCGATACCGATGGCAAATCGGTTGGTGAGTCCAGACGACTCGAGCTCAAGCCCACCGCTCCATGAGGCGCTAATGCGCTGAATATTCCCAACGGCCGCGATATTCATATCGCAGGAAAAGCTTGCTCCAGGCGCGAGAGAGAAGCGGGTTTCCGCATAGATCTTGCGAAAGGTAAGGGATGCTTCGTCAAGATTATGGGTGGAAACCAAAGGAGCCCGCAGGACCGGGCGCAAGCTGGTGCGCGGACTCTGTTCTTGTACGGCTTGTCCTGATGGAGTCACAACACAATTCTTCACAATCTAAGCCAAATATCATGCGCGCCAACAATGCGTCAATAGGCTCGTGATGTACCTGATAAGTTGGCGTGGTCTTTTGGATAACTTGTCCAGATCTGCAAACGATGCATTCCCACGCATGCCTTGCGCTCGAATTCCACACTTCCTTTGGTAAAACTCGCCCCGGCGAGAGAATAAAAGCGCGTTTCCTTGTATCCACCGTAAAAGCCTCCATGGGAACGTAGATTGCAGTTCGGTGATCTTCGAACAAGATCCCCAACCTGGAAAAAACCATGCTCCCCCGCGGCTTTTCTGTATCATCCCGCCCTTTTTCGCGCGCCGGCCTGTCCAGCCTTCTGCTCTGCTTTGCCACCGCATGCGGCGCCGATGATATCCTCCCCACGCCGGACGCGGGGCCACAAGACGCGGGCACACCCGATGCCGCTCCTGAATGCCTTGCCCCCCATGATTGCCGGGGCGATGAAAACGGCTGCCAAATGCGAACCTGTACCGATGGAATCTGCGGTATTGCCCTCGCCGTCCAAGGAGCCCCATCTTCTATCCAAAATCCGGGGGATTGCTTGATCGCCCTCTGTGATGGCAAAGGTGGCATGACCCAAATTCGTGACGATAGCGATGCGCCGCTAAGCCCTCTTGCTTGCACCCATGGCGTATGTGAAGACGGAAAACCGGGCTATCAAAACAAAAGCTTTGGGTCCCCTTGTGATGATAAAGATCCATGCACCCAAGGCGATTCCTGCCAATCGGGATACTGCGTGCCCGGCCCGCCCCTTGTTTGCAAGGGAGGCGCCACCTGTACCGGAGGTGTATGCGTCGCAAGCGAATGCACAGGAACACTTCGCTTTCCAGGCGCTCCCATAACCAAGCTAGCCCCGAGCGAAAGCTCCAGCGCCGTCCCATCATCCATGGCGGCGGCGGACTTTGACGGCGATGGGTTTGCGGATCTCGTCGTTGTCGCTGGCAATCATCTGGAGTTTTTATTTGGCCAGGGCGATGGGCGTTTTTGGGGACCTGTCCTCAATCAAAGTGTCAATTATCCCGAAGCTGTGACCGCGGCCGATCTCAATCAAGATGGAGCGATCGATGTGGCGGTTACGCGGGCAGGGGGTGTAACCGTGCTCTTTAATATGGGCAATCAGATATTTTCCAACGGATTCGCCCAAGCCGCGCCAAGCGGTGGGCCTGCCATTGTCGCCGCGGATCTCAATGGCGATTCAAACCTGGACTTGGCCTATGTCAGCAGTTCGAATCTCGTCGTATTCATAAACCTGGGCAATGGAAATTTTGCGGCTCCTCTCATCTACCCCGTGAACGGTAATGGGACATCCATCCTGGCTTTGGATCTCAATGGAGACGGAGTCCGGGATCTGGCCACTGGAAGCACATGGGGTATGCTCGGAGAGTATGTGACCGTGCGGTTAAACCAGGGAAACGGCACCTTTGGAGCCTCTGATGCCTACAACATCCCCGTATCGGGGTGGCCCAATTCGCTCGTCGCCATAGATATCAACAACGATGGAGCGCAGGATCTATTGAGCGTGACCGACTATAAAACGGGGGTATTGTACAACAAAGGAGATGGCAGTTTTCTCCGCGGGGCTTGGGATGAGCCGAGGGGCAGTTTTGCCCTTTCGGGCGATATCGACGGTTGGGGCAAGCCGGAGGTATTAAGCATCAATCACAGGGATTTACGTGTGTTTTTTACAGGTGGCGGCACGCTGGAAGATATAGGCGCATATTTTTTGGGCAATGCCTATTCCATGGTTCTCCACGACTTCAACAACGATGGCCGCTTGGATGTGGCCTCGGGAAACAACTTCCCCTTCGAGCAAAGTGCCGTGAATGTATTGCTCAACAGCGGCGGTGTTTTCGAGGCGCCGCACTTAACAGAGGTGGGGCCGAGTTACTTTGCCCATGCCATGGCCGTGGCGGACCTCAATGGAGATCTAAAGCCCGATGTGGCGATGACCCACCAAGACACCCATGATATCACCGTCGTGCTCAACCAGGGCGATGGCACGTTCGGGGAAGTATGGAGCTATGCGGCTGGACAAAGACCCGCGGATATCAAGGCGGCGGATCTCAATGGAGATGGGATAACCGATTTGGTCGCAGGAAATGAAGACAGCAATGATTTCACGGTGCTGCTTAACTACGGCAATGGCACCTTTTCACATTTGATTTTGCCTTATGACATGGGGCAAGCCGTGCGCACCCTCGGTGTGATGGATATCAATGAAGACGGCCTGCCCGACCTATTGGTACCCGCTTCGGGATGGTATGCGTTTCTAAACCAGGGGAATGATACCTTTTCACCTCCCGTGCAAGTCGGGAAATATTCGGGGTCTCCTGTCTCAACAAAAATTATCGATCTCAATGGATATCAAAAACCAGATCTAGCCTCTGCCGATGTGTCGAAAGTGCATGTGCAATTCAACCAGGGTAATGGAACCTTTGGCGATGCGGTGGTGTTGGCCCAAGACGGGGCATTTTTTGGATCGATTACGCCGGCCGACCTAAACGGAGATACATGGCCTGATTTGGCCGTGGTCGACAAATGGATGGACTCGGCATTGGTTTTGATCAACCAGGGGAATGGTACTTTTGGAGCGGGAGTTCCCTATTTGGTTGGACGATTCCCCAGCTCTGTGGCGGCGTCCGATTTGGATGGAGATGGAGCCGTCGACCTGATCGTGGCCAACAGCGCCGATGCAGCCGTGAGCATCTTGATGAACGCGGGGGATGGCACATTCATGGGAGCCGGTGACTTTGGGGCTGGGTGGGCACCCGCTTCGGTTGGGGTTGGGGATATCAACGATGATGGCCGGCCGGATATTTTTGCTGCGGTGGTGGGTGCGGACTCCTTCGCCCGGCTTAGCGTGCTCCCCAATGTCTGCATGCCTTAAGCAACCCGCGCTTGACGAAAAATCGTCCTTGGCTGCCGCTCGGCTTTGATCTATTCTCGGCGGATGAAGACCCATAGAATTTCTCTCTACATTGCCCTGATCCCCTCCCTTCTATTGTCAAGCCTTCTTTGGGCTTGTGGTGATAACCCCAGCAACGGCAGCGGAGGCGGCGGAAACGGGACAGGCGGCACTGGCACAGGCGGCACCGGTACAGGCGGCGCGGGCGGAATATCCGGCACCATTGTCGAGCCTTCCGATCCGGGTCCTGGTGACATTGCCTTTGATATTCGAGCGGACGCGGACCAAAAAGCGATCAGCCCGCTCATTTACGGCATCAACCAAGCCAACGATCTCAAAGGTGCGCAGCGGGGGACTGGACTTGTGCGAATGGGGGGCAACCGGCTCACCGCTTACAATTGGGAGAACAATGCCTCCAACGCGGGCACCGATTACCAGAACCAAAGCGACGACTACCTGATGTCTGGCAAGCCCAACGGCGACAAGCCCGCCGAGGCCGTGCGTTTCCGCGCGGAGGAAGCCTTTGCAAAGGGCGCCGCCTTTTTGGCTACCGTTCCGATAGCGGGCTATGTTGCGGCCGATAAAAACGGCGGCGGCGACGTAAATCAAACACCCAATTATTTAGATACCCGCTTCCACCCAACCATTGCTAAAAAGAACGGTGCGCTCGCCACAAGCCCCGATCTAAACGACAACGCCGTCTATCAAGACGAATATGTAAACTTCCTCAAGCAAAGCTTCCCCGCGGCCTTTGAGGGATCGCAAGCGAAGATGCTCTTTTCGCTGGACAACGAGCCTGATCTCTGGTCGTCCACCCATCCGCGCATTCACCCCGATCCTGTTGAATACGCGGAACTTATCGCTAAAAACAAAGAATTTGCCGCTGCGATAAAGAGCATAGCGCCCAATGCGCTGGTGACGGGATTCGTATCCTATGGCTATAATGGCTACACCACCCTACAAGACGCGCCGGACAAGAGCGGCGACTTTATCGAATACTATCTGGACGCCATGAAACAGGCCGAAACCGAAGCGGGCCAGCGCTTGATAGACGTGCTTGATCTACATTGGTATACCGAAGTCTATGCCAACGGCCAAAGGATTACCGGCGACGACACAAGCCCCGCATCTGCGGAAGCGCGCGAACAGGCACCTCGCTCGCTATGGGATCCTACCTACAAAGAAGACAGTTGGATAGCCAACGACGTAATCAGCGGCCCCATCGCGCTTATTCCTGCGATACAGGCGAAAATCGATGCTCATTATCCAGGCACGGGCATAGGCTTTACTGAATATTGGTATGGAGGCGGCGATCATATATCGGGCGGCATAGCCCAAGCGGACGTGCTTGGTATTTTTGGACGGGAAGGGGTAAAGCTGGCGAATCTATGGGAGTTATCGGACAAGCAAGCGTTTATTTATGCGGCTTTGCGGGCCTATACCAGCTTTGATGGAAACGGCGCGCATTTTGGTGATACATCGGTACGGGCTTCGACCAGTGATGTAGAAAAGGCAACGGTATATGCCAGCGTTGACAGCGCAAACCCGAAGCGAATGGTCATCATCGCCATCAACAAAGCGCAAACCCCGCTAAAGGCAGCTATCAAGGCCGCGGCATACGGGAGCTATACATCGGCTTCCGTATACCGCATAGAAGCGGGCTCGCCGGATATCACCAAGGCTGCGAATATCGATAGCGCGGCGGCCAACGCATTTTTGTATGATATGCCCGCCCAAAGCATTTCGGTGATTGTGCCGGAATAATCATCAAAGTTCGCCATCTAGGGCTACGGGCAAAGGGAATAGATACCTTCACCTCAGCATCTCAATCACCACCACCACCACCAGCAAAATACCGATCGGCACACCAATCCACCTTAGCACCTTCCCCCATCCGGGTCTTAGCGATCGACCACCCCGATCCTCACAGGCCAAACAAATAGCAAATACCTGATGCCCCCCTTCCGTGAGCACACAACAATCCCCACACACAGGATCGTGACATCTCGCACAAGGTCCCGCCGCAACCGCTCCACAGCGCACACAACGCGCAACGGGACCAGAACCCCCATCGCTGAGCACCAAACCACCCGACATGGAAGCAGTATCTCCCAAAAGCCGGCGGAACGCAAATGCTATCGATTAAAACCCGGCATGGCCGGCGTAAAATGCGGCCGGGCTAATGCGATCGAGGCCAGGTTCATCGGTCAACATTAAGGCCAATCAACGCGCCCGCGTCCTTCCCGTTCTCGGCGAGGTTCTCCTCTCCGTATTTCCCCTCGGCGAGTTTCTTCTCTCCCCCTGCCCCCTCTCTTTAGGCCCCGCCGCCCTCCGCTCCGGCGCCCTACTAAACTCCCTCGGCCCCCTCTTTGCCGCGATCTCCCTCGGCTTGACAAGCGCCTCCCTCAGCGGCTTTGGCGGTCTCGGCGGCCTGGGCTCCAATGCCTCAATCTCCACCGGCTCGCACGGCAACTTCGGCATCGCCATCTGAAGCAAAGCCGCAATCACCTTTGCCCCATCCTCCTTCTCAATCAATTGCCGCGCATAGCTTAGCTCCGCTTCGCTCAAGGCCGCTCCCGATTTTAAATAGTTATGCAAATTCGCCCGCCCCTGCTTCACCACCGCCTTCTTAATCTGCGCTACCCCAGGCACCGCAAGCCAAGACACCTCCACCCCCGCCATCTCAAAGAGCCGCCTCGCCCTCGCTTCCCCCATCGGCGGAACCAGCGAAATGCTCCGCCCCTTTCTCCCAGCCCGTCCCGTTCGACCGCTCCGGTGTACATAACTGTCTGGGTCCAATGGCAGCTCCAGTTGAATCACTTGCGCAATCTCGGGCACGTCAATCCCCCGAGCCGCTACATCCGTCGCGATCAGCGTCGTCACGCTCCCATGCCGAAAGGCATTCAGCGTGCGCGTCCTTTGCTCCTGAGCCAAGTCTCCGCTTAAAAACTGCACAGAAAACCCATCGGACACAAGCCGCTGAGCCACCTCATCGGCATCGATTCGCCGCTTCACAAACACCAGCGTTCGCTCGCCCCTCGCCAGCAACAGCAAATTCACCAGCGCCGAATACATATCCGAAGGCCGCACCAAATGCGCCACATGCTCGATATCGGCATTGACCACCCCCAATTCCGTCCCTTGAATGCCCACCGCCTCGCCTTGAAAACGATGCGCCAGTTTTTTGACTTGACCGGGAAAGGTCGCCGACACCAAATGACTCCGCCGCTGCTCGGGCAGCTCTTGCACAATGGCATCGAGCTCATCCTTAAAACCCATATCCAGCATTTGATCGGCTTCATCCAGCACCACATCGGCGACCTTGGCCAGACTTAGACTGCCACTGCGCAAATGATCGCAAAGGCGGCCCGGCGTACCCACCAAAATACTGGGATCGCGCGCCAGATTTTTACGTTCTCTCCAAATCTGCGTTCCTCCCGTGACCACATCGATGCGCACATGTTTTAAATCGCTATAGAGCCAGCGCAATTCATCGGCGACTTGATTGGCCAATTCCCGGGTCGGCGTAATCACCAAGACCTTGGGGCGGGCGATTTTTTCGGGGGAAGAAGCAATGGAGTCTTCATGTGCGGCAGGATTCATTAAATCGGGCGCGATCAGAAGACCTAGGGCGACGGTTTTACCGGAACCCGTCTCGGAAGAAATCCTTAAATTTTCGCCATGAGCGCCCCGCTGCAGCACGGCGCGCTGCACGGGGGTCAGACTGCTAAAGCCTTTTTTAAGGAACGCTTGTTGAAAGATTGGATGAAGGGCGGAAAAGGAATCGTGTTCAGTCAGCAAAAGAAAAACTCACGAGTTTGAGAGGAATACCGTTTTCGGTGGGCGAGCTTGCCATAAGCTTATCGCGTTGGCAAGTGCCTCGTGCAGGCTGTTGTAAAAAAATGCCAGACACCTTCACTCGCACATTGATTTTAACTTGTCAACCTAAAACTCCTAGGCGATCCTCGCGCCATGGTACAGGTACCGCCTCGATTCACGCCTGATGTTTTAAAACAGCCTGCCAACTATGGAGTGCTCGCGCTGCTTGCGGGAACCTGGGTCAACCCCCTCCGTCTCAATGCCTACTTCATCGCATCCCTCCTATCGCTTGGCTGCACCCCTTCGGCCCCTCCATCGGGCGCCTCGCTCCCCGGCCCCACGCCCCAAACCAAGCGAGCCGCCCCCGATGACACCGCCATTGCAACCATGGTCCGCCGGGCTCTCCCCTCCGTCGCGCTCGTCCTCGCCGACAAAGAAAACGGGAAGATTGGCTATGGCGCAGGCTTAATCGTCGGCAAAGACGGCCGCATCCTCACCAACCACCATGTCATCGAGGGCGCAAAAAAACTCGGTGTCATGCTCTACAGTACCAAACGATTAAGCTATACCCCCATGGATGGAGGGCTCGATCGCTATATCTTTGAAAATGCAAAGGATATCCTCCCGGTGATACTAGAACGGGAAGATGCGGTGGGGGATTTGGCCGTCTTAAAAGGTGAATTCGACACATCTTTTGCACCTACCCTAGCGTTCTCGAACGCGCCGCTATCGCTTGGCGACAAAGTCTATGCGCTCGGGCACCCGCAGGAAACGGTATGGTCCTTCACAGCAGGGACCGTAAGCGCGCTACATGTAGGAGCCATTCAGCATGATGCGGTGGTGAGCCGGGGCAGCTCGGGCGGCCCGCTGCTCAACGCGCGGGGGGAAGTCATTGGCATCAACACGGCCCGGGTGGTCAGCGAGGCGCGAGGATTTGCATTTGCAAGACCCATTGCCATGGCGGATCGGCTGCTCAACCCACGGGCGGCGGGGCTGGACGAGTTAGATCTTGGCACACCTGAGCGAGCCATGTTTAGCTGCTGGCACGCCATAGAGCTAGAGCGGCCGAGTGCAAAGGACTGTTATGATTGGACGGCGATATGGGCCGTACTTCAGCAAGGCGTGGCCAGGCTTATGGAACGGCCGCCGCCTGGGATTCGCGAGGACGCGCTCAAAGCCTTTAAAGCCTTTCTGGAGGAGCCATCAGCGCTGGAGCGGACGAAGCGCGAAGCTGAAACCGATCGGACATGGGCGCCGTTCTTTATGCCGGCGCCGCCGCTGCGCCAGGTAGCGATATTTGCGCTTCGGGCGGCGAAGGTGGTACCCTTGGACGAGCCCCTCAAGCGGCCGGCGCCTGAACCGCCCGAGGTAGTGGAAGCGCGCGAGCTTTATTTAAAGCGATTGCTGGAGCGGGGGATAAAGCCAGCGGATGGAGTTCGATTGGCGCCGCGGGAAGTAAAAGAGACGCTACGCAAGGGAGCGCGCATTGATGAAAGCAAGGCGACAGGTGAAAAGAAGCGATGGTTTTTGATAGCGGGGCGGAACCTGGATGGGAGCATTTATCGATACTCGGAATTATGGGTAGAGGTTGGGGGGAAGTGGTTACAGCGCGAGCCTCCCTTGGAGGCGGATGTGGTGGAGCTGCCTGTGGGTTGGCCTGAGCCTGTGCGCACGGTGGGGCCGATTGTGCGGGCGATTGCGGCGGATGTGGCGGTGAGTTTGGGGGCGAAGTAGGCGTGGGGGGTAGAGAGGGGGGAGGCGGGAGTTATTTTCTGCGCTCGCAAACGATACGGATGCCTTCGAAGGCGGGGAGGGTGCCTTCGATGCGGGCGGCGATGAGGTGACACCAGTGGTGGAGGGAGCGGAGGGCTTCACGTTCCTCGGAGGAGAGTTGATCGTTGGGATTGGGGATGAGGGCTGGATCGCTGCCCAGCCAAGCGTATTCCAGAAGCCGGGCCGCATAGCGCATATAGGCGAGCCGGTAGCTCTTGTCATCTTGAGTTTGCACGAGATCGAGAAGGTGTTGCAGCAGTTTTGCCTTCCGCCGCGTGGGAATATCGGAAGAAGAAAGCAGCGGCTGAACCTTTTGCCTTGCGCTTACAAAGTTCTGCACGCGGATGACATTTCTCACCTCGGAGAGGTCGAGGTCGTGGAGGCGGTCGTGGAGGCGGTTGAGGGCGAAGACAAGGGCGCGGTTAAGGGCGCGGTCGAGGTCGCGGTCGAGGGCGCGGTCGAGGTCGCGGTCGAGGTCGCGGTCGCGGACCAGGATGAAGGTACGTGTCCGCGCGCGGGCACGATTACGGTCGACGAGGAGGGCGCGCGCGCGGTCGAGGGCGAGGGCGAGGTCGAGGGCGAGGGCGCGGGCGCGGGCGAGGGCGAGGTCGAGGTCGAGGGCGAGGGCGCGGCCGAGGTCGAGGGCGCGGGCGCGGAAACGGAATACATCAGACAATCGCCCCTGGGGAAGTGAAATTGGGTTCTGGTTTTGCACTTCGGTGTCAAGGTGTAAAAGCGTATTCTGAAAGGATTGGATGTGTTCTTCGGGAACATGATCCAGCCAAAGATCCTTTTCCGTGTCTTTGCACCAAAGGGCTATACTCCCACGGGCAGATCCCGGGTATTTCTTGGCTTCTTCCATCGATGGCAGCCGATATTCAAAAGCGCTTGTTTGCTTTTTATTAAGCCAGCTCACGAAGGCATCCGCATCCTCGTCCCTCACCCCCACCACCGGCGATTTCGCCTGACCTCTGGGAAATTGATAAGTCGTCCAGTGATCGGGCTGGTTGTTTTCACCCTTGCCTTTTCGTTCATCCACAAACAATTGATACTCGGCCATGGATATACAGTCTTCATCCATGACGATATCTTCCTTCGAAGCCTGAAGGTTCTTCAGCCTCTTGGCCAGCTTCACCTCCGCGGCCAATCTCCTTCGCCTGGGGTTCTCCGACTCCAGATCAGCCACCAACCTCTGCTCGGCTCCTGTTCGAACCGTGGGCTCAATGCTTCTTCCCTCCTCCAGGCACTCGCTCATCAATACAAAGGCTTGAACCTCATTCGTCTTCAAACAAGCTTGTATGAGCTTTGTCGCATCTCCCAACGCCGCATAAAGCCTTAAAGTTTCATGCCACCAAGGATCGGATACAATCTTGTCTAAGGGCAAGGTCTCTGCCTGCCCCCGATAATAAGCCGCCGCCAGATACTCCTGAAACGACAGATGAGCATACGACCAGCGGTCATTCTCCCTCTCCAAAAACAACCCGCTCGCCTTCTCGAGCATGGGCAAAAACTCCGCCCTCGCTTCTCCCGCAGGATAGCCTACGCTGTCCAAGGGCTCTTCGACAATATTCCGCACTTCCCCCTTGCTCAGTTCCCGCTGACCCATCTCCATCATCCTGGCCGCTAGGGGTTCCAGTACTGCCCTCAACTGAGGCCCCGATAAAGGCGTCTTCAATCCCTTGGCCGCATTCCAATGCCCCAGCATTACATTGCAGATCTCCGCATACAACTCCACCCGCCTCCCTGGAATCGCATTTCGGGCACTATGAACGGCGGCAATCATCGTCAAGAGCAGAGGATTGGAGGTCAATTCATAAATCGCGGGCTGCCCTCGCAATCGCCTCAGCAAATCCTCGGCCCTCTCCCTGGCTTTGAGCCTCACGCCCTCGTCCTCCACCCCTGCCTTGCGCATCGTTTCATGCGTCAGATACCAGTTGTGAATGAACTTTTCGCTTTGCTCCTGGCCAAAGGGCTGCACCTCCAGCACATCCACCTTGGAAAGCGGTGCTTCGTTATAACCTCCAGGCCGGGCCGTGATCACAAACGGCGTATAAGGATAGTTCCTAATCTGCTCGTCGACCCAGGCCGATACGCTCTTTCGAAGTTTTTTATCGGCAATCTCATCCAAGCCATCCAGCAAAACAATGCAGGCCCCCTTCACCAACTGCCTCCCAAACCAATCCTTGGGCGGCGCGGGCATTCCTTCGATCGCTGAAAAACGCTCCTCAAAATAATCCTGGGCCAGCTTGCCCAGCGAGGGCTTTTCCGTTTGAATCTTCTCCGCGTGGCTGCGCAGAAACAGCATCAAAGGCAAATAACTTCGAAGCTTATGTTTACGCTGCTTATTCTTGGCAAAAGTCAGGGCGATGCTCTGCAGAAGCGTCGTCTTCCCGCTTCCCGGCGCGCCCAGCACCGCCAGGCCCACCCCTTCGCGGCGGGTCATATAGCGAATAAATCCCCAAATCGGCTGGCTTTCGGACAAGATCTGTTTGGCCAGCGGGTCCCGGTTCACCCGGGAGGGATGATTGGACGATATGCGCAACTCCACAAACACATGTTCCACCTCCAGCGTATAGGCGCCCTGTTCTTGAAGCCCCCGCACATTGAGATCGCGGTGCTCATAGATCACCTGCTGAAGATAGCGGCGGCGGAATCGGCTAAGCAGGGTCGAGAGACCTTCGCGCGCGGCGGAAAAGATGACCCTAACCCAATGCTCCAAACCCGTAATGACATCGGGCTCCAGGCGCTTCCACACCTGGCGCGCCACGCCCCACACAACAACCCCCAACTCATAGGCCACCAGTATGATCACCGCGAGGCCGCGATGCTGGTTCACCCATTCAGGCGTCTTATCGAGCCCGCCGCCCAAGGCGACCCAAGTGAACACAAGCGGCACCTGCAGCCCAAGCCCCGATAGCCCAACCGCCAAAATCCTAAACATTCCCGCCGAAACAGGTGCCGGATCGCTCATGATCCAAAACCCCCAATCCGTCCTATACCGCCCGCTTCACCCAAGCCCCGCGCACTCTGCCCGGGTTTTTTCCGGTTCGCAAGCTTTTTGCCTCAGCCCGCCTCGGGTTCAAAATAACCCAAGCTGCTTCTCATGCGGGATCGGAAATACCCCAATGATAACCCACGGGTTCGGCGCCACAAAATGAAACTGCTGCGTCGTCCCCAGAAAAAAATGCAAATCCTTGTCGAGAAACTCGCGGAAATACTTCTCCCGGACTTTCGCGAGCGCCTTCTCCTCGTTGCCACCCGCCAAACGCAGGCAGTTCCAGTATAGCGCTCCCGCTTCCCAGTCGAGTATCTGTAGCTCGCTCTGCTTTCCTGCCGCGTCCTCGAATTTGTACGAAAAACTATAAGGCAGCTTGTCAATCAGCTTAAATGTCTCGCGCCAGGTGTTGTCAGCAAAAAGATCATATTGCTTCGTCGATTCTCGCATCTCGCGGACCTTGTCAGGGTTCCATTCACGGTCGTCTTCTTCCCAAAAGAAATCCAGAATGCGCGTTGGCTTGAATACCGCAAGCGATATCTGATTCGCTTTCGCCGCGGCAATGAGGCTATCAAGCCGGTCATACACCCGCGCCGTCTTGAGCAAGAGCCGGCGCCGCTCCCGCCAATTGTCCGCCGTATCCATATGCCCAACAGGAGCCTCCAGCTCTCGCTCGTCGAGCGGCCTAAAGGTTTCAGGGCGCGGATCGCTTGTGTTCCGCGTCAGTTGGCACGCGATCCAGTCGAATTTTTTGTACTTCTGCTCTTCGTTGAGGCGCCGGAACGGTACGGGATAAATGCGTACCCACGTTCCATCTTCCCGAATACCCGCCGTGCATACGGTTTCCCCGTACTTGCGGGACAGCGTGGGATAGGTCTTCACCGTAATCAGAACCCGCTGCTTCTGCACGCCTCTCATAAATGCCCCGCTCGAAAATCCTTTCCAATCCGGCCTTCCAGCGCCTCCGCCACACAATGCCGGTGACACTGCTGGGGCAAATGCTCGTAGCAAGTCAGCACAACCCGCTCCCCAGAATCTAGCCATCCCCGTATCTTCTCAAGCGCCTCCCCCTGCTTCGGAAGCCATGCGCTCCTATACCCAGCAAATAGCGCGTCATAATCCGCCTGTGTCTCTAAACCCCGCCGCTGTTCCGATGCAATCCCCAGCTCCGGCAGATGTTCATACCGAATCCCAACGCCTTCACACCCGCGCCATAACGTGTTCTTCGAAAAACCATACTTGCGGCTAATCGGGTTACGCCGTACATCGCACAATATCGATATGCCGTTCTTCAATAGCTTGTTTAAATAGCTTTCCAGTGTGTGGCCCTCATAGCCAATGGTATGCAGCGCAGCCTGCGTGGAATTGGCATTCAGGGATGCAATGCGTGCAAGGGCTTCCGGCTCGCCCTGGAGTATGCGCTCGGCGATTTCACTGCGCGTTGCGAAAAATGGAAAACGTCTGTACGTATGCGCCACAAGCGCGTCGCCCCGCAGCTTCCCATAACGCTGGGCAAATGCGGTCATCGGCATATCTACGTTTGAACCGATCGCCCGCCGGCCTTCGCCCGTCAACGTCCAGCGGTGTTCGTCGTCCTCCAAGAGCCCGCGCTCGATCAGCTTGCGGCGATCGGCATACGAAGTGAATGAAAAGGCGCCGAACTTATAAGGAACGAAATCATAAGGCGCGCCCGATGTGGGTTCCTGACAGAAGAGGAACAAAAGCTTTTGGAAATCAAGCATGCCCACCGAGCCGCCAAATGCGCTGAGGAGCTGTAAAAGCTGCCGCCTTCGGGTGGCCAGCACAGGTGTGGAGCCGCTTTCAACGCGGGTTTTGCTCATTTTGTTGTCCTTCTTGTGCCAGGGCGCGCGGCCGTTTCGTTTGCACGCGCGCGGACTCTATCAGGCGTGTCAACAATATTCAAGGGTTTGGGTTTGCCCAGATCCATTTTCGCGTTGCCCCACTCACCGCAATATCTTCTCCATCGCCTTCCCCTTGGCCAGCTCATCAATCAGCTTATCCAAGTACCGAATCTTCCTCATCAATGGATCTTCCACCTCTTCCACCCGAACCCCGCACACAACCCCCGTTATCAGCGCGCTGTTCGGATGCATCCCCGGCGCCTGGCCAAAAAAGCCTTCAAAATCTGTCCCAAGTTCTATCTGCCGCTTCAATTCATCGGGACTATATCCCGTTAGCCAGCAAATAATCCGATCTACTTCTTCTTTCGTGCGACTTTTCTTCTCCGCCTTTTGAATGTACAGCGGATACACACTCGAAAACTTTGTCGTGAAAATGCGATGCGGTTTATTCATGCTCATTCTGCCCTTTCTAAGCTGCCCAAGCGCTGCGGCAATTCGCCGCTTGACATGCTCGCAGCCCATCTGTACAAGCTGCAGAACGCCAACGCAAGATCAATCCCGCCGTTGGTGAAGGAGTCCCCGTGAAAATCGCGTTCGTTCCTAAATACGGTCCGCCCGAGGTGGTCGAGATCCGCGAGGCTCCAGTCCCTCAGCCTTCGCCGGGACAGGTGCGAATCCAAGTCTTTGCCACCGAGGTCACGGCAGGTGATTGGCGCGTTCGCAGCGGTGTGCTGCCCCCGGGTTTTGGTGCCTTGCGGGGTCTTGCTCTCGGTTTCGGCGGGCCGCGTAAAGCTGTGCTCGGGACAAGTGCCGCAGGTGTCGTGGATGCCCTCGGCGATGGGGTCTCTCGTTTCAAGATCGGCGAGCCCGTCATCGCTTTTCCAGGGCTCGCCTTGGGCGCCCATGCCGAATTCCTCCTCATGCCCGAGGATGGCAGGATCGCCCATAAGCCCGATAACCTCACCTTTGAAGAAGCCGTTTCGCTCCTCTTTGGGGCCATGACCGCCATCGATTTCTTTCAGCGGGGGAATCTGCGCGCCGGTGAGCGCGTTCTTGTCAATGGAGCGTCGGGAGGCGTCGGTTCCGCGGCCGTCCAGCTTGCAAAGCATGCGGGGGCTCATGTGACGGGGGTATGTAGCGCCGGCAATGCATCGCTCGTTCGCTCGCTCGGTGCCGATGAAGTGATTGATTATGCCACCACAGATTTTGCCGCGGGCGAAGCGCGCTATGATGTGATTGTCGACACGGTGGGCAATGCGCCCTACAGCCGGGTGAAAGCGGTGCTTGCGCCGGGAGGCCGTTTGCTTGCGGTTCTTACTGGCCTATGGGCCACGGTGGGCGCGGCCTTTGTGGGCGGCGCTCAAAAGCATCGGGCCGTGGCGGGGCCTGCCGCCGAAAAGGCGGAATATTTGCGGGAGATTGCGGAACTCGCGTCCAAGGGAGCGCTCAAACCTTGTATCGATCAGCGTTTTCCTTTTGAGCGAATTGTAGAAGCGTATCGCGTGGTGGACTCGGGCCGGAAAAAGGGGAGTGTGGTGCTCACGCTAAACCCGCGCGCGTCGGAGCGGGGATAATTCCCGTTCGCGCATTGCACAGCGGGTACAGGAAGCTTTTAAACGGGCTGCACGGCGTAGCAGAGGGTACAGAGGCTTTCTACGCGCACTGTGCTGCAGCACAAGAGGTGCAAGGGTGCTTCCTGAGCGCATTGTGCAGCGTAGCAGAGGGTACAGGAAGCTTTTAAACGGTCTGCACGGCGTAGCAGAGGGTACAAAGAGCTTCCTGGGCGCACTGTGCTGCAGCCCAGCGGGTACAAGGGCTTTCTACGCGCACTGTGCTGCAGCCCAGCGGGTACAAACGTCGTCCTGCACCCATTGTGCTGCGTGGCCGCGCCAGAACCCTAAAACATTGTTTAAAAAAATATCAAAAAAAAATAAAAAAATATTAAACGTGTTTGAATAAGCCCAAAAACCCAGCGTCAAAGCCCAGTTCAAACCAACCGGATCAGAAGGAAACGACAAAAAACCTCTGGTTCCGCGCCGATTTCTCCAGATCCGGCTTCTCGTAACCATTCACACCGTTTTTCAATCAGGAGTGTACATCATGGCTGAAATGCTTCGCGACGCCGATTCATCCACCAGGCATCTCAATGTGGTCTACCGTCATATGCGCCTCTGTAAACGTATGAAAGGCGCCGAGTTTTTGGTCACGCAAATAGCCCCGCTCCATGCGGCCCTGGGTTCCGCTCAGACCGCAACGGAGCAGGCTTTGCTCGACAAAGACAGCGCCTCCGATGACTTTCAGTTTCAAGGCATACAAGGCGCCGATCATATCCGATCGCTGTTCTCCAAGGCCGAGGATTACGACCGGAAATATGTAGGGGAAAGGGTTTTGCCCCATATCTTTCCAGAGCTGGCCTTTGGGTCCTACCTGGAATCGAATGGAACCGTGACAGCCTCCACGCTTCGAATCTTTGTGGCGCGGATTTCGGCCCTGGGGAATGCTCATCCACTATCGCCCCTGGCGGCCGAGCTGGAGGCGCAGGCGCTCTTGATCGATGGAGCCGAGGGGGCATTTAACACCGCCACCACAGCGCATCAGATCAAGGTAGCCGAGGAGGAAGTAGCCCAGGCCAATGTAAGGAAAGCCTATGAGGTGAATTATTTGGATGCGCGCAAGACGGTGGGCAAAGTCTTGGCGGAGCGGTTATTTCCCAAGTTTAGGCGCAGGGGAAATGGCGATGCATTGAAAGGCGACGACGAAAGCGCCGAGCCGGCGGCAGGCATGCCTGCGTGATATGACCCCGCCCCATTCTTTATCCCTCCAAAGCGCCGAGCCTGATTTCCCCGCCTGATCTGTAGGCGCCCGATTGCGCCTGACCAGACCGATATTTTTCACGCAATTTTTCTTCTTTGAATCGATGCATTCAGGTTAGAGTACACATTGGAGTCGGTAAACGACAGGAGGGTGGAGATGCGTGACGAAGCATTGAGCGATATCGGGCGCATTCAGCGAGTGACGGCTATTTTAAAGCGATTAGCCAACGAGGAAGTGCCTAAACGCCTGGAGGTGACGGGGGACGACGCGATTGGAGAGCTTGAGCGAGAAGTCAATCGCACGATTGAAGCGCTGGACGCGCGGCTTCAGGAAAGGCTTTTGTTTTCGGTGGGGCCGGTCGTTCTTTTTCGCTGGCGCAATTCCGAAGGTTGGCCGGTAGAATACGTATCGCCGAATGTGGCCGACTTAACGGGTCATTCGGCGGAGGCATTTATGTCGCGCCGGCAAATTTATTCCGACCTGATCGTAAAGGAGGATTTACCTCGGGTCTTTGAGGAAGTGCAGAGGTACAGCGCATCGGGGACGCATTGGTTTGCCCATCAGCCCTATCGATTGATCCGGGCGGACAAGAAGTCGATATGGGTATCGGATTATTCGGTGATTCGGCGGGACTCGGAAGGGGCAATCACGCATTATTTTGGCTATCTATTTGATATTTCGGATCGGATGGCGGAGCTTAATCGGCTTGAAAAGAGTGAAATTATCATCAGGCAGCTCAAGACGCCTGTATTGCGGGTATGGGAAGGGATATTGGCGATGCCCGTGTTGGGTGTGGTGGATGAAGAGCGGGCGGCACAGATGACGGACGCATTGCTGGCGGAAGTATCTGGACAGAGGGTACGGGTGGCGGTGATTGATTTAACGGGGCTTGAAGACGTGGATGGCGGGACGATGGAGCGGCTGGTGCGGACGGTTCGGGCGGTGCAGCTATTGGGTTGTAAATGCGTTGTATCGGGGATTTCGCCATCGGTGGCGCGGATCATCGTGGAATTGGGCATTGATATTGCGATGATATCGACGTTTTCGACGCTTCAGAGCGCGCTTGGGTATGCGTTGGAATGGTCGGAGGCCGGGTCTTGAGTGAGCTTAGATAGCAAGGCTGCGGGCAATTTCGTCGGCGCCGTCAAACATAAACAGATGGCACCAAGAATTGAGCGTTGCTTCGTCCTTTTCAGAGCGGATCTTGAGTTCGAAGGCATCGGGGACCGAACCAAAGCGGCTTTTATACATGGTGAGAAGGATTTGTTGAATGCCTTCGATTTTGCCTTCGATTTTGCCTTCGATTTTGCCTTCGATTTTGCCTTCGATTTTACCGACGCGCATGCCTTTGATTTTGCCGACGCGCATGCCTTCGAGCTTGCCTTTGATTTTGCCAGCGCGCATGCCTTCGTTCAGCTTCTCCCGTTCCCACTGCTCATACAATTCAAGGTAGTTCATCGTCCATGCCTCGTCTTCGGGATTGCTCGCCGCATTCTTCGTCACGATGCGAATAGATGAGCGGTGAATGTCATGTGAAATCAGATCGCAAGCTTGCGAGCAATTTCGTCGGCGCCGTCAAACATAAACAGATGGCACCAAGAATTGAGCGTTGCTTCGTCCTTTTCAGAGCGGATCTTGAGTTCGAGGGCATCGGGAACCGAACCAAAGCGGCTTTTATACATGGTGAGAAGGATTTGTTGAAAGCCTTCGATTTTGCCTTCGATTTTGCCTTCGAGCTTGCCTTCGATTTTGCCTTCGAGCTTGCCTTCGATTTTGCCGACGCGCTTACCTTTGATTTTGCCAACGCGCATGCCTTCGAGCTTGCCTTTGATTTTGCCAGCGCGCATGCCTTCGTTCAGCTTCTCCCGTTCCCACTGCTCATACAATTCAAGGTAGTTCATCGTCCATGCCTCGTCTTCGGGATTGCTCGCCGCATTCTTCGTCACTTCAAAGCGCCTTGCAACTAAAATTTGTTTCGCTGCTTGTTTTTCTGGTGCGTCATTGGGCAGGGCTATCAGTTCCTTCACGGCTTGTTGAAATACCGGACCTTCAATGGCCAGAAATCGCAAGAGCAATGTTTCTCGCACAGGCGCCAAATCCCGCAGCGATATCCAGGCAAGCCCAAAACCCGGCGGCGATATGAAAATCCCTTCAGGCCATGGTTCTGCGCTCGTTAGCCCGTAGCTCTGCGCGTGCGAAGCCCGCAGCGAGGGCGCCAATATCCATAGCTTCGGCAGCGCCGGCCACGGCTTCTGTTCCGCCGCCGCAGTGCTTTCGCGAAGATGTTGTTTGGTCAGCAATTTTCGTAGGCATCCGCGGATTTCCAACTCCGACGGCGTTTCGGAGAACGATTCAAATAAACAGGCTTGTTCGCTCATTTTGCCCAGCCAGCCAAGCGAATCCCTCGGGGGGCGAAGCGCCGGATGCGGTTCAAACCAAACATCCGCCCATTGAGCATCGGGAGATGCCACTTCATGCTGAATCTCTACTTCTCCAACCGGCCGAAGCAGGGTCTCCATTGTGTTTTTGAAAAATTGATCTTTCCAGGTTCGCATGCGCGGCCCGCATCCTTTCGGTGGGACTACGCTATACGAACAGATGCGCGGCGAATAGTGAATTTATGTATCGTTTGCCAGCTTCGACCACGCATAGGGTGCGGGGAGCGGGTCGTCGTTCAGCCCAATATGCTCGCCATCCAGCTTGATTCCTTGCATCGCCCGTAGACCTACCGATTGCTCGTTCGCCTGCACTTCAATGCGCGATGCCTCAAGGCGTTCGTCTCCCTCAATCCGGCTGTGATGATCGCCACCCACCCGCTCCTGTAGATCGCCGCCCGTTTCGATGATGGCGTCTCGCTTTGCCACAATCGCAACCTGTTCGGCTTCCAGGCGTATCGACCGCGCCGCAACCAGATCGACGCTCGCGCTCTGAAAGGAAAGCACCGGGCCTCGATCGTTCACTTCAATGCGAAGAATGATCTGCCCTTCCGTGCTTCGAATCGTTAGCTCGTCCCGGCTGCCGTTTGCCCGAAGCTCGTAATGACGGCCCGATGTGAGCGTGATGTCCGCCGTCTCGCGAGGCGCTTCCACGCGCTCAAGCAAGCCGCTTTCGCCTTCAATGGCCGGGGCCGCCGGGGCTTGCGCCGCCGCTTCGTTTTGATGTTCGCGGGACATCGATTCGCCGCCTTTCGGGAACGCGACCTCTACCATATGGAGGGTGTGAAGAAAAGCTATTCCGTTTCCCACGAATGCAGTATACGTTTCTGCAAGGTCGCTTCGCGGCTTCAATTGGCCCAAGGAAAAACTCATGTACGCCCATGCTTTTCAGTATCGCGGGAGCCACGCCGATTTCGTTTTGGGCACCCATGCCGAAGGTTGGAAGGGTTTTGAGGTCGTGCGCTTCCATGCGGTCGAGGAGCTGAGCCGGCCTTTTCGTTATGATATTCTTCTTCGCCGGCGTGTGGATGATGGGCCGGTCGAACTGGATGAGCTGCTCGATCGCGGTGCGACCTTTCGCATGGCAACGGCGCAGCGCTGGCGCTCTGTGCATGGAGTGATTCTGGAGGCCGAGGAGGCCGATCGGACGGATAAGCTGTTTTATTACCGGGTGGTGCTGGTTCCGCATCTGTGCCGGTCGATGTTTCGAAAACGGTGCAGGACCTTTGTTAAGCGTACGCTGCTGGAGATTGTGGAGTTCGTTCTCGAAAACAAGAGCCAAGATAATCCGACGGGTCTGTCCGGCCTCATCAAGCGCGACAAAGATCCCGGGGCCGCCGAGGCGATGCCCAGTTTTGATTCCTTTCGCGAGCCGCGCGGTGAGTATAGGCTGCGTATCACCGATGATGCTCGCCTAAAGAACCCGGAACTGTATCGTTTTGTTGTGCAATATAATGAATCCGATTTTGATTTTGTGTCCCGGCTGCTCGAGCAGGAGGGGATCAGCTACTATTTTGAGCATACCAACGATTCGGATGTGATGGTGTTGACGGATGGGCCTGGGCAAAAGCCGCTGTTTGACGAGGATGCCAAACTGACGATGCGGGCAATGGCCAAGGCAGGAGCGAGTGATCATCAAGAAGTGGTGCGGGGGCTTAAACAATCGCTGCGGGTAAGATCCCGCTCGGTGGCGATGCGAGAATACGATTGGCACCGGAGCAATCAAGTCTTCACCAGCCGTATCGACGCGGATGAAGCCCATTTTGATTATGCGGGGCATTATGAATTTCCCGCCAAGGACGATCAACTCGATCAGCCCGTGGCAAAGTTTCCTGCGGCGATTCGGCTGGAGCGCTTTGAAGTGGAGCGTCAGCTTCGCGAAGGATTTGGCACGGTTCGAACGATGGAACCGGGGCACCGGGTTGAGCTGTATGACGGCGATCATCTGCGCGATACCTTGGATTTGCTGATTGTGCGCGTCGAGTCGATGGCCACCCAGCTCGATGTGGCAGGGAGCGAGCTGGAGCATGAACCCTTTGGGCTTCGCTCATCCAAGCAAAGCCTCGGCGCTTACGAAAATCGATTTGTTGTTCTCGGTTCTGAATTCACCTTTCGCCCGGCGATGAAGACGCCAAAGCCGCGCATTTCCGGTTTGCAGATCGCCCGCGTGACCGCCGAAGAGGCGAATGTAATCACCATCGGCGATAGCGTAACGAGTACGCCCCCGGACATTCATTGCGATGAGTATGGCAATGTGCGGCTGCGTTTTCCTTGGGATCAGCGTAAGCCCGAGCAGGATGTGCCAAGTTCGGATTGGGTGCGGGTTTCGCATGTTTGGGCGGGCAGCGATTATGGCGCGCAGCATGTTCCGCGGGTGGGGCATGAAGTGCTTGTTGCCTTTATGCAGGGAGATCCGGATAGGCCCGTGATCGTGGGGCGCACGTACAATCCTCAATCGCCCCCGCCTTATCCGCCCACGGCGAGCGCGAAGGCAAAGACGCAAACGGCTTGGAAAAGCGCGAGCTCCTCGGTGACAGAGCGGACAGAGGGCTTTAATGAGCTGCGTTTTACGGACTATAGCGGCGAGCAGGAAGTGTATTTGCAAGCCGAGAAGGATTTAAATGAGCTGGTGAAGAATTCGCACTCCACCAGCGTGGGCGGCGATCAATCGAATTCCGTGGGCCACGATCAATCGAACTCGGTCAAGGGCAAGCGCACGCATGATGTCGTTGGGACAGAGAGCGTGCATGTGCACGGCGATCGGACGACTCAATTTGATTCCAATGAAAGCCATACCGTGAATGTGCAGCGCATGACGATGATCGGCGCCGACGACACGACGGTCATCTGCGCCAATCGCGCGACCGAGGTGCAAGGCGCGGACAAACTCGATATCGCAGCCAGCCGCACCGTGACGATTGGCGGAAACGAGGAATCCCAGGCCAATGGGCATTTCGCATTCAAGGCGATGAACGGCTACTGGACTTTGTCAAATGACTTCCAGGTAAACTCAAACACGGCAGGCTTTTATCAGAAGGCGCGCTTTGTCATCAATGTCCTTGGGGCCACCATATCGGTGACTCCCGGGGCGATCTCGTTGCAGGTGGGCGGGGCGAAAATCGAAATGAGCAGTGGGCGCATTTCCCTCAACAATGGAGCAGGGGCCTTCATCGACCTAAGCGGCGGAGCTTTGACCATAAAGGCCAGCTCGGTCTTCTCGCGCTCAGACGGTTTGACGACCGTTTCCGCGGGTGGGGACATGTTCCTCGTCGGTGCAAACATCAACGCCACCGGCGGAATCATCAAACTCAACGGGTAAACGGGCCGTGTTTGTACGCAACCGAACCAAGCTAGCCGTTGTTCTCTCGCGCGGAGCCCTTACCGATGAGCGTTCCGTCGGAAATATTTCGATTTCGACGGCGTATGCCATCGATCGTGCTGGCCTCACCTTGCTCGACACCTTGCCCGACCCCGTTCCGGGGGATCCTCCCGACATTGCGGGCAGGGTGATTGTGCGCGGTTGTTCGGTCACCGCCGCCGGCACGATTTGGGGACCTTCGCGCCCACCCTATTTTCGGACCTTGACCTTCACTATCGGCGCGGAAATCCGCCGTCTCGTTGTATTCGGCGAACGGCGCTGGACCTCTGCCGGGGGGGATCTCGTTCCTAGCGAGCCGCTGCCATTCGAGTCGATTCCCCTCTCGTTTGAGCACGCATTCGGTGGATCCTACACGCTGCCCCCTGGATTGTTACCGGGTACGGACTTGCCATTTCCCGGGGGAAAGGTGCCTTATCCGCTCAACGGGCGGGGCATCGGATTCTACCCGGACAAGGCGGCGGCAACAGGAGCTAGGCTTCCGTTCATTGAGCTGATGGAACAGTTTGTGACACAATGGAGCGATCGTCCTATACCTGGAGGCTTTAGCCCTTGCCCTGAACTCGGGGCGCTGCGGCTCGCCGATCTCACGCTCGATTCGCCTCCCCGGCCCGGCGAAATGCCGTCCCAGGAAGCCATGCGGGCGATTTCGTTCGAGGCGATGGTGCGTATGGCTCATCACGCACCGGGCTATCTTGTCTTCAATACGGTACCCACGGGAACCCGCATCGAGCTCCAAGGAGTTGGCAAGGAGCCCATCCGCTTTGAGCTTCCCGCGCCGCCTGCCCGTGTATCCACGCGGCGACGGCAGGACCAAACCGTCCTCTCCCCAGTGGCCCGGAGCATCCACCTGGACGCCGATCGCCGGCTCTTGCTCTGCGTCCACGGGTACGAGTTTGCCTACGAAGAACCGGCAGCGCCTTCATGGATTGTCATCGAACCGGAGACCTAAAGCCATGTCTGTCAATTTTCTAAACAACTCAGCGATCATGTTTGGCGGGGACTTCCACGAGTTTTACCAAACACTGCCGGGTCCGCCCTACCAGAGGTATTATCCGTTTTTCCTCTATGTGGTGGGCGCGCCATTTGCCTTTTGGCCGGCCACATTCTGGAATCGGACATCCAAAGTCACGGCGGATGCCGAGAAAATGATCGACGTCGACTTCTCGCTGATGCTTGTGCCGCATATGTGGTTTCCCCCGCTGCTTCCAGGCTTCCTCCAGTTCCCCAAACACGCGGAGATCGTCGTAGAATCGGGCAGCGAAGTCTCCCTGGGCATTGGCAGCGTCACAGGAGAAGGCGACCCGCTCGCCGCTTGTTTGGCCGCATGCGTCGGCCTGAATCTAAACTGCTGGGTCTTTGGAGATCACCCGTCGGGAGTCGTCATTTGCATTTGCTCGGTGAAGACAACGCCTTCCCGCCTCGACTATGCGCTCGGCATCCTTAAATGGATCGCCGTCGGATTCCTGGGGGAGCGCGCCGAAAAGAGGCTCGGCGGCGCTCTCGGCAGGAAAATCACACGGATCCCCCAAAACGTGTGGGACTTCCTCGTGAAGCAGGCGGTGATCAACGCGATTGAGCAGGTGGCCGTGCTTATTCGTTATATGGCCCGTAAATTCGGTTATTAAAATTCGGTTATTGAGCGAGCACCATGAGCATGCCCCATCTCACCACCTTCCGCAGCTCCAATGGCAAGAGTTATCTGTGCGTGACCGTGAAGCGCGCCTATTCATTCCGGCCAGACGCGCGCGCCGAACCGCTTGCAGATGCCGTTCCCATCGTGACGGAGGAAATCTATGCACCCTCCATGAACGGGGATACCGAACGGCTTGTCACCGATGTCGATCTATTCCCCGGACTGAAGCCCGCAACCGATATCCTCGTGCGCGGAACCGCGTATGCACCCGAAGGCTCCGGGCCGAGTTTTCGCGTCGATGTGCGCGTGGGGCCGATCGCAAAATCCTTGCGCATCTGGGGCGATCGAAGCATCGAGCTCACAAAAGACAAGGAGCCCGTCTTTTCCGCGCCAAAGCCTATCCGATCCCTGCCGCTCATTTGGGATTTTGCGTACGGCGGCCGGGACGAGTATGCCGAGAGCCGGCTCTATGCCGCTCAAGGCCGAGCTACCCTTGCCCCAAAGGACCCGCGCCCGGAACGTCTCGGCCCCCTGACTTACCCGCGAAATCCTGCCGGACGCGCTTTCTTCATCGATATCGATCGCGAACGCATTGTAGGTACACCCGCGCCCAATATCGAGGACCCCCTCGACCCTGTAAGCTCGGATCGCATCCTCGCGCCTTCCACGGATGCATGGATCGACTGCCCAGCCGCAGCCTGTTTCGAGCCTATCGACATGTTCACCTTCCCGCGCGCGGTCTTCTTTATCCCAGCCGCGTTTGCGCCCCCCACGCGCGAGCTGTACGAGCAGCGGATCGGGTTTTTGTCGCTCGAAGAAATTCAGCGGCGGATGGCCAACTTCGACGGTACGGGCGACCCGCGGGCATTTAACTGCGCCCCGCTTGGACTGGCCAAGATGCGGCTTCAAGGCGGCGAACGGGTAGCGCTTCAGCACCTGCATCCAAAGCACGCCGTGCTCGAATTCGACTTGCCGGGCGATGTCCCTCAGCTTATCGCCGAACCCCAAGGCGTGCAGGCGCGGGAGCTTCCGCCGCACCTGCAAACCGTGCTAATCGAGCCGGAGCAGAATCGCGTGACGCTTACATGGGCCGGCCTGCTCGAAACCGCGGTGCCCTATCCAAAAGAGATGCTCGCGACCATGCGGCACGCGGCCCTATGGCCGGCGTGAAGGGTATCCATGAAAAACATCTGCGGCGTTGGTTTTCTGATCCTCACCTGGCTACCTTTCCTTGCATGGGCGATGTACCAGCATCACTCCGTTTGGCCTTTGCGCTATAGGCTGATGCGGCTCCAGGAAAATATCGCGTTTCAGCAGGTCTGGTTTCGCTGGTATGGCTCGTTCTGCATAATGATGCATCTCCCCGATTGGGGTGCCATTGTGAGGGCGGATCATTCCCTATTGAACAACGCGAGCCGGCTTCGCTTCCTTGGCGCAGCGGCCCGTCCCGTCCCCCGCCTGCGGGCCGCGGCAGGCCAGGGGGCGAGCGTGACAACGAGCGATATCGCGGAGATGGCATCTTCGTTTGACGAGCAAATCCGGCCCCTCCTGACCGCCTTCGGCGGCTATGCATCTCAGATCACGGCATCCCTCAGCGGCCACCGGGTCGAGATCGAGATCCTGGGAGCCCACAAAAAGGAAGCGATTGATAACCTCGTCTACCTCATCGACCTGGCCGAGAAGCTGATGAACTGGTCGCAGAGCCAGCCATTCACCCTAGATGCCAGCGCATGCCGGACTTGCGGAGGGCCGGACACCGACGCCGAATGCAAACGCTGCCGCGCGCCGTATCATCATGCATGCTGGCAGAAGCTCAGCGGATGCCATGTTTGGGGCTGTTCCTCGAAACGCGCATTGCTCTATATGCTGGAGGAGCAAGTCCAGTGAACCCCAAGATTGGATATACCATTCTTCTTGCGCTCGTCTTCGGGGGGATAATCGCCATGTGCGTATTTATCGCCGTCTCGTATATCAGGCAGCGCAAGCGCCGCGTCGAACACGCGAGTGAACTCGCGGACCGCTTTGGGCTGGTATACATCCGCGACATGGGAGCGACCCTCGTTCTGATCATCGATCAGCCATCCTTTGAGGGAACCCTGCGCGCGACGATGCATGGATCCAGGTCCTATGCGGCAGTCCAGTTTGAAGGAACCCTACGCACACCTCAAAACGCCTGGACGTTACGGACGCTAAGTCCCTTCGACGCTTTTCAACGGCCTGGGAATATCGAACTCTCGACCCCTGAATTGCGCCGGCGTTTCAAGATTGTCGCGCAACAGCCGGACGAGGTACAGCCGCTCTTCGATGCGGAGATGGAGGAGCTGCTCACGGAGCTTGACGCGGGGATCTTAAGTGCTTTGGTACGCCGGCATGCGGCGATGGACATCAACGTGCGCGGAACGGAGCTGTATATCCTGATCACGGCTCAGCGCAACTCGGACGACGAATGCCTTCCCCGGCTCCTGCGCTTCATCGAACGCATTGGCGGGCACGGGGCCTGAGCCCGATTTTCAGCGTTTATGCGTGAGCCAATCCCGGAACGCCTCGCATTTGGATTGCCACTCTGCATGCAATCGGGGCTCCTTGGCAAACTGCTTTTGCCAGAACGCATGAAGCTCATTTAACGCGGTTTCATCGGCGATTTGATAACGCTGCAATACATCGGGGCGCCGGGCAGGCTGGGCCAAGAGCTCGGCGCAGAGAGACGCATAGGCATCGAGCGTCATTGCCGGGGCATTGGGCGGGGCGGTCTTCGTACCGGAGCCGCCGCGCTGATTCTTCATAAAGGGCAGAGCCATTTCCATCATATTCACCTGGAGGGGCAGCGTATCCCCCTGGACCTCCGGCATTGGCCGTGGAGGAGAAGGCTTCGAGAGATCGAGCGCAGGTTTGTCGCCGAAAGGCAATGCTTGCCGGGGAATGGGCATGACAAGAGCGGGTGCCGTTAGGTCGAAGCGGGCGGGCGAAGGGATTGCGGGCGGAGGAGCATCGGGCGAAGGGATTGCGGGCGAAGGAGCATCGGATGGAGGAGCATCAGGCGGGGCAGCTTCGGCGGGCACCATCGTATCGACCGTCTCTGGAAGGCCACGGCGTTGCAGTTCTTCCGAACAGACTTTCGCATAATGATTGATCCGTTCGTCTTCCCCGCGATCGAGATCATCGGCAAGCGTTGCGACCCAATGCTGCTCGGCCTGCAACCAATCGAGAGGATCGACCTTGGCCGCATCGAGTATATCGAGCCGCTCATCCCGGCTGCGCTTGAGAAGGCGTGCCGAGATTCCGGCCCACTGTTCGAATGGAATCAGAGCTTCCTGCGTAATCGCGGTCTTGATATCGGAGGCAACGTTTTCGGTCGGGCTCATGGATTTCCTCTTATATGCAGTTTGAAGACCCAAAAGAACCTCGAAAGATAGAGCGGGCAACCCTTTCTTGAGATTCGCTTAGCTATGAAAACCGCGTGCACCGAGCCAAGCGAGCTTATTTGACTTCGGGCGCGCCCGCGGACGGGGATTGAGGAGCTTCATCGGGCTTGGCGGAGCTGGCGGATGCTGGACACAACTTAGATGATGCGGCAAGAGAATAATGCGTGGATGGCGATGGATGATCGATGCGGCGCCGAGGAGCCTCCTGCCGTCGCACACTCACCGCAACTTATCCTCCCTTCCTCCTCCCCCTCTTCTTCTTCACCGCTGCTTCCTCCCTGGGCCATGGACGAAACAAGACTGTCTTTGCCCCCACAAATACAAGTACCCCAGCCCTGAATTCTTTGCCCCGTGTCAGCAGCGATACCAGCTTCTGATCGCTCCCATAGCGATCCAGTTGTTGATAGGCTTGCTCAAACGCCGCTTCTATCTCTGCGCTCTTGGCTTGGGTCTTTAAATATTTGACCTCCAGCATCCATGCATAGCGCGCCGCCGGTACCTCTCCGCTGAGGCCCAGAAATAAATCGCAGTAACCGCCCGAGAATTCTTGCTCGCTTGGGATCGTAAACATCCGGCTCCGGGAGATATACGCCAAGAGCATTAATTTTAGGATCTTTTCATTGAATTGCCGGAGGTCTTTGTTGCCAATGCGGCTGACAACCTGCTCTTGAAATATAGATAGCAAAGGCTCAATGCTGCCTTCAACCGCCATGGCCCGGAGCGCTTTGCGGAAGTCAATATCGTCCAGCCATATCTGTTCTTGATCTTTTAGCGCCAGGGCTAGGTATTCCCATTGAAGTTCGCGTATAGCGAAGTTGGGCACTACAAAATAGGGTTCCGATGCGTCGGGCGGGCGAGGCCCAAAGGTAAGCATGCCCATGTAATAGAAAAGCGATATCAATGGAGCGCGCGAATACATCGTCCGTACGCCAAATTGTTCGACCAATGTGCTTTCGATACCGCCTTCGGTTAAAATGGTTTGAAGCAAAAACCGGGTTTCTTGGCCGGCCGCGCCCGCAAGTGTCGCTATGCGCTGCAGGCGCCCATAGTCCGTGCGGACGTTCATGTCGAGCATCTGGGCGGGATATCGGCCCGTGTCTTTGATTTCGTTGAGAAAGTATAGAATGAGGTCGGAATTGAATACGCGCTCGCTTGCGTCTTCCGAAAATAGATATCCGTTGTAGTACTGTTCCAATGTGGCCAATAGGCGCTGCCGATCGCCTAGGCGGGGATCGGCGCTGAGCTTGGGCTGCGTAGAAAGCAGCATATCTACGCCCTGTTCGACTTCGGTGCGCGTAAATCCAACGAGAGCGTTGAGCTTGGGTTTTAATGAAATATGACGTATAATATTAAACCCGCTGGATAAGTCGTCGAGCAGGATGGGCGAGACGCCTGTGATCAGCATTCGGCCCAGCGAGCCCGCTGTTGTGCCCGCTTTGAGCGATGCATAAAAACTGCGTACAAAGCCCGTTGCGCCTACGACGGATTCATAGAGATCTTGGCGGCCGTCCGAGAGAAGACGATTGGCAAAGTTGTCGTATTCGTCGATGAAAAGATAGATCTTTTGTTGAATTCCCCAAACCACGGCGAGCAGCTCTCCAATGATGGAGACCGCATCTTCATCCCGCGAAAGATCGGTCTCGAATCTGGCCAGGTCCGGAAAGCGTCCACGGTAATTCATGAGCATCATGCGTACGCCGGTTCGAACGACACGGCTAAAACTGCTCTTTAAGGCATCCAATCCACTGTCCGTAATCACTTTGGAAAAATCCAAGCTGAGGACCAAATATTGGTTGCGTTCCGGGGTGGGGTGCCCGTGTATCCATAAGCCCGAGAAGAGTTCGTCGAATTGATCGGCGCGATTGAGGTCGTAGTAGTGCTCTAGCATGCTGAGCAGTGTGGATTTTCCAAAGCGGCGCGGACGCAGAAAGAGGCTATAGCTCACGCCCAGCTCGTCCGGTTCAAGCTTGGGAATATAGGGCGTTTTGTCGATGTAAAAATAGCGGCCCCGGCGCAGGTCGGCGAAATTGCTGATTCCGTAGGGGATTTTCATGATGCTCGCTCGCGGCCGCGGACGATAGCATCAATTGTCGGGCTTGGGCAAGTGTTCGTTATGGAATTTTTGTGGGGTCCGATTTCCGTGGCTTTGCGCTAGATCAACAGCGCGCCGTCAAATACTCCATAGCCCCCAGGAATAAAAAAGTCTTTCCCAGGCTCTAGTCCAAAAGCCCGAATCACCGTCGCCGCGATATCTTGCGATGTCGGAGGGCGCGTCGCTTTGGCGCCCGATTCTTCGATCAAGGGTACCGGCGCTCCCAGCGGTGAGCCTTTGGCCGTTTCATCGTAACCGCCTATCATTTGATTGCCTTTCACGCTCCCACCTACCAAAATCCCGCATGTCGCAGGATGATGGTCGGTCCCATCTTCGCCACTCTTGGCAAAGGTCCGGCCAAAGTCGCTGTAAATATAGACCAGCGTTTCGTCCAGCAGGCTTCCTTGGCCCGATGAGGCGGGGGTTTGGCTCATTTCAATGAGCATTTGACCAACGGCTTCCAGCGCAATCCTTAAATGACTGGTCTGGGCCCTCGCGCCTCCCGAGAAATGTACGTCAAATCCCGTGTTGGCAATGCTGGTCGCCCGTAGCGTTAGGCTCGTGACCAGGTTCGATTTCAATAATTTGAGCGCGAAATCATAGGGGCCGCCCGCCATCACGCTCCCGCAGATATCCGCCGAGCCAATGCAGGCCGTCTTGAATGGGCCGCTCGAATACATGGGATCGGTCGGCAATAGCTCAAATCCTTTGGTTTGCTCAAGCACGTCGAGTACGTTTTTCGCAACGGTTTTGCTGATGCCCGCGTAGGTGTCGTAAAGCTGCTTGTACAGCTCATCCGTTCCCGAGGTCGATATCCCTTTCTTGGCGCGAATCGCCTCCAAAATGGCCGCGTCCGTGACCGTGAGCGGGAGCATCTCGCCCGTCGGCATTCCATCAAATCCCAGGCCCTCTGTCATGGTGCGGGTGCGAAGTCCATCCCATGCCCCATTGCGGCGGTCGGATATGGTGGATTCAACCAGCGCGAGGCTTGTGAGCGAATAGGGTGTGGCCAAGGAGGGTAAATCCAGGGCCGAGGGCAAGGTGCCGCCTAGTACGGCGTTGGGTACGGGCCGATCTGGAAAATACGAGGCCATGTAGTTGGCGATAACGGCTTGGATGGAGGGCGCTCGAAAGGACGATCCGGCCACGCCGCACATGCTGGCGACAATGCCGCTCGCATGGGAGGCGGTGCCTTGATCGGCTCCAACCAGTAAACAGGCCCGTTCATAGATCTTGAATTTGGGGTCAACCCATGAATACCCCCAGGGTCTAAAGGTTTGGGTATTGTCTGAGAGGGGGTTTTGCCCGGAGGCATCTGCTGGATTGGCATCGTTCCATGAGACGGGTCCGCGCATCTGCCGCACAGGGCTGGGATCGGCGAGATCGGCGGCCGATCCGTCGAAGTTGCGGACCATTTTTTGGGAGTATCCAAAGGGATGCAATCCGCCTTCGGGGGGGCGAATAAAAGTATCGATTCCCGTTCCAGTGAGCGGTGTAAAGAAATGCTCCCAGTTGCATCCTCCGTCCAGCCAAATACATAAAAGCTTGGTTGGACCATTGGGCAGAGGCCCGGCGAGGGCACTTCGGGTTGAAAAACGGCCTAGGAGCGCCAATTGCGATGCCCCCAGGGCGGCCATGAGAAATTTTCTTCGGCTTTTATTCATGATGGGCGGCTCCTAGTAAAAGATCCAATCGGGGTGGCGAATAAAGTACGAGCATGTGCCGATATAGCCATTTCTCGCGTCTTTTTCGGTTTCGAGCGGGACAAAGATTGCGTTAAATACTTGGTCGACTTCGGTGTCGGCCGCGTTTTTAGCGTGGAAATGCAGGAACCAGAAGCGGATGACCGATTTGACGGCGGCGGCATCCGAGCTTCCGGTTTGAATGGAGGCGCCGGAGGGAAGCAGCGCTGTATTGCCCGACTTATCCAAGGCCATGGCGCACCAGCGCTGGGATACCTGGGTCAATGTGCCTAAAAAGCTGGGTGACACGCTCCCATCGGTCTTCATTTGAGAGGCCGCCGAACCTCCGCCCAGCGATGCAAATCGCTCGACGGGCAGGCCCTCGATGGGCGCTGGATTGGAATCGGGCGAGGACATGGGGTATTTTTCGTCCAATTGACCTGTGCTCTTGTGAGGAACGTCGTAATTGGAGCCGGGGACAAAGAAGTCATCGTCCGATAGGCCCAATTGCTGGTACAATGCGCGAATCACATCGTCCGCTCCCATGCGGGTGATGCGTCTGGCTTGAATGGAGGGCAGGGGATCGACGGTGCGGCTCTTGAGGTTGACCACCCAGTCTCGGATTTCATCCATGGTCATGGAGCTTTTTCCTTGGGCGGCAATTTGAGCGAAAGAAGGTCCCGCGATGGGCATTTGTTTAAAGGCCCGTGTTCCTTTGCCTTCCAAGAGACGAATCAGCTCGCTTCCATCGGGATTGCCTGGAACGACCTCCTGGGGATTGTAGACCACCAGGAACTCAAAGGCTTCAATCGAAGCAAAATAGCCTCTCGATCCGGTGGCATGACATCCAGCGCAGGAAGGCGAAAGGGCATCGAAAACGGCTTGATTGGCCGCTCTTTCTTCGGGTGTGGGGCCTGCGCAGGGATTGGAGCTTTCTTCTTCGCAGCCCAAGGCCATGGCGCCCAAGGCCATGATCAACAGCGGTGCATAGATGTGTCTAAAGGAATTCATATCAAGAACCCCTCCTAAAATAGGTGCTTTGGGTTAAGTATTTAATGAATGGCCGGACGAGCCGCCCTCCATCCACAAAGGCCGAGGTTAAGGTTTGCAAATAGCCTGTTTCCGAGGCTGGATCGATATCGCGCCCCATTACTCTTTCGTGGACATGGCGCACGACGCATTTATCGAAAGCTCCCGCGGCGACGATTAACTTGGCAAAGCCCAGCGGCCCCACCGTTCCATCGCTGGTTTGGCCCAGCAGTGTGATATCGGGCGGAAGGAAGTCCAAGAAGAGCGCATAGGGATTGGCCGCGACTTCGGCTTCTGTCGCGGGCGTCATGAGCGAGCCGGGGCGATACCATTTGTTCCATTGCGCAAAGGGTTCGCCTCCATAAGGCCAGGCGCCTGTCTGCCATACCGGATCCCATTGCCAGTTACCTACGCCGGGCATATAGTATTCGGCGCCCCAGCCTTCGAGCGCATTGCCTGCTTTGCCATAGCGTTTAAAGTGAATGGCCGCTGGATCGATACGGGTGTGGCAATGCTGGCAAGGCCCTTCCCGCCCAGGATCGCTTTCATAGGCATTGAAGACGATATCTCCGCCCGGAGGCAGCAATTGCTCGCAGGCCAAGGCTTCCAGGGCGCGGGCGGCTCTCAGCCTTTCCCGGGGATAGGCATCTAAAAATCCGAGCGAAGTCAGCATGCCGGCCGAGGGAAAGCCTTTGGATTGGCTGGTATCTTTGCGGGGATCGAAGGTATAATCCCGCTCTTTGAGGAAGAAGGTATTGCGGGCGGATATCGGATATTCGCGCCAGGCTTTGGGATCGCTCGCGTCGTGATGGGGATCGGTTAGCGCATTGGCATAGCTTTGAGGTTTCCAATAGCTATCGTCGCTGAGCACATTTAAATCGCCGCCCGCAAGGGATTGATTGATATGTGCGACTTGGACTTCGGTAGGTCCGACGGACATATCACCTAGGATTAAATCGGTCATAGGCCGTTCATGCCAAACCAAATGGGCAAAGAGCCTGGCGGGTTCCTCGGACAGCAGCCTTCGCTGGCCTTCGTGATTGCCAGGTACAAAGACGGCCCAGCCGGGATAGGTGCCGGGATCGTACCAGCAGCTTACGGCATTGGTAAAACAGCCACAGGTGCCCTCGGCCCTTCCATTGCATTCGATATCAATCGGATTGCCGTTGAAATAGGTTTTGCCGTTATTCGTTGTATTTGCAGCACTTCCTACCAGGGTAATGGTTGTGCCTGGAGCCCACCAAGGTTCGACGGTGGTTTGAGCGGCGCCGGCCGCGCAGGCGGTGTCGGCATTGATAAAATTATCCCGGAAATAGTGATAGGCGCCTTCATTGGCCGTGCCTGCCTTACAGCGTGTGAGGACCCGCTGTTGTTTGGGGCCATATTCGGGTGCATCGGCGGTTCTATCGATGAGGGGGATATTGAACCATTTTCGGGCCAGTTCAAAGGTGATATCGTAGAAACGAGTATCTTCGAGGGCATTATCGATAAAGGTATCGACAAAGGCGAACTGGGCCTCTGGGGTAGATTGGGCAAGAAGATCCTGCATTTCGGCGTCGGAGGGCGGAACACCCCGGAGCGCGATGGAGGCTCTTCGCAACAGGCGGAGGGGAGAGAGCTCGTCATTGGGCTCTTCCCGGGTGACCTGCGGCATGCCATTCGGACCGGCCGGACAGTCTTGTGTTGCCGAGGACTGGGCCGGATCGCCGTCGGAACACGAAGTGAGTACACATAGCCCAAGAAGGGCATAAGGCCATCGTAGCATTCTGCCACGCTACGGGAGGTGGCTGTGGTGGGGCAAGGGCCTGTGGTGGGGGCGGGTGTTTTTTTATCTATCTCTTAGGTTTTGGTGCCATTCTTTCCCACTCTTGGCTCGCTCACAGGTTTTATCTCATCATGCCCTCGGGTGCTTTGGACAATTCCCGAACTCGCGTGAGGCGATTCAATCGAATCAATAAAATATTTGATCTCATTGAACATGATATCGGTGTCGCCCACAAATGCCAAATGGTCTTCCCCAGGAAGTGAAACGAATTGGGCATTGGGAATGCGCGAGGCCATATCGCGGCCGGCGTGAATACTCACGGCTTGATCGCCAATTCGGTGAAGTACAAGCGTGGGGACCTGAATGCGCCCTAAATGTTCGCGGACGTCAATCGCGGCGTTGGCCCGAAGCAAGGCTATGGCCGCGCTCGGGCTCCCTCCCATCCGAAGATAGGTGCCCCAAAATCGCCGGAATGATGCGTCCCCCGCCACCGATGGAGCGTTTCTTTCTAAAAATAATGGAGAACCCCAACTTTTTCGAATGGCTTCACAACTTCTTTCAATGGAATCAGGCATCAATCCGTAAGGATAGTCAAACGATGAAAGCGTGCGGGCTGATGCGCCAAATAAAATAAGGGCGCGCACCCGTTCGGGATACGTGGCCGCGAACAGGGCGCACATGGCGGCGCTCGCTCCACAGCCCATGAGTACGGCGCGTTCGGATGGAGCGTCATCCATGACCGCAGATAAATCGCCCATGCGGGCCTCCAGGGAGGTGTCGCCGAGTTCGCGGTCCGACATGCCCGTGCCCCGCTTGTCGAAGAATAAAAGCCGGTATTGCGCCGCGATTTTTCGAAGGAAACGGGCGAGGATGGGCGATGTCCAGCCCACTTCAAGATGCGTGATCCAGCCGGGAACAAGAATAAAATCGGAAGGGCTGTCCCCCAGCGTTTGATAGGCAATGCTGACGTGGTGCATCTGGGCATAGCGGGTGGCGGGGCCCAGCCGCTGCGATACCGCAGGGACGCTTTGAGGTTCGCGGTTGTGATGTTTTTGGCCTTCGCGCAAGCCTTTTTTCATGGAGTCCGCGATGGCGCTGTAGGCCCCGAGCCAGGCTTGTTCGAGGGCGGGGGTCCAGGCTGGGCCTTCTAATTCAGCCAAGGCTTCGATGAGGGCTTGGCCTACAGGCCGGAAGTGGTCGGGTTCGACGGGGAAGGCCGCATGGCGGCGGCCTAGGTCTTCGGCGATAAAGGTGAGGCGTGAAGGTGTGCGAAGATTTTCGACGAGCAGGCTGAGAGCCGCGGCGAGTTTCATTTGCTGCTGCTCCATGACGCTTGGAAACAGGCGGCGGACCGAGGGATTGCGCTCAAATAAAATGTCGTAGAAGCGGGATACCAAGAGTTCCGCACGGCTTGCAACACGCCCAAGCGACGCTTCGACAAGGCCGATATCGGTGTCGGAAATCAGCGGGTTGGGCGACTTGTCTTCGGGGGTGCCGCTGGGGTGCGGGACGCTTTTTGGAGCCGATTTGGGCAGATGAAGCGAGCCAGAGCGGACGAGCTCCAAGGCGCGGAAAAAAGCGTCGGCGTGTTCGACAGCCAGGCGAAGATGGTCCGCGCTTGCAAAGCGTTCATCCGGGTCGCGGCGCACGCAGCGATCGATGATGTCGCAAAGCATTTCGGGGATATTGGGGCATGCCGAGCGGAGTTTGGGGATGTCGACTTCGCGCACATGGCGGATGAGCATGCGAAGCGATAGTCCCGCGTGGGGATGCCGGCCGGTGCACAGTTCGTAGAGCACGAGCCCGAAGGCGTAGATATCGCTGCGCGCGGTGGCGGAACTGCCGGCCCAGATTTCGGGGGCCAGATACAGCGGTGTGCCGATGATGGCTTGGGATTCGGTGAGGATGCCCGGGGCCGCGGAGTTGCCTGTTGAAAAGGTGTCGCCGGGATCGAAGGTGTCGGCGGTGATGGTGTCGGCGGCGGCGGCCGTGTCGCTGATATTAAAAGACGCGCTGTCCAGATGTTTTAGATGGGCAAACGCGGGGTTGTTGGCGGTTTGCTGTGTGGCTTGGGCATCCACGAGTTTTGCGATGCCAAAGTCAAGCAATTTGGTTTCGCCACTGGTCGCGAGGACGGCATTGGCGGGCTTGATATCGCGGTGAAGGACGCCTGCCGCGTGCGCTGCAGATAGGCCGCGCGCAAGGCCCAAAGCGATGCGCAGCGCCATCTCCCAGGTGACGGGTTTGGCGATGGAATCCAGACCTTCGCCGTTGACAAATTCGTAGGCAAGATAAGGGCGGCCTTGAATTTCGCCGATGCGGAAAATGGAGACGACATTGGGGTGCTGAAGGCGCGCGATGGCACGGGCCTCGACGAGAAAGCGATCGAAGGCTCTTTTATCGGGCGTATCTTGCGCGATAAATTTTAGGGAAACCAAGCGGCCGAGGGCCTTTTCGCGGGCGAGATAGACTTGGCCCATGGTGCCCCGGCCGAGCGGGCGCAAAATACAAAAGCCGTCGAATTCATCGGGAGGAACGAAGGGCGGCGGGCGGACGGTGCGGCTGGGCGGAGGCCGGGTGATGGGGGCCTGTGGGCGGGACGGCGAGGAAAATACGGCGGGTGATGTTTCCGTAACGGGAGACGGAATGGTCGGTTCCATCTCGGGCTGGCTGGTGATGGGCGGCCGCAATCGCTGGGTTTCGGTGCTGGCGCGGATTTCGGAAAAGAGAATCGAGCAGGGCCTGCAGCTTTCGAGATGCTCGACGATAATTTGGCGGGCCGTGGGTGAAAGCCGAAATTCCGCGAACGCGCGGAGCGTATCAACGGTCGGGCATTCGGCGGGCTGAGAGCGGTTCAAGCGTTGCTGATGATCCACGAGCGCGCGGCGATGGGCAAGCTGCAACCACGGCATGAGGGGATCGGACGAAATCGCTTGATGACCCGCGATACGCGGAATAAGGCGCAGAAATGGCGGAACGTATTGCATTGATCACAGGGGCCTCGTCGGGCATTGGCGAGGCGCTGGCGCGGGAATTGGCGGGGCGCGGATATTCGCTGTCGCTGTTGGCGCGGCGCAAAGAGAGGCTTGAACGCTTGAGGGCGGAGCTTGGGTCGGGGTCGAGGGAGGTGTTGGCGATTGGCTGCGACGTGAGCCGCGATGGCGATGTAGAAGCGGCGGTGGAGCAGACGCTTTCGGCGTTTGGGCGATTGGATGTGGTGATTGCCAATGCGGGTATTGGAGTTGGAGGAGCGTTTTCGGAGATGACGCTGGACGATTACCGGCGGGTGATGGAGACCAATTTTTTTGGCGTGATTCGGCTAGGAAAAGCGGCGTTATCTGCGCTGAAGGAGAGCCGTGGAAGTTTTGCGGGTGTGGGCAGCGTGAATGGGTATTTGGCGATGCCTGGGTTTTCGGCGTACTGCGCGAGCAAGTATGCGCTTCGGGGCTTATTGGAGACGATGAGGGCGGAGCTTTTGCCGGCGGGCGTGAGCGTGACGCATATCGCGCCTGGATTTGTGGAGAGTGAGATTCGGCTGCTGGACAATTCGGGTCAGATGAAGGCGGATGCCAAAGACACGGCGCCTGGGTGGCTGGTGATGCCTGCGAAGGAAGCGGCGCGGGATATTGCGGATGCGATTGAGGCGCGGAAGCGGGAGGCTGTGATAACGGGGCATGGCAAGCTAGCGGTAGTATTGGCGAAGCATTGTTCTGGATTGATGGCCTTTGGGGCGAGGCGCTCGGGTCAGAAGATGTACGATCGATTGATGAGAAAATAGGATTGAATTGAAACAGATCTGATCAATCCGGTATCATTGCGCCCCGCGAAGGAATATCGGGCATCGAAAAAGCCTGCCTAAAGGTAATGACAATATCGCCGGGCAATCCGTCTGGATCGCGATAGCCGGGCGTCACCGGAAAACCCCAATCCGCCCGAAGAACCGTGCGATCGAGCTGAGGAAATAAAATCCGGAGCCCCGCGCCCACCGATTGCTTCATTTGTAATTCATCAAAACCATTGAATGCATCGCCTGTATCAAAGAATAGCGCGCCTCCCAATTGACAGGAAAGAATTTCAATAGGGCGGGTGCGGAATTCGATATTGCCTAAAATCACGTCCTTGCCCAAAAAGGCTTGAGATGGATATCCGCGCAGCCGGACATTGCCGCCAATGGTGGTCTGGCGATTTAAATAGTTGCGGTAGCGGTAGAGGAGCCGGCCATCGACCACGAGCCGGCCTATGCCCAGCGAGGGCGATACAATTCGGCCCCCGGCTTCTAAGGATGCGTCAGCAATTTTATCGGATTGAAAATCGGTGACGGATTCTACAAATGCGCTCGCCAGTCCATCGGCCAGCGGAAGTGAATATTTGCCAGCGGCGAATACCGATAAATAATTGCGCGATGAATTGAATAGTGTTGTTGCGGGGAGGAGGCGGAAAATAACTTCGTGGCCAATTTGAAGATCTTCCTGGAGGCCCAAGGTGTTGAAGTTGAGCACTTTATGAAAGTGGTTGGAAAATGTTTTGTATTCGATGAACGGGCCGATGCGGGTATCGCTGATAGGCAGGGCCTCCTGTTCGAATTCGCGGACGGCGCGGGGATCGAAGGCCGATAAATCGAGGATGCTGTACTTGCGTCTCGAGATATCGAAGCCGGCCGAAATGTTGTGCTTGGAAAGCCAGCCATACGAACGGGTTACGCTGATTTGGCCGGCGATATTGTCGCTGTTAAACGCGAAGGGGATGATGTCGTCGGATGGAGTTGCGTCGGCGTCGAAGCCCCGGATATTGCCCGCGCACGCGCTTGCGCCGGCAACGCCTAAAGGACAAAAGCGCCTGAAGATTTCGCTGCGCCATTGAATAAGCGCTCCCCAAGACCATTCGGTGCGGGTTGTGTACAGCGGCTGGCCATAGGAAAAACCGCCGTAAGAGCCTTCGTATTTGCCTGTCTCGCGGTTGAGGATGACGTTGCCATCGGTGACAAATCGGATGTAGCTGCCCGCGACGCGCGGAATGACATAGCGGCCTCCAAACGAGTACGTGAAGAGGTCCATGTAAAAATTGGCCGCCACCGAGTGGTGTGTGCCGAATAGGTTTTCTTCGCTGGGCTGAAGGAAAAAGAATTCAAGCCGGCCGCTCGCAAAGCGGAAATTGGAGTTGAGCCGGAGGCTCCATACATCTTTGGTGATGACGAGCAGGCGCACTCGGCCGGGTGCTGTGCCGCGGAGGGCGATGCATAGGACGACGGAGACTTGGCCGAGCCTTCGCAGGTTGCGCGCTGTTTCGTCGACAAGCACTTGCTGAAACGGCATTCCTTCGCGCAGAAGAAGCTCGCGTTCGATGGTGTAGCCGCGGCTCGTGACGTGAAACCAATTCAGAAAATCGGGCGCGGGATCGCGCTCTTCGATGACGGGAAGGCGAAGGATGCGAATCTGTTCGATCGTTTTGCCTTCAGGGGTTTCGTCGATATCGGCTTTGAATTGTTTGAGGGCGCTCTTGATCGTGGCGCGTTCGTAGGGCGAGTACTGTTTAAGCCGGGGATCTTCAGGCTCTTCCGCGCGGAGCGTCGGTGCAAAAGAAAAAATGGCGGCTAGGCAGCCAAAAACAAGGCTTTTGCGCAGCGCCCCCATTCCCGGATTAAGGCGCTTCGGTGGGCGGGTAGGTGGCCGAGATATTGACTTTGTACTTCACGTACTGATGCGGGATGCTGTTCCAGTCGGGTGCCGGAAGGGCTCGTTTAATGCAGCGGAGCAGCTCTTTGGTGCGTTCGCGCTTCACGGTGGTCGACTTGCCCACGAAGAGATTTGTGCGCTTGCGCTTGAAGTCGATCTCCATCACGAAACTCACTTTGACGGGCACCTTGGATTGAGGCGCGCAGGCTACGTTTTCGCGGATGGTGCGCGCGAGGCCGTCTTCAAAGAAGGTGACGTGATCGCAGCGTTCGGGGGGTGTGCGGCCGGGCCCCGGGTTCTCGCAGCGAATGGTGGTGAAGGGCGACAGGGTAACGCCGCTCGTGAGGCCAGGGCCTGCGTCGCCCGCGACGAAAAAGGGATTGATGGCCGCGACCGATGTTTTTGCAGGCGCGCTCACGCCCGCGCTCGCGCTTGCAACGGCGGCGTCCGCGGATGGAATCGATTCGGGACGCGGCCTCCGCCAGAGATAAAGCGGTACGGCCACGAGAATTAGGCCCGCGACCAAAGCGATGATGATCTGCAAACGAACAGGCCGCTCACCGCCTCCACGGCCCAAATACCGATAAGGCGATGGCTGGGCCGGGGGTCTGGAGGGAAGCGGCAATCGGTTCATTGCAGCCTTCGGTTAATCGATCAGGGTGCGGGCGGGCCTGCCAGGTTCGCCTTTAACGAGCGTTGCCGCAAGCTCAAGCGTTTCAGGCAAGAGACCTTGCACCTGCGAGACAACTTGCTCGACCACATGCCGCGCTTCGTCAATCGTCGGCCCAACCATCGAGACGACGAATTTAAGCGGCCCAGTTCGTCCAGCAACGGCAGGCGTCAGGCTGAGGAGCAGCATTTCGGTGAGATCGACGACGCGCTGAGCCGCCCGCCGGAGCGCGAGAATTTCCAAAATGGTGGGGCGCTCGCTCACTTGGCGGTTGGGGCCGCGGAGTTCGTAGCGGGCAACTTGCATCGGAACTTCAGCCCAGTCGGCAAAGAGGCCGTCTTCATCCAAATGCTTCATCAGGTGTTCGCGCACCAGAAGGCCGGTCAGCCCGCAGCGCTTGGACAGATATTGTTTGGCTTTGCGGTGATGCGGTGAATCCTGCGTGAAGCTGACAAGCTTGATGCGGCATTCGCCGACCTGCGCTTCACCGCCGTGCATCAGCGTAATCTGCGTTTTGCGCTCGAAGCTGTGATCGGGATAGCTGCCGTTGGTGCTGCCCAAATCTTCAAGCAGCCACGATCCGGCTTGGCGCTTTAGCACCGCGTGCGTGCCCGATACCGTCGCTTCGGGAATGGCAATTTCTTGATCGGCCCGCCGTCCAATCGTGACTTGCGGTTTGTCGAGCGGGAGCAGAGAACCCACGACTTCAGGCGCATTGGTCGCGTAGGTAACAAGCAGAGCTTGAGCGCCGGGCGTGAAGGTGGCCATCGCAGCGCGCCCAGGCGGAGGGCCTGGATCGAGGCGTTCGCGCGGAAGCTGAATGGGGCTCGTCGTGAGCTGTGAAGGATTGAAGAAACGCATGTGCCGCGCTTGCGGGCGCATGTCGGGATCTTCATTCATGCCGCGGAAGATTTGCTTGATCTCATCGGTCGACAGGCTGGCCGGCACGTCGAACATGATCTGCTGCTTCATCGGCTTCGAGCGGGGTTTGTAGCCCGGTTCGGGAACGCGGCAGGTCCACATTTCCCAAAGCGTCAGCGCCATCGCGTACACATCGTCGTCGGCACTCGCGCCGCCGCTCCGAAGCCTTTCGGGCGACATGTAATTCGGTGTTCCGCCGTCGGGAGGCGCGCCCGGGCGCCGGGCTGAAGCGCGCGCGCGCTCTTGCGCAAATCCAAAATCGAGAATCACCACGCGGCCTTCGCTCACCATCACATTGCCCGGCTTGAGATCGCCGTGCACCAATCCCTGCGCGTGAATCGCCGCAAGTCCCGCGCACACTTCAGATGCAATCTTTCTGAACTCATCCGAGGTGTATCCGCCCTGCGCCTTCTTCTTGCGAATATGCGTATGCAACGTTTGCCCGGGGATCTGCTCCATCACCAGGATTGGTCCCCAAGGGCTTGGGCACAGGTCGTGAACGCGGCAGACATTTGGATGGCTGACCGAGCGGGCCAAGAGCAATTCTTGCCGCAAGGCTTCATCATCGCCGGGCATACGCGACTCTTCGCGCACGACCTTCAGCGCCACGGTTTGCTGCGTGGATCGGTCAAAGGCCAGAAAGACCTCGCCCATCCCGCCTTTGCCGAGACTTTGGCGAGTGTCGTACCGGTCGTTAATAACCGTTCCAGGCGTGATCGGAGGGGGGGGAGGAGTTTTGGTCGTCACGGGCCAACGAGGGAAAGCGTTTTGCCGCGGGCCGGATATCGAATCGATAAGCCGGACTGCACACGGCAAAGGGTCGTCTATCTCGGCGACAAGTGCAATGGGTCGCGTTAGCACAGGTGTATGTTTTTCAGATCGGGCTTGTCCGCGCGGGCTCGAGACGCGCGCGGCTCAAGGTCCCCCGGGCAGACGTTCAGGGTGGGGGACATCTCTTGGGTGCGTGGAAGCGAGGGATTTTTCCGCCGACGCTTGAGGACGTTCAAGCAGTGGGCGTGTTACGGAAGCAAAACGTAAAACGCCGGACAACAGGGAAGCCGGTGTGAATCCGGTGCGGCCCCCGCCACTGTAACCGGGGACGAATGCGAGCGCGCCACTGGGCCTTGAAGAGGCTTGGGAAGGGCACGCAAGAGGACGATCCGGCAAGCCAGGAAACCTGCTGTTTGAACCGTTCGCGATCCCGGGGTGTGGATGAGCGGCGGCACGGTTTCGTTTTGGTTTGTGTGCGGGCAGCGTCTGCTCCCGCCGTGTTTCTGCTGCCGTGTCCGAGCGCTTTTGGATTCCGGGATATCGCGCGCGTTCTGCAAGTGGTCGGGATGAGCGCGGGAAGGCGCTCGGAAAGCGTGATGAAGCCGTGATGAATCATCGGAGTTTTGCGTTTTTTAGGGGATCGGTTTTGGGTGCGGCGGCGCTGGCCGCGCTGGGCTGTGCGGCGCTGGCTGCGTGTGGAGATGGAGAAGGGTCGGGTTCGGCGGGCTCATCGAGCTCATCGGGCTCGTCGTCGTCTTCGGGAGGCTCCGGCGGAGGCACGGCCGTAAGTTGTATCGAGCCCGGCATATTTGCCGATGCTTTTGCGATCGCTCAAGGCGCGGATTTGTGCGCGGTCGCGATCTACGAGGCCGCGATCGATCCAGCGACCTTTAGCGCGCCGACCTGGGGAAGCCATGGAGGTCCGCTGACGATTCTTCAAGGCGCTGCGGCGGGCAGTGTGAAGCTTACGCGTTGGCAGCTTCCGGCCGAGCCTATGGGCGCGCTGACGGAGCAGAGCCAAGAGCTTGCGGTCAATATTCCGGCCGATGCTTACCTGGGCGCGCAGGCGCTGGATTTGCCCTTCTTTGACTGGACAGCCTTCAGTTGGACACCGGCTTTTCCTGCGGTGGGCGGCGAGATTGTTTTCCTTTCGGGAACCCAAGTGGCGAAGCGTTACAAGACCAACAGCGCCTACGCGATTGCGGCGCTGGGAGACGCGAATCAAGGACGCTTTTTGCACACCGGGCTTTCGATGCTGGAGGATGCGGCGGGCATGAGCAGCGGGCTCCACGGTGCCGATTCATGCGGAAGCACCGCGGCCCAAAATGCCCGGCTCCTGCCCGAGGGCGATGGAAGCTGCGGCGCTCCCCTTGCTGTTTCGGCATGGGGTGAGGCATCGGGGCCGATCGCCGTCGACCGCGCGGGCAATGTCTTCACCGCAATGTCGAACTACTCGACCAACGATCAAGAGCTGCGCGGTTTCGAGGCTTCGATGGTCGGCCGGGGCAAGGCCGCAAACGATGGGCAAAGCGTGGCGAAGCTTCCTGGTTATGGTTCGGCGCTTGCAGCGATTGCGCCGGAGGCGAACGCCGATGGTTGGCTTCTCTTTCAGCCCGCTACCGTGGCGATGGGTCCGCAAAATGTGATGGGGTTCGCGTACAAAACATCGGCCTCCAAGGTCGAGCCCGTAAAAACCCAAAACGACTTGCTGGTTCTCGCGCAGCCCGGCACTTCGTTTTCGCTCATGACCGATGACCAAGATCGCGTGTGGGTTGGCACACCCGCCGGCAAAACAACCCGCTTTATTGTGCTATCCCGCACGGCCGCTCCCTGAAAATTCCCACCTCCCACCCCAAAATAAGGCACAATGACTGAATCGCCGGTGTTGGATGATCCAACCCGGCGATTGACACGCTCGAGCAGGTCAGCCACACTTTCGTGGAGACACGCAACGTCTCTCTTCTTTCTGAAGGCACGAACGCATGCCCACCAATTCGGCAGCGAGATCGACAGCGGAAGCGGCCGGCGCACAAGACGCGCGCGGCGAGTCTTTGGGCGACGAGGCTCCGAAGACGCAGACCATCGATCCGCTGATCGGCAAACTCGTGCATGGCCGCTTTAAAGTCGTGAGCGTTATTGCGCGGGGCGGCATGGGCAAGGTGTACAAGGCCGAGCAGGCGCCGCTTGGCCGTGTATGTGCGCTGAAGGTGCTGAGCCCGAAATACGAAGGCGATAAAGATCCTGAATTTCACAAGCGCTTCTTCTTGGAAGCGGCGACGGCCGCGAAGCTCACGCATCCCAACACGGTGACGATCTTCGACTATGGCGTCGATGAAGATATTTATTACATCGCGATGGAATTCATCGATGGGCGCACGCTCTACCGCGTGCTCCGCGATGAAGGGCCGTTTAGCGAACAGCGCACGGCGCATATCACCAAGCAGATGTGCAGGGCGCTGCGCGAGGCGCATGGGCTGGGTGTCATTCACCGCGATCTAAAGCCTGGAAACGTGCTGGTTTCGACGCACGGCGACGAAAAAGATTTCGTCAAGGTGCTCGACTTCGGGCTGGTGAAAGATGTTACCGGCGAGAAAGAAGATTTAACGCAGCAAGGTCTGTTTATGGGGTCGCCCAAGTACATGGCGCCCGAGCAGATTCTGGGCGGTGAAGTATCGGCGCGCACAGATATCTACGCGCTTGGTGTGATGATGTACGAAATGCTCTGCGGCCGGGTTCCTTTCGATAAGGGCGCGGGCGTTGGGACGCTGATGGCGCATGTGCACGCGGCGCCTCCAAAGCTTGCGGATTGTCTGCCGGGCATCGCCATTTCGGAAGCGATGGAGGCGATTGTTTACAGGTGTTTGGAGAAAGATCCGGCCAAGCGTTTTGCTTCGATGAATGAATTGTTGGCGGCGCTCCGGTCGCTGGGTGGCGATGAAGCGCTGCTCGATGGCAACAGCGATGGCGTCTCGTCGATGATTCCCCGCTCTGCCCTGAAGGCTGCCGCCGCGGCGCAGAGCAGTCCGGGAAGCGATACGACGCCTTATGGCAGGAATGCGGTTTCCAGACGGGATGTCTCTGGGCCTCAAACGCTTCGCTCCAGTTATCCAGGCGTTCCTCCCGAGCCCCGGCTAAGCGTTCCTCCCTCCAATCCCAATACAGATATCAGCCCCGGCCCTTCGGCGATGCCCGTGTCGGGGATGATGGAATTCGCTCAGCCTCAAAAGAAAAAGCCTCTGCCGTGGATTATTGCGGGGGTGGCCGTGGCCGGTGCCATCGCGGCCGTTGCGCTTACCAAGAGTTCATCCCAGGGCAATGCAGGGCCCGCCGAACCGGCTCCAACGCAAGCATCTGCCGGAGGGACGGCAACGGCAACGGCCGCACAGTCCACGGCGAGCGCTCAAGTCGTGGCTCCAGCACCAAGCGCCGTCGAGCGCAAGGTGCGCATTGAAAGTGTGCCGCCGGGCGCGGCCGTGCTCGAGGACGGGAAAGCCATTTGTTCGGCGACGCCTTGCGAGGTGGTGTTTAAGGGCGACGAGGCCAAGGCCGAGCACAAGGTGAGTTTTTCGAAGACGGGTTATACCTCGCCCGTGGTGACCATTAAGCCGGGGGATGAAAGCGTGAGCGGCACGCTGGCGAAGGCGGGTGGTACGGTCAAGCCAAAGGGCGGGGACAACGGCTTCAAAGAAGATTTTTAATACTTTCAATACTTTTAATATTTTTAATATTTTTTTAAGCCGTGCTGACAGGGGCGGCGAGAAGCGCGATAGTGCAAACGCCTTCGGACGAAATGGTTCTGCCATCCGAGCGGCCGGAAACAAGATGCGACGCCCCATATTCCCGCGTGTGCCAAGGTATTTTGGATCGATTGTTTTGTTGGCCGCGATGCTGTCGGCCTCTCATGCGCTGGCCGATGAGCGCACCGAGGCGCGCGCTCACTTTAAGGCGGGTGTTGCGCTGACCAAAAAAGGCGATTTCGCGGGCGCGATTAAAGAGTTTGAAGAGGCCAATCGCATCTTTTCGCATCCCAATATCATCTTCAATATTGCGCGTGCGCACGCCGAGCTCGGCAATATCGAAAAGGCTCTGGAGTTCTATCGCCAGTATCTCGAAAAAGATCCGGCGGACCGCGACAAGGTCGAGAAGGTTGTCAAGGAACTCGAAGGCACCCTTGCCACGAAGAAGGCTTGGGAAGCCGCTGAAAAGGCTCAAAAAGAAGCCGCCGACAAGCCGACCGATAAGCCTGTCGAGCCCACCGGCCCCGAAACAGGTCCTACAGACAAACCGGCCGACAAACCAACCGATAAACCGGCTGATAAATCAGGGACGCAACAGCCTCCTCCACCGGTGCTGTCCAAGGACGAAACCAAAAAAATCGTCGGCGAAGCCCGTACTGAAGATGTCTATCAGGAGACCGTTGTTACCGCGTCGCGCGGCGCTCAAAGCCCGCTCGATTCGCCCAATTCAACGACGATCATCACCCGCCAGGATATCCGCCTCTCGGGCATCACCCGTATCCCCGAGCTCTTGCGGCGTGTGGCAGGCATGGACGTCATGCAGATCACCGGCGGCGATACCAATGTATCCATGCGCGGCTTCAACAGCCGCCTCGCCAATAAATTGCTGGTGCTCGTCAACGGCCGCACAGTTCAAAACGATTTTCTGGGCTCAACCTTTTGGGAGTCCTTCAGCATCGATGTCGATCAAATCGAACGCATCGAGATTGTGCGCGGCCCGGGTTCGGCCCTCTACGGCGCTAACGCATTTGCGGGCGTCGTAAACATCATCACCATCGCGCCGGGCGACGGGAAAAGCGGTTTCCGCGGCGGCTACGGCGACTATGGCCAGGCGTATGGTTCGGCCTGGTCCACGGCCCGCGATGGAGACTTCGCCTATCGTGCGTCCGCCGGCTACACCCGCTATCCGCGCTGGACCCGCGAGCTCTCCGATGGCCGCACCGATGTCGTTCCCTCCGAGGCCAATCAAAATATCGGCGTCGAAAATCTGCGCGTCGATGTGCGCGCTTCAAGGCGCTTCAGCGAAACATCCGAGCTGCAGATCGGAGGCGGTTACTCCAACGCCGAGATCAACATGTACGGTATCGGCCCGTTCAACGACTTCTATCTGCAGTTTGAAAACTCGGACATCACCGGCGTTTTCCGAAGCAAGAACTTCAATGCGCGCCTGTCGTATCAGCGGCTCACCGGTTTTGCATCAGCCAACGCTGCCTATATCGGCCAAGATATTTATCCAACCGAGCCCGAACAAAACTCGCTGCACGCAGAAGCCGAAGGCGTCTTTCAATTTAACGCGCCGGCCGCCCTCGCCCACGATGTTCATGTCGGCATGAGCTATCGCTTCAAGGGCATCGAATGGAGCTACCTCCAAGACGATCCGCCCGTTGAAAATCATGTCGCGGGCTTCTTGCAGGACTCGATCAAAATAGGCCGCTACATCACCGCTGTCGTCTCGGGCCGTCTCGATTACGTGCCCTACAACCAGCGCGTCATTCCTTCACCGCGCGGCGCGCTCATCTTCAAACCCACCGAACGCCAAGCCATACGCCTCTCGGGCTCGACCGCCTTCCGAACCACCACCTTTCTCGAGGCGTATCTCGATCTGCCCATTCAGCTCACCTTGCCGGGCCTCGAGCTCGTTTCCGCCTCAAAACGCCGCGAAGATCCGAATTTCAAAATCAATCCCGAACAGATCACTACCGTCGAGGCCAGCTATCTCAACCAGCAAAGCGACGCCTTCGAATTCGAGCTAACCGCGTACTACAACCGCATCAAAGGCTTAATCGCCCTCGCCGAGCCGCGCCCCCTCTCGCTCTCCAATATTCAGGACGGTATCGGCGGCCTCAATCCCGACTCGGGCCGCTACACCGTCGCCTTCGGCGGATGGACCAACCAGTGCGATGTCTACAACGTCGTCGGCGGCGAGCTTGGAGGCCGTCTGTATCCCGTCGAGGGTCTCGATATCTTCGCCAACTACGCGCTCAATTTATCGAGCCAGGAACGCCCTCAAGGATGCAATGTCCCCGAAGACGAACGCACCAGCCAGCACAAGGTAAATGCCGGCGTGCAGGTGCGCAGCAAGCTCGGACTCGGCGGCGAGATTTCGTTCCACTACCAATCGGCGCAGCGCTGGGGCGAACAGGTCGCGACTTTGGAAGGCATTCAAGTCCAAAGCTTTCCGCTTCCCGGCTATACCTTGCTCAACGCCCGCTTCGGCTATCGCTTCCTCAATGACCGCGCCGAAATCTCGGGCACCATCTTCAATGCTTTGGCGGGCATCACGGGCGATCCGCCGCAAATGCATCCCTTCGGCAACCGCGTGGGCCGCCGCGTGATGGGCTTCTTTTCCTTTACCCTATAGGACGCTCCATGAAATCGACGCTCGCACTTCGAGGCGCAATGGAACATCAAATCGCCTTCGCTTCGCGCGCCTTCGTTCTTTCGGCGCTCGCCGCTTGCCTTGTGGGCTGTGAAACGCCGGACACCTTTTTGCCCTACGCCCAGTTTGGCGGTCCGGCCGGTGTTCTCGAAGGCACGGTGAACTATTCAGGGCCGCTCCCCTGCACGGAAAAAGGCCGCATCGTGGGCGCCGCCGTGCTGCTGGGCTTCGATATTCGGCTGCTGCCGCCTCCCGAGGGATTGGGCACATCGGCCGCCAGCGTCGCGGTCGTCCCCGGCGAAACGCTCTTTGCGGGCATTCGCGATCAGCTCTACTTCGATCCAACAGGAGCCCGCTATTGCCCGCCTCAGCGCACGCCCTTTAGCGCATCGTTTTTTCCGGCCGCCAACGCAACGGCCAATTGGGCGATGGCCCCGCTTGCAGGCGGCATTTACCAAGTGCGCGGCTTTTACGATTTGGATGGTTACTTCGATCCCGCGTTTCTCGTGGCCAATCTGCCCACGCGGGGCGATGTCGGCGGAGGCGCGATCAGCAATGCTCCGGCCGCGCTCCTAGGCTTTGCGCCCAAATTTGAAACCTTCACCCTGGGCACGCCCGGCCTCGATGGATGGCCGATCATCGGGGATGAAGGAGCGCATGTTTCGGGCATTTCGGTGACGCTCGGCCAGCAATTGCCGCTGGAGCGCCCCGTGTTCTATCCGGCCGAAGTGCTCGATGCCTTTGAGGGCAATGCCGATCCCCAGCATGTGGTGATGCGCTCGGATATGCAGCTCAACGAATTGTCCGCCGCCAATCCCTCGGGAACGGAACAATCCTTTATCCGCATCCGGCTCGCCGCCGGAGTGCTGCCCGATGAAGTCGACGCCGCCTCCAAAAACCCATTTTTCCTTCCAGTTCAATCGAATGGAATGGTATCACCATCGTTTTTATTTACGCAGCAGGACGCCAATCACAACGGAATAATTAGCAAATCGGACGGCGATCATGTGCCTGAATCGGCATTAATACCATCGCTCTATCCATTGGCGGTATTCAATAAACTCAAACCCGGCTCAAAACTGGCCGCTCAAACCCGGCCGACCGTGATTATGCAGGGCATTACCTTAATCAAGACCCTGATCGGCACGGCACTAAAGCCCGAACCCATCAAAACCCTCGACACCGAATTAACGGTTGCCGTCCGGCCCACGGCCATTTGCCTCGATCCCCTTAAGCCCGCCGAGCCTGGAATCGCCGTGATTCCCCACGATACAGATGCCAAGGGCAATCCTTTGTTATCCAATCCAGATGCATTGAAACAAGCCCTGGCCGCGCAATTTGGGCGCCCCATGGAGCTTGTCGTCGGCTGCCTTCCCGAAGGCGACTATTCGATCAATTTGGTGTACCCCACAGGCCAGGCGTGGACCTTGCCCAACGAGGGAGAAGTCTGTGCTGTGAATGAACCGATAAGCGCGGATGGCAAGAAATGCGGGACAAGAGCGCGCCTGGCCTCTCAGGGAGCCGTGTTCACCATCGGGCCGCCTATGGATGCGGCCTATTGCGCGCTCAATCGGGAGATAATTAAACAGAAGTGTATAGATATACCATCGGAATGACGCGGCGTTTAAATTCTATTGATATTGGAACACACCCTTTAAATCTTCGGTGCTGGAAATAGGCACGCCGCCTTTAATCGACGTGGCCCGGAATTGATAAATCATTCCAGGCAGCAAGGCCGGGCCATCGTAGGGAAGCGTTACCGGTTCGCTGCCTCCCGGATCGAAATTCCCCTGCTTGGTCCACACATCATTGCCCAATGCATCGAATAGCTTGACAAGATATTCGTCTTCGCTTGAATCGTCTTCCCACGACAGCGTGACCGCACCCGAAACTTTTTCGATCATCTCCGCGCCCGGCGAAATCACGGCCAGCGCGCCCGTGACCTTAAAGCTTTCGCTCAGCGCTTGATCCGCCCCCGCAACCTGAATGTGGACGATCTGCGTGCCTCCGATCGATGTGTCCGGATCGCGCACCAAACCATCATTTTCAAAAGCCGCGAGCACCACATATTTGCCATCGGGAACGCCGTCAATCGCCCAATCGCCCGATATATTGCCCACTCTTAATCCCTTGGGCACTTCTCCCCGCGCGGCGTTTTCAACAAAGGTTTCTTCAACGGCCAATACAATGCTGGTGGTAGCGCCACCCGACGCATTGACAATCGAAATCTTCCCGCTGATGCGCGACGTGGGTTTGTTGTTATCGATTAAATCCACATTGGGCACCGTCTGGCCCGCCGCCACCGTGACCGCTTTGGAATCCAAATTCAATCCAGCCGCATATCCATTCACCTCGACCATTCCCGAGGGCACATTAAAAACCGTGTATAGGCCGTTCAAATCGGCAATTCCTGTCGCATTGCCGGCCACAACCAAGGTGCCTCCGGGCTTGGGCGCGATGACTTTGCCCGAAACGATGCCGAATTGGCTTGCATCGGGAAGGGGAATCAGCCCGATATCGGTATTGGCCGTCTGAACCACCAAAGGCTTTCCCGCGGCTTCCGAAAGGCTAAAGGGAATGGCGACCCGGGGCGCCTTGGGAAACCCCGCATACGCCTTGGCATCCGCCCTCAGCGTGAGCTTTGCATCGACGACCTTGCCATCCGCCGAACGCTCCGCGGGCACCCTCAGCGCATAGCTGCCATCGGCGGCCGTAATCGCCACGCTTGAAACAGCCGCGTCATTCGCGTCCCGGGCGACCACATGCGCGCCCTCAATGGGCTGATTGTTCAGGGCATCGAATACCTTGCCCTTCACGCTCACAGGCTCAAAACACGCCGGTTTTCCGCCCGTGACCAGTTCACACGCGAGTCCTTGCGCACAGCCCGTCTGCGTCTCTGGACTGCATTGTTTCGCCGTGTTGTCCGGCGGCGGATCGTCGCCGCATCCGCTGCACAAAAGCCCCGCTGCCAATAGTGAAAATATCAAGGAAGTGTTCGTCAATTTCATAGTATTTCCTCCAGTCCGGCGCGCGGTGCGTTGCGCGCGGCGTCTTATGATGCCCGTATGTACGGCCGCAGGAAGCTCCGCCTACCCGGTTCCAACCAGCTTCCGTATTCAGGATGAATACGTTTTTTTCTTGCGCGGACAATTCAAAACGCTTCGGCCGGAGGCGGCGTTTGCCTTATTCTGCGTCTTGCCCAGGGGAAAAATACCGGCCTGGCACAGGAGGATTAGCTTTATGCGTATGCTTTCGCGGCTCGCACTTGTCGGTGCATTCGTATTCCCGTTCACAGCCGCCGTCCTCGCGCAGGGATGCGGCAGCGATGGCAATTCCGGCGGCACGGCATCCACATCCACGGGCACCAATAGCTCGGGCACGGCGGGAGGAACCGGCGTCGGAGGCAATGGAGGAAGCACGGGGGCGGCCGGCGGAAGCGGTACGGGCGGGACAATGTGGGGAGATGGCGGAATTGTCGTCGTTCCCTGTCAAAATCAAGTCTATGCCTGCGCGGATACCATCGACAACGACGGCGACGGCCTCATCGACTGGCAAGACCCGGATTGCCTAGGCCCCTGTCACAACTCCGAAAGCACCTTCTTCGGAAGCATTCCGGGACAGGCCGGACCGGCTTGCACCGTAGATTGCTATTTCGATTCCAACTCGGGTTCCGGCAACGACGAATGCTACTGGAATCACGCCTGCGATACCCATTCGGTATCGCCCAATTACTATCCCGAGCCCGAAAACGGCGCGGCCTGCGAATACGATGCCAACGCGAAAACGCCCGGCACCAATCAATCCTGCGCCCAGCTCGATGCCATGCAGAGCGATACCTGCCACAAGACCTGCGGCCCGCTCACGCCCAATGGCTGCGACTGCTTTGGCTGCTGCGAACTGCCCGGCGGAAGCGGCAATTTCGTCTTTTTGGGCTCGGTCGACAAGACCACCGGCGCGCCCTCGTGCAGTCTCGGCGATGAGCTCGATCCCGATAAATGCCATCCCTGCGATCCCGTCGCGGCCTGCTTGAACGGCTGCGATAAATGCGAATTGTGCCTGGGCAAAGACGAACTGCCGCCCGAGTGTTTCCCGCCTCCTCCCGACGGCGGCACCACCGATGCCGGCACGCCTCCTCCTCCAGGCCAGTGCCCCGTCGGCATTCAGCCCTGCGGCCTGCCCGGCCAAGATCCTTGCCCCTTTAATGCCTATTGCATTACGGGGTGTTGCCAAGTCATTCCCAATTAGCGTCTGAACGGTGTGAAATTGCATTTTATTGCATGACCATTCGAACAAATGCCATTGCATCGAATGGTCATGCACTATCGCTCTAAACCGGCACCAATACAATTGAAGTAGGAGTTCCCCCATGCGACGTGTTCTTCGGTATTTGGTCGTGCTTGCATTGGCAAGTCCCTTTGCGGCGGCTCTGGCGGCGGGATGTGGAAGCACGCCTTCCGGAGGCAGCGGTTCGACATCGGGTTCGGGCAGCACATCAAGCGGCGCGGGCGGTGCCTCATCGGGCAGCACCAGCACCAGCAGCGGAACCACCAGCGGAAGCGCCGGTTCGGGAACCGGGGGCATAGGCGGCGCTGGGGGTGTGATGGGTACGGGTGGAGCTGGAACGGGCGGCGTGATGGGCACGGGTGGAGCCGGTGGAAGCGGTCCAATTGTATTTATGGAAGCCCCCTGCCAAAGCCAGACCTATCAATGCGGCGACACCCTGGACAACGACGGAGACGGCCTAATCGACTGGCAAGATCCCGACTGTTTAGGTCCTTGCCACAACGCAGAAAACACCTTTTACGGCAGCATTCCTGGTCAGGCCGGCCCCAAGTGCACGGTCGACTGTTATTTTGACGACGACTCGGGTTCTGGCAACGATGAATGCTGCTGGACGCATGAATGCGATCCAAACTCGGTTGCCCCCTTCTATTATCCCGAACCCGAGAACGGCGCGGCCTGCGAATACAACCTCAATGCCAATCCTTCCTGCTCCAACCTGGGATGCACCGGCCTCGATCAAAGCCAACCGCAGACGTGTCATGATATTTGCGGACCTCTTACCCCCAACGGCTGCGATTGCTTTGGCTGCTGTGAATTACCCGGCGGCAGCGGAAATTTCGTGTTTTTGGGCTCGGTGGACGCCGTAACGGGCCTGCCTTCGTGTAGCTTGGGCAACGAGATGGATCCTGAAAAATGCCATCCATGCAAGCCTGTTGCGGCCTGTCTCAACGAATGCAAGCCCTGCGAAGTCTGCTTGGGCAAAGTCCCCAATCCCGTGGACAACCCCGAATGCTTCCCGCCGCCTCCGCCGCCCCCCGACGCGGGCACCGACGATGGAGGCAGCAGCTCATCCTCGAGCAGCAGCTCGAGCAGCAGCTCATCCTCGAGCAGCAGCAGCGGCGGCGAACAATGTCCTCCCCTCGTTCAGCCCTGTGGATTGCCCGGCCAAGATCCCTGTCCATTCACGCACTATTGCATTACGGGATGTTGCCAGGCGATACCCAACTGAAAGCGCCGGCCCCGATTAAAAAAGCACCCCAAACAAAAAAAGCCGTGTAGTCTGCCCCGCCCATGGAACTCGAATTTGTTGGGGCGGCGCAGACCGTCACGGGCTCGATGCATCTGTTGCGCACCGAAGCCGCGACCATTCTCTTGGATTGCGGCTTATATCAAGGGCGGCGGCGGGAAGCCTACGAACGCAATCTGCGGCTACCGCTACCCATTAGCGAAATAACCGCGGTCGTACTTTCCCACGCGCATATCGATCATTCGGGCGCGGCGCCGATGCTTATAAAAAACGGCTATGACGGCCCGATATTCGCCACGCCCGCCACGCGCGACCTCTGCTCGGTGATGCTTCGGGACGCGGCGGCGATTCAATCATCGGATGCCCGATATCTCAATCGTCAAGCGGAAAAAGAAGGCCGCGAAGACGATGCTCTCGAACCTTTGTACAGCGATGAAGATGCGGTTGCCGCCATCGATCGGATTATTTCCGTACCTTACCGGCGCTCGCTCTTGATAGCGCCTGGAATTCGCCTAAGTTTTTTGGATGCGGGCCATGTGCTGGGCAGCGCGGTAACGCTGCTCGACGTGGAAGAGAAGGGCAAAACCCGGCGCATTGTATTTACAGGCGATTTAGGGCGAAAAGACCGGCCTATACTTCGCGACCCCGAAGTGCCCGAGAATACGGATGTATTGATAACGGAAAGCACTTATGGGGACAGGCTTCACGACAGCGTTGAGAAAATGGATGAAGACCTAGCCAACGTCGTAAAGCGGACGGTGGCCCGGGGCGGCAAAGTATTGATACCATCCTTTGCGCTGGAACGCGCCCAAGAAGTCGTCTTTGCGCTAAAAAAGCTACGCTTAACCAATCAAATCCCGAGACTGCCAGTCTATGTAGATTCGCCGCTCACAGTAAAAATCACCGACGTATTCAAACTTCACCCTGAATGCTACGACAACGAAACCCGCGAACTCATCCAGAAACACGAATCGCCCTTTGATTTTCGGGAGATAGAATATGTCGAAGATGTAGAAGCGAGCAAAGCCGTAAGCTCGAACAACGAGCCAGCGATAGTCATCGCCTCGAGCGGGATGTGTGAAGCGGGGCGCATATTGCATCATTTAAAAGCTGGGGTAGAGGATGAAAAGAACACGATATTGATTGTTGGCTATCAAGCGCAGCACACCTTGGGCAGGCGGCTGGTGGAGCAGCGCACGCGGGTAAAAATATTTGGAGTAGAACGCGAGAGACGTGCGGATGTGGTGGTATTAAACGGCTTTAGCGCGCATGCGGATCAGAAGGATTTAATTGAGTACGCGGCAGCGTGCAAAGAACGTGGACCGCTTCGGCAGGTGATGCTGGTGCACGGCGACTTAAAGCCTCAGAAAGTACTCAAAGAAAAGCTAAATGCGCAAGGAGTCGACGAGATTCATATTCCTGCGGCTGGGGACAAGGTGCAGATTAGCTAGCAGCGGCGCAAAGCTCGACCTCGGCATGACCAGAGGTATCGAGAACAATTTTATGATGTTTAAATTCGCCGAGATATCCATCCAATTGAATCGTTAAATCCTCCCAATCGAGCCTGTAGCCCATGGGAATATCATCGGGCAACACATCGCCCGGCGTTTCCTCGCCGATAGGCAATTTTTCTGGAATCATATCGGGCGCCGAGTCCGGCTGCAGGTGATTGGGCATCCACCTCGCCCGTTTCTGGATGGCGCACCAAAAAAGATCCATCGGCATTTTGAGATTTAAGCAAAAAACTAAAGCCGCGTTTGTGCAGCGTTAATTCAATGCCTTCCGAGCGCGGTGGCAGCAGAAACTTCACCAGCGCCTCACTGCCTTTTTCCAATTCTTTAACTTCAATACAATACGGCTCTCGAGCCATTTGATAATAATCTGAGGACACATGCCGCTTAAGCATTTGCTCCAAGGAGTCGCCGGCCGATTTCATCGCTGATTTACCGCCTCCTGAAGCGCAGCCGTCTCTCGCGAGAGCTTTCTGAGCTCCCTGTTGAAAGATCGCATGGCAAAACCTTGTTCGGAGATTGGTATTTCGCTTGCGGTTGCCTTTTCGCCCGCCTCGTCCAATTCAAATTGATATCCGGCCACCTCGTCCAAATTTAAATAATCCTGAGGAGCATAGCCCAATTTTTCTTGGATCTCAATACGATTAGAGATTGAGCCAATCTTAATAAAATTATTGATTTGCTGGCAGAAATTCTCTGAATGGGTGGTCACCCAAACCCACAAGCCCTTTCGGATCAGCCTAACGATCACTTGGGCGAGTTTGCGCTGGAGCTTTGGATGCAGGTGGGCCTCTGGCTCTTCGAGAATGAGCACGGGGAAGTTTTTCATATGGCGGAGCACCAAAATAATGGGCGAGAGCTCGGTGACGAGGGAAGAGGCCAAGTTCATGGGCAAGGGCTTGGGTGCGCCATCGGCCCGGAAATGAAAGTAATTGAAGCCGACGACTGGGCGTTTTTCGACTTTGCCCTGAAGCTCGCGCTCGAGGAAATCGGCCTCTTCGGCATAAGGTCCGAGCTCATCGCCTAGATCCGTGGCCAGAATATTTAGAAATTGGATCATAGGCAGGGTTAATTCGATCGGAGATACTTCTTCCGTTACGCCTGGCAGCAAGGAGCGATTCATTAGATTGCTCGCGACCGAACGATAGAGCAGCATAAAGCCGGTGCGTGAAGCGGGGAGATAGATGGGATGCCTGACTTGGTGCTTACCGTCGAATGGTTGCGTGTTTGGCCAATGGTCTATATTCTTGGGAAAACCAAAGCATATTTGGGATGCGACCGTTCTACCAAGGAAACCTGGCAATTGTGCCTTTCGACCCGAGCGCCAAACACCTCTAGCCACCCCGGTGATTCCAGTTCCCGTAATTTGGAGGTGCAAGGAGTGATCTCCAAAAACATCTTCGCGTGTGTATTGAAGGTCAATAGCATTGTCATTTGGAATTACCTCGAGACTCGCGCTCTTCAATTCAACCGAATTGTTATTTAAAATATAGCGGGCAAAATCCAGAGCTCGCGTCTTAAAGGCATTTTGAACAATCTTCTCAAATACAAGACGCCCTTCCTCATTAAATATATTCTCGCCCGGCCCCACCGAATTCACCCTCGATTGAAGCCAATGTGTGGCGTCTTGCCAAAACGCCGGATCGTCCGCTGGAAATAGCTTGCTCCGATCCGTCAGCAATCCCCACAAAAAACTCGCCAAATAACTCTTTCCGCTATTGTTCTCGCCCACAAATAACATCAATGGCCTGGGCCTCACTTCCGCGTGGGCCAATTTCCCCAATCCCTCTACCTTTAATGTCCAGCCTGGCAACATAAACGCAGCCTACAAAACCTTAAAAATAAAAACAAAAAACCAAACAACTAAAAATGGCGCATCACAAACCTATTTTTAAAATCGCCCTCAGCAAACCCTCATCCTCATCCCCCAGCACGCTCCGCGCATCCAGCACCACCCGGTCATTCACAATCCGTCCCAGTACCGCCGGATCGCCCGTTCTTAAGCCCGATAACAAAGCATTCGCATTTCCAAATTGTCCTAATGGCAACGCAATTCCATAAGATTGCAACGGCTCTTCCGCAAGCGCTCCGCCCCCCATCGCCCCATTGAGTTCTATCAATTCAACCGAAATACCCTTCGATTCCAAAAAATTCTTCCACCCCAAGGCCCGCTCTTTGGTTTTTTCTAAGGGCATTCTTACCGCCCGCATCAGCGGTATCTCATCCAAATCGCCAGTCAAATACGATAAAAGCGTCCCCTCCAGCGCACTGAGCACCAGCCTCGATACCCGCAGCGCCCGCGCAAGCGCATCTTGTTGGCATGCCTTCACCAGCCCTTCCCGGCCCACAATCGCCCCGCCCTGCGGCCCCCCAAAAACCTTGTCCGTACTAAAACATAAAATGTCACAGCCCGCTTTTATGCTCGCTTGTACCGTCGGCTCGCCGCTCAATCCATATGGCGCTAAATCCAAAAAGGCCCCCCCTCCCAAATCTTTTATCAATAACATTCCTTTCGAATGGGCCAATTCAGCCAATCTGTTCAAATTGGGACGCTCTACAAATCCCGTCATCCGGAAATTCGCTTGGTGCACTCTTAATATCGCCGCCGCTCCGCCTTCCGATATGGCTTTTTCATAATCACTCAATCTTGTTTTATTGGTCGTCCCTACTTCCACAAGCTGCGCCCCCGATCGCATAAGTACGTCGGGTACCCTAAATCCTCCCCCGATTTCAACCAGCTCCCCCCTCGAGACAATGACTCTTTTTCCCGCGCATAATGCCGAAAGCACAAGCAGTACAGCCGCCGCGTTGTTGTTCACCACCAAGGCCGATTCCGCCCCCGACAAGACACTCAGCGCCCGGTGCGCAAATTCGCCGCGACCGCCCCGTTTGCCGCTTTCAATCGCCATTTCCAAAGGCACATAGCGCCCCGCAGAGGCCAAAAGCGCCGATGCGGCTTTCGCCGAAAGTGGCGCCCGACCTAAATTCGTGTGCAGTAAAACGCCGCTCGCATTGATCACGGGTTGGCTTCGCCGGTTGAGCAGCGCCTGCCCCATCGATAAAACCCGCGCCGCGCAAGTGTCCAAATCGGGACAAGACTTGCCCGCCCGCACCGAAACCCGCGCCTCGTCCACGCATAATCGGCATAAATGCGCCAGAAATAGCGGTCCAAGCTGCGCCTTCAGCCCCCGGAGCGCCTCATGCGATAGCAAACGATCGATACGGGGAAGATGCGATAGATCTGCGCTTTCCATTCCAAAGCTCATTTACTCGCAATGCCGATGCAATGATAGCCTCGAATGACCGCACAAGGCCGCACCCGCGGCCCACGCCTTAACCTTGTCCACCGAAATGAAAAAGGAAGTACGAAACCATGCTGAAATCTAAATTGCGCCGTATGCGCGAAATCCGGCTCCACAACTGGCTTGCTATCGGCGCGCTCGCCGGCGCCGCGGCCTCCGTTCATCCCAATTCCGCACTGGCCGCGTGGCCTCCTCCCGAGTCAACGCCGATCGCCGATCTAAAAAATCCGATGTATTGGCCCAATGACAGCGGTTATGGCTATTCCGATAAAGATGATGGCCAATGGAATTATTATTCTTTTATCCCAGATCCCAGCGGAAGCGTTATGCCCAGGCCCGATGAAACGGCTTCCGGTATGTCCATCGATGCGGCTTGGCGCTACACCATCGGCGACGACCGGGTCGTGCTCGCCATAACCGATTCAGGCATTAAATGGGATGAAGATGATATTATCGAAAAAGCCTGGCTCAATATCAAAGAATTGGCCACCCACAAGCCGCTTCAATCCGATGGAAGTGCCTGCGGAGGAACGGGCGAATTGGATGGTTTTGATTGTAATGGCGATGGTGTTTTAACGGTATCCGATTACAAAGACACCCCGACGCTTACGCCCGATGCCGATGCGGACCATCCCAAAGGCGATCGCAACCGCAATGGACGCCTCGATGCCGGCGATCTCATTTCAAATTTTTCCGATGGGATTGACGATGATAACAATGGTTATATCGACGATATCTCCGGCTGGGACTTTATGAAAAACGATAATGATCCCTACGATGATACCCGGTATGGCCATGGGACGGGAGAAGCGCGGGATTCGACATCGCAGGCCAACAATATGATCGGATCGGCGGGAGGCTGCCCCAAATGCCGCTTTATGCCGATGCGCGTGGGCGACAGCTTTATTACGGATGTCAATATGTTTGGCAAGGCCGTTGTCTATGCGACCGATAATGGAGCCAAAATCATCCAATGTGCTCTTGGCACGATCAATATGACGCGCTTTGCCCAGCAGGCGCTCGATTATGCCTATGCAAACGGCGTTCTTTCGGTGCTTTCAATGGCCGATGAAAACTCCCGCCATCACAATATGCCCGCCGCTGCCAATCATACGCTTCCGGTTCACGCCATCCAATACGATGGGAGTAGTGCCACCGAATCGACGACTTATTTTTCATTTCATCCCTGCTCTAATTTCGGCGGACAAAACTTTCTTTCGGCATCGGGGACGGCCTGTTCGAGCGAAGCCACGGGTCAGCTTTCGGGCATTTCGGGCCTTTTGTATTCGGCGGCGCTTAAATACAATGTTTCGCCGCCTCTTTTGCCCGGCGAGGCGCAGAATATTTTCTTTATGACGGCCGACGATATCGATGTCCCCGAGTCCCGCGAACCCGAAAGCCTGTACCGCTGGTCTCATAAGGGATTTGACCAGCGTTTTGGCTATGGCCGCGTGAATGCAAACCGCGCCGTGGAAGCGATTCGCGATGGGAAAATCCCGCCTTCTGTCGATATCGTTTCGCCCCGCTGGTTTACCGTTCTCTATAAAGACCGCGTTGATCAGCCTATTGATATTGTTGGAACGGTACAAGCCCCTAGGGCGACTTCATTTGATTATATAGCGGAATGGGCGCCCGGCGTGCAGCCTTTGGACGATCAGTTTAAAGTCTTTCATGAATCGCCGAAGAATATCCCCAGCAATATGATTTTTGGCGAAGCGGAGCCTTTGGCAAAACTCGATATCCGCACGATCGATCCTACGCATGAACGCGATAGCGATAGCCCTTATGGCGAAAACGATTATACGATTACGGTCCGGGTCCGCGCTGTGGCTCACTATAGCGGCGATAAAGGCGATATCATGGGCGAAATGCGCCGGACCTATTATGTGTATTCCGATCCGACGCTGGCCAAGGGATTTCCCATTGAAGTGGGCGATAGCGGCGAGGGCAGCCCCAAGATGGCCGATTTGGACGGCGATGGTAAGCGCGAGCTAATTTATCCGACCAGCGGCGGTATGGTTCATGTATTGAAATTGACTAAAACCGGGCCTGAACCGCTTGCGGGATTCCCTTTTAAAACCCAATACGACGATGGTTTGCTCTCTCCGGCGCCGACGCCAACGACGCCTGTGTATTTAAATGCTCCGGCCTATGCCAATAAAAAAGTCGATGTTGAACTGGCCCGGGAGACCATTGTAAATGCGCCTGCCATTGGCGATTTGAATGGGGATGGCAAACAAGAAATTGTCGTGACGACTTTTACGGGGACAATCTATGCCATTGGTTCGGATGGAGCCATTTTAAGTGGATTCCCCAAGCGTTTGCCTGAAGTGCCTTCGTGTCCGCTGGACCCCATGGCGCCAAAGCCCACACCCTGTATGGATGAGCAAGTGCGTATTGCCCGGGGAGCCTTTGCTTCTCCCGTGCTTGTCGATATGAATGGAGACGCTAAACTCGATATTATTCAAGCCGCATTCGATAGTAAAATCTATGTGTTTGATTCAACGGGCGCCGATGTCGACGGGTGGCCGCTGGATATTCATTACAATGGAACGCTAAGCAAAGAGCCCGCCCGGAACCGTATTTTTACGACGCCTGCCGTGGGCGATTTCAATGAAGATGGTACGCCGGATTTATTGATTGCCTCCAATGAAAAGCTGGGCAGCGGTGGCCAGGCCGGTGCCGCGTATTTGGTCGATGGCCGGGGAAATAAGGCTCCAAATGGCGCGATCTTCCCCAATTGGCCGGTTTCAATGACATCGCTTGAACTCTTCCCGCTGGTGGCCGAAGGGGTTCCCAATTCAGGCGTGATTGCCCGATTTGATGGGAAATTGGCGGCGATTATTCATGGCAATGCAACGCTGCCCCTGATTCTTCCGCTGGATCCGGGTAAACAGCCCTCGCTCACTGGAACGCCCGAAAATGCCTTGCCCGAAAGGCCAGACTTGATCGATCCCAATAAAATGATCCGGGGTGTCGATCCTTCCAGTGTATTTGGTCCATATTCAAAGGCGAGTACGCCCAATACGATGCTTCCGCTCTTTTCTCAGCCTTCGGTGGCCGATATCGATCAGGATAATGTGCCCGATATTATTGCGGCGGGTGGTTCGCTCAATTTGGCGATCAATCTTCAGGCTCAAAGCAATACGGGTTTGCAGGGCGATCACTTGATGGCGGTGTGGAGCGGTAAGACAGGTGCCATGATGCCTTCGTCGCCCTATTTGCTGGAGGATTTCTCGTTCTTTAATAGCCAGGCGGTGGCCGATGTATCGGGCGATGGCTATCCCGAGATTTTGGCTGGATCGGCCGGCTATTTCCTTCATGCGATCGATGCCTGCGGACGCGAACCCGCGGGATGGCCGAAGTTTACCGGGCAGTGGATTATTCCCACGCCTGCGCTTGGGGACATGGATGGAGACAATAAGCTCGAGGTTGCCGTGGGTACCCGCAATGGATGGCTCTATGTGTGGCATACCGAAGCCGCCGCGGATTCATCGGTTATTGAATGGGAAAGCTATCACCACGATAACCAAAATACGGGCAATCTCGAGACTCCATTGACGCAGGGCAAGCGGGGAACGGGGCAGAATCCGCTTCAAGCCTCGATGTGCGCGCCCCCGGCCGGAACTGAGAACGATATGGCGCCCCATGGTGGGTGCTTTTGCGCGTTGGCCGGTGCTGAGTCTAAGGATTCGCAAAAAGGAATGGGGTTCTTGGGCGGAGCGCTGGCCTTGGCGTTGGGTCTGTTGAGGCGGCGCCGCGCCCAGGTTGAAGTGCGTTAAGCCCTGGCCAAGACCAATCCCTTCACATTGGCCGCCCCTCCGCTTCGAAGGATATCCGCGCATGCCTGAAGGGTGGCTCCCGTCGTATATACATCGTCCACCAGCACAATCCGAAGGTTTTGAACCGAACCTTGAAGCGCAAACGCCTGCTGCACATTGAGCAGGCGGCTTTTCTGGTCCAGCGTCGCTTGCTGCTCGGTTTGGCGAATGCGCACAAGTGTCCGGGTGTCGAGCCGCGCCGAGACTTCGTCCAGAATCGATTGTGCCAATAGGGCCGATTGATTGTAGCCCCGTTCGCATAGGCGTTTTGGATGGAGCGGCACGGGCATGACGACATCGGCACGAAGTCCGGCTTCGGCCGCCGCCCGTCTGAGCATTTGGCCAAGGGGGCGGGCGAGATCGGCGCGCCCTTCGAATTTAAAGCGGCGAAGGGCTGTGGCCAGCGCGCCTCCAAATTCTCCAAAAGCCTTAATCTCATACGAGCCTTCGGCCGGTGCGGAGAAAGCGGCGCTCGAGCGAACCACGGTCGAAGCACAGGCCGGACAGAAGGCGCTTCGCCGCTCCAGCGCTCCATCGCAGGCGGCACAGAGGCTAGGACTGATGGCTTCGGCAAACAGATGAGCGCCCGCCCCAAACAGCGCCCGCCAAACCGATTGAATTGGCCCCGAGGGCCGTGAAGTGTTGACCATACAAATAGATCATCGTGCCGAGCGAGCGCTTTGTTGCGTGAGGACGCAAAAAAAGTGGACATAAAATTAGAATGGCCGAACCCGTTTTGCGGTACGATAAAAGCGTCTTGCGCAATGGGCGGATGGTCCGGGCGCGCTTACGCCGATGAAAAAAGGGTTGCATTTGCCAGGGAGAAGGTCTTGACCACGCCAAGCACGGCTGTTGAGTGGCGATGGACGGATGAGCGCGGCGTGCAGCGGAGCGTGCGGCTGGATGAGTTGCGGGCTGCGCTCACCAATAAGGTATTGGCTCCTTCTACGCTGGTGTGGCGTACAGGCATGACCGAATGGTTGCCTGCTTCCGCCGTTCCCGAGCTTTCCACGGCGGTTCCCAAGGCGCAGGCCGCCACGCCAAAGCCTCAAGCCGTTATGCCCGCGGCTCCGGCGGCGCCCAAACAGGCCGCTCCAGGCCCCTCCCACGCAGCGGCTGCTCCCAGTCCCTCGGGTGCGGATGCCTCCGATGCGATGAGAGCGAAGGTATCAGGCCGTACGCTGACGGGGATGACCGCGCCTTCCGCGCCCGCAAAAGAGGGCGGCCGGGCCGAGATGCCGAGTATCCCGATTGTGGTGCCTGCGGCGGGCGGTGCCCAGGAAGCGGCGCGCCGCACGGCGATTACACAGCCGCCCGCATATAGTCCGGGGGCCGTGCCTGCCGACGCGATGCCCGTTATTCCCAAGGCGTCCAATGTGCCTTCGGCGGCGCTCACAAGCCTGGTGGGACCTGCATCGGGACCTGTATCTGGGCGGGGCGAACGGGTATCGCTGTGGCCTGAGCAGAGCTTCGAAGACGAAGAAGAGATTGTCAGCACATTTGTCGATGATGGCAAGGATGCGGGCAAACACGAGGCGCTGCCTCCAGCCAAGCCTGCCGAAGCAGCCGCGCCCGCGCCCGCGCCCGCCGCAAAAGCCGCCGCGTCCGCGGGCGAGAGCCCAAAGGCTGCGAAGACACCGGTGAGGGCGCCCAATCCCGCGGGATTTTCGCCCAAAGAGACGATGCCCGGTCTGGGCAATCAAAAAGCGGCAGCCGAACCAAAGAAAACGTCGCCCGCGGATGATCCGCGCGGAGGATATCCACCGCTTCTGCCGCGTAAAGAAGCGCCCAAAGCCGTTGTGGCCGCGCCTGCGCCCGCCGCAAAACAGGCTTCAGGCTTTACACCCGCGAAGCCGCCTGTGCAGGCAGCCAAGCCCAAAGTCGCGCCGGCCGAGATGACCAAGCCGATGACGCTTCCTGCGGCGGCCGAGATGACCAAGCCGATGACGCTTCCCAGCGCACCCGCGCCTGCCG
>CAZICM010000002.1:0-165381 GCA_964537685.1 uncultured Polyangiaceae bacterium
TATTGAGTTCGAAGCGGGCCAGCGCTTCTTGGGGCAGCAGCCAGCGCAACAATCCCGCCGCATTCTCGGGCTCGGAGAACATCGACCGGAAAAGGCTATCGTGAGGATTCTGGTGAAAATCTTCGCTGGGCGGGGCTGCATCGCTCGATTGCATGAAGAATCATGCAACTACCAAAGGATTGAACAAAAATCAATACCATTTATATGGAACACCATCCCTCAGGTACGGCGCCGATCGAAATGATCCTCCCTCAGCCATCGAATGGGCCTCCGCACAGCGAACTGTGCTCTACACCCAAACCCGCGATGTTTTCCGTAGCCTCGGTTTGAAACGGCACGAGCGACAGAACCCAACTCATCAAGCGTCGCGAGCAGCCTTTTGGCTAGGGCGGGCGACCGAGCCGTACATCGTACGGTGAGGAAGCCCAACCGACGCCAAAAGGCGCGCAGCAGCTTGATGAGCTGGGTTCTTCAATAATGATGATGGAGTTCCCAGTACTGCCGGGCAGCCTGCGCCGTATGATAGCGCTGCTTAATATAGCGAATACCACCCCGGCACTCATCCACCGCATCCCCAAACGAATGAGCACCGTGCGGATTTAAATAATAATTAATCTTCGTCAATTGAAAAAGCCCGCGCGCACTCGACGATGGATTGCGCGCATCCACCTTCCCCTCAGACTCCTGCGCCATTATCCACGCTAAATCGTCAAACCACTCCATAGGAGCGCCTTCCAAATTCATCGCGGTCTTCAGCGCCTCCACCGAACTCTGCGGCAGATCGCTCACCTTCTTCATCACCCAACGACCCATTCCCAACCTCCTTCAATCACAAGACAAAATGCTGTCTTGGCGATCACAAAAACAGCTTACACCCACACGCCGCAGAAAGTCGAGTCCAAGAACCTTCCTGCGCCCTCAAAGCCCGGCTACATTCCCGGCGTGCCCAAACCACCTCAAAAACCCGCTCCGCCGCCGTCTTTCGCGGTTGCCCTGCGCGCCTCACCGCTCATTGAAAACTGGGCAAGACACCGCGGATTTGCGTTTGAACAACAGCCCGACGAAACATGGTTTCGCCGCTTTGAACCCTACGACACACTCGCGCCGCCCTCGTATTATCTCAATGCGTGCACGCGCCACTTAACGCCTGGCCATATCGTCGTCGCCGAACCTTGGTATGGCACCGAAGACAGCGAACCCCTCGCACGCACCCTATTCGCCTACGCCGTCCACCCCGGCCTCCTGCGCCGCGCCGCCATGCGCGTCGGCGAACATTTCTGCACCCGCGTCGCATTCATTGAAAGCCCGCCCCCGCCTAAAGTCAGCGTCGGCGAAAAACGCTGGGACGACCATGTTGAAACCTTCGCCGCCTCGTCCTCAGAAGCAAATACGGCCTTTCATCCACATTTGCGAAAAGTGCTGGCCGACTGGGGATTTCAAGGCCATATCGAACTCCGCCCCACAGCCGCCATCGTCCACTACGCAGGTCTATTGCCCATCTACGAACACTACGAACGATTATTTACCATTACCCGTGAAATTGTCTCGGCAGCACTAAAATATGCCCGCTGAAAAAATCTTCCCCCCTTTCGTTCCCGAAACAAATAAATAAGAAACCACAACCGATTGAATTGCCTTCCATCTAGAAGCCTTGGGAGGAACCTCCGCCTTCGCCGCAGCGCCCGCCGCATCAATGGCTTTTTCTTTTTCCGCGGCATTCCCGTCCAAATCAACCGAAGAATGCCGGATCGCAGGCCGTGAAAAATACATCGCGCTCACGCCTAAATAACGGCCAACCAAACGCCGCGCGATCTTTTCCACAATATCGTCGGAATTATACCGAATAGAACGACCATTCTTTTGTATTTCTAATGGATTCATTATCTTCTCGCTTCAAATGACCGCCCATTCATACGCGCTGAAAATCAATTTCTTTCTCCGAGAACGCAATTGATCTCGAGCAAGACAAAGCTGTCACAGGTGTGGATTTCACGCCACAGCCCACGCGCAAAACCCGCGGGCAAACCGCAAAGCCTGCGCCCGCGCCGACAGCACCTTCCATTCGGCGCAAAAAAACGCTTTAATTCCAGCCCAGGGCAATTCGGCCCGCCTCATGCACAGAAGAATGCCTGACCATGGCTACGCTCTCTCCCTATCCCCTGGAAGCCCTTCTCCGGCGATCCATCCGAGAGCCCGAACAAAAACAAAGCCTTTTCGATTTACCTCTGCGCCGCATTCCGGCCTTTAGCGCCGCCCACGATATTCATATTGAAATGCACGGGCAAAAAGCCTCGTCCCCCCTAGGCCCCGCGGCCGGCCCCCATACTCAGCTCGCGCAAAATATCGCCCTTTCATGGCTTGCGGGCGGACGCATTATCGAATTGAAGACCATTCAAATCAAAGATGAATTAATCATTCCCCGGCCATGCATTGACATGGCCACCGTTGGATACAATGTCGAATGGTCTCAAGAGCTCAAACTCGAGCAATCCCTTGAAGAATACGTCAAGGCATCGATGCTCATCGAAATGCTCAAACAGAACCCGGCCCTCGGCGCGCTCCTTCCCTTTGGCGATACACTATTTGAAGTGAGCGTTGGCTACGATTTACCGGGAATTCAAAGCGAACGTGTTGGTCATTTTCTTCATGCAATTGGCCAAGCCACGGATATCGTACAAATGCTTCGGCAGCAAATACCGGATGATTTAAAACAATACCGCGATTTACCCTTTACAGAAACCATTGCCCGCTCCGTGACCATCAGCACCTTTCACGGATGCCCGCCCAAACAAATTGAAGAAATTGCCAAGCATATTCTTCAGCATTACGGCTATTCGTGCACGCTCAAACTCAACCCCACACTGCTCGGCCAAAAAGAAGCGAATTCTATTTTGCACGATATGCTCGGCTACCACGACATTCAAGTTCCCAGCCACGCCTTCGAAAACGACCCTTCCTTCGACCAAATCGCTCCCATGATCGAACGCCTGTCCAATATCGCTCAATCCTTGGGATTGGGCTTCGGCGTTAAACTCACCAATACGCTTGTCGTGCAAAACCACCGGAATTTCTTCCCATCCGATCAAAAAGAAATGTATCTCTCCGGACCGCCGCTTCATGTATTGGCCATGCACTTGGTGAGGCAATTCAGGCGTACCTTTGGAAATCGGATTCCCCTTTCTTTTTCGGGCGGAATCGATGCGCTGAATTTTCCCGACGCGGTGGCCCTCGGACTCTTGCCGGTCACGGTCTGCACCGATTGGTTAAAAACAGGCGGCTACGCGCGCGCTCATCGCTATTACGAAGAGCTGTATGCGCGCATGGATCGCTGCCAAGCCCAAAGCCGCGGCGACTTCATTCTCCGGGCCTACCAGCGGGCCGATGATATTTCCAGCGATACCCTCCCCTTGGAGCAGAGGCTCGCCGAGGCCGTTGTCCGCAATACGGAAAGATATGTTGAAAGCCTTGCCCAAAACGGCCGCTACGCATCGCCCGAAAATACCCGCACGCCCAAGAAAATAGGAAAGCACCTCAGCCTATTTGATTGTATTGCCTGCGATAAATGCGTGCCCGTTTGCCCCAATGACGCGAACTTCGTGCTCGCGATAAAACCCGCCCAAATTCCGCTTCGAAAAGCCAAACCCAGCTCAAACGGCTTTGAAATAGCCGAGCACGGCCAGCTCCACCTGAGCGAGCGCCATCAAATCGCTAATTTTATAGACTTCTGCAATGAATGCGGCAACTGCGATATCTTCTGCCCCGAAGACGGAGGGCCATACCTTTTAAAACCCCGATTTTTCGGCAGCCGCACAAACTTTGAGACCTCACCCGAAACCGACGGCTTCTTTGCGGAAGAACACGAAGGACTGAAGCGCATCAGCGGCCGCTTCCGCGGAGCACTCTATTGCCTGCAAATTCAGGGAAACTGCGCGCGTTATCTTGGACCGGGATTTGAGCTCGAATACCAAATAGATCATATAGATGACACATTGCATGGTCATTGTGAGGGCGAAGCCGACTTAGGCTATGCCGAAATACTCAAACTCCTATTGGATGCGGTATTTTCGGCCAATGAAGTCAACTTTGTGAATTGCCTAAAACCCAATCTGCAAGCCTAGGAGAACACAGGGCATGTCCACCCAGAAAGCCATCGCTGAAGCAGCCGCAAGGCATTTACCCGATATGGTTCGCTTCCTTCGCGATATGATTTCAATCCCCTCCGAAAGCGCCGAAGAGCGCGAGGTCGTCCAATGCGTGCGCCGCGAAATGGAGCGCGCCGGCTTTGATGAAATTAAAATCGATGGAATGGGTAATATTTTAGGTCGTATTGGAAGCGGAAAAACAACCATTGTCATCGATGGTCATCTTGATACGGTTGGAATTGGAGATCGCAGCACATGGAGCCGCGATCCTTATGCGGGCGAAATTGAAAACGGTATTTTATACGGGCGGGGCGCGAGCGACCAAGAAGCTGGCATTGCCGCGGCTGTCTACGGAGCAAAAATCATTAAAGAGCTCGGCTTAGAAGGCGATTTTCAGCTTTGGGTCACGGGAACCGTCATGGAGGAAGACTGCGACGGCCTCTGCTGGAAATACATTTTAAGCGAGGGCGAATTAAAACCCGACGTCATTGTCATCACCGAACCTACCAATCTCAACGTATATCGCGGACACCGCGGCAGAATGGAAATCGAAGTGCGCACCCAAGGCCGCTCATGCCACGGCTCCGCGCCTGAACGGGGCATCAATGCCATTTATAAAATGGCACCCATTATTGCCGATATCGAAAAACTCAATGAAACCCTTGCGGACAGCGCCGATCCATTCCTTGGAAAAGGCTCTGTAACCATTGCGCAAATTCGTTCCACTTCACCCTCGCTGTGCGCGGTCGCCGACAGCGCCACCATTCATCTCGATCGCCGGCTGACCCGCGGAGAAACTTTAGAAAGCGCCGTTCTGCAAATTCAGCAGCTTCCCAGTGTTCTTCAAACGGGCGCAACCGTAACCGTTTTGCATTACAAGCGCGACGCATACACGGGCACTTCGGTCGAAATGCAAAAATATTATCCGAGCTGGGTATTCGAAGCTGGGCATCCGGCGGTTGCCGCGGCCCAAAACGCGGCGCGCGAAGCTCTGGAACGCGAACCTATCGTCGATAAATGGGTATTCTCGACCAATGGAGTGGCGACGGCCGGATTGTTTGGCATTCCAACCGTTGGTTTTGGACCCGCCAATGAGATTTATGCGCACACCCCCGACGATCAATGCCCGGTTGAGCATTTGACCGCCGCCGCGCGCTTTTACGCTGCATTTCCTAAATATTTTTTGGAGGCCATGCGAACATGAACCTGTCTTCGCCTGCAATTCTACAAGAAAAGCTAGATCGCCTATCGGCATTAAAACCGGAGTTATACAGCAAGGATTTTCTGTCCACCTGGACGCACAGCGAAGAAAATATTCGTTTTATCGTTCACGCCGCTGAAATCCTGCAAGATTTTGCGCGCGAAGGGGTGTCCGCCAGGGTATTTGAGACAGGGCTGGGCGTTTCTATTTTCCGCGATAAATCGACGCGCACCCGTTACTCCTTTAGGGCTGGATGCAATATGCTCGGCCTCGCCGCCGAAGAAATCGACGAATCCACATCGCAGGTGGCGCACGGCGAAACGGTTCGCGAAACGGCGGCCATGCTGGGTTTTTTAACCGAAGTCATGGGTATCCGCGACGATTTATTTGTCGGCGAGGGCCATCGTTTTATGGGCGAAGTCGCCGAATCGCTGGAGGAGAGCTTTGAGGCCGGCGTGTTGCCCACCCGCCCCACCGTAATCAATTTGCAGAGCGATCTCGACCATCCCACGCAATCGCTTTCAGATCTCCGCCATTTAAGTGCAATATGGGGAGGGCTCGATCAATTGCGGGGAAAGAAGCTCGCCATGACATGGGCATATTCGCCGAGCTATGGAAAGCCGCTTTCAGTGCCTCAAGGCATTATCGCATTGATGCCCCGCTTTGGTATGCATGTGACCCTGGCACATCCCAAAGGATACGATCTGCTGGAAGGCCCGCTGGCTCAAGCCAAGGCATTCGGAGCGGAATGCGGAGGCTCCTTTACCATGGTGGACTCGATGGAGGAAGCCTTTGCGGACGCTGATTTCGTATATCCAAAGAGCTGGGCGCCCGCTTATGTGATGGAAGAGAGAACGAGGCTCTTGCGCTCGGGCGCGCACGCAAAGCTCGGTGAACTCGAAAAAGAGGCGCTGGCCCACAATGCGCAATTCAAAGATTGGGAATGCAATGCCGATAAAATGAAACTCACCAAGCAGGGCGAAGCTTTGTACATGCATTGTTTGCCGGCCGATGTGAGTTCTGTGAATTGCGCCGCAGGCGAAGTAAGCCGGGACGTATTTGAAAAGGCCCGGCTCGATACCTACCGGGAAGCTGGCCGGAAGCCCCATATTATTGCGGCGATGATTTTGGGCATGCGCTTTAGAAACCCAGCGCAAACCCTTCGGTTATTGCTGCAAAACGCCAAAGAAAAACGCCTCGGCGAAGTGTCTAGCGCCGTCTTCCGCTGAATACGATAAAAACTCTTCCGAATTCTTTCTCAATCCCATTTATTTTCGCGCCCAATACTTCCAAAAACCCCGCAAGCCCCGCCGAGCCTGTTTCATCCACGTCGATCAGCGTTGAATCTCTTCCTATTTCATTGGCTCTTTTTAGCGTGGCCTCCGGGGCCACAATGGGGATGCCGCCCGAAAGAAGCATCCCGCGGACAATGGCCAGCCAGTCATAGGTTTCATCGTCTAAAATGCCGTGGGCAATACTCTTGGGCTCGCTTTCCCAGGGAAACATAAAATCGGCGCGGTGCTGGGCAGCGTCGTGAAGACTCTGTTCGATGAACGAAGGCGAGGCCGTTTCCCGAATGTATGCGGCCCGTTTTAATGCACCGTATAGTCCCGCTCCAAATACCGGCGCTCCTCCCCAGAATTTTTCATCAAATTGGCTAACAATTCTTTCATAGGCTCGCTTCAGAGGATAAGCTCCCATGGTCTGCACGGTGCAGATTCGGGGAACGCGCTGAATAACGCCCATGCTCACCGCATCCTCAAAGGCATAAATCAATGCGCTGGCCAGGGCTCCCCCGCCCACCTGCACAATCATGGTTTCGGGCACTTCCGCGCGGCCAGACAATATCATCGAAATTATTTCATATCCAATTGTTTTTGCCCCTTCGATCGCCATCCCATTTTCATTGCCCTGGCAGCAAAAAGGCAGAGCGCCCCGCGCAACGGCCTGTTGAAAGGCCAATACACAGGGATCGCCCACCGTACCCGGCTTGCGCGCGCACACATGAATATCGGCATCCAGCCGGCGAAGACGCTCGACAACGCCGGGCTCGGCTCCCTCGGGGATAAAAACAGAAATAGGGCGGTTCGCGGCCTTGGCCAGCACAGAAGCGGCCAGCGCCGCATTGCCGCAACTCGCAATGGCCAGTCTCGGCTGAGCAGCGGCGTCTTTAAATCGCCCGGGAAACAGCCTGGAGAGCACTTCCAAATACAATAGGATGCCCATTAAATGCCGGCCCTTGTGCGAACCCGATACATTGCCGGTTTCATTTTTGATCCACAGCCCGCCGCGGTATTCCAAGCGCTGTTCCAGCTCCAGCGCGCGCACATAAGGCGTGACATGAAAACCCCGTCCATCCACTTGGGCGATACGCTCATTTAATTGTCGCACAATTTCTTGATATTGCTCATCGCTCATCCCATAGGCGAGAGCGACACGATAGGCAGTGCTGAATTGCCGGTACAATACAAAAGGATTTTCATCGAATTCTGATGGGAATTCATCCGGCATCTCCCAATCATTGGGAATGAGCACATGATCGGCGGCGGGAAGATCTTTCGCCCGGGCGCACCGAAAAGGGAAAAGTTCCTCGGAAACAGCGAGAGAACGAGCCCCGCACCCGCTGCAGAGAAAGCCAATCTCGGGCTTCATGCCTATACACCAGCCCTCGCATTGAACTCATCGATCATGGCATCCCAATCGGCAATGTTTTTGCGCAGTCCCTGCCAAAAACGCTGATTGCGCCGGGCTTCAAAATCGGCGAGAGGAATTTGCCGCTGCTCGACCCATGTGAAATAACCCAAATTAAAAATCCTTTCCCGGTCAGCCTGCGAAAGCTCGAGCAGGTGATCGTCGCACAGCCCTTCCACATAGCGGCCCCACACCCGCGCGGCGCTCTTTTCATCGAATACACCGCCAAATCGTTCTTTTATTATTTTTGAGGTTTCGCTCTCGTACAAGGGCGCGCCGTCGGTGGCGACAGTCACCAGGGCATCGCCCTCCCCCATACGCTTGCGGCGCGCGGTTTTCATTGCCGAGAGCACATTGCAGAAGCCCGAAAAACCAAGCGTGCTCATTTCATCGATGGCTTTTTGCTCCATGCCGATTTGATTGCTCAAAAACGCTTTGCCCGCCGGATGCTGAAATAGCACATAGAGGCTGTCCGTGAATGCATCCGAAATACCCGACACCACATCTGTATTCATTGCGTTATGAATGAGCGGAATGTGTTTATCGCCGATTCCCTGAATATTGTGGGCTCCAAAGCCATTGCAAAGCATGGTCGGGCATTCCACGGCCTCGGCTGCCACAATTAGCGCGCCTGTTTGTTCTTTCAAAAAGTCGCCCGCGCCGATCGTTCCCGCCGAACCGGTCGCCGAAATAAATGCCCGCAGTTTTAGTTCGGGGCAATCCTTCCGGGCATCCTCAAATACTTTTAATAAGGCATTTCCCGTCACCAAATAATGAGCGAGATGGTTTGGGTATTCACTGAATTGGTTCAGAATGATATTGGATTCAGAGGCCCGTTCGAGCTCGGCGCACATATCGTAAATGGCCTTTACATCGCTCTCGGAGCCGGGTGTGCGGATAATATCCGAGCGGTCGAGTACCCATTTTTCCAGCCAAAGAAAGCGCTCTGCGCTCATGCCTTCAGGCAAAACAGCCACGCCGCGGCAGCCTAATATTCGTGAAATCGCAACACCGCCCCGGCAATAGTTTCCGGTCGAGGGCCAGACCGCTTTATGCGCAACAGGATCGAAGCGGCCCGTCACCAGGCGCGGAACGAGGCAGGCGTAGGCGGCCAGCACTTTATGCGCGCCTATTAGGGGAAATCGATCGCCTCTTGCGGCGAGAATTTCCGCATCCACACCCGAGAATATTTTTGGAATTCGAATATATTGAGGCACTTGGCCACGCGATCGGCGATCGGCTCCATTCAGCCAATGGACGCGCATTAGATTTAAAGGATGGGGTTCGTCGGGGTCCACGCGCATAAGCTCGGCCTCGCGCGAGGGCTCCAATACCGGAGGATGCGCGAGATCCTGGAAGCGGGGCAGCTTAACCTTCAGCCCGCGCAAGTGCCGCACGGCCGATTCATAGGTGTTTGTATTGACGATATTTGTGTCCAACGCGTTCATATTGTCTCCATCTTCCTTGCGGAAAGCGCTTCCATTTTCGTCCAAAGCTTTGAGGCAGCCTCTCTTGCCTCTCGTTCAATGGTTTGCATATCCGCGGTCATTAAATGACCGTTATGAACAACAACCCGATTGGATATGCTCAATGCGTCGAGGGTCCAATGCTTGTCCCCCTGTTTCACAAGCACTTTTCGGCTATCGTTCAGGGAAGGCCCGAGATGAGAAGCGATTAGCTCGTGACCCGCCTCCAGCCTGCGCGAGGCCCGCTCCATATTGTCCCCATGCGCCTGGGCAAGCCTGAACAATGCCGATTGTTCATCCATCATATTGGATAAAAATCCATCCGTACCCAGAGCCACTTTTGCGCTGTGCTGAAGCTCCATGGGATAACCCACGCGGTTATTTTCATTGGAACGCGGGTTTTGAACCAGCCAAATGCCTTCATCCCCGGCCATTTTCACTTCGTCCGCCGATAAATAAATTCCGTGGGCCACAATGCTGCCCGGAATAAGCGCTCCCAATGCGCGCAGGCGAAATAAAGGCCCTTCATAGCCTCGCCTCCGCGCGTCCATTGTATCGATTTGGTCTTCCGCGGCATGAATATGAATGGCGCTATTGTAGTCCCGGCATAAACGGCCTGCATCGCGCAGGGTTTCATCCGATACGGTAAATCCCGCGTGAATGCCCACCAATCCTTTCATATTGTTACGCCGGTTGGTTTTTAAAAAACGTTCGTTTTCGGCGAGCCCAGAAAGAGCCTCTGCCCGGCCGCCATTCCGTTCGCTCGCCCCATAACAAAGCAGAGCGGCCATCCCGAGCTCCTCACACACATCGGCGAGGATATCGAGCGAGCCATGAATGCAATCCGGCGATTCATTGTGATCGATGAGCGCAACCGTTCCATTTAACAGCGCCGAAGCGACAGCATAACGAGCGGATTGGTATAAAATTTCTTCGTTAATAGCCCGATCCAGCCTCCACCAGAGGCGTTCCAAAATATCGAGAAAGCTCTGGGGAGGCGGCTTTAATGCGGGCAGTCCCAATGGAGCGAGGCCGCTGTACAAATGGGTGTGAGCATTTACATCGCCAATAGACGCCATTTTTTCGGATTTATTTTGCTCCTGGGCTGGTATGCTCATCTTCCCACCCGGTTTAATGCTTTACCCTGTGAACACGGCTTCGCGAAGAAGGCGGCGGGGGATGATGGTGATGGGCGCGATGGGGTCCGACGCTCATCGCGAGGGCGGCCGGCGAGGTTTTCATCGGTAATTCATAGCGGACATTGCCATCAAAGGCTTTTAGCGCCGAGGCGACCGCGGCGGCCGTGGGAACCAAGCCTATTTCGCCGATACCTTTGGCACCGTAAGGTCCTTCGGGTTCGGGCTCTTCCACCAAAATAACGTCAATGGGCGGGATATCGCGGGCTCTCAATGCGCCGAGATCCCGAAGCCAGAAGGTGACAGGCATTCCGTTCTCGCACACGAGTTCTTCGGTCAATGCATAACCGAGACCCATGACGACGGCACCTTCGAGTTGGTTCACGCAAAATGCGGGATTGATGGCGTGGCCGACATCGTGTGCGGCAATCATTTTGGCAATATGACCGTGTTCATCGAGAATACAGAGCTGTGTTGCAAAGCCATATGCCGTGTGCGTTTTTGGATCGAGAATATCGGCATCAATGGGCGTTGTATCGCTAATGCGTACTTCTCCTTCGTAATTACGGCCAATTAAATCGGAAAGGTTTGCGCCCGCATCCAAGTCGGCGCGGAGTTTTTTTGCGGCGTCGATCACGGCTCTTCCACCTAAGAGGGTGCCGCGCGATCCCGTGGTTTGTCCGCCGCCCGCTTCATAATTGGAATTGGTTCTCGGGAAAAAGATGGCCGATGGTAATGCGCTGGCTTCCGCCGCGATTTGGCCCATGACGGTAAAATAGCCTTGGCCCATTTCGGTAAAACCACAATAGAGCGCAATACGATCAGATGCTTCAACAATTAGACAAGCCCGGCTTGTTTCAACGACTCCATTGCCCAGGCCCGAGTTTTTCATTCCGCAGGCAATGCCGACGGCCCGGCCGCTGCGTTTGGCTTCTTCGTAGGCAGACTGGACGGCCAAGAGGGTTTTTTTAATGCCGAGCGACGATTTGAGAATTTGGCCCGTCGCTAGGGAATCGCCGATGTTTACCGCATTTTTCATTCGGAATGCAAATCGGTCGATGCCGGCTTTTTCGGCAAGCATATCGAGCGCGCCTTCAAGCGCGAACGTCACCTGATTCACGCCAAATCCCCGCATTGCGCCACAAGGCGGGTTGTTGGTGTAGGCGGCGACGGACTCCACATCCACGCTGGGAACGCGATAAGGCCCGCAGGCGTGGCCGGCCGCGCGTTCGAGGACTTTGGCGCCGACCGATGCGTAAGCGCCGCTATCGCCGGAAATACGCGCCTTCACGGCCTTTACGTTTCCCTCGGCATCGCAGCCCACCGTGTAATGAAGCTTGATGGGATGACGCTTGGGATGCATTCGGATGGATTCTTCGCGGTTGAGCGCGATTTTCACCGGGCGACCGGTTTTCAGCGCCAAGAGCGCCGTATGCGCCTGAATGGATAAATCCTCTTTTCCGCCAAAGGCTCCTCCGCTGGGAAGGAGTTCAACATAAACGTTTTGCTCATCCATTCCAAGAAATTGAGCCACTTGGCGGCGGTCGTCGAAAATGCCCTGGCCCTGGGTGTACAAATGCAGGCGGCCATTGGGCATGGGCCGGGCGACCGCGCATTCCAATCCAATAAATAAATGTTCAATGCGCTGGGTTTGCCATGTGCCGCTCACCACATGGGCGCTTTCCGCCAAGGCTTTTTCTGCGTCTCCCCTCAAGAGGCGGGAACGGGACAATACATTCGAATGCTTTGGATTGATTTGCGGCGCTCCTTCGGCCAGCGATTCCTCGACGGAAAGAATGGGAGGCAATACTTCGTAATCGACGCGGATAAGCTCCAGGGCTTTGCGGGCAATTGTTTCATTATCGGCGGCGACCGCGGCCAATACATCGCCCACGCAGCGCACTTCCTCGCCAACAGCCACAAATCCCGGCCAATCTTTTTCTATCAATCCATACCATCGATTTCCTGGTACATCCCCGGCTGTAATCACCGCCCGCACACCCGCCAATGCCCGGGCCTCGGATACATCGATCGAGCGCACCAATGCGCGCGGATGGGGCGACAATAAAACCGTGCCGAAAAGCATATCTTCAAAAACCAAATCGGCCGTATAGGTTAATGTTCCAAGCACCGCCTGCTGAGCATCCAGCCTCGCAATGGGCGCGCCCACTCCGCCGGCGCGCAATGGCTCGCTGCATCGATTTTCCTTGCGCATGCGGGCATATTCTTCAATGGCTTGAATGATTCTCGGATAACCGCCGCAGCGGCATAAATGCATATCGAGTGCTTTTAAAATTTCATCGTGTGTGGGTTCGGGATGCCGGTCGACCAAGGATTTGGCGTGCAATGCAATGCCGGGAATACAAGCCCCGCATTGAACGGCGCCTGTTTTCGTAAATGCCAATGCAAGCCGATTTCGCTCTTCCTCGGGCAAAAACTCCATGGTTTCGACGTCGGCGCCGTCCACCATATGCGTGGGAAGCGTGCAGGTCGTGCGGGGATGCCCATTCACAAGGGCAAGGCACGCGCCGCATTGGCCTTGAGGCCGGCAGCCGTCTTTCAATGAAACAAGGCCACAGCGTTCCCTGAGCGTGGTCAACAGCGTCTCATCGGCGGGCACTGCCATTTTTTGCGGGCGGCCATTGAGTGAAAATTCGACCTCGATGACGCTGTGCTGTTCGCTGTGGCTCATGGCAAAAAATCTCCAGTCCGTGGCTAGTCATAGAGTGTGCCGCTCAATTCGTTCGGGCTTTTTTGGGAGTTTTTAATGCGGGAAATGGCCGGACGCGCAAGAGATGCATTCGAGCGCGCACGGAATGCGCCGCGCGGCTATTTTGAACCATTGCAACCTAATTCGGCCCATGCGATAGGGCGCGCATGAGCAAGGCTGCCTCAGTATCCGGAAGCCCGCACATCGATCTTTCGCGCCCAGAAGCCTTCGGGAAAAATAATCCCTATCCCGTCGAGCTCATTGAAACCCATATTTCATTTGTTTTTCTATCGGGAAACGACGCCTACAAAGTAAAAAAGCCCGTAGACTTAGGCTTTTTGGATTTCCGGACGATCGAATCGCGAAAACAGGCATGCGAGGCGGAAGTTTTGCTCAACCGCAGGCTGTCTCCTTCGGTGTATCGAGGCGTTACGCCGGTCCGGCTCGATCATGAAAATAGGTATACCTTTGTGGGCGATGGGCCTATTGTCGATTGGGCCGTGCATATGGTGCGATTGCCTGAAGAATACCGGGCGGATCGCCGGCTGAGCGCGGGTTCACTTCAATTGATCCATATTGATCGAATTGCTAAAATTATCGCTCAATTTCACCGGGAGGCCAGAAGCGACGAGGAAACAGCCATTTTTGGCACACCCGAGGCTGTCCGGAGAAATGTGGTGGAGAATTTCGAACAGACGCGCAAAAGCGTGCATTCCTATGTGCAGCCTTCGGAAGCGCGTGAAATTGAGCGCTGCCAGCTTGGTTTTCTCGATGAGCAAGGGGCTTTATTTCATCAGCGCATTGAAATGGGGCGGGTGCGCGATGGGCATGGAGATCTAAGGCTCGAGCATGTGTATTTAGACGACGATGGACATGTTACAATTATTGATTGTATTGAATTCAACGATCGTTTCCGCTATGCCGACACTTGCGCGGATATCGCATTTCTGAGCATGGATTTGGCTTGGCACGGGCGTGTGGATCTCGCGGAGCAATTCCTTGCGATTTACGCGCGTGAATCCGGCGATTTTGATTTGTACCCGCTCGTCGATTTTTATGAGGGCTATAGAGCTTATGTGCGGGGAAAAATCGCTTCGCTTCTCGCTTCCGATCCCGATGCGAGGGAAGAAAGCCGGCAGCGTATGGCCTTGGAAGCGCGGCGCTATTTCTTGATGTCCCTCGCCGCGAAAAGGGCACCCTTGATTCCGCCTTCGGTGATAGCGGTGGGCGGGATGATCGGTTCGGGCAAGAGCACGCTTTCCAATGCGTTGTCATTGGAAATGGCGGCGCCGGTGGTGGAGGCCGACCGTACAAGGAAGCAATTACTTGGTGTTGATCCGCGCACCAAGATTTATACGGGCACCTGGTCGGGCGCCTACGATCCTCACTTTACGGACAAGGTGTATGAAGAGGTGATTCGCCGGGGAGCCACCGTGCTGGCCTCGGGGAGGCCCGTTGTGCTGGATGCGACATTTAGAACGCGGACGATGCGGCGCCTGGCGAGGGATTTGGCCGCGCGTTTTTCGGTGCCATTTCGTTTGGTCGAATGCGTGGCGGATGCGGAATTGTGCAAGAGCCGGCTCCGCAAGCGTAAGGTCGAGAATGAAGTTTCCGATGGCCGAATTGAGATTTTTGATGAATTCGCAAAGAGCTTTGAGCCTGTGACGGAACTAGCGGCGGAGGAGCATATTAAAGCGGATACGAGTGAGCCGCTTTCCATTACCATCGAAACGATACGGCCTCTTCTCGGTGTGTGGCCTAAAGGATTTGTCGCATAAACTATATTAATTCGACGGGAATGCGCGGCCTAAAGCCGGGCTTGTGCTCGACGATAATTTTTACCGTGGGACCCATGCGAAGCGTGAGCGGTCCAGCGTGCGTATGCAGGTCTCCATCGAGCATATAGTGGACAACACCACCGCGTTCCTCAACAATTGCTTCTTTTACCAAACGTTCGTAGGTGTGTTCCTCACCCATGGGTTTTGCCTGCCAAATGGAGGGCAGGCTTTTGACAAATCCTGTGGGCGTGGTGTGAATGCCAAGCATGTGAAATGTGCCCGGCTGCTCTTGGTTCCGGTAAAAAGGCCGGAATCCCAGGCCAATTTGATCGACCGTTCCCGCTGCAATCCCTAAATAATCGCGCTCGGGGAAGTGTGAGCCATCGGAAAAGGTCACGCGGCCGTGCCATCGCGGCGCCACGCGCTCCATCATCGTTCCGCCCACGGCCACCGACGCGCTGGCCTTCGCGAGCACGCGCGCCGCATGAAGCGGATTGCGGTCATTGGCACGATTGTATTCAGCAATAAATCCATAGAGTGCGCCCGTTCCAAAGAGGAAACCATAATGGTTTCCAATTTTCATCACGGGGCGATCGACGGAGCGAAGAGGCGTTTTCCCGCGGTTGGCATAACGTTTAATTAAGGCCGCGAGCAGGCCGTCGGGATTGCCCCGCGGAACTCCTACCGCATTGGCAACCGTATTCATCGTACCTCCGCGCAGAAATGCGATGGGAGGCAATGGTTCGTCGGCGTAGACCTCTAGAAAGCCGGTGATGGTGACGTAATTGGTGCCATCGCCGCCGGAAATGCCGAGGACATCGATTTTCTGGCTGCGAAAGTCGGCGGCGATTTGAAACAGCTCATCCCTGTCGCGCGCGGGGCGGACAACGCCGTGATCGCCGAGAGCGCGCGCCAGCCGGAGTGGCGCGATGGGATCTTTTTTATTTCTGCGAGACTTCGGATTAACGATGATTCCGATGCCGCCCATGGTGCCCCACTGATTGCTGAAATGCGGTGTGGAAAGAGGCTGGTCACCGCGCAACAAAACCGTCAGGGCTCTGTCACGTTTCTGTCATGACCCGCCGCGCTGGGGCAGGTTAACGCTTTCCTTTGGGCGATTTCCACCGATTCTGAAGGTGCACGCGCATGATATCGGCCATCAGTCCGATATGAGCGCAATGGTCGGGCTTGTCGTCGCCGGTGTAGCCGCGGACTTTGAAATTGCCCTTGTCGTAGCGCTGAAACATATCGAGGCCGAGCACGTCTTGGCGGTTGGCTTTTTTGGGTTTTCCGCCGAGCTGAGCGATCACAAAATTGGCTGTTTCCGTGGTCGATGCATAGCCGGGCGGGATGATCGACGAGTGGCTCATGTACATAAACTTTTGTTTGGCCGCGGCTTTCTTGGCGAATGCAATAAAGGGTTCGATCTGTTCGACTTTGAGTGTTTTGGCCTGTTCGTCGACGTATCCGGTGTGAAGTGAATCCAAGAGGATGACCGAATCAACTGTTTTGCCTCCGGTCTGGCGAAGGATTTGTTCGGTCGCTCCATAGCCGGCGCTCCACGAGGACAGCGCGAGCTTGCGAACATAGGCTTTTTTGTTTCCGCTCTTGTTCTGCATCGCGGTCTCTACGCTGCGGATGAGCTGCGGAAAGATATGCGGCGCGGCAAAGGTTTTGAAATAAGCGCCGGAGCCGATGCCCAAATCGATGCCCACGAGGACAGGGCCTTTGGCTGTTTTGACGAACTCTTTGCGGATGGGCTCGTGGCCGTGAAAGTGAACGACCAGATCGAAACCGCCCTTTTTGGTGAGGCCGCCTTTGTGGGGCGCGATCATCTGGCCAATTGAAGGCGCTGTAGACCAAGGATCGTAAATGCCAAAACCAGGATCGGGCGTCATGCAGGGATGAACGCCGCCTCGCCTCGGTTTGGCCTTTTTTGCGTGCGCGGGATGTTTCGCCGCGGTGGGCTGATCGGGGATCACGGCGCTTGTGTCAGCCGCCTGCGAGCCGCCTGCGGGCTGAAGATCGACGGGCTCCGCAGGCTTGCCAACCGACAGGCTGGCTGTCTTTAGGTCCGCGTCGCCTTCGGCTCCCGCGCTCTCTGGACTGTCGGCTGCCGCGGGCACTGCCGCAAGCAGTGAAGCCGCGCCCCATACGGCGAGAATTGAGCCTAGGCGGCGCAATCCTCCAAGTGAAAAATGCCGTAATCGCATGGTGATTCCGAGCGATCGCACAACTTTCGCTCCTTGTCGAGTTTTTGTCGGCTGCCGATCAACGCCGTGTGCCGATGTCGAACAGCGTGAACGAAGACGGCGGATGGGCGGAGCTTGTTCATTGTGCGTTACAACTTTTCAAACAAGGCTCATCGGGACTAGCGTAGGTTTTTCGTATGTGGGCGGAGCTTCAGCCGGGAAATGTATTTGCGGGTGACTACCGGATCGTCCGTCATTTGGCTTCGGGAGGAATGGGCGCTGTTTATCTGGTGGAGCAGATCAGTACCGGAAAGCCCCGCGCGCTGAAGGTGATGCATCCGCAATATGCGCGGGATGAAAAGCTTCGGACGCGTTTTGAAAAGGAAGCCCGTGTGGCTTCGCTGATCGAGAGCGATCATGTGGTCGAGGTGCTGGCAGCGGGACTCGAGCCGAATTCTGGGATTCCGTGGCTGGTTATGGAGTATCTGCGCGGGGATACACTCGATGATGTTGTGATGCGAAGAGGCCCGATTTCTCCGGGCGATATGCTGGAAATCGTCAAGCAGCTCCGGCACGCGCTGGCCTGTGCGCACAGTCAAAACCTCGTTCACCGCGATCTGAAGCCGGAAAATATTTTTATCGCGCAGGCCCGCCGCACCGATGTGCCGTTCACGGTGAAGATTCTCGATTTCGGAATCGCGAAGTGGGCGCAGGACGCGAAGATGCGCTCAAAAAATTCCGAGGTGCTCGGTTCGCCTTATTGGATGGCTCCCGAGCAACTTCAGCCCGGCGCGGAAATTAGTCCGGCGACGGATGTGTGGGCGCTGGGCCTGATTCTGTTCTGGGCTCTTTCGGGCCGTCTGTATTGGATGACGGGCAATATCGACGATGTGTCGGTTGAAGCCGTGGTGCGGGAGATGATTGTGGAGGCGATGCCTGCCGCGTCGGTGAGGCTCGCCGTGCTGGATCCTTCGAGGAAGCTGCCCTTGGGTTTTGATGCTTGGTTTAAGCGGGCAACCTCGAGAAAGGCGAGCGAGCGATTTCCGAACGGCGGAGAAGCTCTTTCAGCGCTCGAGCCGATTTTGGCGCAGGACAATCCAATGCGCGCCATCACGACGATGCCTTTTCCGCTGGGGCCAAAAGCCAAAGATCTGCGTCCGCCGGCCGAGCGCGCGTCCGATGAACAACTGTGGCTGGATTTGATCGACACGCTTCAGCGCGAGATTCAAAGCGGATCGCTTTCGCACGACGACGTGCAAGAGCGCTGGATGGAAATCGCTCATGTGTATGAGCACGAGTTAAAGAACATGGAACTCGCTGGAAGGGCTTGGAGAAAAGCTCTTTCCTCGGGAATGCTGGCTCCGCCGCTCTTGGGTTCGGCGGCCGAATTTTTTGTGCGGCAAGCCGCGACGGGCCCGATGCCCGAGCTGTTGCAGCGGGCCATTCACGCGCTGATCGAACGGGGCGATGCGCAGGCGGCCGTTGTGATGCTGGAGCGATCGTTTGAACTTTCGGGTGAGCCTTCGCGGCTGCGGGCGATCGTGTTCGATACGCTGAAGACGCTTTCAGCCAAATACGAGGCTGCCCGCATTGTGCAGAACAAATTGCATCTGTCCGATCCCCGTGTGCCGCCTCCCGTGGCGAAAACCAAAGAAGTGAGGGCTGCCCCGGCGATCAGCACGTCGTCGATGTTCGTGCCTCAAGAACAGCCTGCCGAAAAAGCGGAGCCGGCCTCGCTTTTGCCAGCTTCGCTTTCCCCGATGTCCGCAGAACCGCATCCGCCCAGAAGCCTATCGGCCTCCCTGCCTGCCATTGTGCTTTCCCAAGGAGAAATCGAGGGCCGAAACGCTCAAAGCTGGATTGCGGAACTGGAGCGCGATTTAGACCGGGCCGAGAGTTGGTATGGGCTCTACCGGAGGCGGCTGTACGACAAAAATCTCGATGGAGCATGGTGCGCGGCCGATGCGGCAACGGCTGTGCTGGGAGAGAAAACCCCGGAAGCTTTGCGGCAGGCGCGAGCCCGGCATGCATCAGCGGCGGGCCGCCGTTCGCTGCCTCCCCTGTCTGAAGAGCAATGGAAACTTGTGTGCCATCCCATGCTCGAACCTGCGACGGCAGAGGTGATGGCGTGTCTGGTTCCGGCGCTTTTGGTCTTAAAAAACAAGGATGGGCCGCAGTCAAACACAGCCTCGGCACAGGCGAGCGCGCGCGCGGCAAGCAATGCGGTGCCCATGAGCGGGCCGGCTAAGCTTTTGTACGGGGGGCTGCTCGAGGCGGGCGTGACGCTGGGCATCACGCCAATGCCCAAAATTAATGTGGAGCCGCAGGCACCGTTTGGGCTTCGTTATGTGGTCGGAGCTTCGGTATCGAGCAGCCTGGGCGCCGCATCCACCAAGACGCAGTGGAGAGCGGAACATTTTGCGTACGCGGCGGCTCAGCACATGGCGTACTACAGGCCGGATCTTCTTTCGCGGCTGCTCACGTCCGACGACAAGGAAGCGGCTCAAGTCATGGAGGCCGCGGCGGCAATCGCCATCGGCAAGGTGACAACCCCCTTTGCCAATACGCTGGCGCAGAAACTCGGCAGCGGTGAGCGTATTCGCCTGAGGCGCGCGGCCAACGGTGCCATGCTGGCTGATGGTGGAATGGATGCCCATCGCTTTCGAATTGGCGCTGAAAAAACCACGGTATGCGCGGGATTTTTGGCATGCCGCGATTTTGGGGCGGCAACAGAAGCCGTGGCGCTGGGTGAGATTTTGACGGAATCGCTCTCCCCATCCGAACGGGTGCGCACAATGGCGCTCTTCGCGGTGTCGGATGCTTATTTGAAATTACGAAAGGATTTTGAATTATCTCTTTCGTAGTCCAATTTAATTGTATTGATCATTGAATCAGGAATAGAAGCATCTCCCATTGGCAATCTGTCGTTTTAAGAAAGGCGGAGGAGTTCTTCAATGGGTAATCATTTTCAACATCAGCCACGCGAATCCATTGCTGAACCGGCCCCCGCCGCACCTGCGAAGAGCATTCATTCCCATCCGCCGTCAAATACACCCGGATGGCCACGATATCTTAATGTGAATAGCCCTACTCCTGGGACGCAGGAAGAAGGTGAGCTCGAGGCAGAACGGGTCGCTGAGCAGCTTGTGCAGGGAAATTCCCTTGACCAGACATCCGTTGGGACGAGGGATTCAAACCAGCAAGAAATACAAACGTTTGGTATTGGCAGCCTTTCACCCTCAAGCGTAGGCCATTCCAAGGTGCCCACGGATGTGCAGAGAACGCTAAGCTCGCCAGGACAGCCGCTGGATGCCGGAACACGGAGCCATTTCGAACGGCATTTGGGGCGGAACTTGGCTCAAGTAAGGGTACATGCCGACGAAAATGCCCACCATGCCGCGCAATCGCTCAATGCCTTGGCCTTTACAAGAGGCCGGGATATTGTATTTGCTAAAAATCGCTATGCTCCCGGGACCCAGGATGGGCGAAGGCTATTGGCCCACGAGCTCACCCATGTTGCGCAGCAGGAGGGCGATGCGGGAAAGGGGCCAGCAGGTCCGATTCAGAGGCAAACGCCCCAAAGTGTTGCGGGGGAAATGGGGGAGCGTATCGCCGAAGGAATCCTCGATCAAGAAGGGTTTTATGTCTTTAGAGACTATAAAAAGCACGTTAACGCGAATGGTTTTGATTTTCTAGCCTACGATCCCAAGGAGGGAACGCTATGGGTGGTGGATAATAAAGCTTATAGCCGCACCATCCACGAAGCCACGTCCTTATCTCCAGCTAATTTTGATACAAATCTGGCTGAAGCGGAAAGGTATCTGCGTCAAATGCCAGACAGCCCAAGGGCGAAGGCGGCCCTTTCCGCCCTTGAGGATGGCCGGATCAGCAGGGTGGTGACCAATGCCTATTCCAAGGGTAACGCGGGCTTTGGGGCAGGCGTGTTTAGCGCCGGGACGCAGGCCTACGATGTCCGGCTTGGAAAGCTCTACACAAACCGGGCCGATTGGCTGGCCGATATGCAAGCCGAAGGGTACATGACAGGACGCAGGCGCTATTCAAGCCGCGATCGCGTTTTGGGGCCTCGCCGGGGCTTTGCAACGGTTGGGGGCATCATTTTTACCTTACTCGCCGTTGGAGGGACGATTTATGCGGTTAGCGAGGCCGAAGATAAGAAGAAAGCGCTGGCTGAGCTGACCGCGGACTTTATTGTGAGTGGTTTGGTCTATAAGGTGGCGGGGGGATTGGGGCTTGTCGCCGTGGAGATGGCTCTCAATCTATGCTCCGACAATGCGCAAATGCAGGAGGATTGCGAACGCCGCGCGGTTGTGATGCGTTTTCTGAGGAAGCATGTACCGTCGGCCATTACCAAAACCACATGGGGACCCTTTGAACAAGAGGATGCGGATCCGGAGATTTACCAAGAAGCTTACGATTTGCTCTTCCATACAGAGCCAATTGTCGTAGCGCCCGAGCCCACAGCCGCTCCCATGCCCGGCGCAAGGCCGATGGATACAAGCTTACCCCCATCTTCACCATCAACCACACCCCCGTCTCCCGCGCCTGCGCCTTTGGAAGAAGCTGCCCCTGCTCCATCCGGACCTACTCCGGCCCCCGCCGCGGGCGCACGACCTTTTGGCCCAACAGCACCGCCTCCGTCTCGCCAAGCTCAAGCCCCCACATCACAGGCCGCGCCTGCACCTCAAGCGCCAAAACCCGCCACCCAGGCCGCGCCTGCACCCGATTGGCCACTGAACTATGAAGAAATACCTGGAAGCAAGCACTTTCAAGTGATTCCCGATGTGTCGGTGGCCAATGGCACATGGTCTATTCTACAGCCAACCAATTCCGGGGCCATCTTTCGCGTTCAAGCCAGACCGGATCAGGGCTTCGATATGGTGAATGTGCAGGCCAACAACCGGGTGGTGGCTCAGGTTGCCCCATCGCGCCTGCTACCGGGAGGCTATCGCTTGGTGTCTGGACCGCTTAAGAACGCGCTGGACGAGCATTTTGTGCGCTGGCACGCAAAAAACCGATCTCCCCAATTAAATGACTTGGTCAATCCAGAACTGCATTTCCGATAAGAGACTGTCCGCGCGCCGGCTCGAGAGCTCTTATGCGCCCTGTGGCGGCAGCCGTGGGACAAACACGTCGATGATCGAACGACTTCACGGTCATTCCCGCACCAAAGGAAGTGAAACGACATCTACTTGCCCCAAGACAGCAGGCAATGCCTCCAGCGCAGATCCAAACGATTTCCAAAATTCCGATGTTGAGGCTTGACTTAGCGCTTTACCGATTTGTGGCAAAAAATGCTCAAGATGTTCACGCCCAAATGCCCGCCGGGCGGCACCATCGCGCGCCCCATCCAGCTCCTCATTCAGCAATGTCGCAATAAAACAGAGTTCCAATCCTACATGGTCGGCCGGTTTCTCCCCCATCGCTTCAAAACCGACGCCCGCCGCTGCATATGCACGCATGGCCGCGTGACTGCGCTCGCCCATGACCCGGCGCTCTCTACCTGTCCAACAGTCCTCCCATGGCGGAACAATCACATGTCCCCATGCTCCCCCAGCCGGAACGACAAAGAGTCGCGCGTATTCCTCCACAAGAAGGCTTGTCTCCTCGTGGTTGAGCGCATTCTGGAGGGCATTCAGAGCATCGCCCAAGGGGCCGATTAGCAGCGCCGCAAGCTCCGCAACAATCGGCTCCTCGCGCAATTCGTCAAAAAGCCCTCCATCTGTACCCTTTAGCAAGATGCCCCCCAACAACGCCAAGGTCTCGGCGAGGGCACTCATTTGTTCCGTGTTGAGTTTCATCCGATATTGGTCTGGGGTTTGAAGCGAACCGAGGGATTGGTAATCGTGGGATTCGCGATGTCAACCACGGGCGAACCGGTCAGTTTATTGGCTGTTCCGTATGCCCCTCCATCGATAACCGATACCTCATCCATGTGAAGCGCAAACGCCGAACAGGTAATGACGCAAGCCGGTTTGCGCCGCTCCGGAGGCAAGTTTGTATTGAATAACCGGTGGTAACATCCAACGCACTTATCCGCGTGGCCATGGGTTTCGTCAAACTGGATTGCCCCATAGGGACAAGCCGCCATACAGCGTTTGCAGCCAATGCAATCCACCCCATTCATTCCATCCTCAGCAACGGAAGGCTTGGTTAATACAAGGCCCGTTTCGGGGTTTCCGCTCATTCCAAATGCTTGCCGAAGGGACATTCCCTCTGCCGTCGCCGTGGTATCCTTCCAGTATCTATCCACTGGGCACGCAGCCATGCATGCGGGCGATGCACAATGCATGCAAGCCATGGAAACATGAATCCGGAAGGGCTTATTGTTGACGGTTCCTTCTTGAAGCGCAACAAAGCGGCGGCGCACGCCTGCAGGAAGCTCAAACTCTTGCTTGCAAGCGCCCTCACAGGCCCGGCAACCAATGCAATTATCAATATTTACATGCCATCCATATTGGGCCATTTGAAGCCTCCTTTCATAGATCCTTGTAAATACGGCAGGCAGCTTCCTTGTGTACAGCCTGACCCGAGTGAATCTCGGCCTTGCCGGGAAGAAGCCAACCATCATGGGCTCCTTTCCCCACAGCCATTTTCCCAAAGGCCCAATGACCAAAGCCGCGGACAAAGCCAACTGTTTCAGGCTGAATACCCGCCGTTAGATGAACACGCACTCGCACAATCCCCCATTTCGTTTGCACATAGGCCCAATCGTCTTCGGTGAGGCCATGTTGCGCGGCGAGCGTGGGATGCACATGCAGCTTGTTTTCACGCTTCATCTCCATCAGCCAGTCATTGGTGAAGGAACGCGTGTGCGTATGCTCCACCTCTTTCCAGGAAATGAAATAGTTGGGGAACTGCACGTCGGGGGCATCCTCAGGTGCTAGATAATAGGGAAGAGGATGATAGCGCAAATCACCGGCTACGCTCTGTCCACCGGGCTGTACCGCGCCTGAGTAGCACGCATTCAGCTTCGGGGACCAAAATTGAGCACGTCTGGACTCCGTCCCAAATCCAACGACATAGGTATCCCCATGATTCATCATGGGCCCAGACGCAATACCCTTCGATGTCTTTCCATCGGCGCTCTTCACGACATACACCGTTTGAGCACCCGCACCAAAGGCCACAATCTGATCATCCACCGCCGCATTGCCCGTCTTTACAAACGTCTTTGTGGCGAGATACTTTTGATAGACGGTGCCACCTGTTGCGCCGGTTTCAATCCACACCCCCGATGCCTTTAATTGATCCCAAGAGACTTGGTTATTCCAAGGATTACCGCCGTTTCCCTTGGTCATGAACCGGTCCCACATTTCCTTATGATAATTTTCCTCGGTATCATCGAGACCAGGCGTCGTCTTAAAGCCGGGAAGCCCGAGCGCGGCCCCGAGTTCGAGGAAGAATTGCGTTTCGCTCACACCGCCAATCCACGACGGAATGACGGGTTGACGCAATCCTATGGAGCGGAATGATACCCAGTTCGGATTAAAATCAAAGCGCTCCAGGAAATGGCTTCCTGGAATGATCAAATCAGCCAAGATGGCTGTTTCAGATAGATGCGTGTCAACACTCAAAACGAAATCCATTTTCTCAATGGCATCGATGTTTCGCTGGGTGTTTGGCACAGACATGACAAAGTTCTGAAAGACAAATACCGCGGCCTTGATCGGATAAGGATTCCCCGCAAAGTCTTTCTGCTCTAGCATCCGCTCCCGTGTCTCAACATAGATTCCCGATCCGTGCGAATGAGAATACTTCTTCGCGATAGGCGTCCCATTCACAACAACATCGTCTCGTCCATCCACACGCCAGCCATCCTTGGCAGGCCATCCGGCAACCGCGGCTCTGCGGCTTGGACCATTGCGCAGCGGAACAAGCATGGTCCCAGGAAGATCCACCGCGCCCAATAGCAAGTTCAGCGCGTTGATAGCCCTGCCGCCCTGCGTGGCGTTGGTATGATGTCCAGGCCCGCTCCACACATCGATGCAGATCTTGCGTCCGGCGCTGTAGGCTGCGCCGAGCTCCTGAGCCAGTTGTACAATCTCCGTTTCGGGAATTCCTGTAACTTGGGCAGCCCACAACGCACTCTTGGGCTGATTATCATAGGTCCCATCACCATTTAGGTATTTGACAAATTCATCAAATCCCAATGTATAGTTTTGGACGAAGCTGGTATTATACGTGTTTTGATCGATTAATATCTTACAAAGAGCGAGAGCAAGAGCACCATCCGTACCTGGCCGCGGAGCCATCCATCGATCCGCTTTAGAAGCCGTGGTGTTGAACACTGGATCTACATACGTAAACGTAAAATTGGGGTTATTTGCGCGAACCCGCGTAAAAATCGCAGCCAAATGAATCCATTTGATTGCAGAGAGGAAATTCCAGCCAAAAACAAGCAGATAGTCGGTCTGCTCCATGTCGGCCAAGGGCCTATCATGACCGATGGTGGACACATAATGGGCCTTGCGCGCCGTATCGCACAAGTTGGCATGGTTGGAGAAATTTGGCGAACCCAGCGCATCCATGATGTCGAGCTGAGGCGCATTAAAGGAATGGTCTTCCGCAAACCAAACAATGGATCGGGCTCCATACTGCTGCTGAACTTTCCACAGTCCGGCGGCGGCCTCGGCGATGGCTTCCTGCCAGGAAATGGCCTTGTATTGACCAGAACCGCGCGGTCCAATACGCTTGAGGGGCATGGTCAGCCTATCCGGATCATACACCGAGCGCGATGCCGCGTTACCCTTGCAACAAAGACGGCCTAAATCCCCAGCTTGCTGGGCCTCGCTGAACTTTGTGCTCACATTGGCGACGTTGTTGGGATTTGCGGCGTTGGGCTCAATCTTGCGCACGCGCCCATTTTCAAGATAGACCAGCGTTCCGCATTGACCACCGCACATGTTGCAGCACGAGGGTATCCATGCGCCGGATGCATAATCGGTATACTGAGCCGCTTCGGCAGAGCTTAGTTTACGGAAAGGCCATGGGAAGAGCGATGCCAGAGCCCCAGTGCCCAGAGCCGCTCCGCTCCCAAAGAGAAACTTGCGTCGAGAGAGCTTCATCGGTCGCACCATGGTTTCCTCCTATGGCGGGCAATTTGGCGGAACACAAAAGTCCGCCGGATAATTCAAATGACAGCCGGTGCATATCGAGATATCCACCTGCTTGCGAAGCGAAAAGCCGGAGCTATTAGGAAGCTCCGTCTTCTTATGACAGAAGGTGCAATCAAAAGATTGATGGGACGCAGGCAAGGCTATCGCGTGAAACGGCGCCTCCATGGGGTCCGCTGAGACCTCACCCTTGCGATCACCATGGCAAACCTCACAATTCGTAGAATTATAATAGGGGCCTGTCGATGAATGAACGCTGGTCAGATTTATGCTGTCCAAGTCCAGCCGGGAGATTGCTAATTTAATTTTTTTCTCCGCGCCTGCGACAACAGAAATCCATTCGCTATTGACGACCTTCTCGCCGCCGCTCTTAAACAGCGTGCCGCTGCGCTCAATACCTGGAGCCTTCGCCGTAATGATATACAAGCCGCTCGGCAGATTATTGAGCATTGCTCGGCCGCTATCATCGGTGCTCGCATTATATGCCCCCGGCTCGACGAGCACCGTTCCCCCTACAATCAGCGCCTTGCTGTGGGCATCCACAAGCTCTACCCAGAGTGTACCCGTGCTTACCCCTGCCTCACCGGGTGGACCGCTTGTCCCCGCATCTCCTTCGGGCCCTGGTGGTCCAGAATCACCCGCAGGACCGGCATCTCCCGCAGCCCCCGGTTCGCCTGGCAAACCGCGTGGACCTGGCACACCAGGAGGCCCCGCGGGACCAGAATCACCGGTGCTGCAAGCTACACCCCCACCCACCAGAAGCAGCGCCGCCCAGCGAAGCAAGGCAGAGCTCACAAATACAATAGACCTCCACATCCGCCGTCTCCTTCTGGATATGGCTGCATACCCACGCTTTGTGGAGCATCGCCCTATCCATCAATGACACTACCCCCCACGGTCAACCGAAAATACACAGCAAATTGTATTCCAGCGGTAACCGCGTGAACAAATTAATAAAATACTAACCAAACTCGAAAGAGTGTATTTATTTGGACGGAACCCCGCTTCTACATTGAATTCCGCGAGGAATTGACGGGGGTATGATTAAAGAAACCAATCCAAACTTCGATGCATCCACCAAATCGTTGTTTAGCACGTATAAACGCACAATATATGCCCCCTATCGATTTCCTTGCTTTTTTCGCGCTCAGGATGCTTGTTCAGCATCATTTCGGCATCGAATATCCACATGCCTCCTGAAAAAACTGCGTTTTTGGCGCAGGTACTGCGCGTGCCATTTAAACTTTTGGACAAGGCTCGTTTCTTTCCCCCTTATTTTCGACGTCCTCGTCATGAGCTTGCGCCTGCCCATGCATGTCCATTACAATGGCTTGCCGCGCAGGGATTCTGAACACAATCGAAAAGAGGCAAACCTCATTCTTTTGTGTTACAATTTTATTGTATTGATAACTGATTCAAGGACAGAAACGCCTCCCACTGGCGATCAATCCACTGGGATGTGTCTTCATTTTGATAGGATTTTAACAGGAACGGGCGGATTTAAGGGGTATAGAAACAGAGATCCCCGCCTTGGGCGCCCTTCGCGGGAATGGCCACCACAGGCTCGTCCTCATCGATCGAGAGAATATAAGCGGCGAGCTGCTTCGCCTTCGTCGCATCCATCACAAACACCTGAGCCAGCGCCGAGCTGTGATGCGCCTTGAAGAGCGAATCATCAAATACTTCTTCCAGCGTGCGCGCATTGCCCGCGTGGAAGTACGGCGCTCCAACCTGCATGCCCAACAGCGAAGGCACATTGAAGCCCTTCCCCGTATCTCCATTGCCCTGCCCCGGCGTCGTCATGTCCTGCCGCAGCTCGAGCACGCTCACCGCCGCCGGAGACGATCCAAAGGTTCCCACCGGACGAAGCGCACACTGAAGCTGCTCGGCTCCAGGCGGCGCACCAAAGCGCATACGCGCGTCGGTTACCAGGTTTGCAGGCGGCGAAACGACCGGGAACAGCGCAGACGGGAAGCCGTTGAGCATCACGTTCCAGCTTTGATTGCTGAGCGATGTCGGCGCGACATCGAGCGTTGCCGCGTTCGGAAGATCGCCCGGCTTATAGAACACCGTCGAGATCGTCCACTTCGGACCGCTGTGGCAGCCGATGCAATTTCCCTTCGCAGGATCGTGGAACAGATCTTTGCCCGCATCGACATCGGCCTTCACCAAATTCGTCGGCTTGCGCGGCGCCCGGATCGTCTTGATGTACTCCTCGATTTCAAGCCAATCCGTGAGCACGCCGTGGGGATGAGGTGTCGCCGAAGCCGGATCCGAGATATCCCGCGCGGACCCCTGAAGCCCTTGCTGAGGCGGCGTTTGCGCAAGCAAATCGATGCGGTTATCCGCCGCGTCCACGATCGCTCCCTTACCGCCTGAGACGCCCCGCGTGTTGAGCTCGAAATCGGCCACTTCATCGAAGATGGCCGACCAGTTAAAGATGCGCTGATCGTTTGGATCCTTCGAAGCAAACGAACCGTCGAGGCTGGTCGACTGGCGCGGGCCGCGCGCGAAATACCAGGTGACGTTATCGCTCAGGCCATCGATATGACAGGCCGCGCATGAGCCCCAAGCCTCACCATTGAGCGACCACCGCCCAATGCCCGTGACGAAGAAGCGCTTGCCCTTGAGCACTTTATCCTCGGGAGAATCGGCCACAGGCAAGGGCGAACTCTGCACGATCTTAAAATCGTCGACGCCGTTGCCGGCAATGCTCTGGGTGTTGAAGGAGAGCGCTGTCACATCGCGCGAGCCCTCGTTCACAACAAAGCCAAATGCCTTCGACTGCGCAATCGCAATACCAATCGGCAGCCTGATCAGCTTGTCATTCGCATCCTTGTGCAAGTTGATGAACTTATTCGTCTGCGAGCCAACGCTGTTGATCACGCCGTCTTTAATATCGAGCCGGAATACCGCATCCGCGCCCATCCCCGTCAAATAGCCAAACTGCCCCGCCACAAATCCAAGATCCGTGGGCAGGAGAGGCATGCGCCCCGACATCGCATCGGAAAAACGCTTGTCCAATACTTGAGTTGTTGCCGTATTATCCATCAAATTGATGGCGGTGAGCGCTGGATGCGTGGTCGTCTTTACATCCGTCGGATTGGGATTGCATTTTAAGGTATTGCCATTGCAGGTTCCGCCGAGCGCGCCGCAATCGGCTTTCTCTGTGGCCACCGTGCACGCACTGGCCGGATTCTTCCCCGCGAATACGCCGATCGGCCCTTTGGGCGAAGCGCATGTGCTGCTCACATACGCATAATTCCCCAAAATCGTGATCGAGCCCACTTGATTGGGGAAGCAACCCGTTGGTGCGTCATTATGATCGTTAAAGCCGGTGTTCATCACAGGCGGCAGATCAATAAGCTGCACCGTACCTTCCAATACGTTAATTTTGTAAACAAATCCTTTTTTATTTGTATCGGCGCTGGCCACTTCCTCTGGACCCGTGCGCGCAGCGAACCATTCTGTCACGTATACATTTTCATCGGCATCGTTATCATCACCATTGTTGGTGATCGCAATCGCTCTCGGATGCGCAAGCGCAGCCCTGGATTGCACGGTGCCGAGCACATTCGCGCCCGCAAGCGCCGCGTTGAGATCGATGGTGCTGGACAACATCATCGTTTCTGGATCAATAACGGACAGCGTACCATCCACCCAATTGCTCACATATAATTTCGTATTGTTCGGCGTTAATGCCAGACCGGTGGGCTCCGATCCCACAGCCACGCTTGGACCGGCGGCGGGAGCCGTATCGAGATTATCGATGCGAACCACTTTTTGATCGCGGCGAAGCACGACATAAGCGCGCTTTCCGCAGCTATCGACGGCAACCTGCCAAGGCTCGCTTCCCGCGCCCAGGGATATTTCAACCGGATTGGTTAAATCAGGCTGGCCCGACGCATAATCCACGCGAAATACCGTGACGCTTCCCACGTCGCGATTCACAGCAATCACCGTATTGTCGTCCGGTGTGATCGCAATGGCCGAGCCGCGCGTGGCACCGGAAACAGGAGCACATACCGTAGGCCCGCCACCGCCTGCACCGCCGCCGCCGCCCGCTCCGCCTGTGTTTACCGTACCGCCCATTCCAGATCCCGTGGACGAGCCGGACGATGCCGAGGTGGGAGGCGCCGTCTCCGGATCATCACCGCATCCGCTTGCAAAAACGCCGGAAACAGACACGGCTGCCGCCGCCAGCGATATCAGCGCAAGCGTTCGATTGTGAAGCCCATACCTGCCAATCGTATTCATGAAGCACTCCTTCAAAATGAGTTTGAACAACTCACCTTGTCTGGCTGTTAAGAAAAAGAGGCCGGACCCCGAGAAAATATTTTCCCGGGGAACCCTTGGATACGCGCGGCATGCGCCTCCGGCTCCATCACGGTGAACGCACAATGCCCGTTGATTGGCGGGGATTTATTCGCAGGGATTTTATCGGCGGGATTTTATTGGCGGGGAGGCGGGCCACCCGCGGCGGCACTCGCATCCGCGGCGGCCAAAATGCGTTCTTCAGCCTGCGCCGCCAATTTATCGACGGTTGCAGCCGCATCCGCAGGCGGAAGGCCATTAAAGAACGAAAGGAATTGCGCTTCGAGGCCGGCATTCACGCTGCTCAGCGCCAATACGATCGGAACACCGGGTTTCTCAATATCCGAAAGCTCCTGCGCGCGCCTCCGCCACTTCGAGGCTCCAGTCATCATCCTCACCAGCCATTGAAGGCCAAGTCCAAGCAGAAGCCCGCCCATCACGCCGCCGACGAATAAGTCGGCATCCATGGGCATCGCAAAAGCCGCAATCAATCCGCCCAATCCCGCGCCGATCACCAGGCCGGGCTCGCCTCCATTGTGCTGCCCGGCAAGCTTTAAAATGGCCGCCGCGTGCAATCCATGCTGGCCCGCCTTCGCGGCCTCGCGCAATGGCATCAGCGTCGCCAGCCTGCGCATCGACGCAACGCGCACGCTGAAATAACTGATCAGCAGCGCAAACACGCACAGCACAACGCCTACACCAACCGCAATGCGCCGGGGCAAAAGCCCCTCGGGAATAGGTTCGCGCACCGTCGCTTTATCGGCGGTCTCCTTCGCCTTTTCCGACGCCGTCTTCAGGGTCGCGGCCACTTCTTTCGCCGCTTCATGCACCTTATCCACGGGCGCCGCGCTCAACAGCTCGTGAAGCTTCCTGACAGCCTCTCCCTGCTGCGCCTTGTCTTCACCGGGAGGAGTCAGCGCGGCGGCCTTCGCAATCGCATCCCAGGCGGGCGTTGCCGCATCCCGCACACCGCCGACCGACACGATGAGATCGCGGCATTGCGCGAGCGCCTTCGCCTGTTTGTACGAGGGCTGAGCCGTCGCCCACGCAAGCCCGATATCGGCCTCTTTGTCTTTTTTCGGAGGCGTCTTTGGCCGGAAGCGCCCCGGCCCCGCATCAGGCTCGCTCACGCTCACACGGGCAGCCTTCACCGACGACTTGAACACATCAATTTCCGAGAGCAAACGCTCCGACGCCACATTACAGCCCTGCGCCTGCGAGCTTTTGGCCTCGGCCATTTTCGCCTCTTCGTGCGCCTTTGGATCGGGCACCAGCTTGCCCTGAACCGTGACCAGCCGAAATACAGCCCCGGCAACGAAGACAATGAGAATGAACGATGCGATGAGTGTGGAACGAATTTCCTCGCCCCGCGTGTATTCGTTCACAATCGTTCCCTCGTGTGGGTAATCCATGCAGGAGCCGAACAAACAAGATGACCGGCCCCGGTTTTGCCATTCATAGCCAAGCTCGCGTGAAAGTCGTAGGGCTAATCGGCAGACGCTAACGTATCAACCAAAGAAGCAAAGCTTTTTCGCGAATCATTCGCGAATCTTTTCAAATCGCGGAAGGGGCAAATCCTACAAGGATCCAAGCCTCCAAAACAAGCGTCGGCGGGCCGCCGAAAAACCCAGCCCATAGGCAAGATTGAAAACCGCGGCCCACCATGGCAAGCGTGCCGGATGGCCGGCGCACCTTTCGTCTTTCGAGACTACCGAGGCTTGCTACAGCTCCGCCTGAACACGCCCGAAGATCTCGATCACCTCCATCAGCTCGAGCCGGCCCGCTGGTCATCCACAAGCGTTCCTACCGATCAGCTCTTTTGCGACAAAACGTTTCTTGAATTTATCGACACGGATCAGAACAAGCGCGTCCGCGTCCAAGAGCTGCTCGCCGCTCATGACTGGCTTCGCAAACGCCTTAAAAACAAGCTCCGAATCATCGAGCGCACCGACACCATTTATCTCGACGATCTCGACACATCGAACCCCGATGCAGCGAAACTAAAGGCGCTCGCCGAAGAACACATGGAGCGCAAAGGCAGCGGCGCACAGGTCACGCTGAAAGAGATCCGCGCCTTCAAGGAGACGTACACAAAACAATTTCCCAACGGCGACGGCGTCGTGACTTTTGCGCAGGTGGGCGATGCCGAGCTCTCGGCTTTTGCATCCAGCATCGTCAAATCGGAAGGCGGTGTTGTCGATCTATCGGGCGAGATCGGAATCGACGAATCCAAACTCGACGCGTTTATTCAGCACGGTTTGGCGAGGCTGGCCTGGGAAGCCGACGCCAATTCAATCGATAACGCAGAAAACTCTGTATTGTTTCCCCTCGGCGAGGCCACAACAAGCGCCGGCGAACTTATTCTAGCGCTCTCGGATAAAATCGATCAATTTTTTGCCCAATGCGATTTAATTTCCCAGGAAAATGCGGCCCTCTCCCGCTTCTCTGCCAGCGCCGAGACCATTTCCGCCCTGGATATCAACAACCCCGCCGCTATTTCTGCGTATCTCAAAGAGGCTCCCCTGGCCCGGCCCAATCCTGCGGGCGTGCTCGATATTGGAGGCTGGCTCAATCCGCTTTTCGCCGAGGATTTAAGAAAACTCGCCTATCTCGTTCTACCCGCCGTTGTATCGGAGGGCTCCAAAGAACCCACCAAAATTACGCGAAAAGAATGGGAAAAGATAACTCATCTATTCGATGATTACCGCGCATACATGGGGAGAAAGCCCGCCGACTTACCCGATAATCTTCAAGGCGATGAACTCCGCGAATTTATTTTAGGCCCCCTTCCCGAGCGGCTGCGCACGCTGATTGCCGAAGATCGGGAAGCATCCGAAGAACTTAAAGCCATTTCCGACCTCGAAAAACTATCGCTGTACCAGCGGTGGATTGTCGAGCTTGCCAATAACATGGCAAGCTTCCCATATCTTTTCGTATTGCATGAGCGCTGCCTGTTTGAAACAGGCACTTTGGTGCTCGACGGCCGGGAGCTTTCATTTTGCGTGCGCGTAAACCAGAAGAGCGAACATAAACCAATTGCCGAACAATCCAATCTATTTGTTATTTATGTCGATCTCGAACGCAAGACCCAAGAGGGAGCGACCGCAACGATGAACATTGCGGCGGCGGTTACTTCGGGCGTGAGGCGCGGCATTTCAATGGGCAAGCGGGGGATTTTTTACGATCGCGAAGGCCAAGAGTGGGATGCCCGGGTCAGCGACATCATTGTGCGCCCTATTTCGCTGTGGGAAGCGGCGATCGCTCCCTTTGTCAGGCTGCGCGACTTTGTGCTCGAACGGATTGAACGCTGGACAGAAAGCCGTTTCGCGTCCGCGGAGAGCAAGGCCCAGGAAGCCGCGGAAGGCCATGCCTTGATTGCGCCCGAGGGTCTTCCCGCAGCGCGGCCTCCCAGCCCCGCCATCGCTGAAGCCCAGGCTCAGCACATGCAGGCTCAAAAAGCGGCATCCCACGCTCAATCCCTCAGTTTTGCAAACCTATTTTTTGGAAGTGCCATCAGCTTGGCCGCTATCGGCTCGGCCGCCGCATTTGCCATTAAAACCTTATCGTTAACAGATCCGGTCAATCTGCTTGTGGTGGTATGCGGAATTGTCGCGGGCATTATGCTTTTATCGGCATTCCTAGGGTGGCTCCGACTCCGGAAACGCGATCTCAGCACATTGCTGGAAGCCTGCGGATGGGCATTTAATGTGCGCATCTTTCTGAGGCGCAAACACAGTCTTCGCTTTACACGGATACCGCCCATTCCCCGCAAGGCCATTCGCGAGCGCGGCGCAATACCCACCATCGTATCCGATGAAGGCCGCATTAGCCTATGGAGGGTATTTTTTCTGCTGCTGATCGCGGCATTATTGGCGGCAGCCATTGTCTACCGCGCCCCGCTTCAAGCCTTTCTCAGCTCTATCTTCGGCAGCGCAGCACCATAACAGCCCGCTTAGGAATGCGAAATTGGCAGAACAAACATCATTATGGAAACACATTCGATCGTATTTTTACGCTGCATTTATTCTAGCGGGCCTGATTGAGCTGTGCGCCCATTACGTTCAAACCCGGGGCGCCGTCCGGGAAAACGAATGGCTGGAGGCGCGAAAAGCCTTGGAACAGGCTGTAGAACCTTCCGATCTCGTGCTCATCGCGCCGGATTGGGCAGATCCGCTTGCGAGAAAATATTTTGGCGATGAACTCTTCAATATCGAGCGCGCGGCTTTCACCGACGTTTCGGTATTCCCAAGGGCCATTGAAGTATCGATGCGGGGACAGCACCGCGCCGAACTCGCGGGCTTTGCGCTTCAGAAGGAGATTGAAAGCGGCCCATTTACGCTGAGAATTCTATCCAACCCCACATATCAGCCGCGTCTCGATCAACTGCTCGCCCATGTGGGCACGCCCAATATGCGCGTCACACGCGTGGATTATGCGGGCCAAGGCCCGGCGGGCGGCAAAATGGAAATAGACTGTCCATTCGTTAAAACCGACGTCCAATCCGGTGGTTTAGGATTCGGTGCCCCTCACCCGCCAAAACGCCACGAATGCCCAAAAGGCGGGATGGTGGGCATTTCAATCCTAACAGATTTAGACTATAATCCACGGCATTGCCTGCTTATTTTTCCTCCCGGCGGCAAATCGAAAATACAAATTCGCATAGATGCCTTTCGTTTTGGAAAGAAGCTGCATGGATCGCACGGTGTGTATGTGCATTCCGAACGGCTGCTGAAGTTTCCGCCCATTGCGCTCAGCCTTTCATCCGGTGAAGCGGCGCTTGGAAAAATTGTCCACACCGACGGCGAGGGCTGGACCCAATTTCAATTGGAAACACCTGCGCTGGAGGGCCAGACGGCTTCGCTTTCCCTTGAAATTGAGAGTCCTGTGGGACTCTCGACCGGTGGATATGATGGTGCGTGGCGCCAATACTGTTTTGCACTGGATACCCGATGAAATTACCTACGCTTCCAAAATCGATTGGTTATCGCGACCATGCGATAGGATTTTTATTTGCTCTTTTGTATTTGATCAGCCTAATGATAACGGCTGACAATTTGGGCTTTCCCCGCGACGAGGGATTTTATTTCCGGGCGGCCAGCGATTATGCGCGCTGGTTCGAGCTTTTGTGGTCCGATCCGGCCAAAGCCATCACCCGCAAGGCCATCGATGCCTCGTGGACCAGCAATCATGAACATCCATCGCTGATGAAAAGCCTTTTCGCCCTAGGGCTTTCGGTCCTCTGGGGAAAATGGAAACTATTGGATGAGGCGAGCCTTTGCATGAGATTGCCGGCGATGCTGATAAGCTCGATCAGCATTTGGGTAGCCTATTTATTTGGGGCGCGGCTCTACGGCAGAAGAGCGGGCTGCATTGCGGCTGGACTTCTTGGGCTGATGCCTCACGTATTTTTCCACGCCCACCTGGCCTGTTTTGACACGCCCATCATGACGATGTGGACGCTGTGTATTTACGTGTATTACCGCAGTATTGAAGAGCGCAAAATCCGCTGGATGATCGCATTGGGCATTGTGTACGGGCTAACGCTGGAGACCAAGCACAATGCCTGGATACTTCCGGCCGTATTTATTCCACATACGATCATTATGCTTTCGCGTTCATTCCCGGAGCGGGGCATCAAAGAGCGGCTGAAGATCCTTGGCAATCTTGTTTCAATGGCAACGCTGGGCCCCGCTGTTTTCGTGGCGCTGTGGCCCTGGATGTGGAACGACACCTATAAGCGAATCGAGGAATACGTTCGATTTCATCTCTATCATGAGCATTACAATATCGAATATTTTCATAAGAACTATTTTGGGCCGCCGCATCCCTTGCACTACACGCTGGTATTGATTGTCGCTACCGTGCCGACCATTACGCTTTTATTTTTTGCGCTGGGCGCGGGTGAACGTTTAAAACACCTGGGAGCCCGTCTTTTTTATTGGATTGCAAAAAAACCCGATCAAAATAGTCCAGAAAGCGATAAAGAAGTCCCGTCTGCACAGAACCCCCCAAGCGAAGGCGATTTACTCGTCTTTTTAGCGGCGGGCTGCGCGCTCGGACCATTTTTTCTGCCGGACACCCCTATTTTTGGAGGCACAAAACATTGGATGACGGCCTATCCATTTATGGCCATTTTGGCAGGAAGGGGATTTGAGCTCGGCTATCAAGCGCTGGGCCGCACGGTGGAACGTTATTCGCTTCGCATTCAGCATCTAGCCCAGGCCGGCTTTTTCGCCTGTGCACTATCGGCACCATTAGCAATTACAATGCATTCGCATCCATTTGGAATATCGGCCTATGTTCCGGTGGTGGGAGGGACGAGGGGCGGAGCGGATTTAGGTTTTTACCGGCAATTTTGGGGATACACGACCCAGAATGCCGCAGATTATATGCAGGCAAACGCGCCTCAGAATGGGCGGATTTATTTTCATGACACGGCCTGGGACAGTTGGAACCGGATGGTGATTGAAGAGCGGGTCCGGAAGGATTTAAAAGGCGTGGGATCGCCTTCTCAGGCGGATATTGGACTCATTCAATATGAAATGCATATGGCGGAAGTGGAGCACAATTTTTGGATGGTCTTCGGTTTAAAGCCGGCAGAGGTGATTACCCACGATGGTGTGCCATTCGTTGGGATTTATCAGCGTAACAGATAAAATCGATTCACCCCGCGTATTTCCTCGCGTAGCGCCCAATCCCCTCCAGCGAGTGCATTTCAGGCTTCCACCCCAATACCCGCACCGCCTTCGATGCATCGTAAATCACATGGCGCGTTAATATCCTGACCACAAATGGCGAAATGGGTGGCAATTCATTGGGCTTGAACACATGAAATGCCTTTTCCACACCGTGCGCCAGCACCATTGCAACAGGATACGGCAGCGATAAACGCGGCATCGGAAGATGTGCCTCCCGCGCAATCGTCTCCGCCACCTCCCTCACCGCCGGCGGACGATCGCTCACTTCATCCATTACATTAAATATTTCCCCGGAAATCCCGGGCTTCTCCGCGGCCAGCAGTGTTACCTGCGCCACATGGTCGGCCCATACCATATTCAGCGGCGCCCGCCCGCCGTCCACCAGTAAAAATCTCTTGCCCCGCAGCGCTGTTATGGCCCGCGGTAAAAAGTTCTTATCGTTGTCTCCGTAAATAAGCGGAGGACGTATCGAATTTACTTCTAATCCTAAAGACTTTCCCAAATCAAAGGCAATCCGTTCAGCATCTACCTTTGTATCTTCGTAGGGCAATCCGATTTTTTTGGTAGGCCATTCTTCTGTTACACGCCCTTGATCGGGACGCCCATAAACAGCCGTCGATGACATATGCACAAAGCGCGGCACACCGGCCTCTGCACAGGCTTGAACCGCGCGCCGCGTGCCGCCCACATTCACGCGTTCGAAGGTCTCCCGATCGCCTTGATCGCCCACATGCGCCGCAAGATGAATAAACGCATCGGCGCCCTGCGCCAGCGCATAAAGCGCATCTTTGTTATCGAGATCGCCCTGCACAAGCCGAACATGATTCCGCGCCGCCAGCGCCTTGGCATCGCCCCGCTGCGGATCGCGCACCAAACCCACAAGCTCGTGGCCTTGAGAAAGAGCAATTTCGGCGAGCCGCATTCCAACGCCGCTGGTAATTCCCGTCAGGCAAAGCTTCATGCGAAGGAGCTTTTCATATCCGCGCCCGCCCGGGAAGAACGGTGAATGCCAATTTGCCCCGAAATGAACGGCGAAGTGACAAGCTGTCAATATGGCTTTGTTATGTTTTTATCGGCAATCACGGCTATTTCTCTCGCCGCGCGAAAGTGGCATGACTTGTGCTGAACGCGCGGATTGAGGTAGGAAGGTCGGAATGAGCATCATGAACAGATTTTTTGTAGGCGGAGAACGTGCTCCGCGGCGGCTCGGGCGCGCCCTGGTCCACCGGTATTTGGCGGTAGGGTTTTGCGTATTCGCTGCAATCAGTGCTGGAAGCGAAAATGCCAGCGCGGCCGTCACGCTTCGGAAGGGCCTGCCATCCAATCCGCTTAAACCGCAGGATGCCAGGAATTATTTAAGTTATGAGGACTGCCTTCTCCGGGGCGAAGAAGAATACGAATTCGATGCATCGCCGGGTGTCCAAACGATTTATTTAGGAATTGCATCCGATTATGATTGCCTTCTTTCAGATGGTTCCACACCATCGGATGATCGCTTTAAAACCGCGTGCCTGGAATTAAAATCTGCCGATCTTTCCGATAATAAACATCCTAAAATTAGCGTTCACAATCTGGTCGAATCGTACGCGGCGATTCCAGGAACCGGCGTCGATTCGGCCCTCTGTTTGGATACAAGTGCAGAAGCAAAACCTTACCGTCCTATGCAATTGTTTTTCAAATTGACCGATGGAACAGTAAGTATTTGGAAGGATTCAAGATTTGATTTATCGCCTCCCGACGCGCCCACGGTTAGCTCGGTGAACAGCGATGAAGGCATGCTCTTTATCAATTACGATACCAACGATAACGACGCTCGATTCGTTCATGTATTTTGCGAACCCGTCACCCTTCAATCAAGCAGTGCCAGCTCGAGCTCAGGAACCGGCGGAAGCTCTACAACGGGCAGCGCGGGCGCGGGTGGCACGGGCGGCAATGGCGGTGCCGGTGGCAATGGAAGCGCGGGCGCAGGCGGCAATGGCGGCAATGGCGGCACGGGAACGGCAGGCGGCACGGCGGCAAGCAGCTCGAGCGGCAGCGGAAGCAGCGGCACAAATAACTCCAATGAGCAGTGCAATCCGATTGTATTGACCCAGGACATGAGCACGCCAAGCACCGAACTTCCCTACCTTCAATCGGTGGACAACCGAAAAATCCTGATTGAAAAAAACCTATGCGCGCAGGTGCAAGAGCACACAGCATCGCGCACCAGCGTCTCGGCCACGCATTATGTGTACGTGGATAACCCGCCCGATGCGAATCAGCTAAAAAACGGCCAGGACTATTTGGTGAGAATTGCTATCCGCGATGAAGCAGGCAATTTTGGCATGTTATCCGAACCCAAATGTGGAACGCCGGAAGATTTGGCCACATTTACGGATGAATTGGCCAAAGCCGGCGCGAAAGCGGGCGGCGGATATTGCCAATGCGATTTTATGTTCAATTCGGATGTATTGCCTCTCTACAGCTATGGAGGCGCGGCGGCCTTATTCGGGCTGTGGTACCGGCGGCGAAAACGCGCGGCGGCCCATCCAGAACGGCGGAGCGAGCGGAGGCCCTCATGAAAAGAATCCTCGGTTACTGCGTGGCGGCGGCGCTGCTCGGCACACACCTGCTGAACGCGGACGACGCATTGGCTCAATCCAATCGATTATCGAGCAGCAACTGGCGCAGGCGCGACCGCAGCGCCCGCGACGACAAAGAAAAACCGCACGATATCAGCACCTATGCCTTTGAACTCCGATTCGGGCCATACAACCCGGCGGTCGACGATAACCCTGATTACTCGGGCGCCCCCTATGCAACGACACACAATACAAATGCCCAGTTTTACTTTGGGATTGAATTCGACTGGCTACCGCTTCGAATTCCCTATGTAGGCATTGCCGGACCGGCCATAGGCTGGGGAATCACCCGAACCTCAAAAACGGCCAATATCGCGGGAACGGACATTGCCAGCTCGGCCACCGATTCATTTTTAATCATGCCCATGCATTTAAGTGCCGTGCTGCGCATTGATGAAATCGCAAGGCGCACCATAATCCCCATCGTCCCCTACGCGAAATTTGGCCTGGGCATGGGCATGTGGGACATCAGCAAAAACGGCGAAACCATGCACTATTTGCCTCAAGGCGCCCAAAGCAGCATCTTGGCGCGCGGAATTTCATGGGGAACCCATCTCGCCCTGGGCGGAATGCTGGGCCTGGGCTGGATCAGCGGACGCTCCCAAGCCTCGCTTCAAGACTCCCTCGGCATTCAAGAAGTCGGCGCATTTGGGGAATGGATGTGGAGCAATCTCACAGGATTGGGCTCTGCCCCCCCCGCAGAAACCCTTTATGTCGGCACATCCACCTGGATTATAGGATTAACCTTTAAAATGTAATCCAACTCTATCGAATTTACTAATGAATATTAAAATATTAAAAATATCAAAATTTAGTTTTTAGAACGGGAACCATCTTTCTTCTTGGCGCCCTCCTTCACCGAACCCGAATCACCCCCCACCTTCAGCGTCTCCCGGGCGCCTCCCGATTCCGACACATCCTGATCCCCAGGCGAAACCGGCTCCTCAATCACAACCGTCCCCTTCGGCTGCTTTGAAGGAGCAACAGGCTCGGAAAGCGCTGCCAAACGCTCCAATGTTTTAGGATTAGGAGCACCGTCGATCGGAATAACCAATTCCCTTCCAATACCTTCATGCTCATAAGCAATCCGAACATCTTGAGCCTTCGCCAACTCCAGCCACACCGCCCACAAGTCATCCGGATTCTCAATCGCAAGCCCATTCACGCGCGAAACAACATCCCCCGGCTTAATCGCAAGCCCAGCCCAATCCTGAGGAAGCGCCATCACACGCCAGCCCCGGAAAGAACCGTTCTGAAACACCTCTTCCACATCGACCCGAGAAAGCACCGAAACCGCCGGCCCAGAAAGCAAATGCTCATCCAGCTCGGCCCTAAAAAAGCGACCCGGCGGACTCCTTGGAACAGCGGGCCCAGACGGCGCCGCAGACGACGGCGCACCCGAAGGCTCATCCGGCCAAGCAGGCGGACTTGGCTCACATGCCGAAAGCCCTAAACACAACCCCACAAAAACCCAAAACACAGGGCGGGCAAAGACGGACTGCATAGACTCAATGTGCTCAAAAACAGCCGAAATGGCCAAAATCCCGCAACGCTTTTTCGTTTTCACAACCCATCGTGAAGAATCACCGGCCCCTCCATCTCATGCAAAGCATCGGCGAATTCCGAAAGCTCAGAAGGAAGCGCGGCCCGGATCGCAATCATTTCCCGGGAGAGAAGCTCTCTCTTGTCATGATCGAGATAACCGCACGCACAGCCTGAACGAATGAGAAACCACGGCAACCGATTGGGATCGAGCAACTTGTCGACCAAAGCCGCGATTTGCTTGTCCTCACGAAGTACATCGTAAGCCCGCAGCCTGCCCTCGAGCGAAGGCGCCGAACTCTTCCACACAGACTCGAGAGCCCGCTTTTTGGCGATGCGCCGAAGCGACGCAAAGAGCGGCGAGACCTGCTCATCCGTATCGGGACGGAGAAAGCAATCCACAGCGCGCGGCGCAGAAGAAAGCCGCTCGGCAAGCGTTCCCGAAAGCTCCAGAAGCCGCACAAGACCCGCCCGATCGTCCTCCAGCAGCAGCGACTTCAGCTCCTTGGACAGAGCCACGAGCGCAGGCCGATCGAGCGCGTAGAGCGAAAGCAAGGAACGCATCAGGGACCTCCTAGAGCGCGGGCCCGATCGAGCAAATCGGCAACGATTTCAGGACCAAAACGGCGAATGCAATCCCGCCCATGCGCGAAGGCCGTATAGCGCGACAAAGCTTCTGGATCGGCCACGGCACCCTCGAGATGTAAATCGCGGGCAGCGACCGTTCTCGAGAGCGGAAGATCCGCGAATAGAAGCTCGACCAAACCTTCGCGAACCCAAGCTTCTTCCTTTGAAAACACCTTAGACCAGGCGAGCGCCCACGCAGGAGCGCCTTGTTGCTTGGCCCGCTCGACCAACGCGCCGGCCCGCGAAGAATCCGAAAGCCCAGCCGCCGTTTGAAGCAACAGCCTCCAGCGCGGATCCTCTTTGGCGATAGCCGGCAACAGCCTGCTTACCTCTTGCATATCGCCCGCTTCCAGCGCCGCAGCCGCCCGAAGCACCGTGCGAAGACCACTGCCCCGATCGATCTGCGCGAGAAGCTCCCGAGCCTGCGCCTTACGCCCCGCCTCCCGCTCGATGAGAGCATCTTCGATCGATTGGCTGGGCGGAGGTGGATCGACCCTCAGGGGCCGATCGCGCCCGCCGCTCGCCTCGCGCACCCGGCGAAGCGCTTGCAGCTTCTTTTGCTGGTCGTTCTGCGCTTCGGCATTGTTCGCAGAATTGCCTGATTGAGCAGAAGGAAGATCGTCCGGTTGCTCATCGTCGGCGGCCTTCTCGCCTCCGCCGAGCCACTGCTTCATGCGATCGAAAAAACTCACAAGCGGGCATCGTGGGGAACGAACTTATGCACGGCAAGAGCCTTGCCCGAAATGAAATGCTTTCGCGAGCGCTTGGATGTGCGAAGGCCCGGTTCCGCAACAGCCACCGATAATCTCAGCGCCTGATTCGATCCACGTCCGCGCGTAGTCCGCGTAGAGCTCGGGCGCGCCATCCTTTTCAAATCCAAAACCCAGCCCTTCACCAAAGGCACCCGCGTTTGCGTAGGCACCAAAGGGCACGCCCACGTCCCCGAGAGCTTCAACAAAAAGCCTTGTTTTCGAGGCGGGAATGCAATTGACGAGCACGGCGCGCACACCCCGCCTCACGGCCTCCAGGGCGCCTGCATGAATCTCTTCGGGCCTGAGCAGATCGGCGTTTGGCCCCGCGGAAAAAGCCACCCAGGTTTCCAATCCGGTGGCCACGGCTTCTTCTACGGCAATCAAGGCTTCGCCGATGTGAGGAAAGGTTTCACACAACAAAAGATCAGCCCCCAGCGCCGCAAGCCTTTGGGCAAGCTCGCGATGCTCGGTGCGGGCCATGGACGCCTCGGGGCTTAAATCGGGCCGGTAGCAGTCCTCCAAGGGCGCGATGCTGCCCGCGAGCCTATGCCCCGCTGGAATGGAATCCCGGGCGATCTCGATAGCGCGCTGGGCCAGCAATTCCCATGAATCCCCGGCTTGGCGGCGCTTGGTACGAAAGGTATTCGCCGTGTGCACGGTGGCCCCTGCGGCCGCGTAATCGCGATGAATCGCAGCCACCACGTCTGGATGCGTGAGATTGGCCTCCGCGCTCCACAGCGGCGCAGGCGTTGGAACACCGCGCGCAGAAAGCTCGGTCCCCATCGGCCCATCCAGCAATATCAGCATGTCAACCTCGTCTTCCTAGAGCTCGAACGGTTCTTATGCCCCTTTTGCAATTCTGTTAGATCGTTTTCGTGGTCCACTCGTCTATCCGCATCTGTTCGGAGCCGGGCCGCGATGGGGAACACAAAAGGCCCGATCCAAATCCCCGACGGCATTTGAATTCCGCTGTTTGAATCATCGCTCTCCGGGGAATTGGCTTTGATGGTTAAGGTCGTTAAAGACCGTTTGAGCATTTCGATCGTTATGATCGACAAATTCGATCGACAACAAGGAGCAATGGGTATGCGTACGCGTGTAAGTGGTGTGCTTCTGTCCGGTTTGCTTATGGCTTGCTCGTCCGCCACCACGGTGACGCCCGGCCCCGCAACGGCCACACCCAATTCAGATCCGAAAGCGGATCCCAAAACCGTTCAAGTCGCTTCCGATCCGGGCTCGAGCAATTCCAACCCGAATACCCGCCCCGACGGCGAGCCTGTTTCCGCGGCGAATGGAATGTGGATAGGAGCCTCGGGCGCCAGCGATTTCGTGCTCACAGGAACGAACAACACCTTCCTCGGCGTGTGGGTCGATGTGCCTTCGAATATCAAGCAAATCAAGGCGCCGGCCGCTGTGGCGGTCGTCATGGATACCTCGGGCTCGATGGCCGGCCCGAAGATGGATAACGCCAAAGTCGCGGCCAGAGCGCTCGTCGACAAGTTGCCCGACGGCGACATCGTTTCACTGATCACCTTCGATGATCAGGCCGTGGAACAGTTGGCTCCCACGACGCTCAATGCCGCATCGCGCGCCCGGATCGCGGGAATCATTTCGGAGCTTCGCCCCAACGGCAGCACGGCTCTGTTTGACGGCCTGCGCACCGGTGAGTCGAAAGCAATGAGCGCGCCACCTACCCATGACATCAAGCGGGTGGTGGTGATTTCCGATGGCATTGCGAACGTTGGTCCATCATCGCCGGAAATGTTGGGAGAGCTTGCGGCGCGCGGAGCCGATCGAGGCGTGCAAGTAACGGCTTTGGGCGTAGGTCTCGATTACGACGAAAATACGCTAAATGCGCTTGCAATTCGATCGAATGGTCGCCTTTATCACCTCGGCGAGCCCGGCGAAATGGCCTCGATTCTGGAGCGCGAGATGGGTTTGCTGAAGGCGACCGCGGTGACGAATGCAGTGGTGGAAGTGATTCCGGCGCCTGGTGTTCAGATTATGGGTGCGGACAGCATCCGGCATGATTGGGTAACGGGCGGCGGGATCCGCATTCCGCTGGGCACGCTGTTCGGCGGGCAGCACCGGGAAATGCTGGTGCGGCTGCGCGTGACAGCCGAGGCCGATGGTACGCATCCGCTTGCGAGCGTGAGACTGCATTTCACCGATCCTTCGGAAGGCAATCTCGCGCGTGTGCAAGAGACGGTCGCGCGCTACACGGTGACGCGCGACGCGAAGGAGCTTGAGCTTCACGCCAATGCGCGCACGCAGAGCATCGTAGCCGTGCAGGAGGCGGGCAAGATCGCCGTTCAAGCCGCGCAACAAGTGAATTCAGGAAGTTTCGAAGAGGCGGACAAGGAACTGGCGAAGGCTGAAACGCAGCTCCGCGAAGCTGCAAAGACCATCAAGACGGAAGCGGAGCGCAAGCGGGTGGAAGCGGCGGCGGCCAATATGTCGGTGGCGCGGCAGAAGACGAAAGCGGCGGCAGCGGCTCCCGCAGCGGCAAAGCCGGCGGCGAAGCGCGCGGTCACGCTCGATATGAATCAGCAGGGCATGAAGGCGATGGGCTTCTAATCGTTACTTCGATGAGATGCGTACCGACATTTCGGACGCGACCTGAGCCCGCTGGTTGCCGGGCGCAATGACCAGCGCGGCCGTTTGACTCTGCACTTCACCCCCCACAGGCAAAAACGACGCGGCCGATCGGCTGATGTCACCCTTCCCCCGGGATTCAAATCGATCAATTGGCAAATCCATATTGTCGTTTTGAGGCCCAGCCGCGACGCTCAACGTGGCCGATGCTGCATATTGGCGCACCTCGAGCGAGAGCTTTGCGGTCTCGCCATCCAGCGAGGTGAGCCGGAAGACGCGGTAGCGCACCATTTCGCCGGCCGCGCTCTGCGTCCGATCTGTCACCATCCAATAAGCTCCGGCGCCCACCGGCTTTTGAGGAACCGGCGCCAGAAGCACCTGCGCCGATTCCACCAGCGCTCCAAGAACCGATTCGACGCCCTTGTCCGCGCCCTTCGCAAGCTGCTGGCTAAAGTCCGCAGCCGTTCCATCGGGACGCATCGTGAAGCGAATCTCGCTTCCTTTAAGCTTCTCCAGCGCTTTCACAAGCTCGGGCGGAGCACCAAGCTGCGAGGTAACCGTCGCCGATTCAACGCTGCCCACAATGGCGACCGGCGCGGCATTCGCGTCTTTGGGTTCGTCCTTCGCAGCCTCTTTTGCTTTCTTGGTATCGCCCTTGTCCGCGCCGTCCTTGGCCTTTTCCGGCTTGAAGCTCATCTCCACATCGATGTTGATTGGAAGCTGAGCCCGCAAAGCGATCGTAAACGTCCGCTTTTGCTCAGCGCCTCCCACCGCCTTGAGCATCAGCGAAAGGCGCGGCTCATTGCCTTCGGAAAACAATTCGAGCCTGGCAGGAGCTCCTGGAGCGTGAGCGCGCAGAGCTGCCTCGGGGCTGAGAACACCATTGGGCGGTGGACCTTCATCGCCACCGGCACTCTTCGCCGAAGCAGTAGATGAGGGCGCGGCAGCAGCCGCAGCAACCGCCTCACCAAGTTTTCCACCAAGCAGTGCCTGATTCGGCGAGGCATCAGGGCTACCAGCGTCTTGCGGCTGGTTTGTCTTCTGCTCACTACAGCCCGAGAAACCAGCGGCAACAGCCACCGCAAAAAGCACCCGCAACAAAGAGTATGCGCTCCTGTTCATGCTCAGGCTTCTAGCCAAACTTTGCGCCCTTCGCCACGGGGATCGGTGGCTTCGCGCCGCGCGGAGTTTCCTTTTTTTAAAGGCACAAGGCGCTTTCAAGGCTTCTTTAATCGGCGCTATGATGCAATTGGCTCGAACGTAAAAACCCCTGGGGCACACGGGTTTACGAGCGCCGTTTTAGGAACGCATGGCCGACACGGATGCACCTGCGGATGAGCTTGAAGCACTGCGCGCGCAAGTGAAGGAGCTCACGCATCGACTCAGTGAGCGCGAGACGCATCAGGCTGAGCAGACCCATCTCATGGAGAACATGATCGACGAGCTCCGGGAACGGGCTGAACTTCTATCGCAATCAGAAGCAGCCCTGCGGCGCCAGAGCACGCTTCTCCATTGGATGCTCGACAACATGAGCGATGGGCTCGTCGTGCTCGATGAACAGGGAACGCATCTGCTTTCAAACCGGGCCGCTGAAACGGTTATCGGCGACATTCCGATGGGGTTGCCGCTTTCGTGGTCACACGGAGTGGAGTCTCAGCGAGGGCCGACGGGACTGTTTGAAGTCGATGGCACAACCCGCTTTCCCACGAGCAGCACCCCCCTCATGCGCGCGCTCAAGGGTGAGGAAGTGCGCGACGTTGAGATGTTTGTGCGCAAATCCGCAAACGACGCAGGCGTGTATCTCAGCGTGAACGCAACACCTCTCAAAGATGAGACGGGCATCCGGGGTGCTGTCGGCGTGTTCCGCGATATCACCGAACGGAAACGCCACGAGGACGAACTCGCCAAGAAGAACCGAGAGCTCTTGGAAGCGGAGAGAGCGAGAATTGAAGCCTCGGAAAAGCTTCGCCTAAGCCAGGAAGATTTGATCCGAAGGCAAGAGCTGGCTCTGCAGGAGCTGTCGACACCCATTCTCGATATTTGGGAAAGCGTGCTTGCATTGCCCATTATTGGAATCGTCGACTCAAGCCGCAGCGCTCAGATCATGGAAAAGCTTTTGAGCGCCGTCGTGGCCAAACGCTGCCGCTGGGTGTTGATCGATGTGACAGGCGTGGACGTTATCGACACGCACACGGCGAGTCATTTCTTGAGAATCGCCGAGGCCGTCCGGCTCATGGGCGCCCGCTGCATTCTCACGGGAATGAAGCCGGCGGTAGCTCAGACGATTGTTCAATTGGATGTTGATCTATCCAGCATGCAAACGCACCGCAACCTGCGGCAAGGACTGCGCTATTGTATTGAACGCGAATTCGAGCGGCGTGTTTTGGATCATGCCGCAAATAAAAATGAGAAGTGATTTGTACTATATTCAGCGCGATGCCGCTTCCAATTTACCAATATCTTCTAACAATTGCATCGAATTGAAAGGCTTCGCATAGAAAGCCGTAGCGCCCAATTTTTTGACCCGGTCACGAGTCGCGGGCTCATCCATCGCGCTGATCACAAAAATGGGCAGACTGCGCGTTTGCTCTTCTTCCCGGAGCCGCCTGCACACTTCAAAACCATCGATATCGGGCAGCATAAGATCGAGAAGAAGAACATCGAAACGCTCTGTGAGCGCATGTTCAATCGCCTTGGCGCCCGAGGCCACACCGACGACTTGATGTCCGCTGGCGCTTACCAGGGCTTCGATCATTCCCCGAATTGATTCGTGATCATCGCAAATGAGGATGCGCATAGGTTTTTGCCCGCTCGTCATGTCATGGGCGAAGCAGGGAAGGTCACTTGTAGCATCGCCGCATCGCCGTGTGCCGAGAGAACGTTACTGTGTTTCTCTGCTTGCAACGCAGGCAAAGGGAAGCCGTTCTACGCAATCTCAAAGGCTTTATCGATCATCGTGTAATCAGCCAACAACTTAGGATTTTCGGGATAGAGCCGCGCGTGATCCTCTTCAAGCGAAGCCATGCGTTCGGCGGCGCGGTGTTCATCTGCACCAGACAAAAGAATTCCAACGCGCCCATCGGAGAGTTCGCCTGCAATTTCGTGCTCAGCGCACACAAGCGCAAGCGTTTGCGCCCGCGAATGTATCAGCGCGGACGTGCGCCCTTCACGGACAGCACGGCGCTTTTCGATCGCGAGCAGCGCTTCAAAAAAATGCTTCGGGTAATGCGGCGGCTCTTGTTTTGCGCCTCGCACCGATACGTCCGCATCCGCTCCGGATTCGATGATGGCCATGCACAAAGGCGCAAAGAGCCCGAGCACGGCAACCGTTTCTTCAGAGAGCTCCCGAGGCTTAAAATCGAGAGCGCATAGCGTCCCTATCGCGATTCCGTGGGATGTCCGAAGCGGAACCCCGGCATAGGCTCGAACGCCCAGCTTACGGACCGACGGATTGGCGCGGAAGAATGGCTCTTCACTCGCATCACGAACCAAAAGCGGCCGTTCTGCATTCACACAATGCGTGCAAAATGAAAGCTCTCGCTCGAGCGAGCCGAGCACGGACATCTCGCCGGGCAGGCCCCGCTGGGCATAGGCTACAACCCGCTCTTTTTTGATCACGCTGATGAACAAGAGCGGAAAGGCCAGCAAATGCTCCAGTTGCGCAAGGATGCGCGAAGCTTGTTTTGATGAATGCGGCTCGCCGGCATGCAGCGCTTCAACCTCCAGCTCCCGCCGGTGCTCATCCGGCCCCTGCATGTGCAGACGAGCGATAGAACCGCTGGGATCCAAAATCCGCGGACTGGGAGCAGCAACCCGGCCCTCCGCGGCTTTTCGCTTCGCCAGCGTGCGCGCAATGCGTTCGCGCAAAGCGGAAGCAGGCACGGCCTCGCCCGCCTGAGCGCTCAACAGTTCCACCGATGCCGCGCGCGCATTCACAAACTGTCTTCCGCAGAGAGAACATCCGGCTGACAGATGCTCAAATAAAAGCCTGACTTCCGGGCTTTCATCACCGAGATCGTCGGGAACAGAACCTCGGAACAGCGCTTCCGCGTGCCATCCAGCCATCTGGGCATTGGATTCAAGGGGATGCATGACAATCCTTGTTATGGGGTACGCGCGAGCGCGTGGAAAGGTTGCCTGTTGCCGACAAATAGAATGCCAGGCATGAGCGAAGACCGTATCGCATCGGGTAAATGGTCCGAACTCTTATGCAGCCGCTGCCTATCGACGCCCTTCTTCCCGAGCTGTGCTCCACGCTTCGAACCGCGAGGAATCTAGTGCTTCGGGCGCCCGCCGGCGCAGGCAAAACAACCCGGGTTCCGCGCGCCCTTTTGGATGAAGGTTTTGCCGGAACAGGCGAGATCCTGGTGCTCGAACCTAGGCGCCTGGCCGCGAAAATGGCCGCAAGGCGTATTGCGCAAGAGCTCGGCGAAGAAGTGGGCGGGCGGGTTGGCTATACGATGCGATTTGAAGAGGCTTCTAGTCCTCAAACCCGCATCCGCTTTGTCACCGAAGGCGTGCTGACCCGGCGATTGCTTCGCGATCCAACGCTAGAGGGTATTTCCGTTGTGCTTCTGGATGAGTTTCACGAGCGGCATTTACACGCCGATGTCGCGCTCGCGCTTCTATCGCGGCTGCAACAGCAAAAGCGGCCCGATCTATCGCTGCTTCCCATGTCGGCCACGCTGCATGCGCTGCCCATTGCTTCGTATCTGAATGCGCCGGTGCTGGAATCCGAAGGCCGCATGTTCAACGTAGCGATCGAGCATGCGCCGAAAGGAGACGACCGGCCAATCGCCTCTCAAGTCGCATCGGCGCTGCGGCGCCTGCTGGATGAAGATCTAGATGGAGATGTGCTGGTATTTCTTCCCGGCGCACCGGAGATCCGAAAAGCGATCGATGCATGCGAACCCCTCGCTCAGCGCGCAAATCTCCTTCTTTTACCGCTGTTTGGAACGCTCACACCGGCCGAGCAAGATCGGGCCGTACGGCCTGCCGATCGCCGCAAGATCATCTTCGCAACCAATGTCGCCGAAACCAGCGTGACCATCGAAGGCGTCGTCGCCGTTATCGACAGCGGACTTGCGCGCATTGCAGCTTCATCGCCGTGGACCGGCATTCCAACGCTTAAAGTTTCACCGATTTCTCAAGCATCGGCGGCTCAGCGCGCGGGACGGGCAGGAAGAACGCGCGATGGCCGATGCCTGCGCCTGTACACGCAAGGCGATTTGGCGGCGCGGCCTCTGTACGAGACCCCTGAAATTCTCCGGGCCGATCTAGCCGAAACCGCGCTTGAACTATTTGCCTCGGGCATTCGCAATCCCGCAGAACTCCGCTGGCTCGATGCTCCGCCGAAGGCTTCGTTTGCAGCGGCCGAAACCCTGCTCCGGCGGCTATCGGCCATTGATGAACATGCAGCGCTCACGGACACAGGCCGCCGCATGCTGCGCTTTCCGGCGCATCCCCGCCAAGCCCGCATTTTGGTCGAAGCCGAACGAAGAGGCATCGCAGACGACGGCTGCACCATCGCGGCCATCATCGGTGAACGCGACATGATGGGGACAGGGTTTTCATCGGCCGGCATGGGGCGCGGCCAATCCGATGTGCTCGCGGCCAAAGATGCCTTTGAAATGGCCGAAGAAGAACGATTTTCAGCGCACCGGCTTCGTTCGCTCGGACTGGATATGACAAGAGCCCTCGCGGTTCAGCGCACACAGATGCAGTTTCGCCGCCTTACCGATCGCCGCAGCAATCAGGGCATCCAGAACCTCTCGCCCGACGCGCGGGAACGCGAGCAGCTCATCGCCATCCTGAGCGGCTTTCCCGACAGAGTCGCGCGCGTGCGCAGGCCCGAGCATGCAACGGGACGAAGTGGCCGCGAGCTTGTCTTCGCGACAGGAGGCACCGCGGTACTCTCGGAAAGCAGCCTCTTGGCCGACGTGGAGTTTGCCGTAGCGGTCGACGTTGAAGAGCGGACAGAAGGCCGCCAAAGCAAGACCCGGGTGCGCATGGCGAGCGAGATCGAGAGCGATTGGCTACTCGATCTGTTTATGGACGCGATGTCCGACACCACGGAGACAGCCTGGAATGAAAAAGCGCAGCGGGTGGACGTGGTCCGAAGACTTTCCTACGAAGGACTGGTGTTAGAAGAAAGCCGGAGCACTTCGGGCGATCCGACACAAATGAGCCGGCGCCTCGCAGAAGCCGCGCGAACCAAAGGATGGCGATACTTTTTCCAGGCGGACGATATCGACGCCTGGCTCGCCCGACTTCAATTCACTCAAAAACATTGTCCCGAATTAAAAATTCCTATTGTAAATGAAGAATATTTGATCGAATTTATTACCGGACTATGCGAAGGGCATAAAAGTTTTTCAGAAATCCGCGACACCCATCCCGATATTTTATTAAAAACGTCCCTAACACCCGAACAGCAGCGCAAATTGAACGAAATGGCTCCAGAAACCATTGTTCTTCCCAGCGGACGCAAAACCCGCATCGATTACAGCGATCCAAACGCACCCAGCATAGCCTCGCGCCTGCAGGATTTTTTTGGAATGGCACAAGGCCCAACCCTGGCGGCGGGACGCATTCCCTTGGTACTCCACTTGCTCGCGCCCAATCAGCGCGCGGTACAAGTCACGACCGACCTCTCAGGCTTTTGGGAGCGGCATTACCCGGCCATTGCAAAGGAACTTCGCCGGAAATATCCCCGCCACCATTTCCCGGACGACCCCAAAACCGCAACACCCATGTCCGGCCCGAAACCCCGAAACCCTTAAAATATCAATTAAAAATATTAAAAATATCAAAATACTATCGGATACCAAACAAAACCTTTTTAACCGTCTCCGCCCCAACCTTAATCAAAAGCCGCACCATCGACTCCTCGAGCGGCAACGTAAAAGCCGCATCATTCCCACTCTGCGCAACCTGCATTGGAGGCACCGCGCCACCCATACCCCATGAAGAAATCATGCTCACAAAACTCGTCACCTGCTGCAAATTCTGAAGCGCAACCGCGCCATTGGCAGCACTTTGAGGATCGGCATAAGTCAGCGCCCCAGCGAAATTCATTCCGGGCGGCTGAAAATTCCCAATAACGCGCACATAACGAAGCCCCGTCACAAAAGGCAGTTTTGAAGCCGCCGTCTCGACCGCGGGCTGCTTTGAAAAATCCCCGGCCACCGTAAATGCAGCGCCTTTTGTATTGGAAAGATCAATCATCCATTTTGGAACCGAACGCGTTAATTTATCCCGCCTCAAACGATCCAGCGCCCGCCGAATTCCTGTTTCATTGCCAGACAATACGGTATGATTTGTCAGCAAAACAAACCCCAAATTACCCGCTGTAAATAAATCCATATCGGCATAGCGCGATTTCACAAGAACCGCCCCGGGCGCCGTCGTCGCCTTGGCTTCTGCGGCCCGGTAAATCGTCGGCACATCAAAATTGCCTTGCAATACGATGCAAAAGTCGGCCCCCTGCATCGCATACAAACCGCCGTACATCTTCACCACATCGCGCGAAGGCACAAAGTTCGATTCCGGCCCCAGGGGAAATACACCCGAGATGAGCTGGCCAATATCGGGCCCCAGGCGCGAGGCAAACATCATCGCCGCATCGATATAACTGAGCATCACGACACCGCTCGGAAGCAGCGCAAGCGGATCGCGATCGATCACCGCCGGATCTACCCGCTCGCCCCCCAACAAAAGCGCGCCGTCATCCGTACCGCCGCACGAATACCCAGCCTGAGACAACAGAAACGCCGAAATACCCAGCCCAGAAGATTCCAAAAACGTCCTGCGCGTAGACCTGCGAAGACCGCCTAAATCCGCTCTGTGAATGCGATTCATCACGCCGCTCATGTACCTGAAAAGGACGGCCCTGTCTTGACTGCATCGGGCCGCTCCAGTGGAAATGAGCCCAGAAGCTTGAACATCTTCGCCTCTTGTTTTGCCCCTTCCAGCGCGCTCACCAGCGGCCGCTCGGTAATATGCCCTTCGACTTCGAGATAAAACATGTACTCCCAATCGCCGAAGGGAACCGGCAAGGACTGTATTCGCCGCAGATTACAACTGCGTTCCTTGAAGTGATGCAGCACGTCATGAAGCGCGCCCGGCCGCTCCCGAAGGGTAAAGAGCATCGCCGTCGCATCCGCTCCCGAACGGGGCGCAGGCAGCTTCGAAATAACGCCATAGCGAACGCGCGCCTCGCCTTCATCGCCCACGTTATCCCGCGCGATCCGAAGATTCTCCGGCAGCGACAGCCCGCGGGGCACGATGGCCGCGCTCGCCCTGGGCTCCTCCAACAACCGCGCAAACGCCGCCTGAGGCGAACGCACGTTGATCACCGCCGCCTTGGGATGCGTCGCCTCGAGATAACCCATGCAGGACAGATGATCTGAAGGCGACACAAAAATCTTCTCCGCCTCCTCGGCATTGCCCGACTCATTCACGAGCAGCAGAGCAACGTGCATCTCGCGCTCGCCGACAATCTTGAGATCAGCACTTGCAATCGCTTGAACGGCCGGAAAAATGACCCCTTCCTTCAGCGATTCAAAGGGCACCACCGCAAAATCTGCCCTCGAGCGCGCCACATCACCGATAACAGACGATATCGAGCCTTCCGCGCGCAGATACTCGGCCCATGCCCCAAAATGAGCACGCGCCGCCATCCACCCAAAATCGCCCTCAGGACCGCAGTACAAAACCCGCGGCTGAACCTCAAACCCCCGGCAAACCGCATCAATCGCGCTGAAAATAGGCCGAACCGCGCTCGCCGGAAAAGGCGGCGTCACCGCTTGCTCCAAGGCGTTTAGATGCGTTCCATCACTCAGCGGAGCAAAGCGCGCGGTGCCCGTGCGAAGCTTGGCCATCTCCTGCGCAAGCCGGGCCCGCCGCTCCACGGCTCGGAGAATTTCCCGGTCGATATCGCCCAACAGACGCCGGAGTTCATCGAGTTTTTGTCTTTCGTCCATAGCCACGACACTACCACTGCCGCGCCTCCGCCCCGCCCGCCCACAGGACACGCCAGGGAAAAGCACAATCGCGGCGGGCCATGATCGTATTGAGCTCCACTACGAGTTTGTTGTCGTTGAAGAGCCGGACGAAGATGTGGAAGATGCGGATGAAGACGACGATGAAGAAGCTGATGACGACGAAGAATCGGATGACGATGTCGACGACGATTCCGAACTTCCTGTGTTTTTAGACGAATCCTTTCCCCCGGATGCTTTATTGGATGAAGAGCTATACAGGTCGGCGTACCAGCCCCCTCCCTTTAGAATAAAGCCTGTTCCCCGGGAAATTTGCCGCTTGGCCGTGTCCTCGCTGCACTTTCCACAGGCCTTGAGCGGCGGCTCTTTAATCGATTGCTCGATTTCCCATTCATAACCGCATGATGTGCACAAATATTCATAGGTAGGCATCTGAAACCTCGCTGATTTCCCACCAACGCCATCACCGATATGGTGCAGAGCGCCATCTGTCAAGGCGGCTTTCAATCTGCAAAATTGCCCCCATCCAGGCGTGAGGCTTGAAGCGGAGCGGCCCCAGGTGTAACACCCCTCCTCCTTCAACAATCCCCACATGAAGGATATGACAGTACGTGGTGTGACGATACGTGAAACATCGTTCTCACCTGCCGTGAAGAACCTTTCATGCGCATTCGCAAACTCGAGATCAGCGGCTTTAAATCCTTCGTCGACAGGACGGTCATCCATTTCGACGAGGATGTAATCGGCATTGTTGGACCCAACGGCTGCGGCAAGTCCAACATCGTCGACGCGATCCGCTGGGCCATGGGCGAACAGTCCGCGAAGCATCTGCGCGGGCGCTCCATGGCGGATGTCATCTTCAACGGCTCCGAAACTCGAGGCGCGAGCGGCATGGCCGAGGTCACGCTGGTCTTCGATAACAGCGACGCGGAAGCCGCGCTGCAGTTGCCCCTCGAATACAAAGACTACGCGGAGATTGCCGTTACACGCAGGCTATTTCGCGACGGAACAAGCGAATATCTCATCAACAAAACGCAGGTCCGGCTCAAGGACGTCACCGATTTATTTCTTGGCACGGGCGTGGGCACCAAGGCTTATTCGATTATCGAACAGGGCAAAATTGGCCTGATTGTGTCGGCCCGCCCTGAAGATCGGCGCATGCTGATCGAAGAGGCCGCGGGCATTACCAAATACAAAGCCCGAAAGCGCCAAGCCGAGCAGAAGATGGAGCAGACGCGGCAAAACCTGCTCCGCGTCGGCGATATTGTTTCGGAAATTCAGCGCAATTTGGCTTCGCTCAAGCGTCAGGCGGCCAAGGCGGAACGCTATGTGGCCTACCGCAATGAGCTTGAAGATTTGATGCTTCACGAGGCGGCTCACCGGCTGCTCGAGATCACGGTGATGACGCAGTACGAGGAGGCGGGGCGCGCCGAGTTTGCCGAAAAAGAAAGGGCGGCGCGGGCCCTGCACGATGCGCGCGAGGCCGAGATGGAAGCCCTTCGCTTCCAGGCTCTGGAGCGCGAAGAGGCCGCTGAAAAGGCTCAGAATGTGGCGTTTAGCGCCGATAACGAAGTGCGCAGCCATGAGGCCGAAGGCGCGAGAGCCAAGGATAAATTGAGGCTGCTCGAGCAGAGGCGCGCGGCGGCGACGGCGGAACAGCTCGATTTGGAGCGCACGGTTGAAAAGCTGATCGCCGAAAAGAGCGAGCTTGAACAAGAGCTTGCGGCGATTGAGGAAGAAGAGACGCGCGAGGCCGAACTGGCCATCGACGAGCATGAGCGGCTCGAGGAATTGCGCCACGGGGAGCGCACGGCGGAGCAGGAAGTTTCGGTTCTGAGAAAGCGGGGGGCCGAGGCTGCGGCTCAGCTCGCGGCGGCGGAAGCGATGCTTTCAGGCTTTGAACGAAGGATTTCCGAGATGAAGCAGCGGCGCGAAAAGCTCGAGCAAGAGCTTGCGCGGCTGGAGAGCGAAACAGAAGAGCTGTCGGGCCGGCGCGAAACCTTGGCCATTTACGCCGAGGAATTGGCCGAGAAAAAGCGTGAGACGGCCGAGCAAAAAGTGCTTCTGGAGACCGAAATGCGCACGCTGCGCGAGTCGGTTCTAGAGAGCGATCGTGCGGTGGATCATGCGAAAAACGAGCTTGCGCAGCGCAGAGGAAGGCTAAGGGCGCTGGAAGAAATTCACGCGCGGCTCGAGGGTGTAGGTGCAGGCGTAAAGAGCCTGCTGAAGACCAAAGATCCGGTGCTGCTCGGGCTTGTGGCCGATCGCATTGAGGCGCCTCCCGAGCTGACGGCGGCCTTCGCGGGGCTCTTGGGCAAGGAACTGGAATGCATTGTGGTGAGCGATCCCGAGCGGGGTCTGGCGCTGCTGGACAAGCTCGCCAAAGAAAAGATTGGGCGCGCAAGCATCATTTCGGCGCAGCCCAAAGCCGCTGCATGGCCCGAACCTTTGGCGGCATCGGGCGAAGGCATTGTGGGAAAACTCTTGGATCGGCTGAAATTTGAGCCTGAAGACGATGCCTTGGCCCGGGCGCTGGTGGGCTCGGCCTTGGTTGTCGATTCGGCGCAGACAGCGCTCCGGCTCATGCAAAGCGGCGAAACATGCACGCTGGTCACGCTGGATGGAACGGTCATTCATTCAGATGGACGAATCAGCGGCGGGCTGGGCGATGCGGTCGCCGCGGGGATGATCGAACAGAAGCGCGAACTGCGTGAGCTTCATGAAATCGTGGCGCAAAAGAGCGAAGAAGTAAGCCTTCTTTTGGAGTCGCAGAAAGAGCTTAGGCTGAGGATCAGCGATGTGAGCACCGCCCTCGATCGCGCCCGGAATGATGCGCATCAAAGCGAGATTGCGCTTGTCACGACCGAGAAAGATTTAAGGCGCGCAGAAGAGCAGTTTGCCGTAGCGCAGCGCCGATCGGGAACGCTAAAGACCGACCTGCTCGATTTGGGCAAGTCGCTGGAAAGCGGCATCCGGGAAGAAGAACAAGCGAGAGAAAAGCTTTTTTCAGGGCGTTCCACGGGTGAAGAAGTAAATGCCGCGCTCGAGCATGCCGAGATGAACGCCCTCCAGTGGCGCGAGCGGGTGCTGGGGCAGCAGTCGATTGTCACGGAGCGCAAAGTGAGGCTCGCCCGGGTGAGGGAGCGCGCGTCGGGCGCGAAAAGCACGGTCGAGCGCCTGCGCCGTTCCTGCGACGAACTGCGGGCCCGCATTGGCAAGCTCGATGAAGAGAGAACGGAATGCGCGAGGGGCGCGGGACAGGCCGCGGCGCATATTGTCCTATCGCGCGAACGCCTTCAGATCGCGGTGGCCCAGGCGAGGGCCGCGCAGGATGCGCTGATCGCGGCGCGGCAGGCTTTGGATGAAGCCAGGCAATCGCTTTCGGTGCGCGAGACCGAACTGCGCACGCTTCGCCAAGATCTGGTCGCGGCGGCCGAGCGGCTTCGCCAGCATGAAATGGCGCTCCAGCGGCTATCGATTGAACACAACCATTTGGTCGAAGGTGTTCGCGAGCGTTTCCGGGGGCTGGAACTCGCGAAAGTCGTGGGCGATTACCACAAGAGGCCCCCGGTCGATGCATCGCACCGGGCGCGCATCGGCGAACTCACCGAGCTCATCGATCGCATGGGGCCCGTTAACGTGGACGCGGTGCGTGAACACGCCGAGGCAGCCGAGCGCTTCACCTATTATTCAGGGCAGCAGAAGGATCTCGAACAGGCTCTCGACGATTTAGAGAAGGCCATCGCTCAGATGAACCGCGAATCGAAGCGCCTGTTTAAGCAGACTTACGACGCGATCAATGCGCGATTTAAGGCATTGTTCCCCAAGATGTTCCGGGGCGGCGCGGCCGAACTTAGGCTGACCAATCCAGAAGACATGCTCGAGACAGGCATTGAAATTCTCGCGCAGCCGCCGGGAAAGAAGCTTGGCAATATCGAACTCATGAGCGGCGGGGAAAAAGCGCTGACAGCCGTTTCGCTGATCTTCGCCATCTTTCAATTTAAGCCATCGCCGTTCTGCGTACTGGACGAGGTCGACGCGCCTTTGGATGAGGCAAACGTTACCCGTTACAACGAGGCGATCCGCAGCATGACGGATTCGTCGCAGTTTATTTTGATTACTCACATTAAGCGCACGATGCAATCCGTTGATATTCTTTACGGCGTCACAATGCAGGAAGCGGGCGTTTCAAAGATTGTGAGCGTGCGCGTGAACGAAAATGCCCAGCGCGCCACAAGCGATAAGACAACGGCCGCAGTCGCCTGATATTTAATATTTATTTAATATTTATTTAATATTTATTTAATGTTTATATCTAATACTTAATTATTATTTATCCGGCCGTTTGGAGAGAGGAAAGCATTGTATTCCAATCTGAAAAACGATTTCAGGATTATCATCGGCGTCACATAGCGCGAGAAGCTCTTCTTTAAAAGCATGAATCCGCTTTTTTATTTCGGGAACCGTCGATGCCTTAATGCACACCGTCAGCGCCGACACGTCGCGCTCCGCCTGCGCTACCGAATTCAGCGCTTCCATCGCCCGGTTAAGCATTTCAACGTGATAATTAACAACACCCACAGATTGAACTTCATGCTCGGTCGTCAGGCTCGGCTCTCCGCGTTCAATACGGCCATCCTCGGTGCGGCGGATTAACCCGAGACGCAGCAAAACCTTCATGGCGTGCGCGGCTTCGCGAACCGAAATCGCGGGCCGGAGCTGAACCGCAATCCATTTAGGGTCATCCCTGAAATCGCTGCGCGCCGTCAGCTCGCGGATAACGGGAATATGCCAATGCGAAAGATATTCAAAGAGTTCTCCCTCAATACGACCGGCTTTGCGAAAATTGCTCGAAGCGGCGATTTTTGAAAAATACCGGTTCTTTTCTTCCTGGGTCGTGGCCTGATTAAATGCGACCAGATCGGCAAAAAAATTGGCTTCGTCGGCGTCCAGCCCAAGCGCCGTGGCAAAGGCAGAAATGCTCTCCTTGCCGAGATTGCGCTTCCCATCAATCACAAGCTTTAAAAAATTGGGACTCGCCTGCCCTGCCCTGCGCGCAAAATAACGATACGAAAATGAAGGGCGCTGGCTTTTCTCAGCCGCATAATAAGCACGCAAATAGGCCCTAAAATCGATAAATTCAAAAACATTCGGTCGATTGGGCCGCCGCGTGCTCATCGCTAGACATTAAAGCGGAAGTTCACCACATCACCGTCTTGCATAATGTAGTCTTTGCCTTCCACGCGAATCTTTCCCATTGTTTTTAATGCCGCTTCCGAACCCGCCGTTTTTAAATCTTCAGGCCGGTAGATTTCAGCCCGGATAAAGCCTCGCTCAATATCGCTGTGCACTTTGCCCGCGGCTTTGCGCGCCGCCGTTCCGCGCCGTATTGGCCATGCCCGGCATTCATCGGGCCCAGCCGTCAAAAAGCTGATTAAATCCAAGAGCCGGTAGGCCGCCCGGATAAAGGTATTGCGCGCCGGTTCGCCCAATCCAAGCCCCTCCAAAAAGTCTTTTTGATCTTCAGGCGCCAGCGCGGCGATTTCCACTTCAATCAATCCGCATATCGCCATGGATACCCAGCCCGGCCCCGATTTCAGCTCGCGCAAAGGCGCATTCGCCGGGTCGGCCCAAGCCTGCTCCGACAAGTTGTAAAGCGTAATGATGGGCGTTCCCGACAACAATTGTATTCCAGGCCCAAGCGCGCGGATTTCTTCCTCCGAAAGCGAAAGCGTCCTTAGCGGCTCACCCGTTTCGAGATGCTCTAAACACTTTCGAGTTACATCGACTTCCGGACCTTTTTTGGCCTCTTTTTTAAATCGCTCGGCCCTCTTTTCGAGAATGCCCATATCGAGCAGCAGAAGCTCGTCATTGAATAGTTTTTCATCGCGCACCGGATCGGGCCCCGATGTCAGCGTTGGGTTTTCAAAGCCCCGCACAACATGCACCAGCAGATCTGCATTCCGCATGTTTTGAAGCACTTCAGGAGGAAATGCCCCGCCCGCGCGGGCTCCGCCGCTCACATCGACAAAGGTGATTTCCGCATAGGTCACCTTCTTGGGCTTGAACACCGACGCCAAAAAATCAACGCGCGAATCCGGCACTTTAATATTGCCGAACGCCACATCCCGATCCGCGCGGCCTCCGGGAGCGAGCGCCGAAAACACCGTGGATTTACCTGAACCCGGATAACCGCAAATGCCTACACGCATGATAACTCCAGACCATCTCCGTTCATTTCACGCCATCTCACGTCATTTCGCGCGTTCGCGCGCAGGCACGGGCCTTGTGCGCATGCGCCTTCAGCAACGCGCTTCTCAAAAGCGGCGCGACTATAGCGCCTCGCTTTTTATCCCGCGACCCTTTATGCATTCAATGAAAATCGCGGGACTTCGACGGCATCAATATCTTGGTGCCGCGCATTCGCAAGTGTAGCCGTTCAATACCTTGGGCGAGTATATGAACGACATCGCCCTGCCGCTCCAAACGCCCAGAAACCAGCATCATCTGAGCATGCCGCGCCACTGAATAACGAGACTCAAAGAGGTCTTTACGCACGATGAGATTGATCATCCCGGTTTCATCTTCCAATGTGATAAACGTAACGCCGCTCGCGGTTTCGGGGCGCTGCCGGCCAATTACCAATCCAGCCACGCGCACCATTTCTCCATGCGGCAATGTTTTGAGATCCTCCGCCGTACAAACGCCTTTTTGAATGAGCTCGGCGCGCAGATAATTCATTGGATGATCATCGATGGAGAGGCCAACACGGCCATAATCCAAGAGCAATTGCTCCATCGGCCGCAGCTTTGGAAGGCCCACCGGCTTTTCTTCCTCCAGCGCCATTCCCTCAAACAGCCCGCCCTCGCGGGGAGCCCTCGCCCGCCACAGCGCCTCGCGCCTTTCAGGCATTAACGCGGAAAGCGCTCCCGCCTCGGCCAGCGCCTCCATTTCATTCTTCTTCAATCCTGTGCGGGTAATCATTTCTTCAATACTTTTGAATGGCCCTTGAACTCTCGCATTGCAAAGTGTATTTGCGGCATCTTCTCCAATTCCGCGAATTAAACGGAGCCCCAAGCGAAGCACCGGTTCTTTTTCGCCAATATCCTCTAGGATTGAATCCCAATTACTTCGCACCACACACGGAGGCAGCACATTCACACCGTGGCGCTGGGCATCTTGCACAATGATCGATGGGCTATAAAATCCCATCGGCTGTGAATTTAAAAGGGCGCAGGCGAAGGGTCCCGGCCGATGCACTTTAATCCAGGCCGATGCATAGACCAAAAGCGCGAAGCTTGCCGCGTGGGATTCGGGAAAGCCATATTCGGCAAAACCTTCAATTTGGCTGAAGAGCATTTGGCCAAAGCGCTCTGAAATTCCCTTTTCGGCAAAGCCTTTTAATAATTTTTCGCGATGCCTTTCCAGCCGGCCGTGCTTTTTCCACGAAGCCATATCGCGCCGGAGCTGATCGGCATCTCCCGCCGAATATCCCGCGCCCACCATGGCGATTTGCATCACTTGTTCTTGAAATAAAGGCACGCCGAGCGTGCGCTCCAAAATGGGCTCCAAACAAGGGTGTGGCGAGACCGGCGCTTCTTCACCCGTTCGCCTTCTCAAATAGGGATGCACCATTCCGCCTTGAATCGGCCCTGGGCGCACAATCGCCACTTCAATGACCAAATCGTAAAAGCGTTTTGGTTTAAGCCTGCCCAGCATGGCCATTTGAGCGCGGCTCTCGATTTGAAAAACGCCCACCGTATCCGAGCGGCAAATGGCTTCATATACGGCCGGGTCTTCGGGCGGAATCGCCGCCAAGGCCAAAATAGGATCAAAGGGCGGCAATTCTTTTGAATTGTTTTTTTTCTTTTGCTCGAAGCTGTAGGCCAATGCCTTTCGGATTGCCGTAAGAATGCCGAGAGCCAAAATATCGATTTTAAAAAAACCCAACTCGTCCAAATCGTCTTTATCCCATGGAATCACGGTGCGATTGGGCATGCGCGCCGGCTCCACGGGCGCCACGCGGGATAAAGACTCGGACGAGAGCACAAATCCGCCCACATGAATGGACATATGCCTGGGAAAGCCTTCCAATTCCTCGGCCAATCGAAGGACTTGTTTCAATCGGAAATCGCCGGGATCTAAGCCCGCTTCCGCAATGCGCCCAGCGGAAATCCCTTCGTTAGTTCCAAATAAAACCAGTCCGCTTAAGCGATCGACTTGATCGAGCGATAAACCAAAAGTCTTGCCCACTTCACGCAGTGCGCTCTTTCCCCGGTAGGCAATCACCGCCGAGACCATCGAAGCCTGATCTCGCCCATACATTTGATAAATGGCCTGAATGACTTCCTCGCGGCGCTCGTGCTCAAAATCGACATCGATATCGGGAGGTTCGCGGCGCTCCGCCGATAAAAAACGCTCAAACAATAAATTCGATCGGGCAGGGTCCACCGCCGTTATGCCTAAAACAAAACACACCGCGCTATTGGCCGCGCTTCCCCGCCCCTGGCACAGAATTCTGCGCTCCCTTGCAATTTGAACGATTTGATAAACACTTAAAAAGTATGGCGCAACGGCGAGCTTTTCAATTAAATGAAGCTCTTTTTCAATTTGGGTTCGAACACTCGATGGTGTTCCAAGCGGATACCGCTCAAGACATCCTATTTCTGTGAGGCGCCTCAGCGCTTGATCGGGCGACTCGCCTTCGCCGCAAAGCGTACCCGTGGGAAACGCGTAGCGGAGTTCGGACAGCGAAAAACAGCAGCGCTCGGCTATTTTTATCGAATTGGACACCCATTCAGGATATTCCCGGAAGAGAGAGCGCATTTGCGAGGCCGAGCGAAGATATGCCTCGGCATTGGAAGACAGAAGCGTGCCTGCTTTGTCGAGAGTCGTCTTGTGGCGAATGCAGGTCAGCACATCGCACAAGGGCTTTCGCGAAGGATGATGAAAACGCGGGCGCGCGGTGGCCAAAGGCTGAATGCCATAGCGGTCGGCAATCGAGAGCACCGTTTTGATACGCAGGGCTTCGGCGCGATCGAGGTGCCGCCATGTCGCTGCGTACAGCCTGTTTTCAAAGGCATCCCGGAGAGGCCCGAAGATCGCTGGATCGTCGGAATGCACTCCGGAAACGGGCACGATGGCCGTAAGTCCCTTGGACAATTGAGCAATGGCCTCCACCGAGATGCCGGCCGTTCCCTTTTCATGATGGGCATGCGCGCGCGTGATAAGGGCGCACAGATTTGAATATCCATCGTGATTCTCAGCGAGAAGCGCCACGGTCTTTTCCACGGGCGGCAGAGCCGAAATACCAGGCTCTTTAAAGGCAAATCCTCCATCCGTCTCCAGCGTGAGCTCGGCGCCGACAATCAAACGCTGACCCGATTTACGGGCCTCGGCATAAGCGCGGACAATGCCGTACAGGCCATCCCGATCGCAGAGTGCAATGGCCGGAAGCCCAAGCTCCTTCGCTCTCGCAACCATTTCCGCCGGATGAGAAGCGCCATCGAGAAAAGAAAAATTCGAGCGCCCCAAAAGCTCGGCATACCCATTGTTTTCAGGCAATTCTGCGCCGTCGCTCACTCGCTCCACCCATGCAAAAAAGCTTCGCCGGTCGTGCGATCGACAAAGATCCAAGCCTCGGCGCAGATAGGCTCGCCGCCTCCAAACGCCCTCGGTTCGTCCTGAATGTTTGGTGTAAAAACGTTGCGGATACCCTTCTTTTCAGGCTCCTTTTTCGCCAAAAGCCATACGCGCGCGTAGTCCCGGCACACCGGCGATTCGGTCCACCATTCCACATCGGACAGTCTCATCTCAAAGCGCATCTGCTGAACGGTGTAGGGCTTCCCATCCAGCACAATTTCGCTTCCCGCCTGTATGCGGCCAATGGGAACGGGCGATGGTAAAAGCCTTGTCGGTTCGACAAAATCTTCTTGTTTTTGAGGAATTTTTGAAGCTTTCGCCGAAAGGACAAGAGGCTTAAGCGCCGAGCGGGCCTCGGGGCGATGCGCGTCCCGGTGCTCGAGAACGCCGATGCGATCGGCTCCAATTTCAGCGGAAAGCTCGGCCAATAAAGCCGGCAAGCGATCGGGATCGACGGCCACATCCCGCGATAAATCCATCTGAACGCGCTTGGCTGAAACAATTTGCGATGCCGATAAACGAAGCCCTTTGGCCGGAGCGAAGAGCGTAATTCTCTCGAGTTTTGCCTTAAGCGCCCTCAGCAAATCGGCGGGATCTGAAAGAGGCGCCGGCAGCTCAATGCGCGCGTTCAGTTCGAAGGCTTCACCGCCCTGAACCCCTCGTTCCTTGGCGCGCAGCTTCGCGATGGAGCGATCGTAAACAATGCTCACATTCAGCTCTAAACAAGCTTCACCGCGCCCCAAAAGCCTTGCGCCGATGCGCGAAGTCATTCCGCGCAGCACAAACAAAAGAGGCTCCGTGCTTTCAACACCGTCTTCAAAATCGGCCTCTTCATGAAGCTCGGGCGGCGCCTCATAGGGAATGGGCACCACGTCGTCGATGCCTCTCAGAAGACTCATCACATCGGCCGCATAAGGCCCCAGGCGCGCTGCAACCGCCGCAGGCGGAAGACGGCAAAGCTCATCGATCGCCCGAAGCCCGAGCTGCGTAAAAAAATGGGCGATATCAGGCTCGATGGGCAGCGCCTCGATGGGAAGCGATACAAAGCGCTGCATCTCTTCGTCCCCGCTAAAAGCACCGCACACTCCATAACGGGCAAGCGCTCTCGCGATCCTAGGTCCGCCCGCCACGGCAAGCTGGCAGCGGTGACCGAGCGATCGCACTTGTTCACTCAAGGTTTCGAGCAGTTTTTGTTCACCGCCCGCAAGATGCGCCGCGCCTGTAATGTCCAGCCATACCGTGTCAAAACCGCCCTCAAAACTAAAGGCTTCGCGCCCCTTCGCCGAAAGCCTCACCGAAACCAAAGGCGCAAACGCGAGCGCTGTCTCGGCTACAACAGAAAGCGCTTCGTCAATCTGCTCCCGCGTCACCCGCTGCACGCTCAAGTGAGACGCGATCGCTGAAGCTTCAACCACGCTCTGGCCCGGCATGACGCCCCAAGAGCCCGCTTCTTCGTCCACAGCCTCGATCAGCGAAGCCGACACGGATGTCTCGGATGCCTCGGGCTCCAGCACCAAAACGGCGAGCGGACCCCGCACATCCATGCGTCTCCGCACGATCTCACAAAGCAGATCAGGCAAGACAATCGCGGCAATGCGCTTCACGCGGCCCTCGTTTGCCTAAGCCGTCTTCCGGAGCTCAACAGCCACCGGCGGCGAAATACGCCCGCGCCTCTCCTTCGCGACCCGGACAGAAAGCCGCTCTTCCGAAAGCCTTTGCACTTCCAGTCTCATCGCCACCGGCAAAGGCAGGGAGCGCATAATCATACTATCTGTGATCAATACGATCGTCGTGTCACTTTTTTCAATGGACAGCGAAAGCCGGCGGACCACGTTGGCCCACCGATCGAGCCTTTCAAGCGAGGGAGCGCCGGGCAATCCAACAGTATCCACAACAACAACTTTAAAAATGTGACTGGAAGCAATACGAACGGATACTTTTGCCAAATCGTTTATATCTGGCCGCACCACCAAAAGCCGGGACAAATCGACGCCGGCGCGGGCGACCGCGGGTGCAAATAGCGATGCGCACGGCTCAATCCACGCACAGAACGCACCTGCCGTTGAATCACCGCCCCGCAGCCGGGCCTCGGCCTGCGCAGAAGCACATGCGGACAAAGCCAGTGTTGTCACGCCTCCAAGCCCGCGCGGCGCCGCAAATTCAACGACAGAACCTCTGGGCAATCCTGCCTCGGGCAGCATTTCATCCATGCGGCCAAGCCCCAAAGGAAGCGCCTTCGCACGCGGTTTTTGTATTTCCTGCCCCTCGGCTTCCGAGCAGATGGCCTGGGACATCCGGCGCAGCGAAGCGAGCATTTCAGGGCTTTTCACACGCGACATGCTGAACAAGCTATCAGGTGACTTTTGTCGAACCACCCTTGAATGCGTTGTACAGCGTCACACTCAATGGTCTTTAGGCATCTATTTGATTGAGTTGCCCAGGCCCTCGATCATCGTCCGGCCAATCAATTTAATCATTATTCATACAAAAACGATCAAATTTATATTTTTAACTATACCCGCAACGGGAGGCCGCGATAGCCTGCAGAAGTGTCTTCCCGGATTAAAATCCCGCTGCTCGCGCTCGCATTGAGCATCCAAACGCTTTTGGGCTGCGTCAATGGCGAAGGTCCCCAAACTCAAAGCGCCGAGCCTCATAAAGCCAGAATCCGCTTGCAAGGACGCTTTCCCGAGCGCACGGCTCAAGGCGCTTCCCTGAGCGAGCCCGCGAATATCGCCAAGGAGGCCAATCCCGCCTTTTGCCACGCCGATTCGCCTCCTGTTTCAGAACCGGCATCCGCTCTTTCATGGCTCACGGACCGGTGTGCTGCCCCAGGGTTTATCCCCAAAACCCCTGTACATACAGGCAATCCTCAAGGCGAGGCCGATGCCGATGAACGCCTTTCTTTTCTTGGCCGCAAGGGGCGCTGTTATCGCGTCTTTGCCGCAGCAAGTGAAGATGTAGGCGATTTAGATATCGCCGTTTTCAATTCAACAGGAGGTCTTGCAGCGGCGGACGTATCGGAAGATCGCTATCCTGTCGTTCCGCCGCGCGGATTTCTCTGCCTGCGTGAAGATGAAACATTCTCTATCCGCGTCGCCGTGGTGCGCGGTCAGGGAAATTATGTGCTGCAGGTCTGGGGCTCGGAATAGACGGGCATATCTGATCTAATTGTATTGCAATACCATGCAGTATTCCCGGTATTGCAATACAATCAGATGAATTAGCCTTCTATGTTAATGTTATTTATCGCTTTTAATAGCTCGGGCTCGTATTTCTTCATCACCGAACGGGCATAGCCAAGCGCGCCGTGTTTTGTGATTGCCAGGCCATGAAAATGCGAAGTGCCCAGCATCCGGAGCAACACATAGGCATCCTTGGTCGAAATCAAAATATCTTCCGAGGTATGCGCTCCAAGACCTAGCAAATCCAGTGCTTGGGCATTCGACTTAACGACTTCCGCATAACACGCAGAAGCCACGGAAGAGTCGAAATTGGGATCGATCGAACCACCCGCAACGGAAAGCCCACTTTCAATTTGAACAATATCTGTTGAAACGAAGTGAGGAACTTCCGTTCGGAATTTGGCGATCAACTCATCCAGTCTGCTCATTTTGTTTTCCTTGACGACGAGGTTGTCAGAAATCGGCGTGAGAGGAAATGCTCGGACGTACGGCCACCCCGCCGGACCGGGCCGGTTCCTGCATCTTGGAACGCGACCCTAGCAAATCTGAGCCGCGCGAGCATGTCAAGTATCTCGCATCTTTTCATGCGGACAGGCGATCGCATGAATTACTTATCCGCGAAATGCACGGCGTTTGCCGTTATTTTTGCTTCCGAGTCAAGGATTCACCTTGGCCCGGCGACTTCAACCTCTTGACGGTGCAGTCTCCGGCGGCGACCATAGCCGCCTATCACGCAGGCTGGGCTGGCAGGTTTGCAGCATGGGAGCGGGCTGTTTGCGTGTGTCCCCCACAGGAAACCTGCTCATGAAGATCGCCAAAGCGCTAATCGAAAACTATCGACACATTGAACGGCTGGAGCTCAATTTCACGGATGGCTCTGACAATATCCGGAACTTGAGCTTGCTCGGAGGCGCCAACGCCTCAGGCAAAACAACCGTTTTGGATGCCTTGGCCGCTGCCCTCGGGCCGGTCTCTGAATTCCCTTCAACACGGCCTGGTTTCCTTCTCACCAAGCCAACCATCGTGTGCAAGGGCGCCGACTTCGCCAGAGTGACCGTCGACCTCCGTTTTTCGGACGATGAAGTCGCCGCAACGCGCGAGCTCTACAAACTCGCAGGCGATGAAACGAACGTCCCCGATGTCCGCGAAATCAAGCTGACTTGGGTTTATCCCGATCCTGAAAACCGCTCGAGCTACGGCTCTGCAACTTCCAATGTGGAAGGCGGCCTTTACCTTCTCAAAGGGCGGGTGAAGGTCGCAAAACTTTTGCCGAGCAAGAAGGTTGGATGGGATTGGTTCAGGCGCACGGGCGGCATTTTTACGTTTGATCAGCAGCGCACGGGCTCCGGAAAGACCATCCGCCAAGATCTGTGGAACGTCATCCGCGCCGCAGCCGCGGCCGAAAACGATGAGCCGATGCCGTCGCTCAAGCGCGGCACCGATCCTCATACCCTGCTTCTTTCGCTCGCGCTGAACTCTCAGCGGCCCCTGGCCGACATGCCCAACTTGAATGAATTCAAGGTCATTCAAGAGCAATACGCGAATATCTGCGAGCCTCGTAAATTGCTCGGCGCGATCCGCGATGAGTTCGGCACTTTCGATTTGCGCTTCCACAGCAGCAAATACGAATACGGCTACGATGGCATTGGCTCGGGTGAAGAGATGGTGCTGCTCTTCCTCGTGCGTTTGGCGGGCGAGCACGTTCACCGCTCCATCGTGTTTATTGACGAGCTTGAACTTCACCAGCAGCCGGCGTGGCAAGAAGCCCTGGTCCGCCAGCTTCCTCTTGTAGGCGACGACAATCAGATCATTGCGACGACGCAATCGCCGCACATGCAGAAGTTTGTCCCTGAAGGCGCGTTCACCGAGCTTCCTTCCACCACCCGTTAACCCTAAACCTTAAGCCCTTAGCAAGCATGCGCTGCGCGGGGCCTGTCTTTCGATTGAGACAGGCTTTGCGCGGCGAAAGTAACTCAAATCAAAATCGCCTGAGCGTGGGGACAGGCGTCTGCCACATCGATGGGAGATGTCATGAAACAGCGAACCATTGCCGAACCGTACAAAATCAAGATGGTCGAGCCGATTAAGCTGACCACGCAACAGTACCGTGAAGAGGCCATTAAAGAGGCCGGGTACAACACCTTTTTGCTGAAGAGCGAAGACGTCTCCATCGACTTGCTCACAGACTCCGGCACCAGCGCGATGAGCGACAATCAGTGGGCCGGAATGATGCTGGGCGATGAGGCTTACGCAGGCTCGAAGAACTTCTACAACCTCGAGCGGGCCGTGCAGGAGATCTATGGCTTCAAATACGTGATTCCGACACATCAGGGGCGCGCCGCGGAACACATCACATCCCAGCTCAGGATTGAGCGCGGCCAATTCGTTCCGATGAACATGTACTTCACGACGACGCGCGAGCATGCCGAGAGGGCGGGCGGCACGTTCTACGATTGCATTGTCGATGAGGCTCACGATCCCCAGAGCGAGTTCCCCTTCAAGGGCAACGTCGATATCCGCAAATTGCAGCGGATCATCGATTTCCGCGGGCCTCAGGCCATCGCCTATCTCTCCATCGCTCCATGCGTAAACATGGCGGGCGGACAGCCTCTGTCGATGCAGAACATCCGCGAGGTCGGCGAGTGGGCGAAGAAATATAAAATTCCCATCATCTTCGATGCCACGCGCGCAGTCGAAAATGCCTACTTCATTCAGCAGCGCGAACCCGGCTTCCAGAACCGCTCGGTGCGCTCCATTTTGAAGGAGCTGATGAGCTATGGAGAAGGCTGCACGGTGTCGTCCAAGAAAGACAACCTCGTGAATATCGGCGGCTTTCTCGCCACGAATAACGAGCATTTTTATAACGAAGCCAAGGAGATGGTTGTCATCTTCGAGGGTCTTCACACCTACGGCGGCCTCGCCGGGCGCGATATGGAAGCGGTTGCGCGCGGTATTTATGAAATGGTCGACGACGCCTACATCGCGAGCCGCGTGCGCCAAGTGGAGTACTTGGGCAACCGGCTCAGGAATGCGGGAGTCCCCATTGTTTTGCCGATCGGCGGCCACGCGGTCTTTCTCGATGCGCGGCGTTTCTTGCCGCACATCGATGACGATCACTTTCAAGCGCAGAGCCTCGCGGCGCATCTGTACATCGACAGCGGCGTGCGCGGCATGGAGCGCGGCCTCGTGAGCGCAGGCCGCGATCCCGTTAGCCGCGATCACCGGCGCCCCAAGTTAAGCCTTGTGCGGCTCACCATTCCGAGGCGCGTCTACACCAACCTGCACATGGATGTCGTCGCCGAAAGCTGCATGGCGCTCTACGAGGGGCGCGATAGCATCAAAGGCTTGCGGATGGTCTACGAGCCCGAATCCCTGCGCTTCTTCCAAGCGCGCTTCGAACTCGTCGACTGACACCATTGGACGCTGGCCAGCACGTTCAGGGCGCGGTGTGTATTCAAAGCCCGCGCCCTGAAGGCCAAGTCACTTCAGCAGGCAAATCCCGCTCGCAATTCCAAACAAAAAAATGCGCGCCGCACCAAGGAGATTCCCTCTCCATGGGGCGCAGCGCGCATGTTTTATCGCTTCGTCACTGCTGAGCGACGAACTCAGGTAGCGGCTCCTGGAAGAGCCGCGAGGAGCGCGCCTTCGTACTTCTTGAGAATGGCGCGCGCCAGCCCCAAAGTCCCCCGCCTCGTAATGACAAGGCTGACGTAGTGCTCTTTTCCGATCATGCGAACCAAGATGTAGGCCTCACGGGCCGTCACCAGAATGTCCTCGGTCGAGTCCGCACCGATCCCCAGCAGATCGAGAGCGCGCGTATTGGATTTGACGACCTCCGAGTAACAGGCCGATGCCATGCTCGCATCGAACTTCGGGTCAATTGAAATGCTTCCGCCTACGGAAAGCCCAGTTTCAATATTCACGTAGTCCGTCGCGATAAACTGCGGGACCTCTTCCATGAACCTCGCGAGGATCTCTTCAATCTTCTTGGCCATCGTTCACCATCCGCCTTTTAGGCATAGGACTTCTACTTCAAAACAATCTGACGCCTGATGCAGCGCCTTCGCAAAGTAAAACGGTTCGCCTGTGCCGCCTTCTCGAGCGAGCGAGATTTCTTCTTGTACACCAACACCTAATCCAGCGCGAGATCAACCATGTGATGCGGCTGGGCTAAAAGCTTGAAAGCGGCTTTTTCGCTTCGTCAGCTCAAGCCCACGCGCAGCGCAGGACCAAGAATGCGGCGCAGCGCGGCCATCGCATCGCCGATCTGCGCTTTGTGCGAGCCCACAGAAGCCAGAAAGAATGTCTCGCCGGCGATTTCAAAACGGCTTGTGTGCAGGCGTTCATTGCCCGTAAGGCTGTCCACCAGCTCTTTGCGGACAGGCATATTGCTTCCATGAGCGACACCGATCGCTGCGAGAGCTTCACAATCTTCGCCTGTGCCCGCTACGAGCAATCCATCCTGCGTCGCAAGCGCGAGCGAGCGCATCCGGCCGCGCTCAGCCATCGCATCCAGGTAGAGCCCAGCGGCCTCGTGAGGAACGCTGCTCCGGTTTAAACGCCGTTCGACTCCCATGCTCCAAACCTCCTCTTTACTACGAGAAATCGCACTATAGGCAGCATTGCCAGGAGGGCCAAAAAATGGCCCTCTCGGAACATAGGCTTCAGTTCGTTCCCAGGCGCCGCGCCGACTGCAGAACGGGCGACAGAATGCGTGAAAGCGCCGCCGTCGTTTCCTTCAGGCTCTTCACGCGCGCACCGAGCGAGGCAATGCAAAACGTCTCTTCGCCGATCGACAGATGCGAGGCGTAAACGTCATCGCCTTTGGCCACCGCATCGAACATCTCCACGGCAGCGTGCCCTTTGCCATGGCCATGCGCGCAGGCCGCCCCTAAAGCACCGAGCGCTGCAACCTTGTCGCCCTGCCCGCTGCCAGCCACCAGAAGGCCATCCCGATCGGTAAGGGCCATGGCACGAATGTTGTTCCGCTCCGCGACTGCCTCGAGATAAAGTCGGGCCGCTTCCGCGGGCATTTCGCTGCGCTTAGCGCGCCGATCAGCCGTCACAACGGGTCCGCGGCTCTTGCGCCGAATTTTGCTGCTCATCCCACACCTTGCCTTTCTTCGCCTTCGCCTCTTGTCCTGAGCTTTTGAAATGAAAGAAACGATCGAGGCAAACCCATTGCCTGCATTCGAGGCAACGGGCCAACAAAGAGGCACGCCGTCCGCTGGACGAGCGAATGGCGGACCTCACAAGGAGCCGTTCAATGAACACCGCGCAGCACACGAGAAAAACTAGGTTTCCCACGGCTTTCGGCCCATGCGAGATCACGTGGAATAGCCGGGGCATCACGCGGGTCGAGCTGCAATCGCCCAAGAGCGGCGACAGCACGGGCGCAGAAACGCAGCTGCTGCCTCCGTGGATCGAGCAAGCGGCGCGCGCCATTACGCTTCATCTCGAAGGAAATCTTCAGGATCTATCGGCGCTCAATATCGACATGGAGGGCTTTCCGCCCTTTTTTAAGCGCGTGTACGAAATCGCCCAGACGGTGAAGCCGGGCTCCACCATTTCCTACGCAGAGATTGCGAAGCGCGCGGGCTCCGAAAAAGCCGTGCGGGCCGTTGGGCAAGCGATGGCCAAAAACCCTCTATGCCTCGTGGTTCCGTGTCATCGGGTGCTGGCTAAAAACGGCAAGCTCACAGGCTTCTCCGCGCCCGGCGGCGTAGAAACCAAGGCCCGCCTTCTCGCGCTGGAAGCGTCCGCTCAAAGCGCCGCAGGCTGAACCGTCCCCAAATATTTCGACGCCGGACGAATCAAACGCCCCACCGCTTTTTGCTCTTGGATATGCGCGCACCAGCCTGCCACGCGCCCAAGCGCAAACATCGGCGAAAACATCCATCGCCCGAGCCCCAGCGCATCCAGCAGCACCGCCGTGTAGAACTCCACATTGGCGCACAGCGGCCTGTCGGGATAGCGGCTTTGGAGCACTTCGGCGGCGGCCTGCTCAACTGCGCGCGCAAGCATCAGGCGGCCTGTTTGAACACCTGACTCCGACAGTTTGACAATGGCCCGCTCGAGCACCAAAGCCCGGGGATCCCGCACGCGGTAGATGCGGTGCCCCATCCCCATAATGCGCCGCCCCGCAAGCAATTCCGCCTCGATCCAAGCCTTGGCCTGCCCGGGTGCGCCAACGGCATCCAGCATATCGAGCACCGGCCCCGGCGCGCCTCCATGCAGCGGACCTTTCAGCGCTCCAATTGCCGCAACAACAGCCGAAATTAAGTCTGAACCGGTCGATGTAACAACCCGGGCGGCAAAGGTCGAAGCATTCATGCCGTGATCGGCCACGGTCACAAGGTAGGTGTTCAAACCATCGGCAATCGCCTCAGAAACCGGCGCTCCCTGAAGCATGCGCAAAATATCCGCGGCGTGTCCCAGAGATCGATCGGGAGCCACAAGAGCCTGGCCATTTTTTATTCGCGCCCAGGCACACGCGAACACAGCCAGCGCCCCCGCCACCGCGGCGGGACGGCCATCCTGCTCCGAATACAGATGAGAGAGCGAAGCCCGGAGCGCATCCATTCCGTCCGCCAGAAGCAGCGCGTCTCCCAGCGAAGAAAGCCGTTCAAACGCCTTCACCCGGCCCTCTCCAAGCTCAGCCGCGCAAGCTTTCACCTCTTCTTCCGAAGGCCGCACGCCCATCGCCGCGCGTCCAGCCGTCGACCACAAGAGGACACACATCTCCTCAAATGAAATCCGCCCAGCCAGCGCCTCAATATCAAAACCCGCCACCTCCAAGTGCCCCCCTTCACCATCCACACAGGACAGCGAAGTCTCCGCTGCCACCACAGCATCCAGCCCGTTCGCGCTCGGCCTAGGCATCCCCGTGTTCTTTGTTTCGCCCGCAGTCTTCATCGCAAAAGCTCCTTCTGCAGCGTATTGTGGGGTCCGATGAATATTGATCAACGTGGATTCAATAATCAATCTATAGAACTCCTAACAGGTGAAGAAGCATGCCGTTTATTAGGCATCAAGCGCCAAACGCTGTACGCCTACGTCAGCCGCGGCCTTCTCGAAAGCACGCCCAAAGGCGGCCCGACACGCGAGCACTTGTACCGCCGTGAAGACATCGAACGGCTCAAGGCCCGGCACGATGCCCGCAGCGGCCACGGTGCCGTCGCCGCATCCGCGCTTCGCTGGGGCGAGCCCGTATTGGAATCCGCCATCACAAAAGTCAGCGACGGCGAGCTTCACTACCGCGGCCAATTGGCCACTGAACTCGCGCGCCGTCAGACATCTATCGAAGACGCCGCCGCCTTGCTTTGGCAATGCGAGCCCGCCCGCGTACACGGGAAAAGCCCGCTCCGGAGCCTCCGCCCCGCCCGACTCGCTTCTCTTTTGCCCCCCAGCACGCCCGCGCTATCCGCGCTTCCCCTTCTCGTTACCGCTATCGCCGCCCGCGATCCCGATCGCTGGCTCAGCGCAGAACACATCGAAATTCCCCGCGCCCGAATGCTTATCCACGGCCTCGCCGCGGGCCTTGGTTTGGGCCTTGATGCCAGCCTGATGTCCGCCGCGCTCAAGAAAACCACGATCGCCGAAACCGTACTCACCGCCATCGGCGCCCCCATCACAAAAACATCCACCGCACTCATCAACGCGGCCCTCGTACTCACCGCCGACCATGAGCTCAACGCTTCCACCTTCGCCGTCCGCGTCACCGCATCCACGGGGGCCGATCTCTACGCCTGTATCAGCACGGGTCTCGCGGCTGTTTCGGGCCCTAAACACGGCGGCTCCTGCGATCGCATCGAAGCCTTGATCCTCGAATGCGGACGCCCCGAAAACGTGCCCTCCGTCATTCAAGCGCGCACCCGCCGGGGCGAAGCCATTCAGGGCTTTGGCCACCCGCTCTATCCCAAAGGCGATCCCCGGGGCGCCTGCCTGCTCAGCATGCTCGAATCCCTCGCTCCAGCATCGCTCAAAAGCCCCAAACACCTTCGCCTCCGCACTCTCTCGGCCCTCATCTCGGCCATGCGCGAAAGGGGAATGGAAGGCCCGACCATCGATATCGGTCTTGTCGCAACCGCCTTCGCCCTCTCCGCCCCGCCTGGCACAGCCGCGGGCCTCTTCGCTGTCGCCCGTTCTGTCGGCTGGATCGCGCATATCTTCGAGCAGCGCAAAGCCGATTTTTTAATGAGGCCAAGAGCCCGGTACACCGGCCCTTAAGGTCCCAATGCCTTGACCATCCCGCACCCTCACGGATACGAGGGAACAATGAAATCCTTTGCGAACGGCTTTCGATGGGCGGTCTTCCCCGCCGCGGCGTGGCTATTGTCTGGGCTCATCGGCTGTAGCGACAACGTTGAGACGGGCACAACATCGTCCAGCTCAAGCGGCGGCACCTATGTGCCCAAGCCTATCGAATGGACGGCCATCTCTGATTCCGGCGCGCCCTCGCCCAGGCATTTACACAGCGCCGTCTGGACCGGTTCCAAAATGATCATTTGGGGTGGATATACCAACGGAATGCCCACGGCCACCTCGGCAGGCGCCATTTACGATCCTGAAACGCAAAGCTGGAAGGCCACATCGGAAATGGGCGCTCCCACGGCCCGCCATTCCCACACGGCCGTTTGGACAGGAAGCAAAATGATCGTATGGGGAGGCTATAGCAACAATGGCCTCGCCCAAGGAGGCGGCGCCTACGATCCTGAAAGCGATTCCTGGACAGCCCTTCAAACCAGCGGCGAACCCAGCGCCCGCGTCGACCACAGTGCCGTATGGACTGGCAAATCGATGATTATATGGGGAGGCCGCAGCGACACCCAGCCCACCAATTCAGGCGCTATTTATTCGCCCGAAAACGACACCTGGACGGCCATCAATACCCAAGGCGGCCCTTCACCCCGTTATGCCGCGACATCCGCGTGGACAGGCTCTCAGTGGATGCTCTGGGGAGGCTACGACTTCTTCGACTGGCAAAACGACGGAGCCGTGTTTGATCCGCAAAAAAATGCCTGGATTCAAAGCATTCCCAGCGCCGGAGCCCCCACACCCCGCCAATCGGCCGTCGGCGCCTGGGATGGAAGCCATTTTATCGTATGGGGAGGATGGACAGGCGGCCCTTATGAAAACACAGGCGGAATGTGGAACCCCAAAACCACTTCAAATAACAACGGATGGACATCCATAACGATGCAAAATGCACCAGCGGCGCGCTCCTTTCATTCGGGCGTGTGGACGGGGCACGAGCTTGTCGTATGGGGAGGCTGCGGCGGAGATGCGTGCACGGCCTTCTATGGTGACGGCGGACGCTTCGCTCCTAGTGAAACCGGCGGCACATGGACACCTATCGCAGAACAGCCGGCGCTTCCCCCGCGCCGCAATCATAGCGCCGTTGTTTCCAATACCTTAATATTGATCTGGGGAGGCCGCCTCGGTCTCAGCGAACCCTTGAATTCAGGCGCGAGTTCTTTGTTTTAGAGAATTTTGGAGCATAAAAGCATGAGCGCCCAGCAGAATAACGATCATAATCCCGACCAATTCGAGCGGGAGCTCACCACGGATTTGAACGATCAGACCCCGGACAAGCCCAAAGGATTGCCGCTTCATACGCGCATTCTCATCGGCCTCGGCGTCGGCGTCGTCTCGGGCATTGCCGTCAATACGATTTTTACGGCAGCCCATCCGGGCGTGAATGCCTTTATCAAGCATGTGAGCGAGCCCTTAGGAAGCTTGTTTTTAAGGCTTCTCTTAATGCTCGTGGTGCCCTTGGTCTTTTCCTCGCTGGTCATGGGCGTCTACGGCGTGGGCGATGCGCGAAAGCTCGGGCGCGTGGGCGCAAAAACATTGGCCTATACCATCGTTGTATCCGCCATTTCTGTCGTTATTGGACTCGGTCTGGCCCGCACCATTGAGCCTGGAAAACGCCTCGATCCCGCCACGGCCCAAGCTCTTCAGCAGCGCTACGGCGAAGATGCCCAAAAGCGGGTAGCCGATCAAAAAGCAGCCGATACTTCGAGCGAAGCCCCATTGATGACCGCCATTAAAACCATTGTGCCAGCCAATCCTGTAACGGCGGCCGCGGGCGAAACGCCCAATATGCTGCATTTAATGTTTTTTGCCCTCATGATCGGCATCGCCGCCACCATGCTCCCCAAAGAAACGGCCGATCCATTTCTGTCCGCGGTCGGCGGCCTCTATGAAATCAGCGCCAAGCTGGTCGATATGGTGATGAAAATCGCGCCCTATGCCGTGGCTTTCTTGCTCTTCAACAATACAGCCCGCTTTGGCCTCGATTTACTCGCCGCCCTCGGCTGGTTTATGGTCACCGTTTTGCTCGGATTGGCCATTCATATGTTCGGCGTGTATTCGGCCTCCATTTATTTTCTAGCCGGAATGAAGCCTCTCGATTTCTTCCGCCGGGTAAAGACTGCAATTTTAACGGCATTCTCTACATCCTCATCGAATGCAACGCTTCCCACGGCGATGCGGGTCACGGAAGAAAACGTTGGTGTGCCTCGCCAAATTGGAAGTTTTGTCCTCACCGTGGGTGCCACCGCCAATCAAAATGGAACAGCCCTCTATGAAGGTGTAACGGTATTATTTCTCGCTCAGCTCGCAGGCGTCAATTTAAGCCTGGGGCAGCAGCTAATGGTCGTTTATCTGGCCATTTTAGGCGGCATTGGAACGGCGGGCGTACCCTCGGGCTCCATTCCCTTTATTGTCGCGGTGCTGGCTACCATCGGCGTCAATCCAGCCTTAATCGCAATTATTTTAGGGGTCGATAGGATTTTAGACATGTGCCGCACCACCGTGAATGTGGTCGGCGATATTTGCGCCGCCGCGTATATCGCGCGTTCAGAAGGCTATGAACTCGGGGCCTCCGCTACAGGTCAATCTGCATCCCCAGCTCCACCACCCGCCCAGGCGGCAGCCCAAAGTACATCGTCGCAGGACGCGCATTCTTCGAAATAAAAGCGAAAAGCACCTTGCGCCATTGCCACATGCCCGAATGCCCCGTCGGTAGCAGCGTTTCACGGCCCAAATAAAAACTGGTGCTTCCGGGCTCCGTCACCAAATCGTGCTTTTTGCAGAGTTCCAGCACCTGAAGCACATTGGGCTGCTGCATAAAGCCATAGCGCGCAACAACCTTGAAAAACCCATCGCCCAGCTCTTTGACTTCCACCCTCCGCTCGGGCGCCACCTCGGGCACTTTTAGGCTTTCAATCGTCAATAAAATAACCTGCTTGTGAAGCACTTGGTTGTGCTTGAAGTGATGCAGCAGCACAGGCGGCGTTCCATGCGGATTGGATGCCATGAATATCGCCGTGCCCTTTACCCGGTGAGGCTTCGTTTCCTTCACATCATCCAAAAACATTTGCAATGGCAAAGCACTCTGTTGAATTGCTTCCGCCAAAATCTTCCGGCCCGCTTTCCATGTCGTCATTACGGTGAAAATCAGCAGCGCCATCGCGATAGGGAACCATCCTCCATCGAAAAATTTTGCCGCATTCGCGCCGAAAAACGCAATATCCACCGCCAAAAATAGCGTGACCAGCGGAAGCGCTTTCCACACTGGCCAATGCCATCGCCGCGTGACCACCACATAATATACAATCGTGGTGATGCCCATCGTTCCCGTAACGGCAATGCCATAGGCCGCGGCCAGCGCGCTCGACGATTTGAATTGCAATACCAAGAAAATGCAAGCCACCAATAACGCGCGGTTTACCTCGGGAATGTAAATCTGGCCCTCGGTGTCCTTGGATGTGTGAACAATGGTTACGCGGGGAAAAAAGCCCAATTGCACGGCTTGCTGCGTGAGCGAAAAAGCACCTGAAATTAAGGCTTGGGATGCAACAACCGTCGCCGCCGTCGCAATGGCCACCGTCGGATACAGCGCCCACGAAGGCACGAGCGCATAAAAAGGATTCAGCGCCGCCTCGGGATGTTTCAGCAGTACCGCGCCTTGTCCAAAATAATTCAGCACCAAGGACGGCCACACGCAGCAAAGCCACGCCATCCGGATGGGCACCCGGCCAAAATGCCCCATATCCGCATAGAGCGCCTCGCCGCCGGTAATGCACAAAACGACCGCGCCCAGAATTAAAAACCCATGCCCTTTGTGCTCGATGAAAAAATGCACGCCATGGCGGGGATCGACAGCCGCCAATACTGAAGGATTGTCGATGATATGGGTGATTCCCAATACGGCAATCGCGGCAAACCATACGACTGTAATTGGGCCGAACACGGCGCCGACCTTTTCCGTGCCATGCTTTTGCCCCATAAAAAGCGCGAGCAAAATAACGCATGTTAATGGAAGAATTGCCGGCTTTAATGATGATGTTGCAACTTCCAAGCCTTCAATGGCCGAAAGCACGCTGATGGCCGGCGTGATAACGCCGTCGCCGTACAAAAGCGCCGCCCCAAAAAGCACCAAGAGCACAAGCGCGATGGGCGCCGATTTATCCTTTTCGCTTTTGCCCGGCACCAGCGCGAGCAAGGCCAAAATACCGCCCGCGCCTTCGTTATCGGCCTTCATGATAAACGACAGGTATTTCAGCGTGACGACCATCGCCATCGCCCAAAACACCAGCGAAAGCACGCCCAGCACATTTTCGGGCGTGGCCGTTACGTGATGCGTCGAGGCAGGGCTAAAGCACTCCTTCACCGCGTAGAGCGGGCTTGTTCCGATATCGCCAAACACAACGCCCAGCGCGGCCACCGTCAGTTTCCACAGGCTTCCCTGCCCATGGGCTCCGTGTCCCGCTGAATGAGGCATCGCCTCCACAACCGTTTTTGCCGCCGCGGGGGCGCGCTTCCCCGCTTCCGCAACCGGCTTTTTGGCCTTACCTGAAGCCGCCTTTTTTTTCGGCGCAGCGGCCTTCACAGGCTCCGGCGGGGCCGGCTCCGCTTCCGATCCTTCGCCCTCTTTGGCATCGCTTGTTTGGGCCGCCGCCTTCACGTCTTCGCTCACGGCGGGCGGCGTTTCAGCCTTTATTTCTTCTGCGGCCTTCGCTTCATTCGCTACTTCAGGCACCTCGGCCTTGGGAGCGCCCGGTTCGGGCTGAATGACAGCTTCCTTTGGCTCGCTCACCGCCGGCGCTTGTACCGCCGCCTGCACCTCTGCCGCCTGCACCTCTGCCGCTTGTTGAGGCTCGTTGGACGCCAAAACCGCGCTCCCGGAGACAACCGGTTCCTTGCCTTCCGTTTTGGGAGCCGCACTCTCTTCCACAGGAGCCTTGGCCTCTGCATTCGCGGCACTCGCACTCCCGGACTGAACCTGCCCTTGCGCATCCGAAGGCGCTTGTTCCTTCGCTGCCTCCGATGCTTCGGGTTCTTTATCTGAACTCATCAGCGCGAATCCTACACCTAAGCCCGGCCATTAGAAGGGGGTGCCGAGCCGCGCGGAGGCTAAAGGAGGCTTAAAATATTGAACACCGCCCCCATTGCCCTAAATACGGTATGAGTACCAACCAAAGGAGGAAGCCATGGCCCAACTTCTGGATTTGAGTAGCTACCAAACCCTGAAAAACCTTAATGAAGAACAACTCGATGAGCTGCCCTACGGCGCAATCCGGCTGGATAAAACAGGAAAGATCATTAGTTACAATCGTTTTGAATCCCTACTCGCGGGTATTGCCAAAGAAAATGCCATCGGCAAAAACTTCTTTACGGAAATCGCTCCCTGCACCGACGTAAGAGAATTCAGAGGCCGCTTCGAAGAAGGCGTCGCCAAGAAAAAGCTGCACGAGAAATTCCGCTATCACTTTCCCTTCAGGCACCAGCCCCGCAATGTGATGATTACCCTCTTTTTTCACGCCGAGACCGATGACGCTTGGGTCTTCGTCCAGCCCATCGAATAATCAACCAATTCTTTTCATTTATTTTGCGATTGCGCTCCCGCCCTTCTTGACAGCGCCTCCCATTGTCTCTAATTGACCGGCGGGTCAACTATGCCGCGCCTTGCCGACCGCCGCGTCAAGATCGATTTGCTCAGAGCCGCCGAAGCTACGTTCGCGGAACATGGGCTAACCGCATCCAAGGTCGAACAGATCACGGCGAGGGCAGGTGTTTCCAAGGGAGCGTTTTACCTTCATTTCGAGAGCAAAGAAGACTGCTTCCGCCAGATTGTCGAAGCCTTTATCGCAAGGCTCGCGGCCTGTCTCGAATGGCCTCCGGCCCAGCTTCCGGCGCAGGCCGCAGGCGAGCTTAAAAGCGCCTTTAGCGTGGCCGAGCTGCGGGAAAAATGGCTGGCCCACAATTGCGATGTGCTCGAGTTTTGCTGGCAGAACCGGGCCTTGCTCCGGATGATACTGGCCGGAGGCGGTGCCGCGCCGTTTACGTATTTAATCGATGAATTCGCCGAACGCGCCGCCAAACAGATTGAAAGCTGGACGGCCTACGCCAAAGAACTGGGCCTCTACCGCGCCGATCTCGACGTATCCGTCGTCGCAACGCTTATCGGAGGAGCTCACGATCGCCTCGTTAGAGAACTGATCAAACAGCCCAAACGGCCGAATATCGAAGCCTGGGCAAGCCAAGCCATCGATATCTTTTTGATCGGGCTCTCCGCCGTTCAGCCAAACCGTACGCCGCGCCACAAAACGCTCTCCAGCGTTTCTGACCCGCTGGTCACTGAAGCTTCAAATACCTTAGAAATCAAGCCTCACAACTAATTCGCCGTTTGACGAAAGCCGCCAAAAACGTTTTGACTGTAGGACCATGTATGTCGCAAGCCGCTGATCCTTCTCTCACGCCCCGCACGGACAAACCTCAAGCCGAGCCCGCAAAGAAGGGCCGCGTCGGACTGATTGTCACGCTGATCATCGGCGCTGGACTGGCCGGAATCATTGGCCTGCGCGTCAAGGAAAAGCTGGCCGAGAAGAAGGCTCTCGAGCAATCGGTGGCTGCGGGAACGGCTCAATCCCAGAAAGGCGAAAGCACCGCAGTAAACCGAAAACGCGCATACAAGCCTGTGCGCGGGGAATCGGTGATGTATAGGCCGCGCATTTCCATCACGGGAACGCTTTCGCCGATTCAAGAGAGCGATATCGGTTTTAAAGTGCCCGGGCGGCTTCAATCGATTCGCGTAAAAGTGGGCGACACGGTGAAGGCGGGCACCTTGCTGGCCACGCTGGATGGGGCCGAGGCAAGCGCGCAGGCGGCGGCGGCGGCAGCGGGCGCGCGGGCGGCGGAAATTGGCTATGAAATGGCGAAGGATGCGCAGCGCCGCACGGATTCTCTCTTTGAATCCAAAGCCATCAGCGAGGCGGAACGCACAGGGGTTCAGCAAAAAGCTTCGCTGGCCCAGGCTCAATACGAAATGGCCCGCGCGCAGGCCCAGCTCGCGACGCAAAACCTGGGAAATACAAGGATTGTCGCGCCATTTTCGGGTTCCATCGCCCGCGTTCCAAGCGGTGTCGGACGCTTTGTGGGCCCCGGCGAGCCTTTGGTTCATATCGACGATACAAGCGTGCTCAAGTTCTCGGCAACGCTTTCGGAAACAGACGCCTCGATGGTCGACGTGGGCTCGATCTTTTCAATCGATGATCCTTCTGCCACGCGCGTATTGGAGGGCGAAGAGGCAAAGCCTCCCCAATTTAAAGGCCGCATTACTTCTGTTTTAAATTCGCTCGATCCTCAGACGCGGCGCGTTCCTATCGTGGGCGAGCTCCCCAATAAACCGCCGACAGGTCTCCGGGCCGGCGCCTTTGTCCGCGTGACCATTACACCTGAAAAGGAAGTCAATACCATTAAATTGCCTGCCGGTGCACTGAGGCCGGGCTCACAGGACGAAGTGGTCATTGCGAGAAGCGGCAAAGCGCATATTGCCCGCCTATCGCTGACGATTGGAGAAGACGGTTCACTCTATGTGCGCTCGGGCCTGTCGCCTTCGGATGACGTTCTGCTCGAGCCCAGTGTCGAACTCCGCGACGGCGATGAAGTCATGCTGGAAGGCGCGGCTCCGGCAGCTCCGGTTCCCCCAACACCCGCACCCAAAAAACCCTGAGCCTCCGCCATGAATATTTCAGCCATTGCCATTAAACGCCCGGTATTTACCGTCATGGTGACGGTGGCGCTGCTGGTCTTGGGCTTGGTCGGCCTATCCCGCCTCGGCACCGATTTATTCCCCGACGTTTCTTTTCCGATTGTGTCGGTGAATATCGTTTATGCGGGCGCGAGCCCGACCGAAATCGAAAGCCAAGTCACGAAGCCCGTTGAAGATGCGGTTGTTTCGCTGAACGGCATCGACCGGGTCATCACGTTTTCGCGTGAAAGCCTTTCAACGACGATTATTCAATTCAAGCTGGGTGTCGATATTCAGGAAGCGGCAACGCAGGTCCGCGAGCGCGTCGCGCAGATCCGGATGAAATTGCCCGCCGATGTGAAAGAGCCCGCAGTATCGCGCCTGGACGTGGGCGCGACACCGGTGCTCACGTACACGCTCAGCGGTCCGGGCGCGCTCAGTGAAATCCGTAAATTTGGCGACGATATTATCCGGCCCGCACTGGAGCAGGTGGACGGTGTCGCGGCGGTCAATGTAAAGGGCGGCGCCGATCGCGAGGTAAAAGTCGATTTATTTCCCTCGGAGCTCGATTCCCGATTTCTTTCGCCCGAGGCGGTGATTCGCTCGCTTCAGGCGGCCAATATCACCGTACCGGCAGGGCATTTCGATCAAGGTGCGCGGGAAATCAGCGTGCGCGCGGTGGGCGAGCTGAATGCCGTGGAATCGGTGCGCGATTTAATTATCGCGACGGCGAGAGACGGCTCGGCGGTACGGCTTCGCGATGTGGCGCAGGTGAGCGATGGTTACGCCGAAATGCGAACGCGCATCCGGGTAAACGGCGAAGAAGCGGTTTCGCTCGAAGTGGTAAAGCAATCGGGGCGCAATACGGTCGAAATTGCTGATGCGGTGCAGAAAAGGCTCGCGGAAATTCAAAAAACCTTTCCCGAGGGCATGCGCACTTCATTGATTATCGATCAATCTCAATTTATTCGTGAAAATGCTCATGAAGTTGAAATTGCCATTGTCTTCGGCGGTGCGATGGCGATTCTGGTCATTCTGCTATTCATGCTCGATCTGCGCTCGACCATTATCAGCGCATTGGCATTGCCCACGAGCGTCGTGGCCACATTCTTTTTGATGTACGCGCTGGGCTTCACGCTCAATATGATGACATTGCTCGGCCTATCTCTTGCAATTGGCTTGCTTATCGACGACGCGGTCGTGGTGCGCGAAAATATTTTCAAGCATCTGGAGCGGGGCGAAGAGCCCAAACAAGCGGCCTTAAAAGGCACTGAAGAGATCGCGCTCAGCGTATTGGCGACCACCTTTACCATTGTGGCTGTTTTCGTTCCCGTGGCATTTATGTCCGGTATGGTTGGCCAATTCTTTCGTCAATTCGGCCTCACCGTATCGGCCTCGGTCATGGTGTCGCTGTTTGTGGCCTTCACGCTCGATCCGATGCTGTCATCGCGCTTTTCAATCGCGCTCCACGAAAAGAAAAATCACGGCTTCTTCGAGGCGATTAAACGGCCTTTTGAATACGTGTACAGCGCAATGGACGATGGCTACAGAAACCTGCTCGACTTTTCGCTGCGCCATAAACTCTTGGTCGGAGCGATGGCCATTGGTTCGCTTATCGGCGCGGGCCAGCTTTTAAAAATTATGGGCGCGGACTTCGTAAATCCCGAGGATCGCGGCCAAATGATGATGGAAGTCGAACTCCCCGCAGGCACTTCTCTCGAAGAGACCAGCAGGGCCTTGGCCGAGGTCGAAAAAGAAATCCTGAGTGACAAATTGTTCACCACGGTTCTCGCAACGCTCGGACCCAACGGCGATACCAACAAGGCCACGCTCCGCATTCTCGCCCTTCAAAAACAGGAGCGGACCGTCGGCATCGCCGAACTGAAAGACCGCGCCCGCAAAGCCGCGTCCCATTTAAAATCGGCCAAGGTCGTCGTGACCGATCCGGCGTTTATCGAAGGCGCCGGCGTTCAGGCGCCCATTATGATCAATATCAGCGGCAATGCGTTCAGCGACCTTTCTCAAGTGGCGAATCAAGTTGGAGAGATCCTCGAGACCACGCCGGGCACGTCCGACGTACAGGTGCGCTACACCCCCGGCAGGCCGGAACTGCGCGTCTCCATCGATCGCCAGCGCGCGGCCGATCAAGGCTTGTTCGTGGCCCAGGTAGCGCTCGCCGTACGCACCGCCATGGAGGGCGAGGAAGCCGGAAAGCTGCGCCAGGGCAAGGACGAAATCCCCATCCGCGTGAGGCTGTCCGCAAGCGCTCGCGAAAGCGCTCAAGACTTATCGCGCATCAGCCTATGGTCGCCCAAGGGCCGCATCACCCTCGGCGATATCGCGCGTTTCGAGCCGGGCGAAGGTCCGCAGGTTATCGAGCGCGAAGGCCGCATGCGCAGGGTGTCGGTGTGGGCCACGCCGAGAGGCCGCTCGCTCGGTGAAATTGCCACCGACCTGCAGGCCAAAGTCAAAACGCTTAAATTGCCTCCCGGCACGACCATTTCGTATGACGGCCAAATCAAGCAAATGAATGAATCAAACGAATCGATGGGATTGGCCCTGATGCTGGGTGTGGTCTTTATTTATTTGGTGCTGGCCTCCCAATTCGAAAGTTTTATCCACCCACTCACCATTATGATGACGCTTCCCCTAGCGCTCGTCGGCGCGGTTGTTGCGCTCTTTTTAAGCAAGAACACGCTGGCCATGGGTGCGATGATCGGAATTATTTTATTGATGGGCTTGGTCACAAAAAATGCGATTTTATTGGTTGACCGCGCGATCGTGAGGGTACGCGAAAATGGCGAGACCCCCATGAAAGCTATTTTGGAAGCCGGCCCCGAGCGTTTGCGGCCCATTCTCATGACCAGCGCCGCGATGATTTTGGGTATGCTTCCCACGGCGATTTCCACAGGCAATGGCAGCGAATTCAGGGCCCCCATGGCTATCGCGGTCATTGGAGGCGTTATCTCGTCGACGCTTTTGTCCTTGGTTGTCGTGCCCGTCTGTTATCTCTCGATTGAAAATGCCAAGGGCCGGCTCCGCCAATGGTTTGGGCGCCCCGAACCCGTGGTTCAGGCCAATCCTGAAACAGAAAATCGGGGAGCCGCCGCCGAATAATTATTTTTTTGCGAATGCCAATATCAAACGATTGGAGCCCTTGGCGCAATGTGTTAGACAGCTCCAATCTATGTTTATTGTTCAAAAGCCCACACCGTTTTTCCGCATAAATTTAGGGCATATTGCCCTGCTCGCGGCTCTTTCTGTGGTTGAAACAGGATGCTTTGGCGCTTATGCCGCGGCATTTTCACCTCCCAACTACGAAGCCGCAATGGCCCAATCGCAGAATGCGGTCGACGAACAAATGGTGCAGGCCGTCGTGGACGCCCGTACCAAGGCGGAAGCGGCACCAGGCGAGGCAGAACCGGCGTTGCGCTGGGCGGGAACCCTCGAAGCCGCCTACGACACCAAAACGGTCGAGCGGGGCAAGATCGATGGCGAAAAGGAAACGGCGGCCGTGGGTGCGGCCTTGGATGCGGCCGCGGATAAAAACGCTGAAAAAAAGCCTAATCTATGGGCAGCCAAAGGAAGGGTCTTGCTGCGCGCTGGAAAGCAGGACGAAGGAATGGCGAGCCTCAACGCTTCAATGAAGGAAAAGCCCAATTTAAGCGCGCTCATACCCTTGATTGAAGTGCATGATCGGCAGGGAGCCCACGCGGAAGTCCCGCCTTTGTGCAAGAAAACCCGGCCCAATGCCGCTGGAGATGACGAACGGTATTTGCTGCTGAATAAATGTCTAAAGCACGGCGGAAAGCCCACCAGCATCGATGAGGGCCTTGCATGGGCGGGCCCCGCCGATATCGCTTTCTATAAAGAAGAAGAGCGAAAGGCCGACGAAAGAGCCCAGGCCCGCGCACGCGAACGGCAGGAAAGAGCCGACCAAATGATGGCTGAATCCCGGGCGCGGCAAGAAGAAGAACGGGCACGCGAAAATACACAAACGGCCTCGTCGTCCTCATCCGGATTTGTGTCCACTACGGTTGAAGTGAGAAGTGAATGCAGTAAAACCGTCCCGGTATTTTATGGGGAAAAACCAAAGTATGGCAGCGGAACCCGTTCATCGGTGAGCGCCAATTCGATCAGCTCGGCGGGCCGAAAGGCGGATGGCACACTCACGATTTGGATTATTGACAATTCCGAAAACGGCATTGCGAGCGCGCGCGTTAACAAAGACACAAAGCGGGTCATCATCGATAGAAGCTGCACCTCCATCCGGGCCGAATAAAAGGGCATTCTCCGATTCCATCGCAATGGCTCACAAGTAAAGCCAAGCCCTCCAAAACAGAAACCAGAAACCCAGCCGGGCGGGATTCGCCTACAAAGCCCGGCACTCAACCTCATCCATTGCAGCGCGCGTGTAAAACTGATACTGCTCGCCTAATTTCCGTGCGGCGCCATTAGGGTCTGGCAAAATACTTGGGTTCGCGATTCACCTGTGAGCGGCTGCATAAGCCATCGCGGAATGCATTGATTCCCACCCCAGTTTCATCCTAAAGAACGCCCACTGACTCCACACCACGAGGCCGGATGGCTGCACTCTTCGAAAGTTTGATTGCCGCAAGCGGGCTCTCGCCCATATTTGCGCGCAGCACTTTGAAGCGGGCTTGTGAACGCGCCGGCATCGATCCAAACAGCATGACGCGAAGCGAGCTTGCCCGGGCACTGCCAGGTATCCGCAAAGCATTGGAGACCTTCCTACCGCCTCCGGATGTGGACAAACGGATGAAGGAAATCACCAAGCTCGCCGCGCCCCTCTAAACAAAAATCCTTGCCAGCGCAAACGATTTGCGCATGGGTCTTAAGGCGAATGCTGGCTGATACAAAAGGAGCCTATTTCTGCCCGGGATTCACCGCGATTGCGGCAACTACAAAAATCTGATACGCAGCGCCCAAATCTGTCTTGCGATTTCCGAGGACGGCAGACCCCATCCGCAGCCATACCAACTTCACAACTTCAAATGAATCGATCGGCTTCCCAAGCCCTAGCCAGCGCCGTCATGACCCCGGAAGATCTCCGGCGGCGATGCTGGACGACATCGTTTGAAACCGTGATGACCCACACAGAAAGGCATCTCTGTGGCCGCACTTTTTGATAGTGTGGTTCAAGCGAGCGGCCTTTCGCCGATCTTCGCGAAGAGTACGCTCAAGAGAGCGTGCGAGCGGGCTGGTGTGAACGTTGAAACGATGACCAAACAAGATTTGGTCAAGGCCCTGCCGAGCATCCGGAGAGCCTTGGAAACCTTTATGCCATCGGGGGATGTAGAGGTAAAAATGCGCGCTATCAGCAAGCTGACCTCATAGAAATCGGGGGATTCATGGAATACATTGTCGATATCAATAGGCAAATCGTTCGCTAACCTTTGGGGGATTTATGTCATCCAGTATTTTTCCGCCGGAAAGCAGCTCCAGTCTTCCTATCAATGACAAAGAGTTTGAGGTCCTGCCCACAGGGCCTCTCGATATCCGCGCATTCTTAAGGATAGCTATCCGCCTTACCGCGGCGCTTTCACAACTGCACAGCAACAACATTGTCCATAAGAATGTACGGCCCCAGCATATCCGCATTCATCCAGCGACCGGCACGGTCAAACTGCTGGGCCAAAGCGGATCGTACTCGGCATCCAATGCCGAACTCCGAATGAGCGACTTGGAGGCCGGTCTGCCTTATATGTCTCCTGAGCAAACCGAGGACATGAAACGCCCGGTCGATCACCGTTCGGATCTGTATTCGCTGGGGATTGTTTTCTACGAGCTTCTGACAGGCCAGAAGCCTTTTTCAGCGGACGATCCCATGGGCTGGATTCATTGCCATCTCACGCAGGACCCAACGCCGCCGATAGCCATAAACGCGGAGATTCCGCAGGCGATTTCCGATATAACGATGAAGCTCCTCAACAAAACGGTTGAGGACCGGTATCAAAGCGCCAGAGGTATTCTCTTCGACTTAGAAACCTGCCTTGTTGAGTTAAAATCCAAGGAGAAGATTGAATCTTTTCCGCTGGCCGCGCGGGATGTTTGGCATGGCCTGCGCATTTCAGCAAAGCTCTATGGCAGGGAGAAGCAGCTTGAAGAGCTCTATGCTTGTTTTGAGCGCGTTGTAATGACGGGCAAAGCCGAAGTAGCCATGGTTTCAGGCTACTCCGGTATCGGCAAATCCTCGCTTGTATTGGCGATGCATAAGCCTATCGTGAGGGAGCGCGGATTCTTTTTATCGGGGAAATTCGATCAGCACAAGAGAAATATCCCTTATGTGACCATCGGCCAGGCGTTCCGCGACCTCATACAGCAGATTCTTGGCGAGACAGATGCGCAACTTGAAATGTGGCGCTCCAAAGTCCTGCAGGCCGTTGGGCCTAACGGCCAATTGATCATCGATGTAATTCCTCAAGTGGAGCAGCTTATTGGGCCGCAGCCGCCTGTACCAACTCTTTTGGTCACCGAAGCTCAGAATCGTTTCAATATTGTGTTTCAGAACTTCCTGGCCGTATTCGCAAAACGCGAGCACCCGCTCGTTCTCTTTTTGGATGACCTCCAATATGCTGATTCGGCCACCCTCAAGCTATTGCAGCACCTGCTTACGAATTCAACCACAAAGCATTTTCTAGCGCTTGGCGCGTACCGCGATAACGAAGTAGGACCTTCACATCCCTTTATGCTCACCTACGGAGAGCTTGAGCGCGCTGGAGTTCCTATGACGTCTCTGGTGCTCAAGCCATTGGAGATTGAACATCTTACGCAGCTCGTCAGCGACACATTTCATTGTGAAAGCCTGCTTGCAGCGCCGCTGGCTGCACTTCTCCATAAGAAGACCGGCGGGAATCCATTTTTTGCCAATCAATTTCTGGCTGAGCTACATCACGAAAACTTCGTCCGCTTCGACGTAGACTCGTCGAAATGGACGTGGAGCATCGAGGAAATCGAATCAAAGCAATTCACAGATGATATCGTTGAATTAATGGCGGACAAGCTTCGCCGCTTGCCAGGAGAAACACAGGCGGCATTGCAGCTCGCCGCTTGCATCGGCAACGAATTTGATGTTGAAATGCTTCAGATTACGCATGACAAGACCCCCGAAGAAACCCACGAGGATCTCGATCATGCTATCCGCAGCGAATTTATGATTCGCCGCGGTAACCTATGTAAATTCATGCATGACCGGGTACATCAGGCGGCATATTCGCTGATTCCCGAAGACCAGAGAAATTGGGTTCATCTCCGGATTGGACGCCTGCTTTGGGAACGCACATCGCCCAAAGACCTTGAAGAGCGTGTGTTTGATATCGTTAACCAATTTAATATTGGCAAAATTTATATCACTGAAGACGATGAGAAGGCACGCGTCGCAAAACTAAATCTCCATGCTGGAAAGCGTGCAAAGGATGCTGCTGCATACCAGTCTGCTGTTACCTACCTAACATCGGGTATTGAGCTTGCCCCGGATGGTAGCTGGGTCAGCTCCTATGAAACCATCTATGCGCTTCATATGAATTTGGCAGAATCCGAATACGCCAATGGCAACTATGAAGCCGTTCATAAGATCTGTGAAACCGTAATTATCAATGCCAAGTCCAACGCTGATCGGGCTCCCGCCTACCGTTTGCAATCCCAAATATACGCGACCACCATGGATGGAGTGAAAGGCATCGAGGCAGGTCTAGACTGCGTACGGCTATTTGGAATTGATTTGCCCTTTAATCCAACGGAAGAGCTCATCAATCAAGAGACCGAAAGGCTTGCCGAGCAATTAAAGAAGCGACCTGTCGAGGAACTTCTAAATCTCCCTCTCATGACGGATCGAGACATGATTGAGGTGATGGATACCTTGTTCGCCATCGTGCTGACGGCCCATTTCATAAATCATTTGCTGCATGAGCTTTTGCTGATACGTATGATCGAGATCAGCATGAAATACGGAAACACAGGAGCCTCAGCAACTGCATACGGGCTTTGGGGTTCAAATTTTTGTGCAAAGGGCGAATATACAGAGGGATATCGCTTTGGGAAACTCGCATATGATGTCGTAGAAAAGCATAGTCTCATCGCATATAAAGCCCAAGTATGTAATATCTTCGGCCCATTTATTCTAATCTACTCCCGACCCTATGGTGAGGAGCTTGAAATTGTTCGTTCGGGTGTACGCTCGGCATATGAAACGGGTAATGGCCTATTTGCAAGCCTTAATAGTGTCCAAACATGCACTGCGATGGCTTTGAAAGGCGACCGTCTCTCCGAAGTGCATGCCGCAGCGCTTGATACATTGGTGATTACAGCACACTTCCGTGCAAATTACATCGATCCCGCAGCCATAGGTATTGCAAGGTTTGCGCAGTGTATGCGCGGCTTTACTGCATCGGTCAGCACATTTAGTGATGATACCTTCAATCAAGACGACTTTGAGGCGCAGCTTGCCAAGCTACCCGTGCCCACCGTGCAATTCTGGTACTATACGTTTAAGCTTGTATCGCTATACTTTGCCGGCGAATACGAGACCGCGCAGGTGGCGGCTGAAATGGCCGGGAAGATTGTGAAAACGGCGACGACCCAGCCTCCCGTTCCCGAATACTACTTCTTCAATGCAATGACCCAGCTTGCGCTGGCATTAAATGTGGCTGGCCCGGAGCGAGAAATACTGCTCAAGAACGCAGCAGAGGCTGGCACGAAAGTGAACGCCTGGGCAACGAATTCCCCTTCCAACTACAAAGGTAAGGCATTACTTCTGCTGGCCGAAACAGAGCGGGCCGGAAAGAACTATACATCCGCCCAAATACTGTACGATCAAGCCATCCAATTATTGGAGGCCAGCCATCTGATACATCTCCAAGGCTTAGCCAATGAGCTCGCCGCAGGAGCCGCACAGAATTCCAATAGGCTGGACGAAGCGGCCCGCTATGTGAAGGCCGCAGTACAGTGTTACACCGACTGGGGGGCGTCCGCAAAAGTCAACCAGTTGAACCAACGCTTTGCCGCGCTCCTGCCTACTTAACCGCACACAGCAGGTTTATCGAGATATATCTATCGCTGTACTGCTATGCAGTGTTGTCGATAGGAGGAAAGAAACCAGAATCTTTGAGATATTTCATCGAACGGTACAAGAATGCTTCGTCCACTGGCGGGCAATGAAGATCGCTATTTCTTAATACACCGCGTGTATAATCACACTCAAAAATAGGGATATGTCCCTCAAGGTACATTTCCACAATCGTGAGCTTCTCTTCTGACCATCTTTCAACAAATAGCGGCACGAAGGGGGAAATGCCATTATTCGGATGGCGAGCCGTAAAATCAATAAGCTTTCTTGTCCACTCAATGGAGGGCACCACCTCAATTCCATATCCTAGATTCTGCATGACCCGAACAACAGACTGAAGCATTGAATACTTCGGATTGTTTAAGTGATACGCCTTGCCCTCAGCGCGCTCATTTAAAGATATATGAACCATAGCCCCGGTTACGTAGTCGACAGGCTGTAAGTCCATTGGTAAAGCAACACCGGGAGCAACGCCCATTTCAACAACGGCCTTCAAAAAACTGCAAAGAAACCCTTCCGTTTTCCATGCTCCTGTAACGCTATGCCCAACCACATCGTGGGGCCTGTAAATGGATACGGGCAACCCTTGCTTGCAGGCATTAAGAAGCATCTTCTCAGATACCCATTTGCTCTCAGTGTACCCCATAAACAGCTTATCGGGAAGGGCCAGCTCAACGTTCTCATCTACTGACCTGGAGCCTGCAAATCCGAGGGAAGAAAGAACTGAGATCGTAGACATATAGTGCACCGGCTTTATGCGGTATTGCGTCGCCATGCGGATAACCTCTCTCGTTCCCTGCACGTTTGGATTTTTCAACGCAGCATAGGGGTAGAGAAAATTCACAAGGGCGCCATTGTGATAAATAATGTCAATGGTCTGAGCCAGCTCGGCGAATACCGCAGGTGAAAGACCTAACAGCAATTGGGATAAATCACCGGGAAGAGGAATAATCCGGGATGCAAACGATGAATCCCAAACTTTGCATTCCTCCTGATTCTTGCGGATGCGCTCCATAGCGAGCTCCGCGCTTGATGCCCGGACCAGGCAATACACATTGGCACGCGTGCGCCTTAATAGATCGTTAAGCAAAAATGCCCCTAAAAAGCCCGTAGCTCCCGTTAAGAGTACGTTTTGGGGATCAGCGACGTTTGCCAGCGCCTTGGCGTCGAATTGAATCGATGGATCCAGCGCAGCCTCAGCATAAAAATCGATTTTTTGGTTTTTTCTTGCCCGAATCGAGGGCGTTGCGTCCCTCAGCATATCAATCACTTCAGCAAAGGCCGAAATCGTCGGGTTTTCCATGAATTCACGCATCAAGTAACTCGAGTGCTGCATATCAATTCGGAAAGTCTCGCGCACCCGTGCTATCATTTGAGCCGCCAAAAGGGAATGCCCGCCAAGCGAAAAGAAATCATCCTTCACACCAATCTCATCCACCTGAAGCAGCCTTGTCCAAATACCCAGTAAGACCACTTCCACTGCATTGGCAGGCAACCGAAACACGGGTGACATCGAGGGCCGATTCCGATCGGGAGCCGGTAATGAACGGCGATCGACCTTTCCACTGGATACATAGGTAATTGTGCTAACTGGAATGAATACAGATGGAATCATATAGTCAGGCAATCGCTCACGAAGATATGCCCGGAGCTCATTGGTCGCTGGAATGTGATTGGCCTGTTTCACGTAGTATGCCACAAGCCGCTGATCGCCCGGAACATCTTCCCGGACAATAGCGCTGACTTCGCGGATATCGGGGTGCTCAACCAGCGTGGCCTCAACATCGCGCGGATCGACCTTAAATCCTCGAAGCTTGATCTGATTATCAGCCCGCCCCAAAAACTCAATCTCGCCATTCTTGTTGTACCGGGCTCGATCTCGTGTTCGGTATAAGCGCGCCGATAGATCGCTGCTAAAGGGATGCTGAACAAAGCGCTCCGATGTAAATTCGGGGTCGTTCATGTAGCCGCGCGAGAGCCGGGGGCCGCCGACGAAAATCTCACCCGGAACGCCAATAGGTGATATGTGGAAATATGGGTCCAGAATATAAACTTCTGTATCCATGAATGGTTTACCAATTGGGCTGCCAGAACGATTCCGGAGGTCATCCCGGATTACTCGGTGATATGTCGCGAAGCCTGCCACGCCCGTGAGCCCATAGAAGTTATGGATTGCAGGCTTATCCAGGCCATGCCTTTCAGCCCATGCACCTAGCATCCGGATATCGAGAATCTCGCCGCCTAGAAACACCACGCGGAGCGCTGATAGATCGGCCGGGTCGACTTCGCCGGTATCCTCAACCTGAATGAAGTACCGGAAAGCCGAGGGAATCTGGCTCATAATCGTTACGCGGTTCTTACAAACAAGCTCGTAGAACGCTTCAGGCGTGCGGCTAATTTCATAGGGAACAATAATAAGTTTGCCGCCGTGAAGGAGTGCTCCCCATAGCTCCCAAACCGAGAAGTCAACAGTATAAGAGTGAAACATCGTCCATACATCATTGGCTCCAAAGGCAAATTCATTCTGTACGGCTTGAAAAAGCCTAACAACATTATAGTGTGACACCATTACGCCTCTGGGCTTGCCAGCATGTCCAGCGGAATAAATAACATACGCAAGATTTTGGTCGCTGACTTGTACCGCGGGGGCAGTAATAGCTTCCCTGTTTATCTCCGGCCAGTCCGAATCTATGCGAATAATTTTTGAAACACCGGCCGGCAGCCGATCCAGGAGATGCTCCTGCGCAATGATAATAGCCGCCTGCGAGTCCGCTATGATCTGGGCAAGCCGGCTTGGCGGTTCGTCGGGGTCAATCGGGACATAGGCCCCACCGGCCTTCATTACGCCCAAAATACCAACCGCAATATCAATCGATCGGTCGATAACCAAACCGACCATAACCTCCGGGCCGACGCCGTAGCCATGGAGATAGTTTGCCAGTTGGTTGGAGCGGCGATTGAGCTCTTCATAGGTATAGCGGTGAGCGCCGCATATAACTGCAATGGCTTCAGGGCAAAGCTTTACCTGGGCATCGAACAGCTCATGAATGCAGGAAGGACGGGTTGGCCCCGCCTTCTTCACGCTCCAAGATAAAATCTCCGCGCGCTCTGCCTCCCGCATCAGAGGCAGTTCCGACAAATAACAATTGGGATTTTGCCGAATACCCATCAGCATTTGTTCCAGATGGGTATGCATAAGCGCTATGCTCTCGCGATCGAAGAGCAATGAATTGTACTCAAAGATGCCAACCGTCTGTTCGCGGTATTCATCCAAATGCAAAACCAAGTCCATCTTGGCTGTCTTGGTATCCACATCAAATTGGCGCAGTGACCATTTGGGATTGATCGGCGGTATCAGCGGTGACATGCCAATCACGACTTGAAACAACGGGTTGTGACTTCGGGTACGGGGTACGCGCAGCTCTTCAACAAGAATTTCAAAGGGTACATCCTGCGTTGCCAGCGCCTCTGTCACCTCCCCCTTCACACGCCTTAGATAGTCGAGGAAGGTTGGATTGCCACCAAGATTAGAGCGTATTGGCACCGAGTTGACAAAAAATCCTATAAGATTAGACCATTCCGGCCTTAGCCGCCCGGCGACGACAGTACCGATAACAATATCATCCTGGTTCGAATAACGCTGAAGCAGTACATTAAACGCTGCGGTGAAGACCATAAATGGGGTTACGCCCTCACGGCTTGCCAGCGCCTTAAGATCTTCGACCAAATCGAAATCCAGTCTAAATTTATACTTTTCGCCCTCGAACGTTTGCTCGGCGGGACGGGGCCGATCCAAAGGCAGTTCCAACAGTGGAACGCCGGACAGCCTTCTCTCCAACGCACTTATTTGCCGTTCCAATGCCGGAGCTGTCAGCGTATTACGCTGCCACACCGCATAGTCCGCAAATTGCAATTGAAGCTCAGGAAGCAGTGAGGGCTTACCTTGAGAAAAAGCCCCATACACGGCCCCAAGCTCCGAAATAAACAATTGATTCAGCGATACACCGTCAAAAATGATATGGTGGAACGTGAAAAACACATAGTAATGCTGCGGATTAAACTTAAACAGCGTTACGCGCCAGAGAGGCCCCTCCGCCAGATTAAAGGGCAAGAGCCCTTCTGCCGTGGCTCTTCTCATCATCTCAGCATAGCGGCTCTCCTCGGAGAGAATGTTGGTGATATCCTCAATCGCAAGCGGAAATTCAGACGGCTTTGAGATAAGCTGTGCAGGTTGTGTGTCAACCATGACGAAATTCGTTCGCAGCACCTCATGCCTTCGCTGAATCTCGTTGAGAGCTCTATGAAAAATATCTGTATCTAATTCGTCCTTGATCTCGAGCGTAGCGCATTCGTTATAGACCGGAGAGTTTGGGTTGGCCTGCAAAATAAGCCAAAGCTGTTGCTGGCCTATGGAGAGCGGAATTGGCTTGTCTCTGCCAATCCGGCTGATTGGTGGCAATGTTGGGCCGCGCCTGAAAGTCCGCGCATGATCGATGCGCCGCGCGAGCTCGGCAACAGTCGGCGATTCGAAGAGATCCCGGATTGATAGATCTATATCGAGGAGAGCACGTATGCGGGTAAGCACCTGCGCATAAAGCAGCGAATGGGCTCCCAATTGATTTAAGTCATCGTAGACGCCAATACGGGATACGTGAAGATGGCGCGACCACAGTGTCACAAGACTCTGCTCTGTTTGATTGCGGGGCGCCACGTATCCGGCATCACCCGTATCCAGGAGAACGGTCGGAGGTGGCAGTGCTTTTCTATCGACTTTGCCGCTGGGCGAAAGAGGCAATTCGCTGAGCAGAACGATAGATGATGGCACCATGTATGCTGGCAGGAGCTCGCCTAAATAGATATGAAGAAGCTTATGGTCGACTTCGGTGTCCGGTTTACTAACAATATAGGCAACGATCCTCCTATCCCCTTGGACATCTTCGCGGACAATAACCACGGCATCGCGAACGGAGGAGTGTTTCAAAAGAACCGATTCAATTTCGCCAAGCTCGATACGGAATCCATGCACTTTCACTTGGTCGTCAAAGCGACCGATAAAGTCAATACGGCCGTCCGGCAGCCATTTCACCTTATCGCCGCTCCGGTATAGCCTTGATGTAGTGCCTCGGGGTATTGGATTGGGGACAAAGCGCTCTGCGGTAAGCGCTGGACGGTTGAGATAGCCGCGCGCCAACGCAATACTGCCGATGTATAGCTCTCCAGGAACACCTACTGGCACTGGGTTCATAAACCGGTCGAGGATATAGACTTCAAAATTTGGCAAAGGCCGGCCAATAGGAGGCCGCGCGCCATCGGCAATGCACTCGTCCATTGTCGCACATACCGTAATTTCGGTTGGGCCATACGCATTAAGCAGTTTCCGGCCAGGTGACCAATGTTCCACAAGTGCTTCAGAACACGCTTCTCCTCCGACAATAAGAGTTCTCAGTTGAGGCAAGTCCTCCGGACTCATCACCGAAACTGCTGACGGAGGCAGCAAGGCAACTTCAATATTGCGCTCCCTAAGCGTGCGCACTAAGTCTGGACCGGGCATCAGATGATCTTGAGTCGCCAATACCAATGTCCCTCCCACCAGAAGAGACATCGCTATTTCCCATATCGCCGCGTCAAAGCTTATTTTCGCAAACTGTATCACGCGGACGCCGGATCCCACGCCCAGCATCCTTTTCTGGGAAAGGGCTAGATTTACCCATCCCCGGTGTTCGATAAGAGCACCTTTGGGCTTTCCTGTGGAGCCCGATGTATAGATTGCATAAGCGAGATTGGATGGGCTTATGCCCACTTCAGGTTTCCAATCAGGATATCGTATGGACTCCCTTTGCATCTCATCCAAATACAATATTTTTTCTATGCTCAAACCAAGCCTGTGCACGGATTCCTGCGAGGCAATAACGATAGGCGCCCCAGAATCCTCCATCATAAAACGGATCCGCTCAGGCGGGTATGTCGGATCGAGAGGAATAAATGCCCCGCCCGCCTTGAGCGTGCCCAGAATTACGACGATAAGATCAAGCGAACGCTCTAAGCAAACACCCACAAGCGTATCCGGACCTATACCGCGCGCCCTGAGCAAATGTGCCACGCGATTGGCTGCCCGATCGAGCTCGGCATAGGTCATCATGCTTGTCTCAAAGGCAATCGCCGTATCCGTGGGACTCTGCTCGGCGCAATCCTCAAAGAGCTCATGGGCGCATAGATCCATACCTGTATCGTCAAATTTTCGGCCCTGCCAATCACGGGAAAGCCTATGCTGCTCTTCCACCGTGAGAATATTATAGTTCGATATGAGCTCACTGGGTGAGCCTACAATACCAGACAAGAGTGTTTGCAGGTGATTGTGCATCCGCTCAATCGTTGCATGTTTAAATAGATTGGCATTGTAGATAATAGAAACCGTTAGCCCCTCCTGCGCAGGATTCACACAAAGATGAAGATCTACTTCGCTCGCACTCCGAGGTAAATCGACGTTTGTGAATGTAAGCCCCTGAATGCGCACGCCGGGCGCGGCCGTGTTTCTATATTCAAATGCCGCCTGAAAGAGCGGCGCGCGCGCGGAATCCGAAGGCAGCCTTAAGTCTTCAAGCAGTGTGGCAAAAGGAATATCAGCGTGCTCCTCCAAAAACGAGGAGGCAGCAGCAACGCGCTTGATTAAATCGCCAAACTCAGGCGAACCCGACAGATCGACCCTCAGCGGCAAAGCATAGGCAAAACAGCCTATAATATCGCGCGACTCAGGAGACTTGCGGCCGGAAACAGGCACCCCCACGATGATATCATCCTGACCTGAATACCTATACAGCAGTGTAATGAATGCGGCGAGCAAGGTTATCGGAAGCGGCACACCAAGTTTAGTGCTGACATCTTCCAAATCCTCGGCTAAATCTGAAGGAAATACGCAAACGCTCGTTGCGGCAGCATATGCGCGGGATTTAGAATGCGGAAAATCAATGGGTAACTCAAGAATTGGCAGCTCGCCGGAAAGCTGCTTTTTCCACGACTCAAGATGCTCTTCCAGCCTGAGGCTCCGCAGCCAGCGCCGCTGCCATCGGGCATAATCCAGCGTGGGCAGCGGGATGTCCGAGGACAATAGCGCGCGGCCCGTCATCACATTTTCATAGGAATTTCCAATCTCACGCATAAGAACGAGCGCAGAGCCATCATCGAAAATCGACCGATGAGCCGCGATTACAAGAACATGCATCTCGCGGCCAAACTTCAATAGGCTCGTCCGGAATAGTGGCCCTGTAACCAGATCAAACGGACGGCCCAACTCCTCGGAGCACTGCCGCAAAATCTCGCCTTCCCAGTCCAAATCGAATAAAAGGCTTAGATCGAGATATTGCATCTCAATCGTCATTGCCTTCTCCACGCTTCGGGTTGGGCGTCTGTCCATAATGGGAAAAGTTGTGCGAAGCACTGCATGGCGCCGCACGACTTCATCAAATGCCTTGCGGAAATTCTTGATATCCAGTGCGCCGTCGATACGCATAGCTGCTACGTGAATCTGGCTGGGATTCCCCGGCGACAAGAGCTCCAAATAACAATGGCGTTCCTGCTCGAGTGTTATTTGAATAAATACACCCGGCATAAGTTCATTGCTAAGCCTTCCTTTGAAAAATACGCGGAGCTCATCCGATTCTGGTATTTCATTTCCCCGCTTAAAACAATGTGCGATGATTTGCTTTTCGCCTCCAGGCTTTGCACGGATAATAACAATTGCCTTGCGTATGGAGTGATGCTGCACCAGAACAGATTCAATTGATCTTGTTTCAGCGCCGAATTCATCGCTATCGATCTTTTGCTTTGTCGGAGCAGGCAGTGCTTTCTTATCCACTTTGCCCGCAGGTGATAAAGGCAGGCTATCCATGAATATAAAAGCGGACGGCAGCATAAATTGAGGCAGCCGCTCTTTGAGAAAGTTGCGTATCTCATTGGCCGTCGGGCGTGTATTCCCCTTAGCCGCAATATATGCGACAATGCGTGGATCTGCGGGATTGTCTGTTCGAAGAACCACAGCCGCTTCCCGTACAGAGGTATGATGCAATAAGACAGTTTCGATTTCACCGAGCTCAATGCGGAACCCGCGCAGCTTGATTTGATCATCCAGGCGGCCCATAAAATCGATACGGCCGTCGGATAGCCATCTGACCCGATCGCCTGTTTTGTAGAGGCGGGCCTCTGGATCTGAACCGACTGGATTCTTGACAAAGCGCTCGGCCGTGAGCTCCGGCCGGTTGATGTATCCGCGGGCGAGCCCAATGCCGCCAATATAAAGTTCCCCGGGAACACCTATTGGTACCGGCTGAAGCGACTTGTCCAGAATATATGCTTGCATGTTGGGAATTGACTTCCCAATACTGGGCTGGCCTGCAAGCGCATAGCAATCACAGGTTGTTACGCATACTGTTATTTCCGTCGGCCCATAAGCGTTTACAAAACGCCGCCCCGGCGCCCATTTGTTGACAAGCTCTTCTGTGCAGGCTTCGCCTCCGGAAACAATTGTCTTTAAACTGGGAAGCATTTCAGGGCTTGTCGCCGCCAGGGCGGTCGGTGACAATAGAACACCATTTATTTCTTGCTCGCGGAGCAGCCGTGCTAAGTCAGGACCTGGCAAGAGCGCTTCCTGAGGTGCAACAACCAGCGTTGCACCCAGGCCCAGGGCTGTGAATATCTCCCAAACCGACGCATCAAAGCTAATCTTGGCGAATTGCAGTATTCGAAATCCCGGCGAAACACCCCAGATTTTCTTGGAAGCCGCAATAAGATTGCACAGACCTTGGTGTTCCAACTGCACGCCCTTTGGCTTTCCTGTTGAACCAGAGGTATAGATAACATATGCGAGATTCCTCGATGATACCGGGGATTGGGGGTTTTTATCGGATTGCCCGGTAAGCTCGTTAGAAATGCTTTCGAAACGGATGGTTTGCGGCGCCCTCAATCCGAGTTCATCAATATGATTAGCGTTTCCGAGCAGAATCGCCGCCCCTGAATCCTCGAGCATAAAGCGCAATCGCTCTTTGGGATATGACGGATCCAATGGCAGAAATGCCCCGCCTGCCTTGAGCACCCCAAAAATGCTTTCGATCAAATCAATCGACCGGTCAAAACAAATACCCACCAGCGTGTCCGGGCCGACTCCCAATCCCTGAAGATAATGGGCAATTTGATTACTTCTAGCATTCATCGCCTCGTAGGAAACTGCCTGCCTTTCAAACGCAATTGCCGTAACATGCGGGTTCTGGACCGCACACACCTCAAACCAGCGATGAATACATTCACAGGAGCCAAGATCCTGCGTCTTTTGATTCCACTCGCATAAGATCTTATGTTTCTCGGCATCATTTAGAATCGGAAACATGCCTATTGCTGTTTCTGGTGACTCCAGCGCACTTGCTAAAAGGTTCTTGTAATGCCCAAGCATGCGCCGAATTGTCGTTTGCTCAAATAGGTCATTGCTGTATAAAAAAGTGATCGTCAATTGGCTCTCTGTGAGCGAGGCATTCAGTGCAATATCCACCTCTGTGGATATGGCTGGCAACTCGATATAGTCCATAACCAAATGCCGCAAACGAGCAGAAGACGAGCGTTCGTCATAAGAAAAAGCGGCCTGAAACAATAAGTTCCGGCTCTCGTCCTCGGGTAGGCGCAGCTCGCTAATCAGATTGCTGAACATAATTGTCGAATGCTCTTCTGCGGACGCGAGCGCCTTTGATGTACGCTCAACGAGATCGCAAAAGGAGCCGCTTGAGGATGCAGTTACCCGAATGGGAAGCCAATCACTACATTGACCAATAACGTTGCCAATACCCTCGTTTTCCCTGCTAAACACTGTCAACCCGACAAGAATATCCTCCTGCCCTGCATAGCGAGAGAGAAGCCCATAGAAACCAGCCATGAGCACAGACGCGAAGGTGACCCCTTGCCGCTCGGCAAACGCTCTGAGTTTTTTGACCAATTCGGCGGGAAGGACTTGACTCAATGAGGTGCCCCGGAAGCTCCGTTTCAAGGGCCGATGCTTATCCAGAGGCATCTCGAGGATTGGCAACACACCCGATAATTGCTCACGCCAATAGGTAAGGTGCGCCTGCCGTCCTACTTTGCGCAGCCACTGACGTCTCCAGCGTCCTGAATCCAGACTTCGGGTCGACGGAGGTGGTAAAACCGACGGAGTGCCGGACACCGAGCTATCATAAAAGACCGATAAATCACTAAAAAATATTTTCGCTGATTCTATATCAAAAATAAGCGAGTGGGCAATAAGGCCCAAAGCATGCAGCTCCTCATCAAAGCGTATGATTATCACCCGAAACAGCGGAGGCTTTGATATATCAAAAGGAATCGCTATTTCACGATCCAGCAAGCGTATGATTTCACGCTCCCGATCTTCCTCCAGAATATTGCAGCGATCCACCAGGGGAATATCTACAGAAATCGTCGGAAGAATTGAGGGTATGCACCGCCCTTCATTATCTGTAAAATAGGTTCTCAGTGCGGAATGTTTTTCAATCACTTTATGGACTGCACGCCGCAATACATCAATATTGGCGGGACCATGCAATCGAATGGCTACCCGCGCAAAACCGATTGGATTTCCTGGTGACAGCCTTTCAAATTGGAGGAACCGATTTGCCTCAATAGAAAGATTGTCCGCAGCGGAAAGTGCGATTGAAACCGTCATAGTGTTGTCCTGTTCTTGCTCCTCTGCACATGGCAGGGTGTTCGAAAACCACCGGGGAACGGTGCTTTTTTCGCCCAATGCTTGGTCCAAAACGCGACGCAGTACACACGGCCCAATTCCGTTATGTTGGCCCGGCGTTTCTCCCCGCTACATCGCGTGTTAGCCCATCTGCAAAATAGTCGTTCCGTTCCTCGCCGTCGTTTTATCACCCTCGTGTTGGGGACTGAATGGATAGGCTGTTTGTATCCTATTTCAGTATGCCCGACCTTATACGAAGCGTCTGGCTATTTCAACCCATCGATAGGGGAGGAGCACGTTTTTTGTCGGGATTTAGCGCGGAATGACACCCAGAGTCATTTTGTCCTCAATTCAATGCACTGTGCTTTCCAATTCAATCGCATGGATTATTCTTCTTGATCTTGACGAAATGTTTGGGATTGGCCCTCGAGTATCGGAACAAATACAAATAGATTGCCCGCCAAGTCAGATGTTGGTGGGCGAAGGCTTAGGGCGCCTGGAACATAGGGATCCGCTTTTTTGTACGGTGGACTCGGCGCAACAGGGGCTTTGTTCAATCCCTCAGCGCCCTGAACCACAAGGAGTTTTTATATGCGTATGCGCCGTATGCTTATCACCGCTTTGTGCTTTTCCGGGCTCTTGACCCTTTCGGGCTGCAGGAAAGATCAGCAAGAAGAAAGCCTGACCACGGCCGAGGCGTCACAGGCGCTGGAAGAGGCGTCGGTCTCGGGCGAAGCCGCAAATGTAACTTCGGGGTCGATCGAGATCGCGACGAGTTTCACCATCGGTCAAGCCGTGGAAGCGGCGGCCCAGGAGATCAATACGTTTGTCACCGCTCAAATGCCCTGCGCCGAAGTGATTCTGCAAGGCGCGACCTTGAGCATCGAGTACGGCAAAAAGGCCGGGAATTGTACGTATAAAGGGCTGACCTACAGCGGAAAGCATTCAGTGACCGTGAGCCGGAACGATATGGGAAACGTCGAGGTGAATCACGAGTGGACCGATATCAGTAACGGCCGCGTGAAGGTGAGCGGGACGGCCACCGTGACATGGAGCGCCGCCGAAAAAAGCCGGCATGTTGTTCATGAGCTGAATTGGACGCGGATTTCCGATGGCTTGACGGCAACGGGTTCGGGCGATCGCACGCAAACGGTTCTTGAGGGCGGTTTGATTGAGGGAATTCAGATCGATGGTTCGCGTTCGTGGAAGAGCGCAAAGGGGCAGTGGGATCTCGCTATTGCCGGCGTGGAGATCCGGTGGATCGATCCCGTGCCTCAAGCGGGGACGTATACGCTGCTAACGCCTGCCGGTAAGACGCTGACGATGACCTTTACGCGTGTCGATGATGCGACAATCAATGTCACGGTGAAGAATGGGGCGAAGTCATTTGATTTCGATGTGAAATCCATTGCATCGGGATCTGGCGCATAACCATACTTTGGAAATCGATCGGAGCGGTGGCCATTTTATTTGTATTGATAAAGCCTCCGCTCTTTGTTTTCATTAGGGCTTCGGGCCTTCGCAAAACCCTGGTTTATCCGGCTGATCGCAATCGCTCCCACAGGGGCATACGAACACGCCCGCGCAGCCTTGGCCCATGGGGCAATCTTGGTTCTTCCAGCAGGTGCCAGGCTCAGGCGTCGGTTTGCACACGCCCTCTACGCAAGGCGAGTAGACAAAATCGCCGCAGTCCATATCGGTCACGCAACAGACGGGGGCGGGTTTGGGATTGCAGACGTATTGATTGGTGGCCGGATCGCAGGCACACGCGCAGGTGTCCGTAACAATCGGGCCGAGATCGGGCGGGCACACAGGGCACATGATGGCGGGGCACTGAGCGATGCAGAGGTCGGGATTGCAGACCAATTCGCCGGTGTCTGTGCATTGCATGCAGGCGGGAAGCGGGCCGGGACATGTGCCGACGGGACACTCGGCCGTGTTGATGCTGCCTTCGGGGCACTGCCATCCGCTGTCCGTGCATTGAGGCGGCACAAGAGCGTCGGAGCCACAGCTTGTTGCGCAATCGGGGCCCGTTCCCTCACATGAAGCAGGATTGCCGGATGTGCTTCCCGCACCTTGGGAGGAGCCGCCGGAGCTTTCGCTGGTGACACTGCCGCCGCAAGAAAAGATGAAGGCCGCCGAGAGAGTAGCCGCGGCCCAAAGCCAAGACGATATTCGGGGATTCATACGACCTCGGATTTGCAAAAGACAACGAAAAGACAACGAGAGTGTCCGGCGATTTAAACGGGCTGGCAATGGTGCCCTCGCGTCGCTTTTTATGCGTGAATTTTCTTAGATCGATTTGATACGAGCTTCGTCGAAGGGACTTATTCCGCAAGCCCGCGCATCACCCGCTGTAAGGTCGTGGAGTCCCGGGCGTTCAAACGCTGTACCGCAAAGCAGAGGAAGCTATGAAGCCTTCACGTGTTGCCCTTTTCGCCGCGCTCGGCATGTTTCTCACCAGCGTTTCGGTCTATTCGCTGACGCCCGCACCGGGTTCGAAAAAAGCCTTGGAGGCGACGCAGGAAATCGCTCAGCCAAACCGGGGCGTGGGCGGCGAGCAAGCCAATAGCCTTGCGTTTTTCACGGCGGGCCAGAAGGCGCTGATGATTGAAGGCCGCGTGGGTCATCCGAAAATGGCTGTGGGCGATCGGGGCGAAACCTTTGTGATGCTCGAGGTGCGAGGCAATGAAACCAAGCAGGGCGGATTCGCAAATAGGGCTCCTGTGAATCTCGCGATCGTGATGGATCGCTCGGGTTCGATGAAGGGTTCGCGTTTGCCGAATGCAATCCGCGCAGCCACCGCAGCGGTCGATCGCTTGAATGACGGCGATACGGTTTCGGTCATCACCTTTGATACACGCACGCAGCTCGTGGTCTCGCCGACGGAGATCGGGCCTGGAACGCGGGAGCGCGTGAATGCCGAAATCAGAAGCATTTCGCTGGGCGGCGACACCTGCATCTCGTGCGGTATCGAAGATGGTTTGGTGAATCTCGAGCGGACAGTCGGCAAGGTGAACAAGATGATTCTTTTGTCCGACGGCGATGCGAATCATGGCGTTCGGGATATCGCGGGCTTTAGGTCCATCGGTGAACGGGCGAGGGCGCGCAATGTGCCTATCGCATCCATCGGCGTGGATGTGGATTACAACGAGAAGATTTTGTCGGCGCTTTCGGTTGAATCAAACGGCCGGCATTACTTCGTGGAGAACGATGCGGCGCTCGCTCGCGTGTTTGAGAGCGAGGCCGAAAGCCTGACGGATACGGTGGCGAGCGGCGCGGAGGTAGCGATTGATCTCGCGCCGGGCGTGGAGCTGGATCGCGTTTTCGATCGTTCGTTTAGGCGTTCGGGAAACCGTATTTTCGTGCCGCTTGGAACGGTTTCGCGCAACGAGGTGAAGACGGTGCTCTTGAAGGTGAGACTGCCTTCGCGCGCGGAAGGCGAAGCGGCTGTGGCTTCGGTCGATTTGTCGTACCGCGATCTGATTGAAAACGTCGATGCGAACTGCGGCGGAAAGCTTGCGGTGGAAGTCGTTTCCGATGTTGCGAATGCGAGCGATTTGGATGCCGTGGTCGCGGGGCGCGTGCAGCGGAGCGAGACAGCGCAGACCTTGAAGACAGCGAATGAGCTGTTTGCGCAGGGCCGTTTTGAAGAGGCAAAGAGGCAATTGGAGAAGCAGGAGAAGTCGCTGCGCGATGTGGCGGACAAGGCGAAGGCAGCGGCTCCGTTTGCGCGCGCCAAGGATGTGGATTTGGATTTTCAGAATCAGGTCGCCGCGATTAGCAATGCCAACAAGGAATTCGAGCAAAGCTTTGCGACTCCGCCTCCGGCCGCCGCAGCACCGGGAGGCATAGCTCAAGCGGCTCCCCCGATGCCTCAGCAGTCGCGCGCCGGGAAAACAGCCGTGAAGCGCAATGTGGAAGCGGCCGATGCATTTGGGTTCTGATTGAACCAATCGAGCTTTCGGGCTAAGCCCAGGCGCCGTGAGCTCTCGCCATCGCGCAAAGGCATCTGAAGCTTCCCGCCCGCGCGAAAAAACCCGGGCAGAGCCCCCTTCCCTCAACGGCGTTCCGCCGTCCAAACTCCCTAAACCGAAGCGTGAACGAAGGCGCTCTCGCCTGAGCAGGCCCAGTCTGTTTTCAGACCTGAAATGGCCTCGCATCGCCCAGCGGCTTAAGAAACCCGCGCTCTATGCGCTCATCGGATTTGGAGCGAGTGTCGCTTTATTGCTCGGGGCGCTGTGGCTCGGTTACGGCCGTTCAAAAGGCGAAGACCCCGGCGCTGTGGAGCTGAGTTGGCCCGAGGGCGCCACGCTGGAGCAGGGCGCGGCGCTGCTCGCTCAAGCAGGGCTCGTGGAGAGTGAAACCGCGATCGCGATGTTTTTGCGAAGCACGGGCGGTGTGGGCGACTTCGTTTCAGGTCCGCATTTCATTCCCAAGGCATCAACACCATGGGAATTAAGAAAATATTTATCGCGTTCGACCGATCGCCCGAAAGTAAGGGTGACCATTCCGGAAGGATTTAACCGATTTGATATCGGGGCGCGGCTTGAAAAACAGCATATCGCGTCAAAACGGGCCTGGATTGCGGCGACGGCCGATCCTCTCTTGCTTGAAAAAGCGGGCATTGAAAAAAGCGGCACGGTGGGCGCGGAGAGCGCGGAAGGCTATTTGTTTCCGGCCACTTACGATTTTTATAAAGATTCAGATCCCGCCGAGCTCATGACAAGGCTTGTGAAAGAGGCCGATAAACGATGGGACATTGTCGTTGAGCAGCGGAGAGATGGCTTTGTGGCCCTAAAGAATTCAATGGGCTGGGGGCGGCGGGAAATTCTTACGCTGGCCTCAATTATCGAAAAAGAAACGGGCGCCGTGGAAGAGCGGCCTTTGGTGGCGAGCGTGTTTTTAAATCGCCTGCTCGATCCGGCCTTTCAGCCAAAGCGCCTTCAATCCGATCCAACATCCATCTACGGTTGTATTGCTTATCCCGAGGAAGCGCCTTCCTGTGAGGGTTTTCGTGGAAAGCCTTCGCCCGCCATCAATCAAGATCCTAAAAACCGTTACAGCACCTATACGCGCGCGGGCCTGCCGCCGGGGCCTATCGCCAATCCAGGCTTAAAATCGATTGAAGCCGTGCTTTCACCGGCCGCTACAAAGTATTTTTATTTCGTCGCGAATGGATCGGGCGGGCATACCTTCAGCGAAACGCTGGATGCCCATAATCAAGCCGTGAAAAAGCCTAAATAGCTAGGGGGCCGCTGCAGAATTTCGGATTCCCAAAGGTGCTGACAGGAACGTCCATCGCATTGCATATCGAAATCAAGAGATTGTTGTGCGGATCGCCGCTGAATTTTTTGTAACGCCCCATTTGAAGCGCTCCGCCGGCGCCGCCCGCCAATACATAAGGCATGTCTTCCCGGCTGTGCGTTTGGCCCTGCGCAATATCGCTGCACCATAAGATCAGCGTGTGATCCAATACGGTGCCATCTCCTTCTGGAATATTGGCGAGCAATCCCATAAAATAGGCAAGCTGGCCGGCGTACCAATTGCCGATATCGACGAGAGCCTGCTCCGATTCGGGATCGGCGAGGCTGGAATGCGATAGATCGTGATGTTTTTTCGTTAGGCCAAGCCAAGTGAATACTTTGCCGCCTTGAACGACGCTGCTCCATTGCACGCTGGCCACGCGCACCAAATCGCAGGCCAAGCCCATGGCCAATAAATCGAGCTGCATTTTACCAATGGCGGGGAAATTGTCGTTTTCATAAATCGCAACCGGATTTCCCACCGTGGGCACTTGGCATAATCCGCCGATAATTCCAGGCGCATCCAGGCGCTTTTCGATTTCTTCGATGGCTGTTAAATGCGCCTCGATTTTCTGGCGGTCTTCCGGGCCGAGTTTGACGCGAAGGCTGTCGTAATCGGGTTTTATCGCATCAATGACTTTATGGCGGTTGGCCCGGAGTTTTTTGAGCGCCTCTGGATCGGTCTGAAGATCGGTGAATAAGCGCTGAAAGACATTCCAAGGGTCGTCGTCGGGAGGCACGGGCTGATCGGGGCCGAGATAGCTCATCCGGGACGAGACATTGGAGTATTCGACTTGAACCCCAAGCTCCAAAGAAGGCAATTTGGTCCCCTGCCCGATTTGCTGCGCGAGGAATTGATCGATGGAAATTCCTCCTCCCCAGCCGACCATTTTGCCTGGATTGCAAGCATAGGGAAAGAGCGTGCCCTCCAATAGCTCGGTGCCTGTTAATGCATGCCCAATACCTTGCTGATGCGGATCGCCCGGCCCGCTATAGGCCGAAGCCATGTTGAGGCCCTCTAAGATCAGAAGCTTGTCTTTAAAGGGTTCCAAAGGTTTTAGGACATCGCTGAGCACAAAGTCTTTTTCGGTGCCCGTGGGGACCCAGCGGGGTTTAACGGTGCCCAGACCCGTGAAAAATACGATAAATCGTTTCGGTGAGACGGCCGCGTTCGCGTTTTTGCGCAGCATCGCGTTGAGAAAAGGAAGGGCTACGGCTATTCCGCCCGCACCGCGAAGAAATCGGCGTCGGCTAAGGGGTTTCATAATGGGGCGAGTATAGGCGGCTTGTTTCCCGGCGTCTAGCCGCCCAGCCTATTTGACGCCCAGCATATGCCGCCACGCAGGCGCGAGCGCAGGCTTTCCATCCGGCAATTTCGGCGTATCGGCATCGACAACGATCGCATTGTGATATCCCGCGGCGCCCGTTGCGGGTTCGAGCGATGTGGTGAGCTGATGAGAATTGGCATAGGGAGGGCTGATGGTGTCAGCGTCCACGGGAACACCAAATGAGCCTAAATTCAAGGCTGTCCAATTGTAGGTAATCAGGTTAAAGGCCGGATCTTTGGTGTGAATTAAACCATAATAAAATAGATTGGCGGTGGCCGTATTGGCATTGACCCATTTCCCGGGCACGGGCGGATTGCCATCTTTGCCATCGGGCGGCGCGGCAAACATCAATACGCGGTCGACGATTTGATTGCGGGCAATCAGCGCCGCATGGCCTCCTCCTTGAGAATGGCCGGAGAATGCAATCGAGGTGTACAGGGGTTTGCCGGTATCGAGATAAGAAGCCCAGCCTTCCGCGGGGAATTGTTGATTTAAATATTCAAGCAATTTCACGAGCCGATTTACGATCGAATTGGCAGCATTTACGTTGATTTTTGGGCTCCTATCCATCCCGTCGATGACTTCGAGGCGCATATTTTCATAGCAATTCGCATCCATGTCCGAGGCGCATTCCGAGCCGATATTCACGTCGTTGGGATAGCGCAGGCCAATCACATGATAACCCGCGTGGGCGGCTTCGCTGAGAATGAGAATGGATTGATCGGGCAATCCGTTCATTGCCGCTAAATGTACGAGGAGTTTGCCATTGGACATGGCTTTTTCGTCCAATCCGGCGATATGGTCTTCCATCCAATTGTCGATGGCTGGATCGGTGTCTTTGGGGGCAATTCGATGGGATGTAAAATCGGCAATTACCGGCGCGCCTCCTCCCGCGCCTCCCGCGCCTCCGGAGCCCATATTTCCCGATGAGGACGAGCCTGAGCCCGAACCCGAGGATGAGCTTTCGTCGGAGCAGGCGGTGCTTAAGGCCGTCCATGCGAGCAAGAGCGGGATGCCGGTCCAGATGAATGCGGGTCGAGAAATGAGGGCGCGGGGAGCTGTCTTCATGGGTAAACGGTAAATCGGCTTTCGCCGCGAGGGAAGTGGGACCCCATTCGCATGGTCATTGTTTATTTGATTGCCCGGGGCTCTTTCCGTAGATTGCGCCGAAAATGTCTCGCTATGCATTGAATGTGTTGAATGTTGGGTTTGGCTGTTTGGCCTTGGCCTGTGCCGCGGGCTGCAGCGCGGGCAATTCAACCGAGGGTTCATCCCCTTCAGGCTCTATTTCTCCGGGGCCGCAGGGTACACAAGGAGCCTTAAAAACAAGCCCATCAGCATCACAAGTTCCGGCCGCGCCCAGCAATTCCAACGCATTGCCAGCCTTATCGGCCGTGCCCAGCGCATCGGCCGCCGCGCCCGCTGAACCTGGGGCCGCTGAAATGGACGCGGGTTCGGATGCTCAAGCTTCAAGCAATGCCGAAGCCATTCCGGATGTGAAGGTTGTGAATATCGGGATGCATGTGGGCGGCGGTAAAAATGATGCGCCCGAAAAAGAGCCGATTAAAAAATCAGTGGAGCCTCATTTCGATGCATTTAAACGCTGTTTTGCAAAGGTGGGCGATCCGGCGAAAGGCGGGGATTTTGGCGTCGATTTACGAATCGATAAAGAAGGCGGCCTGGCGAAAGTCAGCCATCCGAGAACATCGCTGAAGGGTGAAGGGTTTGAGGCTTGTGTGATTGCGGTCTTTGAGCAAATCGATTTTCGAAAGCCCAAAGGCGGTACGACTGTGGTGAGCTATTCGCTGCGATTTACGCCTCGATCTAAGTAACTCGATCCATGTAAGCCAAATAGACGCGGGCGATCTGCGGGGCCGAGAATTTGGCCAAGCGGCGTGAACACTGGCACTCAAGACGCCACGATATGGCGCGACGTAAATCTGTTTTGCCCTTCTTGGTCGGGGATGTGGGCGGCACCAATACCCGCCTTTCTCTGTATGCCGCGGACGGAAAGACGCTTCTTCGCGAGGCCCGCTTCAAGAGTGCGGACTACGTTTCGCTGGAAGATATTGTTCTGCCTTTTCTTAAGGAAAGCGCGCTGGGTTCGCCCTCGGCCTGTGTGCTGGGTGTGGCGGGACCCGTGCGCAATGGCTCTGTAAATACAACCAATTTGCCTTGGCAATTGAATGAGTTGGATCTGCAAGAAAAACTCGCCATTCCCAAGGTTATTTTAGCCAATGATTTGGTCGTGGCCGCCGTGGGATGTTTGCATACGCGGGGAGACGCGCTCACCGTATTGACGCCAAATTCGATCAATCCTAAAGGAAATCATCTTGCGGTATTGGCCGCGGGCACGGGGTTGGGCCAGGCGAAGCTCATTTGGACGGGGGATCGGCACTTGCCGCTGGCAACCGAGGGAGGCCATGGAGATTTTGCCCCGACGACGCCAATTCAAATGGAATTTTGGCATTTTCTATCCAATCGTTTTCCTGATCATGTGAGTGTGGAGCGGGTGCTTTCAGGCAATGGGCTTGGCTGTTTGTACGACTTTTTTGTGGCCCGCTCGGGGCGCGCCGAGTCGAAGACCGTTCAGAAAAAGCTGAAGGAAGGCAAGGATCGCAATGTGGCGATCTCTGAAATGGGGCTGTCCGGGGAAAATAGGCAGGCTGTTTTGGCCGTGGATTTGTTCGCGGCTATTTTCGGCCAGGAAGCAGGGAATTTGGCGCTCCGGGAGCTGTGTTTTGGAGGAATTTTTGTGACGGGCGGTATGGGCGCAATGATTGTTCCCGCACGAAAAGCGATTTTTCTCGATGCCTTTTATAAAAAGGGGCGGATGGCGAAGCTGTTGGCGGATATTCCTATCGGTGTTGTTTCCAATACGGATGTAGGTGTGCAGGGAGCGCTGGCGATGGCGCTTGGAGCAAATCTGTGAGCAGTCCTATCGATCAGGGCGTGGTGCTGATCACCGGTGCTTCTTCAGGCATTGGTATGGAAATGGCCAGGCTTGTGGCGCCCAGGGCCAAGGTGCTGGTGTTATTGGCGAGGCGCACGGAGAGATTGGAACAGCTCGCCGGTGAATTGAGGAAAAAGGCTCCCAATTTGATCGTATTGGTCACGCCCTGCGATATCACAGATCAAAAGGCGACCGATGCGATGCTCGAGCGGGTGAAGGCCGAAGCGGGGCCGGTCGATGTGCTGATCAACAACGCGGGGTTTGGGTATCTGAGCGTCTTCGATCTGTCGGATTGGGAACGGACGGCGAAGATGATCGCGCTGAATGTGACGGCGCTGGCTTATCTGTGTCACCGGCTGTTGCCGGGGATGGTGGAGCGGGGACGGGGCGGGGTGCTGAATGTGAGTTCGGGCTTTGGGCTGACTTTTGCGCCGGGGATGTCGGCGTATATCGGTTCAAAGCATTTTGTGACGGGTTTTAGCGAGGGGCTGAGGCTCGATATGGCGGGGACGGGCGTGAGGGTGACGCAGTTGTGTCCAGGCCCGGTGGCGACGGAGTTTTTAGAGCAGGCAGGGAATTTCACGGGCTTGTCTATTCCAGGGCTCGTCGAGATTTCCGCGGAGCGATGTGCGCGCGCGGGGCTTCGGGGGCTGGATAAAAATCGAGCGCTGGTGGTGCCGGGGATTCTGATTCGGCTGATGATTTTTTTGGGAGGGAAAATGCCGCGCTGGGTGCTGAGGCTGATGTTTAAACCCGCGGCGCTTGCCCTTCGCCGCAAGCAGCGTTCACTGCCCGCGGCAAAGGGTGGCTAGGATTTGGGGCCTAGGCGGCCTTGCGCCTGCGCGAGAACGCAAGCGCGGCCGCGGCTGCGAAGAGGGCGATGGCGGGTGCTGAATCGGTGCCTGTGCTGCCCGCCGCGCGACAGTTGCAGCCGGGTTCCTCGCCGGGGTCGGGAGGCGCGCCGCTGGTGCTGCTGCTGCTCGAGCTTGAGGTGTCGGCTTTGCAGGCGCCGATACTCATGTCCGTGGAGGTGCAGGTGTACATGGCGGGGCAACCGTTTCCGCCCGCGCCGCGGCATCCAGGTTTGCAAGTGCCAGCGTCGCATACGTAACCGCTGTCGGCGGCTCCGCATGCGGCGTCGTTCGGGCAGGGAACTTCGATGCCGTCGTCGGTGGGCAGGTTGGGATCGCGCTCGTTCATGTCGACAACGCCGTTCTGGTTGGAGTCCTCGGCGCCGTCGAGCGCTCCGCCCTTGTCCGTGTCCGGAATGAGCGGCGAGGTTGTGGTGGCGCCGGCGTCTTCATCGGCCTGGCAGGAGAGCGCGTCGGGATCGGTGTCCTTGTTGTCGCAGCCCAAGCCCATTTCGGTGCCGTCGTAGAGGCCGTCTTCATCGCTGTCGCTATCCAGGATGTTGAAGATGCCGTCGCCGTCGGCGTCGTCGGTGGGGTTGGGTTCTTTGCCGTCGATCACGCCGTCGTCGTCGCTGTCCGCGTCCTGCGGTTTGGATCCGATGGCGTTCTCGAGGGCATCGCTTAGCCCGTCGCCGTCGCTGTCGAGGTTGTTGCCGTCGTCGCTCGGGTCGTTGGGATTGAGCTCGCCGGTTCCAAAGGCGCCGTTGAGCGTGAAGTCCTCGGCGCCGTCGCTGACGCCGCCGTTGTCGGTGTCGGGATTGAGCGGGCCGGTCTTGGTATTGCCCTTGTCGTTGTCCTTGCGGCAGTGCTTGCCGGACACGTCCGTCGCGGGATTGCTGCAATCCAAGCCCATTTCGGTGCCGTCGAAGAGCGCGTCGTTATCGCTGTCGCAATCGAGCAGGCTGTTCAGGCCATCGCCATCCACATCCTGCGAAGGATTCGGCTCATAGGAATCGAGCACGCCGTCGTCGTCGGTGTCGGCATCCATCGGATCAGATCCGTGGGCCACTTCAAACGAATCGCCCAGTCCATCGCCGTCGGAATCCACGACGCTGTTGTCGTCCGCTCCATTGGCAGGATTGGTTTCGCCGGCGTCTACTGCGCCGTTTCCATTCACATCTTCCGAGCCGTCGCTCGCGCCGTTTCCGTCGGTGTCCGTGTCGAGCGGGTCGGTCGTCGATTGCGAATTTTCATCGGGAACGCAGGCTTCCGAAGCGGGATTGGTCGCGGGATTGCTGCAATCGAAGCCCATTTCGGTTCCATCGAAGACGCCGTCGTTGTCGCTGTCGGCGTCCATTCCATTCACAAGGCCGTCGCCGTCGCTGTCGATGCCGGGCTGGACTTCTTGTCCGTCGAGAACGCCGTCATCATCGGAATCGGCATCGTTGGGTTCGGTGCCAATTTGAAGCTCGATTTGATCGAAGATGCCGTCGAGATCGCTGTCGGCGCAGCCGTTGTCGAGCAGGCCATCGCAATCTTCGTCTTCAGCATCGCCGCATTCTTCTTTGCCTTGAGGCATTCCAGGCACGGCCGAGCATTTGCTGCCGCCCATGCCATCGCAGACGATCGAGCCGTTCTTGAGGCATACGCCCAAGCCGGCGGTGCAGGCATTGCCAACGCCGAAGCCATTGTCGACGCTCATGTCGCAATCGTCATCGAGGCCGTTGCAGACTTCGGGCTGAGGCACGCCTGGGGTCGCGCTGCATTCGGCGCCGCCCATGCCGTCGCATTGCCAGAAGCCTTGGTTTTGGCAGGTGCCGTTTCCTTCGGTGCAGAGCTGGCCGATGTTAAATCCATCGTCGATCGTGCCATCGCAGTTCTGGTCTACGCCGTCGCAGGTTTCGGCAATGCTGCCGGGAGCGATGTCGGGAACGCAGGTCAGAACGCCGTTGGGACATGTCGATTGGCCGGTGCCGCAGAGGCCGGGCAAGCCCGTCATGCAGGGCAATCCCACTTGAGGGTTGCCGTTATCTATGGCGCCGTCGCAATCGTTGTCTTTGCCGTCGCAGAGCTCGGGAACCGGCTGGCCGGCCACCGCGGTGCACAGCTCGGTCAGGTTCTCGCAATAGAAGACGCCGGGCTTCTCGCACTCGCCCACGCCGTCATAACAAGGCGTCTGAAAATTCGGACAGGGTGGCACTGTGATTGTCAGGGAGCAGTAGCCGCTGACGTTGAGCTGATCGGTGTAGACAATGGTGATGATTGAGGTGCCCTGTTCGCCCTGGCCCGGTGTCCAATTGAAGTTGACGTTGAAGGGGCTGGGCGCATTGGTTCCCGGCCCAGGTGTGGTGGCGCCGATCGAACCAACCGAAAACATGGTTAAATTGGCCCCGCCTGAAAGATTGATGCCTGTGAGCGTGTGCGTGAACGCATCGCCCATATCGACCGTGAATGCGCCGCTGCCCTGGCACAGGGGCGGAGGGGCGAGCACAAATTCGATGATGTAGTCGACGACCGCGGAGCTGGTGACCATGTTGTTGATGCTGGTCTCCATCACGACCTGCACGGCGTATTGCTGGCCGGCCTGGCCTCCCGTGGTGTCCCAGGTGAGCAGGCATCCGGGAGGATTGGCGTTGGTGGTGACAACGGCAGCGACGCCCGTTGCTGGGACGCGGGGCGGATTGCCTTGAGGCGGTGCGCCGTCCGGAATGCCGCTTTCGGCGGCTGTCGCAAAGCGGCAGGTTACGGGTGCGCCGTCGGGATCGACCGCGGGAATGTATTGGGTGCGGAAACCGCCTGTTTGGAGCTGTGTAATGGCGGGCATCGCGGTCACGGGATTGCCCTTATTGATGGCGCTGTTGAGAACGTCCACCTTGGCTTGCACGCGGAAGTTGTCGTCGCCCGCGTTGGTGAGCGCGCTGATGCGGCAGCAGCTTGTGAAGAAGGCCGTGTAGATGCCGGGCTGCGCGTAGGTGTGGGTCACCAAGTAGCGCTGGGCTTTGTAGAACTGGCCCGTGGAATCCACACCCGATCCGATCTCGACGCCAGTTGTGCAGGGATTGGTGGAACCATCGCCAAAATTGAGCGACGTGCAGTCCACGAAGGCGGCGCGCCATGCGACGTTGACTTCAAAGCGCACGGTGCGGGGCGCGTTGACAGGATCGGGAATGGTGTAGGTGATATTTCCGTAACGGAAATGCGTTGCTTCAGCGCGCTGCGCGATAAACAGCACGCAAAACGCAGCAAGAAAAGCAAACCAATGCTTGAGCTTCGACACAGCTCCTCCGCGTGATCGTTACAATCGTTACGACTTGTGCTTGGGGCGCGGGCATTTGCGGCCACGATCGAGAGCGATGCTGCTCGGACCCGTGAACGAATGTCCTGCCCATGCGATGCTCGCGCGGCTTGGTTAGAACTTCAATAATAAGGTTGAGCCTAACGCAATCGATGAATGGGGCGATGGATAGGGAACGAGGCGTCCGGCAATGCGGCGGGCATGCGCCGTGTCATCGTCAGCCAGAGGGCGAACTGAAAATCCGCTGACGCTCGAGACACGTAAAAAAAGAATGCGGCCCGCTGCCGGAACAGAGTCCCCCCTTGAGGCAGCAATTAGTATAAGGGGATGTCTGCCTAATCGTCTGGAGTCAGCGCAATGCGTTCTTGGAAACAGCGCCGTTGGGGCGCGAGATTGCTCCTCAGCACGCTGGGATTGGTGGTTGCCAGCCTCAGCGCGGGATGTGGTGTCCCTGATTTAGCCACCCTTTGGCACGTACCGCCTACGGTTTGTCCGAATAACTGCGATGACGGCAATGCGTGCACAGAGGACATTTGCAACAGTGACGGCACGTGCACCAACAGCTTGTTGGCCGCCGATGATGGCGATGCGTGCACGGCGGATCTATGCGATCCGGCCACGGGCGAGACCACCCACCAGGCACTCGATGTGGAGGATGGGAATGCCTGTACGGTGGATGTCTGTGATCCGGTGAGTGGGATTTCGCATACGCCGGTGGACACCAATGACAACGATGCGTGTACGGCGGATGCCTGCGATCCGGCCACGGGCGATATCACGCATACGGCGATCGATCCGTCGGACAATAGCTTTTGCACGATCGATTCCTGCGATCCGGCGATCGGGCCGATTCATACGGTAGATCCGGCGCTGGACGACGGCGATGCTTGCACTTCGGATACCTGCGATCCGGCGACGGGGCAGATCACGCATACGAATTTGCCGGTGGATGATGGCAATGTATGCACGGCCGATGCATGCGATCCGATGGTGGGCGTGACGCATGTCGCGGTGGATCCGAACGACAACAACCCATGTACATCCGACGTTTGCGATCCTGTGACGGGCGTTTCGAATACGCCTTTAAACATCGATGATGCCAATGCGTGTACGAGCGACGTATGCGATCCGGCGACGGGAACGGTTACGCATACGCTGAATGTGGACGACGGGAATTTCTGTACGCTCGATCAATGCGACCCGATGACGGGTGTTTCGCATATTCCCTTCGATATCAATGACAGCAATGCGTGTACGGCGGATGTGTGCGATCCGGCGACGGGAACGATTACGCACACGCTGGCGCTGGATGATGGCAATGCCTGCACCTTGGATTTATGCGATCCGATGGTGGGCGTTTCGCATGTGGCCATCAATGTGGACGATGCCAATGCCTGCACCGCGGATATCTGCGATCCGGCGACGGGGCAGGTTTCGCATACGGTGAATTTGGACGACGGCGATCCTTGCACGCTGGATATTTGCGATCCGGCGACGGGGGTTTCGCATGTGGCCGTGAATGTGGACGATGCCAATGCCTGCACCGCGGACGCGTGCAATCCGCAGACGGGGCAGGTTTCGCATTTGCCGCTGCCAACCATTGAAGACAACGACCCGTGTACACAGAACTTGTGCGATGTGGCGACGGGTGTGGTTTCACATCCGCCGGTCGTTGGACTGAATGACGGAAACGCTTGCACAACAGATGTTTGCGATCCGGTGACGGGGCAGGTGTCTCATCCGCAAATTCCCAATGTGAGCGATGGCAATCCCTGTACGCAGGATCTGTGCGACGCGGCCACGGGGGTCGTTACGCATCCGCCGGTGCTTGGCCTGGATGATGGGAATGCGTGTACCGCGGATGCCTGCGATCCGGCAACGGGCTCGATTACGCATACGGCGGTGAACATCGACGACAACAATGCGTGCACCAACGACTCGTGCAATCCGCAAACGGGTGTTTCGCATGTGGCGATCGCCATCGACGACGGAGATCTTTGTACGATCGATCTATGCGATGCGGTCAACGGCGTGACGCACACCTATGTGGTGGTGGACGACAACAACGCCTGTACGAATGATTCATGCGATCCGGCGACAGGCTTCATCTCGCATGCCGCGGTGAATTCTGACGATGGCAACGCCTGCACCGTTGATAACTGCGATGTGGTGAACGGCGTCAGCCATACGCTGGTGGACGTGAATGACAACAACGCTTGCACGGACGATATGTGCAATCCGTTTACGGGCGTCATCAACCATGAGCCTGTTTCAGCGGATGATGGCAACGCTTGCACCATCGATAACTGCGATGTGGTGAGCGGCATCAGCCACACGCTGGTGCCTGTGACGGACAACAATGTATGCACCAACGACGCATGCAATCCGGTGACAGGCGTTATCTCGCATATTGCGGTTCCCGTGGACGATGGCAATGCGTGCACGGTGGATGTGTGTCATCCGGTCAACGGGATTTCGCACACGCTCATCGACATTAACGACAACAACGCCTGTACCTTGGATGGCTGCAATCCAGCGACGGGCGTGACGCATGTGTCGGTGAACGTGAACGACAACAATGCCTGCACCACTGATCTCTGCGATCCGGCGACGGGCGCGATTACGCACACGCAGGTTAACGAAAACGACAACAACGCTTGCACCATCGACTCATGCAATCCGCAGACGGGCGTGTTGCACGTTCCGGTAACGATTAATGACAACAATGCGTGCACCGTCGATTCATGCGATTCCGTCACGGGGGTGAGCCATATCCCTGTGAATGTGAATGACAATGATGCCTGCACGGCGGATGCCTGCGATCCGGGGACGGGCTTTATTTCTCATACGATGGTGAATGTGAATGACAACAACGCCTGTACGGTGGACGCATGCAATCCGCTGACGGGCGCGGTTACGCACACACCGCTCGCGGCGATCGACGATGGCAACTTCTGCACCGTGGATTCATGCAACCCGGCGAACGGGAACGTGGCCCACGATCCGCTGCCTCAGATTAACGACAACAATGCGTGCACGGCGGATGCGTGTGAACCGGCGACGGGCAATATCTCGCATACGCTCTTGCCCGCGATTAACGATAACAATGCGTGTACGATCGATACCTGCAATACGGTAACGGGCGCAATCACCCATACGAATCTGCCTTCGATTGACGACAACAATGCGTGCACGGCGGATGTGTGCGATCCGGCGACCGGCCTGACGACGCATACCTTCTTGCCCGCGATCAATGACAACAACGCATGCACGAATGACATCTGCGATCCGGCGACGGGGAACATCACGCATCCCCCGCTTGCCGCGATCAATGACAACAATCTGTGCACCGACGATGCGTGCAATACGGTCACGGGCAATATCACGCATACGCCGCTGGCGAATATCACCGACAACAACGCATGCACCGATGATGTGTGCAATCCGGCCACTGGACTTACAACCCACACGCTTGCCCCTTGGATTACAGACAACAACGCGTGCACAACCGACACCTGCAATCCTGCCAATGGCAGCGTGACGCATACGCCTGTAGCTGGAATCAATGACAACAATGCGTGCACGACCGATACCTGCGATCCGGTGTCGGGCGATATCGCGCATGTGGCGGTGAATATTGATGATGGTCAGCCGTGTACGGTCGATGCGTGCAACATGGCCACGGGCGTGATCACGCATACGCCGGTGAACGTGAACGATAACAACGCTTGCACACAGGATTCATGCAATCCAATGACGGGCATGCCCCAGAACGATGTGATTAACCCCAACGACAACAACCCGTGCACGATCGATAGCTGTGACACGGTCACGGGAGTTCACAACGACTACATCATTTGTGCGCAAAACCCCGATCCGACGGAATGCCCATACAGTCTGTGCGATCCGACCGTGCTCGATCCCATGACCGGCCTTGGAACATGCCAAACGAAGAATCGGGCCTTCTTCGAGGACTTTAACAATAACTCCCAAGGCTGGACGCTCGGGCCGGAGTGGGAAATCGATACGGCGACAGCATCCGCTGGTCAGTCTCAGGGTAATCCCGATCCCGCCAACGATTACAACGGCCCGATCTTTGGAGGTAATGGAGTGGCCGGTGTGAATATCGGTGGAAATGCATTAACCGCGCCTCACGCCGCCTATTATCTAACGAGCCCGCTGATCGATCTGGGCAGCCTGCCCGCAGGCGAAAAGGCGTACGTGAGCTTCTATCGCTGGCTGAATACGGCGGGCTCTTTCGTGAATACGGTCGAAGTGTGGGATGGCAACGTTTGGGTCGTGCTCGCGACCTATAGCGGCAATGTGTTCGACGGTGGGTGGCAGTTCATCTCGCTCGACGCTTCGAGCTATGCGAATCCGGCCTTTAAGGTGCGCTTTGGCTTTAGCGTGGGCGCGGGCGCTCCGACGATTTCTTCTTGGAATATCGATCGGGTCAGCGTGGAGAGAACGCAAGATATCGCCTGCGGCACCTAGTCCGTGGCGTTTCCAGGGGCGCCGTCCTTCGCGCGGCGGCGCCTCTGCTTTCTATCCCCGATTAGCCCTGCCCCGCCGCTTCCCGATCCACCACCCACACCACCCGGCCCTTCGCCCGCTGTATCAAGCGCGCAGGGACTTCTTCTTCGCTGCCAGCGCTCCACGCAGAAACCAAGGCGCCCCGTTTGGCCGCTCCCCGCGCCATCACCACAAGCAATCGCGCTTCGCGGATGACCGGCGCGGTCAGTGTGAGTCGCGCTTCAAGCTTCTTTTCAGGCTGTGCATCCACCGAAGTGACCAGCCGGTCATTCACGCCCACCACGCCCATGCCGGGGAAGAGAGATGCGGTGTGGCCGTCGTCCCCTACCCCTAAGGTCATCGCATCAAAGGCGACCGCGGACGCGATTCCAAATCGTTCGCGCAGGGTGTGATCGTAATGATCCGCCGCCGAATGCAGCGATTGCGCTTCGCCTTCCATGCGGAACACCATCGATGGCGAGATCTCCGGCCGGCCCAAATTGAAGTCGGTATAGGCCGCCGCAAAGTTCGAGCGCGGGCTGTCTTTGGGCACGGCCCGCTCGTCCACCCAAAACCATTCAATGCGATCCCAAGGCAAGGAGAGCGCCGCGGCATGGCGATAGGCGTCGGCAGGTGTCGTGCCTCCTGAGAGGGCGATTCGCGCGATTCCGCGCTCCCGCACGGCTGTCCATATCGCCTGCGCCAAGAGTTCGCCCGACAGGGCCGCGTGCTCAGCCTTGGTCGCTGCCACCACAAGCTCGCCTTTGGGAGCCGGAATCGTTCCGCCGCCGGTACTCACAGCGCACTCCATTGGGTCGCGGCGAGAACGGCCTGCCTGTAGACCGCATCGCCTTCAGTTGAATCGATGGCCTTGAGCAAGACCCAGCTTTCGTCGCGATAGCCCAAGCGATGTTCATGCAAGGCCGTGCGCGCTCCCTGCATCGACCAGCGCACATTGCCGGGCGTGCTTGTCCGCGCGCATTCGAACACCACGCTTTCACCGTGAAGATCTGCCTCGATCTTCACCGCGCATAAATGGCCGGGCTCTACATCGCTGCGAAGATCGTCCACAACGGCGATTTCAATCGTCTGGCCGTTCCGGTCCCGGGCGAGCTCGCGCGAATGCAGAATCCACCCCAGCCTCGAGCAGAGCCAGCCGATATACAGCGAGGCCGGTTCCTGTTTGCTCCCCGGTGTGCGGGCAACGCTGACCCGCCGGATGGAGTACAGCGCTTCGGGGATGGCGTCGAAGAAACGGGTCACGAGTTCGCGCCAGGAAAACGATCGCACAAATGCCCGATCGCCCACGGTTCCAGCCGATTTGCGGATTAGGGTTTCGATGCGCGACGGCGAAAGAACGGCTGAATCGACGATGACCCGGTCGGCGAGCGGGGCCAGGGAGTCGACCAAAATTCCCGAGGCTCCCGCGCCCGATTCGACGATTAAGGGCACTTCAGGCATTGCGAGCGCTTTGATGACGGAGGGCGCGCGCTCTGCCGCCATGGCGCCGAAGGTGACGGTGATGCGGTCATAACAAATGGGCACAGATGTATCGATGCGGCACTCGGCGTGAACCAGAGCTTCGGCATCCCAAGGGGCAAGCCTTCCGTTCATGCGAAGCACAAAGGCGCGGCCCGCATGCGTTTCTGTCAGGCTGTCGCACACGGAAAACGCGGCTTCCAGATCGTCGAGGCCGACCGCAAGGACGTAGTTCAGCGTCGATGCGCGCACTTTTACAACGCCGGTTTTTTCGTCCGGCGCCGACCAAAAGGCCGCGAGTTCCGCCTCCACTTTGGCGACGGCTTCGACGACGGGATAGACGCTCACGGCTTCCTCCACGCATCGCCGCCCGCCGACAAGAGATCGTCCGCCTCGCGCGGCCCCCAGCTTCCGGCTTCATAGGCGGCGACCGGTGCATCCAGCTCATTCCATCCCTGAAGGATTGGGTCGATAAATCCCCATTGGGCTTCGACTTCGTCCGCGCGGGTAAAGAGCGTCGCATCGCCGCGCATGGCATCGAGCATCAGCCGTTCATAAGCCTCGGGAGCGCTCGCGCCAAAGGCCGCGCCATAGCGGAAATCCATCGCCACATCCCGCATGGCAATTCCGCCTCCGGGAATCTTCGTGGAGAAGCGGAGTGAAATGCCTTCGTCGGGCTGAATGCGAAGCACAAGCGAATTGGGTTCATCCTTCGCCCCTTGCGCCGAGCGGAATAGGCCATGAGGCAAAGGCCGGAAATGCAGCGCCACTTCGGTCAGCCTGCGGGCCAGCCTCTTTCCCGAGCGCATATAAAAAGGCACCGAACCCCAGCGCCAGTTGTCGATAAAGAGACGCATCGCCGAATAGGTTTCGGTTTTGGAATCTTTGGCGACATCGGGCTCTTCGCGGTAACCGCAGACTTTATCGCCGCGCACGACCCCCGCCCCGTATTGGCCGCGCACCGTGGACGAAAGCACATCGCGCTTTTGGATGCGGCGCAGTGCCTTCAGCACTTTCACTTTTTCATCGCGCACGGCATCGGCATCCCATGAAGCCGGAGGCTCCATGGTGATAAGCGTCAGCAATTGGAGGGCGTGGTTTTGAACGATATCGCGCGTGATTCCAACGGTTTCATAGAACTTGCCGCGGCCCTCGACACCGATCTCCTCGGCCACGGTGATCTGCACATGATCGATATGCTGGCGAGACCAGAGCGGTTCGAAGATGGTGTTGCCAAAGCGGAACACGAGCAGGTTTTGAACGGTCTCTTTGCCTAGGTAGTGGTCGATGCGGAAGATCTGAGACTCGGCGAGATAGGCCAGCAGCGTGCGGTTGAGCGCGCGGGCGCTGGGTAGATCGACGCCGAAGGGTTTTTCGACGACCACATGCTGATAGAGCGCGTCTTTTTCGGGAGAAGGCGGCTCGACCAAACCGGATTCGCGAAGGTGTTTGACGATGGTGGTGACTTGTTCGGGCCCCACCGACAAATAGAAGACCCTCGAGAGCTTTGCGCCCCTTTCGCCTTCGATGCGGGCAAGTTCATTGGCAAGGCTTTGATAGGTGCTGGGCTCGGTGAACTCGCCCTGAACATAGGAAATGGATTTGGCGAGTTCGTTCCATGTTGCGGATTCCAGCGGTTTTCTGCGGGAAAATTTGGCGACATTTTCACGCATTTCGTCGGCGAAATCGGGTTTGGGCCTGCGGGCGACACCCACGAGCGCAAAGTTCGATGGAAGAAGGCGGCTGAGGGCGAGGTTGTAGACCGCGGGCAAAAGCTTGCGCTTGGTCAGATCGCCCGATGCGCCAAAGATGATGAGCACGGCAGGCCGCACGCCTTGGTCTTCAGGCATGCCTTCGCGAAGAGGGTTTTTGGCGGGCGCCGCAATGACCGCATCGGTCTGGGCTGTGCTGTTCGTGTCGGTGGACATGGTCTACGCGGGCTCCGTCCAGTCGGTATGAAAATCACCATCGCGATCGATGCGTTTGTAGGTGTGCGCGCCGAAGTAGTCGCGCTGCGCTTGGATTAGGTTCGCGGGCAAGCGATCGCAGCGGATCGTGTCGTAGTAGGCGAGCGATGCCGACAGCGAGAGCGTTGGAATTCCTGCCCCCATACAATCGGCGAGCAGGCGCCTAAAACCTTCCTGAGCGGCCTCGAGTTCTTTACGGAACGTCGGCGCGAGCAGCAAATTTAGAAGTTTGGGATCGGCCGTATACGCATCGCGGATGCGGCCTAAAAACTGGGCCCTGATGATGCAGCCGTCCTGCCAAATCCTCGCCAGCTCCGCGAGGTTTAGATTCCATCCGTAGGCGTTCGAAGCCGCGGACAGAAGCGACATGCCCTGGGCATAACTGCATATTTTCGCCGCGTAGAGCGCACCCCGAAGCTCTTGCACCATCCTCATGCGGCGCCGGTCGGGAACCCTTCCGCTGATGGGGCTTGGAAATGGTCCGGGCAGCGTAATCACGGCTTTTTTACGGACATCGCGCATCGCCGACAGACTGCGGGCTTCAACGCTTGTCGCAATCGTCGGAATCGGCACGGACAGATCAGCCGCCTCTTGAACCGTCCACTTGCCCGTACCCTTCATGCTCGCCGTGTCGAGGATGTTGTCCACAAGCGCCATGTCAGGATCGAAGGTGTCTCTCTTGCGGAATATCTTTGAGGTGATTTCGATCAAATACGACTTGAGTTCGCCTTGATTCCATTCTTCGAACACGTCGGCGATTTCGCTGTTGGACAATCCGCCCAGGGTCACCAAAATGCTGTACGCCTCGGCAATAAGCTGCATATCGCCGTATTCAATGCCGTTGTGCACCATCTTCGCGTAGTGGCCCGCGCCGCCGGGACCCACGTAGGTCACACATGGGCCATCCGCGTGCTGAGCCGCAATTTTGGTGAGCACAGGCTTCAAATCCTCGTAGCCCTGAATATCCCCGCCGGGCATCAGCGACGGCCCGTTTCTCGCTCCGTATTCGCCTCCCGAAATGCCCATGCCAAAGAAGCGAATACCCTCTTTTTCAAGCTCTTTGACGCGCCGCTCGGTGTTCTTAAAATATTCGTTCCCCGAATCAATGAGCAGATCACCGGCTTCCAAGTAGGGCTTGAGCGCCGCGATGGTCTTGTCGACAACCTCACCTGCTTTCACCAGCAGGATGATGCGGCGCGGCCTCTTCACCGCTTTCACGAAGGCTTCGGGCGACGAAAAACCCTCCATCCTTTTGCCCTGCGCGAGAGCCTGAAAGGCTGCCACCGGTTCGGCCCAAGCATCGTGAGCCGCCACCGAAAAGCCTTTTTCCTCCATGTTCAGCGCGAGGTTCCTTCCCATCACGCCGAGTCCCAGAATGCCAATATCCATCTCGCTCATCGCGCTTTCTCCTAGCCAATCGCCAACATCGCTTCACCCGCCGTTTGAAGACCTGCGAGCCTATCACCGCTGGGTCTCGTACCGCTCATGCAGCACAGCAGACCGATCATTCGCGGCACTTGCGCAGCCACAAATTTCAATACGCAGCGGGAAGCGGTGTAAGAGGCATTTGCGAATGACCGACTCGCCCCTTCCCCGTATCCGGGTTCCTCATCCCCATGTGCGCTGCGACGCGGCGGTGCTCGCCGGAAGTCCGCATGTCGTAGGCTCGCGGGTACCCGTGCGAAGGCTTTGGATTTGGTATCGAACGGGTACGTCCATCGAAACGCTGGTCAAGCGCTATCCCAATCTGGGACCCGCACGCATTCTCGATGCTTTGGCCTTCGCCTTCGATAATCAGGAGCTAATCGAGGCCGATTTGGCCCGGGAAGAAGCGCTGCTGCAACAGCAAGGCGGCCCGAAGGACAGGAAGAAGCCGCTTGAACAGCTTGACTTGCCCTTTGCAGAGTCATCAGAAAAACCCAGGCGCTAATGCCAACGCGCTTGTGCTTATGGCTCACAGGCTCTTTACAGTGAGGCTCACTTCGGGCATTAACGGACCCATTGCAAGCCCGCGTTCCGCTGCACCGTTCGTCAGTAGCCGGCTCCCATTGAGGTGAGGCAGCGCGATGAGCTTGTTCAGGATGATGCACGCCGATTCTGATGCTCATCAATCATGGCTCGGCATGCTGGAGGGTTCTTCAAATGCGCGTTGATCGTTGGAAGTTTATGGCCATGCCCGTCCTTGTGCTCGGGCTTGCTTCACCGTTGCTCACCAATTGCGGAGCGGTCCCCGGCGGGAAACTTCCCGGCGGTCTGGGGGACGTCGCCGATGCCGCAAGCGGGTGCGATGAATTTAAGTCGGGCGACTTCGCGAGTATTTCGCTGAAGGGCGACGCGAAGGCCAATGCAAAAGTGCTTGGCTTTTTGGAGGCAGCCTTTGCGCTGGATAAGGTGAGCGCACAGATGGAAGCGGACTTGATCGCTTCGTGTGCGGCCATCGGCAAAGGCATCGGAATGTCCGATGATGAAGTGAAAGCCGAAGCAGGCGAAGGCAAAGGCGCCGAGAAGGTGTGCGGCGGGCTGAAGGCCAAGCTCGATGTCGCCATTAAAGGTCAGGCCGAGGCGAAGCTTTCGATCGATTACGTGGAGCCCAAGTGCTACGTCGATGTCGACGCGGTGATGGATTGCTTCGCGAAATGCGATGCGGCGATCGATCCGGGCGAAGTGAAGGCGAGCTGCCAGGGCGGCGAGATCAGCGGCAAGTGCGAAGCCGAGTGCAAAGGCACATGCTCGGTTGACGCTGGAGCTTCATGCACGGGCACATGCAGCGGAAGCTGTTCGGGCAAGTGCGAGGCGAATTTCTCGGGCAAGTGCGGCGGCAAATGCGATGGCAAATGCGATGGCAAGGCCACCAAGGGCACTTGCGCTGGCACCTGCGAAGGCAAGTGCGACGCGCAGGCCGAGGGAAGCTGCGGCGGCACCTGCGAAGGCAAGTGCTCGGCATCATGCCAGGTGAAGGCGACAGGCAAGTGTGAAGGGCGCTGCTCGGGCGATTGCAGTGTCGCGGTGAAAGAGCCTGAGTGCTCGGGCACCTTCCGGCCGCCGAAGGTCGATGCGACATGCCAGACGAACTGCGGCGCCAAGGCAGCGGCGAACGTGAAGTGCGAGCCGCCGGGGCTAAAGATTGTGGCGAAGGGCAAAGCCAATGCGGAGACGCCCAAGATCGCGGCGGCCTTGCAGGCGGGATTGCCCGGCGTGCTGAAGGTGAACTTCGCGCTGAAGGAGCGCGTGCTCGACGCGGCCAACAATGTGAAGGGCGCGGGCGCCGCGATGCTGGATGCAGCGGGTTCGCTGGGCGGCAAGGGCCTTGCCTGCGTGAAGGCTGCCGGCGAGGCGTCGGTCAAGGCAACGGCTTCGGTGAACGTGAGCGTTCAAGCCAGCGCCAGCGTCAGCGCATCGGCCAAGGGCGGAACCTGATTCCACACCGGCGGGTGAACTAAAACAGAAGGCGGTGAGCCAACGGGCGCACCGCCTTTTTTCATTTTGCTTCTTGCTCTTCGGCCTGCTTCGCACACCTTCCGAGCTCGGCAGGAAACAGCAACTTCTGCCTACATTGTTCTCGAATATCACTCGCCGCAGGCTTCTGAATTTCGGCATGTCCCGCGATGCGCACAGGATTACCAGCGCGTTGCCCCGAAGAAGGCGCAATCAGGCGGGCTCGCACCGTCGCGGGCTTATTGTTGCGGGATGCGCTGGGCACATGAAGGTCTGCTCCGGGATTTTCGTCCCCGCTCAATGACTCTGCCTGCACCTGCTTCCCAGCCGGCTCCTGTTCCTTTGGGCTGATCTCCATCACCATCGGCGCAGGCGCATTTTCTTGAGGCCCCAGCGACACGGTTTCGCGGACAAACGGTTCGGATGCGCGCAGGCTGAAGCCAATCCACACAACCGCCGCCGTAAACAAAGTCCCCGCAACAACGGAAAGATGCTGCGCCTTTTTTGAGACTCGCTTCACCGCTTTAGGCTGCGGCTCATTCTCCGGTGCACTCGCCGCCTGCTCTTCTGCGGCGGCCTTCTCCACAGCCTGGGAAAGCTTCAACGCATCGCCGGACTCAATCTGAACGGTCGGCGCAAGCTCAGCGAGCGCACGCACATCCAAAGGATTCATCCGAACGGTGATCTCAGATTCGGGAAGCTTGACATCGCCTAGGTTTTCCCCGGCGATCGGAACCATCTCTACACTGGCGGCCAAGGGCGAAATATCCGAAACGGCTTTGCTCTCCAGAGCTTGTTCCTTTGCGAGTTTTCGCTCGCGCCGGCTCCACAGATGAATCACGGGCGCCGCCTGAACCTTTGGCGCTGGAAGCGGCTTCAGCACGGACACGCTCCTCACACCCGAGTAATGCGTCCCCTCCACAAGCTGCACGCCTTCCAACTGCTCCTCGCACATCCACGGCGGCGGCGCCCCTTGCCTGCGTGTCGCCACAGCTTCTTCATCCACCGCGGGCGCCTTTCCGGCTTCCTCTTTTCCTGAGGCATCGTTGGCCGCATGCGCCTTCACCATCAGCCTCTCCACATCGGCAGGCCACATCGATTGGATCTCGCCGGCGGGCGTCTTTACCCAGCACTTGCCCGCTTCATCCTCATCCTCGATCTCGTCCGCGTCGCTCCCCAAATCCCACAGCTTCAGCGCCGAAGGATCGTCCGACAGCTCCTTTGAAACCTCGCGCATCGCAGCCGCAAACTCGGCCATCGTCCCAAAACGCTTGCCGGGATCTTTCTCAATCGCGCGGCTCACGATCGGCCACAAAAATTCGGGCAGCCCTTTCACTACTTCGTGCAGCGGCTTCGGACGCGCGTGCATCTGCAGCGTGCCAATTTCAAACGCAGGAGGCAGCTTCCCCGACAGAACCGTCAGCGCATGCCTTCCCGCCAGCATCTCGTACAAAATCAGCCCCAGCGCATACACATCCGTGCGTCCATCCACCACCTCCCCCTGAATTTGCTCCGGCGACATATACAGCGGCGTGCCCACCACAGTGCTCCCCGTCGACAGCGTGAGATTCCGGTCAAAAAACTTCGCGGAACCCAAATCGAGCACCTTCACTTCATCCTGCGTTGTCACCATCACGTTCTCGGGCTTGAGATCGCGGTGCACCACATTCAGCGCATGCGCCGCGCCCACGCCGTCCGCAATCCGGGTCGCGTAATACAGCGCAAGCGACGGCGGCAGCGGCCCCCGGGCCCGGCGAATCAATTGCCTCAGCGTCTGGCCGGGCAGATACTCCATCGCCAGCCACAGCACGCCCTTTTCCAGCCCAGCATCTTCCACCTGCACGATGTTGGGATGATCGAGCTCGCACAAGATTTCAGTCTCGGCCGCGAGCCTTTTGATATTTCGCGCATTCTTCACATGGCAGTAGCGCAGGCACTTAATCGCTACGTTCATGTTCGCGGCATCATTTACGCCGAGGTACACCTCGGCAAAACCCCCGCATCCGAGAAGTTTTAAAATACGATAGGGTCCGCACAGCTCGCCTTCGCTAAAAACCAGTTCATCCATGCCAAACTGCCCCGAGCATAGACCAAAAGCGCCGCGAAAAAGCAAAGCTTGGCCGCGCAATTCAGATCTTTGCGGCCGTCAAGAAAATTGCTGCGAATTTGACTGTATTTGCCACACATACTGAACATACGTTCGGACTTCCTGCCACCTTCATTCAAACGAATATTCCATTGGATTGTTAGGCCACACCGGGCGTAGTCTGCATCTAATGTCCGGCGGCCCGGCGGCCCTCTTTCAGTCTAGAGCCGCCCCACGTTCCAATCGCCTGGAACGAAAGCTTCACCATCGATGCGCTTGGCGGCTGGACAGCATGCGAGCACCTCAAGAGAAAACGAGCGTAATAACGAGCGTAAACAGACGCCGCGCACCGCCGTGAGAGGGCGAATGTTTGGGAGGACAAGGCAAAAAGACGGGCCGGGCATCAACCTTTCCAGCCGCGATCGCAAGGTGTGGAGAGAGATGTCCATTGCGCAGGGTCGAGCCGCATCACTGCGACCATCGTTGGTTGCACCGCTTTATGTGCTTTACCTGTGCACATCGGCATGCACAGCGGAATCCAATACGGCGGGCTCACCCATGGACTCCCCGCCCGAGCCATTTTCCAAAGCGGAAAGTGCGCTTATCTCCCGCTATCCCAGCGTCGCACCGCACATCTTGCACCACACACCCGAGCCCCTTGCACATCCATCTGCATTTTTCAAGCTTTCCGTAGAATTGCCCGCATTTGGCGAGGATGGGATTCAGCTCCATATCGATGCGCTGAACTCCGTTATTATCCGCGAAGAAAGCTTATCTGGCGAACGCGAACAAATTGAACAAAGCTCAGCCTATATTCGGGAAGGGGGCTATGCCTATTGGACATCGACGGCCCGTGGCGTGGAGGAATGGCTGCTCTTTGAACCTGGATATATTTATGGCCATCAACCTGCGGCGACCTGGGTATTAGAACATGCCCACGTTCGCGCACATGGCGATGCCTTGGAAGTCATTCCCCAGAACCAGGAACAGGGCGCACTATGGGTACAGGCTCCAGTTGCCTATACAGAAAGCGGCCGAATCCTCAAGCCTACCTTATCGGCTCCGGCTCCCGATCGCATTGAACTCTATGTAGACGCGGAAGGCGAAGGCGTCCTCATCGACCCAAGCTGGACGCCTACAGCCGCGATGCTCGTGCCCCGCGATAACTGCAAAACCGCTGTTCTTCCCGATGGCCGCGTCCTTGTAACGGGAGGAAATGTCGAGAAAAACCCGGCCACTCTTCTGGCCGAAATCTACGATCCTCAAAGCAAGCTATGGAAGCCCGGGGGCAATATGATTTACCCCGGCACAGCCCATACCGCGACCCTGCTTCCATCGGGCTCGGTCTTGATAGCGGGCGGATATTACATCCAATACACCGCCAATGGAGCGGACTATGCTTTTCCCTCCAATGCCCAGCTTTATCAGCCTCAGAGCAATACTTGGAAGCTGGGCCCCGCTATGCTGGCCCCGCGCTTTGCCCATAGCGCAACCTTGCTTCCCAACGGAAAAGTGCTTATCGCGGGCGGTATTTCGGGTATCACCAATAGCTATCTAAACAGTGCCGAAATCTACGATCCATCCCTAAACTTATTCAAAGCTGCAGCGCCAATGGCGCAAGCCAAAGCCAGCCACGCCGCCTTGCTCTTGCCCGATGGAAAAGTGCTGGTAACAGGGGGCGAAACACCGGGAGGCGAACCCTACGCGGGCGCCGAGATTTACGATCCAGCGGCCAATGCGTGGAAAGCCGCAACCCCGATGAATAAAGTCCGCAAAGACCACAAGATGGTGCTATTGCCCAATGGCAAAGTATTAAGCGCGGGCCAATTGCCTGTGAATGGAATGCCGCCTTCCACAATAGAACCCGGCGATGCCGAAGTCTACGATCCCGCTATCAATCAATGGGCACCCACGGCCCTGATGGCATCGCCGGCGCTCTTGCCCTCGCTCACCGTTATGGGAAATCAAAAAGTGCTACTAACAGCGCTCGATCCCATCCAAAAAGAGAATACCGCCCAAGTATACGATCCTATCAGCGATCAGTGGTCCGAGGCTAAACCGCTCACATGGGAGCGCAAAAACCGCCAAGCCGAAAAACTGCCCGATGGCAAGGTATTGATTCTATGCGGAACTCCATCGGGAGATCCCAATCCCATCCCCGTCGCTGAAATCTACGATCCAGGCGTTTTTTATGGAGAAAGCTGCGAAAATGCAAGCGAGTGCGACAGCGGTTTCTGCGTGGATGGCGTATGCTGCAACAGCCCCTGCGACGCGGGAAGCTGCGATGCCTGTTCCGCCGAGGCGGGAGCCACGGAAGACGGCGTATGCACCTTGCTTACCGGCCCCCAGTGCGATGATAGCAATCTATGTACGGAAAACGATAGATGCGGTGCCGGCCTCTGCTCCGGAACGCTTATCGTCTGCGAACCGCTTGGACCTTGCTATGGAACGGCCACATGCGATCCCCAAAGCGGTGCCTGCGCAGCCGCCGCACAAGAAAATGGAGTCTCCTGCGGAACCGATCAAAGCTGCTATGAAGGCGAATGCCTCGATAACTCCGCCATTCCAGACCAGCCTCCCATTCATCCCGAAAGCGGAGGCTGCAATTGCACATTCTCCACATTGGACAACCAACACCCCATTGTAGCGGCCCTTCTCGGCCTATGGATAACCCTGCGCAGACGGAAGCGCCCAAGCCGACGCTAAATTTCCCGGCCATCCCAATCTCGCCCATCCCCAAGAATTATTCAAGAATGGACCAATTCTCGCTTGTGCCGAGAACATGGGCGTGACAAAATCCTTCCCAGACGAGGGGGTATCGATGCAACAGAGCATTTTTGCCAGCGCATCCGCCGCGGGCGACGGCACGCATGCGCAAAAGACGGCGTCCATCGCGGCTGCCAAGCTTATCTCACAGCTTGCCGGCCCGCCCGATTGGGTACTCGCCTTCTTCTCGGCCAACCTCGCCCCCGAAGATATTGTCAATGGACTTGTCCACGCTTTTCCCAAGGGCACACCCCTCGTAGGCTGTTCAAGTTTTACCGAAATCGATAAAGCTGGCCCCTTAACCAACTCCGTCTCTCTTCTGGGTGCGCGCACGCCTTCCCTCCAGGTCAAAACGGCCGCGCTCGCGTCTTCTCAGCACACATCGTTTGAACTGGGTCAGATTTTAGGGCACCATTTTGCCCCCTTCGAACCGACCTTGCTGATTCTGCTTCCCGATGTTTTAACGGTCAACGCCACCCAAGTTTTGCGCGGCATACAATCGGTTCTTGGCGAAACATTTCCAATCATTGGAGGGGCATCATCGGACAGTGGAGCCTTTAAGCTATGCTATTTACTTTGCGACGGCACCCTTCAAACGAGCGGAGTTGTTGCCCTGGCACTTAAAGGCCCGCTTCAAATCGCCACGGCGGCCCGCTCTGGATACATGCCGCTCAGCATTCCCCGCACCGCCACCCTCGTCGAAAAGGGCAATATTCTCTTGGAAATCGATCACCGGCCCGCATTGGACGTATACCGTGAATTCCTGGGCCCGCGCGCCGATCAGATGCCAGGCGTCAGCGTTGAATTTCCAATTGGCACCATTCCCCCAGGCATGGACGAGGCCCCAGCCTTGACCCGGGCGGTATTTAGGATTGATGAACGGAGAAGGGCACTTATTCTCGGCGGAGACATTCCCTGCGGCCAGCACATTCGTTTTTTGGGGGCATCTCGCAAAGACGTCATCGCGGGAGCCAAAACGGCCGTGCTATCCGCCCAGCAAACCCTAAATGACCCAGATTTTGCGCTAATTTTTACGTGTATGTCCCGCAAGATTGCCTTGGGACCACTTTATGAGGAAGAATGCCGTGGAGCGCTGGCCTTGCTCCCGGCTGAACTGCCCAAGCTCGGATTTTATACATATGGCGAGCTATCCCCCGTAGGAGCGATTAGCGAACACCATGAATCCACCTTTACGGTTGCATTGCTAAAGGTCGACAAAAGCCGGCACTAGACGGAAGCGAGCCATATTCTCGCATCATCGACCGAATCAAAATGCCGGGTTTCATACGAAGTTATCTTGGTTTTCTCTTTGGTAATCTTCAAGGTCATCATACCCAACACGCTCGTCGGAACGACAATGGCGATATACCTCATTCCAGCCTCTACGGCCCGAGGCGTAAAATCCTGTGCAATCCAAACCATATCCGCTTCGGGAAGAGCCCGGCGAAAGCGCATATCGGCCAGCCATTTGGACGCATTTTTCTTCCCCAACAAATCAATCCCAGCATTCATCCCTGCGTGAAGGTCTTCGCCGTCAATATACCCCTCGCCTTCGGCAACGACACTTTTAAGCCCTTCATCCCACCAAATGCGTATGCGCGCCGTTTCATAATAAAACATGACGCCTCTATACGACAGCCCCGACCCGAAGACAAAACAAAACGACGATGGGCTGGCAACCTAGTCAAATAGCTCTGCAACACGCTCTTCTATTTCCCGTCCTGTATCGCTGACCGCAATGGCCCGGCGAATCAATCGACGCCCCAGCTCAAAACGCCTTCCTTCTACCATTTCTACCCCGGCTGCGAGCTGCGACGCACTTTCCCCCAATTCTGAAATCTCGCGATGGAGGCTGCTCTGGCCATCGAACAGCGGAATCGGTAACTGCCAAATATATTTATCAAAATGCCTTGGCCCAAATTGCCCCCTGGCCTGTAGGGGCCGAACCCGGATTCCCACAATCTCGCTATTTAGAATGGCTTCAAGATAGCGGGCCTCTTCGATTGTCTTTACAATACCCCAGTATAGACCATGCTCCACCAGGGCGTTTGGATCCCTCACCAGAGCTGCGGCCAAATGCATGCCGCTGGCCGTGTAGACCACCCTCAGCGGCGCAATGGGAAATTGATTGGATAAGCCTTTTTGATAGTCGATGCGCTCGATCAAACGCAGCCGTTCGCTGCTCCGGTGAGCTTCCCAAATGGATTCGGCCCTTCTCCACCATCGTTCTGCATTGGGATAGAGTTTCCACGGTTTTTCCCGGCCATCCAATAGCTTTTGCGCATTCCAAGGCACAACAGCCTTTAGCGGAGGAAGCACGCGATAGGGCAAAACACTTTCTCCCAGCAAAAGAGGCCGAACCATTGACCTTTCAATCGGCCCTTCCAGCGAGGGCAAGTCCTTCCAGGGCTTTTTTTCATTGGAGCTTCGGCGGCTCCTCACCAAGACCCGCCCGGCGCCCGAATCCGAAGGGATAGACCCAAGCTCGTCCACAAGGACCAAATACCGCGGCACCAGGGTCGCCCCCTGAACAAATTGCCTTTGATATGGGGATTTGTCTTGAGGATCGGCGTCCTGGGCTTCTCTTACATGGGCGGCCGAACGCCCCAAGCCTTGTTGAACTTCTCCCCAGCTTCCTCCCAATGAAGATACCGTTCCCGACCATGCCTCCAGTTTGCATTGGGCCAAAGATCGAGCTCTTTCACCTCTTTTTCCAAAGACAACACAGGAAGGAACGGGAAATATCGGCGGTTCAATGGCATGGAGATCCCAAGCGGCATTATAATAAAGGTTTAGCTTGGTCGCTGGCTCTGCGCTAAACTCACCTTGACGAAAGCGGGCATGCTGACGCCCCCGAAGGACCGACCATGGCAATACATAGGCAAAATCGCCCTCTGGAACGAGAAAGCGCTCGACGGTGCGGACCACAAATAAAGCCGCTAGATCTTGATGCGGAGCCACAGAAGCTTCCGTCCACAGCCCCCGTTCCCCGCACATTCGCTTAAACTCCGCCTGAATATCCGGAGGCATATACCGATAAGCAAGCCATGGGGGATTACCTAGAAGAATATTTACTTTATCTACCTTATCCTCCCTTGGAAATTTAGGGAGCGAATCCCCCCACCCAAAAGCATCTCCCCAAAGAACCCGCGGGGAAAAGCGAGGCCGATCGGGATCTTGGAGCCGTTTTGGACCTATGGCCAGAAGAATATTTACCCGGGCCAGAGTCACCGCTATTGGGTGAATATCCATAGCGCGCACATGCCCCACAGCATGAAGAAGAGCCTTCTTTTTATCCCAGCCTTCCTTCTCGGCTGCATTTATAAGATGCCGAACAGCAAAAAACAAGAAGGTCCCGGAACCGCAGGCGGGGTCCATACAAGTCTGGTGGAGAGGATCGCCAATGACTTCATCCACCATGGCTTGGGCCAACCAGTCTGGGGTATAATATTCTCCTAGTTGCTTTCGGATTCCTGTACCAATTCCTTTCTCATAGAGCGTTTTAAGGACATCACCATCCACGGCTTCGAGATCGGCAGCAGCGAGCCGGCGGGCGAGTTCCAACACCAATACGCGGCCTTCCGGGATATCGGCAGGCCAATCCAATTGGATCTCGGGAATCCGATATTTGAGACCGGCCGCCGATAGCAACTGTCCATTGAGCCATTGTTTTATGTCTTTTTCAAGCCTGAAGCCGAGCACGGCATAAGCCAACAGCATAGCAACTGCAACAAGAAAGGTATGCTCGGCAAAGAGCTCGTGAGAATCCACAAAGGCCGGTCCGAGCGCATTTCGCATGGAGCCGGCCCAAGCTTGGCGCTGCCGCCTGGGCGCCGGGTGATCCAAGTGCCGGAGATATATCGCCTTGAGTTCCGCGCTATCCGGCAGGCCGCCGGGAATATCCATGCCAATGCGGGGGCGAAGGCTCATGCAAGGGGCTTTATAACCCGGAAGCGAACGCGATCCAACAACAAAGCTCTTGACATCACCCCCACCCTACCGACAAAATCCTCCCTATGCACCCTCAAACTCGCATCAACCCCGCCACCCCGGACGATCTCGATACCCAGCGCCAAGGGGATGAACAAACCCAAACCCCCATATCTGAACTGCCCGCCGGTCGCTTCTCAGATTGGCTTCGCCATGCCCGCAATGCCCTGCTTAGCGATATTGGGACCGATGTGGCCTGCGGCGATTGTACCGCCTGCTGTTCATCATCCTATTTTATCCATGTACGCCCCACCGAAACTCAAACCCTAAAGCATATCCCTAAAAAACTCCTCTCACCCGCGCCATCTATGCCCAAAGGCCATCAACTAATGGGCTATACGCCCGCAGGACACTGTCCTATGCTTCAGCAGAATCAATGTTTAATCTACCACCATCGTCCCCAGACCTGCCGGAATTACGATTGCCGCGTCTTTGCAGCGGCTGGAATCAGCGCGGGGGACGCATCCAAGCAGGCTATCAACGAACGGGTTCAGCGCTGGCGTTTTAGCTATCCTTCCCAGCTCGATCGAGATGAACACGAAGCCGTCAAGACGGCGGCCCGTTTTATCCAGCACCAGGCCGATCACTTTCCAGGCGGACGTATCCCCACCAATCCAAGTCAATTGGCGATATTGGCGCTAAAAGTATATGAAGTCTTTTTACCAGGCTATGAGCGGAAATCCGAAGCCGAAATCGCCCAGCAGGTGGTGGAAGCGTCAAGAGATTTTGATTCGAAGAGCCGGATAGCGGGCGATAAATAAGATGGCCTAATCGGCGTGGGCGCGCGCATAAGCTGGGCGCTGCTGAAGATGTTGAAGATAGCCCGCCAGAATAGGATGCTCGCCCACGATACCTAAAAAGCCCATCCAGCCAACGGCACTGGCCACGGCGATATCGGCGGCGCTAAACGAATTCCCTACGACATATTCGCGTCCGCGGACGGCATCTTCCAAGACTTTGGCGATGGTGGCGAATTTTCGCTTGGCTTCGGCCAAAATCTGAGGGCTGCGTTTGTCTTCGGGCAAAAAGCGGGTTTGAATGGTAATGGTTTCCAAAACTGGATCGACCGTAGCAGGAATATAAACCAACCAGCGATAATAGCGGCCGCGGTCGTCGGAGCCGGGAGCGGGGGCAAGGTTTTTCTCGGGGAATTTGTCGGCGACGTGGAGAATAATGGCGGAGGACTCGGTAAGGGTGAGATCGCCGTCGATGAGAGCGGGAACGGAGCCATGGGGATGGATGGCTAAATATTCTGGGGTTTTGCTTTGGCCATCGCGGAGAGAGAGGCGGGTAATTTCATAGGGCACGCCAATTTCTTCGAGAATCCAGCGGGCGCGGTGAGAACGGGTGTATTGAGAGTGGTAGAGTTTCATGAGAGGGCCTTTGGGGTTAGAGGTTTAGGAGCGATAAATAAGTTTTTTGGCGATCCAACGCTTTTTTCCGGCAACCTAAATAACGCAATCACCTAAGATACGTTCAACAATGCCAGCGTTTTTTCATCCCGTTGGCCCTGATAATACTTCTCCAAGACCTGTTCAAACACCGATCCAGATTCAGAGACGAGCGCAAAGAGGGTCATCGACGATTTTAGTTTGAGATCATCGGGAAAACCAAAGATTTCCGATGCCGTTCGCCCTTGTACCTGGAGCAATGCTTGAGCACATTCCACAAGCCTTGCCCCCAGTACCGGATGCTGAATATAGCTCTTGGCTTCTTCCAATCCGCGGATGGCATAGCGTTGGGCTATCTCGCTAAAACCCAACCCTTTAAGCTGGGGGAAAATATACCACATCCAATGGCTGCGCTTTTGGCCGCTCTTGATTTCCGATATGGCGCGTTGATACACGGGGGCTTGTGCGCTAATAAATCGCTCTAGATCATGTCGATCGCCCAAGCCCATCGCTTATCTTCCGCCTAATCCACAGAGAAGAGCTCTTCAATATCTGCCTTTGTTAGCTTCTTGGCCCCACCCGCATCTTCGCTGAGCACCGATGCCACAAGCTCTCGTTTTTTGGCTTTTAAGAGCAAAATCTTCTCTTCAATGGTCCCGGCGGCCACCAAGCGATACACCGTGACGACCTTGCTTTGGCCGATGCGATGCGCCCGATCGGTCGCCTGCTGTTCAACAGCCGGATTCCACCAAGGATCGAAATGAATGACCGTATCCGCCGCCGTTAGATTAATCCCCGTGCCGCCCGCCTTGAGGCTAATTAAAAAGACCGGAACCGTGGGATCGTTCTGGAATCGTTCCACCCGCTCCATGCGATCTTTGGTCTGGCCATCGAGGTATTCGTAGGGTACGCCGTCGTCCTTCAGCGCCTTTTCGATAATCTTGAGCATCATCACAAATTGGCTAAAGACCAGCACTTTGTGCCCGCCTTCCACCGCATTGGAAATCAGCTCTCTCAATGCCACCAGCTTGCCTGAATCCTCGTCGCTGAATTCGCGCGGCAATCCAAGAAGCCTGGGATCGCAGGCCGCTTGGCGAAGCCGGGTAATACCCGCCAAGATCTGAAGCTGGCTCTTCGCCACGCCCACCCGTTCGACTTCTCCAAGGACTTGAGCCCGGACTTCTCGCGCAATTTGATGGTAGGTCGCCCGCTGATCGCCCGCCAGCTCGGTAATCTGATCGGTTTCGATCTTGTCAGGCAGATCTTTGGCCACTTCTTGCTTGGTGCGCCGGAGAATAAAGGGATGAATGATTGAACGCAGGCGCTGCGCCGTTTTATAGTCGCCCGCATCGATGGGCCTGGAAAATCTTGCCTCGAATTTATCCAGCGAGTTCAATAAACCCGGTGAAACAAAGTCAAAAATAGACCAAATTTCCGAAAGGCGGTTTTCAATGGGTGTGCCCGTTAATGCCAGGCGTTTTTTCGCCTTGAGCCGCTTGGCCGCTGCCGCCGTGGCGCTCATCGGGTTTTTGATGTGCTGCGCTTCGTCGAGAATGGCATAGTTGAGGTCAAGCTGAGATAAAAATTCTTCGTCCCGCCGAAGAAGGGCGTACGATGTGATGATAACTTCAGCGTTTTTGACGGCTTCAATTTGTTCTTTGCGATCGGCCCCGTGCCATAATGTCACGCTTAGCGTGGGGGCAAAACGGCTTAACTCTCTTTCCCAGTTGAGGACGACGCTGGTGGGGGCAACAATTAAGGCGCAAACCTTCTTCTCTTCTTGTTTTACGGCCAAGAGAAGCGCAATGGTCTGGACTGTTTTACCCAGACCCATATCATCCGCCAAAACTCCGCCCGAGCCGATATCATGGATGAATTTAAGCCAGGATAGACCCGATTCTTGATAGGGCCGGAGGGTCGCCTTCAGGGCGCGGGGCTTTTTCGTGACCTCGATCGAGTCGATGCTGGAGAGTTTTTGAAAGAGTTCTCGGGTGCCAGGGGCCAGTTGAGACCCAGATGCATACTGGAGCAATTCCTGAACACGTCCGGCATGGGACAAGGATAGCTTGCCTGTCTTGCCCCCGGCGGTCATCAATTCAATTTCCCGATCGAGCATGCTGCGGATGGAATCAGGATCGAATGCGGCAAAGGACCCGTCTTCTAAACGGACATAGCGTTTGCCCTCCATCAGACAGCGGCGAAGCTCGTCGCGATCGACGACAATTCCTTCGGATTCAAAGCTGAGCTTGACGCTTAGCCAGTCCATGCCGCTGGTGACTTTGGCGAAGATTCCCAAGGGTTTGTGGCGAATCTGGGTGTCCACCAGGTCTTCGGGTACAAATAGATCCCAATCATCGGGAAGTTCAGCGAGGCCGTCACTCCAAAAGCGTATGGCCGCATCACCGTTGGCGGTGAAGCCTTGGCCGGTTTCATCGGGCCGGAGGCCAAGCGCCAGGAGTTTGGTGGCCGCTTCCTGCTGTGCCGCGATGTCGACGCGCACGCAGCGGGCCCGTTTGTTTCCTTCCTCGGGCGGCTGAATCAGCACGGGTGGTGTGATTCCGTCGGCGCGGACTTGAACTTCGGAATCGCCATAGGCGGCGAAAAGAGAAACATGGGCTTCAACCAAAGAGCCGCCGGCGCGCATTCTAAAGGTGGGCACCCAATCGACAACATCGGCAATCTGACGCAGTTCGGGAAGTTCAGCCCCCACTTCCAAGGCGATTTTGGGAAGGCCCTGCATGATGACCCGCACCAGTTCGGTCATGGGTTCGCCGATGGTGGGCGAGCGCAAGAGGCGGCGCATCGCGGCGGGCGAGACGCGCTTGTCGATGCGGCGGGCGATGCCTTCTTGGGTGTCGATGTACCAGCCGGGCCAGCCTTCAAACCAGCCTCCTTGAAGCAGCGAGAAGCGGCGCTTGTCGTTCAGTCGCTCAAAGCTGGCCTTGACAATGATGGTGTCGCCTCCAACCGTCTCCAAATCGAAGCGCGGACGAAGGAAATCGTCGCCAAAGCGAAGCTGCATTAGCGCCGGTTCAAGCAGGACTTTTTGGCCTTCGAGCACAGGCAGTAGCTCGGCTACGTCCTCGCCGCGTACATCAACCGCAGGATGCCGGGGATTGCCGCTTTCATGGCGGGCCAGAATGCGCAGGGCATCGCGATCGGGCGTCGGATACAAAGCCTGCCAGGCCAGCGCAACCGAAGGAAGAATAGGTACGCGGGCCTCGGCATCCAGCACCGTGACCGTGAGCGCTCCTTGGCGAACATGAAGGCGGAATTCAACGCGGCGGGGGCCGATGGTTCCGTCGGGCGGAAGCCATGCGCCGATGCCTGTTTGGCGGGCGCTCGCTTCTTGAGCGGGCACGGCAAAGTTTTGAGGCACGCTGGCCGGACCCACACTGACCGGGCTTTGAACTTGCGGCATCTGCTGGGTGTGCATCGATGATGGCCGCACACGCCGCTCGCCCCTTCGCCTCACCCGCTTGAGTCCATCGCCGCCCGCATGCGCCGTCTGCGGTAAAAGCGACGCGGAAGGCATCATTTCCCGGCGATCTTTTCCGCCCCGCGCATGATCGCGAATGCTGATCAAGAGCGCAGCCACATGCTTGCAGTGCTGGCCGCTCTTCATAAAAGCGGGACACGAACACTGCGATTTGATCCCATCGGGCGTGAGCTCAACAAGAACAGGATGGGGCTCGGAATCCGATGCCCGTACAACACCGCTCGCCCGCATATCGCCCACCGCGATGTCATCCACCACGCGGCGGCGGAAATACTCCAAGCCTCGAAGAAATGTCCGGGCTCCCAAAAGACGCCTTAATCCCCGATCGCTCAACGTCGAAAGAGCGTCGGATATCGGCGGCACGTGGTTCTCATCCGAAGAACGATTCAATGTTCAGAACCCTTGCGCAGTTGAAGGCGCCTAAAGGCAGCGCCAATGAATTAAGCGCGGGCTTTAAAACGCCAGATTCCCTGTCAAATGAAGAACGGAAGAAAAACGATCGTTACGATCGCCAGCATCTTCACAAGCACATAAACGGCTGGCCCAGCAGCATCCTTCAGCGGATCACCCACCGTGTCACCCACCACGGCCGCGGTGTAAGAAGGGTTGTCCGACCGTACGCCTGTTTCATCCACGAGGAAGCGTCCCCCGTGTGCGCCCGTTACGATGTATTTCTTCGCGTTGTCCCAAGCGCTCCCGGCATTACCCATAAAGAGCGACCCGAGCACGCCGGCCACTGTCCCGGCCACAATGAGCGCCGCGACAGCATCAGCAGCAAGCAGAGGATTATCCTCCGTTCGCGCAAAGCGCAAGGCGAGTCCAACAAAAACAGGCATCGTGACGGAAACAACGGCCGGTACGATGGTGTGGCGCAGGGCCGCCCGCGCAACCATTTCGACGCACGCTTCATGATCGGGCAGCACACCGGAAGGCCGGTCGCGCACTTGTCTGCGCACTTCGTCGATCAGCCTGCGGGACGTGCGGAGCACGCTGTCGGTGCAGCGGGCGGCAAGCCAGGCGACGAGCAGCACGCCCACGAGCGCCCCGATGTACAGCGAAGGCCGGTCGAGGCGTACTTGAAAGGTTTCGGCCTTTAGTCCAAGCGAGAGGGCACGCCTTCTCACTTCGTCGGAAAACGAAGCCACAAACAGCATTGTCGCCATCGAGCAGACAGCCGCCGTATGCGATTTGGAAATGGCTTTGACGGTATTGCCGACGGTATCGAGCACAACGGTGCGGCCCCGGACATCGCGCCGATCGCGGGCAATGGTCATCTCGACGATGCCGCCCGCGTTATCGACAACGGGGCCAAATCCATCGAGCGCCAGCAGATAGCCGACAGGGCCGAGCATGCCAATGGTGGCCACGGCCATTCCAAAGAGACCGCCCGAGCTTAAACCGCTGCGGCCGCCGATAACATAGGCGCCGAGAGTGCCGGCAAACACGAGCGCGATGGGAGCGAGCGTGCTTTCCACGCCGATTACCAAGCCCCTGAGAACCACCGCCGTTGGACCGGCGCGGCAGGCTTCGGCGAGTTCCCGCACCGGGCGGTAGCGCTGATCGGCGTAGTACTGCGTGATGTGGAAGAACAAGAGGCTGATAAAGACGCCCAATAGTCCACAGGCGCCGAAATACATCCAAGCGCCGCCGAGCAGCCATTTCACGGCGCCCGCGATACCCGCTAGATGAAGCAGGGCGCACACATACAAGCCGCGCGTCAGCGCATCGAGGGGATCTTCGCGATCGTCTGTTTTGATGACCATCACGCCAAAAATCGCGCCTACAAGCCCAAATGCGCGCGCCACCAAGGGAAAGAGCACAACGGAGAGCGCACTGGGCAAGTTTGAGTTTTCGCGGAAAAGCAAACCGCCCGCGAGCATTGCGGCCAGGGATTCCGCGGCCGCCGCTTGAAACACGCTCATGGCGCGCCCAGCGCAATCGCCCGCGCTGTCGCCCGCGAGATCGGCGATGGTCGCTGGATTTCTCGAATCGTCGTCCGACAAGCCGGTATCGAGCCCAGCGACATCGGCACCCAAATCGGCCGCCTTGCTAAAGGTGCCTCCTCCAAGCTGGGCAAGAAATGCGGCAAACGAAGCACCGAGAGGGAAACCCGCAATCATCAGCGGAATGGTCGGAACCAGCTTCAGCGCTGCCCCCGGTTCCGCTCCAAATCCGCCTTTGTAGGCGAAGACCGCCGTGAACAGTCCAGCCGTCGCCAACAGCCCGGCCGCGACAATAAACACGCCTGAAACAGCGCCGGCGCGAATGGCAATTTGAAGCGCTTGATCGAGCGATCGCCGCGCACCGTTGGCCGCTCTCACACTGGCCCGCGTCGTGATCCAGTTTGCGACATGTCCAGTGACAACGCAGAGCCCAGCTCCAACGGCAAACGACAGCGTGAGCCAGACACCCAGCTCCAAGGCCGGCACCGGATCGGACTCGCCGGCCCTTCTCAGCAGCCCATAAGCCAAAAAAATCGCACCGCCCAGAGCCGCGCACAAAGCTCCGATCAAGCTGCTCTGCCTGCGGAAAAAACTTTCAGCAGCCGAACGGATAAGCCCGGCGACACGCTGCATCTCCTCTTCGCCCATCGGACGCGAAAGTACCCAGCGCGACAGGTACACCGCGAACGAAAGACCTATCAGCCCCGCGGAGAAGATGAGCGCAAGCTCTGTCATTGCCTTTCTTTATTTCTTGCTTGAAAGCTCAGCTTCAAGATTGGCCGGAACGTCGCGTCCCGTCGCGTGGAGCAGTCTTGTTCTGGCGATTAAAAGCCCAACATGCGCATCCAGTTTGCGCAGGCGCGCCCTTGTTACTTCGGTTTCTGCATCGATTAAATCGGTCGATGTCGCCTTTCCGCTCTTAAACAATTCGCTCCTCACGCGCAGCGTCTCTTCGGCTGCGACCAAGCCCCGTTCCGCCGCCTCGATGCTGCTCACCGATTTTTTGATGTCCGCATACGCCGAAGCGACTTCCAGCATCAAGCCATCCCGGAGCAAGGTCCGCTGCGTGGCCACAACGCTCGTCCTGGCTTTTGCCTCATCCACGGCAGGCGACGTGATAAACGACTCGTTGACCACCCACGTCATCCGCACACCCGCGTCCCAGGTGAAATTCCACTCCTGTTTCGCAGGAAAAATACGGGGGTTGGGATTGGCGAACATGCCATTTGCGAACAGCTCCACACGGGGCAAATAGCCCGCGCTCGTCACGTCCTCGGCATCTTTCGTCGCACCCAGGGCTTCCTCAATCGCGCGCACTTCCAGCCTTCGTTCCTCGGCCTGCTTTTGCAGAACCTCCAGCGACTCATGGGGCAGCTCCGCCGATTGGCTCATGACATCGATGCCAATCGCCAGCGTCTTGTCGGACGTATATCCAATGGCCTGGCGCAACTGCTGTTCGACAAGAAGCGCAAAGGCTTCCGCCTCGGCCACGACTTGTTCGGTCGCGGCCGCCTGCGCCTCGAGCCTCAGCACATCACCCCGGGAAATAAGCCCGACTTCGAAGACCCGCTTGGCATCCACCACATGAGCGTTCACCTGGGAAACAGCCTGTTTCGCCACAACAAGCTGACCTTTCACACGAACCCAGTTCAAGAACGTAATCTTCGCATCCGCCGCAACCTGAAGCTGTTCGGCCATCACCTGAAGCTTTGAAGCCCGCTCTCCCTTGCCAGCCGCGCTCAAGCCCTTGGACATGCGCAGCACCCAGTCCGAAATCGGCAGCCCCAGGCTTCCCACAAACGAATAGCTGTTCAGCAACACAGGGAAATCGAAGTTGATCGCCGCTGTGCCCACAGGCACGCCCGCAGAATTCAATACACACGATGGACCAATAGGAAGCGTCGGAGGACAGGGGCCCGCCACCAAAGGTCCATCCACGGGCTTTGCGTCCTTTTGCATGGGCACAATAATGGGAAGCCCGCTTCCTAGGCTGTTTTCCACCTTGGATTGGCGCGTGTAGCTGGCCTGAATCACAAGCCTTGGAAAATAACCAATCAGCGCCTGATCGACCTTTGCCGCAGCCGCTCTTAGCTCGGCCTGTTTCAACTGCACCGAGGGCCTGGTCTTCACCGCAAGCTTGCCCGCATCCTCGGGCGTAAGGCCCCCAGGTTGCGCGCGCAGAGCCTCCGCAAGCGCATCCTGCCCGGCAGGCGTTTTCGGCGCGCTTTCACTTTGATTTTGAGGAGCAGGCGTTGCAGGAGCAGGAGCAGCAGCGGGCGAATCTGCCGGCTTTTCAGCGCCTTTTGGCGCCGCAGCCACCGGCTGCCCCAATGCGGGCGCAGAAAACGCCACCACAAAAAGGGCTGGAATGAGGGAAGATAATGGGAGGCTCAGAAGGTGCGTGCGTTTCATGACCGGCCGGTCACTTATGGGCGCGCCCGGCCACCGTCAAGACAACAAAGCCCGAAAAAAGCTGAGCCGCCGCCTTTTAGCTTCCGAACGGGAACGCGGTGATAACATCCGGGGTTTAAACCGTGCTTCGGGGCATGAGAAATTGCCCTCCAAGGCGAATCCATGACCAAAGGCAACACCCCTTCGCAAGGCGAAAAACCTCGGGTGCTCATCGCGGAGGACGAACAGGCGCTGGCCCGGAGCCTCACTAGGCTGCTGAGCGGCGCGGGCTATGAAGTCGTTGTCGCAACCGAGGGGCACTCCGCCGTCGAAGCGCTGAAGCAGCAGGAATTCAACGTCGTTCTCACCGATATCCAAATGCCGGGAATGACCGGTCTCGACTTGCTGCGCATCGTCCGCGAGCACGATCTGGACGTCCCGGTGGTGCTGATGACGGCCGATCCCCGCGTTGAAACGGCGGCTCAGGCGGTTGAGCTCGGCGCGCTTCAATATTTGGTCAAGCCGATTCCCGTTGACACGCTGTTCAAGGCCATCGAGCGGGCCACCAAGCTTCATCTGGTCGCGAAGATGAAGCGCGAAACGATGAAGCTGCTCGGCAATGAGCCGACAGCAGGCGATCGCGCGGGATTGATGGCGAGCTTTGAACGGGCGATGGACACGCTGTGGATCGCCTTCCAGCCCATTGTGCAAAGGGACGGCGTTCTCTTTGGATTCGAGGCGCTTCTGCGCAGCGACGAACCTTCGCTTCCCCATCCAGGCGCTGTTATCGGCGCGGCCGAGCGGCTGGAGCGCCTCTCCGAATTGGGCTCGCGCATCCGCGATTTGTCGGCGCGCTCATTTGCTCCGCTCGATAAAAAACTTCTTCTCTTTGTGAATTTACATCCGCGCGATCTTCTCGATCCCGCGTTAATCGCCCCCGACAGGCCGCTTGCGCAAATGGCCGACCAAGTCGTTTTGGAAATCACCGAACGCGCCGCCATCGATGACATCAACGATGTGCGTTCCCGCATTCATTCGCTGCGCACGCTGGGCTACCGCATCGCCGTGGACGACTTGGGCGCCGGTTACGCCGGCCTCGCAAGCTTCGCGACCCTCGAGCCTGAATTCGTAAAGTTCGACATGTCGCTCATCCGCGACGTTCACACATCGACCATTCGCCGCAAACTCATCGGCGCGATGACCACCCTCTGCAAAGACATGGGAATGCGCGTTGTCGCCGAAGGCATCGAAGTCACCGAAGAACGCGACACCGTGCTCGATTTGGGTGTGGATTTATTTCAGGGCTATTTGCTGGGCCGGCCGGGGAGGCCATTTCCCAAATATGCGTGGCCCGATCGCATCCTCACGGGAGCTCAGCCCCCGCCCTAAACGGCCTGCCAGCACAAGGATTCCGGGATTATTTGTTGCCCGTGCCCGGCCGGATTTTCATCGCGGCCCGCAACAACAGCAGCACCACCCGCCTCATTTCAGCGGCCAGCTCATCAAACATCCGCGCCACTTCAAATCCCTTTGCGCCAAGCGGCTGAACTTCGCCCACAAGCTCGCCTGGAGCAACCCCAAGCCCATCGGCAACAGCCACCACCGTCGATACAGAGGGATTCACTTGGCCTCGTTCAATCGAACCCAAGTAGTTGGACGACATGCCCGCCCGTTCAGCGAGCTGCTCAAGCGTTAGCTTCAACGCCTTGCGGCGCTTCCGCACCTCTTGGCCAAAGCGTTCTAGGTCTGGATCTTTGTTCGACACACGGGCACCCTAGAAAGCCCTATCGAGCCGATGAACCATCCGAAGCGTTGGCCGCAGTCACGTTCCCATCGATTTCTTAATTTTTCTTTGGCAGCCCCAAAAACGTCTTCGCTATCGATTCGGATACCCAACTGACCGGCCGGTTTTCTCCATCGCCTTTGCACAGGTCATTGTTGCTTCGCTCTCCAATCAGATTGGCTCTTCTTTTCCACAAATCCGATGCAAACGCGGATGGCATGACCTGCTGGTCAGCCCGTGCCTGATTGAGCCACATCCCAACAGGTGCGTAGGCAACGCGCCCGGCGAAACCAGGGCTTCGCGCCTCAACGGAGGGGAAGCCGGCACGTACCTGTTTTCAACGCATTTTTTTGAATTTTTTGTGATCGCTTGGCAGGGCTTTGACCGATAAGCAATGGGCATTGGACCCTGTTCAAATACTGACAAGAAGCTGGCTCTCCTTTTGCGGAGTGCGGGGCTTGGAGGACTGAGACTTTATGAAGCGTTCGTTTTCGACCCTGCGCAATCTCAACCTGGTTCTGCTCACGGCCGCCTCGGCTTCGAGCTTTGCCGCCTGTATTCCTTTTGATACCGACGAAGGCTACGTTCTTCCGCCCGACGGACCTTCCGAAGTCGTTACGGCTGCGAAACCGCCTCCTCCCATCAGCGGAGGCACGCTGGCGATTTCCAATCAAACCGCTGTCGCGGCCGATCCCGATCGCGATCGGGTGTGGGTTGTCGATCTGACCAACAAGTCAGTGAAGCAAGTCGTGCTTCAGGAAAACGACGAACCCGGCCGCGTTGCCATCGACAGCTCGGGCAAGGCGCATGTCGCGCTGCGGCGCGGAGGCGCGATTGTGAGCATCGATTTGGCTTCCGCGAAAATCGTGGAACGCCGGGCGGCCTGCAGTGCTCCCCGCGGTATCGCTTATGACAAAGCGCAAGACGCGCTTCATGTCGCATGCGCGGGCGGCGAGCTCGTGAGCTTTCCCGCGGCCGGTGGAGAAGCCACGCGCAAGCTTCGCCTCGAGAGCGATCTCCGCGATGTCGTCGTTCAGGACGGTCAGCTTGTGGTCAGCCGCTTTGCCGCGGCCGAGCTGATCACCGTCAAGGCAGATGGAAGCACTGGACTCGACCGGCCGAAGCCTCCCTCGTTTCATTTCTTTGAGCAGCAATTCGAGCCTTCGGTCGCATGGCGCACGGTTGCCATGCCCAATGGCCGGGTAGCCATGGTGCACCAGCGGGCGATGACAACACCCGTTCGGATTGAGCCAGGCGGTTACGGCTCGGGCGGATGCGATAACAGCATCGTTCACGGCACGGTGAGTTCGCTGCCCACGGCAAGCGGGCCGGCGCTGTTGGAGCAGGCCATGCCGGCCATTCCCTTCACCACGCTTCCGGTGGACATCGCCATCGACGATCTCGGCCATATCGCCGTCGCGTCCGCGGGGAACGATTCGATTATCCGCACGACTTTTGACAACCTCAAAGCCGACGCCCAGGTTTCCAAGGAATTCGGCGGCTGCTCATCGATTCACGAGACCTTGACGGTCGAGGGACGCCCGATTGCCGTTGCCTTCAGCAATGACGGGCGGCTGTTGGTGCAGACGCGCGAACCGGCCAGGCTCGTGCTCATCGACGCGAACAACAGCACCACGAGCATCCAGTTTCCGGCCGAAAGCGTGAAGGATACCGGCCATGACATGTTCCACACCAATCCAGGCGGATTTAGCCCGCTCTCATGCGCTTCATGCCATCCCGAAGGCGGAACGGACGGACGGGTATGGAACTTCGATCCCATCGGGCCGCGCCGCACGCAGTACATGCGCGGCGGCATCATGAACACGCTTCCGCTGCATTGGGACGGCGATATGGACAAGCTCGACACGCTGATGGCGGAAGTGTTTGTGAACCGCATGGGCGGCATGTCCCAGGGTCCCCGGCGCGTGAATGCCTTTGGTAACTGGCTGAATTCGATTCCCGCGATTCCGGCATCGGAGCCCGCGAACATCGAAGCGGCCGAGCGCGGCAAGGCGCTGTTCAATGACGCGAAGGTGGGATGCGCCGACTGCCATCAGGGCACGCTGGGCACCAACAACAAGAACGCCAATGTGGGAACGGGCAAGGAATTCCAGGTGCCAACGCTGGTGAACATCGGCCTGCGCGCTCCGTTTATGCACGATGGCTGCGCGGCCACGCTGCACGATCGCTTTACCAATCCGGCCTGCGGCGGCGGAGACAAGCACGGCGTTACTTCGCACCTGTCGCCCGATCAAATTGACGATCTGGTCACTTACCTCGAAACGCTCTGATCGGTTCCTTCACACCGATTGAAACAGGGCACTTCGTTGCCGTTGTCCGCGCAATCCGACGAAGTGCCCCTTCGCATATCCCGCGACTAAGCCGTCATCATTCACACCAATAAGCAACGCAGCGCCTTGAAAATCGTGGCCGCCGCGCAGTGGATCATGACCGTGCACACCCGGAAACGTGTCCCGCCGCGCCGCGACGCGATATGCTCCGCGACCGCGTGAACGTCTCAGAGAAAGTCGCAGCGCTTGAAGCACTTCTCGAGCGGGTGCAGCGCAATGCCGCTGAACCCCGCCCGCCGAGATCCGATGTAGCAGCGCAAGTTCTACCCGCCGCGAGCCCAGCGTTGGCCGCTCAAGAACCACCGGCCGACAGCTTGAGTGACTGGGCGGTCAGCTCCATCTCGCCCGTGCTGGATGTGAAGCCCAAGGCCGCAGGCGTCGCACCAAGCACTGCGCCTTATCCTGTGATGAAAGACGCGGCGAGCCATACGCCGCTTGGACCGCCGGTGATTCCCGTGGCGGCTGCTCCAGCCGCAAAGCGCCCGGAGCTTGAACCTTCGCCGATTTCTGCATGGCCCGATATCGGCCCTCCTTCCTACCCGACCCTGCCCGGCATCGCTGGGCCTCCGGTCCGGCCCGCAGCCGCAAAAGCGGTCTCTATTGCGGCCTCGGCACAGCCCCCCGCTCCGCCCCCTCCGCCACCGGAGGAAAACAGCGAGGCGATTACGATTCAAGCAGGGGCGCTTCGCCCGGCGGCGGCCGCGTTCGAACCTGCCGAACCCAAAATTGAAGCCGAGGAAAAAGCCGCCCCGCCCGCGGCCGTTGTTCCCGCCGATCAAGCCCGCCCCGATCGCAGCGCAGTCATTCGCACACTGCCCGGCGTTGGCCTGGAACAAGGGGACGAAGGCAAAAAGCCCGAAGACAAGCTTGCAGAGGCTGTGGGCAGCGCTCAAGCCGGACAAAAAGCGCTCGGCGCCAGGCCCGCGGCCGATCGCAAAGCTGCGGCTCCCGCGGCGGCAACACCCAAGCCCGCACCCATCGCTCCCGTCGCACCGCTTCCAAAAGCGCCTGAAACACCGGCCGCCGCGAAACCGGCCCTGGCCGCCAAAACGCCTGCGCTCGCGCCCATCAAATCTCCGCTGGTCTCGCTACCCAAACGGCCTCTCTCCACGCCATCGGTTACGGCATCGCCTCCCGCCGCCAAGAGTCCGGCGGCGCCCGCGGCCCCCAGCCCGGCGGCGCTTTCGCCCTTGGGAAAACCAAGCTCGCTGTCACCGCTCGCACCACTCGGCACCTCCGCGGCAAAGCACGAAACGCCGAAGGCACCTCACGCAAAAGCAGCCGACGCGGCAAAGGCGGCTGGACACAAACTCGGTATCGAGCCCCCGCCTGCCGTTATCGCGGCCGCAAAGAATTTAAGCGCGAAACCCGCAATACCTCCGTCCGCGGATTCCGATGACTCGATGGCGACAACGATCGACGTCGACGAGAGCCCGACGGCTCGTCCGATTCACGCGGATGAGATGACGAGACCGCTGGCATCGCTTCCTGCTGAAAAGGCTCCGGAAAAGGCGTTGCCCCGCATTGAAAAGGTGAGCGAGGAAGATACCGAGGGCGAAGAAGCCACGGTCATGAAGACCTCGCCGCTTGAAGCGATAAAGGTCGCCAAGGACGAACCTGAAGAGAGCGCCGACGAGCCGACGCTGATGCGGCCTTCTCCCTTGGAAGCGGAACACGCCGAGAAGGAAGAGCCTGAGGAGGGCGGCGACGAGCCGACGCTGATGCGGCCTTCGCCTGTGGAAACGGCGAGCGATCTGTTGCTGGCGGCCAAAGAGATTATGGAGCCCGGGCGGGCGGCAAAAGCGGCCGAGACCAAAGCCGCGCCTTCGCCGGAAGCGCCTCCAACAGCCGAGACCGAAGGCGTTGTTCCGCCGCTCGCCGAACCTCTATTTTCGCCGGAGATTCAGCCGCCGGCAGAACAAACGGAGACAACGCGGGACACCGTGCGGCCTGAACGGCGCAAGGCAAGGCGGGCTCCATGGTGGGGATTCGCGCTGGCGGCGCTTGCCCTCGCGGGCGCGGGCGTGGTCGTGGCCGTGGACAAAGGCTGGATTGGCCGATTTGTCGAGCCCACGGTGAACACAAGCACACCTTCATCTCTCACCGGGACGGCCGCACCTCAAACACCGACGCAAACCGCAACGGCTCCGCAGCCCACGGTATCCGCGTCGCAGGATGTGGGCACACCCGTTCCAGAGCAGGGCGATGCAGGCGCAGATACGTCGGATGCGGGCGTGAATGACGCATCGGTCAGTGATGCGGCCATCGATGCCGAAGCTCCCGATGCAGCGGCACCTGACGCGGCGGCTCCCGATGCAGCGGCACCCGCGGCGCCCCCGACGAGCGAACCCAGCGCTGCGGCACCACCCGGCGATCCCGCGGCACTTCCCGATAAAAAAGGGTATCTGACCATCACGTCAGCGCCTTCGCTTCATGTGTATGTGCAAGGCGCGCACGCCGGCCTCACCAACGAAGCCTTGGTTGTCGATTGCGGACCGAAGTTCGTAAGGCTTGGAGAGCCTCCTGCGACCCCGCCTGCGGGAGGCGGCCTAGTCGGCGTTAAATGGCGCTCCGAAGGCAAGTCGGTGGTCGTCGCGTGCAAAGGAACGACCGAGTTCAGTCTTCCGGCGTCCCCCTAGAACCTCGGGGCGGTGATAGGCTGCGCGCCCAAATGGAAAGCACCACGACAAGCGAGGCCGCCGCGCCTAATTCCGACCGGCCTTCGCCGGAACCGGACGCCAAAACGCAATCCCCATTTCCCGCCCAAAGCCCTTTGGATGGCTCGGAGCTTCCTGAAGTTATCGCCACCGATCCACGCGACTTAGGTTCGATGGTCGCCAAAGCAAAAGAAGCTCAGCGCCAGTGGAGCGAACGGTCGCTGCGGCAGCGCGTGAACGCTATTTTGCCCGTTAAAAAAAGGCTTTTACAGCGCGCAGAAGAAATCGCCGGCTTGCTTCACCGCGAGTGCGGAAAGCCCATCGAGGAAGGCGCTCTTTCCGAAGTGCTTCCCAATGCCGACCTCATCGATTTTTGGACGGCCCAAATTGAAGAGCTTTTGGACAGCGCCCTCGTCGAGCTCGATCCCCTTGCTTATCCGGGAAAACTTGGGCGCATTCACCGCGAGCCCCGGGGCGTGATTGGACTTATCTCTCCGTGGAATTATCCGGTGGCGATTCCTCTTCGCACGCTCATCCCCGCGCTGCTTGCGGGCAATGCCGTGATCTTCAAACCAAGCGAAATTACGCCGAGAAGCGGCGCGCTTGTGGCATCCCTCTTCGATGGCCTGCTCCCGGAAGGACTGCTGGGCCTTGCCCAAGGCGGCGCCGACGTCGGTGAAGCCTTAATCGGAGCGGGCATCGACGCCTGTGTTTTCACCGGAAGCGTCGCCACAGGAAAAAAAGTCGCCGTGCGCTGCGCCGAACAGTTGATTCCATGCTCGCTCGAACTCGGTGGCAAAGACGCGGCCATTGTTCTGCGCGACGCCAATATCGAACGCACCGCGCGGGGCTTGATATGGGGCGCCTTCACCAACGCGGGCCAAAACTGCGCTTCCGTCGAACGGGTCTACGTCGAGAGGCCGATCGCCGACGCCTTAATCCAGCGCATTGTCACGCTGACCAAAGAGCTCCGGCCTGGCACGGACACGGCCGTCATCACGACCGAACGCCAATGCGCCATCGTCCGCCGCCATCTCAAGGAAGCCTGTGATGCAGGCGCCGAAATCCTCGCAGGCGGCGAACCGGAAGAAGGTTCGCTCGCCTTCCCGCCCACGGTGCTCAAAGTCAGCGTTCACGATATCGCGCTGATGAAAGAAGAAACCTTTGGGCCGCTTATGCCTATCTGCATCGTCGACAGCGAGGACGAAGCGATTCGGCTCACCAACGATTCCGCCTTTGGCTTGACCACAAGCATCTGGACCAAGCGCATAAACCACGCCCACGCGCTCGCCCAGCGGCTGAAGTCGGGCGTCGTGACCATCAACAATCACGGCTTTAGCGCCGCGATTCCCGATGCACCCTGGACAGGCACCGGCGCCTCCGGCTTTGGCATCACCAACAGCCCGCATGCCCTCTTCGAGCTTACCCGGCCGCGCTTTGTCCTCGAGGATCGGAGCGGCGCTAAACGCGAGCTCTGGTGGTATCCCTACACGCCCGTCCTGCGCACCATCGCTTTTGCCATGGCCAAAGCCCGGGGCGGCGCAGGCTTTTTTGGACGCATTAAGGCCGTTTTTCAACTGATTGCCGCATTGCCAAAACGGATGTTCGGGGGATGAACAGCGCCGCAGACAACCCTACTCAAGAAACCCAAAACCCTGTGAAACCCCTGATTCTCCTCTCCAACGACGATGGCTATTTTGCGCCCGGCCTTAAGGCTTTGGCCGCTGCGCTCGAAACAGAAGCCGAAGTCGTTATCTGCGCGCCCGAGGCCAATCAAAGCGCGACAAGCCATTCGCTCAGCCTTCATCGCGTCCTGCGGCTCAGAAACGCGGGCCCCAATATTTTCGCGGTCGATGGCACGCCCGCCGACTGTGTTTATGTGGCTCTGCATTCAGGAGGGCGCGTTCTTCACCGCCGTCCCGATCTCGTCGTTTCAGGAATCAATCACGGCTTAAATCTAGGCGTTGATGTCTTTTATTCGGGCACCGTTGCAGCCGCGCGCGAAGGAGCGATGCGCGGTATCCCGGCCATTGCGGTTTCGGCCGATCACCACGCCGACCCCGGAGCCGCCGCGCAGATGGGCGCCAAGCTTGCCTTATCGATGCTGAAACTCCCCGCAGCACTCGCCTCCAAGCGAGAAAGCGATATCCCCGAAGATGCGCTGGCCATCACGGGCGCGACACATGTGCCCCTGCTCAACGTGAACATTCCAAAAGGCAACGGATGGCGCGTTCGGGGCACAAGGCTGGGAGCGCGGCTGTATTCGCAGGATGTGGTGTTCCGAGAGGATCCAAGAGGCCGCGAATACCTCTGGATCGGCGGCGCCAAAGCCAGGCACGAGCCTGTGTCCGGTTCGGATACCGAAGCCTTTGACGACGGCTTCGTGAGCGTAACGCCGCTATCTTTAGACTTGTTTGAATCGGCTCACGAAGATCTCGCCCGCGAGCTGGCCTTGATGGCGACGCTTTATTCGCCGGCCTGAAAGTGCACGATCGAATAAACGATTGACGACTCGCCCGCTTCCTTGAGCAAACGTTCCCGCCCGCCCAGAAAATCGAGTTCCACCACAAAGGCAAAACCCAGCACTTCCGCTCCCTGGCGCCGGGCAAGCTCTGCTGCCGCCAGCGCCGTACCGCCTGTGGCCAGAAGATCATCAACCACGATGGCCCGGGCTCCCTTGCACAAAGAATCGACGTGCATAAACAGCTCGGCCTCGCCGTACTCGAGCTTGTAGGCCACCCGATCGGTCTTCCCAGGCAATTTCCCGGGCTTTCGCACAGGTACAAAACTCGCGTTCAGCCGGGCTGACAAAGCGCCCCCAAAAATAAACCCCCGCGACTCGACACCAATAACGGCATCGATCCGCTCCCCGATAAAACGCTGCGCCAGCAGATCCAGCGAGATATGAAACGCTCTTGGATCGGCGAGCAGCGGCGTGATGTCTTTAAAAAGAATTCCGGGCTTGGGGAAGTCGGGGATATTGCGCAGATGAGCCCGCAGATAGCGGAGCGCATGCTCCGACGGCAATGCATCGTGATTAAACATGGCGGGCAAGCCTAAGCGAAAGAACGGCCAGTGAAAACGCATGGCGAAAAGACCGCTCTGCAGATGCTGTCGCACGAGATCGAAAGCTGTTCTGCATGTCCGCGGCTCGTTGAATGGCGCGAGCGGGTGGCGCGGGAAAAACGCCGCGCCTATCAGCACGACGACTATTGGGGAAAGCCCGTCGGCGGCTTTGGCGATCCAAACGCGGCGCTCGTGATTGTGGGTCTCGCTCCGGGCGCCCATGGAGCCAACCGCACAGGGCGCATGTTTACAGGCGATGGCTCGGGCGATTTTTTATATGCGGCGCTTCACCGCGCGGGTCTCGCTTCACAGCCCGAAAGCCGCTCGCGAAGCGATGGGCTTCAGCTTTTGTCGGTCTACATCACGGCCGCGTGCCGCTGCGCGCCTCCCGACAACCATCCCAGCCCCGAGGAGCTTCGCTCGTGCCGCCCATACCTTCAGCGCGAGCTTGGGCTGCTCACCACAGCGCGCGTGTATCTGGCCTTGGGCAAAATCGCTTATGACGCGCTGGTCAGCGTGCTCCGCGGCAAGCTCGGCGCCGTTCAGCCTGCACACCCGCTGCGCATCCCGCCCTTTTCACATGGAGCGCGCATCGACATCCCATCGCTTAGCGCAAAGCCAGGCACAGCCACGCTGATGGCAAGCTTTCATGTGAGCAGGCAGAACACGCAAACAGGCCGCCTAACCCAGGCGATGTTCGGAGAGATTCTTCAAAAAGCGGCGCAACAGGCTCAAATCCAGGCGCTTGTTTAGGAAGTGGCAAGAAGCTTCTGCAGCTCACCCGATTGATACATCTCCATCAAAATATCGCTGCCGCCGATAAACTTCCCATCGACATACACCTGAGGAATCGTCGGCCAGTTTGAAAAATCCTTGATGCCTTGCCGAATCGCCGGATCGGCCAGCACATTCACGTCTTTAAAGTCAACACCGCACTTCTTTAAAATTTCCGTCGCCCGGGCCGAAAAGCCGCACTGCGGAAAATTTTTTGTCCCTTTCATAAAGAGAACAACGCGGTTTTTGCTGATCGTATCTTGAATGGTTTGATGCACGTCACTCATAGAATCTCCTCCTAGTCTGCTGGGCGCGCGAAAAAAACCCCCGGAACGCACGCCCTCACCGTTCAAAGCACTTTTTCAGCGCTATCTGTCCATGAAAAAGCAAATACGGTGTAAGAAGATTTGCACTTCAAACCGTAATAAGGATTGAGCCGTTCTTGATTCGGCGTGCGTCCTTTGAACATGTGGGGCCGATGTGGCCCCGAAGGAAGCCACGCGACCGATCATTGCGGCACGTTGGGCGACATAACCTTCGTATAGAAATGTTGGACTTCCAGATCCACGGATGCCTGGATCTTTGTTCTTCTTTAAGGAGCTCTCGCATGCGATTCGCCAAGATTGTCTCAGCCGCACTGCTTGCCCTTCTGCCCGCTGCCTGCGGTGGTAGCCAAGATGAGGCGCAAGATGCCTCTCAAGCGCAAAATCAGTACGGTGGCCAATACCAAGGCCAGCCCGGACAGTACCAGCAGCCTGGGCAATATCCTCAGCAGCCGGGCGCCTATCCTCAGCAACAACCCGGCGCCTATCCTCAGCAGCCGGGCGCCTATCCTCAACAACAACCCGGCGCCTATCCCCAGCAGCAACCCGCTCCGACGCAGCCTCAAATGCCAGGCGCTCAGCCCGCGGCCGGCGGCGGTTCAGCCACGCCTGTCGCTCCCGCCATGGCGGCCGCTGCCACACCCGCGCTCACCCTGCTGGCAGGCCAGGAAGTCCAAGGCATGCAGCCCGAAGGCGGCGCATTTGCGGCCCAGTTCCAAACCGGCCAGACCTTCGAGCAAGCGTTCAATATGCAAGGCGGCAAGTGCTACTCGGTCATCGCGGTGGGCGTGCCTCCGGTAAGCCAAGTCGATCTGCAAATCGTCGTTCAGCAACCGCCCTTCCCCGCGGTTGTGCTCGCCCAGAGCAACACCGCAGGCGCCAACGCCACCTTGGGCGGCAAAGGCCAATGCTTTAGGAACTCCTTGCCCTTGGGCGGCCCTGCCAAGGTCATCATGAAGGTCTCGGGCGGCCAAGGCATCGCTGTCGGCCAAATTTACGTAAAATAACGGCTTACCGCGGGCCCGGCGATATCGCCCTCCTCATGCCTTCGCCCGCTCCGTTCCTGCTTTAAAGCAAAAACTCCTGTCGACTTTATCGCGTGCGATCCCAATTCGCGTTAAAGTCAATCCATCTTATGCGCTTTGCTTATTGGTACCTGCCGTTATACGCGGCATTTTGTCTTGCTTCTGCTTCATGCAGCACGCAGGCGGACTCGTATCAAAAGGTGGCTCCACCTCCGATACCTCCGCCTGAATCACCCAGCGTGCGCGTCTCGTTTGATTACGAAGGCGTGCTCGAGCTGACACCAGGCGACAGTTTCACACTCACCGTCGAAACAGCGCCTCCAGGCATGTACGACCTTCGTTTTGCGCTGCTTGGCGAGCCACTCGATGCATCGCTCGACAAGGCCACCGCAACAACGGGCGCCGATGGCCGCGCGGATGTCACGCTCAAAGCTCCAAACACCACAACCACCTTCAGAGTTCTCGCATCGATCGACGGAGGCACATCCGACGAGATCGACGTGAACATCAAGGAACAGGGCCTTGGCTCGATCCGCGTCGTGCCTACCTATGCGGGAAGCCGCACGGTGACCACATGGAGCGCAAGCGCATATTCGGGCACCAATTGCAAGGCGCTCGCCGGCCTGCTCCCCGACAAAAATGAGCCGACCGTCAAAGCATCTTCGCCCGGCGACGCCTTCCCCGTACTCGAGAACGTGCCCGTGGGCCCCAACGTCGCCGTCGTCCTCTATTCAGCGCATTCCATGTGGGGCTGCGCCGACGAATCGCATCTCAAAGCGGGACAGCAAATCGAGACCACCGTGAATGTCATCGATCAGCCGCTGAATCTAGGAGCGACCGATCTCGATCTGAAAATCGCGTTCAACCCTATGGATGAAGCCTATGCGGCCATCATGAAGGACACATCGAACAAGCTCGCGAACGCGCTGTTTCCCGAACTCATCGCCGATGTTCCCGCGGTGATTTTAAACGCCATGGAAACGGCCCTCGCGCCCGAGCATCTCGATGCCTTTCAGCAAGAACGCGCGCTCTCCGCGTGGGATCAAAAGACGCTGGATCATCTGCTCTCGCTTCCTATCGATCCCCGCACGCAAATCCTCACCTGGCTCGACGAAGCCCTGAATCCAACCGTCAATCCGGCAGCGCCGCTCCCCGAGATCCAAGGCCAGCTCGTTCCGGCTGGAAATGTGCCGGGCAAAGCCTGGTTTCATCCGCTCAAGACCCACGGCATCGACGCGGCGCAAGCGGGCTTTCCAGCGACGCACCTCATGGACTGGAACGGCGACGCAGGCGATACGGTCTTGTTTTCAGGCACGCTCTTTTGGATTCCAACGTTTTTCGCCGGAAGCATCGCCTTCGCCCGCGCGCAACAAAGCTATCCATCTGCTCAATCCATGGGCGAAATCCTCTCGTCCAGCGTGCTCAACTGCCCAGCCTTGGCCACGGCACTGGGAAGCAGCGCCACCTGCGACACCGCATGCCTGCAAAGCACCTGCGAACAAGCCATCGCGGCGATGTGGCAACAAAGCCTTGGCCTCTCGGGCAGCCTCAGCACCGCCGGCTACCTAAAACTCATCGCATCGGCGCATACCCTCGTGAACGATGAAGCCACTCCCATTGCCTTCGAAGGCAAATGGCTGGGCACCTTCTCCAACGGTTCGCTGGAGTCCAACCTTGGAGGCATTATTTCAGGGCTCGCGCCCCAAGATCCCCCGCCCGCCCCCTGATCGGCCAGCACCCCGCATATAAATTCCCGGCCATAAGAGCGGCTTCTTTTATGCTGCTCGCATGCGCACTCAACGATTTTCCAATTCCTTAACCCGCACAACCCTTGGTTTTGGCCTGTTGGGCTTGGTTTTGGCCTCATCCGGCCTTCAAAGCTGCAACGTGGACGACACGTCCCAAAGCTCGAGCGGCAACACCCCAACACCGCTGGCAAATGGCGAAGTCTGCGTCCCGTCCGTGCCCGAACAAGTCAAAATCAGGCTTGAACCCAGCAGTATTGTCCTGCCCCCCTGCACAGGCAGCATCGACTCCTGCGTCACCCGAACCGTGCACGCCAGGGTCGAACCCGACATGTGCACACGGGTTCCCGTCAAAATCGCAAGCGCCGACCCGGAAATCATCCCCGCCGTCGGTGAATCCTATGTGGAACTGCACCTGCCCTCGGTTCCCCTCACGCTCGGCGGAGGAACCAAGACTGGAAAAACCACCGTTAAGGTATCCGTGCCCCGAGGAGATGGAACCGATGCCGAGGCCACACTCGATGTCGAAGTCACTGACGCAAAACTCGCCACCTGCAATGAAACGCCGATAGGGGGCAACCTCGAGGGCGGCGGCAGCGTCCGGGGAACGGGCACCCTAACAGGCGCCACCATCGCCCTGCCCGAAGGCGCCAAAAACCCCAACAGCGGAAGCTTTTTATGGGGCGTCCCCGCCTTCCAAGCCGATATCCAATGCGGCCAAAACGCCGACCTTCCCGAACATATCGCCTTGGGCCCCGCCATTACCTTTGGCCCCACCGACAAAGTATTCCAGCGCGAAATCCCAATCTCCATCCCCATCAATCCAGCGCTAATGCCGAGCAATGGCCGCCTTCGCCACTTGAAAATTGTCTACAGCGGCCCGGCCTTTAAAACCCCTCGCGCCATCCCCGTCGCCGACCCGCGCATCGAAAAAATCGACGACCAGTGGGCCGTCACCTTCAAAGCCCCGCGCCTGGGCACCTATCAAGCCTTTATCCACAAAGACGCCGGAACCAAAACCCACAAACGCCGCCTCACCCACCGCGCCGTCATCGGCATTTCCATGGGCGGAGCGGGCACCGCCATGATGGGCTTCCGGCACCACGATCTCTTCGATGTGGTCGCTCCCTTGGGAGGCCCCGTCGATTGGACCTGGCTGCTCAATTACATCGAAAACAATCATCTCGGAGGCTTCCGCCCCATCGCCAAAGGCACCCAATTGGCCGATATTCAGCTTAGCCCCACCAACTGCAGCGCCGACACCGACTGCAAATCCGACGAAAGCTGTATTGGTCCTCAAGGATTGCCCCCTGGCAAGTGTGTGATTATGCCCACACCCAAAGACCCCTACGAGCATCCCTCCACCTTTAACCAATGGTGGTATGAATATCCCCGGGCAGGCAACGGCGGCTCCTTCTCCAGGCGGGACTATGCTCAAATCTTCCGCGATCTTGCGTTATTATTTGGCAACCCCAACGGCGAAAACCTAAATCCCGGCGGCAAAAACCTTCCCGCGGGCGTACATCCCGACGATCCCAGCCAAATTGGCGACCATCAAAATGGAGAATGCAAACTTTGGCTCGACCCCATCGACGGCCCAAACAAAGAAGCTCAAGAAGCGATTGCCAATTCATGCCCCACAGAACGATGTGCCCACACCTTGACGCTCCAGAACTATTTTGATGATGAATTCAATCCAGACGGCACCTTCCCCGTTATCACCGTATGCGATGGATCGCCTCAAAACGAGCTGTATTCGCCTTATGCCAACACATGGACTCCCCAAGGCAATGACTATCCGCTGGAAGTGGCCTTGGCGGTAGATTACAATGGCAATGGCGTTCGGGATGAGATGGAACCCTTGATACGAGCGGGCCATGAGCGCTGGTATGATTACGGGACCGACGGAATCCCGAGCGAAATGGAACCCGGCTATCAAAAGGGAATCAACGACGATCCCGCGGGGGACGACTACAATGCGCAATACAATCCTTCAGGAACAGAGGGGGACATGCGCCGACAGACCGAAGAAGCCTTTGATGACTATGGTCTGGATGGAGTCATGGGCACGGCGGCCCAACCCGCGGGAGGCTGGACCAAGCCTGGGGACGGCTATGATGTGGGCGAAGGCGACGGACAATTCACGGTTTCATCGGCCCTTCAGCGCTTTTGGGATTTTGATTCCCACTCCATTGTGAGGGGCATGGTGGACAAGAGCAAGATTCCTGGGGGAGAGCTTAGCGACGAAGCGCTGTCGAGGCTGGATGTATGGACGGACGGCGGAACGAGGGATCTTTTTAATTTTCATGTAGATGCAGCGCATTTGGCGGGCACCTTCTTAACGCGGGACCGGAACGTGAGTTATTACACCGAACCCACCACACTTCCGGGACTCGATCCCAGCAAACCCAAAGAATTCGCCGCATCGCGCATCGCCTTTGAAGACGTATCCGGCGTTGTGATGTCGCGCTATGGCAAGATCGATCCCTCGCCCAACGACGTAGAGAGCGGAAGCGGGCAGCATGTGGGATCTGGGCTAGAGATCACGGCGAGACTGCAAAGCGCATTGTATTTCATCGGTTCGCGCTGGAGAGAGCCTGAATTGCGCCACATGGTGGACGAAACGATCAACAAGCCGATGGAGGGGATAGAGTCCTGTGAATTGGATGGCAATTGCACCTTTGAATTCACATCGAGCTTTGGGCGGACGGGGCCGGTAACGGTGACATTACCGCCTGGCTATGCGCATGCGGATCAGCAGAGCAGGCGATATCCGGTGATTTATATGCTTCATGGCTACGGTCAGACGCCCGAAGACCTAGGAGCGGCGATTCTTTTCCTGAGGAACTGGATGAACAACCCCTTGGAGAGCATGGATGGGCGGCTACCGAAAGCGATTGTTATCTATGTGGACGGGCGCTGCCGGATAGGAGCGAATGGCAAGCCTGAATGCATACGGGGCACTTTCTTTTCGGACAGCGCGCGGGAAGACGGCGTGCAGAACGAACAATGGTGGCTGGAGCTGATGGATCATATCGATCAGAAGTACCGGACGATGGGGGAGACGACGGTAGACTGGACGGAGTGAGACGAAGAGGCGGAGAGCGCATGGGGAGACGGCTTTAGGCGTTCCGCGGTTGCGGAGGGTCGTTGGAGGCGTTTCCTGATGCGCTCCGCCGCTGCGGAGCTGGCGCGGGTGCGAAGATTTTTGGGTGGGGCGGGATGTGAATTGGAAAAGGATGGCGTCCGGGCGGGTTGCGCGGCGGCGGAGGGTGGTTGGGAGGGCGTCCTGCTGGGTTCCGCGGAGGGTGAAGGGGCGGAGAGGGGCGGACACCTGCGGGCTCCGCGGCGGCGGAGAGGGGGAGGGAGAGGTTCCGGGCGGGTTCCGCGGGCGGGATTGGGGTTTTGAGGCGGTTTTGGGCGATTCTGGAGGCTGGGGGGGTTGGTGGGTGCTAATCAAGTTTCGGATATTGTGGAGTGGTGGGAGGGCGGAGAGGGTTATTGGATAGAGATATCGAGCTTGTAGTCGAAGATGTCGTTGGATGCTCCGCCCGTCGCGTATATCTCGAGGTAATAGGTGCCCGCGGGGAGGTTATGAGCGCCCGCATGGAGGGGAGCTGCTCCGCGGCCGTCGATAAGCGAGCAATTTCCCCGGCCGGTATTGTTGTCGATGACCAATGAGGTTCCGGCCGCGTTGGAGAGCCGAAGGGTGCTGTCGACTCCTGAGCTTTCACACGTTGCCGCTCCGTTTTCGATGATTTCCGCGCGCACGGATTGGCCTTGAGCCACGGTGATGGCGTAGAAGTCGACATCGCCGGCTCCATTGCGAAGACCGGGAGCGAACACATCTGTTCCTGGTGGCGCAACAATTGAATTGGAAGCCGTTGCCCTGGTTTCATTGGGCTCTGTTTCAGCGGGGCCGGCGGCCTGGGTCTTGAGAAGCAGGCTATATGCCGCGATGGTCGCGTTATCGCCCGGTTCAAGAACCTGAACATAATAGGTGCCCGCCGCAAGATTCATGACGAGGGCGGAACAGTTGCCAATACCATCGTTATCTGACGTGTAGATGGTTGTCCCGCCGCTGTTCAATAGGTTGATCACCGTGTCGATCGAGACACAATCGTTCAGGCTTGAATCAAAGGTTTCAATTCGAAGGGTTTGAGCGGCAGCTAAGGTGAATTTAAAATAATCGTTATCGCCGACGGGCGTAATGGCTCCCGAAATCATGTGATTGACGCTGATTTGGGGATTTGAATCCGCCTGAGCGGTTGAGCCATTGGGTTCGGTTTCGGTGACGAGCTCCCAGAGACAAACCGAGCTACAGCCATCGTTATTGGAGGTGTTGCCATCGTCGCACTGTTCTGGGCCGCGGAGGTAGGTATCGCCGCAGACATTGGTGCAAATGCTGGGAGATCCGAGGCAGGTGTAACCGGGTTCGACGGTACAAGCGTTATCGCAGCCGTCGCCGACCGCGAGATTGCCGTCATCGCACAGCTCGGAGCCTGCTTTGACGCCATCACCGCAGGTGGTGGTGCAGTTGCTGGGAGAACCCGTGCAGGTATAGCCGGGCTCGACGGTACAGGTTGAGCTGCAGCCATCGCCTCCGACGGGCGGCATTCCGGAATCGTTGTCGCAAGCTTCGCCCGTAACGACGAGAGCATCGCCGCAGATGGGGGTGCAGGCCGTGGGCGAGACCAGAAGATTGCAGGTGAAGCCTGTTTCGATGGTGCAGGTCGCGCTGCAACCGTCACCGCTGGATGTATCGCCGTCGTCGCACGCTTCCGAGCCCGCTTTGATTCCATCCCCGCAGGTGGTCGTACACACGCTGGGTTGATTGCCCACACAGGTGTACCCGAGCTCCACCGTACACGTCGCGCTGCAGCCGTCGCCGCTCTGCGTGTCGGCATCGTCGCAGGCTTCCGAGGCGGCTTTGATTCCATCGCCGCACGTCGTCATACACACGCTGGGCATGCCATTGCAGGTGTAGCCAAACTCGACTTGGCAGGTCCCGCTGCAGCCATCGCCCGCCGTTGTGTTGGTATCGTCGCAGGCTTCCGCACCTGCTGTGATGCCATCCCCGCAGATGGTCGTACACACGCTGGGGGAGCCCACGCAGGAATACCCGAGCTCCACCGTACACGTTGCGCTGCAGCCATCGCCCGCCGTTGTGTTGGTATCGTCGCAGGCTTCCGCACCTGC
>CAZICM010000002.1:165481-355704 GCA_964537685.1 uncultured Polyangiaceae bacterium
TTTGATGCCATCCCCGCAGATGGTCGTACACACGCTGGGTTGAGTCCCCACACAGGTGTACCCAAACTCAACCGCGCAGGTTGCGCTGCAGCCGTCGCCGCTCTGCGTGTCGGCATCGTCGCAGGCTTCCGCGCCCGCTTTGATTCCATCACCGCAGGTGGTCGTACACACGCTCGGCGAAGCAGGCATGCATGTATATCCAAACTCCACCGTACACACCGCGCTGCAGCCATCGCCCGCCATCATATTTGCATCATCGCAAGCTTCGGAAGCGGCCTTTAACCCGTCGCCGCAGGTCGTCGCGCACACGCTGGGCATGCCATTGCAGGTGTAGCCAAACTCCACGGTACATGTCGCGCTGCAGCCATCACCGCTTTGCGCGTCGGCATCATCGCAAGCTTCGGAAGCGGCCTTCAACCCATCGCCGCACGTCGTCATACACACGCTGGGCATGCCATTGCAGGTGTAGCCAAACTCGACTTGGCAAACCCCGCTGCACCCATCCCCCGGCGCCGTGTTCGTGTCGTCGCAGGTCTCCGCGCCTTTCAACAGCCCATCCCCGCAAACTGGCCCGCACAGGCTCGGATTGTTGCCCACGCAGGTATAACCCACCTCCACCGTGCACACCGCGCTACATCCGTCATTCGCATTGAGATTGCCGTCGTCACAAGGCTCACTATTGGCTTTCTGTCCATCACCGCAGTTTGCTGTGCATACGCTCGGTAATACCCCCACACAGGTGTAACCAAACTCAACCGTACATGTGACACTGCACCCATCGCCCGCCGCTGTGTTCGCGTCGTCGCAGGCTTCCGCTCCGTTCTTTGCACCGTCCCCGCATTGAGGCGCCTGGCATACGCCGCCTACACATGCGCCGCTGGTGCAGTCCGCACCGGTTATGCAACCCTGGCCTATACCGCAGTCCAACAGACATACTCCACCGCAATCCACATCCGTTTCATCTTGATTCTTAATGGTGTCGGTGCAGGTCGGCGCGCATACCATGCCCTGACAAAGCCCACCAATGCAATCGCCATCCACCAAGCAAGCCTTGCCCGCCATGCAATCGGAACATACAGGCCCGCCGCAATCTATATCCGTTTCGTTATCGTTTTTGGTGTTGTCGCTGCATGTGGCCGGCACACAAAGGTTTCCCGTACACACTTGGGTTTGGCAGTCTCCGCCTACGCTGCAACCCAAGCCCACCGCGCAGTCGGGACATGCAGGACCACCGCAGTCTTTATCGGTCTCCGTGCCGTTTTGCACATTGTCCATGCAGATGGGCACCTGACAAATATTGCCGGCGCATACGCCACTCACACAGTCCGCGTCCAGCGCACAGACCAATCCATCCGCGCAGCCCGAACATCCAGCACCACCGCAATCCACATCCGTTTCCACACCGTTCTTTGTTAAATCCGAACAGCTCAACACACATAGATTGGTGCCCGTATCGCACACCTCGCTCGCCGCAAGGCTGCATTGCTCATCCGCAATACATGCCACGCAGGTGCCATCGCCTTTGCAGACATCAGCCCCGCCCGCGCATGCCGTACCCGCGGGCTTGTTCATCACTGCGCATTGCGCATTGACACAGACCGGAATCTCACAATCGGCCGCGGGACACTGCTCGGGCACCGTGCAAGCAACGCACATCCCCGCACCGTCGCACACCAGTCCCATTCCACAAGGTGTATTCGCCGAGGCGTTGTTGTGAATCAACATGCCGCCCTGACAGACTTCCGCATCGCACTCGTTGCTGTCCTGAAGCGGAACTTCAGCATCATCCGGTACCGCCACCTCGCTTCCGCTCTCGCATGTAGGGTCATGACAATCGTTTGGATTATCCATAACGCCCGGAACAGGAACACCCGATAGGGGACTCCACGAACACTTGCCTGTACCTGTATTGCATGTGTCTTTCGAACATGGATTTTGATCATCGCAGTCGCCGTCCGCCGCACAACCAAACGACACACCCCCACCACCTCCCCCAATTCCGCTCTCCCCTCCATGCCCATCTCCCCCCGGCCGCACTTCCACAGTCCCATCAATCCCCGCAATCACCGTGCACGCCGCCCCGCTCCCCAAGGCCAACAACCAAGCACCCATTCCCATCCACTTCATCCAGCTTTTCATCACCACACCCCTCGCACACCCATCACCGCTCCTTGTGAATCTAAGCCCAGCACATCTACCCGCACTTTCCCCACCTTTTTCTCTTGGGCTTTTGGCTCCATCAACCACAAAACCGCACCCGTGAGCAATGCCGCTCCTCCCACTGCAAAGCTAACCGTGCTTACCATTCCAAACGTCTGCGAATGCCTTAAGGCATCTCCATCTGTATCATTTTTGCAAATCAACTTCCCCGTTCCTTCTTCCTTTGGGCACCGGACTAGCAAATCTTTACTTTCATTCAGTACCATTCCTCCAAATACCGCCCCCACACCAAGCCCCAACACGCCAACTCCGCCAGCAATATATGCCCCCATTCTCATTCCGCTTGTTTTGCTCTCGCCACTGCTCTTTGAGCTTCCTTTGGAGTCCACAAACACCTTGGACGGCTGCTCTATCTTCTTCTCCGGCTTAGGGTCCAAACCCCCAAGCCGCACGGTTTTTCTCTCCCCCTTCGCCACAGAATACCGTGTTTCACGCGCTTCTTTGCCGGGCACCAACACCGCCACCAGATGCTCGCCGGGGTCGACATCCATGGGCGTCTTAAGCAACTCCAGGCTCAGCTCCTTGCCATCGTGCTCCACCCGCGTCCCCAGCGGCAACTCTCCAGACACCTCAAAGGTAACTTGAGGCACATCCGCCCTCAGCGCTGTTATTTGCGCCTTCGCCCGTTCCACACGCCCTGTTTGCTTCTGCCTTTCTTGCTTTTCAGGCGGCATCCCCTCCACCATCGTGAGATATTCATTATAATGCCTCATAGCTGCCGCTATCTCCCCTACGAAGGCCCGGCAGTCCGCCAACGCAAATTTCGTCCCGGCAGCCAAGTCGAGATCGAGACTTTTCTGAAGCAAATCACAGGCTTCTTGGTATAGTCCCGCTTGCAGCTTTGTGATGCCCTCCTGATACAGCGCATCCGCCTTGGCGATGTCTTGCGCGGCTACAGATTCAGCATGTCCAAACGATAGACAGGTTCCTATCAAAACGATGGTCCAGCAGCTTCGTTTCATCGCATTTCCTCGCCTATTCGCGTGAGTTGTAGAGACCGGGCTTTGCGGTGGATGACGGCTTTGGCGCCGCAATCGCTCCCGATGGCTTCTTGCTTCCACTTCGTTTGGCACCCGAACGCGCGGCACTCGACGCGGCGGGAACCGCCGTTGGCAGCACTGTTTCGCTCGCTGCTGGAACAGGATCTGCGGGCGCCGACGAAAGAGCCTCAACACGCGGCTCGGGAATGGTGCCCGCAGAGGAATTGGGAACCCCAGAAGCCAAATTCCCAGCGGTGGAGGACTGAATCTGATCAACCTTCAAATCTCCCCTATCCGGCTCGTCAGAACCCGCAGAAAAGACCGCAAGCCCAATCCCCGTGGTCAGGGCCCCTGCAAGTCCAGCCGCAATCCAGAATCCCCGCTTCGACGAGTGCCATCCAGGCTCATGAAAAGCGGATGCGGCGAGTCCCTGCCCCGTCTGATTTTTTTGCGATGGCACTCCGCTTTCAGGGTGAGCGGGTGTTATTAACGGTAAAGTGGCTCCTTCGTCAACTTCCACAGGTAGATTTGCGACGGGTTCATTCCCCTGCCTAATCGGCACACTCTGCTTCCATTCCGGATGTGCCCCTGCGGCCTCAGACATGCCAGGCAGGGAGGCCAACACAGGCGCGGACGGCAAAGACACAGCAGAACTCCTCCCCTCCCCCGCATGCCCTCCCCCAAACACCTCCACCAGCTCACGAATCGCCGCCGACGCACTCGAAAACCGATCCTTTGGATTCAGCGCGGCCGCCTTCCCAAGCCACGCATCAAACCCGGAAGGCAACATCACACCCCTGCGCGCCGCCCGCGCGCTCGGCGCCTCCTTGATCCCCTGAAGCGCAACCCCCACAAATGCATAGATATTCGCTCCCGCTTTCACTTCATCCTGCCAGTAATGCGTACCCACCAGCAATTGATATGCAATGAATCCCAGTGCATAAATATCTGTCGCAGGACTGATAGGACTCCCCAGTGTAAACTGCTCGGGCGCCATAAATAGCGGTGTCCCCAGGCTTTGCGTTGCAGCTTGACCGGTCGCGCTCTCGGATATCAGTTTCGCTACGCCAAAATCCAATATCTTTATGCGCGGAGATCCATCATCCCGCTCTGTCAAGAATAAATTCTCAGGCTTTAAATCCCGGTGAACAATCGATGCTTTATGCGTCTTATCAAGCGCCGTCGCCACTTGCTTTAAAAGCACCAAAACATCCTGCGGCTCAAATCGCTTAACACGCTTCAGCTTTCGATTTAAATCTTCCCCGCGCAATAGCTCCATAACCAAATACGGCATCCGCGTCGGACCATCTACGCCCGCATCCAACACCTCCACAATAAATTCACTCTCAATCCCAGATGTCACCCGGGCCTCTTGCTCAAATCGCGCCTCCATCCCCTCGTCTTCCATGATGTTGGAATGCATCACCTTCAGCGCGCGGTGCTTGTTGGTTTTCGTGTGCACAACCTCATACACAGCACCCATCCCGCCCTGGGCAATAAGCCGCACAATCCGATACCGCTCGGCAAATACAGTGTCCTCGGCAAGCACAACCTGAGACATCGAGATTCTCCTCGCTTCAAATTACCCCGATCCGCATGCACGGGAAACCCTTCGAACTATCCATATCACCAACTCCGATCCGCAGACAATACCCTTTGTATTCTTTTCCATTTCCAAGCTCCGATCCCTTCAGCTTCTCTCACACATATTCCCCTTCCCATCCCGCCCCCACGCATGTTACGTATCGAAATCAGTCTTCCTTCGAGGTGAAAGATGAAGCGACGGCGACATGCTCATGGCTGGCTTCTGCCCTTTCTCGCGCTCAGTCTCGCGGGCTGCGTGGGTAAATTTGGCGAAGCCCCGAACGCAAATTTCGATGAAGGACCGCTCAGCGATGTCGCTGTCAGCGGTCTCAGGCGCCTTACGGCCCAGGAGTATTCCGCGAGTGTCAATGACCTTGTGGGCTTTATTCCGGACGGTGTGCGCGAGACCCTTCCGGTCGATCCACTGGTGCCCTTCGATAACGATTTTACTTTGCAAGGCGCGTCGGAAGCCTTAATCGTCGGCGCCGATCTCTTGGCGGGAAATATCGCCGAAGCGGTTGTCGCCGATCCCGCGGTGCGCGATAAAGTCGTGGGTTGTACGCCCTCGGGTGCCGCGGATTCAGCCTGTTTTAAGTCCTTTGTTCAAAGCTTTGGGCGAAGGGCTTTCCGCCGTCCTTTAAACACCGCCGAAATCGATAGATTCGCAGCCTTTATGGCGCATGCCCAAACATCGGGCGATTTTTATACCGCGGTCGACTCGGCTCTCCGCGCCTTTTTTCAGCATCCCGAGTTCCTCTATCGCGTGGAAATCGGTTCGCCTGTTCCCAATCTCAATGGGATTAGCCGGCTAAACGACTTTGAAGTGGCGACCAGGCTTTCCTTCTTCCTGGTGGGAAGCACACCCGAAGATTGGCTGCTCGACAGCGCCGAAGCAGGCGATCTAAAAACCGCGGAAGGACTCCGCGCCGCCGCCGAAAAACTATTCGCCGAACCCCGTGCCAAAGATAGAATGGCCCGTTTTCACGAGCTATGGCTGGGCTATTCGACGCTTACCAATATGGGTATCTCGGCCGATATGCGCGCCGAAACATTTGCATTGATGTCCAGGGTTATCTTCGATGAAAAGCGTCCTTGGACCGATATGCTCACAATGAATGAAACCTATGTAACGCCCGCGCTGGCCACGCATTATGGGCTGCCTTCGCCGGGCGCCTCACCTGGATGGGTATCCTATGGCGACACCGGAAGAAAAGGCATTCTATCTCAGGCTACCTTCCTATCGGCCGTATCCAAGTTTGGCGATACCAGCCCAACCCAAAGAGGTCTCTTGATCCGGACGAGGCTATTCTGCCAAGAAATTGGAAAACCGCCTCCCGAGTTAATGGTCAATGTCGATATGCCGCCCGAAACGGCCGACCCCAATGCATGTAAAATCGATCGCTATTTTATGTCGACCACCGACGGCTGCGCCAATTGCCATAAACTCATGGATCCCATCGGATTTGGACTTGAAAACTACGATGCCGCGGGCCGCTACCGCGATACCCAGCCCAACCGGCCCGACTGTGTGATCGACGGAAATGGCAGCTTTGAAGGTTTGGGAACCTTTAATGGTCCGGCCCAGCTCGCGGATTTGATTCTGGGAGATGGGGGCGTGGACGAGTGCGTGGCTTCCCAGCTCTACCGCTATGCCGTGGGCAGGGCCAAACTCGATACACGGGACAAAGAATTTGTCAAAAACCTAGTTACGGCCTCGACCCAAGGAGGCGGTCTAAAACTCGATCAATTTATCTTGGATTACGCATCTTCGGAGACGATTCGCTACCGGAGGGAAGGAGCGGCAAAATGAACACCAAACGGCATACAAATGCGACGAACCGCCTTCCCCGGCGGGCTTTTTTGCGGGGAGCCGGGGGTTTGGTCTTGGCGCTTCCTTTTTTGGAATTTTATGCCACCAAACCAGTATTGGCGGCTGGACCGTCCAATCGTTATGTCTTTTCCTTTGCGGGGACATCGATTGGCTTTAGCGGAGGCGACAGCGTAACGCCTTTAAATGAAGGACCTCTGGCCGGCAATTTATCGATTGGACTCCAGCCCCTGGCCGATTTTGGCGTGACCGACGTAGTTTCGGCTGTTTCGGGGCTCTATATCCCATGGTCGGACAATCCAGGGCCGGGAGGCCGGGTGATTCAATGGCATTCCAGCACGCCTGCGATATTGGCGACGGGCATCCGGTCGGCGCTCAATGGAAATCATGAGTATCTTCAAGGACCTACCACCGATCAAATCGTAGCGGAGACACTTCATGCGGGAACGATGAAGGATGTGCTGGCCTATCGCGTCCAAGCGGCCTACTACCGCGGCGAAAATGGGACTGGAGGCGCCCGCGGAACCATTTCGGCGCGCATGGTCAATGGAATGCTTGAAGAAGTCCCCCCCATTTCCAGTCCGCTGGTGGCCTACAATGCTCTCTTTGGCAACTTTGTCCCCACCGATCCCAAAGAAGCAGAAAAGGCTAAATTTTTGCTGGAACGGAGAAAGAGCGTCATCGATTTGGTCAAAAACGACGCTCAAAACCTGATTGGCAAACTCGGCGCGGCGGACAAAATCCGGATGCAGCGGCACTTTGACGAGCTTCGGGCCTTGGAAATCAAGCTCAATCAGATTCAGCCGCCCTCCACCCCCACCTGTATGCAATTGCCCGATCCTGGACCAGATGCCCCCATCGGGGACGCCGTGGAACCTCCGGCCTCGGGCAACTACACCGATGCCTATGCGGCGGGCGGGGCCTATAGCGATGAAGAAGCCCGGGCAAATATCATGGGCGACCTGATTTATATGGCCTTTGTGTGCGATATCTCCCGGGTTGCCTCGTTTATGTTTACCTATGCGCAGTGCTTCCTCAACATGAAGCCCATCACCGGCGATCCCAGCGATCTCCACGAAATGAGCCATTATAGCATGGGAGGAGGCAAGACGGGTCAAGACGCATTGGCCAAGGGCGTAGGGTGGCATGTCAAGCATTGGGCTCGCTTAATCCAGCGGCTGAGAGACGTTCAGGATAGCGATGGCTCGCCTATTTTGGACAATACGGGCCTGGTGCTGGCCTTTGAAGGCGGCTGGGGCGAAGATCCCGAACAGGGCAATATGGGCGAGGCGCATTCTTCCGAAAACATGCTGATGCTCATCGGAGGCAAGGCGGGCGGTCTGCACAAGACACCAGGCCGGCATATCAAGGCCACGGGAAGGCATCCCGTGGAGGTCGTCAACACGGCGATGAAGGCCGTGGGCGTCGATAAGCAAATGGGCGAAGTCAGCGGAACCTTTGATGAATTGTTTAGCTAACTAGGCTGGGGGTATGGTGTATAGAGCACATCTTACCCCCTGTTTAGGGTTGCTTCTTCTTGGGGCAGCCCAAAGCGCGTGCAGTCCCCCTCCCTCAGCGCTCAAGCCCACTCCTCCGGCGGCGCCCCAAGAAGACCTCCATATTTTGAATCTCCCGCCCAGATCGCCCGACGCGCCTGGAGGCCGGGCATTTATCGCTTCTCTTCGAGATGCGGATGAAATGGCCGTGCATCGGGCCATCTTCAGAGAGCTCAGCCAGGGGAATATTCCTGATCTTCTTCGCCCGCTTTCCCGTATTGAATTTCGCGCTCAAAGCCGCTCTGGAAAGCTTAAAACCGCCGTGATTTGGGCCACTTGGGACTATCTCCGCCTGGGAAGCGACAACGACAGCATTCGAATTCCCATCGATCCCATCACAGCGCAACTGGTGGCCAATCAAGCGGGAGCATGTATTCCCACATCAAAACTGGTGGATATTCTCTATGAGCATGCGCGTGTGGTCCTTGCGCCCAAACCCTTGGCCCCGAGCGCATGGATGGTAAGGCCCGAAGAGTTTTTAAAGCATCACGAGCTTATCGAACAGCAACTGGCCGAGCATCGCAAGGAAGGCCGGACCTGGCCGCCTCAACTGCTTGCCGGACATAAGAAAGACATTGTAATTTCCAATAAACTCAGTGAAAGGAAACACCGGCTGGCGATCTATGGCTGGCATACCTCGGCAGGTCATCCGATTCAGCCGGTGAGCACTTATCACGGCGATTGGTATTCAGACTATAGCCATGGAGCAAGGCTGATCGGGAACAAGATGCTTATCGATGGAACATCGCACCGCATAGAGGACGTGCTAAAGGATGAAGAGCTTGCGCCGCTGATCAGCCATGAAGGCGTGATATCTCAATCGCAATACATAACAAGCGACGGGCCGGGACGGACGCAGTGGTGGCCGAAGCTGGAAGAGAACAACGAGAAAAAACGCTAGGAAGCCAAGGGATTTCGATAGATCTGATCGACGGGAATCGAGCATCCCACCGAAGCGAGATGTATACTTTCCCCCGGGCCTGCTTCATGCAATACCCATAGGCCATCGCTGCCCCGGCGATAGACTTCAATACGGGGGCTATGCTGGGATACGATCATATATTCGCGAAGCGAGGGAATGCGCCGATAATGGGCAAATTTCTGGCCGCGGTCGTAGGCTTCGGATGAATCGGAAAGCACTTCAACCAAGAGCACAGGGTTCAAAGCGGCGTTGGGATCTTCCGTGTCGATTTCAAGTTTATCGCAAACCACACTGATATCGGGATAAGTCGCAAGGCCCGTGGCCTTGATTCGAATGCGAAGATCGGAACTGAAGACCCGGCATGGTCTTGGCTCAAGCGCGTTACCCAACACTCGGCTTACGCTCGAGGCCAGCGCAGCGTGCTCGGGCGTGCCGCCCGCCATATCATATATTTCACCGTTTAGCCACTCGTGTTTGACTTCACTCTTCTCCTCGGCCAACAGGTATTCGGCGTAGGTTGTAAAGTGGATTTTCTCGGCTGCATCTCCCATGACATCGAAGCTTAGAACCTAGGCCGCGATCCTGTCAACCTCCATCATCATCAGCTCTCCCGACAGCGGCACCCCACGCGATAGGCTCATCGCATTTGGGCTATGCAAAACGGATTGGCGATGCAATTCTTCGAATTGTTCCGGTGTTCCATTGCCCGCCACGCGAATCCGATACCGAATCCCTGAAAGCGGGACCTTTGCCGCATCAGCAAGCCCGAGAAAACCCGCTAAATCTAAGTCTCCCTCGACATCTACCGATAAGGTCTCCAATTGAATCCCCAACACAGACGCGCCCACCGCAAACCCAACCATAATACACGCCCCCACCGCCGATAATAGATATTCCTGGGGGCTTGGACCATGATTTAATCCTAACAAAGACCTGGGTTCATCAATGGTCCATGAAAAGTCCCGGTTGATTCGGTGCGAACCCAGTTGGGCGGGCAATGTATGCGCACTAATTTGAGTCCCAGATTCCCATGAGAGCTGGACTCCGTAGTGGAGATGCCCCTCGCTTGGGTTTTCTTTGACCTCGTTTACAAATTCACTAAGACCTGCAACTGAAATGCCGTTTAGCATACGATTGTATTCCTTTCTATTACACATTCAATTTGATGAGAGTGCCTGCTGAAAGTCGTCAATTAAATCATTACAGTCTTCAATTCCAACGGATAGACGAACACATCCAGGCCGTATACCCAAAGAAGCGCGCTGAGCCTCGGTGAGCGCCGCGTGAGATGTATTAAAAGGAAGGCTAATCAGGCTTTCGACACCGCCCAACGATGTGGCCTGTTTGGGGAGGCGGAGGCGTTCACACAGCCTCAGGGCCGCGGCATCGCCTCCTTTCAGCTCAAAGGCGATCACGCCGCCCGCATTGCGCAATAACGATTGAGCGAGCGCATAATCGGGATGGCTGGGCAGCTTTGGATAATAAACCGCTGAAATGCTGGGATGAGAGCTTAGCCATTGAGCGAGCCCCAATGCGCCTTCGGCATGGGCTTTCATGCGAAGGGGCAAGGTTTTTAAACCCCGCTCCAGCATGAAACAGCCATGAGGATCGAGACAGCCGCCAAAACTCATCAGGCGTTCCCATACCCGATCGATCCATTTGCGATTTCCGGCGGCGGCTCCCGCAATTAAATCGCTATGGCCATTCATATATTTCGACGCCGAATGCACGACCACATCGGCGCCCAATTCGAGAGGACGGCACCCAATGGGCGTCACAAAGGTCGCGTCGATGATCAAATGCGCGCCGTGAGCGCGGGCTATTTCTGCCAATACGGGGATATTGGCGACTTTTAATAAAGGATTGGAAAGCGCCTCGAAGTAGAGAATTTGCGTTTCAGGCCGAAGGGCGGCGCGAATGGCCTCGGGCGAGCGCATATCGGCAAATGTGGTCTGAATGCCGAGCGAGGGCAGTTCTTGATGAAAAAAACGATAGGTTCCCCCGTATAAATCGCGCGAAGTCACGATATGGGAGCCTTTTTCGGCGAGCGCCAGCACCGATGAGGCAATGGCCGCCATTCCCGAACTGAAGACCAGCGCCGATTCGGCATGCTCAAGCGCGGCTATTTTTTCCTGAACCGCCCATTGGCTTGGATTGCCATAACGGGTGTAAACAAATCGATCGCGTGCAAATCCATCTTCAAAGGATTTATACTGGTCGGAGCCGAGCAAGAAGGTCGTATTTTGATAGATCGGCGTGCCAACCGCCCCCGTGGATTCGTCGGAGAGGCTTCCGGCGTGAACGGCGGTCGTGTTTAAGCCCTTGCCCGCCCAGTCTTCAAGATGCCCGTTTTGGTGAAGGGCGGGGCCGCGGATACGCGAACGCACCAAGTCATTGCACCAATATGCTTTTGTGGGTTTAGGCATCTGGGCGTTTTGGTCTCCGCGAACGGCCGCATTGGGTTTGCGGATTTGAGTGCCAGCGCTGGGCATAACGGCATTTCCTTTGATAAATTTTTCGGCCAACTCGATTAAAATGTTCAATCGAATAAAGTTCAATCTTTAATCGACTGAACAAATAATAATTATTTATTATTGAATAAAAAATCGAATTGTGTTCGAAATAGAGCCATGAATGACCGCCCAGATCGAATTAACTGCGAAATCATCGCGGCGCTTCAAAAGAATGCTCGGCTATCGAACAAAGAACTCGCCGGCCTGGTGGGCCTCGCGCCTTCAACATGCCTGCTTCGCGTGCGGCATTTAATTCAGCAAGGGGTGCTGAAGGGCTTTTGGACCGAGGTGGATCCGGCGGCGCTGGGCATTGGCCTTTCCGCAATGATTGCGGTTCGCTTAAAGGAGCATTCGAGAGCGGCGGTCGAGGCGTTCCGGGCTCATCTGTTTACGCTGCGCGAAGTGGTGTCGGTGTATCACTTGGCCGGCGCGGACGACTTTTTGGTGCATGTGGCGGTGCGCGACGCCGGGCATTTAAGGGATTTGGCGCTGGATGGATTCACCAAGAGAAGCGAGGTTGCGCATATGCAGACTTCGCTGTTGTTTGAATACACAAGGGTCGCTGCGCTGCCCAATTACGGCTTGTTGGAGGAGAAAAAAGAGACCGGAAGAGCTTCAGGAAAGCGCTCGAAGACTATTCGAAAGCCCCGCGCTTAGCACACTGAAACACCCATCGCTTCCCAGCCACGCGCTCGGTTGCCGCCAGAGGAATGCTTTTGCTGTCGATTTCCTTGACTGCAGATGCTGTTGTCACAGCTCCGCCCTGTTTTGAGAACGTTCCATCCATTCGCGCCGAAAGACCTTCCACACACACAGCCCCAGGATCCATACGCAACCTTAATTCCACAGAATCAAGCGCTGCATAACCATCGCTTAAATCCACCACGGGCGAGTTATCCAGCGCCACATCAAAGAGCCATCCATCCTGACCAGGACTGCACCGAGATGGAACCTTTCCATCCAGATCCTTGCGTTCTAGGCGAACAGCTTCTGCGAGTGCGCCTGTATCAGGATTTACAGGAATCAGATAAAAGAAACCAGATCGATCCGTTGCATCGGTAATTGCCGAAAACATCAGACCGATTCCACTCCCATGAGCGCGGCGTACCAAACGCACGGGTTCGAGGGCTGAATAGCGAGCCATCGCTGGACGGCTATAGGTGCCCATTTGGCGAGCCACGCCAAGATCGGCCCGCCACAGCACCACGGAATCGTAGGACGTGCCCTGTGTGAGAAAGAACCAGGTTTCGCCAGTCCGCACAGCGCTATGAGCGTAGGGCCGGGTAAATATCACGCTGCGGCCCGAAGGATCCCGAATGGGTAAAATCGATTGTCCCTCGGCCGCGGCATACAACGCACATCCACTCGAGCGGCAAGCGTGCACAAGCGCCGCGCGGCCCGAAGGATCGAGATAGGCGCCCCAGCTTAGCCCGTACGACGTGATGCCAAGCGCATCCATCGCCGCAGCTTCATCAGCCCAGGGCGAAGTGCTGATTACGCTCGAGCGCACGCCGCCGTGAACATCAAATCGATCATCGAAGCGAATCAGAAAACGGCCAACCTTTGTCCAATCGGCGCCCTTTTTTCCCCACACATACGCGCGCATCGAAACGATGTCGTAAGCCGTTCCGTTATCTGTTCCGAACTCATCTTTGGCGAGCGCGGGCGGCGGTGTGTTGCGGAAGGCGAGCCACTGAGGAACAGGTTCGCGCCTTCGCCCATAAGGTCCGGGATAGCCAAAAGGCGAGATCGGACGCTCGGGAGGGGCTTGGATTTCAGGTGTGGTTTTTGGAGGAAGAGGCGGTGTTACCGCACCTGAAAGTTCGCAATCGAATTTGAGAACAGGCGAATTTTTTGTCGTGACATAGTGGGAAGGAGGAGGCAGCGCAGGCTCTAAATCGCCTTCCACAGCGGAGTTACCCCAGCCAACGCGCACCCATCCATCCAGCGCGCATCCAATAGGGCCGCAGGCTCGAGACAAAGGAGCTCCCTCGCCGCTGCTATCGCGTTCGGGCAAATCGAAGCTCCGCCAAGAAACACCGCCATCCGTGGTCTCAGCGGCTCTGCCTCCATCATCCACAGAAAGTGCAAAACGGCCGCCGATAATCGTGCCTCCCACATCCAGGCGCGGCGTGCCGAGTTTTACTTTTCCATCGAGCGAAATACGAATGCCCACAACAGGGCCGCCGGCTTCGACCCAGCCTCCGATTACGCCGGGTTCGCGCTCTTCAAAACCTTCAAGCCACATTCCATTTTTGAGATCGCGCACTGCGCTTCTCGGCGAGACAGGAAGCGTCAAGGCGACGCTGCTCATCGCCGCTCCATTGAGCACGGTCATCTGGCCGGCGTTGCCAGCGCGGGGAGGAACCAAAACAACCTCGCGCCCGTCTTTTAAGGCGACGACGCGCTCATAACCAAGCTGATCGCCGCGAACATGGATCTCCCTTGTTTTGCCGTCGGCGCGGAGAATGCAATACGCCTTCATGGATGGATCGGAAAGCTCTTGCTCCGTACATCCGCCGCGAATCACCAGTGCTCCGTTTCCGCTGGGCGACACAAATCGGGGCTTTGGAAAACTCAGCACCGCCTTCAAAGAAAAAGGCGTTTCAAAGGCATAAATACTGGTTTTGCCCTCGCGCTCCCCGCACACGAAGCCATAGCCGGCAAATAGCCGCACGGCGTGGCAGCTCGCATCTTCTTCTGAAAACGCTTTTTCGCGTGTGGCGACGATTGCGCCTGTCTCCAAGGAAACACGGAACAGCGAGCCTTTTTGAGCGACAACGGCTGTCTTTTGCGATTCGGGAAAACCATCGATAACGGCTGTGCGCAGCGGCCTTTTGCCCAAAGCACCGGGCGGACGGAGCGCCGTATCGTCGCCTTCATCTTCATCCGATGGCTTTTTGACATCGGGCCTAAACGTCACTGCACCCCGCGCATCGACACGGTAGCGGCCGCCCTGCGCAATCACGACAGGGTCTCCATCGATGATGGGAATGGCCGTGGCACGGCCCTGAATATTCAGCGGCTGCCATGTCGCGCCCGCATCAAAAGTCGCCATCGGCCCGCGCAGATCTGTATCGATTACCGCCCGCCATCCATCCGCGAATGCCATCACTCCATAGACCGCAGAAGGAGGCACGCCTCCCAACGACACGCTCTCGCCGGTTTCGGGATCTAATGCCAAAAGCCTATGATTTCCGGCGAAACGAACATAGAGCCTGTCAAAGCCGGGGACGATCTCGTTGGCGACATTCGAAAGCTGCACCAAGGGCGTGAGCGAGGACAGCCATGTGGATGAGCGCCACAACTGAGTGGAGCCGCCGTTTGTTGCATGAAACAAAAATCCGCCGCCCAATCTCGAGGGCAGCTCCGTCGCGTTCACCATGCTCGAAGGCAGCGTCTCGGTGGCGCGCTCCATCGAGCCGTCCTCGTGAACGACAATTCGCATGCGATCGATGAGCACACGCTTTTCGCCGCTCACATAGGCCAATACGCCCCGATCGCCCGACAGCTCGGGCATCAGCTTGGAAGGCGTAACCATCAGGGTCAGACCTTCGGCTTTCTCGCCCGAGGCTGCGTTCTTTGCCGGCCTTCCCTCTGCCGCTTTGCCTGAAGCGGAAGCCGCGCTTTGAACCTGTTTACCAGCGCCGCTTTCCGCACCGGATACCGGCCCCGCCGCTCGTCCGCCGCAAGCGCCCGAAAAAATAGCCGCCAGCGATAGAGCGAAAAATGTCTGTTCAGCCAAACATCGGCGGCCTGACTTCATCGTTTTCATTTTAAACGAAATCGCCCCATCTTCTTGCCGAAACATCCAGCGAGTGGTTAGAACGGCGAACCATGAAACACGCAGTCGCCGTCGTGGGTGCAACCGGCGTTGTGGGCCGGGAGATGCTCAAGATTCTAGCCTCCAGAAACTTTCCGGCGGAGCGTGTTGTACCGCTCGCATCGCCGCGCTCCGCTGGTAAGCGCGTTCCCTTCAAAGACGGCGAGCTGACCGTACAAGCCGTGAGCGAAGAAGCCTTCCGGGGCATCACCATCGCGCTCTTCAGCGCAGGCGCCAAAGCCTCGAGGGAACTCGCTCCTATGGCTGCCGCGCAGGGCACCGTGGTGATCGACAACTCGAGCGCATGGCGCATGGACCCCGAGGTGCCGCTGGTCGTCCCTGAAGTGAATATGCAAGCCGCGAAACACAGGCCCAAAGGCATCATTGCCAACCCCAACTGCAGCACCATCCAAATGGTGGTCGCGCTCAAGCCGCTTCATGATGCAGCCCGCATCAAGCACATCATCGTATCGACCTATCAAGCCGCGAGCGGAAAAGGCCATGCGGCGATGGAAGAACTGGTTGAGCAGGCGCGTTCGCTCGCGCGGGGCGAGGAACCGAAATCGTCGGTATTCCCAGGCATTTTGGCGCAGAACCTACTGATGGATTGGAAGCCCGGCGACACGGACTACTCCGAGGAAGAGCTGAAGATGGTCAACGAAACGCAAAAGATTTTGGGCGATCCATCCATCGGTGTTTCGCCGACCACGGTGCGCGTTCCGGTGCTCACATCGCACAGTGAATCGGTTCACGTTCAGTTTCACCGGCCCATGATGGCAAGCGAAGCGAAGGCGCTTTTGGCGAAGGCGCCTGGCGTCGTGCTGATTGACAGTGCCTACGCGCCGGGCGCGCATCCTCAGCCTTCACAGTGCACGGGAAGAGACGAAGTCTTTGTGGGAAGAGTGCGCGACGATCTGGCCGTTCCCGGAGCGCTCAACCTTTGGATTGTGTCGGACAACCTAAGAAAAGGCGCCGCGCTCAATGCCGTGCAGATCGCCGAGCAACTCGAGTTTTAAGCCTCACCACGGAAACCATTCATTCGGAATCTTCTGCCAAGCGGTTGGCCGGCGGGGATCGCCCTCGGGCACAACGAGCGAACCTACAAAATCCGCATGCTCGTACACACTTCCAATTGAACGAGCGATTCCATCGAGATCGGCCTCACTCACCACGCCATTGCTTGTCGCCTTATAAAACTGCACCGTCACCCGGATGGGAAAACTCGGATCGCGCACCAAACGAAGCCCATGGCCTTCGTTGTAAGGTCCGAGATTTGGGCCGTGACCTAAAACAGCCTGTTCGACATCGCTCTTCTCGCCGGCCGCCATATCCGCCGGCGGCGCCGAGGGAACCGCCTCAAGCATAGGCGCACCGAATTTGCTCTTCGGCGAGGGCTTAGGCAACGAACCGCCAAGCACACCCCGCTGCTCATGCTTCAGCGGAATCTGCACCAAAAACAGCACATCCGCCCCCTTTGCCAGCGCGCTCCGCTCCTCCTCCGTCTTCGGTCCTCCCTGCGCCATGATGCGCGTTTCCACATCGCTCTTTCGTTCCGCCGTAAACGCAGCCCGCTGACCTTTATTGTTGAAATAGATCTGCTGCCCGCGCCCCGCCGCCGTCCGATCGTCCGGCTTATTTTCGATCACGCTGATGCTGGTTCCTTCGCGCGTCACCAGAAGCGTCATTACGGCAGGCGAACCGGGCGCCGACTGATAATTGAAAATCACAGGGTTGAACTCGGCCTTGCCTTCCTTGGGAATGGGAAGAAACACCGCCTGCGCACTCACGAGAAAATGAGTGTCGCGCGGAGCGAGCATGTTGGCGTTTCCGAGAATGCTCTGAGGCACAGAAGCGAAGGTCCGGATATTTTTGAGCACGTCGGTCAGCGGCACCGTTTGAAGGCTGCCGCCTCCCGCCTTTTCATTACCCGTGCGGACAAAGAAACGATCGGCCGGGATATCGCCGGTGCGGTCGGTGAAATTGGGAAAGCGGATCACCGGCATGAGCGCCGTCGCAAAAGCGCCGCCCGAGCTGCGGTAACGCACCTGAAGCGTGAGATCTGAAATATTCGGCCCGAGCGCTGAGCCCTGCGCACGCCCTGTGTCTTCCCACATCACATTCACCACAGAAAGACCGCGGCGCGCAGTTCCTTGAGCGACGTTTGCATCGCTCACCATGCTTTCGACTTTCTGAACGACCGTTGGATAGTCAACGGGAGGCGCGGTCCGGCCCTGGATTCCCCACTCGGGCTCACCGGCTACCTGCAGGGGCTGCTTCTGCGCCTGGCTTGAATTAGCTGCGGAGACAGCATTTGAACCCGAATTGGGCTCGGCGGTTTGAGCCGGCGCCTGAACAAAAATCACCCGCTCTGTCGTGCACGAGGGCAAACCCAACGAGAGCAACGAGATGACCGCGATGTGACGAAACATGAAGTCCTCCTACCTACAAACCCGCATCACGCGAGATCAACGCACATGCCCCGCCCGACCTAACACTCGCGTTTTACGAATCAGATCATCATTCGCTCTACGGCCTTCCGTAAGCACCGCCGATCTGTTCGAACTCAACTGGATCATGCGCGCAGAAGACGTCCACTTCTGTGCCATGCTCTTTGACGCACTGGCGAAGCCTCGCTTGATTGTGCCGCCGGAGCTTGTCGTTCACTGCAATAACGCGCTGAAAGACGTTAAAACCAATGGGACATCGCCTTTTCGATTCCATCTCACCGCGAAAAAAGTACGCATCACCGGCATGCAACAACCACTTGCCATGCGTACGCACTGCAATCGCCGCATGACCGCGCGTATGCCCCGCAGTGGGCACTAGAAGCACTTCCGTTTCGGCGTCCGACAGCGCCTGAACCTGCTCAAATCCAAACCAGCGCTCCCCGGCAGAAACGGCGTGCCTCACCCACTCGGGCCCGTACGCCCATTGCACATCCCGGTATCGCATCTTCTCCATGGCTGTACGCCTGCTCGTCGCCGCATCCAGCTCATCCGACAGCACGTGCACGCGCGCCTTGGGGAAATCCGAGATCCCCCCCGCATGATCGAGATCGAGATGCGTGAGCACGATATCCCTCACATCCGACGCAGAAAAACCAAGCCTTTCCACTTGCCGCAGCGCCGTTTCTCCCGCATCCAGAACAGCGCCCATCGAAAAACAGAACAGCCTGCCAAGCCTTTGATGAGGCTCAGCGATGTCCGTCAAACCAAGCCCCGTATCCACGAGAACAAGCCCTTGCCCGCTTTCTATCAACAGACAATGACAGACCAGCTTCACCGCGGACCAAACCCGCGCTTCAGGCGAAAAAAGCGCTCCGGGCCGCAAACAAAATGACGCGCAGTTTAGATGATGGACACGCATGGCAAACGCCGCCTTCGCTGTGCAGCCGCTCGTTCGTCAATCCCTTGGCCTAGAAGCTCCGAATTCGACCACGTCTTCCATCGCGCGCAAAAGCTCTTCTGCACCGGCCCGCCCGGAAATCACTGCGGCCCTTTTTCCTTCCGCGTCAAAGAGAACAACCGATGGAATGGCGCGTGCCGCATATCGCTGCACATACAAATCCTCTTCTAAATCAGCCGCGCTCACATCGATCTGAAGCAGCACAAATTGCCTGGCCAGCCTCATCACGCGGGCATCCGTCCAAACCTCACGCTCCATCTCCGCACACGCAGCCGCCCATTCCGCACGCAGATACACGAGCATGGGAATCCCATTCCGCTGCGCCTTCGCCCGCGCCTCGGCATCGGCGCGCTCCCACGCAAGCGGCTTTAAATCAGCCGGCTCTGAAGACGGCGCTGGATTGCCTTCGGGCGCGGAAACAGACGCCGCAGGCTCCGCCCCAGACTCGAGCAAAACGACCGATCCCCTCGGCGGGCCGGCGGCTCCCGAACATGCTCCAAGCCACAAAAGAAAAAGGGACGGATATCGAATCCATCCCTTTCTCAGCGAATCAAATCCGCTCGGAAACAAGACTGTTTACTTCGTCGAGCACTTCATGGCGCACATCAGATCGCCGGGCGGGCAATTGCAGTTCCCGCGCGGCTTTGCTGCAGGCGTCGCAGGTGCAGTCGCTCCGCCTGAAGATCCTCCGCCCGACGTTACAGCGGGCTTTGATACAGCCGCGCCTCCGGGTTTTGCACCACCGCCCCCAGGCTTGTTCGCTGCCATCTTCGCGGCAGAAGCCGATGCTGCCGCCGCCGCAGCAGCCGCCGCCGGATCGACAGCGGGAGGAGGTGGAGGCTCAGGCGTCGGCGTGGGTGTCGGCGTCGCCGCAGGCGCCGTGTTTTCTGCGGCCGGAGCAGGCGGAGGCTCACCGCCGCCCTTCATCACCATAAAAGCTCCAACGATGGCCACCACAGCCACAGCCCCGCCGATGCCGATAAACAGCGGCGTGCGATTCTTCTGCGGCGCCTCAATCGGCGACACAACGGCCGGCGCGGGAGGAGCCGCCGACAGAACCGGAGGCGCAAGGAAGAGGCCGCCCTCTTCTGGAACCAAAGCGCCGATCCCGCTCGAAGCAGGCAAATCAAGCCCAACCGACTGCGACTTGTTGCGCGACTCCGCGGCCGCCGCCAGCGCCTTCAAATCGATGATGCCCGAATCCTCTGAATTCGCAGGCGGCTTTGTTCCCGACGATGCTGCTGGGGCCGCTTTTGAAGTCAGAGCGCTCAGCGAAAAGAGCATCGAATTTTCTTCGGCCTTTGGCTTCGCTGCCGCCGCCGCACCACCACCGCTCTTGAACATCGGCGCACTGGTCGCGACATCATCCGAGCGCTTTGCCTTATCTTCACTCGAGCTGAACACATCCTGCGCAGGACGCGCGACTTCACGCCGCGCAGCAGCGCGGGGAGCCGCGGCGGCGGGCGCTGCGGATGACAACTGCGAAGTGATGGCTTCGACTTGGCTTAAAGGCATCCAATCCGCCATGCCATCCGCCCAGACATAGGTCTCAGCATTGACAACCGACGAATTATATGCATCGACGATCTCCTGAAGCGTCATGCTTCGCTGATCGCCTTCTGCCACATTGACAAGAAAGGTATCCGCAGCTCCTTGAGCAGAGTCCGCACCAGCGGAATCCGCGCCCGAAGAGCCGCTTGTTGTCGCGACACCGCTGCTATTCACAACGATGGTCGACCCGCATTTGCGGCATTTTATTTTTACGGTCTTCCCTTGGACCTTGTCGTCCGAGACCGTGTATTTCGACTGACAGGATTGGCAGGTAATTTTCATGACGAGTGGCTCGCAGGCACAGGGGCAGGCAACGCGTCCCAGTTAAAGTGTAGCTCGAAACTTACCCCTTTGGATCGCTTCTGACGTATCTCACGCGAGAGAGGTCTGAGCCACTTTCAATATCAATCATTTCACGCCACGCCCCAATTTTTACCCAAGGCTTTGATTGGCATGCGTGTCGTAAACTGATTTCCGGAGGCGCGCATAAGATCCCGGGCAATTGCCGGGACCTCGCTTTGCAGCGGCGTTTATATCAACAACGCGCTTTCGCATGCACGCAATCGATACAGGGCTGGCGCCAGCGTGCTCTATCAACTCGACGGCACCAAAGGTGCCACCACGAACGTGGGCGTACATGACAACGGCGGGCGGCGGATTTCGTTTATGCCTGAGCCGCAATGGCCACAGCGATCCGATCAGCAAGCGCCATACAGGTCAGCATTGGATTCACCGCGGGGCTTCCGGGAAAAATCCCCGTATCACTCACATACACATTGTCGGCTTCAAAAAAGCGCCCCTCTTCGTCCACCACACCCAGCGAGGCATCCTTCGCCATACGTGTCGTTCCAAACGCATGATTGGCCGCAATCACCGCATGCTCGGGAGCAAAGCGCATCGTCCCAATCACCGCAGCCTCCTCCTTGGACTTGAGCAAACTCGGCACCCCGTGCAGCCCAGCCAAAATGGCTTCTGCCCCCGCAGCCCAGCAAATATCCGAAAGAATGACAAGGCCACGCTGAAGCAATGAAACATCATGTGGATCAAATAAAAATCGGATATCTGGCTTAAGGCTTCCCCGCACAGAATGAACCGAGCCCGTGGAACGATCAGCCGCAACGATCACATCAAAGGGCGCCATCCTGGGATACGCCAGCAAATGCCGCTGAAAATCGTGCCCAAAACCGGGAAAGCGGGCGGCCAGCACCGCGGGCGGCGACCAAAGCACTTCGAATTTCATTCCCTCACTTAAGTAATGCAACGAATGATAACCCTGCGTCGCGCCGGCCCACGGATTCACCGGCTCGGGAAAAATAGCCATCATCGCAAGCCCCGGATGAAGCTGAAGCTCACGGCCCAAATACCCGCCCCGGTCCTTCAAACCACTGCGCATCATGATCAGCGGCGTTGCCATGCAGCCCGCCGCCAATACAACCGTATTGCAAGAAATAAATACCTCGCCCGCTTCACGCCCCGTAAATGGCTCGACCACCCGCCCCCGAATTCCCACAGCCTTCCTTCCCTGCATTTCAACGCGATCGGCCCGCACACTCGTCATCACCCGCGCCCCCGCCCGAATCGCCCGCGGCACATAACTCACATCCGTGGATTGCTTCGCGCCATTGCGGCAGCCGGTAAAACATTCTGAAGACCCTTTACATCCCGGCGCATTCCTCGCCGTAGGCTCACTCGAAATACCCAGCGCATCGCAGCCCCGCTTAAATCTTAAATTCCTCTCCCCTTGCACTTCATCCGGCGTGCTTTGCACCCCGATGATTTTCTCCACCCGCTCATAATGCGGAGCAAGGCTTTCAGCAGAAATCGAAGCCGTACCCGTTTTATCGGCCCATTTCTCAAATACCCATGCGGGCGCCCTGGCACAAATCGCCGAATTGATCAGCGAACCGCCGCCCAGCGCAATGGCCTGCATTGTCGGCACATAAGCCGTCCCCCGCGCCGTCCTCATCCCGCCATCGCGCAGCGTCCTCGCAAGCGCCTCCCCTGCCTCCTGACGAAAATCCTTCACGCCAAAAGGAGGCCCCTCCTCGAGCAGCACCACATCCCTTCCGCGCTCCGCAAGCTCTTTCGCCACCACCGCTCCGCCCGGCCCCGACCCCACCACCACCACATCGCAATCGCTTCGAATACCTCCCGCATAATCGGCAAAAACCTTCACACCCCGGTGCGGGTCGCCGGCATCCGGCCTCTCCATTTGAATTGCACGAATTTCCCCCGAACCCATCGCGCCCTCTCCTCTTTTTATTTTCCTGAACCATCCAATCGAAATGGATTTGGATCGGCTACCCAGCCAATTTGATGAGCAATACCTGGATGCGCCAAATATCCCATGCACAGCATGGTTCTCAGCGAAAGAAAGGCCACGCGCCGAAAATAAATATTGCTTTCCGACATCTCCTCGAGAACCAGCACCCGCTGCTTTTCATTCAATCGCGTAAACCTCGAACGGTATGGCCCAAACAAAAGCGTCCCGTGCTCGAAAAAGAACAGCAGCAAGTGAATGAGAATCCGCAAATCCGCAGGCGCCCTTCGCAAATACGCATCGAAATACCCAACCAATCCAGCCTCCGTGCCCGACAATGAAATCGGCCCGGCAGCCGGAAAAAACGTATCGGCAACACACGCGACAATCGCCTGCTCCTGAAAGGTCAGCCGGCTCCCCGCGGGCAAAACAGCCTTTGGATATCCCCAAAATACACGCCGGAAAAACAGCCCAAGCCCAAAAGCCAACCCCGCCGCCGCGATGTACATCCACGCATTCACTGCATCACCCCCTGCAAGATGCCCCAAACACGCCTATTGTCCAGCCTGCAGGATTAAATGGATCAAATCGCTGAAATACACCTTCATGATTAGCACCCAATCGGCCCAAACCCCATAAACCCTCCCTATCCAAGAGGCTTGCCGTTTACGCCCGAAAACTATATACGCGCCTCGGAATCGCAGCGCGCTATGTGGTCTTTTTTCACGGCAGCCCTCTCTCCGAGAGGCACTCTATTCTGGAAGCTTGTTATCGCGGCCGAGGCTCTTTTCCGCGTGTGGATGATCTATTTTTTCTACGGCCCGATGAACCTCATCTATTCCGATATGGGCCGCCACTGGGTGAACTCGGAACGCTTTCTCAAGCCCGATTTCATGGGCGCCTCCAATCCCTATTTCTATCAACTGTTTCTCTGGTCCGCGCGGCAGCTCACGCACGAAAACCGCTTCCTCATGAATGGAACGGGCCTTGTCCTATCGTGGCTGTATCTCCTCTTCTGGTATCTCTTCGCCAAGGAAGCCCTCAAAAGCAAGCGCTGGGCGCTCATTTACACAGCCATTCTCGGCGCGATTCCCACGCATGCGCTGATGTTCATGTATTTTATGACCGAAACGCTGGTGCTTCCGCTGACCGGCGCGGCGCTATGGCTCACCCTCCGGGCCATCAACAAACGGGGATTCTTTAAATTCATCGGCGCCACCGCACTATGGGTATGCGCCATTCTCACGCGCTCCGTCGCCCTCCCCGCAGCCTTTGTCGCCACCGCGTGGGCACTTTGGCGGCAGCGCCGTCGCCGCGCTCTCTGCCTCGTTGCCGCCCTCGCCATTACATCCTCGGGCTTCTACGCCGCGGGAAAACACGCCCACACCCAGCTCCGCCGCTACACCCCCTTTGGGGACAGCAGCCTGGTTTCAATCTACTTTGCCAGCGCCGCCCGCGACTACCAGGCCACACTAAAAATTGGCCGCCGCCAGGAAATGCACGGCTTCTCATCACCCAGCTTTTATATCAGCCCATTTTATCCCTATAAAAAATGGGAAACCTCGCGCAAGGGCCTTATCCGGTTCACCGTCGACCCCGCCCTCGAAGGAAAAGACCTGCGCCAAAAACTCGAAGAACAACTAAAACTCAATAAAGGCAAATTGCCCCGCCTCATTTTCGAAAATCTTATTTTCTTATCCTTCAGCCACCATTGGCCGGTGGCCGGACTCGACAATACATCGGGGAAAATCTGCGTTTGGGAACGGCTCATCTGGTTTCCCCTCATCCTCGCATCCACAATCGCGTGCATTATCCGCCTCCGAAGACGCATCTCTTTCTTCCCCGCCATCACCCTCTTTGCGACCATTGCCCTCTACGGATCTCAAATCACCGTCATGGAAGGGCGCTACCGGAAATTCATCGAACCTATGGTGCTCATGGCCGTCATTTGGGCCATCCAAAGCTATTTCGGAAAAAAACCCGCGCCCTCCGCTAAATAGCCATCCCCAGAATCGTAAATTTTTATCAAATTGTTATACAATTCTTTAAAAATGTAGCATCAGACCATTGACGAAGCGGCCTTTTAGAGGCAGGACAAAACGATGCATTTGCCGCCCGGCTCCACCCTCCCCGCCCCCCTCCAAACCGCTCAATGGTTTCTGCGCCCCGTCGAAAGCCTCGAACAAAACTTCAACCGCTATGGCTGCACATTCTCGGTTCACAGCGCCATCTTCGGCCATGAAATCGTCTTTTCGCGCCCAGAAACCTTAAAACAAATCTTTACGGGCGACCCAAACATATTCCGCGCCGGTGAAGCCAATAAAAGCCTAAGCCCTTTGCTCGGAGACCATTCGGTGCTCGTGCTCGACGGCGAAGCCCACCTCCGCCAGCGCAAACTCCTCCTTCCGCCCTTCCACGGCGAACGAATGCAGCACTACGCCGACCTAATGCGCGACAGTGCCAACCGAACCATCGATCGAATTGCAACAGGCCGGCGCTTTGAACTCCTTCCTCTGATGCAGCATCTCACCTTGGACGTCATTCTCAGAGCCGTTATGGGCCTCAAAAGCGGCATTGCATTCACGGAATTGGCCGGCGCGCTCACCAATCTGCTTGAATTGGTTCAATCGCCATGGGGCGCCATTTGGATGCTGCCCGCGTTTCAAATCGATTTAGGCCCCTTCACAGGCTGGGCAAAAATAAAACACGCCATGCAGCGCGCCGACAACTTGCTCTACGCGCATATCCGCAAACGCAGAGCCGAAAACAAAGACGAACCCGACGTCCTTTCCCTGCTCATTCAAGCCAAGGATGAACAAGGCAATCCGATGAGCGATCAAGAAATAAAAGACGAACTCTTAACGCTTCTCGTCGCGGGCCACGAAACAAGCGCCACATCGCTATGCTGGGCCTTCGAGGAAATTCTCCGCAACCAGGCCGAACACAATAAAATCCGCGAGCAAACCCGGGACACGCTCGGAAAAAGCCCATTAAGCGCCGAGCATTTAAATCAGCTTAGCTATGTGGACGCGGCCCTCAAAGAATCCCTGCGCCTCCACCCGCCCACGGCCGCCGTCGCCAGACGGCTAAGCGCGCCTGTCGAATTGGAAGGCTATCAGATTCCGGCTGGATATCTCGCCGTTCCCTGCATGTACCTCACCCACCGCCTGCCCGATATCTATCCCGACCCTTATCAATTCAAACCCCAGCGCTTTATTGGCAAAAAAATCGATCCTTATGAATGGCTTCCCTTTGGAGGCGGCAGCCGCCGCTGCCTAGGCATGGCCTTCGCCATGCAGGAAATGAAAATCGTCCTCGCCGAAATGATGCGGCGCACCCGCCTGAGGCTCGCCTCTCCAAAACCCTTGGAAACAACGCTCCGCAGTTTTATTTACGCCCCCAAGGGCGGCACCGCCGTTATCGCCGATAAAATTGACAACTAATTTCATCAAAATGACGGCATCCCCCCGCATTCCCCGGCATTTCGCAGCCCGCTTCCTCGCCCTCGCCCATATTCTAAGCAGCGCATCCTTCCGCAGCGCGGCCCCGATTGCCCTCCCCTTTTATTTTACCCTTTTACTCGCCGCCTCCATCCTCTTCGGCCCCCAGGGCCTCGAAGCCAAAACCGTTATCAGCGCCTTCTCCAGCTCGCCCTTCATCGCCTTTATTTCATGGGCCGCCTGGATTCTCTTCACCCTGCCCATCGCCCGGGCCGCCCTATCCCCGCCCGACACCGCCGCCCTCCGCACCCTCCCCCTTCCCCGCCTCTATTTTTTAATTATCACCGGATTTCATCTATTTATGATTGAATTGCCATGGACCCTGCTATGGCTTCGGGGTTCGGCGCATCCATTTCTCAATATCTGGGCCGCCCTAAGCGCCGCATCCGGCGCGGCTGGAGCCCATGCCTTATTGTGCGCCCGCTCAAAAAGCCTTCCCTCCATTATCTCGGGCCTTGCCCTCCTGCCCATCTTTGCCCTCTCGGCTAAAAATCCCATCGTATTGCTCGCCTGCATTCCCATTATTATTCTTTCCCTCCGCATCGCCCATAAAAATGCCTATGAGCGGCCCGCTTTTTCCTGGAGCCTTTATTTCCCCGCCCACAACAAAAGCGCCGCGCTCGGCATCGCCTACCTCGCAGGCATTGCCCGGGAAAACTCGTCTATCTTTTCACGCGCCCTATTCACCACACTGCTCGGCGCCCTCATCGCCCCCTTCATCGCCCGCGGCCATTCACTCGGCACCCAAGCCGCCCTCGGCGGCCTTTCTCTCGCCATCGCAACGGCCTTTATGCTCCTATCCATCGATAGCCTTGCCCAAGCCCTGCTCCGAACCGAAAATCAAATGCGCTGGATATTGGATTCCAATTCAATCCATGGCCTAACCCGCACATTCGCATTTGGAGGCGCAGCGGCCTTGTGCGGCGCATCCCTCGGAATTCTTCACGGCGCCGTCTTTATTTATATGCTTCGCTCGGGCATAGCCCCAATTCATCTAAAAGAATTTATTTCCAATCCTAACTACATCAACACGCTTACCCTGCGCATTCTTCTTCTATCGGGTTTTCAAGGCATTTTCATTGGATTCATCACTTCCTTCAATGCACGCCTATCGAATTGGGATGGCCCAAAGCGCGAAGGCAGGGGACTTGTCCGCACCGTCGTTTTTATGGTCGCTGCATGCATAGCCTTTTATCTCTGGGGCGAGCCAACCCTCCTGGCTTTCACCCTGCTCGCGGCTGTTTCGATCTGGCGTTCCTCGCGCATTGCGCTCAAACTCCCACCCTCGGCCCAGAAACATTCCCATGCCCACGAGCAATCCGATCAATAATACAGACGGCACACTGGTCATTCACCTGCTGTACAAACGCTTTTCCGGCCGGGAAGTCCTTAAAGGCGCAAGCCTGCGCGCCAAGCCGGGGACAGCCATTGCCCTGCTCGGAAAAAACGGCACGGGAAAATCCACATTGCTCGGCATTGCCGCAGGATTAATCGAACCCGAATCGGGCAGCGTCACCTTCCAAGGCGAATCGCTGCTCGATAAAAACGGAAAAGCCAAACGCCATATTGGCTACGTTCCCGAAGCGGCCAATGCCCCGGCATTTCTCTCCGCGGCCGAATACCTAAGCCTCATCGCCACCTTAAAAAAATCGACGTGGCCAAGCACCGAACTTTTGGATAAACTCGGCGTTTCCATTTTACTCAATCAACGGATTGGAAGCCTATCCTTAGGCCAAAGACGGCGTACCTGCCTGGCCGCGGCGCTGATTGGACAGCCCGCCGTCTTCATTTTGGACGAGCCCACCAACGGCCTCGACCCCTCGGGCGTCGATTTGCTTGCAGGGCTTTTGCGTTCGCATTTATCGGAAACCAAAGCCAACGGTGAACGGGGCACCGCGCTCATTGCCACCCACGACCTCGCCTTCGCCGACGCCATTGGGGCAATCAAGCTTCGGCTTTCCGACGGTCAGGTGACAGAAGCCTGAGTTTTCCCATCAAAAATAGTATCCCGGTTCAACATCATGAATTCATTACTATTTTCATTTGATTGCCCCACGATTGCAGCGCCTGCAGTTATAGAAGTGATTCAAGATCGAAATGGCTCTTGTACACTCAAGGCATGCGGCCGCTGAAATTCCGATCACCTGATTTCTTTTCAGCCCTCTCGATTGGCCTCGCCATTATGGCGCTGCAAGGTTGCCGAAGCGCCGCACCCCCAGAAAAACCAGCCGAAATTGCAAAGAGCCAATGCGGCAACGGAGCCGTTGAAAACGGTGAAAGCTGCGACGATGGCAATACCCAAGGCGGGGATGGATGTTCTGCGGATTGCCAATCAGAAGCATTGCCAACCGCTTGCGGAAACGCAGTCCTTGAAAATGGCGAAGGCTGCGACGATGGCAATACCCAAGGCGGCGACGGATGTTCAGCCGGTTGTCAACAAGAAAATATATCGGCGTGTGGCAATGGCATCCTCGATCCCGGCGAAGTGTGCGACGACGCCAACGCCATCGCGGACGATGGCTGCGAAGCCGATTGCACCAAAACCCAGCCCAAAGAAATCGTCTGCGGCCCGGTTCAGCCCATCGCCCAAGGCGTATGCGAAGTCACCCCGGGCGGATCTGCCAAAATCATCACAGGCACCGTTTTAACGCCCGGCACCATTTACCGGGGCGGCCAAGTCGCCCTCGACGCCCAGGGCCTCATCACCTGCGTGGGCTGCGATTGCAAAGCCCAAGCCCAGGATGCCACGCAAATTCTCTGCCCCAGCGGCGTCATTTCACCTGGATTGATCAACACCCACGATCATATTACCTATGCGCATAACACACCGCCCGCCGACACAGGCGAACGCTACGAACACAGACACGATTGGCGGCGCGGCATTAACTGTCATAATGCAATCGGATATGAAGGAAGCGCCACCGACGATGAAATACGCTGGGGCGAGCTTCGATTTGTATTGGGAGGAGCCACCTCGACCGTTGGAGCCGGCGGAATTCCCGGATTGCTCCGCAATTTAGATACAATCGATCAAGAAGGACTTGCAAAGCCCGAAGTCAAGCTCTCGACCTTCCCGCTCGGCGACAGCAATGGAACACAACAAAGCGCCGGATGCGGCTATCCAAGCATTACATCCGCCAATTCAATCGCAGGCGTTAATTCTTTCATTGCTCACGTATCCGAAGGAATTGACGCCTATTCCCGCAATGAATTCCTCTGCCTAAGCCGCGCCGACAGCGGCGGGGAAGATTTGCTCGAACCCCAAAGCGCCTTTATTCACGGCGTATCCCTCAATCCAAAAGATTTCGCCGAAATGGCCGGCAGCGGCACCGATTTAATATGGTCGCCCCGCTCCAATATCTCACTCTATGGCCACACCGCCGATGTACTCACGGCATCGCGCCTCGGCGTCAATATCTCCCTCGGCACCGATTGGGTATCCAGCGGCTCGATCAATATGCTGCGCGAATTGCAATGCGCCGATTTCCTCAATGAAAATTATTACAGCGGCTTTTTCACCAACGAAGAGCTCTGGAATATGGCCACGCTGCATGCGGCCCAGGCAAGCGGTGTATCCGATGTATTGGGCGAACTCGCCGTTGGAAAGCTTGGCGATATCAGCATTTGGAACGGCTCTGTACACAGCGATCACCGGGCGATTATCGATGCGGGCGTAGGCGATGTCGTGCTTGTTATGCGCGCGGGCAAAGCCCTCTACGGCGACACCGCGCTTATCGACGGCCTTGTTCCGGGCGGCGCCTGCGAGCCGGCCTCGATATGCGGAATCGATAAAAAACTTTGCATATCCGATGAAATTGGCATCTCCTACGGAACGCTTCAGAGCAATGTGGGCACCATTTACCCCGCTTACTTCTGCGACACGCCTGTAAACGAACCCACATGCATCCCATCGCGCACGGTTCCCCTCGCCAAAACCACAACATTCAATGGCATCGCCACCCCAAGCGATACCGACGGCGATGGTATTGATAATAATTCCGATATTTGCCCCACTGTTTTTGACCCAATCCGGCCCGTCGACAAAGGAGTTCAGGCGGACTACGATCACGATGGGATTGGCGATGCCTGCGATGCCTGTCCGCTCCAGGCGGGAGCCGCGCCATGCAAGCCTTGGAATGAAGCCGACGGCGACGGCGACGCTATCGAAAATGTAATCGATAACTGCCCGGATATAGCCAACACCGATCAAATGGATGGAGACGGCGATGGGCGTGGAGATGCGTGTGATGCCTGTGCCGCACAGGCCAATACCAATGGAGTTCCATGCAATACAACCATTTACGATATTAAAAACGGCAAAATTCCAACCGGCACCTATGTCTCCATTAACAACGCATTGGTAGCCGCCACCGGCCCCACCGGATATTATCTTCAAGTGAAAGCGGGCGACCCGGGCGATCTCGGCCCGTCGTATTCAGGCATCTTCGTTTATCAAACAAATCCTATCGTAAAAGCCGGCGATCGCGTCGATATCAGCGGAGCTTGGGTCGACGAATATTTTGGACAGATTCAATTATCCAAGGCTCAATTCACTTTTAAAAACACACCCTCCGAAAGCATTGATGCGCTCCCGGTCCAGCCGGATGAAATCGCCACCTGCGCCCCCAAAGCCAGGGAATTCGATGGTGTGCTCGTCAGCGTTGCCAATCCAAGCGTCAGCGATATCCCCTCCCCCGATAAAGAATTCGAAATCAACAGCACTTTAATCATCGACGATCTTCTCTATACGGCCAATCCCTTCCCCAAAGCGGGAGATCCTTTTGCAAAACTATCGGGTGTTGCTTCATTTTCATCGAGAAGATCGGTGCTCTTGCCGCGCGGCCCCTGGGATTTCCAAGGAGCATTGAAATCATTTGGACCTCCCCAGAGTTTCGTTTACACGGGCATGCTCAGCGGCTCCAGCATTCCGCAGGCTCTTTCGGTGGAGCTTTCCTACCCCGTTCCCACCGATACATTTATCGATATCACCTCATCGGCGCCCAATTCCTTAAGCGTGCTCGGCGATGGGGTTCTCATTCCCGCGGGCGGCACAAGCGCGGTTGTCGATTTAAGCAGCGGCCTCGTTCCCCTGCAGAATGCAACGCTAACAGCCACATGGAACAATGTATCGTATTCAGCGGATGTTCGGGTGCTCGATCCCGCCGAGCAGCCCGTGCTTCAGGCTATCGGCCCCGATCCTGCTTTTATTGCAACAGGCAAAACTCAAGATTTCGCGGTCAAGCTCGATATCCCGGCCCCAGCCGATATCTCGGTCGACCTCGTTCTCGAAGGCGGAGCTCAGAGCAGCGTGCCTGCAAGCGTCCTTGTTCCCAAGGGCCAAACCGACGGGATTTTTAGCTTTACCGCGGGCGGAACAAAACAATTGGAAACGCTGACGGCCACGCTCAACGGAAAAAGCGTTTCACTTCCCGTATCCATTACGGGCAGATTGGTCATCAATGAAGTCGATTACGATCAGCCCAGCACGGACGCGGCCGAATTTATCGAGCTCTTCAATGATACAGGATCTCCTATCGATTTGTTAGGATATGAACTTATATTGATTAACGGCTCTTCGAATTTGGACTATGGCATCGTCGATTTATCGCCGGCTGGCATTCTCGAACCGGGCGCTTTTGTCTTGATCTGCTGGAACGATATGCTGGCCGCGCAGGCTCCCGCGGGTACCCTGGTTCTTAAGCCTGGTACGGGAAGCGGTAAAATACAAAATGGAGATGCCCTACCCGATGGGATTGCCCTCGTTCATCTCCCCAGCGCGGCGCTCATCGACGCGATTTCCTATAAAGGCTCGCTCACTGCGGCCCAGATTCCAGGCTGGGCAAGCCCGGTCAGCCTCGTCGAAACGGCTCCCACACCCTTGCTCGATTCGGGCTCTGTTCCCGCTTCGCTGTGCAGAATACCCGACGGTCACGATCAAGATAATGCGTCAATCGATTGGATTTTAAGCAACGCACCCACACCGGGCGCGGCCAATAAGCCCTAGCGCCTAAGAACGCGGCCTTTTCTGCCCGCCTTCACTAAACCCTTTTCATTGGCCACCAATTCCCCTGAAATATACACGCCTGCAATGCCCGCGGGATGAGCATCCGCGTGTTCGGGTGTGGTTCGATCGGCGATCGTATTGGCATCGAATACAACCAAATCGCCCCAATAACCTGGAGCAATGCGGCCTATTTTCTGAAGGCCGATCCGCTCCGCGGGCAGGGATGTCATGCGCCGGACGGCTTCTTCCAGGGAAAACAAGCCTAAATCGCGGCTATAACGGCCCAGCACGCGGGGAAAGGTGCCAAAAGAAGCGGGATTGTGCTTTCCGCGGCTGGTTAGAATGGTGTCCGTCTCAAAACAGCACATTGGATGCGATAAGACGGCGCGGAGAGGCTCTTCCTCATCGCCGTGGCCCGAATAGGTGCCGAGCAGAATGCGAGCCTTGCCATCGGTTTCGCGCGCTACATGCACATAGGCATCAAAGGGGCTTTTTTGGAGGGTCTTGGCAATACGTCCAAAATCCAATCCCTCCAAAGGCTCGAATTCAGGATGATTGCATCCCCATAACAATCGGATATCGGGATAATCAAAGCCGAGAAGCAGCCGAAACATCGCGAATTCGCGGGAAAGCCTTTTAAGAATGGCCGGATCGCGAATCCTATCGTGAAAATGATCGAGCACCCAATCCGGAAAGATGGCATTGATGGTCGAATTGCCAACCGTATAGGGAAATGCATCGAATGCAGCATCAACTCCATTGCCGATAGCCTCTTCGATGGTCCGCAAGACCCTGCGGTAGGTGGGCCAGGTGCGGCGCCCGATAAAGATTTGATGCGATAATTGTATTTTCGATCCGCTTTTTGCGGCAATACCTAAGAGTTCTTTAACGGAACGAAGATTATGGGGCTCGCCCAGTATCAAAGGCTTGTAAAAAGGCGAAACCCATGAAAAGGCCCGGCCATGAACGGTAAAAACACCGCCCTCATCGGCGTTCACATGCAATAAATGCAAAAGCTCTTCGTTTTTAGCGAATACACCCGGCGCGTACGCCAATCCGGCCGAGAGGCCAAATGCTCCCTCGCGCAGGCTGCTCCGGAGAAGGCTGCTCAGGCTTTTTAATTGATCCGGCGCCGGAACGGCCGAACTCTTTCCCATGACCGCCTGGCGGAGCGTTCCATGCCCGGCGAGAAAGGCGGCGTTCATTAAAATACCCTTGCTTTCAAGGTAATTTAAAAACTCGCCCATCGAGCGCCAGGCATAGCTAAGTTCCCGATCGCGGAGCATTTCGCTGGAATCGTCCACCCATTGCATCGATTTGTCTGTGACGGGCGCCGGGGAAAAACCACAATTGCCTGCCACTACGGTTGTAATGCCCTGGGCAACCATCGGGCCCAGGATATCTTCGTGGTGATCGAGGCTGAGCATCCAATCGGCGTGGGAGTGGATATCGATAAATCCCGGCGCGACAGAGAGTCCAGATGCATCAATTAAACGCGGCGAAGTGAGCGTGCCCGGTTCGGCGAGGGCGGCTATTTTTCCGGCCCGGAGGCCGAGATCGGCCTTAAAGCGGGATTTGCCCGTACCATCGATGATATTGCCTTTTGAAATGACTGTATCGAAGTCCATGACCTCTATGACCAAAACGATTTAGGGCATGATAAAATCGCATTTGTTGTTCAGGCACACGGCCGTTATCAAGGCGCAGCTCGGGGTCGCATAAGGACAGCCATCCTGTTGAAATGTGTCGCAATACATTGCATTTGCATTGTCGACGGCCATTTGAACGGCGCTCACGCCCGCCATGTTGACGGACACTTGGCAACTTCCGGAGCATTTCGTTTCGTGGAAAATCAGTGTGCAATCGGAATCGGCTGTGCACGATTGATTGGCCGCGATCGCCGCGTTGACCAAATCGTTTGCGGCCATCACCCGGGATTCGCAGGTAGCCGCCGATCCGCCTTCTCCGCCTGTATTGGCATTGCCTCCGGTATTATTGCCTCCTCCGCCGCTTCCACCGCTCCCACCACCGTCAATGGTGCTGGAACAGGCCGTTGCCGCGGCCAGTGCGAATAAAGATCCCATTGCAAAGAGGCGCGAAGAAAAGCGTGCATATTGCATAAGTTAATTCCCTTTCGTATCACCTTTGGCGGAAGCGATGATGATTTTTATCGATTTGATACTCAATAGCTTAAAATGTTCCTGAAATGGAAAGGCCGGGGGCGCTGTTTACGCCATCACTAAGAATATTTGGCCCAATATGTTTTAATTGAAATGGCCAGCGTCTTGAATTGGCAAGGCCCGAAAAAACCGGCCGGTCCGCGGAAGCATAGTCGTCGTGTCTTCCTCTGTCTTCATCGGAAAACACACCTATCGCCGTCGCCACAAGCCCATGCAGCACGACCGCGCCCGACCACGCCGAAATGCCTATCCACATCGGCCTCCATTCGGCATCGGCTCCGGCCTTGTAGACGCTGTACGCAAGCGCCGGCGTGGCCATCGAAAGCTCGGTCACCGCAAGCCCAAGCGGCGTTGGGCGCCCCGCCGCCATCCTGTAGACGAAGCCGGCCGTGAATAAAAAATCGGCCGAGAGAGCCTGCGACATCGCCAGCAGATTTAAACCGCGCAAGTCGTTGAAACGCAGCGCAAGAACGCTGTATGCCGTTACACCGCCCAAGAGCGAGGTGCCCACATAGGCGGGAATGACTTCCAGCGCCACGTCCTTCCTGTGCACCTCGGAAAGCAAGCCCGTTACGATCAATGCCTGAGGGCCGACAAAAGCCAGTTGCGCAATGGCAAAACCCTGTCCCGGCCGCTGGCCCATCGCGGAGATGGCGATATCGGTCGAGAAAAAAACCATGTCGGGCAGACCGATATTCAGCAGAATCAATCCTGTCACTGTATCGGAATTGGACGCTTGGGCCTTCCGCGCATCCGCCAAGCTCAGCACCAAGAACGCGCCTGCGCTGACGGCGGCCAATGTAAAAACGCTTTTTCGCGCGAGGCGTCGATGAGGGGGCACGGCGCTTATTCTATGCGTTTGGAAGTTCGGGATGCACGGCTTGTTTTTCACTCGCAAACCCGCGAACGTCGCGGCTAAAACGCGCGCCAAGAGCAAACGGAAATGCTTTCGCCCGACTTTCAACCTTATGTCGCGCCCGGCGTAATCGGCGAGGTTTGGCGCTGGTCCAGCGTGCGTTCCCGTCATCTTGCGCACGCGCGCGATGTGCTTGTCTGGCTTCCGCCTTTTTATCATGACGATGCCGAGCGCCGTTATCCCGTGCTGTATCTGCACGACGGTCAAAACAAAATGGATCCGAGTACGTCCTTCGCGGGCCGGGACTGGGATGTCGATCACGCGGCGACGCGGCTTTGTCTGGATGGCTCGATTAGGCCGCTGATCATGGTCGCCATTTACAATTCGCCCGACCGCATCCCCGAATACAATCCGCTCGACCAGGGGCCGGCCTACGCGGAGTTTTTGGCGGGCGAGCTGATGCCGGTCATCAATCGGTATTTCCGCACGCAGGGCGGGCGCAACAATGCCCTGATGGGCTCGTCGATGGGCGGACTGATTTCGCTGGCGATGCTGTGGTGGCTGCCCATGCATTTTTTTGGCGCCGCGTGTCTTTCACCTTCGCTCTGGATACTCGGCAAAGCGGGCGGGCCAAGGGAATGGCTTAAACAACAAGAGCCTCCGCCCAATGTGGGAACGAAGCTGTATATCGATCACGGCACCAAAGGAACCGAGCCTCTGGGAGCGCTTCTGGCGAAAGAAACCATCCATTACGCGCTGGAAGCGGGGCTCAGAAAAAGCAATGTGCGCTATCACGTCGCGCGAGGCGGGGATCACAATGAAGAATCGTGGGGGGCCCGCGTTAATATTCCGCTTAAATTTTTATTCGCGAACCGAAGGTCAAAATAAAAGCAAATGGCCTCTATTCAATGCGTATTCAATGCGTATTCAATGCGTATTTAATGCTTGTCAATGCGCGCAATCCGATTGAATTGACCCTTGCTTTGGTATGAGAACTTATGAACATAATCGGCCAGATTCTATGAATACGCTGGACCGCTCCCCATCCCCTGAAAAAGAAACGCCCCCAAACCCTTCCAACCCTTCCAAGGACGAGAAAAAAAGCGCCGCTGAACAGCCCGGGGAAGGCGCGGCAAAAGCTGCGGAAGAAACCGGCCAAGCGTCCAAAAAACAAGATCCGCCTCCGGCCTTGCTCGATTTCATGATGCGTTCGTGGAAAGCGGCTCCGGCGAAAACGCCCGAACCCATACGCGGACACGAACAATTTGAGGCCCGGCGCCGCGCGCTCAGCAAGCTGTATCCGAATGAAACGCTCATTGTGCCCACGGGCCATGAAAAGGTGCGCGCCAATGACACGCATTTCCCATTTAGGCCGGGCAGCGATTTTTATTATTTAACGGGCAATTTGGAGCCCGATTGCGTGCTTGTGATGGTGCCCGGAAAAGACGGCAATCATCGCGATATTTTATTTGTGGAGGGCAATCCTGGCCGCTCGGACAAGACCTTTTTCACCGATCGCAATAAAGGCGAGCTGTGGGTAGGCCCAAGGCTTTCGGTCGAGCAGAGCAAGGCGCGTTTTGCCGTTCATGAATGCAAGCCGCTGAGCGAGTTAAAGGGCTTTTTGGATTCATTGAATTTGGGCGCCGCCAATTCCTACCGGTTGCTGCGCGGCCTTTCGAAAAAGACGGGTGAAATGGTTGCGCCGCGCGAGGGCGATAAAGAACTCGCTACAGCCCTTTCTGAAATGAGGCTGATTAAAGATGCGATGGAGGTCCGCGAGTTAAAAAGCTCGATCGCGGCCACCAAAGAGGCTTTTGAGGATGTGATCCGCTCGCTTCGCAAGGCCAAGAGCGAGCGTGAAGTGGAAGGGGTTTTCAACTTAAAGGCGCGCGTGCTGGGCAATGGAACGGGTTATGGAACCATCGCCGCATGCGGAAAACACGCGTGTATTTTGCATTGGACGCGCAACGACGGAGCGCTCGATAAAGACGATTTGCTGCTGCTCGATGCGGGCGTTGAAGGCAATACGCTGTATACGGCGGACATTACGCGCACGCTGCCCATCGGAGGTTCGTTCTCTAAAGAGCAGAGGGAAATTTATTCGCTGGTTCTCAAGGCTCAGCTCGCGGCGTTTGAACAGGTAAAGCCGGGCAACGATTTTCTCGATCCCAACCGCGCGGCCATGCGGGTGCTCGCGCAGGGCTTGGTCGAGCTGGGCATTTTGGACAATGTCGATGATGCGCTAAAAGAAGAAAATCAATTTTATAGGCGATACACACTTCACAATGTAAGCCATATGCTGGGCCTGGATGTGCACGATTGCGCGCAGGCGCGGCAGGAGAATTATAAATTCGGCAAACTAAAGGCCGGAATGGTGCTCACGGTAGAGCCAGGCTTGTATTTCCAGGTGGACGATCTGACGGTGCCGGCTAAATACCGTGGAATTGGTGTGCGAATCGAAGATGATGTCTTGGTTACCGAAAAGGGAATGAAAAATCTATCCGAAGATATTCCCACCGATCCCGATGAAGTCGAAGCGTGGATGCGCAAGCTTTGGAAAAAATCGAAGAAGTAAGCTTTCAATTCTTTTTAATTGCATGCTCCGGGGGCTCATTTAACTGGAGATCGGCGAATAATTTTTGCTGCCTGCGCAACAGCCCCAAACGAATGCGGGATTTGGGATGGCCGGCAATCGCCTTGCGGGCCTCGCGGAAATGGGCAACGGGTTTTCCTTCCACGCTCAATAAAACGTCGCCCGGCCTCACCTTCGCCCGGGCGGCGGGGCTATTTTCTACAATACGATCGATTGTAATACCCGTAGCTCCATCTTCGATATCCATGCCCGAGCGAATCAATGCCGTGTAGGCGTCGCCCGGCCATAAAAGAAGCGTGCGGCCCTTAAAATCAAAGGCAATCCTAAAATATCTCATCACACCCATGCCAACGACGGCCACGCCGCTGCCCACCAAATCCCGTTCGCGATCCCGCCCGATTGCATCCATCGCCGGAAAGGGAAAAGGCCCTAACCGAATGCCTCTAACCCGGGTGTAGTAATCCGGGCTTCGATTGGGATGAGCCGAATCCGGACCGGCGCCAAGCATCGCTTCACGGCCTTTTTCCCGCGGGTATTCCAATTTCATTTTCCAGTGGTGAACGACAATATCCTCGCTCATGCCCGTATCGAGCACCATCAAGCCCGAAGCCACGCCCTCCACTTCTCCCTCAATGCTCGCCTCGCCCGAGTCGGGCATGCGCATTCTCACGAAGCCCGGCTCAGGTGCAAATAAGCTCCGCGGCCATATGCGCATCATTCCATTGGGATTGTCGAGCTCTACAATAAAGCGCTCAAAAAAATCGGCCCCAAGAATACCATTGTCCTGCCCGAGCATTCTTTTGTTTTGCGCCACAAGCACGCGATCGCCATGCCATTCAGCACTTCCCAATCTGATCGTATCTGCCAATCCCACCCACAAATTGGAAGCGGATAACCAAGGAGGCAGGACGAACAGAGGTGCTTCTCCTGTTGGAATGATCCCCAATTCTTTCGAAATAGACGGCGAAAGAACGGTATGAAATGCTCCGCTGTCGAGAATCAATTCGATCGTTTTGCCACCGCCGATGCGAAGTGGAACAGTGGGCCTTCTTGGATCGCCGATCGGAATGGAATGCGCCGATAAAAGATCGCGCTCCAAACGCCGCACCGCCGGGTGCCCTATTTCCCCGGCGCCATGCTGCCCCCATTGCTCTTGCGCGCTTTCAGGAGGACCGGCTTTCTCGAGCCGGTAATCCAAGAGCGCATGCTCCGGGTTTTTATGGCTCGCATTCGAGACTTTGCAGCGGGCCCTGGAGAGCACCGGGCCAAGCTCCAAACGCTTGAAACGAAGCCCTTTGCATTGCACCAGGCGGCCGAAATCATCGACCATGTCATACGCCTTTAGGCGCTGGCTCTTGCGATCGATGCCAAAAGTCAGCGTTCGCGCACCCTGCGGGCGATAAGCAAATTCCCAGCGGGAGCCCCACTTGCCCATATAGGTTGTTTCGTCGCTTCCCGCTGGGTCCAGAAACTTCATTCCAAAAAGAGCTTCGTCCGTTTGAAGCGAGGAGCTCCATGAATCGGATACTTCAAGGGCTTCCCCGCCTCCCACCCGAATCCAGCTTCCCCGTTCATCGCGGCCCACTTCGTAATCAATGCGGGTATCGTCGCGGCGCCGCTTTCTTTGCACGAAAAATCCAGGGCCACGCAACATGTCAAAGGTCCAGTGGCCATCATGAGCCTTCACGCGGTAGCGCAAATACGACGATTCAGCGCCCGGCGCGGAATGGCCAAGCTGCGCCCGCACACCAGAAAGCCTTGTCTTCATCGCAATGGGAGCGGGCAATGGGTTGCATGCTGCAATGAATGCGGCGAAACAAATCAGCGCAAGCGCAGGAAGAACCCGGCCTGAAAGAGACCACGAGCACCATTGCGCACCGCAATCCGACTGAGCGACAATCGCCGCTGAAAGGGCTGTCCTCTGCATCAAAAATCCCGCCGCCCTTCGCAGAACCCAATGCTTGCCATTTCGCCCCTCGCAAAGAACTCGCAAAGCAGCAACCGCCGGCCCTTCGGACCGAAGGGCTGTTGCTTGGATGCACCGTTGGAGAGCGAAAAGCATGGGGGCTGAAAGCCATGCGGCTGCTGCCGCCGCGTCTGTGTGGAGGCGATTTGAATTAAGGCGCCGGCTCGGCGAAGGCGCTTTCGGTGTCGTGTGGGAAGCCTTCGATCGAGAGCGCAATACCCGCGTCGCCCTGAAATCGCTGGTGCACACTGACGCCTCGGCGCTCTATCTATTCAAACACGAGTTTCGAGCACTCGCGGATATCGTTCATCCCAACCTGGTCACCCTCTATGAGCTGTGGAGCACAGATGAGGAGTGGTTTTTTACGATGGAGTATGTCGATGGTGTCGACTTCCTCCGCTACACGCAAAACCCGATGCTGCTTCAGCCGACGATTATCCGGCCCACGAGCAGGCGCAAAGGGATGCCCAAGATTTCCCGCTCAGGCGGCGGAGAACCAAAGGCCGGCCTTAAACAGCCTACGGCCAACGACTCGGCCGAATGGTTTAACGACCCAACGCTGCTCCACGCGCACGAGTCGGACAGCGATGACGATGGCGCAGAAGAGGACTCCGATCCAACGCTGCAAGTTCGGCTGTCGCCCATTCCAATGCCATCGCAGGATCTGCCTCTGTTCGATACCGATAGGCTTCGCGCGGCGCTCCGCCAGCTCACGGCGGGCCTTCTGACACTGCACGCGGCAGGCAAGCTTCACCGCGATATCAAGCCGTCCAATGTGCTGGTCACGCGCGAGGGCCGCGTTGTGATCCTCGACTTCGGCCTCATCGCGGAACTGACCGATAAGGGCGCGGCGGAAAGCAAACAGCCCATTGTGGGCACACCGGTCTTTATGTCGCCTGAACAAGGCTTGGGGCAGCCGCTCTCGCCGGCCTCCGATTGGTACAGCGTCGGCGTGATGCTGTACGCGGCGCTCACAGGGCGGGTGCCTTTTGATGGTCCGCCCATGCATGTTCTCTTAAACAAAACGGAGGTCGATCCCATTTCGCCCGCGGCCATGGCGCCGGGCGTTCCTGCGGATCTCGAGGCGCTCTGCATGAAGCTGTTGGCGCGCGATCCTCAGGCGCGGCCGACTGGACGCGATATTTTGCGTCAGCTCGGCGCCGAAACAGAGCGGGGGCCGATTCTCTCCGTCGTGCCTTCCTCGGGAACGCGTTCATCGATTTTTGTAGGACGCGCGGCGCAGCTCGATCTGATGAATCAAGCCTTTGGAGCAGCCCGGCGGGGACAGAGCGCAGCCATATTGATTTTCGGCGAATCCGGCATGGGCAAGAGCGCGCTCATACAGCGCTTTCTCAACAGCGCCAAAGCCACTCACCCAGAAGCAGTCATCCTCCACGGACGCTGTTATCAGCGCGAATCTGTGCCTTACAAAGCGGTCGACAGCCTGATCGACGCGCTGAGCATGCACCTTCAAGATCTTTCGCCGGATGAAGTCACCGAACTCCTTCCCCGCGGCTTGGAAGAGCTCGCCCGCATTTTTCCCGTTCTGCGCCAGGTTCCTTTGCCCTACCGCCCTCATCCGGCGAGCCCCCGCATTATCGATCCTCACGAGCTCAGAAGCCGCGCCTTCACATCGCTGCGCAGGCTTCTTACCAAGCTTGCCCAGCGCAACCCGCTCATTATCGCCATCGACGACATGCAGTGGAGCGACGCCGACAGCGATGCGCTGCTGACTGAAATCGTTCATCCGCCGAACGCTCCGCCCTGTCTTCTGATCGCCAGCTATCGCGCGGAAAACGTTCACGCCACGGCGCTTAGCGACGCTCTCGAGGCGCCTTCCTCGAATCCCTGCGTACTGCACACGCTTCACCTCAAAGAGTTTTCCCCTGAAGAAGCCGAACGCCTCGCAATGAGCTTGCTTGGAAGCCGCGCGCGCGACCGGGCCGAAGCGATCGCCCGGGAAGCAGGAGGCAATCCGCTGTTTATCGATGCGCTCGTCCGCTATGCGCAATCCGACGGCGATGAAGAGCCTCTATCTGGCAAAACCGCGCCCCCATATTCGCGGGCCAAGCCTCAGGTGCGCCTGGAAGAAATGATTCAAGCCCAGGTCAACCGGCTCAATTCAGGAGCCCGGCGCCTGCTCGAGATTCTCGCCGTCGCAGGGCATCCGCTCGATGCTGCGGTAGCGCGCCGCATCGCCGGGACCGAAACTTATGAACCCGCAGTGCTCTCGCTTTTGCTCGTGTCGAACCTCGTAAAGCAGCGCGCCGACACCAATGACGAAGAAATTGTTATATATCACGATCGAATTAGAGAAAGCGTACTGCGGACGCTGAAACCAGAGGAAATCAAGGCCAACCACGATCGAATTGCAACCGTACTCGAATTGTCGCAGAGAGCCGATCCGGAACTGCTGTTTGTGCATTTCATGGCGGCTGGGCGCACCACGAAAGCATTGCACTATGTTCTTCAGGCGGCCGACGATGCATTTGATGCGCTGGGCTTTGACCGCGCCGCGCGCCTATACCGCCTCGCCCTTTCGCTTGAACCGCCTCAGAAAGCTCCGATTCTGGCCAGGCTCGGCGATTCTCTCACCAACGCGGGACGAGGCGCGGAAGCAGCCGAAGCGTATGTGGCCACGGCGGAAATCAGCCCGCCCGCAGAAGCGCTCGAGATGCGCAGGCGGGCCGCAGAGCAATGGCTCATCAGCGGGCATGTCGATCAAGGCTTGGAAGCTGTGCGGCGCGTGTTGTCGCCGCTGGGTATGAAAATCCCCGAAACGCCAAACCGGGCTCTATTGTCCTTGCTCAAGCACCGGCTTCAATTGTGGTTCCGGGGCTTAAAATTCAAAAAGCGCCTGGAAAAAGAAATCCCCCCGGCCGAACTGCTTCGCATCGATATCTGCTGGGCGGTTGCCGTTGGGCTCAGCCTCGTCGACAGCGTGCGGGGAACAGATTTCCAAGCCCGCCATCTGCTCCTCGCACTCCGGGCGGGAGAACCGTACCGGATCGCCCGCGCTCTCGCCGTTGAGCTTCCCTATGCCGCGGCATCCAGCTTAGAGCTCCGGCCGCGCACGAAGAAGCTCATGCAGCTCTCTGAGTCGCTGGCGCAAGAAATCCAAAAACCCCACGCCATTGCGCTTTCCACGGCGATGGCGGGCGCCGCTCACTACATGTCGGGACATTGGAAAGAGGGCCTCACGCTTCTCGATCAAGGCGCGACCATGTTCCGCGAACAGTGCACAGGCGTCACATGGGAACTCGACACCGTCGATATCTTCGCCATCTGCTGCCTATTCCGGATGGGACGCCTAGGTGAAATGACCGAGCGGCTGCACTGGGTATTCCGCAATGCGCAGGCCCGCGGCGACCTCTACGTACTCGTTCACAATCGCCTCGCGGTAGGCTGGCCGACGGATACCGCGCTCGATCAAATCGCTGAAGGGCGCCGCACCATCAATGAAGCCCTTGCGCTCAGCACCCATCAGGGAGGCGATCTGATGAACTACTGCAACTACGTGTGCGGCATCGCGAACTTCGATCTGTACGAAAACCGGCCTTTAGAAGCTTGGGAGCGCTTGAGCAAAGCCTGGAGCGATTTCAAGCGCGCCTATGTTTTTCAGATCCCCATGGCACGCATCGATGTCTATGAGCTGCGCGCCCGCTGCGCGATATTGTGCGCGGCCGAGGACAATACCGATATCAAGAAGCGCGAAACCTTTCTGCGTTCCGCGGAGCGCGACGTAAAGCGCATCGAGAAGGAACGCGCGGAGTGGTCAAACGCCCTGGCATTCCTGCTTCGGGCAGGCATCCAATCGGTGCGGGGCCGCATGGACGAAGCCCGCAGATACGCGGAAGCGTGCAGAGAATCCGCATCGAAATCGGACTTACGGATGCACGAAGCGCTGGCCCTTCGCCGCCTTGGAGAAATGCTGGGAGATGACACGGGCCGCGCAAAGGTCGCCGAGGCCGACAAAGCCATCGCCGCACTCGGTGTAAAATCTCCTTCAAAACTCGCGAATCTGCTTGCGCCGGGCAAATTCAGCACGGTGCCATTATTGTCCGCCGCGCCCATGAACTCCGGCGCCAAAACAAAGAGCCAATAGCTTCGACGGAACCAATTCACTCAGCCCGATCCGCTCTTGAATGAGATTCGCAATTCCAATCACATGATTTTCAACAGCAATTCGATAAGCATTTTTCATATGGCCTTGCGCGATTGCGATGGCCCATGCGAGAGCCGGGCTTGAATTCAAGTGGGCGCGCACATAGCCGACCGGCGTATCCCGCTCCAGTTCCACATGCCTGCGCAGCGCCTCCAACACCGGCGTTTGCCGGCCATCGCGATGATCTTCGCCCGAATTAAAAATATCGTTGATCATCTGCAGTCCAGCCCCAAACGACTCGACCAATGCCAACAGCCATTTCCAATCCGAAGAATGGCCCGACCGGCACGCTATTGCTGCAAGAGGAACCGCCATTGGAAAGAATTTACGGCCCATCCACAAATAAGAATCGCCATCAAACTCTTTCAAATTGGAATTGAGATCCCCTTCCCGTCCCGCCGCCTCAATAAGAGCGGTGTTGTTGAAGGTGCACATGATTTCATCACGCATCGCCCAGAATTCGGGATGATGCCCAACTCCAGCGGCAAACGCCCGCGCGCTCGCGCCTAGAAAACTCTCCATCAGATACACGGCGGCCCGCTCAAATTCGAGCGGCTCATCGACAACATCATCCTGAACGCGAACGCCAAAATAAAGAAAAAGCGCGCCCTCGCCAATTCGATAAAAATATTCATCATTTCGATCAATATTTCGGTCAGCCGCGTAGACGTCCATCAGCGAGAAAAAAGGAGTGGCCCACGGCAAATACAAAAGCTCCGCCAAGGAGCGCCCGCCGGAACCTTGCCGCAAACGTTCGAAGAAGGAATCAGCGCGCCCGTGAAGAGGACAAGGCAGCCCCATGCACCAACGCGCCGCGGCAGCAATGGCTGACAGCGCCCATGCGGGGTATTTCACTGACTCAAGATGGGACGGAGGCGCGAAAAAAGCCGATTGGAGCGCGCCGGCGGCCTTGGAATCATGCTCCACTGAATTCACATCGAAACCAAGGCCGCATGGACTGGGGTATGCAAAGCGAACACCGAGAGAGAACGATGCGCCTGCCTCAGGTAAAGATGGCCGCGACCCGCTTCGGATTCGACTCGATTTCTTTCGTCAAACCATCGAGATCTTCTTTGGTCAATTGGACCCCAGCCACCTCGGCGAGCACTTGTTGAATACGGCCAGGATCTTTCGTCACAAGCGCATCCGTAATTTTGCGCGCCTTTTCCTGATCGTTTCCAATGGAGCGTAGAACCTTGTCAGCAATGTCATCGATCTTCGACATAAATCCTCACTACGCGGCCCAAGTAGCCCGCGCCAAACAGCCATCCCCCACCCCACCCTCGAGCTATCGCTATCGCTTTGCTTCGGCAACACACCTTCGTGTGTGAGCACCCCTGTTTCGTGAACCATCAAAGCCGCATCGTCCCGGTATAAAATTGATAGATTTAATGATCAATACGATCATATCAATGCTAGCGGCCCCTCACGGAATCGACATTTAAATCGCTCATTGCGGCCCGCTGATTCAGTTTTGCAAGCCGTTTCGCGAGAGCTCCCGCCATTTGCATCAAAACCGAAGGATGTTTGAACACCAACGATAATAGCTCTGTATCTTTGATAACGAAACACTCAGAAGGCGCGATAGCCCGCACCGTTGCATTCCTGGTGTCACGCGAGAAAAAGGCCATTTCACCAAACACCTCGCCCGGATGCACAATACCTACGCGCTTGTCCACGGTGCCCTGAGAAACCAATACTTCAAGCCGGCCCGTCAGCAGAAAAAACACATCATCATTGATTTCCCGCTCCCAAATAATCGTTTCTCCGGCGGCCAATCGAACGCGGCATAGCCCAGCCACCAGCTCGAGCATCGATTCTGCGGGCATCGAGCGAAATACGTCGGTTTGATCCAAGAGCGTCAAGCGATAGAGCGTGTGAGCCGCCGCGTCATCGGCCTCGTGCAAGGTCACGTGCCGCCACAACCTTCTATCGGTTTCTGAAGGCAAATGATTATGCATAAGCAAGCCCGGATCGGCGTAGGAAGAAATTCGATTGGGAAAGAGCGCGCGGATTTCGGGAGGAGCTAGATGAGCGAGATAGCCAAGCGCATCGGATTCGCCTTCATCCCAGCTCTCTAAAAAGAAAGTCGCCTCGGAGCGAAGCCTATCGGCGTATCCAGGAACGGCCAATTCGACCGATTGCATTTTTGCCCATAAGAGCTTGCGGTACCGCTTGTAAAAAAACCTCGCCGCTGCAGGCGATGTATTCAGCGCCTCCGCGTACGCCCGGTAACACGCGAAAATCTCCCTTTGCGAAGGATTGGGCTTGGGTTCGATAGGAGGTAAAATCGGCGTCGACACATTCAGCCTCAGCCTGGCAAAATCGTCGACGTATTCGGCCGAATGGCTCATTAAATCCAAATAAATCCAGCCGCTGTGATAGTACATGTACTTCGCCATATCGGACGTGTATTCTTCATTGATTTCACGAATAATATCGGATCGGCGCATTAAACCATGAGCTTGGCTGGCCGTTAAATCGACACTGTCTTCAAAGTCCTCGGGCCTCATTCCAAAAATACGCTGAGCGACCTCCATGCGCTCGAACGCGCTGTCGGGCAGCTTTCCCGATGCATTGAGCGCCTGAAAAAAATTGTAATAAGAAAACGTCGCCGCATTGTTTACGCCAACGCGCGGCCCAAGATTATCCATCGCCCGGCGCAGAAGGTCTTTTGCAAACTTTTTCTCTTCCTGGCTCATCCGGTGTTTGGTCAGAGCCACGGCCAATTGATTGGCAATCTGCTCCTCTTGCCAAAGATTAGTCCCAAATACACCATAGCGGTGTCTCAAATGGTGGCCTAATTCATGCGCAATAACCCGCGGCACCAATACTTCCGCGAGGCGCGTAAATTCTTCTTGATTTCTACAGCCCATCAGCGAAGTCAAAATGGTGAGCTGCAGTCTGCCCAGCGCCGTGCTTTGATCGGGAAACGAAACATAAATATGACCGTCATTTAAATCGTAATAGCAGAGCATTCCCGCTCCGCGGCGTATCTCCATACGGGGATCTGGAGGAATACCATAGGATGTGAGCTCAGCCGTAAATGCATCGAAGCACTTCTTGCCGAACTCAAATAAATCACCATGCGTATTTCGTAGGGAGACTATCATATCGAATTCACACCGGAGGAAGGTTTCATCCCGGCGCTTTCATACGCCTAACCACGCAATCCGCAAAGTTTCCCCAAGGCGGCCCACCGGCTGCCGATCGCTCATCTCTGCGAAGCTTGAAAGAATAGCGCAGCAAGAAGAAATGCAAGCCGGGATCTATATTATTTTGCTCTTTTTTTAAAGGAGTTCCGCCATCAATTGAGAGTGGAATCGTGCCGATCTGTTATGTTAAAAATGGTTGTCTTTACTTTTTGAGGTGCCCTGCCGCTCTCTATCGTTCTCTTTAGGTTCGGCGGAGCGCCTGGAGGATCTTAGCCATGAAATTCAATCGATTCTTAGCTATTTCTTTCGTGTGCCTGGCAGCTCCGTTGCTCGGCATGGCTTGTAGCTCCGGCGGTAATGGCGGCGGCGAAGGCGGAAGCGCAGGCCAAGGCGGCATGGGCCAAGGCGGCGGAAGCAGCGGCGCGCTGAAATGGTGGGCCACATGCGGCGATCCTGTGTGTATGGATCCGGGCCAGGGCGGCGCGGGCGGCGCGGGCGGAGGAGCTCCCTCGGGCGTCGATCCGTGCACGACAGAAAAGATCGGCGACGCGTGTACGACCAAAGACGCATTGTGCTGGCCGGCGGGCAGCACATGCGGCGTCCTGCTGAAATGCAGCGACACCGATCCCGCGGTGATGTGCCCCATTTCACAGGCCGAGCACAAGACGAATATTTCTTATTTGCCCGAGCGGGATCTGCAGCAGGTTCACGACGATTTGATGCGGATGAAGATCGCGACCTGGCACTATAAAAACGAGCCTGCGGGCACGCGCGAACATTTGGGCTTTATTATCGACGATAATCCTCAAAGCCCGGCCGTGATGAGCAATGGCGAGCGCGTCGATTTATACGGCTATACCAGCATGGCCGTCGCGGCGGTGCAGACGCAGGATAAGCGCCTGGAAGCGCTGGAGCGCGAGCTTAAGGCGCTGCGCGAGGAAGTGATTGGGCTTCGCGAGAAAAACAAGCGCTGCGAGTAGCCGTTCCGTTTTCAATTTCATTCAATTGGCCACTCATTCTATCAATATTCACTGGCAATGAGAGGCCGGCCCAATCAATCCTATAAAAATAAATACTAATTTCATAAATTTTCTAACCCGGCCATATGGCCTTCTCCAGTTGAAACCAAAGAATAGGAGTATTCGATCATGCGAATTCAATGGCTGTCTTTTTCAGTGATATTCGGCGCTGCTGCGGCGCTGATCGCCGCCTGCGGCGATTCCGATACCGAAACGGGCGGAACGCAAACCACGATGAGTGGGTCGTCGAGCTCGGGCGGCAATGGAACGGCGGGCGGAGGAACCGGCGGCAACGGCTCGGGCGGAAGCGGAAGCGCGGGCGGGAGCGCCGGAGCGGTTTGCACGATGCCTACGCCCGTGGCTTGCTCCGACGCCGTCATTCAGCAGATGAACTTCCAGCCCGATGTGGCGCCTGGACTCATCACGAATCAGCCTGATGGCAAGGGTTTCCGAAGCATAATCGACGCGACGGCGGGCGGGTTCGGAGCGCCCAAACCCGATTCCTACGTGTACGGCAAATTCACATCGATGGGCTTGGAGAAGGTTGCGATCTCCGATGAAGCCTCGCTCGACTCGATGGATTGGGATATTGCATTCCGCAGATACGTCGTGCGCGTGAACAGCGCATCATCCGGCCCCTCCTGCGTCAGCGCGGCCCGCACCATTCCGGGAACGAAATACGAAGACGTAATGGCGGTCCCCGACGGCCTCATGCAAAAGACGGATTCGTATTTCACCGATGCGCCTGATTGCATGCTGATCGAAGACGGCTCGGGACTTCCCGGCTCGCCCGCAACGGCACTCTCTTCGTATTGGCAATATCCGGGCTGCGTCAAGATGACCGGCAATGTGTTTGTGGTCGAACTCGCCGACGGCCATCATCTTAAACTCATTGTCGATCAATACTATGAAGATGCAGCCGCCCAGAACCAATGCAATACGATGGATTCGGTCCCGATGGGCTCGAAAGGCGCCGTGCTAAACGTGCGCTGGACCTATTTGGATTGATTCCGGTGTTATGCGTATAACATTATCGTATTGAAATTTTATCAAATTGACTCCATGCACGGATTTTGAGAGGCAGGTTTCTATGATCAAATACCGTTCCACAAAAATCGCAACCGCGGCCGTATTAACAAGCCTTGGTTTCTTAAGCCTTGTGGGCTGCGGCAGCATGGACGAAGGCGGTGATCTTTCAGCCCGGGAACCGGTTGGAAAAACGGCGCAAGCCCTTCGCCCCGACACTCCGGGCAACAATGAACTATTCCGCTTCGAGCCCGGCGATATCGTGGAAACCTACGGTTCGCCGGGCGGTCATTTTTTAGTCCATTACACAAAGATGGGCAAAAACTCCGTTCCAATTGATGACACGGACAATTCAGGCGTGCCCGATTTCGTTGAAAATGTTGGGCAAGTCTATGATAATGTCTACACCCGCTATCACGGCGAGCTTGGCTTCCGAATACCGCCCAGCGACGAATCCATCCCAATCGATAATGGGGGTGATGGCCGGTTCGATGTTTATTTGGTCGATTTTGCCGGGCTTGGGGATGGTAATTTTCAGGTCGACGATTGCCTGGCCAATACACCTGAAATCTGCATCGGCTACATGGTCCAGGAAAATGATTACGCGGGATATAATTATCCCTCTGCGGATTATGCCAATCGCATTTTAGGAAGCCACGAATACTTTCATGCGATTCAGGCCGCCTATGACCACGATCAAGGAAGCATTTTCGCCGAGGGATCGGCGGTCTGGGCGACTGAAAAATTCGATGCATCGCTCAAGGATTTTGAGTATTTCGCCGACGGCTATTTAAGCAGTTCCGATCGGAGCCTCAATTTGCCGCTGCCTGGGCCGGTCGATCCATTTAGCTATGGGGCGGGTATTTATTTTCAATTCCTGGACGAGCGCTATGGCGAATCCATGGTGCGCACACTTTGGGAGCGAAGCGAAAATGGAGCGAACGGCGTGGATAATCCCAATTGGTATCAGGAGCTCGATGCTCTGTTTGCCGATCAGGCCCAGACTTCATTCGCCGAGTCTTTTGTTGAATTCGCGACGTGGAATTTATTTACAGGCCAATATGCCGATCCTGCCCGGGGCTATAAAAATGGAAGCTCTTATCCTCTCGTAGGCGTCAATATTGTTAGTGCACCCTATATGGACGATGCATTGCGTGTATTCTATGCATCAAGCCAATACTATAAAATAGCCGTCGCAGGACGGAGCACCTTCACGGCCGCCGTGGTTCCGCCCAAGGACGCGCCCGAGGAAAAGGATGGCCTGGTGATGCTGCTGGTCGCCTCAAGGAAGAATCAGCTCGATCCTGTGCTGCAAATCAGCGATGTGAGCGCCGGCAAGGAGACGATCAATACCGAAGGCGCAGACAATGCTTTCGTTGTTGTTATCAATACCTTGCAAAGTGGAAATTCCCGGCGGCCAGGGCTGTGCATAGGAACGCCCGAGGAAGTTGAAGCCTGCAAAAATACGCTTGTTCCGCCCGATCCTCCGCCGGTCATGAATCCTCCGGACCCCAATCCGATGGATAAGCCGCCGCTGCCAAGCGAGCCGCCGCCGGACACGGGCTGCGCCTGCGGTATCGCAAACAATGGCGCTCAACTGGGCTTTTGGGCCTTGCCTCTTGCGCTCTTGCCTTGGTTTGCCCGGCGCCGCCGTAAATAAATCAGCACGCCTGCGCCATAGAAAAAGCCCGCCGGCCACGAAGCCTCAGAAAATCCCGCCACTGCACAGGTGCATCCTTCATCGTCGGAATCGCCGCCGGGAGGAGGAGCCGGTGTGCCCGCGTCCTCGCCTGGAACGCCCGCATCCTCGCCCGAACCGCCGCCCGCGCCCGCATCAGGCGCATCCATAATGCCCAAGGCATTTTTGAGCGCAGCGACCGGATCGATAATTCCATAACCAAATATTTTATCGTGCCCATTGGCATCGGGAACGGCATAGGGCGCCGGGCGGGCAGTTTTGATCAAAATGTCGACCAATTCGGTCGAAGTTTTTCCGGGGGCCGAGGAAACGACCAATCCCGTAATGCCCGCGGCAACAGGGCAGGCCGAAGATGTGCCGCCAAACGATTTTTCGTAATCACTGACATCATAACCGTCGGCGCCGGAGATATCGGTGGTTAGGGTGCCTGTGGGAGCGACCAAATCGATCGAATCTCCAAAATTGGTGAACGAGGTTTCTGAATCGAGGTTGTTGATCGCGCCTATGCCCAATACACCGCGCACCGCGAGCAATTCGTCATTTTTAATTTCCCGCGCATCGTTGCCCGCGGCAAATACAACGACCGCGCCCAAGCCATTGCGGCCTGTGTCAAATACCTCGTTAATCGCTATCTCCAGCGGCCCCGGAGCAGGAATCGAATCCACAAAGCCCCAGCTATTGGACACCACGGCCGCATTGTTGGTCAATGCGAAGTTAAATGCCTCGACGTCCGCAGAAAGAGGCACCATCGAATTGCCATCCAATAATTTCACACAGCGAAGGCGGCATTCGGGGCAGGCTCCGCTGATTCCCTCGGCATTGTTCGTCGATGCGGCGATCAGGCCGGCACAAGCCGTTCCGTGCGCATTATCCTGGGTATTGGGCGTGGGCGATGGATCGTCGTCCAGCGCCAGCACATCGCGGCCGGGATCCATTTTGGCCACCAAATCCGGATGGGCGGCGTCGCAGCCGCTGTCGATAACGACAATTGAAATGGACTGATCTCCTTTTGAATAGCCCCAGGCTTCGGTCATTTTAAGATTTTTAAAAAACCATTGGCCGGGGAGGCGCGGATCGTCGGGTACCCAAGGCTCGGCGAGGCTTTTATGGCGAAGCCACAGATCCGGAATACTGCGCGCAATGCCCGGTACGCCCCTGAGCTCCAGCGAAAGTTTCAAGCCATCGATATCTTCGCGTTTTGATTCGGCAATAAATAGTCCCGCGGAAGGCATAATGCTCTGAACGAGCTGCACGCCGAGCTCGGCCAGGCGGCGGGCGGCCTGCGTTTCCAAAAGGCCGGGGAGATGAACAATCGCCCGCTTTCCTATCCACGCATCGGCGGGCTTTTCGCGGCCTTCATAAAAGAGCCGTACATGTTCAAGGCGCTGGCCTCTATGGGGATTTAAAACCCATTCGCCTGTGTGCTCGGCGTAAATGCGCCGCTCTCCGTCCCAGAATAGCTCGGCGCCCTCTGGAATTTCGATCGTATTGGCTGCAATTGCCGGCGAGTCCGTGGCTTCGCCGCTGGGGTTGCCGCTTCTTTCGGCACATCCGCCGAAACCCGCCGATAAGCCGGCGGTCAATCCAATTAAAAGAATAGATGCTCTGATCCAATTGTACTTGGCCACCGGAAACTCCATGCGTTTTCAAACGTGTTTCAATGCATTTTAATCCTCAGAGCGGCTGAGGCGTGCAGGGTTTTGCGCCGTCTTTGGGAAGCATGCCTTCCGCCCAGCGGTCATAAAAATACCGGGGCACATAGGCGCCCAATTGGCTAATGATCGACCATTGCCAAGGAAAGCGGATTACCCGTTCGCCCCTGGCAATGCCCTCCACGAAGCGTTCGGCGGCTTTATCGGCCTGCTGAAGAAAAGGCATCCGGATACAGCAGTCGGCGTCGGTCAGCTCGGTTTGCACAAAGCCGGGCTCGATTAAACAGAGCTTTACGCCGTGCATGTTGGCGTCGGCCCGGAGACCGTCGATAAGTGCGCGCAATGCCGCTTTGCTGGCGGAATACGGGCCGGAACCAGGCAATCCCCTATCGGCGGCCATCGCGCCCGTGACCGCAATGGTGCCCGAACCCCGCTCTTGCATAGCGGGAAGCAATTCGTTCATCCAGTAAACAGTTCCCAAGTAATTGGTCCGGATAATCTTTTCAATGCGTTCGGCGGAGAAGCTCGTGGACCAGCAGGCGAGCGGCCCGTCGTCTTTGTCGCCGTAGCCTCCCGCATTGAGGTGGGCGATATCTACCAATCCAATCGTATTTTTTATTTTTTCTGCGGCGGCTTTTACGTCGGGCTGTTTGGAGTTATCGCCTGTCAATACGATCGTTTTGGACGCGCCGAGTCTTTCGCACTCTTTGGCGACCAGCTCCAAGCGTTCGGCTCTGCGGGCGAAGAGGGCGATGCTCGCGCCTTGGCGGGCATATTGATATGCGAGCTCGCGGCCAATTCCGCTGGAGCCTCCCGTGATGAGAACGCTTCTGGTTTGGAGGGAGGATTTTGTATCCGAATGCCGTGACCGGGTTCCCCACAGATAATTCTGCTGAAACACCGAGGGCAAACCAAAATACAAAAGTGCATCTTTGATATTCTCTTTAAATCGCACGGCGGGCGACACTTTGGTATCGGTCATATAGGAGAGCGACAAAACCACGCGCTCTTCGCCCGATCCCAGCGGGGTTACGCTGTGCCACAATTTCGATCCATTGAAGATGGCCATCGATCCTGGATGTGTCTTCAATTCGATGGTTTTTTCGGGTTTGTTTTGATCGCCTTTGAATAAATGGCAGGCCAAGCGGCTGCTCGACTTGTCAATCAATCCGATGATAATGGTATAGGAAGCGCCCTGTTCGCAGCCGCAGGTATCGTAGTGAGGCCGCATGAAATCGCCCTGCTCTGTATACGAATAAACAGCGCATGCGTGATCGTCGTCGGGCGATTTGAGAAAGAGTTCCTTCCCTGCGAGACGGCTCATGAAGGCGATAAATGCAGGGCTATGGTAGAGCGACATCATGATTGGGGCGTGCTTCAGGAGCGTGCGGTAGCCGATATTGCCGCCCTTGCGCACGAAGGGAACGTGATTTCGATGGACGTGGTTTCGCAGGCGTTCGTATTCGCCAAGAATGGGATCTAGGATTTCGGGCGGCAGTGCGTGCTCGAGAAATACACATTCATTTTGATCAGCGTATGTCTTATGAATGCGATCGAAATCCAATGCCGCAATGGCTTTGGCCATCGCGCCGTCCGCATCCTTTTTATAGGTTTGCCTCACGCTTTCGGTAGCCATCATGACATTGACTCCTCTATTTTAAGATGTCAGAAAAAATACCAACAGATTAATGATGTGACTTATCGTGATGGTGGGGATGGTGCTGAGCTTCCGGATGCTCGGCTTCATATTGCTTCCAGGTGTGAGCCGTACCGCCCGCGGCGACTTCCTCCATGGTGATACAGCCTTCCACCGGGCAAACCAGGGCGCACAGATTGCAGCCAATACATTCGTGTTCATCGACCTTGGGCACGCGGATGCCTGTTTTTGAAGCGGCATACGCATCGCTTGCGTGCATGATGCGGGGCGAAGGCTGGAGGCGCGCATTCTGGCCATGGTCGGGCTCGCCGTGCCACGCTCCGCAGAGGCCCGCCGCCGTGTGAATACATTGGTGTGCGCCGTCTAAACAAGCGATATAGCATTTTTGACATCCAATGCAGGTTTCCGCATTGATCTTCGCCACCACTTTGTAATTGAGATCTAAATCGCCCCATTCGGTGAAGGCCCTGATGGCTTTGCCCCGGAGTTCATTGACCGATTTCATTCCGCGTTCGTCGAGGAACATGGAGAGGCCCTCGATCATGTCTTCAACAATACGATAGCCATGATGCATCACCGCGGTGCATACCTGCACGCTGGTGGCGCCGAGGGCAATGAATTCGGCCGCGTCGCGCCAATTGGAAATGCCGCCGATCCCGCTAATGGGAATATTGACCTCGGGATGGCGGGCCAGCGCGCCGACCATATGAAGAGCAATGGGTTTTACGGCTGGGCCGCAATAACCGCCGTTGGTGCCCCGCATGCCAACGCGGGGAAGCGGTGTGAAATGATTTAAATCGAGTCCGATGATCGATTTGATCGTATTGATGAGGGATAGGCCGTCGGCGCCTCCCTTCACTGCGGCGACGCCGGGTTCGGTAATGTCGCCGATATTGGGTGTGAGTTTTACCAATACAGGTGTTTTGGCGAATTCTTTAGCCCACGATGTAATTTCGCGGAGCACTTCGGGCTCTTGGCCGACGGCGCTGCCCATTCCGCGCTCGCACATGCCATGAGGACAGCCGAAATTCAGTTCCAGGCCATCGCATCCCGTGTCTTCCGAGCGGCGTATAATATCGCGCCATTGATCTTTGGACTCGACCATTAATGAAACAATGACGGCATGCTTGGGATAGCGTTTTTTGACTTCGGCTATTTCTTTGAGATTAACTTCCAGCGGCCGATCGGTGATCAATTCGATATTGGTGAAACCCGCAATCTTTTGAAGTCCTACGTCGAGGGCCCCAAAGCGCGAGGACACGTTTACAATCGGATCGCCCAAGGTTTTCCAAACGGCGCCTCCCCAGCCCGCATCGAAGGCCCGCATAACTTGTTCGCCCGAATTCGCAGGCGGCGCGCTGGCCAGCCAAAAAGGATTCGGGCTTTTAATTCCGCACATATCAATGGATAGGTCCGCCATTTTATTTTCCCTTCGTCCTTTTGCTCAGCTCGCCGCCGCAATTTGGTTTTGATCGCTGGTGTGGGCGTTCCATGCTTTTATCAGGGCGTTCGCCGCTTTGCGGCCATCCGCCACGGCGGTGACGACCAGGTCGCCGCCATTGATGCAGTCGCCGCCCGCGTACACGCGCGGATTGGCTGTTTGCCGCGTTTCCGGGTCCACGATGACAATTCCACGCTTATCGAGCGACACACCATCAAATTGAGAAGCGAGGCTGCCGTATTTGGCCTGGCCGATGGCCACAATGACGGTATCGCATGCCAATTCTTTTTCAGTGCCGGCGATGGGGCGCCCTTCGCTGGTGTCGGCGATTTGCATGGCGCGTACGCGGCCATTTTCAGAGCGGAGCACGGAAACAGGCTGAGAGCGCTCCCGGAGAAGAACGGATTCCAGCCTCGCAAGCGCCATTTCATGCTTATAGCCGGGCATTTCGGCGGCGCTTCTGCGGTACACCATGGTGACTTTTTTGACGCCGAGTTGGGCGAGTTCGCGGGCTACGTCAATGGCTGTATTGCCGCCGCCAACGATAATTGCATCTTCAATGCCATCCAATGAAAATCCCGCTTTATTCTTTAGGCGTTCAATAAACTCGACGGCGCCATAGACGCCCTGCCCTTCTTCGCCGGGAATATTTAGTTTTGAATCGGCACCCAGTCCCACGCCGATAAAAACCGCGTCGAAATCGGCCAATAAGGATGCTGCGCTGATATCTTTGCCCACTTCCACACCGCAGCGGATTTCAACGCCGAGCGATCGAATAAAATCGATTTCTCGGAGCGAATCGGCGGCGTTCATTTTATAGGGAGCCACGCCTGTTGTATTGAGCCCGCCGGGCAAGGAATTGCGTTCGAAAATAATGGCTTGATGTCCGGCGAGCCGCAAATATGCGGCGCAGGCGAGAGAAGCGGGGCCGGCGCCCACGAGGGCTACTTTCTTCGATTGAGCGGAAATAGGCTTGGGTTCGAAGAGAGAGCGGCCTGTTTTCTCGCGAATATCGAGCGCTATTTCCGTGGCATAGCGCTGCAGTTTGCCAATTTGAATGGGTGGGCGGTGCCAATCATTGTATACGCAACTGCCCACGCACAATTCTTCCACCGGGCAAACCCGCGCGCAGGAATATCCTAAAATATTCGATTCAAAAATGGTTTTGGCAGAGCCCAGCGCATTGCCCGTCGCAATCTTTTTAATGAAGAGGGGAATATCGATGCCGGTGGGGCAGGCTTTTACACAGGGCGCGTCATGGCAAAATAGACAGCGCTCCGCTTCGGCCGATGCTTCGCTTTTTAAATACAAAGGCTTTGCGTCGGCAAGCTTGGCTTCCAGGCGATCGGCCGGAAGGAGCTCTCTAAAGGTCGATGGTTTTTCGTTCATGGATTTACCTCGCGTTGGCTCTGAGCGGCAAAGGATGCATCGAGTATTTGAAGCGCATCTTGAATTTGTGAAGCATGCACATTGAGGGGCGGGGCAATTCGAATGACATTGCCATACAGGCCGCCCTTTCCAATGAGCAGCCCGCGCTTTTTGGTTTCCTCAAATACGCCGAGAACGGCTTTGGGGTTGGGCGTGCGATTCTTTTCGCTTTCGTCCTGCACCAGCTCCAAGGCTTGCATGAGGCCCATTCCCCGGACATCGCCGATGACTTTTGGATATTTGGCCTTGAGTTCGATGAGGCCGGAACGCAAGAGGCTTCCCATTTTATCGGCATTTTCAACAAGCCCATCGGATTCAATCACACCGATGGTGGCGAGGGCTGCGGTGCACGAAATGGGATTGCCGCCAAATGTAGAGATGGAGCTGAATTTAAAGGATGCGTCAATGGCGGGTGTGCACACCGTGGCGGAGAGTGGAAAGCCGTTGGCAATGCCCTTGGCCATGGTCATGATGTCGGGCTCGACGCCAAAATGCTCGATGCCCCACATTTTGCCGCCCGTGCGTCCAAATCCGGTCTGCACTTCGTCGCAAATAAAGACGCCTCCGTATTTACGAACGATTTCGACGGCAATTTGAAAGTATTCTTTGGGAGGAGTGATAAAACCGCCCACGCCTTGAATGGGTTCGGCCAAGAATCCCGCAATGCTGCCTTGGGTGGTCGTGCGTATTAATTCTTCGAGGTCGCGGGCGCAGGCGACTTCGCACGATGGATATTCTTTGCCGAGCGGGCAGCGGTAACAATAGGGCGACAATGCGTGTTTTACGGCGGCGACTTGCGTGGGAACGGCTCTGTAGGAAGCGTGCGCCGTTAGCGATTGGGCGAGGAGCGAGCGGCCCGAATATCCGTGGCGCAATGCAATGAGTTCCTGCCGGCCGGTATGGACTTGCGCGAGCGCGACGGCCGTTTCATCGGCTTCGGTGCCGGAGGCGGTGAAGAAGACCTTGGAGAGGGCGCCGGGCGTGATGTTCGCAAGCTTTTCGGCCAGCTCGACGATGGGCACCGTGGGATATAGCGTGCTTAGGTGAGTCAATCGATCGAGTTGGGCTTTTACGGCCGCGTTAACCTTTTCATTCGAATGGCCGACCGAAACGGTGAGAATGCCTCCGAAGAAATCGAGGTATTGATGGCCATCCAAGTCGGTGATGTAGGCACCTTTTCCTTGAGCGGCAACAAGAGGTTCCTCGTAGTAATTCGCCGTGCATTTCAGCAGGTATTGTTTGTGTTTTTCTCGGATGGTTTTTGAATCCATTTCGGCCGGCCTGTTTTCCAATTCGATAAAAATGAATCAGAATGAAGGATTAGAGCGAGAAGGTCGAGCGGCGCAGGAAATTGCCGCTGCCCGCCTTGCCTTTGAATTCGCCGTTTTCGACGACGACCTTTCCCCGGGAGAGAACATGGGTGGGCGCGCCTTTTACGGTGCGTCCCTCGAAAGGCGAGTAATCGACGCGCATATGAAGCGTTTGCTGGGAGAGAACGTGTTCTTTGTCGCCGTCCCACACCAGGATATCGGCGTCCGAACCGACGGCGATGGTGCCCTTTTTGGGGAAGAGTCCAAAGATTTTGGCCGGGGCGGTCGATGTGATTTCAACGAAGCGATTCATTGAAATGCGGCCGGTGCGGACGCCGCCGTCCCACATTAAATACAGGCGGGTTTCAATGCCGGGCATTCCATTGGGAATTTTGGCAAAGGAATCGCGGCCCAATTCTTTTTGGCCTTTCATGCAGAATGGGCAGTGATCGGTGGAGACGACTTGGAGGTCGTTGGTGCGGAGGCCGCGCCATAGGTCTTCCTGCATGTCGCGGGGACGCATGGGCGGTGTGCATACGAATTTGGCGCCTTCAAATCCTTCGCGGGAAATATCGTCGAAGGAGCAGAATAAATATTGGGGGCAGGTTTCGGCGAAGGCGGGCATGCCGCGATCGCGGGCTTCCACGACCTTTTCGAGGGCGCGGCGGGCCGATAAATGAACGATATACACGGGTGAACCCGCCATTTCGGCAAGGCAAAGGGCGCGGTGGGTGCCCTCGGCTTCGGCGATTTCGGGACGGGTAATGGAATGGTATTTGGGGGCCGTTTCGCCGCGGGCGAGCGCCTGTTCGACGAGTACATCAATGGCGATTCCGTTTTCGGCGTGCATGCAAATAAGCGCCGATAAATCGCGGGCGCGCTGCATGGCGCGGAAGATTTGGCCGTCGTCGATGTATAAAACGCCCGGATACGCCATAAAGAGTTTGAAGGATGTGACGCCTTCATTGACGGCCGCGCCCATTTCCTCGATCGATGATGGATTGATATCCGTCGCGATCATGTGAAAGCCATAATCAATGGCCGCTTTGCCCTCGGCTTTTTTATGCCAGGTATCCAATGCCTGACGAATTGCCGAGCCCTTTGTTTGAATTGCAAAATCAATAATGCTTGTGGTTCCGCCATGGGCCGCCGCAATGGTGCCGCTTTCAAAATCGTCGGCGGATACCGTGCCGCCGAAGGGCATATCCAAATGCGTGTGGCCATCGATACCGCCCGGCATGACGAATTTGCCCGCAGCATCGATGGTGTGATCGGCGGAAAAGCCAAGCTTTTCCCGCTGATCAGGATGGGTAATTGCAACAATACGTTCGTTTTCTATCCAAACATCACCCTTGTACGTGTCGACTGCTGTAACGATGGTGCCGTCTTTAATGAGCGTCCGCATGATTTATCCCTTTAATGGCAGAATCAATGGTGATTTCAGGGCAGTTCTTTTACGAGATCGCCGTAGGTTTCAGGGCGCCTATCCCGATAGAATTGCCACACCCGCCGGACTTCTTCGATCATGGCAAGATCGAGATCGGCGACAACGAGTTCGGATTGATCGCGCGAGGCCACCGCCATTAATTGGCCGCGGGGATTGCAGAAATAGCTTTGGCCATAGAATTCACCGATATCCCAAGGCGCTTCTGTTCCGACCCGGTTAATGGCGCCGACGAAATAGCCATTGGCCACCGCATGCGCGGGCTGTTCAAGCTTCCACAAATATTCAGAAAGACCGGCGACCGTTGCGGAAGGATTGAAAACAATTTCCGCTCCGTTCAATCCCAGCAAGCGCGCTCCCTCGGGGAAATGGCGGTCATAGCAAATATAAACGCCGATAGTCGCGTACTGGGTGCGGAAAACGGGGTAGCCGAGATTGCCGGGTTTAAAATAAAACTTCTCGAAAAAGCCCGGATTGCATTGAGGGATGTGATTCTTCCGGTATTTGCCTAGGTATTTGCCATCGGCGTCGATCACTGCGGCCGTGTTGTAATACACGCCGGCCTGCTCGCGCTCGTACACGGGCACGACGATGGCCATCGAATATTTGCGGGCCAGCGCCTGCATGGTTTCGGTCGTCGGCCCGGGAACACTCTCCGCTGCGTCGTACCAGCGAATCGCCTGCGAAGGGCAAAAATATGGCCCGTTAAAGATCTCCTGAAGGCAGAGGATCTGAACGCCCTTGTTTCCGGCCTCCTCAATAAAAGGCAAATGCGCGGCAAGCGCTTTTTCCTTGATCAAGGCGACTGTGGCGCTCTCATCATTCAGGGGATTTTTACATTGAATCAGTCCACCGCGAACCGTACCAGGCATAATCGTTTCCTCAGTATTGAAGGGTACTGCTCAACGAAAGAGAGCGCCGCGAAGTTAAAGGCGAACCTATCTCTGGGCGGGCTCTGCACAATCCCTGTAGGGCTGTGCCATTGCCGATACGACTATCAGATGTACGCGAAATTCGGGAGCCCTGTTTTTAAAATGAAAATGGCGGGCCGCAAGCCCTCGTTTTGAATTATTCAATTTTATCGAATTGTTTGTATAATTATGTTTATTGGTTCAATAAAAAGTTCCTAAGTGCTGAACGGGATAGGAGCTATTTAAATCTTAACGAGTTATTAAAATATTGTATTGAGTATAGACCGCGTTGACCCTGGAGCGCCGCATCCATGAGAACGGGTCTTGCGGACGCCGCTTGAAAAAAAAGCGGTAAATGTTGGGAATCGCTGGGGACAGCGGCACCAACGAGTGTGTATTTATGCTGTAGAGCTCACGACTATCGGTGCCGTGGACTTCGGAAAAGAATTGAGAAGGCGGCGCGACGCTGTTGGATTAACCCTTGAAGCTCTCGCCGAACGTGCAGGCTTAACACCCAACTATATTGGCGGAATCGAGACGGGGAAACGTGACCCCTCGTTGACGACCGTGCTCGCGCTTGCGAAAGGACTTCGCATTCCTGCGGCAGAGCTGCTCGGGAGTGTGCGAGGTATTAGTCCAGCCGCGGTCGAAGCCGGCCGCCTCTATGAGTCGTCGCTCCCCGACATTCAGGATGCGGTCATTCAGCTCTTCCGGGCCGTTCTCGGGCGGCGCTGACCCGGTTCAGCAGAGCGCTGGCGGCCCGGCGTTTCATCAGCGTTCGACACCGCACCAGGTGCCCATAAACACGCGAGCCCATCGGCCGCGGAGTCATCGAGCTTCTTCCGCAACAGAAGCACTTCTTTTTCATTTAGAAGCACGCCGATAAATACCGTTCTGCCCTGCTCAAGCGCTCGGTCCAAAAGTGCGTGGGCATCCTCTGCATTGCCAACAGTCGCAAGGTTACCAACAAACATTCCATCCGATGTAATTGCCACCGGAGCTAGATCGATCTTTTCTTTCATAAAATCTCCTTCAAAAACAGCTTGCAATTAAAATAACCTTTATTTTCACCTAATTAAGAAAAACCAGCGCAATAATAAGACCAAACACCTTCCTTCCCGATGACGAACATCTAATCACTACTCTTTACACGCAGAAAAATAAAAGTCAATCGATAATGTACGAAACAACCGAATTATCAGCACCACTGACAATTTGTTAATAAAATTACGTTTTTGCGAGATAACTTTTTAAAACAAGCCAACACCTCACTTTTTGCTGGAAGCTGAAATATGTTTTGATTATGGGCTTGCGCCCGCTGCGCGCCTTTGCCCGCTCGTGTCCCCCCTTGCCCCCTTGCCCAGAACAAACATGACCGCTAACATTGAACCCTTTTATCTCGAACTGGGACGCAAGATTCATGAGCTCCGGACACGGCGGGGAGTAACCCAGGAAGAATTGGGCAAACGCCTGAATCCAAGCGTAACAAGGGCATCGATTGCCAACATCGAAAGCGGAAAACAGCGCGTGTATGCGCATTCGCTGATCGAACTCGCCCAAGCTCTGCATGTGACGATTCCCGAGCTTCTGGGCCAAGGCGATACCCATACACCTCCCGCAAAATACTCCAGCGCCCTCACCGAGCTGGATCGCTTTGTGGATGAGCTCTCAGCCAAACTCCCGCTTAAATCCGATGAAATTCAAGAACTTGCTCTTCGTATAGGAAGAGCCGAGTACGAACCTCTAAGCGCCGATTGGTCCGACGGGGAGGATGTTCCGTGAGCATCGTCCGCGTCCGAAATAGAGCCGAGCACCTGCTCGAACGGCTCGGTGTTCAGAGCCTTCCCGTCAACGTTCACCACATCGCGCGCCAGCTTGGAATCCGCATTGTTCAAGCGCATCTGGGCAACGGCGTTTCTGGGCTGCTGGTCAATCGCTCAGGTACGCCGATCATCTGTGTTCAAGAGAGCGATCCAGAAACAAGAAAGCGCTTCACGATCGCGCATGAACTCGGTCACCACTATCTCGGGCACGCCTTTGAGCGCGGAACGCAGGTGCATGTGGATCGCGGGAATTTGGTGAGCTTTAGAAACAGCCGCTCCTCCGATGGAATTGACCTAAAAGAGATCGAGGCGAATCAGTTTGCGGCTTCGCTGCTCATGCCTTCAGGGCTCTTGAAGATGAGGGCGGCGGAAGTTGCTCAGGGGCCTCTTTTGGATTCGCATTTGAGCCGGCTGGCAGAGGATTTTGCGGTGAGCGAACAGGCGATGACTATCCGGCTGATGACAATCGAGATCGTGTAGAGGGCTGTTTATTCGATGAGGAGCTTGCGCTTGCAGGTGCCGGTGGAACAGTCGCCGTCGGCTCCGCGGCAATCGGTGTTGCAGCAGATTCCCCGCCAGCAAAAACCGCTCTCGCACTCGCGGCCTGCTTTGCAGCGCTTGCCGTTTATTTTCCGATCGCCGCATGAGCCGTCACCGTCGCATACCTTCCGGCCGCATTCTTTGTCGGGATCGTAGCCGAAGGGAATCTCCGCACACATGCCCATGAAGGTTTTGAGATTGCAGGCGACGCAGGTGCCTGTGCATGCGCTGTTGCAGCAAACGCCGTCGACGCAGAAGCCGCTGCCGCATGTTTCGGCCGATGTGCAGGGTGTTCCATTCGCAGACGATGAAAGGCTCGCATCCGCCTCGCCGGGAATGGGTGTGACGCTCGCGTCGATCGGAGGCTCGCCTGCGTCTTCTGTGTCGCCGCCCTGGCCCGCATCAGAGGCCGGCCATACGCATGAGCCTTCCCGGCAGGCCATTCCGCGCGGGCACTCAGCGCTCGATTTGCAGGTTGTGCAATGGCCGGATGTGCAGACGAAGGAACGGCAGTCAGAAGCAGCGCGGCAGACTCCGCCGTGAATACAAGGCGGGCATTGAGGGCCTCCGCAGTCAATGTCGGATTCGCGGCCGTTCTTTAGGCCATCGGAACAGGACGCTTGGCCCGGATAGGTGGGGAATGTCGGCGGCGGGGCCGATGCGTCGATTTTGTCGAGCACGGTGGGCGGGCGGTCCATCACCCAAAATACGAGCGCCGTTCCAAGCATGCCCAACACCAGCACCGGCAGCGCAATCCAAAGGAGTTTGTCGAGGTTGAGGAAGGGTTTTGGAGGGACTTGAACGACGTATTTGGATGCCTCGTCGGGATGGACGGAGCGGACTTGATCGTCGGCGATTTCCGAGCCTTCAGGCGCGATGTTGACGGGAACAATCGGAGGTGGCTTCGAGGATGGAACAGGTGTGGGGCGCGAAACGGGCGGCTCAGAAATGCGGGGCGGCTCGCTGTCCGGAGGCGGAGGAGGCACGGACACGGAGCGGGTGGACTGCGTGGGCACAGCATCGCGCTGGCTGGGTACGGGCCGCAGGCTTGTCGCTTGGGCTTCGCCCCCAAACTGAATGCGTTCGGATAGTGGCCCGGCTGGATAGCTTTCAACCAAAGGCGTGCTGTTGCGGCCAGGCTCGGATGTTGGAGCCGAATCGTCGGAAAGCACGGCAACAATTGCCGCAATGGCTTCCCACATTTGCTGGGCGCTCTGAAAACGCTCTTCGCGGGAAGGAGAAAGCGCCTTCTCGAGAACGGCCGCTACGTCGAAGGGAACGGCTGTCGGATCGGCATTGAGATGCCTTGGATTCCTGGGATCGGCTGGCTTTCCTGTGAGCAGGGCCAGCATGGTCGAGGCGAGCGACCATAGATCGGTGCGGGGATCGGGAAGCTCGTCCCGTAATTGTTCGGGGGCCAGAAAAAGCGGCTGATCGGGCTCGTAGTGAAACCTGGGACGGCGAAGCGTGCCCCGCAGCAAGTTTTGAGTGCCGAAATCGAGAACCTTCACCGCTCCGTCGTTGGCGATGAAGATATTGGAGGGCCGAATAGCGCCGTGGAGGATGGATTTTTCATGCGCGGCAGCCAAAACGCCAAGCACATGCATCGCGATCTCCAGCACGCGCTTGAGCGGAAGCCTGCGCTCTTTCGAACGCCACCTTCGCTCCAAGGAGCGGCCCCGCAATAGTTCAGAAACGAGGTAACGGGAGCTGCCTTGCTGTCCAGCATCGAATACGTCGACCACGTCGGGATGGCGCACGCGATTCGCTACGGTGGCCTCGTCCATGAAGCGCAGGGCGTCCGTTTCGTCGCCGCTCCAAAAGCCGCGCAGCACTTTGACCGCCACGGGAAGGCCGTTGTCAGAGCGCTCCGCCTCGTAGACAACGGACGATGGGCCGATGCCGATGATTCTGCGCAGACGGTAACCGGCAAATGGAACTTGAACACCAGCCGCGCGAAGATTGTCGAGCACTTCGCTGATGAGTTCGGGATCGCGCGTTCCCGAAACAAGATGCCCAGCAAAGGTGTCGAGTTCCCGGAAGGCCCGGGCTTCCACAAATGCTAAAAGCGCGTTCTTCGCATCCAGTGCCGCTTGTTCGATCGCGTCGGGATCGTCCGCGTCTGCATTCCGCTGAAAGGCACCTGCGTGATGGCGGCCCATCTGGCAAGACACCAACTCCTCGGAGAGTCCTTCTCGCTCCTCGGGGTGAGTCCGGAGCCACACGGAAAGCTCTTCCGCGATCTGTGGTCCGAGGCTGAACGCATCACCCGAGACGGTTGCGTGACGGGTGATGAGTCCCCGTTCAGCGAGCTCCTTCAGCATGCGCTCAACGTCGGCGCTCATGGAGCAATCTCCTTCATCTGCTGGAGTACGCTGCTTTGGACAGGTGCAGGAGCCCGCGAAAGTTTCCACAGCAGGCTGCGCTGCTCGGGCGTCAACTTCTCCAACAGCAAGAGGGCCGCCCGCTCAGAAACCTGCTGAGCCCCAGCGGCAGGAAGTACGTATTGACCTGTGTTTACCGATGTATCTGGAGCTGATGCCTTGAGCACATCCTCAAGGGCAGAAACACCTTCTTGCGCCAACGACGCGAGGCGCAGAAGCGTTGTGGGATGACCCTTGCTCGATTCGAGCACACGCCAAGCGAGCCGGCGTTCTTCGCGCGCGCCCCACAGAAGGCGGCGCAATGGCTCACTCGCCTCGGCCAAGGAGAGAGCTTCGTTGACGGGAAGAGCAGAGAGCTCGAGCGCAACAACTTCGCTGGAGCCCGAACCTGAAAGCGATGCAATGGGAAGGCGGCTGGTGAGCAAGATGCGCGAGCCTGTGACATCAGCCAAGCGGCTCACAAAGGTTTGAAGCAGGGTTTCCCATTCAGGGTCGGAGCACAGATGTCCTGTTTCGATGGGAACCGTGCCCAGGTTGATTTCAAATCCGTCGGCGACGATCAGCCCAGAGGACGTGCTGAGAACGTCGATCAAGTTATCCCTGAGAAGCTCGTAGCGTTCGGGTCCGGTCAGATCTTGGCGCGCAGGCAGAAAGATGCGCCGCTCTTCATTTTCCTTGCAGCGTTCCCGGTACATCGGGCTCGCCCGCATCAAGCGTTTGTCGATTTCCCGGAGGAAGTCGTCGATCGACAAACCCGTCGATTGCGCCGAAAGCGCGATGACCCAATGGAATTGGCGATGCCATAGGTGAATGGTCTCGGCGGCCAGCCATGTCTTGCCTACGCCCTCCGCCCCATACAGCAGAGCCACAGCGGCACCGCGTTTAGGCAGCCATCCGACGGCCAGACTGCTCAGCTCGGAAACCCGTCCAGCAAAGCGCGAGGGAGGGTCGAGATCGGAGCGCCCCCGAAGCAAAGGCTGAGGCTGAGGTCTTCTCAGTTCGAGATCGGGGCTGGGACCGCGTTCAATATCGAAGCGCTTAGGCTCTTCCCCAAACATCATCACCGCGGAATGATCGAAGGGAGAAAAACGGTTCGCGTCAGGCTTCGACCACAATTCCCGCTGCGCAAGAGAAAGCGCATTGTCCGCGGCCTTTTGCTGTTCGGCGCCGAGCAGCAATCGAAAGAAGCCCAGAAAAAGCTCGCGCGCATAGTCGCCCGACGTGGGATGGCGCATGAGCACAATCTGCGGAACACCAAGCCGCGCGAGCTCGAGAGCGGTCTCGCTGCAGCCGATATGGCGATCTAAAATTTGCGCGAATGTCAGTTCGTTCCCGGGGATTTTTTCACGGTCGGACACGCTTTCGTCGATGAGCTGAGCCTTCAGTGCATCCCAACTGAATACGTTACCGAGCCTTCCTGAATGGGATGCGCTGAGCACCACGAGCTCGGGTACGAACCCGCCAGCCTCAGCGATAACCTCGGATAAATCACTGCCCCGGAGCAAGTCCACGACCTCGCCGGCAAGCGCCGGATCCGGCCCTAAATCGTGGCCGTGGCCACTCCAATAAATAACGTGATACCCGCCCGCATCCTGAAGCTTGTGGCGCAGCCGATCACGCGAGATGCCATGACAGAGGATGTCCAGCATCACTTGCCGTTCGGGCATGATCTCGTCGTAGAACAGGGCGCGGAGCTCTTCCCTCTCGCGCCGTGAAAGCAAGGGCCGTGCGCCTGGAGCTTCGACAAACACCAGCAGCACGCGAAGCGGTTCCGATGGATCGCGAGGAACCGTTGTGCGGCCCGAAATATGGCCGGGAGGAATGCCCGGAGGAGCGATTCTCACCACCACATTTCGCTCCATCAAAGACCGTTCTCCCGGGGCCGGTCTCGCGAGATGAAAAGGCACGCATGCGAGCGCCGATGTCAACGGATCGAGGCCCGCCTTTGGAAAACGAATCACCAAAGAACGCCGATCTTCACCCTCGCAAAGAGCCTGCATCGCGGCAGGGCCAAACACTTCTTTGCCAAGAAAAACACCGATCTGCTCAACGGCCTCGGCATCATTCGAAAAGAAATCCGCATCCCCTGAAGGCGTAACCGTCCGGGCGCGCCTCCGCATAAATCGCGCTGTATCGAGCAGTTCATCCCAAATGGATAAAGGGTGATCGCCTACGTTGATGTGCTTTTCCGCGATGAGCTGTCCATGCTCATGGCAAAGCCGGATCGCCACGCCCCGGGTCCCGGGATCCGCTTGCACTTCAAGCACAAAAAGCCTCGTTTCAGACACCTGAAAAGCGCCTCCGGAGGGCTGCCAGTGTAGTCACGAAGCCAGCACTTTACGCAAGCCTGTGTCTCGGTAAATGCCGCATTGAGTAAATCGGCTTTTAAAATCCGCTATCGGCGATGTCTTCCAAATAGCTTTTGAGCTCGGCCGCTTGCGCGCTGGATGAAGGACTCGCCACTTTCGACAAAAGCTCCGGCAATGTGCCCAGGGCGCTCAAGCCATGGGCAGCCAAATGCTCAAGCGCCTCTCTTAACGCGTCCCGGTGAGACGCCAACAGCATGGTCAACCGGCGCATTAGAAACGGATGTCCCCGGCTCGCTGTCAGAATGCCTCGCAGCAGCGTCCGATCTTCCATCGAAAGAGGAAACGCAATGCCGCCCGCTTCTGCCTCTTCCTCAAGCAGAAGCGAGCTTTCCTCAACACGGAGCGGACCGAGTTCAATCTCCATCCGCTGTTCATCGCTCGAGAGTGCAGAAAGCTGAAAACGGCTGGTCAGCATCAGCCGCGATCCACCACCGCGCAGTTGCCCGGCAAGCTCAGCGAGCGTTCGCTCCCATGCAGGCTCCGCGCAAGGCCGAGGCGCGTTTCCCTCAACCTTCATCAAGTTGGCGTCAGCGTGATCCAGCACGACAAGGAGCCGCTCTGAACGCATCAGCCCAACGATATTGTCGAGCATGAGCTGAACCCGCTCATCAGGTTCCGGAAACTCGGATGGATCGACAAATACAGCGCTCAATGCATTGCTTGTGCATTTGCCGCGATAGGCAGGACTTGCAATCAAGAGCCGCTTGTGAAGGCGCTTGCAGAACTCGTCCAGCAAGAGGCCATCGGGCCGCTTGGCCTGAAAGCCGAACACCCAATCAAACCCCTGATGCCAAAGGTGAATCGCCTCCGCAGCCAGGGCTGTTTTTCCTATGCCTGCGGGCCCGGTAATCACAACGACCGCACGCTTATCGCGGCGGCGCAGTGCATTCCCGAGGGCGCCAAGCTCGGCCCGCCTTCCAGCCAAGGACTCCGGACGATCCAAATCGCGGCTCCCATGAAGCAAAGGCTGAGGACGCGGCCGGACTGTATCCAGAGCGGGGCTTCTCTTTTTAACCGCATCAAATCCAAAAGCCGCGCCTCCAAAAAACAAAGGCGTCGCGTGATCGACAGGATGGAAACGCTTTTCGGAGCCCCGAGAACGCAACTCTGAACGCGCCATTGAAAGCGCCGCATCCGCTGCGTGGGCTTTGCGATGCGAAAGGAGGATTTTGTAAAAGGCCGCTGCAAGCCCGCGGGCAAAGCCGTCCGTCACCTCGTAACGCATGCCAATCACTTGAGGCACTCCTGCCTTCAACAGCTCAAAGGCCGTCCCCGTAAACCCCTTGCGCTCCCGCCACGCATTTTCCCCGCCCGCCGCTTCCGCATCCCCGCCCGCCGCTTCCACATTGCGCAGATACGCTTGAAGCGAACCAAAACCTTCAGGGCCAAATGCAGCACCGGAGTTACAAGCGCTCAAGAAAAAGAGCTGAGGAATAAAGCCTCCCGCCGCCCTAAACAGCTCGACAAGCTCGGCCGCCGGCAGCACCTGTTCTCCATCGTCCGCAGAGAGCGAAAGCGCGTCATGCCGTCCATGCCCGCTCCAGTGAATGATGTGATACCCGCCCGCGCTCTGCACAGCCTCGCGCAGAACTTCCCGGGTAACGCCGTGACAAAGCACATCCGCGCGGACCAAGCGCTCCGGCATCACTTCGGTTTGAAACACATCCAGCAGACACTCTCGCTCACGCCGCATACCCAGCACCGGCGTATCCGGCGTATCCGCATAAACAAGCAGCACCCGAAGCATCTCATCCGCACCCAAAAGAGCGCGCTGCGCCTCGCGCACTTCGGCTGGAACGGCTCGCACAACCACGTTCTGATCCAGCCACGCCTTACCCGCGTTCGGCCCGCTGCTCAGTGACGCAAGCTCCCAAGGCACACGCAAGAGCGCGGCAGCGACCGGACTATCCGCCGCATCCGCAAAGCGAATGGTCAGCGAACGCTGCTCAATGCCCTCCAGTACCGCCCCCGTAATGGCTTCTCCAAGAACCTGCTCGCCAACAAAAAGGCCGATATTCGCGAGAACCTCGTCCAGATTCTTCGGTTGCCCGGGCAAAGGTGCGGCGCGCCTCAACACTTCCGAGAAGCGCCGCACATAGCCGCCCGAATCAAAAATGCTCTCCCAAAGCGCGGGACGCTGCTCCTCAAGACGAACCTGATGCGCAGCCAAATGACGGCCCGCCTCATCACTGAGGCGAAACGACAAAAATCGCTCCGCCTGCGCGGCATCTACATCCAAAAAGAAAGAGGGCATCCGCGCTCTCCTTCATCCAGAGAAACACCGATGCCCTACGGCTCCCGGCCCCAGCGCCGAGAAATCCACATCAGCGCAAAACGAAGGCTATGTGCCGCCCACGTACGATTTGTCGTCGGCGCTGTCGTCTTCGCACTCGACCAAATCGGCCTGCTCATCCGCGCATTTATACTCGCCGGGACAATCATCGTCGGACGCGCACGGCGTCAGGTTGTCCGAGCATGCCTTCTGCGCGCACTGCATGTTCACGCATGTGGCATTGGGCAGTGTCGCGCACTCCGTATCGGTCATGCAGGACACACCCAAGCTTAGCGAGCCATTGCAGTTGCCGCTTCCTACAACTTCCCACGCGGCCTTATCCGTATTGCATTCGCCTTCATCAATCTCGCACTGAACGAGCGACTCAAACTCAGCATCACAGCCGTAAATTTCAGCAATCTCCGCGTTGGTATCGAGCGACTCCGAAATGAACTGCTCATCCCAATCATCACAGTGAATGCATTCGCACACCAGGCTCACATACTCGCCCGTAATCCCGCCGCACCCCACAGCGAACAGCGACAGCGAACCCAACACTCCAATCAAAGCTTTTGCGCGCATGACAATTCCTCGGCTCATTCGTTGCTGCATTTGGCGTACGCGGAGGCTTCGGCTTCACAGTCGTCAGGGTCCTCGATCTCAAACCTCTTGACCTTGCACGTATTGTTCTTGCAGCTCACCGCTGCCCCAGGAACAAGCAGACAATCCTTGCTCGTGTCGCACATTTTCGGTGGCATTGCGTCCGTAGAGTTGCAGTCCACCACATCGTAGAAGCAGAGGTAGTAGGCATCGAACTCATCGCTGCATCCCTGAATGTTCGCGACCTCTTCCTCCAGCTCATAAGAAGCGACGCAGGCTTCGATGTCCGCATCGTTTCCGCTCAGGCACTCCTCCCGGAGCAGACAAATTTCTTCGATATCGGCGCCGCCGCAGCCGGCGCTCGCAAGGGCCGAAACCCCTATAAATAAAGCCGCAAGGATTCCCGATGATCTCTGCATGATGCGGCACGCTAACATCGCGCATGTGCGATGGGCAACGGACTTCCGCACCCCCGCGCAATTCCTTACGAGGGCTACCTGTATGACAAAGCAGACTCGCCGATCCCGCACCGCATCGTTCGCACTTCTTTGCACATTGATCGCGGCTCCTACGCTCGCTCTCGCGTGGGATCAAAAAGTCCTCACATCCGATCCGCTGCTTCGAATGCCTGGAACGCAGCCCGATCCAGGTCTCGCGCTCGAACCCGCATCCGCATGCACGAGCTGCCATTCCGGTTTCAACCCCTACATCGAACCCATGTTCCTCTGGAAAGGCTCGATGATGGCTCAATCCGCGCGCGATCCCCTCTTTTGGAGCGCCATGACGGTTGCCGCTCAAGATTCCATTTGGGCACTTGGAAATCCCAACGCTGCCGACCTCTGCGAACGCTGCCATTTGCCCAAAGGCTGGGCCGAACTCCGCAGCGATCCGCCCAACGCCCTGGCCATGAACGGCTCCGATTTCGACGGCGTGCAATGCGACTTCTGCCACCGGATGGTCGATCCATTCTTTGAGGACAGCCACAGCGGCGTACGCGAAAGCAACGACTGGCTCGGCTATTGGGACGAAACCAATACAAGCATGACGCCTTCCCAATCGGCCGCCGACAAAACCTACAGCGAAGACATCGCCCAAAGCTCTCAATTCGTTATGTTTAACGGCAATCCCTTATACGGAGCCGACAACCGCCCCAAAGGCGCGGCCTATAACGAAAATGCATCGGGCCAATACTATCTAAGCAAAAACAATCAAAAACGCGCGGGCTTCTCCGACGCTTCAGCGCTCCACCAAATGGCCTACAGCCGCTACCACAAGAGCAAATACTACTGCTCCACATGCCACGACGTATCCAATCCGGCGCTCGCCAATTTGATGTTTAAGGACACCCCGCCTTTAGATGGCACAACCGTATTGCCGACCGAAGATCAATCGGCCCACTCGTATTTCCACGTCGAACGCACCTTCTCCGAATTCATGCTCTCCGACTACGGCCTAGAAGGCGGCTCCCCCGGCACAGGCTTCTACGACCCCGCCAAATTCAAAACATCCCGCCCAGGCAACGCCATCGCCACATGCCAAGACTGCCATATGCCGGATTCCGAAGGCCCGGCGGCCAATGTATTCACCGCCCTCAACCGCCCCTCCGCCAGCACCGAACACCCCACAAGCGGACAGCCCATCCACGATTTGACCGGCGGCAACGCCTTCATCCCCTATCTGCTCGCCAGCGCCATCAAAAACTCACCCAATTACGATCCCAAAAACGAAGAACTCCTCGTCACCCAAGGCCCAGCCCTGCTCACCCTCAACATGAAAGCCGGCCTAGGCGTCGACCCCGTTGCCCTTCTCGCCGGCCGCAACCGCGCCCTCGCCCAGCTCTCCCAGGCCGCCACCATCGACAACCTCAGCTACGACCGAATGAGCGGCTCCCTCTCCTTCCGCGTCCAAAATCACACCGGCCATAAATTAATTTCGGGCTATCCCGAAGGCCGCCGCATGTTCGTCAATATCCGGCTCTATGCCCAAGGCTCGCTCCTCCACGAAGTCAATCCATACGATCAAAATATCGGCACCCTCAAAGGGCTTGACCCGGTGTATTCACCTCAAAGCCCGGCTTTAATGGCCAGCGAAAGCCACGACGACAGCCTCGTCTACGAAGTCCACATGCAAAGCTCGCTCACCGGCGAAGCCCACACCTTCCACTTCGTTCTCGGCACAGGCCGCGCCAAAGACAATCGAATTCCTCCCAAAGGCTTTCGAATTGCTGAAGCCCCTGGCCGCCTCGCCGACCCAGTGTCCCTCGGCGTCTCCGATCCCAATCTCTTCAGCGCCGCCGAATATGCCGGCGGATACGATGAAATTGCCCGTTCTCTGCCCGCGGGCGCCGATGCCGTCGAAGTCCGCTTGTTCTACCAAACCACTAGCCGCGAATATATCGAATTCCTTCGCGACGAAATCAATGGGATTGGCAATACCCTCTCAAGTCCCACCCCGTCCGGCGAAGCCAACGCCTACGTCGTCCAAACAGACCCCTTCTTCCTCCAACTCAAAAAGTGGGGCGACACCATCTGGGAGCTCTGGGATCATAATAAAAATATCGAAGGCGCGGCTCCCGTGCTCATGACCAAAGCCTATCTCGTCGCATTGGACACATGCACCGTTGGAATGCCTCCCAATGGCACCCCCTGCGACGACGGCAACGCCTGCACCACCATGGACACCTGCAATGCAGGCGCCTGCTCGGGCGGCCCAGCCCTTTCATGCGACGACCAAAATGACTGCACCGACGACACCTGCGATCCGATCCTGGGCTGCGTTCACACACCCAACAAAACGAAGTGCGACGATAAAAATCCCTGCACCGAAAACGATGCCTGCGCCTTCGGCGTATGCGTCGGCTCCTCGCTCTACTGCGGCGATGGGAATGCCTGCACCACCGACACCTGCGACCCCGCGAGCGGCTGCGTATTCACACCCATTCCCGATTGCCCCATGGGCACCGGAGGCGCGGGCGGCCAGGCAGGCGCAGGCGCACAAGGCGGCCAGGGCGGAACAGGCGCACAAGGCGGCGCGGGCGGCCAGACCAGCTCATCCAGCAGCTCCAGCGGCTCTCCAGCTCCCCCAACGGACGACGGATGCGGCTGCACCATTCCAGGCGACAATTCTACCGGATTCGAATATCACAAAATTGCCTTGGCAGCTCTTGCAATTGGCATAGCCCGCGCGCGCCGCCGGCGTTCTCATCTCCCGCACTGATTTCCTGTCTCAATGCGATCGCCCAGCGCTTCAATCGCCACCTTCATCGCACTCCTCGCGGGCTCGGCCATTTCTTATCTGCTCCTCGCCCTCGCCAACAACGAACGCGCCAAAAAAATCGAAGCCTTGGGCATCGCCGCCCAATTGATCGACAACCCCGCCATTCAAATCAAGAAAGACACCGTAAGCGGCCGCTTCAAAAACTTCGGCGTCCGTTTTCAAATGGGCTTCGACGCCACGCGCCCCAAAGGCACTCAATTTTTTACCAAAATCGACGTATTGATTACCAATCCTTCCATTACTTTTGAAATTCGCCCCGAAACCGAACGCGAACGCAAATACGTCAAGCAGGGCCTCGCCATCGATGCGCGCCTCTTCGACCCGGGATTCGACGAAGCTTTTATCGTCGAAATCGCGCCCCGCTCCTCCGCCCCCCACCTGCTCACCGCCGATATCCGCAAACGCATGAAATCGCTCCACCCCATGATCGCCCGCTCCAGCGACAAAGGCATTCATGTCGAGCTCGATCGCTGGCTCTCAGAACGGGCTCAAATCCGCGATGCCCTGGAAACCGCTGTCTCTCTCGCATCCCGCCTTGAAAAAGCTATCAGCGCCGCCCGCGAAACGTTTATCGCCGAAGCCCGCGCCTCATCGCCCGCCAAGCTCCGCATCCCCCAAGGCTATCGCAGCGCCCCCGAAACATCCGCTTCCGCCCGTCCCAACCACCTCGAATCTGCGGCCGATCAGCGTATCCAAAACGAAATTCAAAAGCTTAACGAGTTCCGCATGCGCAGGCGCATTCACGAGCGCCGCTTAAATATCATTGGCCTGGGCTTCTTTATCGCAGCCGTCCTATGCCTCTTGCTCTTCACCTGGCTCGCCCAATAACCAGGCTGCCGTGCAAGAATCTTGCGGCCCGCAAAAAGAGATGCGAAAAGAGGTCACTTCGCCGGGACGGCCATCCAAATCTTCATGCGCCGTCTTGACAAAACCGCGCGCGGCCCCGATGGTCACGCGCATAGACGGCATTTGTGCCGTTACGTGAGCAAAAGGATTTTAGAATGGGCTCCGTTGACGTCCTCGGAATTGTTGAGTTCTTCCTGCGCTGGCTTCATGTGTTTGCTGGCCTCATCTGGATAGGACATCTCTACTTCTTCAACTTCGTGAACGGCCCGCTTCAAGGAAAGCTGGATGGCCCGACGAAAAAGATCGTGAACCCGCATTTGATGCCGCGGGCGCTGTGGTGGTTCCGCTGGGGTGCGATGATCACGTTTATCGTGGGCTGGATTTTGTTCACGATGATCTACATGTACCAGCAGGGGAAGGGTTTTGGTCCTTCGGCGGTCTTTTCGGGTCCCGATGGCATTAGCGGGCGCGCCATTTGGATTTTGGTGGGCGTGACGCTGGCGTCGATTATGTGGTTTAACGTGTGGTTCATCATTTGGCCCGCGCAGCAAGTGATTCAAGCGGCGGTGCGCGATGGAACGCCGGTGGATCAAGCGCTGGTGAAGAAGGCGGCGAACGCTTCGAAGTTCAATACCTATGCGTCGGCGCCCATGCTCTTTGGCATGCTCGGGGCGCAGCATGGAACGTCTGCGAATGCGGTTATCGGCGGTATCTGCGCCCTGCTCGGCCTCGGCGCGATTTATCACCTCTACAGCAAGGCCCCCAAAGTCGCGGCGGGTTTTGCCACGGCGGGTAAGCCTGCCGAGCCTCCCGCCGACAAGAAATAATCTTTTAATATTTTTAATATTTTAATATTTTAATATTTTAATCAATACAACAGAAACGGGCGGCCAATATCACAATGGCCGCCCGTTTTCTTATTTAGCCACCCGGACGATTATTTTTTAAATTCAATATCCAATACCGCGGGAGCCGCTGCGCTCACTTTTACCTTGTGCTCCTGCGTCCCCAATTTTTCGTGCCACACCGCCACCGTGTATTCCCCATCCACAAGCCCGCTGATCTTATACGCGCCATCCGCTTGTGAAACCGAGAAATACGGATGAGGCAACACGCCTGCATACGCTCTCATCCAAGGATGCACATCGCATTTAATGGGCACCATCACGCCTTCTTCCTGAAGCTTGAGCGGCATTTTTACGCCCCGTGTCGCTAGGCCCTGATTAAACTCAGGCGATTTCACGTTGTGCATAAAGGCATCGCTGTTTCCAAATTCAATCGATTGCCCCGCCACCACACCAAAAACCCGGGGCTCAAATTCGCAATTCTTTTGATCCACGGTCGCCATTGCAGCCGGCGGATCAAAATATCCTTCAGGAAGGCCCGCCTTCACATACACAAAGGCATTTTTTAATTTCCCGTCCTTCACCTCGACCAATTGAATCGTCGCATCATGAAGCGGACGGCAATCCCCAACCGCCGTCCCGCCCCACGCCTCGGGCGCTGGCACTTCCCCAGCAAACTTCACCACACCCGAAATCACACCATTGCCCGTGGGCGCCGGCTTGTCCGCCTTTGGCTTTGAAGACGCGGCCGGCGAAGCCTTGCCCTTATCGCCGTTACAGCCGCCCAAAAGCGCCAAACACCCGGCCAGCGCCAATACAACCCGATTGAACATTGCCTGTTGAATTCGCATCGCGCCTCACTTTAATGGATCTTTCACAGATCTTAGGCCGATTTTTTTCCCCGCCAAGACATCCCGATTACACTTCGCGCGTGCTCAAGACAGGTATCGCCGCGCCCCCCTTCACCGTTACCACCACCGACGACAAAACCCTCAGCCTTGCCGAGCTCCGCGGTAAAAACGTCGTTCTATTTTTCTTCCCCAAAGCCTTCACACCCGGGTGAACCAACGAGGCGACGCGGTTTCGCGACGCACACCAGGCTATACGCGGCCTCAACGCGGAACTCATCGGAGCTTCCACCGACGACCCCGGCACTCAGCGCCGATTCGCCGAGTCGCTCAATGTCTCCTATTCGATGGTTGGGGATTCCGATCGAAAATTAAGCACACTCTACGATGTTTTATGGCCTGTCATTAAAGTCGATCGCCGGGCCACCTATGTTATCGATTACAAAGGCATTATCCGCGGCGCATTTGTGTACGAGCTCCAAATTGCGAAACACCTTGAAGAAGTTCTTGAAACATTAAATCGAATTGAAGAGCAGCGAAAGCGCGAACAGCCCTAGGCCAGCGCCGCCATCACACTCTCGCGCATCACCGAAAGCAATTCATCCAAATCCCCATCCCCGATATTCAAAGGCGGCGCCACATACACCACATCCCCAAGCGGCCTTAAATACACGCCCCGCCTCCTGGCCTCCTCGTACACCTTCCAGCCCGTCTGACCCAAATACCCAGCATCGGCCAAATCCAGCGCCCCAATCATTCCCATCGAACGGGGATTCAATACACCTTTTATATTTCTCATTTCTTCAAAAGCTGTCCGAATTTTTAATGCTTTTGGAACAGCCTTCTCCAAAATCCTCTCCTCCCTATAAATCGCCAATACTTCCCTAGCAATCGCCGAACCTAAAGGATTGCCACAATACGAATGCCCATAAAAAAATGCCCGCTCTGGAGCGCCTAAAAATCCTTCAAATACCCTCTCCGTCACCACGGTCGCCGCCATCGGCAGCACACCCCCCGAAAACCCCTTTGCAATACAAAGCAAATCCGGAACAATTCCCGCGCTCTCACACGCCCACATCGGCCCCGTCCGCCCATATCCCGTAAATACTTCATCCACAATCAGCAGCACATCCAGCTCTGAACACAATTGCCGGGCCATTCTTAAATATTCGCCCGAATACATCCGCATCCCCGATGCCCCTTGAACCAAAGGCTCTAAAAATACCCCCGCTATTTCTTCATGATGCTCTTTCAATACTTTCATTAATTGTTCAAATGCAATCGAATATCCATCGGCCTGTTCCTCCGAAGGAGGCGGAACAAAAATACAATCCAATAGTATTGATGCAAAAGGCCGCCTGAACACCTCTACCCCGCCCAGGCTGGCCGCCCCAACCGTCTCCCCGTGAAATGCCCCTTCAAGCGAAACAAAACGCTTCTTTTTAAGCCTTCCCCGATTATACTCAAACCCAAGCGCCATCTTCAGCGCCGCCTCGATCGCCGTCGAACCGTCATCACTATAAAATACACGGCTCATTCCAACGGGTGAAATACCAATCAATTCTTCCGCCAGCCTTGCCGCGGGCTCATGCGTCACCCCCGCGAGCGATGTATGGCACAATTTTTCCGATTGCTCTCGCAATACCTTCATTAAGCGAGGATGCCGGTGCCCCAGCGACGCGACCCACCAGCTCGAATTCCCATCGATATAACTTCGCCCATCCACATCGAATAACCGCGCCCCCAAAGCCTTCTCAATCACCAAAGGCTGCGTCTCCGCAATATAACGCTGCATCGGCGTATACGGATGCCACACATGCCTTTTGTCGAGCCTCACAATTTCATCGCGCAGATTCATCACGGCGCATATCTAACAAACAATTTGCTCCTTGACCTCGGCGAATCGATTGAGCTTGGATCGCGCCCATGATTTCAAGCCGCATTGCTCTATTCACGATAAGCGCCGCCTTCGCCGCGGCCCTTGGCTGCGAAGCGCCCCAATCCACACCCAGCGCATCAAGCGCAAAACCAGCGGCATCCACGGCCGCAAGCGCCTCCGCAAGCCAAAGTGCCGCAGCGAAACCCTTGCCGCCCATGCCTTCGGCGGCACCCCTGGCCGCCACGCCCAAAGGCTTGCCCGAACTCAAAACCCCCGCGGACAACCCTCAAACCGCCGAAAAAGTATCGCTTGGCAAACAGCTCTTTTTCGACAAACGCCTCTCCAAAGACGGCTCGATGTCCTGCGAAACCTGCCACGTCCCCGAAAAAGGCTGGTCCGACGGCAACGCCCTCTCCAAAAAGCAAAACGGCGACATGAACACCCGCCATTCACCGCCGCTTTGGAACGTCGGCTACAACGAAAAATACTATTGGGACGGCCGCGCCGAAACGCTTGAAAAACAGATAGAAGCCGCATGGAAAGGCCAAATGGGCGCAGACCCCGCCGCCATTGCGCAAAACATCGCCAAAATCCCCGGCTATCTCATTCAATTCAAAACCATTTTCAATACCGATCCCACGTCTGAAACCATCGTCAAAGCCCTCGCCTCCTTTGTCCGCACCATCCAAAGCGGCGAATCGGCCTGGGATAAATTCGAAGCCGGCGACAAAAGCGCTGTCGACGAATCCGCTAAAAAAGGCTGGGATCTCTTTAGAAACAAAGCCGGATGCGCCGCCTGCCACGCCCCTCCGCTCTTCACCGACAACGGCTTTCACAACACCGGCGTAGGCTTCGGCAAAGACGTAAAAGAGCCCGATTTAGGCCGCGGAAAAATCACCAAAGACAAAAAAGACGACGGCCTCTTCAAGACGCCCACCCTCAGAAGCGCCGAAACCCACGCACCCTATTTCCACGACGGCCACATCGCATCGTTTGAAGAAGCCGTCGATCTCATGCTCGCGGGCGGAATCAAAAACGACAACATCGACGAACGCCTGAAAAAACCGGTCAAACTCTCCAAGACCGAACGCGCCGATCTGCTCGCCTTCCTCCGCGCCCTCACCGTAAAAGCCGACAACTACCAGCGGCCCAAGCTACCCGAATAAACCCGGCCCTGCGCATACGGCTTGCCCCCTCGCAAGGATTGCGGAGCGCGCATTTTTTATTCGCCGCGCGCCCGATCAAATCGCCTCTAAAGCTTTCCCCGGCATCACAAAAATACGTTAATCTTCGGCTTAATCGGCAAAGCCCAACCCTAATCCCAAACGCCCGGGCCTAGGCACACGCTTTGCTCAATTCTAAAAATCCAATCGCACGCCTATTCATTAAAAGCCATTGGCCACGAGGAAAATCACCATGGCGGATCTACGCAAACCCAATTCAAACAGCTTATTCTTCTTGTACAGACACCGCCTCTTTGCCGCCCTTGGACTGGGCCTGCTCATCCCCGCCACAACCATCTCGGCCGCCTCTTGCGGAAGCGATAACGACGGCATCAGCGCGCCGCCCGGACAAATCCCCGGCATCACCATTCCCTGCGAAAACGGCGCGACCCAAGGCTGCCATATCACCCTCGACACCAATAACAGCGTCCTTACCTGTTATGATGGCGTCCAATCCTGTGAAAATGGCCAATGGAGCGCCTGCGCCAATGGCGAAACGGCCTACCGCCCCGCCCCGGCCGGCCAAGAAGCCGCGCTGCCCGGCGAAAATGCCGAAAACAATCTCGAGCCTCAAAACCACATCCTTCCTCAAAAATGCGTCAACAATCCCTGCGACCCGAGCTGCCAAGTCTTCGATGAAGATCCCGACGGCGGTGTAACGCCCGAGCCCGACGGCAGCATATTCAATTGGCAACAGGGCGATCTCGATGATTATCCTCCGGGCCTGGTCAACAAGGGCCTTCAAGAGCCTTGCGTCGAAGGATTTGATTGTCAATTCGATCATTATTGCTTCGATCCATCGAGCGGCAACTGCGCCCACAATCAATGCGAAACCGGCTCCGGCCTCAATTCCGAATGCAATCCCTGCGTCACCTCGATATGCGCCACAAACCCTGGATGCTGCACCTTTAGCTTCTCGGGCTCCTGCGGCCACAGCCCCTGCGTCACGGGCAGCAAACTCAGCAAAAACTGCGATCCTTGCGTCACTCAAATCTGCAACGCAATACCATCGTGCTGCAGCGGCTCCTGGACCAGCGCCTGCACAAATGCCGTCTCAACCATTTGCAATAAATCCTGCACAACGGGCACCTGGTCTCAAGCCTGCGTCGATAAAGTCAACACAACCTGCGGCGCCTTTTGCCAAAAAGATCCAGGCTGCGCCCACGATAAATGTTATGAAGGCGGACCATTATCATCGAATTGCGACCCCTGCGTGGCTCAAATTAACGCCGCCGATCCTTATTGCGGCACCACGGCCTGGGATTCGATATGCGTCGATGAAGTCAACAGCATTTGCGGCAAAGACTGCACTCCTAAAGGCATTTGCGTTCCATGGATGCCCGGCCAAGAAAATCCCAATTGCCCAGGCATCGATTTAACCGCCGGCATTCCCTGCGGAAGCACCATTCCAGTCTGCAATCACGGCAATACAACCGCGCCGGCCGGCATTCGCATCATTCATTTCCCGGCCAACTCCCAGCAATATCCCAAATGCGCGCCCGACCAAAGCCATCCCCAAATGCACGAATGCTTCACCCAGGCGCCCATCCCGCCCGGCGAATGCATCAGCGTCACAGGCTGCCCTCAATTGGTCGGCAATCGCGAGATTATGGTCAACCCGCCTGGCAATGCCTACCAGCCCGAATGCACTTGCCAAAACAACTGGTCGCTCTACAGCGGCGAAAGCTGCGGACCTCCCGTGTGTATCGGCGCAAAAAGCGAAGCTCAGATTAAAAAAGTCAATCTCTTCGTATCTGTAGACAAATCGGGCTCCATGCAATGGAACGGATGGACCGAAGCCATGAACGCATTTAAATCGTTCTTTGGCGCCCCAAGCTCGGCGGGCCTTGGCGTTGCCCTTCGCTTCTGGCCCGACAGCCAGCCCGTCGCCGGATGCGATGGCGCCTGCAACACCAGCGCCTGCGCAACTCCCCTGGTTACCCTGGGCACCCTCACCTCGTCCCCGGCACCTTTAGACACCCACGAACAAGCCTTAATCAATGCCATCAATTCAAAATCGCCGGGCGGCAATACACCCATGTACGCGGCCCTCGCGGGCGCGACCCAATGGGCATCCACCAACCAGCAGGCCAATGCCAACGAAATCTTTAGCGTTGTTTTCGTAACGGACGGCGACCCCACCCAATGCAACCTCAATGTCAATACAATTGCCGGATTGGCGGCCAATGCATTCAATAACTCCGGCGTACGCACCTACGTCATCGGCATTGAAGGCGCGAGTGTAAGCACGGTGAATTTAATCGCATCCAGCGGAGGCACCGGCCAAGCCTTTTTGGTCCAAAAAGGCGTAAACAACAGCCAAGTCGAGGCCGATTTACTGGCCGCGCTCAATGCCATCCGGGGAAGCGCCGTTTCCTGCGATTTAGAATTAAACGGCGGCGGTATTTTCGACGCCAATGATGTAACGGTGCTCTACACGCCTGGAGGCTCCAGCAGCCCCGCGCCGCTCGCGCAAGTCAACAACGCCCAATCCTGCGGAAACGGCTGGTATTTCGACAATCCCGTCAATCCTTCCAAAGTCACGCTATGCCCATCGACATGCATGCAAATTCAATCGGATTTAGCGGCGAAAATCGAAGTATCCATTGGCTGCCCGCCCATGTACACACCCGCCACCTACACCGAAGTCTATACCGGCCAATGTCCACAAGGAACCAAAATTCAATGGGGATTCTTCGCCTACGACACCACAACGCCTCTCGACTCCAATGTGGTCTTCGATGCCCAAACATCCAGCGATGGAATCAATTTCTCACCCGCCGCTAATCTAGCCATTGCAAAGGCATCTCCAAATACACAGGTGTGCCCCATGGGCGGCCCTGCCCCCTGCCCCGTCAATGTATTCAATAAACTCGGCGGAATTCCCAATGCCCAAAAAGAATATTTAAAGCTCACCACGACCATCAATCCCTCCACAGGCGGCTTGACCACGGCTACCATTCACAGTTGGGAAATCACCTACTCCTGCCCCGCGACGGAATAAATCATGCGCCAAATACAAAAAAATGATTTAACCACACTATGGTTTTGTATCGCCTCCGGCGCGCTCTTCTTCGCCTGCTCCGACGACAGAGCCCAAATCAAGGCGCCTCCCGGCAGCCAAGGCACATCGTCCACCTCCTCGGGCAGCATGAACACAGGCGGCGCGGGCGGCGAAGCCGGAAACAATATGCAAGGCGGCGCGGGCGGCATGGGCATGGGAGGAACGGGCGGAATCAATACAATGCCCGAGTGCGGCAATTCGATCATCGAATTGGGAGAGGTCTGCGACGGCCTTTCGCTGGGCGGCCTGGTTTGCAAGGATTTTGGCTTTGATAACGGCACGCTCGCCTGCACCGCCCAATGCACCTTCAATACATCCGGATGTTCTGGCACCGAAAGCTGCGCCGACGGCTCCGATAACGATGGTGATGGCGACATAGACTGCATGGACAGCGATTGCGCAGGACCCTGCATGAATTCATGCAATTCGATCGTAAGCCTAAGCGATCCGGCCACGGTCAACGGCGACATCAGCGGCCACGCCTCCCAGCAAGATCCCTCCTGCCTTTCGCCGGCGGGAAGTGGAAGCGAAGTCGTTTACGTCTTCACCGCGGCCCAAAGCGGAATGCTCGATCTCAAACTCGTATCGCTCTTTGATTTAGGCATTTCCGTGCGCACGACCTGCACCAGCGCCGCGAGCGAACAAGGCTGCGCCGATCAAAACTCGCCCGACGGCTCCGTCCGCCTCGCGATTCCCATCAATCAAGGCCAAAGCGTATTCGTTCACATTGACGGCTACAGTCCCCTCGATGCCGGCCCGTACACGCTCTACGCCAAAAGCAGGCCCATTGCGTGCGGCGACGGCATCACCGACCCGTCCGAAGAATGCGACGATGGAAACAGCGCATCGGGCGACGGCTGCAGCGCTGCATGCAAGGTCGAAGCAAGCGAAACCGAAACCAACAACACAGCGGGCACCGCCAATACTTATGTCAACCCATTCTTTGGATTTATTTCACCGGCGGGCGATGTCGATTATATTTCATTCAGCGTCGTCCAAGGTCCAGCCGCGGTGGTCGCCAATACATTCGATTTTGGAGACGGCGCCTGCGCGGCCGGATTGCTCGACACCAAAATTGAAATCCTAGCTTCCAATGGAAGCACGGTCTTAGCGAGCGACGACAACGGAGGCGAACAGCTCTGCGCAAAAGCGGTAGCGGCAGGACTATTTCCCGGCACCTATTTCGCGAAGGTAAGCGCGCCCAACGCAGGCGACACCTTTGCCTATGTGCTATCCATTTCACAAGAATTGTGTGGCAATGCGATGGTCGGAAGCGGCGAACAATGCGACGACGGCAACACCAATGCGGGAGACGGCTGCGGACCCAATTGCCAATTCGAGCTCACCGAAAGCGAACCCAATAACACCAGCATGCAAGCCGATTCTTTTGTAAACCCCTGGGTAGCCGCGATCAACCCGGCAAACGACATCGACATCATTTCAATTGCCGTACCTGGCCCCGCATCCTTTTTGGGCGCCCAAACCATCGACCATGGAACGGGCGCCTGCACGGCTGGCAATATCGACAATATCATCGAAATCCTAGGCACCAATGGCAGCACCGTACTGGCCACCGACGACGACAACGGCGAAGGATATTGCGCCTACGCCGCGGCCGACAACCTCCCCGCGGGCACCTATTACGTCCGCGTCAAAGCCGGCCCGCTCAACATCAACACGCCATTTTCCTATGGCATTGACATGATCATTCAATAAGCCATCCCCGCTTTTTTAGGCTTGACCCGCGTGGGCCGCGCGAGCACCCTCCACCCCGTGCCCCAACGCAATCATTATCTCTTCGTATGCGTAAACCGCCGCCCCGACGGCTCACCCAAAGGCTCTTGTGCCCAAAACGGCGCCGTCGAAATCCACGCCGCCCTCAAGAGCGCCCTCGCCGAAAACGGCCTCGCCAAGGTCGAAGCCCGCGCCTGCACCGCAAGCTGCCTCGATGTGTGCTGGGCCGGCCCGGTCATTGCCGTCGAACCCGATCATTTCTTTTATGGCCGGGTCACTTTAAATGACGTGCCCGAAATCGTAAGCGCCCTTCGCGACCAGACGCGCGTTGAACGGCTCGTGCTTGCGCCGGGCGATTTCGACGAAACCAAAAGCGCTTAACTTTTGCTCACAAATGAAAATTAAACCGGATTGGCAATAATTATGAGTGGATTTGAATTCCGCGAAACCATGAGCGGCACATTCCGGCTTTTGGGCGACGATGAGCGCGAGCGGCCAATGACATTTACCATCCGCGCCCGGGCTCTATCGATGGCCGCCTTCCTAAAAAAACCCAGCGTGGACATCGAAGGCGAAGTCGATGCCTCGGGTTTTGCCGATCACCGCCATTTAAGAGGCACGCTGGGCATGGACATTCTCCGCACCGGCGAGTTGCCTTATGAATTCCAATTTAAAGGAAACGATGGCCAATCTTATACATTTTCTGGCAAGAAAACGATCTCTGCGGCGGATCTCGTGAGTTCCATGACCGTACTCCCAGGCGCTCTTTACGATCAGGACGGCCGGCAAATAGGCACAGCTCTTTTGCGCTTCGATCTGCTCCGCGATCTGGTCAAATTTCTGCTTGGCTTCCGGCTCTCGCGCTAGATATTTATTTAAATTCAATCAAATAGACAAGGAATTTATTCAAAATGCGCCGATTAAATCCCAAGGAATGTGCTGTCATTATCATTGATGTTCAAGAAAAACTCGCGGCCGCCATGCCCGAACAGGCCAGAAACGATCTGCTGCGGGCGGCGTCGGTTTTAATGGAAGCGGCCCATTTGCTGGGCGCGCGGGTTCTCGTCACCGAACAATATCCCCAGGGTCTGGGCCCCACGGTCGCCGCGCTTTCCGAACCCATTGCGAAATGCGGCGCGCCTATCATTCAGAAGCTCGATTTTTCGGCCTGTGACGAGCCGGCCTTCGAGCGGGAATTGATTAAAAATTCGCCCAAAACATTTATTGTTTTGGGCATGGAAACCCATGTCTGCGTGTTTCAAACCGTGCGCGAGCTCTGTGCGCGCGGAAGTGCCGTACATGTGCCCATCGACGGCGTGACATCCCGCAAAGACGATCATAAAAAAGCCGGCCTCGAACTTTGCCGCGCGGCGGGCGCGACGCTTACCACGATGGAAACACTGGTCTTCGATTGGTTAAAGCGGGCCGGAAGCGATGAATTCAAACGGTTGTCAAAACTAATCCGTTAATCGCGGTAGCCATTCTAAACAATGAATCGCCATGATAAACGAATTGCCAGATAAGGAAGGTTCTTCGCCGGGTGAAGACGGCGCTAAAACCAGCGCCGATGCGCCCACGGTGCTGGTGGTCGACGACGAGCCGTCCAATCTCGCATCGATTGAAAAGATCTTTGTGCGCGATGGAATGCGCGTGCTGACGGCCGACGGCGCGAAAACCGCTCTCGATATTCTTCGCAATCACAAAGTGCAGGTTGTGCTCACCGATTTAATGATGCCCGGTATCAGCGGTCTCGATCTGCTCAAGGCAGTGAAGCAAATTGCGCCCGATACGGAAGTGGTGATGATGACAGCCTATGGAACGGTCGAAACTGCCGTTCAGGCTATGCGCGAGGGAGCCTACGATTTCGTTGAAAAGCCCCTCAAGCGAATGAATGTGATTAAAAGCGTGCGCAAGGCGGCGGAGCGCCAATCATTGGTTGCTGAAAATCGATCGTTGCGCAATGAAATTAAATTGCTGACGAAGCGGGAGATCGTCGGACAAAGCCCGGTTTTGCGCCGTGTTTTGGAAATTGCAACGCAGGCCGCGCCTTCGTCGGCGACGGTTCTTGTTTTGGGGGAGAGCGGTACGGGCAAAGAGCTGATTGCCCGGTTTATTCACGATCGGAGCGGCAGGGCAAAGGCGCCTTTTATTGCGGTTAATTGTGCTGCGATTCCAGAAACCATTTTGGAGGCCGAGTTATTTGGGCACGAGCGGGGAGCTTTTACGGGCGCGCATGTAAAGCGCGAGGGGCGTTTTGCAAAGGCCGCGGGAGGTACGCTGTTTCTCGATGAAATTGGCGAGCTTTCGCCTTCGGTTCAGGTGAAATTGCTAAGGGTGCTTCAGGAGGGCGAATACGAACCAATTGGCGGCGATACCGTTCGTGCAGATGTTCGCATTGTGGCGGCGACCAATAAAGATTTAAGGGCCGAGGTGGCTGCGGGGCGTTTCCGGGAGGATTTGTTTTATCGGCTGAATGTGATTGCGATCACTGCGCCGCCTTTGCGGGCGCGGCGTGAGGATATTCCGCTTTTGGTCGATCATTTTTTGGGTGTGTATTGTGCGAAGAACAATAAAAAGAGATTGGAAGCTCCTCGCGAAGTATTGGAGGCGCTGATGGATTATGCTTGGCCGGGCAATGTGCGGGAGCTGGAAAATGTTGTGGAGCGGGCCGTGGTTTTGTGCCGGAGCGAGCGTTTGGGTTTGGACGATTTGCCTGAGTCTGTTCGGCAGAGTCCGAGGGCCGAGCCGAGTACGATTACCTTTTCTGTGGGTACGCCTTTGGATGAGGTGGAGCGGTGTTTGATTCGGGAGACGATGCGGCATGCCAAGGGGGATAAATCGCTGGCGGCTCAGCTTCTGGGTATTTCGGCGCGGACCATTTACCGTAAGCTGGGCGAGGGTGACGATTTTAAATTTTAATTTTTTAATATTTTAATACTTTAATACTTTAATTTTTTGATACTTCAATGTTTTTTTGTATTCGTTATCAATTCGATCGATTTTGATTTGGGGGGCTGATTGGGTGGCGAGGGCGTGTAGAATTTCCGGTTGTCACTTTGGCAAAAATGGTTTGAACCCCGGGCAAGCGGCTGGACAGCTTGTCGAACCACATGATCCGCGCTCGTCAAATCTCAAAGATCATGCGTCAATCCATTTTGGCACAGGCATTGCGTACACAAAGCGAAGGGAGAAAGGCCAATGGGCTTCGATGCAACACTAAAGCGCTATTTCCCCGCGGTCATTTGTTTGCTGATCGCGCTGGCCGCTTATTTTCAAGCGTCTGGAATGGGGCAGCTCGTTGCAACGAGTGTTGCGCTCGATCCTTCGGCTATGCCCGCGGCGCCCAAAGCGCCGGGTCATTCGGTGAATGCCGGGCTTGCGACCAAAGATGAGCATTCCACGTCGGCCGCGCCGGTTATCGGGCGAAATCCTTTTGATTCCGTGACCGGGCCGCTCGATGGCCGGACCGTCGAGGTGCCTCAAACGGCGCCTTCCGACCAGACCGTTTCCAATAGCGATCCTTATGCCGATCCGCTGTGCGAATCGTGCCGCGTGCTGTTAATCACGCAGTCGGACGATCCTGAATGGTCGTTTGCGGCTATCGCAGGGCCCGATGGCAAATCGATTCTGCGCCGCGTGGGCGATGAAGTGAGCGGTCAAACCGTGCATTATATCGGCTGGGATAGGGTGTGGATGACTGCAGGCACCACCCGCTGCCAAATCGTCGTTGGCAATAAATCAGCTCCGCCCAAGGGCGCTTCCGCGGGCGCGGCGGCTCCTCCTCCGGCAGCCAGTGGCTCCGCGCCCAGAGGCAAAGGAAAGCCGCTGCCGCCTGAATTGGCCTCGAAAATTCATAAAGTCAGCGAGAGCGAATTCAATATCGAGCGTTCGGTTGTCGATAATGTTCTTGAAAATCAGGCCGAGCTGATGAAGTCCGCGCGTATCGTGCCCGAAAAAGAGGGCGATAAAATCGTTGGTATTCGGCTTTTTGGTATTCGGCCTGATTCGCTCTTGGGAACGCTTGGTTTGGAAAATGGAGACCGGCTTCAAAGCATTAACGGCTTTGAAATGAGCGATCCTCAAAAGGCTTTGGAAGCCTATGCCCGGCTTCGCACGGCCGAGCGCCTGACGGTTTCAATTAACCGGCGGGGCAAGCCGATGAATATCGATTTCAATATTAAGTAATGTTCACACCCACAGGGGAAGGATGACGGAAATGGCGCTGTCTCAAGCATGGAACGAGGGAAGTTTGCTGAAGCGCACGCTTGTGCATGTCGGCTCACTGACGCTCGGAGCCTTCGCCTTCGTGGCCTTGATGAGTTTTATTTTGGTCACGGCCGCTCAAGCCATCTTTCCTTCGCACGCGCCCAAAAGCGCGCCGGCGGCGGAAACGCCTTCCAAGGGCGCGGAGCTGGAAACGCCCGATTCAAAAATTCCCCTTCCCGCGAAGCTGCCCAAATCGAGGCGCGCTTCCAAGGACACGATCTCCGAGGAAGAAAATCCCAACAAGACGTCCGATCGATAATTTTTTAATCATCGATAAACAAAGCAACACGATGATTAAAATCGCATAAAATCCTACAAAAACCCGGATTAAACTGTTCGCTTCACAGGTTGTAAAGGGGTCTAAAAGACACCCGAACGCCCATAACAAACGAATACGATGAGCATGCTCAACAAGCCCCGCTTCCTAATGCCAGTATTCACAGCGCTTGCGCTGCTTTCGCCTCTGTCCGCAACGGCGCAGCCGGCTACGCCTCCGCCCCGGGGAACGCCGGTCATCAAAACGCCTGCGATTCCCACGCCGCGCATGGCTCCGGGCGGAGGTGGAGGCGCTCCGGCAGGCGCACCCGCGGCGGCAGGCGCTCCGGCGGGTGCTCCGGCGGCGGGTGCTCCCGCAAAACCGGGTGGAGCGGGCGGGCCGGCGGCGGGCGCCCAAGGCGCGGGGCAGGCGGGCGCGCCCAATGAAGACCCAATGGCGAATGTGAAGCAGGGCATTAAAGAAATCGATTACAAGCCTAAAAACGCCGGGATGCTCGTCAATTTTAATCTCGACGAGGCCGATTTACCCGAGCTTGTAAAAGCCATTAGCCAAATTACGGGGAAGCGTTTTATTTACGGCGGTAAACTTCGCCAAATCAAAGCAACGGTTTACTCACCCGATAAAGTGACCGTCGCGGAAGCCTACAGCGCATTCCTATCGATTCTCGAGACCAATGGAATGACGCTGATCCCGCATGGCCGCTTTATGAAAATTATTGAAACGCCCGGCGTTGTTCAGCAAACGACGCCCGTGGTCGGGACGGCGACGCCGGTGCCCTATGAAGATCGCTATGTGACGAGGCTTTATCGTCTGGCCAATGTGGATGCGACCGAAGTGTCGACCATGCTGACTAAATTTAAATCCAAGGACGGCGACATTACGGTATATGCGCCGAGCAATCTCTTGGTGATTACCGATACGGGCTCGAATATTCAAAGAATGCTTCGCATTATCGAAGAAGTGGATGTCGGAGGCGCGGGCGATCAAATATGGGTGGAGCCCGTTCATTATGCGGCAGCGGATGATGTGGCCAATAAACTCAATGAAATTCTCGACCTCAAAGGAGGCGCGGGAGGCAAAGGCGGCAAAGCTGGCGGCGCCCGTATTATTCCCGATCCGCGCACCAATTCGCTCGTGGTGACTTCATCCGCGCCCGATTATATGAGATTGCTGGAGCTTATCAAACGAATTGATGTGCCTCAGTCGGGCGAGGGTGAAGTGCGGGTTCTGCCGCTTCAGCACGCGGGATGCAAAGATTTGTCGGGCACACTCAATCAAATTCTTGGAGGTGCCGGCGGCGGCGGCGGCGGTGCCCGGGGAGGCCGGGGTGCGGCGGCTCCCGCGCCGGGTTCGACCGAGGATATTTTTGAAGGTCAAGTCAAGGTGACCTGCGATGAATCGAGCAATAAGCTCGTTATCACATCTTCGCGGCGCGATTATGCTCAATTGCGCAATGTAATCGACGAACTCGATATGGCGCGCCGGCAGGTATTTATTGAGGCCGTCATTATGGATGTGACGGTCGACCGCATTACCGATTTGGGCCTGGGTTATCACGGCGGCACATTGCTCGGTTCCGGGACATCGCAATCGGTTTTATTCGGCGGAAACAATCCTCAGCAATCGGCGCTGGTTGGATTGCCGGCCAATTTGGAAGCATTGGCACTCGGCCTGCGAGGCCCTGAAATTGAAAATTCCAGTGATTTAATTGGGTTTTCAATTCCAGCCTTTGGTGTTGTGCTTCACGCGCTCGCCAAAGACGGCGATTCCAATGTGCTCGCGACGCCCCACATTCTTGCGACAGACAACGTTGCAGCCGAAATCTCGATTGGAAAAAATATTCCGCTTCAGACCAACGTAGGCGGTATAGGCAATCTGGCCGGATTGGGAGCCGGTGGACAGCAAGGCGCGGGCAATTTAGCCGGAATGGCGGGCCTGCTTGGCGGATTGGGAGGCTTGGGAGGCTTGGGTGGCTTTGGCGCCCCCCGGCAGGACGTCGGAACGAAAATCAAAGTCACGCCGCATGTAAACGATTCCGATCAGGTGCGGCTCGAACTCGAAGAAGAAATCTCCAATGAAGGCGCGCCGGTCGGCAATTTAGGCGTGGTGCCCATTGAAAAACGCTCCGCGAAAACAACATTGATCGTGAGGGATCAGCAAACCGTCGTTATCGGCGGATTGGTGCGCGATTCTGTCACCAATGCTGAAACGAAGATTCCGGTGCTCGGGGATATTCCCATCCTGGGCGTGCTCTTCCGCCAGACGCGCAAAACCACTTCGAAATCCAATTTGCTCTTAATTCTCACACCTTATGTCATTCGCGATCAAGACGATCTGCGTGGCATTTTCGAACGGAAGATGCAAGAGCGCCAAGAATTCCTCGACCGTTATTTTGTTTTCGATCAAAGCCGAGCCTGGGAGCCGCCCATGGATTACAGCCGCTCCAACGGTCTCGTGGAAGACATCCGGCAATCGATTTTGGCTGAGGAGGAAAGGGCGCGGATTGAAGAAGAGGCCAAGCCCAAGCGGCCATTAACCCATGAAATGGGACAGCCGATCGCATTGCCCTCCATGGCTCAGTCGAAAGGCATGGGCGGCGGAGGCGGCGGAGGCGATGATACTCCGGCGGCCACGGGCGCAGGTGCCGTGACACCCCGGACGAAGCCCACCCGGCCGGCAACGCCTCTTCCGGCGACGCCGCGCCCCGTGGAGAGAACCGAATAAATAAATTCGGATTGATGAACCAATCCTATAGAAATCACCATGAATCCTGCACAGCAGCAACAATATTTGGGCGAAATTCTGGTACGGCGGGGAGTTATCACGCCCGAGCGGCTGGCAACGCTATTTGAAACCCAAAAAGAGCGGGGACAGCCACTTCATGAATTGATTGTTTCGTCCAATGTGGCCGATGAGGCGGCCATTGCGCGGGCGCTCGCCGATGAGGTGGGCGTTGGCTTTATGCCTAAAATCGATGTGGATGCCGTATCGCTCACCCTCGCGAGCCGCATTCCCATTACCTACGCCAAACAGCATAAAATCCTCCCTCTGTCGGAGGACGATCACAACGTTTACTGTGTTATTGTTGATCCACTCGATACAATCGCAATCGATGATGTCCGAAACATATTCGGAAAACCGGTGGAGATCGCCGTTTCCACAAGTGAAATTGTTTTATCGGGCATTAACCGCGTTTGGGAGCGAAAAGAAGACGGCGGAACAAAGCTGGAAGGCGATAGGGCGCTGGAGGAAGACAATCTCGTCGATATTATCGATTCCGACGACGACGCGCCTATTATCGCATGGGTAAACGGATTATTCGCCCAAGCCGTCCGCGAGCGGGCCAGCGATATTCATATCGAGCCCGAAGAGCGGGATGTCGTTGTACGCTATCGTATTGACGGCGAATTGTATGAAGTGAAAAAGGCGTCGAAACAATTCATGGCGCCGATTATTGCGCGCGTGAAGATCATGGCGTCGCTCAATATCGCCGAAAAGCGGCTGCCTCAGGACGGCCGCATTACCCTTCGTATTGCTGGCAAAAACGTTGATGTGCGCGTTTCCACCATTCCGACGAGCCGCGGTTTCGAACGCATTGTTATGCGTTTGCTCCTCAAAACCAGCGTGCTTCTGGGCCTCGACGATTTAGGCTTCGAGCCCCGCGAATACGGTTTGATGGATCTGCTCATCAACCGGCCGGATGGAATTATTTTGGTCACCGGCCCGACGGGAAGCGGTAAAACGACGACGCTCTACGCTTGCCTCAACCGAATCAACGAGCCCAGCCGCAATATTCTCACCGCCGAAGACCCGGTCGAATATGAAATCGGCGGTATTCATCAAGTGCATGTGCATCCTTCGATCGGATTGACGTTTGCAAGCGCGCTGCGTGCCTTTTTGCGCCAAGACCCGGATGTCATCATGGTCGGTGAAATCCGCGACCGCGAAACCGCGGAAATCGCCATTCACGCCTCGCTGACGGGCCATCTCGTGCTCTCGACCATTCACACCAATGACGCGGCGGGCGCCGTGACCCGTTTGGTTGAAATGGAAATCGAACCTTTTTTGGTGCGCTCCAGCGTGATTGGCATTCTTGCCCAGCGCCTTATCCGCGTTTTGTGCCCCAGTTGCAAAATCCCCTATAAACCCACGGAATTCGATTTGCAACAATTGGGTCTCGATGCCGAAAGGCTTGCCTGGAAGGCTCGCCGCAAGCCTTCGCCGCGTTATGTAGTGCAGGGGCTGGATTATAAATATCCCGGCCAGGGCGTCGAAGAATTTGTTTTTTATAGGCCGGGCGGCTGTAATCAATGCATGAAAAAAGGTTTTATCGGCAGGCGCGGTATTTATGAGCTGATGGTGATTGACGATATCGTTGGCCCGCTGATTATGAAAAACGCCGATGCTCAAACGATAAAAAGGGCCGCGGCCGCCCACGGAATGGATACAATGCGCGATGATGGAGCGCGCAAAGTGCTGAAGGGAATAACGACGGTGGAAGAAGTGCTTGCAGCAACGCAGGAAGACGTTGTTGTCGACGAATAGCCCGCATATTAACCAAATAGGAGCGAGAAAAAGCCTTGGCCGTCTTCGAATACACAGGGATTGCCGCCGCGACGGGTAAGCAAGTCAAAGGCGTGCGCGACGCCGAAAATCAAAAGGCGCTCCGCGCGGCGCTGCGCAAGGACGGCATTCTGCTCACCCAGGCCACGGAAGAGACCGCCGCCAAGGAAAAAAGCAAGCGCAAAATTGGCCTTCTCGCCTTCACCGGACGCCCTTCCACCAGCGATGTCGCCATTATGACGCGCCAGCTTGCCACGCTGATCGGCGCTGGAATTCCGCTCTTCGAATCGCTGAATGCCCTGCTGGAACAGCTCGAAAAAGATTCATTAAAGCGCACGATTACCGCTGTGCGCGAGCAGGTGCGCGAAGGCATTAGCTTTGCCAAAGCATTGGAAGCACATCCGGCTGTATTTCCTCCGCTCTATGTCAATATGGTTCGCGCGGGCGAAGCCTCGGGCACGCTGGAAGGCGTGCTCGACCGCCTGACGCAATTCATGGAATCGCAAGCCAAGCTCAAGGGCAAAGTCGTCGGCGCCCTCGCGTATCCGGCATTGATGGTGGTGATTAGCGTCACGTTGATTTCCGTATTGATGGTCGCCGTCGTTCCCAATGTGAAGGCTATTTTTCAATCGATGAATCAGGCTTTGCCCTGGTACACCGAATTGATGATCCTTTCGAGCGATATTGCCTCGGGATATTGGTGGCTGGTTCTCCTGCTCGGTGGAATTGGCTACTATTTCTTTAAGCGTTGGAGGAACACGCCCAAGGGAAGGCATAGCTGGGATAGCCTAATGCTTTCATTGCCGATATTTGGCAAATTGTTTCAGATGCTCAGCGTCGCCCGTTTTGCCCGCACGCTGGCCACGCTTTTGTCGGCAGGCGTTGCGCTTCTCACGGCCATGGATATCGTGCGAAATGTGCTTGGAAACGCGGCTCTCGAAAAGGTCGTCGCCGATGCCATCGGCTCTATCCGCGAAGGTCAAAGCATTGCCGAGCCACTTAAACGGAGTGGCCGCTTTCCTCCTATGGTTACCCACATGATCGCCATCGGCGAAAAGAGCGGCCAATTGGAGAAAATGCTTGAAAACGTCGCCAACGCCTATGATTCGGCCGTAGAAACGCAAGTTCAAATGCTGACCAGCCTCTTGGAGCCCATTTTGATCGTGGTGATGGGTGGCGCGGTCGGATTTATCGCGATGTCGATTCTTATGCCGCTCATTCAATTGTCGAGCTTTGCGGGGTAGCGATATGGCGACGGCCCGCAGAAGACAGCGCGAGCAAACGATTTGGCTGCCCTGGGAACGCAGCACCAGCTTAATCCGAGGGCGCGGCATTGGCCGGGCGACACCTGTGATTGCCGCCCTTTCGATGATGCTTTTGCTTTTAATTTTAGGCGTGCGCGAGCGCAGGCGGGTGGGAATACGCTCGACGCGCGGAACGCTTTCTGTGGTACACCAAGCCGTCAACGCATTCCGCGCGGATCATGAGCGCAAATGCCCCGAATCCCTCGGCAAACTAAAGGATGACGGATATTTGGCGATTGATCCGAGCGATGCGTGGGGAAGGCCCTTGCGGCTTATTTGCCCTGGCCGCAGGGATCCGGAAGGATATGAGTTAATGAGCGACGGCCCGGACGGAGAAATTGGTGGTCTGGACCGGATTGAGTAGCAACACATTTAAATAGATACCGCTTTACATCGCAATGGAGAGCAACATGACTGGCAATCTATTTTCTTCTGCATCGCTGAGAAAACAGCTCAAGCAAAAAAGACGCGCTCTTTCCCGGGGCGTAACGCTCGTCGAGGTGTTGATCGTGCTCGCGATTATGGCGCTGATCGCCGGAAGCGCGACATTCGTTGTATTTCCCCGCCTAGCCCAGGCCCGGGTGAAGACAGCCAAATTGGATGGAGGCACCATTCGGAAAGCTGCCGAGATTCATAAAAATTTAGATGGGAATCTCGAGGGTTGCCCAACGGTTGCCGATTTGGTGAAAGCCAAAAAGCTCGAGGAAGGCAAGACCAACGATCCTTGGGGAAAACCCTATAAGATTAATTGCACCGACGATGGTATTCGTGTCATTTCCCCGGGCAAGGACGGCAAAGAAGGAACACCCGATGATGTGCCCGACAATCTGCCCGACAAGGATATCGAGAAGATCGCTGATATGTGATCGGCTCGCGGCACTCGGCCTTAAGCGCGAAAGTCGACGGCGATGATGCCCGCAATGAATAAATTTTATGGTATATGCAAAAAACTCTTTCGTTTTCCCTTTGGTTTTCAAAGGAGGAAACGTTTAGGGCGCAATACCAAAGGACAAGCGGGCATCACGCTGGTCGAGATTTTAATTACGATGGCCGTCATGGCTTTATTGGGCGGCGTCGCGATTTTAGGTTTTGGCGTGATTGAGAGCGCGAGGCTGAAGCGCTCGGCCATTTTAATATCGAGCGCGATTCGCACGGCCTACGCGCACGCCAACGCCACGAGCAAAACGGTCAGATTGGTTTTTGATTTTCAAACGCGCACGGTAACGATTGAAGAAAGCACATCGAGGCTTTTGTTATCGAAGAAGAGCGATAGAACAGGAGGCGCGGCGGCCGCGACGGAAGCCGAGCGCATTGCCGAAGAAGAAGCCGAGCGAATCCTAAAAGGCCCGACGACTCCCAAGCCTCAATTTGGCCCTGCGCATGTATTTGGTTTCGAGCCGGAGGACGGTAAAACGGGCAAGGAGCTCGAAACAGGCATTAAATTCTTACAGATTGAGACGGCACACCAAGAGGAGCCCGAAACCGAAAGAGCCTATTTATATTTTTGGCCGGGCGGTCAGACGGAACGCGCGGCGATTCAGCTTGTCCTCAAGCGAAACAATGAAGAAGAGCCTGCGGATTCCGACGTTTTGACGATTGTGGTGTCGCCGCTCACAGGCAAGACCGAAATTAAAAAAGGCAAAATAGCCTTGCCGAAACCGCGCAATGAAGCCGAGGAATCCGAAAGGGACGAGGCATTTTAAATGATGCGCCCAGCCCGCAAAACCCGTGGATTTACGCTGCTCGAAGTCATGGTGGCCATTGCCATTCTGGGGCTTGGGCTGACGGCTATTTTATCGGCGCAGGCGGGCGCCTTTTCGAGCACCACGCAGGCCCGCAATATCAGTTTGGCCGCGGGGCTCCTGCGCTGCAAAATGAGCGAATTGGAGCAGCACCTCTACGAGGATGGCTTTCAAGAGGGCGACGAAATTGATAGTGGGCCATGCTGTAATGATGAAGATGTCCCCGGGCTTCGCTGTTCTTGGCGCATTGAAAAGCCGGAGCTGCCCGAGCCTAAATACGGTCAATTGGATCTCAAAGCCGATTTGGATTTAGGCACGCCAAATTCATCGGGTGGATCGCCAAGCGGAATGGATTTTTTATCGAATTTGGCGCAGGGAAAAGGCGGCCTGCCCGACAATGCAAAGCCGGGCGATATTGCCGGCGCGCTGGGGGGCGGGGCCGAATCGGGAATGCCCGATATGAGTTCGATTGCGGGAATGGCCATGGAAATGGTTTATCCGCAATTAAAAACGATTTTCGACATGAGCTGCCGGCGCATTACGGTAACGGTAAGCTGGAATGAAGGCGATCAAGCGCAATCGATTGAAGTTGCCCAATGGGTGACGAGTGCGGGGCCGGCGGGCTTGGGGCTGGAAACTGCCCTGGATAATGCGGCCAAGGCACAGGACAATCTCAATACGTCTTCTTCCACCAGCTCGGGGGGAGGCCGATGAGCCCCGCGCCGCGCAAAAAAACAAAAAGACTTCGCGGTGTCACGCTGCTCGAAGTGCTCGTCGCGCTGACGATATTGGCGCTGATCAGCACATTGATTTACGGCGCATTCGATGGAATGAGCCGCTCCAAAGACAGCCTTGCGAAAATTAATGAACGGCATCATCAAGGCAGAAGCGCGCTGGCCCGCATTGCGCGCGAGCTTCAATCGGCTTTTGTTTCGGGCCACGAGCCCATTTTGACGACATCCAGCACGCGGACCACGATTTTTAAGGGTCAGGATTCTAGGCCAGCCGATCGAATTGATTTCACTTCATTTTCCCACCGCCGCCTGCTTCAAGACGCCAAGGAATCCGATCAAAATGAGATCAGTTATTATGATTCCCGCGATCCGGATCGCAGCGATAAAGTCGATTTGGTGCGCCGGGAGGACAAAATCATCGATTTGGATCCCGATAAAGGCGGCGTGGTGAATGTGGTCGCCGAGGATATCGAAAGTTTTGAGCTTGAATACTATGATCCCATTAGCAAAGACTGGACGGATACCTGGGACAGCGGGCAGCCCGCGGCTCAATTTGGGCGCCTGCCGATGTTTGTCCGGGTTTCTCTTGAAATGAAAGGACCGAATTCCAAGCCTATCTTATTTCAAACCAAGGTTCATATTCCCGGGCAAAGCGTGCTTTGTTTTGCATCGGCCATCCCCGGCCAATGCGCGCCAAAGAGCAATTAGAAGGTGTTTTTATGAAGCCCAATCAAGCTCGCCGGCTGATCGCATTGAGAAAGAAAAAGGCCCAGAAACGCGGTGTGGCGTTGATCATGGTGCTCGGGGCAATTACTGTATTGACTGTTTTTCTGACGGAGCTTCAGGAAGACACGTCAGCCTCGCTGGCCGCGGCCTTGGCGGATAGAGATGCATTAAAAGCCGAATACTATGCCCGGAGCGCGGTGAATTTATCCCGCCTGCTCATTGCCTCGGAACCTAAAATCAGAGGGCAAATCGGGCCGGTAATCGGGTTATTAACGGGCGGATTGCCTCCCCAAATTCCCGTGTGGCAATTCTCCGATATGATTCTCGGGCCATTTAACGATCAATTGGGAGCCGCAGCCTTTGCAGGTGTTTCCGGTCTGGATTTAAGCGCTGGGAAAAACCTGGGCTTGAGCGGAGGCGGCCGATTTGAATTAAAAATCATTGATGAGGATTCCAAAATCAATGTGAATGCCGCCGGGCGAGAAATTATGACTCAAAACCGGCTGGCGGCTCAATTGCTCGGGCTATTTATCCAGCCTCAATACGCGCCTATTTTCGAGGGCCGGGACGGCGACGATCAATTTTCCGACGGACCCACGCGCTGCGGCGCCATTATCGATTGGGCGGATTCAGATCCAAGCGCCGAAAGCCAATATATTTGCGATCCGGCGAATACCGCGGCTCCAACGGCGGCCTCGGGCGAAGATAATTTTTATCAAACCATCGGACTCGATTATGTCCGCAAAAATGCCGCTTATGATTCTCTCGAAGAATTAAGGCTGGTGCGCGGCGTGGACGATGTGTTTTGGTCGACCTTTATTGAACCCAATCCCAACGATCCCACGAGCCGTGTAATGACCGTGTGGGGAAAACCTCAAATCAATGTGAATACCGCGGAGCCGCTGGCGCTCTTGGGGCTTATCTGCGGGAATTCGTCGGCCCAAACGCCTTCCGAAATATGTATCAATCCTGAAAAAGCACAGAGCTTTATTATGGGATTGTCGCTGGTGCGGCAAATGCTGCCGGGCATTACGCCCTTTCCCAGCAAAAAATCGTTTACCTCGGCATTGAAAGGCCAGGGAATGCTGGGCGCGATTTTGGCTTCTATGGGGGTTACGCCCATTAATCTGGGCGTGACCGATAAAGTCCTGCAAGACCAAATTCGTGTGGACAGTAAAGTCTTTAGTATTTATGCCGAGGGTGTGGTGCCAGGCTATAAAAAAGAAATGCGGCTTAGAATTCACGCCGTTGTCGATTTTAATGCGGCGACCAATTTAGGAGGAACCCCGGGCGCGGGAACGACTCCAACTCCCGCTGGAACGCCCGCGCCCAGCACGCCAACCGATCCATCACTGGCCTACTTGCAAGCTCTTCAAACCGATCCACTGGGCACCGTTATCTATTGGCGCATTGAATAAAACAAATAAACCGATTAAAACAGGCGAGCCACCATGTCATCGAAGTTTCTGGGAATTGAATCCAACAAAAATATTGTCCGCGCCGTTCTTCTGCGCTCGACCTATAAACATGTCGTGCTCGAGGCTATGGCGGAGGTGGCCATCGCAGAAGCCGGTTCAGAAGCGGCCGCGATTAAGGCGGCTGTGGGCGCGGTAAAGCCCGACGCCGCAGCCATGGTGCTCTCGGGCGAGCGCGCGTATTACCGGCGCGTGGAGCTGCCCGCCGCAGCCCAAAAAGAGCTCCAGAATGTGCTGGCCTTCGAGCTCGAATCCAATGTGCCTTTTGAAATGACGGATGCTGTGTTCGATCACCGCATTCTCAAGCGGGAAAAGTCTTCTCCCACGCTTCCTATTTTCGCCACCATTGCCCGTATTGATGATATTCGCGAACGGATTGCAATCCTAAAGGAGGCCATTGGCATTGAACCGGAACAAATCAGCGCGGGCGCATTTCCGCTGATCAACCTTTCGTCGATTATGCCTGAAATCGAAAAGCATCCCGCGGCCGCGCCGGGAGCGCCCATTGCCATTCTCAATTTAGGCGAATCGACGTCCGATATTATGATTATTGATGACGGCGAGCCGGTTTTTGCGCGCACGCTTTCACGCGGCACGGCGGGCCTTCCGGGCTCCGCCCCTGCGCTCGCTAGGGAATTGCGCCAATCTTTCGCGGCATGGCGAGCGCTGGGCGGCGAAATGCTGGGCGGAATGTATCTCGTAGGCGGCGGTTCCAATGCTCAAGGCGCCGAGCTGTTTTTATCGACGGAGCTCGGTATTTCAATCCTTCCGTTACCAAAGCCCAAATTGGAAGGATTGACGCCTGAATATGAGGCCATTATCGCGCGCTTCGCGGTGCCGCTGGGATTGGCGCTCGGCCTTCTTGGGCGATCGAAAGCCTTTAATTTAAGGCGCGGGGCATTGGAAGCCCAGCGCAGTTATCCATTCTTGAGGGAGAAAATACCTCTGTTGGCGGGGCTTTCCGCGGTTATTTTAATGAGTTTTGGATTTTCAATCGTGGCCGAGCTGCGCTCTTTGGATGCGGAAAATGAATTTTTAAAAGCCAAGCTGTCGGCGGCAACACGCGATATTTTAGGTGAAGAAACCGATGATATTGACCGCGCGCGCGAACTATTGGAGCCGGGCGGAGCCGCCGAGGACGATCCATTGCCGCACGCAGATGCTTTTGATGTATTGGTGCAATTGTCGAAAGCAGTGCCCAAGGAAATGGTTCATGACGTGGCCGAATTCGATGTTTCCCGCGGTCATGTCGTTATTCAGGGTATTGTGCCTACGGTTTCGGATGCTCAAACCGTTTCCGAAAATATGAAGGAGCACAAATGCTTTAAGGACGTGAAAATCGCCCGCACAAGCCAATACGCCGGTGATCGCACCAAATACGTTCTTGAATTCGATTTAAAATGCGAGGCGAAGAAGAAAAAACCCGCGGCCTCGGAGCCTGAATCCAGCGCCCAGCCTGCATCCACCGCCAAACCCGATGGCAAAGACGGAAGTGAGGGGCAAAAGTGAGCGAGCAATCCCGGTTTGATAAATTGGATGCGCGGGAGCGAAAATTGCTTACCATTTTGATCGGAATGGTGGGCGTGGCCTTGTTTTTAGCGCTTCCCGTTGGACTTTACAGCATGCTGTCCAGCCGGCGTAAAAATAACGATGAGATTCGCGAGCTCATTACATCGATTTACGACGCCCAGGGACAAATCGGCGAGCGCAAGGCCAAGCGCGATGCGCTGCTCGCCCGTTATGCGAAGCAGGTGCCCAATTTGGCGAGTTTTATCGATGAATCGGCCAAATCCAATGGAATCTCCGCCGCCGAATCGCAAGATCGGCCGGATGTGCCGCACGGAAAGAAATACACCGAAAAAGTCGCCGTGGTGAAAATGCATAAAGTCGGCATGCTGGCGCTTTTAAAAACGCTCGAGAAGATTGAGCAATCGGGGTATCCTGTGTCGATTAGCAAGCTCAATATCCGGCCCCGGACCAACGAGCCCGATTCCTATGAAGTGGAGCTGGGTATTTCGGCCTATGAGCGCAAGGGGGAAGCGCCTCAGCCGGCCGCAGCGGATGGAGCAGACTCGGCCGCCCCTGGAGGTAAATCACCGTGAAAGAGCGATTGAAAAAAATTGCCAAATGGATTTTGTATCCGCTCTTTTATTTGTTTTGCCTGCTTGTGTTTGGCTATTTAACTTTTCCCTACGATCGCCTGAAGGACCGGCTGATCGCCGAATTCGATCATACGCAGCGCAAAAAGAGCGCGTCCGCTGCCCAAAAATTGGAGATCGATCATTTAACATCGTATTGGTTTTCAGGGGTGGAGGCCACGGGCGTCCGGCTGATTTTGCCGCCGGAGGAAGCCTCGGCTTCTTCGGGGACCGCCCGGGGATTGGAAGCCTTTGGTAAATCGGCCTCGGCTTCCAACGAGCCCCCGAAACCTACGGTGATCGCCTTGGATTCCGCGCATGCGCGGGTAAGGATTTTGCCATTGCTGATCGGGCGCGTAAAAATCGATTTTACGGCCAATGCGTTCGGTGGTGAAGTCGAAGGCACCGTTCCCGTGGGAGCTTCGAGCGGGCCGGTCGAAGTGGCGTTTAACAATCTAGATATCGGATTGGTTGAGCCACTTGCCAATTTGATCGGATTGCCAGTAAAAGGAACGCTTTCGGGCAAATTGGAGCTTTCGGCGGGCGAGGGTAAATTCAGCAAAGCCAATGGTTCGCTGGATGTATCGATTTCAAGTGCTTCGCTCGGCGATGGTAAGACCAAATTCAAAGGCCAGGTGGCGTTGCCTGAAGCAAAGCTGGGCGATATTTCGCTGACGGCGGAGGCAACGGCGGGCGTTCTCAAAGTCACGAAATTATCGGCAACAGGCCCGGATGTTGAGCTTATGGGCGATGGCAAGCTGAATGTGCGCGAGCCTTGGAATGATTCAACGGCGGACTTGTATTTGCGATTTAAATTCTCGGATGCCTATCGCGATAAAAATGATGATACCCGCTCGTTGTTGGGGGCTCCCAATTCAACGATGCCGGCGCTCATTGAAATCGCCGAGCCCAAGGTAAAAAGGGCTAAGCGGCCGGACGGTTTTTATGGGTTTCATATTACGGGAGCGCTGAAGAAGCTGAAGTTTGAGCCTTCGTCCAGCGATGCCGGCGGGGCGAAACCGGCGCGCGGGAAGGGTGCGGAGGCGTCGCCTTTTGCAATGCCCAACAAGCGGCCTTCGGTGGCCAGCCCAGCGCCGGCGCGGGATGACAGCGCGGCGCCCCAGCCCGAGGCCGATAAACCCAAGGAAGAAAAACCTCAGGAAGAGCGGCCCCAGGCGCCAAAGCCGGAAGGGGATGCACCGGCCGAGGGGGCGGATAGGCCGGTCGATCGTTAATTGTTCATTGAAGGATTTAATTAGAGGCACTTGCCCATAATGCACATCTGATTCGGGCTATTGCAGAGGGCGCCATCGTCGACTACACCATTGCAATTTTGATCAATACCATCGCATTTTTCAGGCTGAGGAACGCAGCCATTGCCGCCCACGCAAACGCCCTGCACACATTGCTGCGTGGGATCGGGACAGAAAGCCTGATCGTCAATCGCGCCATCGCAATCGTTATCCTGGAGATCGCAGAGTTCGGGCTGGGGAACGCAGCCATTGCCGCCCACGCACGCACCCATTAAGCATTGCTGGCCAATCGGGCAGGGCGCATTTTCATCGACGGAATTATCGCAATCGTCATCGACGCCATTGCAGAGTTCGGGGGTGGGTACGCAGCCGTTTGAACCTCCGCACATGCCGTTGATGCATTGCTGATTGGGATCGGGACAGAAGGCGCTGTCGTCCACAACGCCGTCGCAATCGTCATCGAAGGCATTGCAGAGTTCAGGAGAAGGCATACAGCCATTTCCGCCGCTGCACTGCCCCATTACACATAGCTGCGCCGGATCGGGACAGAAGGCACCCTGATTGTCGACAATTCCATCGCAATCATCGTCTATACCATTGCATATTTCAGGCTGCGCGATACAGCCGCTTGCATCGATACAGACGCCCATCTGACATTGGGTATTCGCGGGACACGGCGCGTTGTCGTCGATTACACCATTGCAATCTTGATCAATACCATCGCATTTCTCGGGCATAGGCATGCAGTTGCCGCCGCCGCACTGGCCATTGACGCAAACGGCATTGGGATCGGGGCAGAAGGCCGAATCATCGGCGGCTCCATCGCAATCGTCGTCGAATCCATTGCAGATCTCAGGCTGGGGAACGCAGCCGTTGATAGGCTGGCAGGCGCCGGTGTTGCCGCAGGCCGTGCTGGGATCGGGGCATTCGTCAACAGTACCATTGCAATTGTTATCAATACCATCGCATTTTTCAGGCTGAGGCATGCAGTTGCCGCCCACGCACAGGCCGTTAAGGCATGCCTGCGCCGGATCGGGGCAAAAGGCTTGATTATCTACAACGCCATCGCAATCGTTATCAATTGCATCGCATAGTTCAGGCGAAGGCATACAGGCATTCATGCCGCCTCCTCCAGAATTGCCTCCAGTTCCGTTGCTATTGCCTCCGCTTCCTCCGCCGATAGGCAGATCGTCGAGCTTGCAGCCGTTCACGGAAGCGAGCGAAATAAGTCCGCCCAAAATCGAAATGATTGACAATACCTTTAAATTGGAAGTGCGCATGATTTACCTCGTTTCGTTCTTGCATGCCCCGCGAACGCGATCGGACAGCGGGGAATTGGGGTTCTGAGACAGAAATCGTTCGAGGGCGGCCTTGGCTTCGAGCGTGCGGGATGTCTTGCAGAGCGCGAGTACCCGCGCCGCCGCCCGTTCCTCGGCAAGCTCTCCTTTTTCATAGGAACGGGATTGCTCGTCCAAGAGTTTGATGGCCTGCTCTGGATCGCCCGCCTGAAGGGCTTTGTGCGCTTCGCGCAGATGCTGGGTTTCTTCTTCAAGCGTGCTTTGTGCGCCGGTTTTGGGCACAGCGTTTTTTGAATGGCTGTCTTCCCGGCTGGAAACGCTCTGTTCGCGGGCCAACGACGGGTTCTTTTGAGCCTTTCGCCCTTCTTCCGCCGCTTTGCCTTCCGGTTCGGCGGAATCCACAACAGAATTGTCACCTTTTTCGATCGTATTCGATAACGATGACGTTGGTGTGTCATTGAATGGTTGTGAGCTCGCCCATTGAGGATTGAGGGGATCGCGGGCTGTTTCCAATGGCATAGAATTATTTGACCATACAACCGCCGTTGTCGTGGCCAGGCCAGATACCATAAGAATTCCAGCCAATTTCATGAGCATGCCAGCCCCCGCGCCGGCTTTGAGGGAGGCGGCGGCACCGGCGCCTTGAGCGGCGGCGCCCGATGCAGATGCTCCCTGGGCCGCGGCCGATGCGGTGGCGCTTTGAGTCACGGCCGCAGCCGCAGAAGCCACGGCCATCGTCTGAAAGAGCGCCTTGCGCACCCTCGCTTTGTCGGCAGGCGTCGGATTGTCGCAATCTCGGGCGTTTTCTAAAAAGGCTTTTACTTCGGGACGAAGCTCTTTCATCGAAGCCTCCATCCATCGCGCGCCTGCTCGCGCAGAACCGCTTGTTCAAATTCACGCCGCGCGGCCCGGAGGCGCGCGTACACGGTGTTGAGGTTGAGCGCGAGAACCTGCGCGATTTCGGGAGCGGTCATTTCTTCCAATTCCGAAAGGACAAAGACAGCCCTCTTGTCATCGTCCAGCTCGTCGAGGAGGCGATGAAGCGTTTGGGCTGTTTCACGGCGCTCTGCGCACTTGTGCGGACACCCTTCGCCTCCGTCCGCAAGGGTCTCCACTTCAATGGTTTCTGGGTGCGCGGCCTCGGGTTTGCGCCTCAGCGAACGCCGTGTTTCGCAGGCCACGCGATAGACAATCGCAAAGATCCATTTCTTGAGGCCCTCTGGATCGCTGAGTTCGCCAAACCTTTTGAGAATGACCAAAAACACTTCTTGCACGGCATCATCCACGCCGGCTTCCGGCACGCCGAGCCTGCGGAGATTGCGCCACACAAAATCGAAGTGAAGCTCGTAGATCTCTTCAAAGGTGGCCGGCAGCGGCAGGTCTTGCGCTGAACGGATGTCCGCCGCGCCCAAAGGCTTTTGCGTCACCTTCGCAGGTGAAAACGGCATCGCGGCATCCAAGGAAGCAGTGGTCACGGCAACCTGTACATGGCCGGAGGCGATCGTTTCCGTGATGAAAAATGAACGGCCCTCAAAAAAAACCGGATGGGCCTAGAACGGAGCCGTTAACCCGAGGTAGGCGCGGCCGGCAAACGCGGAAGGGGCGTAAAGGGCATCGATATTTTCCAGGATAAAACGGGCGCGGTTCAGAGGAACAAGGGCTTCGATTTTTAGGGAGAGAGCCGTCGTGCCCAAGGGTATCCATGTGAGAGAAGTGCTTCCTTTTCCGGCAATCCAGAAGAGATCGGCCTGGCCGGGGCGCGGTACGCCAAAGCCTTCGGCGTGCAAGCGGCCTATCTCGGCTGCGGCGCAGGCTCCCCATTGCAATACGGTTCCCCAGAAGGTGCTGCACACATCCAGCGTGCCCGCGATCAGGTGTACGCGGCCTCCCGCACTGGGATGAGACACGAGGCGGTAACTGGCCTCGGGAAACGCGGCGAGGCCGAGTTCGATGCGCCGGGGGCCAAACGCAACTCCAAGAGCGACGCCCAAACCGGGCGCGAGGGCAGGCATGGAGCCGGTATCCAGCGCAAACCATCCAAAGGCGTGCAGGGCGGGAAAGGTGTTTTTGGGGATTGCAGGTTCGGCCTGCTTTATTTTTTTAGAATTATCCTTCAATTTGATTGAATTTTCACCGGGGGGCGGCTCGCGCGCGGGTGCAATGGGCGGCGGGGCGGAACCCGGGGATTGCTTGGGCGGCGGGGAGGAGTCCGGATCATTTTGATCAGATGGATAATCCATTGCAGCAGATGGATCGATCATCATCGCCATGATGAGCGCCGACGCATCGGCAACGGCTTTGCACGAAGGCCCGCGAAGTTCCCTGACCTTGGCCGGAGCTCCGCCTTGCGTTTGGGGCGATTTGACTTCCAATCTTACAAGATAGGATGAATTCTCTTGGGTAACCGTTGCGTCAACGGCGATCGCTTCTTTGGCCGGGCTCGCGCGGGAGCCCAATAGCCTGAGCACTTCAGCCCGCACTTCCTCACGGCTTGGGCATGATGAAATTGCATTCCAATTTAATTGGATGATAGCGTCCGGAGGAGGCTGGGCACTCGCCGGGGCCTCCAAAACAAGCCCGCAGGCCAATACGATGAATCCCCGCCGCACCGGATTCCGAGCGCGCTTTTGCGCAAGGTTCCGGTGTGCACCTTTCACCGCCGGGCTCCAATAATGTTAGAAATTGCTAAACATTCGATGAAATTGATATCACGCTTCACGGCCGGACATGCCCGCCGTTTGATGTAGCAATACGGACTCATTGGCAACGCTTCGCCGCAATTCGGCAACCTGGCGTTCGCATTCCGATAGCTCATGCGTCAAGCGAAGCAGATCAGCGCGCGCCTCTGCCAGATCTTTCTCGGCGTCGCCGCGGGCTTGGGCAGCCTTTGCAGAACTGGCTTGGGCTTCCGATAGTTCTCGCTCGAGCTGCGCGATCTTCCAGACAGAGCTCTGGTGATCGGCTTCGGTCTTCGCGGAGCGAAAGGCCAAAGCATCGAGGCGCGCCCGAAGATCTTCAATAAGCTGCTGGTTCTCCCGATTGCCCGCTTCCGGGGAGGCCGCATCAGGTGCCTCTGTTCTCAGGGTTTCGAGCTCGTCCAATAGCTCGCGGCCTATTCTTCTGCTCTCGCGAAGCTCGGCCTCCAATTCGGCGATTTTCCGGCCCCGTTCGCGCAAAAGCGTTTCCGCGGATGACAAGTCGCTGTCGATCGCGCGCGCCGCGTCGCCGTCGTCCCGTTCTGTCTTGGCGATACGCAGCCTGAGCTCGCTTTCACTGCGCGAAAGAAGCTCGCATTGGGCTGAAAGCTGTGCGCACCGTTCTTCAAGGACCGCAATGTTCTTGACCACGCGATCGCGCTCTTGGCCAATGTCTTCCGCCCTCGCCGAGAGAACATCGCGCTCCCTTTCCAAATCGGCCGCGCGCATCAGCATTTCAGACAGCTTGCCGGAAAGTTCTGCCGCCTGTTCGGCAAGGGCGCTGTTCTTTCCTTCGAGCCCATTGTTTTTGTACTCGAGCAGCGCGCATTTTGCTTCCAGCTCGGTGCGCTTTTCGCTGTGCTGCGCGCGCTCCTGAGCGATGGCGCTCTCCAGCGTGGATAGTCCCGCCGAGCGCTTTTCCGCCTGTTCCCAGCGGCGCTGCACGTCTTGCGCCGCATGGCGCGCGTCTTGAAGAGCCATTTCGAGTTCGGCTATGCGGGCGATTAAATGCGGATTCGGCGTGGACATCGGGGGAGCAATGAGCTCGGGCGGATTGGCCACCTGCGTTTCCAGTTCGCCGATGCGCGCGCGGGCTTGGGCAAGCTCATTCGAGAGCTCGTTTAGCCTGTCTTTCGCGCCCAAAAGCTCGGGCTTGTTGCGCATCATCCCAAGCTCCATCTCGACCTTGGTGCGCGCTTTTTTCTCGTCGTCGAGCTGCTTGGCAAGCTTGGTGGCGCGATCGCGCTGGCGGCGCAGTTCTTCTTCCAGATCGGTGATCTGATGAGACAGCCTCTCGGCCCGCACATGCGAATCGCCCGCGCGAGACTGAAGCTCTTTGAGCCGGGCTTGTGCCTCCTCCGCTTCCTTTTCCTTGGCGGCCGACGCCCCTTCGAGTTCGACGATCCGCGCGGACATGAGCGCGGTGTTCTGCGCGCGCATTTCGGCTTCGCGGAGCTCGTTTTTGTGGCGTTCGCGAAGTTCTTCCAACTCGACCGAGAGCAGCGCGAGCCTAGCCCTGGCCTCTGTCAGCGCGAACCTGTCCTCCACGACCGAAGGCAGATCCGCGGCGCCGGAAAAGGGTGTGAGGGAAGGCGGAATTTGAATGACCGCATAAGGCTCGAGCTCGATATGGCGCTCGCTGCCCACGGCGATAAACCACTCGGGCTCGGCGGTTTTGTCGAGCAGCGAGGTATCCACGCTGACGGTCGGCTCTCCCTCGGGGGCGAAATCGGCCAGCGTATAGCCGACAAAAGGCGCCTGCCCAAGCATGCGGACAATGGGAAATTGAAGCGCGACCAAGTCGTACAGTTCGTAGTAGCTCGGCGCTTGGGCGTGGGACTTGCCCGAGGGGGCGCGGGTGAGAAGAGGCTTTCCCGCACCGGGATTTGGAGATGCGATCACCGTTGCGCCGTGATGAGCGACAAGCCTGCGCGCGCGCCTGAGAATGTCCGATCGGTCGCTAAAAAAAGATAGATCGGGAATGACGACTATATCGAAGGCTCCATCGCGCACACCTAAATCGCCTTCAAGCACGGCATAGGTGATATGCGGGCCGTGCGGACTGCGATTGCCCGCGTTCTTCGCCATGGCCATGGATGTGCGCGCGGCGTCGGGATCGTAGACATGAATCAGCCGCGCTCCAGCTCTTCCAAGGCGCTCTGGAAGCTCGAGCGAAGCATCGCCCAGCACCGCGACGCGCCGGGCGCGCACAAGGGTTTCGATATGAACGGCTAGGGCCAAGGAGGGGTGGGCGCCTGCGCGGGCCTCTGCATCGGTGGTCATGGTGCTGCGACGTGTTTACGGCGCTCTTTCGTAGGCGTCCAGCATTTGGCGTGAAGTTTCATTTAGAAGCGAAACGTCGAGTGATCGGCTGCGCCTTCGCGCAGGGCCTTTGGCGTACGCAGATGAAGCACGGGAATTCCAAAAGAGCGGGCGCGGGCGAAGAACTCGGCTGTGCCTCCCGGCATGCCTTGCTGTCCATCCCAAAAGCCGACGAGCAGCGCTTCGCGGGCAGAGCGGGCCCGGGCAGCAGCGAGCATCCAAATGTTCAACAGTTCGTACGAGCGTTCGTCCCGCCCTTGTGTCCATGCACCGAAGACCGAAGGCAGCACGCGCACATCCCCGGCATGAGCCAGCGCGCTGTGGAAGCGAACACTCCAGCCCGCACCTCCGCACGCGACGGAGCTGCCGAGGAATTTTTTTTGATCAAATGGCAAAAACATCTGATAGGATATTTGAGGAAACGCCTGGCAGGCTTCGGAAAATAAAAGATCGCCCCCGCAGGCTCCGCTCAGATAAACGATTAAATTGCCGGCATATAATTTTAAATGGGCGAGTGCCTTCCGCAGGATCTCGCCGGCTTCCATTTCGTCCGTATCAGGAAAGCGGGGTACGGCCCTGCCCGGAGCGTCGATCAGGTGGCCGGTGAAAACAATGCGAAGGATATTTGGCTGAATCTGTTGCAATTGTCCGGCGGTGGCCTGCTTGAGGTCTTCGGCCCGGCTCCCAAATGCTTCATTGGAAAGCAAGCGCTCACAACACAAACGTGTTCCCTCGTAAGCCGATACCTGAAAAAGCGCCTCGGCGGCGCACCAAAGCTGAGCAGGCGAAAGCGGCAAGACCTCCGTTAAAAATAAAATATCCCCAGCCTGCCGGCGGACAATGGCGGCTTCCAGCAGGGCGTCGATATTTATATCGGGAGAGGTATCCATCGAATATACTATTAATTCTAAAAAATTCCTAAAAACCGCGGAGGATGACCAGAACACGATTGAATTGGAACCGGGCCCGTGGATTTCAGCGAAAGCTGCGAATCGGGTAAAAACCTATGCACGCCCGGGACAGCGGTATCCGCAATAAAACAGGCCGAGCAGGCCGCCGCACAGCGTACATCGCCCAAAGAAAAAGGCTCGGACTGAATCAACGTGTCAAACTTATTTGTATTCATGTCCAATTCAATGGCGAGATCGTTCACTTTATTTCCCGTCATATAATCGGCGAACCCCAAGGTGGAAAAGACAATCCGGCCATCGGCCACATAAGCCAGCGAGAGCCCGATGGCCCCCGCGCCAAATTCCGATGCCATCCACCGCTTGGTCTCTGTCATGGGGGAACCTAGCGAAAGCAGGGCCAAACCCGATTGATCGAGCGTGGGAAGCGAATCACCGGCGAATTCTCCCGAGCATCCAATGGCTATTTCCGACTGCTGCGGGGAAATATCCATCGCACCGCAGCCGTGCAATCCTTTCAAAATAAATATATCAATGATTGAATCGGTATGGATATCGATAACGGCCACCCGGGACTCGGCAGATTCAACGAAATCGAGTGAATAGCCCTGGAGCAGCGTATACACCCGATCGCCGGCGCGAAGCATCCGGTCGGGGCGGGGAAAAAATGCGGGATCTTCGCCCGCCATGGCAGGGGTTAAATCGATACGGCCGAGCATTTGGCCATCGGCGGGATCGATGATCAAGATATCGCTGCCTTCATCGAGAGGTTTCTGATTGGGTTTGGTATTGGGCTCGTAGCGGCTCACATAGGCTTTTTCGGCCGAGATTTTAAGGTAATCATGGGGGTTGGATTTAAATTCAATGCCTGTTTCGGCGCTGTGAATCACACGGGCTTGAAATGGATCAATCCAATTGATTTTTCCATAACTTCGATCAATAACTACGATTTCTCCCCCCTGGCTGGGCGAAAGGGGCACGATTAAGTCGCCGCTCAGCAGAGGGCCGCCCGATTTAGGGTCTTGCGCGGAGGGCAGAAGCGACTGGGATAAGATTTGACCATCCAGGCCAAGCACGGTGAGTTCCGACCTGATGTAATCGGTATTCACCACGGCAAGGCCATGTCCGCAGGGGCCTGGGTCCTGCGCTATTTTGCCTGTTAAACAGGGCCCGGCGGCGCTTTCGCATCCCCCAAGCCAAACAAGCCAAAGTCCAGAGGCCGCCAAAAAGCCCATTCTGATTAAATTGATAAAATATCTCATTTTATTTCCTCGCCAGGCCACACGCCTTCGAGAACGGCGTGGAAGCTTCGCCCTGGAAGCGGGAATCCAACAAAATCGAATTGATATTCATTGAATAGATTGCGGGCGGCAAGGCGCAGCGTGAGGCGGCGCTTCATCATGACCGCCGTGGCTTCGGCATCCACTGTGGTCTGCGCGGGTAAAATCCCGATATTGCCTTGATCGTCATAGCGGAGGGAGCGATACAAAAGGCGTAGCCCCAAAGCCAATCGGTTTAGATAAAAACTCCGCTCCGAAATATCGCCAAAGGCTTCGATATGCGGTGAAACAACGGCCTGGGACCGATACGGAAGAAGATGGCCCTGGTAAGGCGAGCCCGGTGTTGTGATGCGCGGTTCCATTAGCGTTGCGCTCGTTCCCAAATGCAAATGCTGAAAGAATTCCAGCCAGCCGCTCGCTTCGATGCCCAAGACCCGGGCTTCGCCTTCGTTGTGGGGCCGAACCAATCCAAAATTAGATTGTTTAAATACGATAATATTTGTTACCCAGCGCGAAAAGGCGAAGACATCGAGGTAGCCCTGACAAGAGGCGCATCCAATACCGCGTGTGTAGCCGCGAAACCCGATGTCCGCCGAATAGCCTGTCTCGGGCGTGAGGCCCGGATTGCCCGCCACGAAAAAGGACGAACCATAGAGTTCTGCGAGGGTTGGTACGCGGACGTAATGCCCTGCATTGGCCAATATTTCGGTGCCTTCGCTTGGTTTAAGCCGAATACCCAGCCGGCCCTGCGGTGCAAACGCCGCTCCGCATGGACCGCCGTTGTTTGCGGCCAGCGCATCTTGCCCCTCGGCAAAATGGCATTCTATCGCGCCGAGACCCATCACCGATATCCATGGGCGGAGTGCGGCTTGTGCGCTTAGGGCGGCCCGGCTTACCCAGCGGCGTGCCCGTAAATCGTTTCCCCGGCTTCGATCGATATTTGCGCTTTCGGAACTCTGGGAGGCTTGTATGCCAATCCGAAGGTTATCCATTACATCGTATTGAAGGAGCGCACTCTGTGAAAAGCGGATGCCTGCGCTTTGAAATCGGTTATTTAATAAAATTTCAGTGTATGGATCGTCAATACGGTTGTTAGAAATAAATGCGGCTGTCGTTAACGTGAGGCCGCAGGGGGACTGGCCGGTATTTTCGTCGCGGGAGGCGCAGGGAAGGCTTACATTTAGGCCACCCAGCATCCGGCGCATACGGGCCCGCGAGTAAAGGGCTGGGTACAATCCGTCGCCGGCCAAACCCTGTTCTCTATCGAATGCATTAAAGATGGTGCGCACGCGGGCAGGTCCAACCAGAAATTGGCCCGCCGCCCATGCGTCGTAGGATTCGGAATCGGCGTTTTCGCGCGTACGCAAAGGCTGCCCGGTGCCGCCCGCCGAAATGAGCCGGTGGTCGAGATATAAAAAATTGTTATCGGCCCGATCGCGGCGAATTCCAAATAGGGCCGAAGCCGAATCCCCCGACGCCGCGCCCGTTGTCCACAGGGAAAATTCTCCAAAGCTGCCAGCGCCGATGCCCGCTGTAATGCGATTGTCCTTTGGAACGAGGGGCTCAAATAAAATGGCGCCGCCCAGGCCAAATTGATCGGATTGACCAGGCGCATTGCCTCTGAAGATTTCTGCCCGGTCGATCATCCATAACGGAATTGTCGACAAATCGGTTGTGCCTGTTACATCATCATTCAATCGAATTCCAGCTAAATACACTGGTGTTTGCGCGCTGGTCGAGCCTCTTAATGCGGCGGAGGCGAAATCGGCGCCGGTTCCCGTGCGGGCGACGGAAACACCGGCCACGCGGGCGGCGACGGCGGCCGATGTCGAGCCCGCGGCACTGAGCTCTTCCCGGGGAATCAGCGTGGATGCGGCGAATACATCCTTGGAAGAAGCGCGGGATTTATTGCGCGGAGGGCCTGACACGACAACGTTCTTGACTTGAGTGCCGGAGTTTTCAGGCGAAGCCGTTTCTGGAGGCGCATCCTTTTGCTCAGCCAGCGCATAGGTGGGAATACTTGTGGCGGCGAACGAGGCCCAAAGCAATATCCGCGTCTTTTTTTGATGTCGCCCCGAACCGCCCATAACCATTCATTTATTTAATTAATACATGGCGCCAAAAACACCCTTGCGTCGCCCGCTCTCCATGAGTAGCAACGGCGGACGATGGCTATCGAAATCCGCGAACTCAAAGAAGGCGATAAACGCACGCTGAACGACTTTCTTGATGTGGTCAAGGATATCTATGCGGACGACCCGTGTTATGTGCGGCCGATCGACATGGAGGTCAAAGACCGGTTAAACAAACGTAAAAATCCTTTTTTTGAGCATGCTGATGGAAGTGCGTGGGTGGCTTATCAAAATGGAAAAGCCGTGGGGCGGATTACGGCCCAGGTGGATCAGGAACACTTAAGGCATCATAAAGATGATGCGGGTTTTTTTGGTTTTTTAGATACAATCAATGATGCGGCCATTGCAAAAGAATTGCTTGCCACGGCCGAGCGCTGGGTGAAGGCGCGGGGGATGAAGCGGCTGCGCGGCCCGCTTTCGCTGTCCATTAACGATGAATTGGGCTGCCTCGTTGAAGGATTTGACGCTCCGCCCTATATCATGATGCCTCATCACCGGCCGTATCAAGGGGGGCTCATTGAACAGGCGGGCTTTCATAAACTAAAGGATTTCTATGCCTGGCGCTATGAGATAGGGCAGGTGCCGCCGCGGGCCCAAAAGGCGTTTGAAGATGTGAAGGCGATGCCGGAAGTGACGACGCGGCCCGCGGAGCTTAAGCATTTCGATCGCGATGTGCGCATCATCATGGATATTTTTAATGACGCGTGGAGCGATAATTGGGGCTTCGTTCCGCTGACCGAAAAAGAAATGGCCAAGCTGGCCTCGGATATGAAGCCCGCATTAATTCCTGAATTGACGAAAATAACGATGATTAACGGCGACCCGGTGGCCGTGGCGCTGGCCGTGCCCAATATCAATGAAATGATTCAAGACCTGAATGGAAAAATATTTCCCTTCGGCCTCGTGAAGCTGTTGTATCGCCTAAAAGTAAAGGGGCCCCGGAGCGGCCGATTGATTATTCTGGGTATTAAAAAACAATTCCGGAATGTTCGGCGCTATGGCGGACTGAGCGCATTTTTATATGTGGAGATGAATCGCTCGGCGCATCTTCTCGGGCTAAAAGAGGGTGAACTTTCCTGGACGGTCGAGGACAACGCGGCGATCAATGTCGGAATTAAGCTGATGGGCGGCCGGATTTATAAGCGGTACCGGGTGTACGAGCGCGAGATTTAGCGTTCTCAATATTTAAAAATCAATCTAATCGTATTGGAATCATTAGACGGGCACCCAGGCTATTGCGGTATATAGGATCACCCGTGGTTCGTTATCGGCGGTAACCGATGTACTCAGTCGAAAACAAAGTCGGACGTTTACTCGAGATCTATGTCGAGCGGCCCTTCAGCGCCCAGGAAGCGGAGGAAATGTCCTATGCGATCCCCAATATCGTAAAGACGATGAACGGGCGATTCGTGGGCTGCGCCGACTTTTCGCGCATCACCATTTTCCCTCCAGATGCGGTCAATGCGCTGATCACAGCGATGCAGCTCGTGAACGCCAAGCTGCTGCGCACTGCGATTCTGATCTCCAACAGCGCGGTTTTCGATCTTCAGGTGCGGCGTTTGATCACGTCGGGAGGCAACCCCAAACGGCGGAGTTTTGTGGCCGCCGCCGAGCTTCTGCCTTACCTCGCCGAAGTGCTGAATGCCGAGGAACAGGCGCGGCTCAGTGTTTTTCTCGAGAAGCCCTAAACGGCACCCGCATTCCTCTCAGCGCGCGCATCTCCGCGCACAGAAGCGCCGGTTTGACGCTGCGCCCAATTTTCTCGTACCGTGAAGACGATGTTGTCCCGCCGGTACATCGGCGCCTTGCTTTCGTTCGCGACCCTCGCGCTGGGCCCGCAAGAGATGGCCAGCGCGGCGGAGGCCAAGCCGGCCGGCGTTGTGGTCGTGGCGATCGGCGACGCTTCAAAGCCCGCTGCTGCTTCGCTGGCTCGCGATGTGTACGCGGACAGCGCGCTTCTGTTCCCGGTCACGCCGCTTTCAGATCCATCGGCGCGCGTGCTGCTCGGCGAAACATGGCCTAAAGACGCCGATCCTTCGGTCATCGAGCTCGCCAAGGTGCGCCAAGAATTGAGCACAACCGACTCCGAAGTGACAAGGCGGCGCCTTCTTTCATCGATTGGTGTGGAGCTCGGCGCGGAGCTCGTGGTGTCGGTGGAGCTGGCCGGCGATCGCGCTTCCGCAAAAATTCTGAGATCAAAAAGCTCGTCGTATGATGCCTTGGAGCTCAGCGCGGCGGCGGAAAAAGATGCAAAGGGCGCTATTTCCTACCGCTTTGCCGATGCTGTCCCGGCGCTGAAAGGTTTGCTCGCCCAGCGCGATCAGCAGCCTGCAGATGCGGCCCCCGCGGCTTCGTCTTCCTCGCCTGCCGCCCCTCTTCAAAGCGCGTCTGCGCCCCAAAGCAAAGGCCCTCCGCCTCTTGTTCCGGCGCGGACACCCGCATCGCAGCCTCCATCGGGCGCGCCTCTCAACAAGGCCCCTGTGAAGCCCGTGCCCGAATCCACGCCCGCATGGAAGTCGACATGGTTTTGGGTGGCGCTGGGCGGCGCGGCGGCCCTGGGACTCACTGCATTCGGAATCGCAAAGGCAACCGAAAGCGACGGCAATACGGTTCATCTCGGCGGGAGGGTTTCAAAATGAAATCCGCTTTCGCCAAACGAAGGCTGTGGCTTTGCCTGTGGATATTTGCCTTCGGTGTGTTCCACGCTGGCCCAGCGTTTGGCGCTTCGCCCCCGGCAGCCGGCGACAGACCCTCCGACGCACCTTGGATTCTCAGCGAAAGCCCTGCTCCAACGCCGCCTCTTCCCGCCGAATATCTCACCCAGGAAGATGGCTGGCTCAAGCTTGAATTTCATCCGTCGGCGCGCGAGCGCGTGCGCGCTCTTTCGGCTCAAGCAGAAGCCGCGCGAAAAGAGCTGATCGAGAAGCTGGGCTCCGATGTTCTTGGCTCGGTGAGCGTGCGCATCGCCGCTGTTCCGGCTGAAATGGCGCGTTTGTCACCCACGGAGCCTTCGAGCTACGCAAGCGGCCTCGCGTTCTCGGATCGCGATCTGATCGTGATGAGTTTGGCTTCGCCGCTCTCGCTCGAGCCTCCCAAGGCGGGCGATGTGCTTCGTCATTTGCTTGCCCATTTGGCTTTGGATCAAGCGGTAAAGCGCAGGCCGCTGCCCGCGTGGTTTCACGAGGGATTTGCCGTACACACAGCGGGAGATGCGCTTTCGGTGCGCACGCAGAATCTCTGTGCCGCAGCGACAATGGGCCGCTTGATCCGCTTGGAGAAACTGCCCGGCGAGATGCCGGCGGACGCACCTCAGTCATCGCTGGCTTATGCCGAAGCAGCCGATTTTCTGCGTTTTTTGTTGAGTGCCGACACAAAATCGAATGAAAAATTTCCTCGCTTGATCCGGGCCGTTCGAGAAGGCGAAACGCTCGATCAAGCGCTCGCTCAAGCCTATGGAACACCGCTTTCCGAGCTGGAACAGGCATGGAGGCGCGATATGGCGAAACGCTATGGTTTCTTGCCTGTCATGCTGGCCAGCACGCTCCTGTGGGCGATCGCGCTTTCAATTTTCGCGGCGAAGAGGGCGCGGCAAAAGCAGCTCCGAAAAGCGTCGCTCACACCGCAGCTCAGGCGGAACCCTTCCGAAGGCGAAGTGAATTTCGGCGAAAGCAGGGCACCGGCGCGCGTATTTTCGGCCCTGCGGATGCGGGAAAGACGCAGTGCTTCGCGAATCGAGGACGACGCCATGCATGAAACGCCTATCGTGCCCGAGCCTGAAATTCCCAAGGTTAAACACGAGGGCGAATGGCACACGCTGCACTAAATTCAGCGCTTCCTCCCGCGGGAGGGCAGAGGCGCACGCTCGCGGAACTGGGTATCGGAGCCGCGTGGATGGTTGGAACGAGCGCGGCCATCGGCGCCGTGGATATCGCTCTTGGAAAGACACCGCTCGCCGCCGCCCTTGCCGCGGCCCTCGTAACGGATTTCGCCGCCGGCTTCGCGGGTGTGCGCTGGGATTCGAAATCTCATCAAAAATCAATACCATTCAATGAAATTGGATTCGGCGCCGCGGCTTCCCTTGGTATTTTCGCGGTGACGCTTGGACTGAGCGCGGCATTTGGATGGATTTCAGCCGAAAGGGGATCACCTGCGCCGGCGCTCTTGCTTGCGCTCCTGCGCGCGGCGGCGATGGCGGTAAGAAACGAGCTTTTATTCCGGGGCATCACCTTTGCCACGGCCGCCCGCACCGGCCTTCCCAATTCGATCGCATTGGCTTTTGGAGCGTTCGCCGGAGGGGCTTCCATGGCCTTCGCATCATCGTTTGACCCGGCGGCCATAGCGCTTTCCATTGCATCGGGATTCTTTTTTGGCGTGCTGTGGCTGCGCTTTCAGAGCGCTTGGGCGGCGCTTTCCGCGCATACGCTTTTTCTTTTTCTGATCGGCCCCGGACTGCGCGGAGGACTGCTCGATATTGGCTGGTCTTCCGGCGCCTTGGCTCCCAATCACCGCTCTTTCGGAGGCGCGGCCTGGCTTTGTGCATCTGTATTCACGGCTGCCGCGATTGTTCTCCTCAAAAGAATGAAACCACCATCGAAATGATATCCAATTTTTTCAAACAGGAAAACAAAGCCTACCGCAATATGCAAATTGTGCTGGGCCTCCTGGGCATTCATTTTATTATCCCTTCCCTCACCTATTTTTTTAATCCCTCCCAGGCCATTTCCCAATTGGATCAAATGGGACGCATGGCCGGAGAGGCCCCCTACCCTATTGCTGAAATCAGCCTTATTTGGAGGGTATTGGCCGCCGGCAATGTTTTTACGCTGGGCTTCACCTGTTTTCTTTTAATGCTCAATGTGCGGAAGTTTCAGGGCGCCGTACCCGTGTTCGCCGTATTAAAAGGCTTCAGCTCCATCGGCTATTTATACGCTTATTTCGCCTGGCTTCACTACCTGCCGCTGCTCGGTATCTTCGTGTGGGATGCCATCAATGTCGCATTCGTCGCCGTTCTCGCGCCCCGTGCCCTGCGTGAAATTGAACGCCGGGGCAAGGAGGCCGAACAGCGGCTTATCCCCCGTTTGCGCTTCGAGGATTAGCCGTGCGGCCATTTGATTTCGAACGGAAGTGGCTCGTCCAAATCTTTTCTATCATTCTGCCTCGTTCCAATTCCTTTCCTATCGGCGCACAAGACGCTCCGATGAATTTGTTTTTGGATGATTTAATCAGCCGGGCTCCCAAAAGTTTTGGATTGGGGTTGCGTTTCGCTCTGTTCGCCGCCGTGTTTTATCCGCTTTGGGCGTCTTTGCGGCCCCGCACGCTCTTTGCTTTGTCCGGCGAGGAGCAAGTTCAAGCGCTCGAACAAATGGCCCGCAGCCGTTTTTATATCGTCCGCGAATTGCCCATGCTGCTCAAAATGACGGCTTGCTTAGGCTTTTTCGGGCTGCCCGAAATCCAGCGCTCGATGGGAATCGAACCCACGGACCTCCTCCCCGCGCCTCAGTTGCGCAAGGACAGGCGTTCATGAGCGGTGCGCTGATTCAATTTAAAGACGTTGCTCATCAATCCAATGTAAAAGATTCCGCCGATGTGGTGATCGCGGGTTCGGGCGCCGCGGGCGCGACGGCAGCCAGGGTGTTGTCCGAGCTCGGCCTGGATGTGGTGGTGCTCGAAGAAGGCCCTTTTATCGCACCCGAATCACTGCGCGCAGACGCTTATTCATCGTTTCGATCGCAATGGCGGGCGATGGGTATGCAAACCGCGAGGGGAAGGGCTTTTATGCCCATTTTGCAGGGCTCGGCCGTCGGCGGAACAACGGTGATCAACGGCGCCATTATTCACCGGCTTCCCCAGCCCATTCTGCACCGGTGGGATACAGAATTCGGCCTGCAGGGTTCCGTTCAATACAAAGAACTTGATCGTATATTTAATCGAATGGATGACGAGCTCGGCGTGGCGCCTGTGAGCGAGCATGCACTGGGCGGCAACAATGCGCTGATGCGGCGGGGTGTGCAGGGCATAGGCGCCCAAGGCAATGTGATCCGCCGCAATGTAAAGGGCGACTGTACCGCCGCACGCTGTTTACAGGGCTGTCCCGAAGGCCGCCGCCAAAGCATGAATATTTCCTATATCCCGCGCGCCTTGGCCCAGGGTGCGCGCGTTTATGCCAATTGCCGCGTGAAATTTATCGATTCGGCCTCCGGGCGCGCCCGCGGATTGTCCGGCCAGTTTTTCGATCATGAAACAGGCAAGCCGGGGCCTCCCATCTTTGTGCGGGCAGAAAAGGCCGTCATCATCGCCGCCAGCGCCGTCCAAACGCCGCTCTTGCTCATGCGCAACGGCATTGGAAAGCGTTCAGGGCTCGTTGGAAAGCGATTTCAAGCCCATCCAGGAACAAGCGTTATCGGCATCTTCGATGAGCCTCCCAATATGTGGAAAGGCGCAACCCAAGGCTACGAATCGACGCATTTTTGGGATGAGCGAATGAAATTCGAGGCCGTGGGCGTGCCTCCCGAAGTGCTTGCGGCCCGCTTACCCGGTTTTGGAACGCGCCTGCTCGAACAAATGCGCGATGGTGTGCATTGCGCTCAATGGGGCGTGCAAATCCGCGCCAATGCGCTCGGGCGAATTCGATCGGGTTTTTTTGGAATGCCTTCGATTGATTACGATTTGACGGACGAAGACGTGCAATGCTTTAAGATTGGCATCAAACGCTTGGTCCAAATGATGTTCGCGGCAGGCGCCCATTCCGTGCTGCCAGGCTTCTATGGATTAAAAGAGAGGCTTTCCCATCCCGATGAAATTGATGCCATCGATCAATTACCCAATGATCCAAGGGCAATGCATTGTATTGCCGCCCATCTCTTTGGCACAGCCGTTATGGGCCCTGACCCCCGCTCGTCCGTGGTGAATGTGCACAGGCAAGCCCACGAGCTTCCCGGTCTCTATGTCGCGGACTCTTCTGTTTTCCCCACCAATATCGGTGTGAACCCACAGCACTCAATCGCGGCCCTTGCCTGGCTTACAGCCGAACATATTGCAGGCCATCAATGCTGAAGCGCTCCGCTGCATAAAGAGGCGTTAAACGCTTCCCTGTACACCTCGTAATGCAGCTCTGCGGAACGCTGCCAGCAAAACGCCCGCGCCCGCTCCTGCCCGCGCGCCGAGAGTTCGTTTCGCAGCGCGGGTTCAGTCGCGAGCCTGCGAAGCGCATCCGCCAAATCCCGAAGATCGAGAGGCACGCACAGACCTGCACCGGCGAGCAGTTCAACCAGAGCAGGCGTGTCGCTGGCCAACACAGGGGTGCCACATGCCATGGCCTCCAATGCAGGCATTCCAAATCCTTCAAAGCGTGAGAATTGCACGAGAGCCCGCGCCCCCTGAAGCAGGGTAAGCGCATCGCCGCCGCAGATCGCCGAGAGCCTCACAATTCCCAGCTTCCGATCGGACAGCTCCCGCGCGGACGGCGCTAAGCCATACAAACGCTGCACCAGCACTAGCCGGTGGTTTCTATTCAAACCACTTTCAACAAACGCTTTCTCGACAGCCTCGTGATTCTTGAATGGAGCGTTTTGACCCATCACCAGAAAATAAGGCTCTTCCGTGTTGAGAATGCGAGCCGCGCGCCGCTGCACATCCTGCATATCCACAGGCGGACAAAATCGCTTGGAAACCCCGTGATAAATGACGCGAAGGCGCTTTTTCGCCTCAGGCCAAATGCATGCAACGCTGTCTGCAGTCGCCTTTGAAATGCACACAATGCGTGTCGCACTCTTCAGAGCTCGCAAGATTCCATCGCGATAGAAGAGCATTTGCGCAGGCGACAGCCAGGTGAGACGCTCGCTGGACAGCGGCGAAAATAGCCATATCAAATCGTGAAGTGTGACGACGGTTGCGCACTGCACGCCTCGACCCAGCAGATTGAACGTTGCGTGAAAAACATCAGCCCAGCGGAGATCTGCGAGAAATGAAGGCCAAAGAAGAGTCGGCAGGCTATTGGCTTGAAATATTACAGAACGCTCTTCGACATTGGTCCGCTGCAGAAGAGGCCGGGGTGCGCGCGGATCTAAAATCAACCGAAATCGATCGGCCGGTGCAAGTTGGGAAATTCGCTCGACAATTTCCCGCGTATAAACGCCGATTCCACTCGGGCGCTCGCGAATATAGCGGCAGTCGATCGAAACGTGCATCCCTCATCTGAACCGTGCAAATTGCGGCAGACACCCAACCCCAAATAATAAAAGCGCGTGCAGCTTTCCGCAGTGCGGAGGACTGCACGCGCTTTTTTGCGTGCAAAAAATGGCGCTCTAGAGATCGTCTCAGAACCCGTCGCGAGCAGCCCCACGGCTAGGGCGAGCGACCGAGCCGCACTCCAGTACGGTGAGGGAGCTCAACGAAAGCCGTGGGGTTGCGCAGCAGGGTTATGAAACGATCTATCTAGTTCGCCTTCTTTTTCTCCGCAGCAGCCTGAACAAGCGGCGAAAGCTCGTTCGTAAGCGTTTTCTCGTCGCCGGGGCTCACGCCCGCCACGCCCGAAGGAATCCCAGGCATGTCGTCCGTCAGCGCAATCAGTTTCGCTTGAGGACATGCGCGGTGAAGCACTTCGAGAAGCCGGTGAACATCAACGCCATCCGACGAGAAGGCAATATCCACAACATAAGCGTCCGAAGGATCGGCACCCGCATTGACAAGTGCATCGTAGGGATGCGCGAGATGCTGAACCGTAACGCCGGGTGCGGCCGCCGTAACGCGAGCAACGAGCTCCTCATTGCCAACAACGCCGATAACTTTCGATGCGGCTCTCGCCAAATCGCGGGGCACGGCATAGCCCCATGTTCGCAAAAACTCTGCGACATCAGAAGAACGGAATCGAAGATGCCTGCCAGGGGTGCGGAAATGGGGAATGCGTCCCCGATCGACCCAGTTATGAATGGTCTTGAGATCGACTTGGCAGAGATTTGCCAAATCAGACGCGGTTAATAGCTTCTTGTCTCCACGTGCGGTCATGAACATGCTCCAGAGGGTTTTGATCACACAAGTGATGCGTATGTGCGCGGTCGTGGTCCGCCCTTGTACCAATCCCTCGACCCGGTTGTTTGCTTTACAATGCCCACTTCGTTCCGGCCGGCAGACCGACCAAGTAGCAACCGCTTACCCCCAAACGGCCTATCCACCGCCCAGCCAACGAAGTTCCCCGTTTGAAAGAACCGTAATTACCATCCCGATTTTGCACGTCGAGTTCTGATAGAATGCCTATCATACACTAGCGCGTATAATTCGCCACAGCTCGACATAGCGCGATAATGGTCCACTCTGCAATTTCCCGTTCTATTCTGGGTATTTGTTGGGCTTGTGGTGGCATTTCCGGGCGCGCTGGGCAGCGCAAAAAAAAATACGCGGAAAAGATTTTTATTTTTTAACCCCACGGAGAGGCTTATCGCTTTATAAGCTCAGTCTTTTGTCTTCGCTTGTCCTCGCTCCGCCAGAATAAGAAAGGCGGGAAGCGCGAGGACAGCCGCAAACAAGCAACAAACTTCGCCCGCGGCCGCAGAATATCCAAAGCTTTGAATGGCTTTGTTGACCGAGAACGTGAGCGCGAAATAACCGAGCACCGTCGTCAGCGAACACAGAATAATCGCGCCGCCGGTCGTGGAGATCACCATCGGCACCTGGCCCCGGCCCGAAAGTTGATAACGCTGCATCATGTTCACCGCGTAGTCCGCCCCGACTCCTACCGAAATCGGAAGGGCGACGAAGTTGAGAAAGTTCAGCTTGAGACCGACGAGCTCCACCGATGGAATCACGCCGTTCCACGTTATCTTGCAGCCGTAGAGCGCAAGGGCGGCCATCATCCAGATGAGGCCCAGAAATAGCGTTGCGATCACCACAAATGCACCGCGTCTCGCGCGAAATGCGGCCAGCACAATCAGCAGCGTGCCGGCGATCGAGACCAAAATAGCCTTGGGCGCGTCTTCCACGACGGCCTGAATAACGTCGGCGAAAATCACCGCATTGCCGCTGCCGCGAATAATGGAGCCGTCCTTTAGTTTCGTTTCCCGAAAGCTGTCCGCCCATTCAATGAGGTAACGGCCATCCCACACGCTTCGGCCGATCGTGGGAACAATGTAGACCAGCCTCCCGCGCGTCCCGTCTTTTTCGATAAACATCCTCACAGCCTGTTCGGGAAGGTTCTCAATCCCAATCGGCGAAATGGGCAAATCGGGCAACTCCCGTTGAATCTCCGCCCAGTCTTTTTCCGAGATTAGGCCGCGCTTTTTCGCCCTTTCAAGCTTGCTCATCGCGTCCGTGATGAGCTCGATCTTCTTTTCCTGATCCTTGGGTAACAAGTCGTAAATGTCGGTGACTTTTTCAAAGGGCTTGCGGTCTTTGGGCGCCTGTTGCCAGCGGGCTTCCAAGGCTTCCCGGAGCGGCCTCACCTGCTCCAGCTTATCCACGACAATCGCAAGGCCGTCCTGCCCTCGGCCGATGAGCTTGTCCAGGCGGCTCATGAGCTTTCGCGCCGTGGAATGGCCGGTTTTGGCCTCGGTGCGCGTGTTCCTCATGTCGTATTCCATGGGGTCGCCCTTGAGATAATGAGCGCTCAACCAGGCAGCACACACGGTGCCCAAAACGGTGACACCGATGACCACCCGCGGAAATTTGCCTGCCAAAAAAGCCAGTGGCTTGCCATAACCGGCACGCAAGCGAGCCACAATACCGCGTTCGGGCCCGATGCTGATGAGGCGATCCATCACGGCCAAGACAGCGGGCAAAAAGGCATAGGTCGCAATCCAGCACAGAATCATGCCTGCGCCCCCAATGATGCCAAAGTGCTTAAATCCCCGGAAATCTGTGATGATCAGCGAGCCATAGGCGACCATGGCGCTGCCCGCCGCGGCAAGCGTGGCCAGCCAGGTTTCAAGATGCGCCGTGAGCGTGGATGTGAAGAGATCGTGGGTGCGGCGCGCCTCCATGTAGCGGGCCATGTAGATGATTCCAAAATTGATGCCGTTGCCGACAATGATGCTGACCAAAAAGCCGGTCGATGAATTGAGATGGCCAATCGCGAAATAAGCGAGTCCAAATGACCAGATCGTCCCGATACCGACCGTCACGGTCATGGCCAAAAGCGTGCGCACGCGAAGGTAAAAAATAAAAACAACCCCCAAAATCATCGCCACGCCAAAAGCGCCCACATGGCTGAGATCGTCTTTAATCTGCGAATATTCCTCCATGCCCGTGATGAGATTGCCCGTGAAATTCACCTGCATCTCAGGGTCGAATTGCTTTGGATTCACTTTGTCGATCAGCGCCGAAACGGTGCCGAGCAGAGCTTTGGATCTTTCAATATCACCAGGAGAAATCGGGGTTTTCACCAAAATGGCGATGAGCTTTCCCTCCGGTTCTAAATAGTACCCATCGGGATAACGGTCCCTCAGCGACGCGATGGCATCCTTTCTTTCCGTCAGCTTCGCCCGGATGCTCTCGGCATTCAGCGGCTCATCACCCGATGCAGACGCGGGCTCATCGTCATCCAATCCGAGGTCCAGACCCGCCTGTTTTTGCACCTCCCGCTCGTACCGGGAAACGATGGCGTCATGTGCCTTTTGCACATCCTCGAGTGATGCATACAGCGCCTTATTCTTTTCAAAAAACAAACGGCTCTCGCGGACGCCGTCATCGACCGTGCCGATTTGATCATGCGGAAGCGCGCGGAGCTCGGGCGCGAGCGCATCGACAAAACGCTTGAGCGCCAAGGGATTCTGACCCTCGGCAATGATCGCCAGCGTAGAGCTGGAAACCAGTCTTGCTTTCACCTGCTCGGCGACGATGACGCTCTCTTTGTTTTCGGGGAGCAGCTCGCTCAGCGCCGTCTTCAAGCGAAGATTTGACGCTGCGACACCTGCACCGATCACGCTGAGCAATGCAACAAGTAGCACTGCAAATGGCCGCGCGGTTTGAAGCGTGGAGAGCTTCTCGAAGAAGCGCCGGATCGTGGGATGGTCAGGAGATTCGGAGGAGGGTGAGGACTGCATGCGCCGCTGTGAATTAGCACGATGCGCGCCGGCAAAGCCCTCGGAAATAGCAGCCGGTTATTTAGGAACGGGCGTCACGATGACGTCGTTGATGGGCTGTACACTCGCACCTGCAGGGTACGCATAACTCACATAGGTTGAGCCCGGTGCCGCATCTGTTCCCCATCCCCACACGGTGAGACCAAAGGGCGCCTCGCTCGTGATCTCATGACGGCCATTGTCGCAATTGCCCTGCTTCTCAAAGTTAAAACGAACCAAGTCAAATCGAGCAAACTCGTACTCACCCGACATGCCAACTGGCTCGAAGGGACCGATTGGGCCTGCGCAATCCAACACAACATCCTTGAATTTGCCGTCCGAAGCCTTCTTGCGCACCATCACCAAATTGGTTTCGGGATAGGTTGGATCGGCGAAAAACACGTATTGGGAGAGGAACTGAGCCGCTGGGATCACGTTGACAAATTCAGGATCGCCCGCGTTACTAAAATCGCCCCCGCCCGTCATGTAGCCCGACAAATAGAAGGGATGCTGATCGTCTTGACTGCGGACAATAAACGGGCCCCCTGTTCGGAATTCGGCAACGCTTCCTGAATCGAGCGTGGCCGGGGCATTGGGAGGAGGCGCCGGCTCATAGGTGAGCACCGTGCCATCCACCGCACCGACAATGCGCCAGGGCGGACTTTCTTCTTTGCCATCGATGCGGTTGCGATAGCGCACGCCCACATATTCGCGGCCAAGCGCTTGCACCGGAGGAATCTGCTGATGCGCGCCGTCACAACAGCATGCGTCGATGTTGATACAGCCCGAACTGCCGATCACACCAATCGCCTTCGTCGCCAAAATCGCGCTGCCCGTCAGTTCGTCTTGCTGCTCAAAGCGAAGGCTTTGACCTTTGTTCAGCTTGTAGGTGGCAGGCACGCCTTTGCTCGTCCCAGGAACGGCCATTCCATCCACCGTGCCGCCCCCGATATCCGCCGTCGGACTGATCGTTACGTCCGTATTGTCTTCAGATGCGATAATCGTTAAACGTGGAAAATTGGAGTTGGGTCCAAAAGGCCATGGGGCAACTGCGATATAATTGGTATCCCAAGCTGAGGTGGGTACGAGTAAAGTGGCACTGGTAATGGCACTAGAACCACCGCCATAGGGATCAATATCATAGGCGACCACTGGGGCCGTGGTGGTGATATGCGCGACCGTATTTGAACTGAAAGGCGTGGTCACGCCACCTGGGCAATTTCCTCCCGAGAGGAAAAGGATGGCGACTTCCTTGGGTGGAAGCATGTTATTGGGCAATGGGTTATAGGTGATGGCTTGCCCCGTTCCGCTTGGAATACGGGCAAACAGGCTTGTATCCTGAAGACCGCCATTCCCTTCAACCGAGATGGAGATGGGGGAATTCCACGTATTGGCAATATACGCAGCGAAACATCCAAAACCGGTGACGCCCTGCACGTAGTATTCGCATCCAACCGTGCTCTTCGCCAATTTTGCGGCATCACAGGCGGGGACACATGTTAAATCGGGTGCACATCCTTGATCATCCGGGCATGTATTGATGACATTGCCAACACAATCAATTATAGAATGCAGATCGGCCGAGCATTTTTGCCCGCAGCCCGAGCCGCCGCCCACACCCACGGTAATATTCACGCCACCCGCGCCTGAGGTCGAAGATGCGGAACCATTTCCGCCCTGGCCTGCACCGCCTCCTCCATCGCCGCCCTTGCGGTTCTGATTGTCGGCGGCGGAACAGGCATATAAAGCCAATGCGCCGAACACAGAAACAAAGGTTGCTCTAAACAATACAATTAAATTTCTATTTAAATTCATAGACAACTCCTTCAAGGATTTCCGGGCCGCCCAAAGAAAGAGCCTACGGTCCTAAAAGAATAGGGCACCACCAATGCGGCGCTTGCCAGGCACGCTTATGGAGTCGTTTTTGGAAGGATATGCGTGCGGGAAGCGGCCGAGCGGCCAAAGATTTCAGGTGAATACATGGCCTGGGCCATCGCGGGCGGGCGATGAAAGTCTCCAGGGGAAGACGCGCGGGCTAAATATTGAAATCGATAAATGCCTGATGCCGCGTGCTCCATAAAAAATAGGGCTTTATCGTCTCTCAATTCCTCTCTGTACCAGGCCCGCGCATAAGGCGAACGTTCCCCGGTGTTTGCCTTTGCTTCGGAAAGAGCCATGGCCAGCCATTCCGAGGTCGTGGCAAAGGCTGTATTCACAGGCTCCAAACCGGCTGGAAGGGGATCTTCCACCACCAGATGATCGCGGGGCGTGGGCACCACAACCAAGAGATCGGTCAATATCAAATCGCCTTGTTCAAATGCCTGCTGATCGGCGCTGGGAGCCGCGGAAACGGCCTCCATTAAATGTTCTACGCGGACGGCGCGCTGCATACGCTGAATAAAAAAGCCTCGTTCCAAAGGCTCTACCGGCATTTTTGCCGGGGCGTATGCGAGCGTGGCCGAATAAAATACCGGCCCTTTTCCCTCGGTGCGGATATCCAGGCTTTGAGCCTCGTTAAAGAGGCCAATTGGAGCCTGAAAACGAGCACTGGAAGCTTTGTTTTCAAATTGAACGCGGCCCAATTCTTTTCCCGAGAGCAATGCGACGCCCGAATAAGCCGTGTCCGCCCTTTCCTGCCGGCGCGCGTATTCAGACAATGCCAACAGCGCCCAAGCATTCTCTTGCGTTGTTTTCCATCCTGACGCATTGCGATCTGAAAGGAGTCCCTTCACCAATCGATCACCCAGAGGATGTGCAGGATTGGCCGTGATCAGCGCTCGAAGCACCAAAGCCTGGGTTCGGGCGGATGAATCCAATAAAGATCCATCCTCCTCTGATAGAGCCTCAATCACCCGTGCATTGGGGCCATCCAAACGAATAAAGGCTTCCAATTCGGCGCTCATGGCCGAAAGTTCTTTTTCATCGGCGGCCGCATTTCCCGCCTTTTTCGCAGCGCCGAGCAGCATCGCGAGCGACGAAGGAGACAAACCTTTGCGCTGCCGAACAATATTGTGAATCCATTTGGGTAACCCGGCCGAATTTACCCTTCCCTGCATTGCGATTTCGGCTTCAGCCAAGGCATCCGCCACAAATACCGCCTCGGCGTAGGCATAAGGGCTTTCCGATCGATAATTTAGCCAATCTCTTAAAAATTCAACGGCTTTATTAAAAACGGCATCGCGGACAGGCATTTTATGCTGCTTCGCGAGCGAGAGGCCCAGCAGGGCATAGGCCGTCACAAAAGGTTCGCCGCCCGGAGAATTACGCCAAAAACCAAAGGCACCGTCGGCCCGCTGCGCCGCTTCGATTTGAGCGAGCCATTGATTCTCGCTCGCTTCTGCCGCGGCGGGCGTATTTACAATGCCCGAAAGCGTCTTCAAGGCCGCAGAGGCGACAACGCGGCTCGTCAATTGCTCGGTGCAGGCATAGGGATAATTCCAAACCTGCTCGGCGCTGGCTGAAAGGCCGACAAGCGGGCTATTTTCAAGCTCCACCGTTAAGCCGCCCGCATCGCCTCGCACATCGGATAGAGGTCCAATTTTTTCAGATGCCAATGCAGTCGTTTGACCATAGAGCGCAACCCGTTCGAGGGAGAGCGGCAATTGAATATCCCGCTCAATCGAGAGAGCATCGGAGGCTTGCTTTTGGCCGATAGCCCGAGCTGACATCCGCAGGCGAGCCTTTCCAATCCGATTGGCTTTCCATAGAAAGCGAACTTCTTGGGATTGATCTTTTCCAAGCGATATTCGTTTTTTGCTCTCGCCAATAACATCCAAACCGTCGGATTGAATTTCAAATTCGATTTCATTGGAACCGGCCAGGCGCGAGCTAATGACCGCTCCGGCGGACACGGCATCACCGGCCCTTAAAAACCTGGGCACCGCGGGCCTGATCATTAAATCTTGGCCCGTGCGCACCATCGTTTCGGCGCTGCCCATTTTATCGCCTTCCTGAACGGCCACAGCAACAATTCGATAGGATGAAAGCGAATCAGGCAATGAAAAGGTTATTTTAGCCTTGCCCTGAGCATTGGTTAAAAGCGAGGGATTGTAATAAGCGGTGGGGCGGAAGTCCTTTCGTTCACGGGCTCCCAAAGATCCGCTTCCCGCGCCCATACGCACCTGACCAAGCTGGCCCAGAGCCTCCTCGGGGCTTAGGAACTGGCCCAGCGCATCCCTCGAGTCAACGGTAGCCACGCCCAGCAGCCTGGGTTCCGCGAAGACCGCAAGCGGATCGGGCCTTTTTTCATCGGTGAGCGAAATCACGCCCATATCGACCGCATAGACGGTCAATTCGCTGGGCGTTCCCTTTCCTTTGGAATCGCGCACTTCGATATCGACGCTCACGGGCGCGCCGGGCAGCACTTCGCTTTTATCGGTCTTTAGCGTCAATGCGAGTCTATTTTCATCGGCCAGAAGAGAAATGGGCAGCACACCAAAGCGATAGGCCGGCGCGGGGCCTTTGTTTTTCTGAACAGGCTGGGTCAAGAGCACAGAAACAAACGCATTGGGCCACATTTCTTGCGTAATGGGGATATCCACAGTGGGCGAAGGCCCGGAGAGTTGAACGAGACGTTTTTCATAGATGCCCGCCCGCTCGACGGTGATGAGCGCCTGGGCTTTTTCAAAGGGCGATTGGACCAAAATCTTCGCCGTGTCGCCGATTTTGTAATGCATCCGATCGGCAATTAAGTCTAAATCGGTGGATTGGCCGCTCTTTGTATGGGATGAAAAAGCGCTTGAAGCGACATATACGGACTGAGAAGCGGCGATGGGCCGGCCTGTTTTACTGGCGGCCACGGCGCGCAGTATATAAAAGCCGCCATTTTTCGCAGAAAGCGCGCAGGATTCCGCCCGGGGCTGGGTTTTGAGTTCGCACGAAGAAATCAGCGTATCCTTGGCCTGATAACGATAATAATTTCTCACATTTTCTTCGTATGTTCGCTCATACAATTCAATACGCACAGGCACATTGGAAATCGTATTGCCCCTTGGATCGATGGCGAGCACTTCCGGATGGATATCGCTGCCGGCCTTCACATAACCTTGAGCGCCGCGGCGAAGCGCAACATAGAACTCAGCGGGATGCACAAGTGTGGATGCCCTTGAGGCGACGGGCTGGCCTCCGTCATCGCCGACCTCCGCACTGCACACCAGGCGCTCCGGCCCAATTTGACCGTCGATATTTGCCATTGCATCAAATTTACCATCTCCAAAAGCGTTCAGCGCGACACTTGTGCGGGCGAGCAGCGATTTTTGGCGCGAGCGTTTTTCCTTGGAAAAGGCTTTATCATCGATTGAAAATGTGTCGGCGAGACCGGCAGGCCGGAAGGATTCGTCCTGTTCGCGCCACGACACAATATTCACCGATTGTCCGGCCTGGGGCATTCCCGAATAGCTCTCGGCATGAATTTGAAAGGATGCCTGTTCACCATTGACATAAGAATCCCGGACGGCACGGGCTTGCACCGCGATTTCATTGGGGCGGTATTCGCCAATTTCAAAAAGAATGGGATCCAATTGCATGGATTCGCCGCCGAGCTCGGCCTCCGCCCGCACATAGCCCAGTGAGGCGCCTTTGGGGATTGGAACATCGAAAGAAAATGTCCCGAAGCGCGAAATGGGCACTTGGCGCTTATCGAGCGGTTTGCGGTCTTCGCCCGTCAATTGAATTTGAATATTTTGGCCGCTGGGAATGCGGGACTGTTTATCGGTGCCTGCGCGGGTCTCGTTTCGGACGATGCCTTTGATATGAGCGGTTTCGCCGGGGCGGTAGAGGCGGCGTTCGCTAAATAAGAGACCGATTGGAGGAGGCTCCCCAAGGCTCGCCCAGGCGTCGCGGGCCGATAGCGTTTGATTGACGGGCCAGAACGCCCATTCTTTGCCTAAACGGGCAATAAAAATAGACGATTCGCCGTAGAGATAGGCATCGGGCTTAAAGCGTTCTTTAGGAATGAGCACAAATCCATTTGAATCTGATATAAATTCAATCGATTTTGAAGATTTGGCAGGATTCACGATGCTGAGGCGGGCGCCGGAAACGGGTTCTCCCGTGGACAGGCGGGTCAGCCGGGCGAGCGAGCCAAAGTGTGAGAGTTTGGCGCCGATGGCCAAATCGGTCGATTGAATGAAGACCGAGCGGTGCTGCTCGTAATCTCTGAATTTGTCGGTATAGGAAAGCGCAAAGGCGCCTATTTTGGTGGCTGGGTCGATTAAATCCTTGGGGGGCACTTTGAATACAAAGGGATGATTGAGTGTTGTTTTTGAATTGACGATTTTTTTGGCGCCTCCTGGCAAAAGGCCAATGGAATCAGGGGACAACGAATTCCAATCGGATGGCTGATCGGGATCTTGGGGTTTCAGAAGCTTGAGCAGCCCCTGTTCATCGATCAGAGCGTAGGCGAGGCTGAATTCGTCTTTGTTTACGCTAACGATCGTAATGTCTTGAAAATCGGAAGGCACAAAGACGGAACCCGTAAAGCCATAGATCATCTGCGGCCGGCGGGGCCCCATTTGAAGGGTGTTTTGATATTCGCGGGCAAGGACTTCGCCGTGTTTGTCGCGCAAGCCCGCCCGGATTTTAATTTGATAGGATTTGCTATGCTCCCAATCGGCGGCCAATACGGCAATTCCCTGCCCTTCATTTTCGTAGGCCGTTAAGATTTCAAAAGGAATGGGGGGATCGATGCTGATATTGGCGCGGGCTTCTTCCTCGCTGATAGGATTGGATAAAAGAATATCCATGCCGGGCGTGCTGGCCTCGCAGCGCTGGCTTTCCTTTTCGCTTTTATCGCATTGAATATCCAATACCTCTAGAGAGCCATGGGTATGGAAGCGAAAGTCGCTTTTCTGCTGGGCCGTGAGCGGGCCTTCCTTGCCCTGTAGGGTATTTGCAATCGATAGATGAATTTCGCTGGCCTTGGGGAGGGCCGTCTTGGGAACGAGGGTCAGCACCGATGGATTTTGGGGATCAGGATATTGAATTTCAAATTCAATCGATTTTATTAAATTGTCTTTTGAATTTTCTGATCCGGGCGGGTACGAGCTTGGGCGGGCCGTGAACTGCAGCGCCTGTTTTAGGGAATTGGCCTCAATCGGCTGATTAAAATGCAAGGTGAATTGGCTGTGAATGCCTAAACCTCGGCTTTCATTGCGGGGTTCGATACGGACAGCCTTGGGGCGGGCGGTTTCAAATTTTAAATCAAAAGGCTCGGCGAGGGTCTTGCCGTCCAAGGCTTTGGTGCCCGCGGGAATATGAACATGAAAGGATGTGGCTCTGGGCAGATGGGATGTGGGCTGAAATTGAAGCGCTTGAGTTCCAATCCAATGCCATTGTCCAAGCACCTCTGGATTGAGCGTGGCAAACGAGGGCGGTTCGTGCCCGGCTTGGGTCAAGGCCCGCATGGGCCGGCTCATTACGATGCTGATTTGGCTTTCGGAGGAGGCATTGCCTTGAGGGGCCGCGAAGCTGACGCGGAGGGCATTTTTATCGGCTTTGGGCTTGGCCGGCACGGTGGGGTGCAGGGCGGGCTCTTTGGGGAAACACGCGAGGCCCATCGAGCCGGTGAGCAAAAAAGCCGATAGCAATTTATGCCAATGCAATCGTATTGATATCGTTTTCTTCATAGGGCATGGAAAGGGAAGAGTGGGAATGCGGGAGCGGACAGGGCTGACATATGGGGCGGGCAAAGGTTCCGCGGACCTGGGCGGCGCTGAAAATACCTGCTTCTATCGGGGAAGTATATGTTTTAGCCACGCTTTTAGATCGGGCGCGGCGTCTTTTAAATCGTCCATCCGCGCCGGGCGGTAGGCAGCCCGCATCAGCCACCGTTCCCGTTCGGATAAGGGCGTTTCTGGATCAAATTGATCGAATAATTCTGCACTTCGATCATAATTACCGGCTTTGAGGGCGCGCACGGCTTCCACGCGAATATGGGTGCCGTGGGTATGAGGCGCATTGGATCGATCGAGCCATGCGACTTCCGCGCGGGCTTCGCTGGGTTTGTCGAGCACGGCCAATAAAAATGCCCGCTGGGCCAAGAGTTCGTGCGCCAAAGGAAGGCTATTTCTTCCCAAAAAGCGGGCCCGCAAATGATGAATGGTGGCTAAATTGGCGTGCGCCAGAGCTAGTTCAAAATCGGCCCCGCGTTCGGCAATAAAGCAGAGTGCCGTATGGGCTGGAGCTGCAATCCTGTCAAATTGGCCTTCGCTCAATACTTCGAGATTGTGTTGTAATTCTTTCAAATCGTCCCGATCCAGGTTGGCGATAAAGGCCAAGAGCTTTTTTTCTTGGCGGCGCTCGAGCCATCCGCGAACGATTTCAAAGAAGAGAGCGGCGCTCACAATAGCCGATAAAATGGCTGAAATTAAGACAAAGGGGCGGATGGGGAGCCGGATGGCGAGCACATAAACGGCGGCGATTGCGCAGAAGACGGCCACGCCTTTCCACACGCCGCCTCGCTGCGCTGCAACGCCGGCGGCGGAGCGCGAGGTGCGAAGCGCCAATAAGCCTGTTTCGTCGGGTGCCGGATGAGCTTCTGGAGAAGCGCTGGGCGTGCGGTTTTCCTCGGCGAAAATGTCGGCGGCGCGAAGGGTTCGGCGGGCGGCGCTGCGGGCCAGCCATGCGTAGCTGCATTCGGGCGCAGAAGCATTGGAATACGCGCGGCTCATCAGCATGCCGTGGATAAGCGCGAGAGCGGCAACGCCCACGAGAGCGAGCGCAAACAGCGGAGCGCGAAGCACGATAAAAACAGCCGCGCCGAGCGCGCCGGCCATCGCCGCATACACGAGCGTGCGGCCCGATGGAGGCTTAGGAAAAAGGGGTGTGGAATGCGTTGGGGCCTCTTTCGCCATACCCAAACACCAAACAGGTGCGGCGTAGCTGGGCTGTTCGCGCGATGAAAGGAAAAACGTTTAAATCGCTTTTATTTAAGGTTTTTTGAATGGCCTTGGCCTGCAAATGCCTATGTTAGGATGCTTTTTTATGCGTTATCTGAATTGGGTTGCACTGTGCACATTGGGCGCGCTGGGCTGCGCGCCGGCGCTTTCGACGATGCGGCCGGCGCATGTGGCGCCAAAGGGGCATTTTCAGGCCGAGCTGGGGATGGATGTGTCCATTCCGACGGGTACGATCGTCGATGTGGTGGAGGCGGGTTCGGCGCTGGTGAGCGCGGCTGAAAACCGGGATTTGTCGGAGCCTGAGCGGCGCGAGGTATTTGAGGCGGGTGTTGCGCTGGCATTTAATCCGCCTTCGGTGACGCAGCATATCGCCTTGGCGTATACACCTTTAGAGAATTGGGATGTAGCACTAAGGTATTCAATCAGCGCCTTTGGTTTAATGTCGCGTTATCAGATTCTTCACGCGAAGAAGCACGGGGTAGATTTTAGCGCGGGGCTGGGAATTTCGCGTTATGTGTATGAATTTCCGGTGAGCAGCGTGCTCGGCATTTTGGAGCTCGAGGATTACACGCGGTGGCAGTTTGAGGTGCCGCTTCAGTTTGGGAAATCGGGTTCGTGGTATCGGGTGTGGGGCGGGCCGCGTGTGATGTTTACGACGTTTGGAACGAGTTTAAAGCTTTCGATTCCTTTTACGGATGATGTCGAACTCGCTTCGTTTTCAGGGACGGGCGTGTATTTGGGCGGGCAAATCGGGGCCGCGCTGGGTTATAAATATGTATTTTTCGGCGTGGAGCTCACCATGGTCGAATTGCTCAGCGGCGGAGAATTGAATGCTTTTGGAAATCAATTGCTCGACACGAAGGTCAATAGCTTTTTGATTTATCCTTCGTTTGGCTTGATGGCGGAATTTTAAGGCGGGTTATATAAAATACGATTGAATTTGATGAATATTATTCCGTTATGGATTTGAATCACACGTCGTAATACAAATAAAATTCATAGGGCACGGGGCGGAGCCGCACAGGATCGACCTCGCGCTCGCGCTTGTAATCGATCCACGTTTGAATGAGATCGCGGGTGAAGACATCGCCGCGAAGCAAAAATTCGTGATCTTGCTCGAGATGATCGAGCGCCTCATCGAGGGAACCGGGCATATGCGGCACTTCTTTGAGCTCCTCGGGCGAGAGCGCATAGATGTCTTTATCGAGGGGATCGCCGGGTTCGATGCGGTTTTGGATGCCGTCGAGGCCGGCCATCAGCATGGCCGCAAAGCCCAGATAAGGATTGCCGCTGGCATCGGGGAAGCGGACTTCAATGCGGCGGGCTTTGGGCGAGCCTCCTCCGGCGGGCACGGGAATGCGTATGGATGCCGAGCGATTCCGGCTTGAATACGCGAGGTTTACAGGTGCTTCATAGCCGGGAACGAGGCGGCGGTAGCTGTTGGTGCTGGGATTGGTGATGGCCGCAAGGGCTTTGGCATGCTTTAGTATTCCTCCAATATACCATAGTGCCATGTCGCTGAGTCCGGCATAGCCATCGCCGGCGAAAAGGGGTTTGCCTTCTTTCCATAGGGATTGATGGCAATGCATTCCGCTTCCGTTGTCGCCGAAGATCGGTTTGGGCATGAATGTGACGGTTTTGTTATGGCGGCGGGCGACATTTTTCACGACATATTTAAACCACATCAGATTGTCGGCTATTTTGGTAAGCGTGGCGAATTTCATTCCGATTTCGCATTGGCCTGCGGATGCGACTTCGTGATGACCGACTTCGACCTCAATGCCGGTGTCCATGAGGGCGACCATGATGTCGGCGCGGAGATGGTCGAGGGAATCGGTGGGCGGTACGGGAAAATAGCCTTCTTTGGGGCGAATTTTATGGCCTAGGTTCGGCGCGGCTTTGGCGGTGTTCCACGCTGCTTCTTCGGAGTCAATTTCATAGAATGATCCTCGGGAACCATTGTCATAGCGAATGGAATCAAATACGAAAAACTCTGCCTCGGGTCCGAAGTAGGTGGTGTCGGAGAGGCCGGTGCTGCGCAAATAGATTTCGGCTTTTTGAGCGATGTAGCGGGGGTCGCGGCCATAAGGCTGGCCGGTGATTGGGTCGCTGATTTTACAGACGAGGCTTAGGGTGCGGTGGGCGTGAAATGGGTCGAGGCGCGCCGTCGAGGGGTCGGGCGTGATGACCATGTCGCTCGCATTGATGGGCTGCCAGCCGCGTATGGACGAGCCGTCGAATCCAATGCCGTCTTCGAAGAGCTCTTCGTTGAGGCGGCCGGCGGGCAGCGTCATGTGCTGCCAGATGCCAGGCAGATCAATGAATTTGAGATCGACAAATTTACAATCGTTTTCTTTTGCAAATTGAATGACTTCAGCGGGTTTCATAGATTTCCTTTATGGTTCTGAGACCGTTTATGCACCGCCGCGAATGCCGTGCGGGGCTGCGCGGCGGTGGCTGGGGTTCGCCGAAACTGTTTAAAACAGGCTAAATCGCGTCTTCTCCGCGCTCCCCGGTGCGGATGCGGACGGCTTCCTCGATGGTGGACACAAAGATCTTTCCATCGCCGATACGGCCGGTTTTGGCGCTTTTTTCGATCGCATCGAGCACGTCGTTCACCATGCCGTCGGGAACGACGATTTCGATTTTCACCTTGGGGACGAAATCGACGACGTACGCCGAGCCCCGGTAGACTTCTTTTTTGCCGCCGGTGCGGCCAAAGCCTTTGACCTCGATGACGGTCATGCCCTGGATACCGACCTCGGTGAGGGCGTCTTTGACCTCATCGAGCTTGAATGGCTTGATATAGGCTTCGATTTTTTTCATTGAGCGGAGCTTTTGGCGAATGAACGAGCGAACGAACTGAGAGCGCGCGGCAGGCTTCCAAGAGCCGGCTCTGCGCAGGCAGCCTTTGCTCAATCGATATAGCGGGCAGATGTTTCTGGAATGTTTCCGAGCCGGACTTTGAGCCGATCCTAAATTCGTTCGCGCAGACTTTACGTGGATATTGTCCGAATTCGCGGGGTCGAATAGGCTCCCAGCCCCTCAAAAGCGATCAGTTCAGATCGATAAGGAGCAGGCGGCGCCGAGGATGGCTCAGCCAGGGACGACGAAGATTCCAGTGGGTACCGTCCTCGCGGGCAAGTACCGCGTGACGCGCGAGATTGGGCGCGGCGGGATGGCTGCTGTCTATGAGGCGGAAAACGTCGACATCGGTAAGCGTGTCGCGATCAAGGTCCTCAATCAGGAGTTTATTTCGTCGTCCGTTGTCGTGGAGCGATTTCTGCGGGAGGCGCGCGCTGCTGCAGCCATCCGGAGCCCTTTTATTTGCGATGTGTACGATTCGGGGAGGCTGGATGATCAGCGGCCTTTTTTGGTGCTGGAGCTGCTCGAGGGGGAGTCTCTGTTTGAGCGGCTGACACTGATTCCCTTCATGGATGTGCCCACCACGCTGGCGATCATTACGCAGGTGTGCCGGGGGCTCACGAAGGCGCACGCAGCCAATATCGTTCACCGGGATTTAAAGCCTGAAAACATCTTCCTCACGCACGACGAGGAAGGCCATCTGCTGGCGAAGATTTTGGATTTCGGGCTGGCGAAGTTTTACGCGCCGCTGACGGGGCCTGAAGGAAAGGCTCAGGCGCGTTTGACACGGGAGGGCGCGGTATTTGGAACGCCTGCCTATATGAGCCCAGAGCAGGTGCGGGGTCAGGGCGCCGTGGATCACCGCGCCGATCTATGGGCGCTGGGCTGCATTACCTACGAGTGCCTGACGGGCAAGACGGTGTGGAAGACGGAGCAGGGTGTTGCGATGACCTTTGCGCAAATCGCCGGCGCCGCGCTTCCAAAGCCGATGGAGGCCCGCCCAGAGCTTCCAGCCGCGTTCGATGGATGGTTTCAAAAGGCGCTGTGCCGCGACTTGAGCCAGCGTTTTCAATCCGCGAAAGAGTTTTCGGACGCTCTTGTGCAGGCGTTGGGCGGACGTTCAGCGCTGCCCGAATCGGAAGCGTTGCGAAAGTCGATGCCGCCTCCAGAAGTTCCGCCGAGGCGCCAGTCCAACGCGCCTCCGGCCGCGGCAGCGCCCGCAGTTCCAGCACCCGCGCCTTCCATTCCTCAGCCCGCGCCTTCGTTTAGCGCTCAGCCCGCACCGGCTCCGAAGTTCGGCCCTCCGCCTTCAGCTTCGCCGGTTTCCGCGCCTGCGCCCTCCGCTCCTCAACCGTCCCAAGCTCAACCGATTTCCGCTCCTAGAGCAGCACCGCCGGCATCGCAGGCTCCGCCCGAAAGACGGGGAGCCGCGCGCGAAGCACAGAGTCAGCGGCATCCGGAACCTTCCGCGGGGCGGCGCTGGCTTTGGGGCGTTATCGGCGTGCTGATCGGTTTTGGAAGCGTGGGCGGCTACTTCACATGGCGCAAAATCGCTTCGGAGAAGCCCAAGCCCGACACGCGGCCTCAGAGTTCAGCGAGCGCAAATCCAAAGGCTGCCGGTACTCCAAAGACCGCGGGGTCAGGGACTTCGAAGAGCAGCGGAAAAGCCGGCCCGGATACGATGCCTGCCTGGCTTTCGCTGGTTCAGGATGGCCAAAAACTGCTCACGAAAAACGATCCTCAAGGAGCGATGCGGCTCTTCCGGGAGGCCTATACCAAAGGCGGCCACGGTCTTCCCAACACGATGATCCAACATACGATGATCGGCGCGGTAGGTGCGGCGACGGCCAGAGCTCCTTGTTCGCTGAATGGTTTGGGAAGGCCGCGAACCTTTAATCTTGCGCCTCCCGCCAACGGTAAACCCCTTATTTTTCCGGCTGGAAGGCCATCGATCGCCGTTGGCCCAAAGGGTCCGGTGATGGTCTGGACCGATGGCCATTCAGGAAGCGATCGGGTGTATTCCGCACTGCTGGATCAGGATTTGCGGGTCGGCGGCGAGCTGTCGGAAGTCGCCGCTGAGGCGGAGCAGCCTTCGCGGGTGGAGCTTTTGCGCGCGGGTGACAAGTTTATCCTGGGCTATTGGGAAGGCGGCCCGGATGCCGGGCCTAGGCTTCAATGGCTGGATGCCGCGGGAAAGCCGGCGGGGCCAATTGTTAAAGCCGGCGCGTCCAGCGTGCGCGGGGCTGAAATGGCTATCGATCGCGCCGCGGATGGAGCTGTTTTTACGGCCTTCACGAAGGAGACCGAGCTGGGCTGTGAAGATTTGTTTGTGTCCAAACTATCTCCGGCGCTTGAGCTTCAAGGGTCTCCGGTTCGCGTGACCGATTTTCTTCCGGTCGGAGCGGGAAAACCCAAGGTGCGTTATCCCATGCTGGCCGTTTCGGGCGACTCCCTTGAAATGGTGTTCCGGCTCGAGCGTGAGCCCAGCAAAGCGATTCACCGTATTCGGCTTCCCCTCGCCGATACATCCAAAGGGCTGAGCGATTCACCGAATGAAAAGGTCGATCGCAATGTCGGCGAAATGGTTTGGCTCAACAGCGACAAGACCAAGGCTGATGCGCCGGGCCTTGTATGCGGCGGCGATGGGTGTTTCGCGCTTTGGCATACCGAACAGGCCGGCGGGCTGTTTGGCGCGATGCTTGAGAAATCCAAAACGCAGCCTGTTTGGCGCAAAAAACTATCCAAGGGAATGAGGCCCGCGGCTTCAGCCTCGGCCTCGGGCCAGATTGAGCTCGCTTGGTACGAGGCGGGTAATGTGATCATCGCGACCCTTGGAAAAGCGGGGGTTGGTACGCCCACCAAAGTGGCCAGGGTCATCAGCGATCAGCCAGCGCCATCCATCGCGGCGGGCGCGCAGGCCGGCGAGTGGTACCTCGCCTGGCTGCACTGGGAAGCGGGACATCTCGAACCCTACGCGGCGCGTGTTCTTTGCAGGTGATGCCATGCTGAGCATTCCATCGAGGCATGAGCTGCGCGCTCAGCCTCTCGAAACGGACAGGCTTTTTCTCGTGCCGATCGATCCAATGGACGGCCCGGAGCTGTGGCTGGCCGTGAATGGATCGCGCGCATATTTGCAGCGCTGGCTGCCTTGGGTTCAATTCCACACCGATCCAACGGCAAGCGTTCGTTTTGCCGAAGCCTGCACCAACGATTGGGATGTGGGCAGGGCCCTGCGTTTCGTGATCCGCGAGCGCACTCACCGGACCTTGACCGGCGTGGTTGGGCTTGAATCCATGGTGCAGATGCACCGTTCCTGCGAGCTCGGCTACTGGCTCCGGAAAGAATCGACCAAGCGCGGGCTGATGACCGAGGCATCCAAGGCGATCGTCGATTTTGCGTTTCAGCGATTGGGCGCGCACCGGATCCGCATTGCCGCCGCGACGGATAACCATGCGTCGCTGCATGTAATCCGCCGTATTGGTTTCCGTTTTGAGGGGATAGCGCGCCAAGCCGAATGGTGCGATGGGCGCTGGCTCGATCATGCGACGTTTGGCTTGATCGCGACAGACTTGCGCTGAGCCTGTCTTTGTTTTTACCCGCTTTGCTAACCTCAAACGGTGCCCCAAAAGCCTTTGCGATTCTTTAAAGGCGGCCTGCCGCTCTTGCCAATCGGCCCGGGCATCGTGATCGTCGTAGGGCTCGCGACTGCATTCGCGGTCGGGCAGCTCGGTATCCGAAAACTCGAGAGCGCAGCGCAGGAAACCTCGTCGGTCCGGGCACAGGCATTGTCGGCCACCATCGCAGCGCGTTTGAGATCCACACCTCTGGAGGAGCGCGCCGAACTGATTGGCCGGGCTGCCCGCCGCTCGGCGAGCGAGATTTTGCTCGTCGATCAGAACGGTCAAATCCTTGTGGATGAGAGCCTGCGGGCACCGTCGCGCGAAGAAGTCCTGCGTTTTGTCAGCGCTGGCACGGGCGAGTCAAAGACTGCAATGGGGCTTGTGCGTTTTGCGGCCCGCCCCCTTCATCCTCCGCATCAAAATATCTCGGTACTCACCTTCGTTTCGGCGCCGTCCCCGCCGCCTGGATCGTTTGCGCTGGGGCGCGCCGTTGGAGCTCTCACCATTCTTCTTCTCGGCGTCGCGGCCACACTCGCCTGGACCTTCACGCGCGCGGCCCGCAACGACGTGGATTATGTGCGGCGTAGAATTTTAGAGATCGCGCAAAGCGATGTGAATCCATCCGGCGAGCCCATTCCCATCCGATCGCTCGATCAAGTCGGCGTGCTGACTTCAGCCTTCAATTTGCTTTTCGCCCGCTTCGCAGCCGCCTTGCGCACCTACCGCGCCGATCTGCGCCAAGCCGCGGAGATGGATCATGAGCGGAGTAACTTTTTGGCCGGCCTGAGCCACGAGCTCCGGACACCGCTCAATGCGATTTTGGGCTTTGCGCATGTGCTTGAAAGCGAGGTCGATGGTCCGCTCACTCCCGATGCCCGGGAATCGCTTGAGACGATCCGGAAAAGCGGCGAACACCTGCGCACGCTGATCGATGACATCCTCGATCTATCGGCCTTGGAAACGGGCGCCCTCGTATTGAACCGAAGCGCGGTAAATGTCCGCGGGCTATGCGAGGAGATCCTGCGGGAAGCCTCGGTCACTGCGCTCAACAAACCGCTTCGCTTTGAAATTTCAGGGGAGTCGGCCGTATTTGCGCACGCCGATGAAAGACGGCTCCGCCAAATCCTCACGAACCTCGTCTCCAACGCAGTGAAGTTCACATCCCAGGGCACGGTGCGCATTGATATCCAGCTTGCCGGGCCATCGGTATCCGTTGCCGTGAGCGACACAGGGCCCGGAATACCGCCCGAAGAATCGGCTTCCATTTTCGAGGAATACCGGCAGCTCGGCGATCTCCGATCGAGGCGCGCGGGCACAGGCTTGGGGCTTGCGATCGCGCGCAGGCTCATTGTCATGCATCAGGGAACCATCGATCTGAAGAGCCAAGTCGGCAAAGGCTCAACCTTCACCGTGACGCTTCCTAGGATTCACCATCGGGAATCTGTGCCTTCCGAGCGCGAGATCAGAACCGAAAAAAGTGCTTCGGTAGCCGTCTCCGATGAAAGGAAAGGTCTGTAATGCCGCTCTCGAGGAGGCAGGTTACGCGGCATATCCTGGGCTTTCAAACGCTGACCGGAGCCTTCGCCTTTGGCGTCATCGCACTCGTCGCTCCATTGCTGCTCGTTCTCGAATGGGATTCGATGGCCGGCATTCTATGGGTAGGAGCTCAAGTGGCAGGTCTTGCCATTGGCGTCTCCACCGCCGCTTCTTTTCTTCATCTCCAAACGCATAAATCCACGATCCTCGCGCTGACAACCGAGAAGAAGCCGATCAACACAGCGCAGATTCAAAGCCTCGCCGCCCTGCCGCGCGCTCTGTCGCTCCTGTTTTTTACGGCCAACTCACTGATCGCCGCATCGCTGTCTATCCCAGGCATCCGGCCGGAAAAACTCGATGGTGGACGCGCTGTCAGCCTTCTCGTTTTGTCGATCACCATTCTGAGCGCCGCAGCGATTCCCTATTACATGGTGCTGCGAAACCTCACCATTCAGCTTCTCGATATGTGCCCGGCCGAATTGCTGACGGCTCTGCTCGACGGCGCGGAATTACACCAAACCCCCTCGCGCAATATTGTCAGGCGATTTCTTGTCGCCGCCGCCGCACCAGTAGCCCTCGTCGGCGTGGGCGCGGTGCTCATCACTCACGCGCATCTGCGCACCGGTCTCGAACAAAGCAAACGGAACACAGCGGCCATTGTGGCCAGAGCCGCGCTCGAACCGCCCCGCACAGGCATCAAAGACACCGGCCTAGAAGATGCGATCTCGGCGGCGGCGGAATTTGGTTTTCTCACCCAGCTCAAAGAAGCATCTCTGCACACCGAGCCCGCCTTTCAGCGCGAGGCGGACAGCGAACTCACCGTTACGGTTCCTCTCGACAGCGGCGAGGCCGTTATCCGTTTTACCGCTCAGCTCGATCCAGAAGGCACCTACGGTGTTTCACTCATCGCGGCGCTCGGTGTGGTGTTCAGCCTTATCCTGGGCGGCCTCTTCGGCCGCTGGCTGTCGACCGATTTGGTGATCGCAACCCAAGGCGTGCGCATGCTCGGCACGGAAAGCATCTTGCGCGGGTCGGCGCGGGTCGCCCGCCCAGCCCGCTTCGCGGTCGTACTTGGCCTTGGCCAAGCGATCGAAGGCTTGGCCGAGCGTTTCCGCGTATTCGCCGCAGCTCAAGAACGCGCGCTCGAGGCAAGAGATGCCGCTCAGCGCATGCGCGGCCTTCTTTTCGCCAGCGTAAGCCACGATCTCAAAAGCCCGCTCAATGCGATTTTAGGCTTTGCGGAGCTGGTTGGACACGAGCCGCTTTCGAAAGCGCAGCGTGAAAGCCTGGATTTGATCGCGCACCGCGGCCGTGAACTTCTCGCGCTTATCGAAACCATTTTGGATGCGGCCCGCGTAGAAGCTGGACAGCTCACGCTCGCCTCAAAATTTGCGGAAGTCGGCCCGCTTATCACGGAAGCCGTATGCAAAGCCCGCGAGCTCGCAGGCGATACGGTCGGTGAGATCACAGCCGAAATCGCCGATGATTTACCCGCAGTCCCCGTAGATTTTGCCTATGTGACAAGGGCTCTCGGAACCATCATCGCTCATGCGCTCCGCACAGCCGCTTCCGATCCCGCGGCCCGCCTCGTCCGCATCCGCGCCACGCAAACCTTTCAGCCCGAAGAGCTCGTGGCCATCGATATCGAATACGCCAGCCGCGACGTGAGCAAAGAAGAGCTTTGCGCCCTTTTCGAGCAGCAAGTCACGTCGCGCGGCCGCGGCCTCACCCTTGGCTTAAGCCTCGCCCGCAGCGTGATCGAATTGCACGGCGGCATTATCAGCGTAGACAGCGCCGCCGATCAGAGAGCCGTGTGCCGCGTATATCTGCCCTTGAATCCGCCTGGAGGCCGCCCTCGCTTGTCCTCCATGCCGAGGCTCGCGTGATACCCAAATTCGCCAAAGCCCTCGCGAAGCGCGCAACAAATCTTCACACGCGGCCTTTCACGCGCTAGCGATGAAACATGACTGAACGGATGCTCTCCCCTGCTGAAGCCGGCGACGATGATCGCTTCGATCGTCTCTTCCGACCTTCTTCGCTCGACGAGTATGTCGGGCAAGAGAAACACAAGAGCAACCTCAAGATATTCGTTGAAGCGGCGCGGCGGCGCAAAGAGCCTTTAGATCACATTCTTTTGTGCGGCCCGCCCGGGCTGGGAAAGACAACGCTGGCCTACATTCTTGCCAAAGAAATGGGCGTGAATCTTCATTCAACGAGCGGGCCGGCCGTTGAACACAAAGGAGCACTCGCGGGCCTTTTAACAAAGCTCGAGCAAAACGACGTTTTATTCATCGACGAAATTCACCGCTTAACACCCGCCGTTGAAGAAAGCCTTTATCCGGCGATTGAAGGCTTCAAAATCGACATCGTCACGGGCGACGGCCCTTATGCGACAACCATTCAGCTTGGCCTCAAGCCCTTCACACTCATCGGCGCAACAACGCGCACGGGCCTGCTCACCGCGCCTCTGTTATCGCGCTTTGGCTATATCGTCCGCCTCGATTACTACCCAATCCCCGAACTCAAACTCATCGTCGAACGGAGCGCGCGCCTGCTCGAGGTTCCGATTGAAGCGGAAGGCGCCCGGGAAATCGCGACCCGATCGCGGGGCACGCCGCGCATTGCCAATCGCCTGCTTCGCCGCGTACGCGATTTTGCTGAAGTGCTCGGCTCGGGCACGATTACCCAAAACATTTCAAAAACAACGGCAGATAGGCTTGAAATTGATTCAGCGGGCCTCGACGAAATGGATCGCCGCATTCTCACGATCATCATCGATCACTATGAAGGCGGCCCAGTAGGCATCGACACCCTTTCGGCTGCGCTAAGCGAACCCCGCGACACGGTGGAAGATGTGTATGAGCCATATCTGCTCCAGCAAGGCTTTCTAGGCCGCACACCGAGAGGCCGAATAGCGACGCGCAGAGCCTACGAACACCTTGGGCGCCCCATTCCAACCCCGCCTCAGAAACCCCCTCAAACCACTTTATTTCCCTAGGCGGCGCGGCAATTTCAAACGGACTCGCCGGTGCATGCGATAGGCTCATTCCGGCCATGGCAAAGAGCGCGCTTGTTCTTATCGTCGACGACGACTCAGAAAGCCGGCAGCTCCTATCCCGCTTGCTTGAACAGATCGGTTTCCAAACGGCTACCGCGGTATCAGGCGACGAATGCCTCGAAAAAATTGATACCTGTTCTCCTTCCGTGGTCTTGCTCGATTTGATCATGCCCGAACCAGACGGCTATGAAGTTCTTCGGCAAATCCGGGCAAATCCTAAAACAGCCGCATTACCTGTCGTTGTTCTCACAGGGCTTGACGCCGACGAAGATTTCACCCGCGCATTTGAACTGGGCGCCGACGATTTTGTAAGAAAGCCATTTCGCACAAGCGAGCTGGTGGCACGCATTCAATGCCAGCTCCGGGTTCACGGCTATGTTGAAGCCCTTGCCCGCAAAGAGCGCGATGTAGAGCTTGTTCTCGAGCTGACCCAAGCGCTGTCATCCACTTTAGATTTTCGCAACATCCTTTTTACCGTCGTCCACCGTATTGCTGAATTCGCCAACGTCGAGCGATGCAGCCTCGTATTGGTGCGCGACAAAGGCGATATCGGATATGTCGTTGCCGCAAGCGACGATAAAGAGCTTCGGGATCTGCCTATCGATTTAAGCAAATATCCTGAAATTCAGCGTGCAATGAGCACAGGCGAAGTGCTGGTTATTACGGATGCGTCAACCCATCCCCTGTTTGATCTTGTGCGCAGTGAAATGCCGCTCAATCCATTCCGGTGGTTTGCCCTTATGCCAATTATGTTTGAAGGCAAACCCATGGGAGTTTTATTCCTCCGGAGCCGGAACGCGGTACAGCTTGACGAACACAGGCTATCGCTTGCGCGAACCGTCGTAAACGCGACAGCCATAGCATTGCGCAACGCGCGTATCCTGCAATCGCTCCGCGATCAGACGCAGCAAATATCGGTAGCGCGGGTTGAAGCGGAACGCAGGCTCAAGGCTTTACAAAGATATGCCGACCTTTTCTATTCCACGGCAGATGGCATTATCGTTATTGATCCGGACACACAGATTCTGTTTTCAAATCCCCAGGCCGAGATTATTTTAGGTCGTTCCCGGGACGACATTAGCCATTTGCAGATGGACGACTTGCTTGCCCCTGACAGCAAGCCTGTCTTTATCGAGCTCCGGGCTGGATTCTCAAAGGGCATCTTCCCCCACATGGTCGACCTTGCTATCGTTCGCATGAGCGGAGAGCAATCCCAGACACGTATACTCAATGTGAGCTTCAGCAGTGTTCTCCGGGAAGACAGCGGAGCAATCGTCGTAAGTTTCCGCGATGTCACAAGCGATCGGGCCATTGCTGCGGAACTCACAAAAACCAAAGAATTCCTCGAGCGCGTCATAGAAAGCTCGGCCGATGCGATTATTTCAGCAGATATCAATGGCATTGTACGCCTATTCAACCGGGCGGCTGAACGCATTTATGGTTTTGATGCAAAAGAAGTTGTCGGCATCATGCATGCCGATCAGCTTTATCCAGACGGCCAAGTAGCTATCATCAGCGATCTTCTTCTATCCCGGGACTACGGCGGCCCAGGGCGGCTTCAGGGATATCGCACGGAGGCCCGCGCCAAAGATGGCACACACATTCCAATTCTATTATCCGCCGCGCTTATCATGGACGGCAACAAACCTATGGGTGCGGTAGGCATTCTTACCGATCTACGGGAGCGCATTCAAATGGAAACGCTGCTCAACGAAGCCCAAGAGGAATTGCGGAACCGCGAAAAGCAAGCCTGGATTGCCGAACTCGCGGGCGCAGCCGCACACGAGCTCAATCAGCCCCTAACAACAATCATTGGCTATTCAGAAATGCTGCGCAGGCGTCCCAACCATCCGGAATCCGTCATAAAAGCTGCCAACATTATCTCGGGAGAGGCCGAACGCATGGCCGAAGTCGTAAGGAAAATTGGCCACATTACGCGGTATGAAACGAAGAACTATGTAGGCTCATCTAAAATCATCGACCTCGAGCGCTCCAGCTCTATAGAACAGCCGGAAAAGCATAAGTGATATAGCCATGCCCATATCAAATCCCATAGGCAACGATCTCGCGCCGGATAGCAGTGAACCTCGTTCATCCTTCAAGCATGCAATGCTCGAGTCGGTGGACGCGATGATGGCCGCGCTATGTAAAATAACCCCAGAATCCAGGCTGGAAACATCCATTACGGCCCTGCTTCAGTGCATAACGAACCAATGGCCAGATATTTACCTGGGGGTTCTAACGCTGTCTCCCGAGAAACATAACCTGTTTATTACATCCAATTCAGTAACATTTTTGACGGTTGGCGAGTCCGGCGAAAGGTTCTTTCCCGGTATCGCCTTTGAGCGGACAATCCTTATCAGCAACGATCAGGCATCGGTGCTTCACGCGGCATCGGAGTCGAGGGCGCGGCTCGATGATCTGCATATCCCGCTGGCCAGGCTGGCAGCCGCCATCGGTATTGTTCACCAAACGCTTCAGCTTGGCCAGCAGTCCAAGAGTCAAAGCTCTCACATCAATGAATTAAAGTCGCAGCTTATACAAAACCAAAAGCTCGCTTCTATTGGACAGCTTGCCGCTGGAATCCTTCACGAGCTCAATAACCCGCTCACATCCATCATTGCCTATTCTGAATACTTGCATAAAAAATATCAGAAGGGCGGAGGCGACCCGGCGGACATTGAGCGCTTAAGCCGGATCGAGGAAGCCGCCAAAAGGATCCTTGGGCTTACACGAAATCTAACAGACTATGCAAGGCCATCGCGAGAAGAGAGGGCCTCCATATCCATACGCGATATCATCGAGCGGGCCCTGGTCTTTTGCGAGCATGTCTTCGATCAATTCGGTGTTACGGTGAACACCAGCTTTGAAGATGTTCCGGCAATCCGGGGAGCCGCGGACCAGCTTATGCAGGTATTCGTAAACCTATTCACAAATGCTGCCCACGCAATGCGCGACAACGGTGGCCATTTATCGGTAAGCGTCGCGGCTCCAATGCCTTCCAAAGAAATAACGATTACCATCGCCGATGATGGCCATGGCGTGGAACCCGGTCACCTTGACTTGATTTTTAAACCATTCTTTACAACGAAACACGACGGAACAGGCACGGGCCTCGGCCTGAGTATCGTTCAGGAAATTGTATCAAGGCATGAGGGGCGGATCCGGGTAAGTAGCTGTGCCAATCAAGGCACTGTATTCACCATCGATTTGCCGGCCGTCCCGCGTGATAATGAGGGGTGATAAATCTATACTCAGGGGGCAACTTTGATACCGATAACGAGCATTCCGCCTTTATGTGCCTGGCCCGCAACAAAGAATGTATCGCCGGCCTTCGCGTTTACCTCGAGAAGCGGAAGCACAGCATTGCCGCCAGGCTTTTGAATGCTCGCGCTCAATACATATTTCTTGAGCTCATCTTTCTTTTTTGGCGGAAGAATATCTTTTAACGATACCATCAATTCCCGCGTATTAGGCAGCTTAAGGGTTTCTGTTTTGCCCTTGTTCAGGCCAAGCTTCACGCGATCGAGCAGCTTATAGCTGTTGTAAGAAGAAAACGGCGGCTTGCCCAGCTCGGGCATATTGCCGATTTTAGGATCGATACCTTCTCCGCTATTGGTCGCGTGAAGGATAACAATCTCAACCGCAGCGGATACCTCTTCTGCTTTCTTTGAAGCATCCTTGGTATCTTTTGGTGTTTTGTCAGCCGCATCTTGTGCGATCGCACTGGATGAGCTTAATCCAATCGCAAGCGCAAATGCCGCAGTCCTCGTAATAATGGGCAATTTCATTGTTTTCCTCCAGCAGCGTCATCCTCTACCCAAACAACCGTTGTCGTACCACCCGAAACCGTCCCCGCGGGTACATAAAAAATTGAGCCTACATGCGTACCAAAATCCACGGCGGCCACCTCGACGCCATGCTCGGCTTCATTTTCGCCATTGGCGGCTTCAGCCTCGGCCGCAGGCGCAGCGCTTTCAGGCGGCGGTGCGATAGCTTCTTGTGTATGCACAACCGCCGGCTTGTTTACCTGTGCGGATTGCGGGGGCGTAGCGTCGATCCGGCCCCAAATCATCATGGCAGCGGCCGCTGCAACCGCTATCGCGGCCAGCGCAAAGATACCGCGCGCATTGTCGTTTGCACCGCCTTCCGGCTTTAGCCCGCTTTGCTGTAGAGGCTTTGCCGGGCGCAGCTCAATCACTTTGGCGTCCTTGGCCTCGGATGCTCCGATATCGCCGGATTCGATCTTGGCCATAACAGCCGACGCAATATCTATCTCCGGCACCGATTGCTCGCTATGGTCGCGCATAATATCGGATGCCATGCGGAGAGCATCTACTTTGCGCCTCGCGTCTTCGCTATGCTCTAAATATGCGCTTATCTCATCATAACGAGCATCATCCAGCTCACCGTCCACATAGAGCATAAGCTCCATATCCGATGGCTTCGATTTGCCGTTCGCCTGTGAGTTCTTGGTCGCAGTCACGATATCTCCTCCGGCTCTGGTGTGGCCAGCGTGCCGCTCTCTTCTGCATAACAATCGGCAAGCGCGCGCTGCAGCTTTTGGCGCGCGTGGAATAGCCGGCTCATAATCGTTCCTTTCGAAACGCCCATCGCCTGCGCTATCTCCTCATAAGACATTCCTTCGACTTCCCGCATCAGAATGGCCCCCCTGTGATAGGAAGGTAAAGCTTCGAGTGCTTCTTGCAGGCGGGCCGCAATTTCTTGGCGGCGCACGACATCCATTGGGTCGGCCCCGTCAATTCTCGATACGAGTGGGAACTCCGCCGATTCTTCATTGACTGTCCGCCCTTCATTGAGCTCGGCATCGCGGCGCCCAGGCTTGCGCATGAGGTCGATGGCCAAGTTGGTGACGATTCGATACAGCCATGTGTAGAACGATGACGTTCCTTGAAATGCGTTGATGCCCTTGAAAACGCGAATGAACGCGTCTTGCACGATTTCGCGGGCGTCGTTTTCGTTTCGGACAAGTCCCATGGCAATTGAGACAGCACGCCGCTGGTGACGCTCAACCAAACTTCGAAAGGCTGCGTGGTCTCCATTTTGTGCCCTCTGAATCAGCTCACGATCCTCGTCCGAGCGGCGGCGCCGCGCTTCTCGGTCTCGGTTCGACGCGGCTGGCACAGGGCTATTCACTCTTTTTTGATCTTGTCCTGAAGAAGTCTCAAGTTGGCGCAGCGCCTTGATGTCAGGCGCGGACGACAAATCCAGGATTTGAACGGGAGGCTGGGCGGACTCCACCCGGACGGTATCTAACTCTGGAGCGTCGGCAGGACGGTCAGCCCGCGGCTTGGATCGCTTGGATTTATCCGGAGGCATAGGGATCGCAGGCAAGGTCTACGGTATTGAGTCGTTTAGGGCTCTTCGGAGTCTTGGTCCGGCTGCTCGGGTAATTCGCCGAGCGTAACACGTAATTCAAATACCCGATCGCCGCGGGCAACTTTCAGTGCGACGACTTTGTTGACGCCCGCGATGCTGGCCAGCCAGCGCAATTCGTTGGGGTCCGAGATTGTCTTTCCATCGAAGGAGAGGATTACGTCGTCGTTGGCAAGGCCGGCCCGGTCGGCAGGGCTGCCAGGTAAAATTCCCTTGACCCATGCGCCTTTGCGATCGGGGCGTTTGAGCCGTTCTGCCTGAATGGTGTCGAGCGTATCAACGACAACGCCGATTGCGCTTCGGCGTATTTTGCCGTCGCGCAGCAGCATGGGAAGCAGTTGCTTCACCATATTGATGGGAATGGCAAATCCGATGTTATTTGCGTTGGCTCGCACGGCCGCGTTTATGCCGACAACCTCTCCTTTGATATTGAGAAGAGGTCCGCCCGAATTGCCTGGATTGATGCTGGCGTCGGTTTGAAGAAAATTAAAATAACCGCTTGGATCTAAGCCTTTTACGTCGTCCCGCGTGCGGCCCTTGGCCGATAAGATGCCCGCCGAAACCGTGTGTGACAATCCAAACGGATTGCCAATGGCAACCACCCAATCACCGACTTCCAATACATCCGAATCGCCGAGAGGAACGGTTGGCAAGCCTTTCTCCTCGACTTTTAATACGGCTACGTCGGTGTGTTTGTCGCGGCCGACAACGCTGGCCTTGAACTCCCGGCCATCATCGAACGTCACGGCTACGTCGACCGCATCTTCGACGACGTGATTGTTGGTCAGCAAAAAGCCATCCGAGTCGTACACGAAGGCTGTGCCCAAGCCTTCGACGGCGCGCCGCCTGCCGGTGAATGCGCCGCGATCGATGACTTTTGCTTTTACGGTTGCGACCGCTGGGTTCGCCCGGCGCGCGAGCGAAGAGAAGGAAACAGGCAGATAAACAACGTCGCCTTGATCGGGGTTCGGAGGCGCGAGGGACTTGGGAGGTGAGGGCGGCGTCTTGATTTCCGTGCTGTTGGCTACTGTGAGAGCTCCAGGCGGAAGCGCGCTTGGCGTCTCGGAGAGGGCAGGTGACGCGGGCGATGTGCGGCCCGGATCACATGCGGAGAGCGTCCAAAGGCCACATCCAACAGCACAACAAATGGCCCGAACCCGTCTTGAACTCACTGTTATCCCTTCTCAACCTCTACGTAGCGCATGCGGAGATCGTACAGGGCTTGGTCCAGAAGCCGCTCTTCTTCACCGCTTAGGTTGCCTCGCGTTTTCTCCTGAAGGATACCGAGCAAATCGATGTCCTGCCGCGCAAGATTTAAATCTTTTTCCGGCTGGCCTTCAGGATTCGGCGCATCGCCCAAATGTACGTAGGCCGTGCCGATGATCGACAACACGAAGGTCGAGAAATCGAGCTTGGGTAGCTCTTGCTTGCGAGGCTCTTCTTTCTTCGGTGTCTTTGATGCCGTGCTCACGGACTTCCTGCTCCAGCCGATTGATTCGCGTCGCCCAGCGCAGGCTGAGGGATGTCGATCGGCTCACCGTCGTCTTCTACGTCGGGAAGTGATGCAAGGTATTGGTCAATCACTTTCTGATTGAGTACGCCGCTCTGCAAATATCGCTCGCGAACCCGAATATCTAAGTGCGTCGCGGTGAGTTCTCCCTTGTCATTGCTCAATTTCATCGTTATGTTCTCCTATTCTTTATTATTGCCGCATTTCTTTGCGCGGCCGGATTGGTTTAATCCGTCAATCGGGATTTACGCGCGTTTTGATTGTTTACGCGCGATTTTTGCCCAATTGAATGAGGGACTCTTCATCATTTTGATGAGAATGATGATGTGAACCATGGTCATGATCACAACAAGAGTGCCCCTCTTCTTGAATCCATGATTCCAACTCGCTTTGCGCTTCTTCGATTTCTTTGTCGCTGGCAGGGCGTACATCCCCGACCTGAACATCGAAGCGAACGCGCTGGCCCGCCAAGGGATGGTTGGTGTCGACAACGAATGCATCGCTGAGAACTTCAACAATGCGCATCGTCATCGGTTCACCGTTCGGACCCTGCGCGAGAAATTCATCGCCCGCAGCAATGCCGTCGCTGTTGGGGAAATCTTCCTTTTCGACTTGGAAGATGCCTGATTCATCGCGAATGCCAAAGGCTTCATCGGGTTCGATGACGATGGATTGCTTGTCGCCTTTTTTCATGCCCAAGAGCGCGCGCTCCAGTCCGGGAACGATCTGCGCGTAGCCATGAACGTAGGTCAGCGGCTCCGATGTGGAATCGACAGCCCTTCCCTGCTCATCGAAGAGCACATACGAGAGCGTGACGAATGAATCAGGGCCAATCGAAGCCGGGCTTTCGGCTGAATTCTGTTTGTCGTTTGCCATGATTGTTCAGGCGCCGCCGGCCGAGCCGGCAAGCGCGCTTTGCAGGCGCTCAAAAATGGCCGTGTCGATGCGGGATCGGGCGTCGTCCTCGTGTTTGTTGAAGAAGGCGCGAACAGCAGCGCGGGTCTGCCCGTCGAGCTTGGGAAGCATCGTGCAGAGTTCTTCCGCACCAACGTTGCCAAGCGATAAAATGGCGCGTTCCGCTGCTTCTTTGACGAAAGGTTCGACATCGCGAAGCGCAAGCAACAGCGGCCTGAGCATGTCACGGCGGCGCGTCCATCCAAGCATCGTCGCCGTCGCCGCCCGCACCGTTGCATTCGCTTCCATGAGCGCCCGCAACGCTTCGCGCAGCACCAGTTCGCTCATGTTCGCAGCCACGGATTCAACCCGCGTTTTGTCGTGGGGATCGGAAAGAAGATCGTGCAGGCGCACCAGCGCGACAAGCGCCGCTTCACGCGCGCCTTTTGCCCTATCCAAAAGACCTTCCAGCAAATAAGGAAGCGCGCTTATCTCTTTGGAGTAGCCAAGCGCCGTCATCACGGCCGGCCGGAGCACAATCTTGTCCAGCAAAGGCTTGAGCCGATCGACATGAAGCGTGGCTCCCTGCCGGTTTAGCCCTTCAAGTGCCGCGAGAACAACGAGCAGGTCGCTGCTGTCGAGCGCCTGTACAAATGCAGGGCCAACGTCCGACATCGGGAAGGACGCAATCTGTTCCATCGCGGCCGCGCGGACATTTGCGTCTTCATCCGAAAGCGAATCGATGAGCGAAGGCAGTACCCGCGGCTCGCCGTAGGTGCCCAAAACATCGACAATTACCTTGCGATGCTCGGGCTTGCCTTTGAGTGAACGCAGCAGCGGATCGATGGCGATTGCGCCAACAGCCATCACCGCATGAATGACGGCGTTGCGGCGCCCTACGTTGTCAGGCTCGCCCAATGCCTCGACAAGACACTCGCAGAGCAGCGTCTTATCGGGACACTCCAAAACCTTATCTGCCGCAGCTTTGCGGAATTGCCAGTCGTCGTCTCCCATCACGTCGATGAGGAGGTCCACCCCCGAGCGAACATCCTCAGGCCTCGAGAAAAATTCCCCGGCCTTCCGCAAGATCTCATTCTGTTGGTCGGTCATGACAATGCCTCGCCGGCGGTCTTCGCCCCAGTCAGACTGGCGTTCTTAAGAAAACACAAAATGTCCGCCCTTATTTGGCGGCTTTTCATTGCGGATAAACCCCGCGGAACCAGAGAGCTCGCCTGACAATGCGTGCCGCGCATAACAACCACGCTCGAGCGCTCTGCCCCGTTTGTGCGGATCCAGCCGCGGCTTTCACGAATTTCGAAAAGGTGCGCCAAGTGGCCAATCCTCTTATCAAGCCTTGAATTAATCAGCCAGTTTACCGGCTTTTTGCGCCAAACAGCGGCGCACGATGCTGATTAGCTTTTCTGAGGGAAAGGGCTTTATCAGGTAGTCGCTCGCGCCAAGCTTCATGCCGCGCTCGCGATCCTGATCGCGCCCATCCGTGCTGATAATGAGCAGCGGAGTGTCTTTGGCGCTCGACTTTTCACGCACGTACTTCACGACCTCAAGGCCGTTAATATCGGGCATGTTTACGTCGGTGATGATCATGTCGAATTGATGCTGCGCGAGAACTTTTAGCGCCTCTAGCCCGCTTTTTGCCGTCGTGACTTCGAAGTCGGCCTCCTCCAGCGCATTCACGACAAACGACCGCATCGTCTGGGAATCTTCGACCACGAGCACACTCATTCCGGAAAGCTTCATGGGGCGCAATATACACATTTCACGGCCATGCCCACAAGACGAGGATCATTGCCGCATGGCCTCATCACAAGCCAATTCCCTGATGCGCCGATCCTCCTGCCCCATGCACATGCTATGAGGGCAGCTCTGAATGACGCCCGAAGTCATTTGGACACAGGCGCTCGAAACAAAAATGCGCGGCGCAGATAGAACAGACTGGCGGATTCCATGAACGCAGAGGCAACAAAGGCGGGCTCGCAGCAAGCGGCGAGATCAACGCTTGAACGGGATTTGGGCAATATGAGCCGCAGGAAGTGGCTTAAGTGGATTGTCGTGCCGCTTCTGATCGCTGGGCTTGGATTTGGCGCTTTTCGTTTTTATGCGGGCACGCGGCCGCCTCCGCCCGCGAAGTACGTGACCGCGGAGATCTCAAAGGGCGATGTGTATGAGACCGTTCAATCCACGGGCCAAGTCAAGCCGCTGACGGAAGTGCAAGTGGGCGCTCAGGTGTCGGGGCGCATTACCAAAGTGCACGTCGATTTTAATAGCAAGGTGAAGGCCGGAGACTTGCTCGCGGAAATCGATCCCACGCTGTTTGGCGCGCAGATTGATAACAACAAGGCTCAGCTTTCGGCAGCCGCGGCCAGTGTCTCCCGCTCCGAGGCCAATTTGGTGACGGCGAGGCAGCGCGTGGAGCGCGCCAAAAAGCTTGTGGCCGAGGGTGTTGGAACTCAGGCCGATCTCGATTCAGCCCAGGGCGCTTATGACGTGGCCGTCGCCGATGTCGCCGCGTCGAAGGCTCAAGTCGCTCAGATTTCGGCTGTTCTCCGGTCTTCAAAAACCAATCTCGATTACACGCGGATCTTTTCGCCCATCGACGGAATTGTCATTAACCGGGCTGTCGATCCTGGCCAGACCGTGGCGGCAAGCTTTCAATCGCCGACTTTGTTCGTGATCGCCCAGGATCTCCGGAAGATGCGTGTCATGGCCGATATCGACGAGGCCGATGTGGGGCGGCTGCGCGAGGGGATGGATGCAGAGATTCGCGTAGATGCGTTCCCCGGCGAGGCATTTAAGGGCGTTGTCAGCCAGGTGCGTTACAGCCCTATCTCGGTGTCGGGCGTCGTGACCTACGCCGCGGTCGTGGAGGTGGAAAACCCCGACGTGAAGCTGCGCCCGGGCATGACGGCCACGGTGACCATCCGCTCGGCGTCGGCCAAAGATGCGCAGCGCGTTCCGAATGCGGCGCTGCGCTACAAGCCTTCGCCGCCTTTGGACAAACAGGGCAAGCCCCTGCCGCAAGAGCCGCTTCCTAAACTTCCCCCTGGAAAAAGCCGGGTCTACGTGCTGACGGATACGACGCTGGGCGCCGAAAAGACCGAGATGCGCGAGGTGGAAATTGGCATCACCGATGGCATTCACACTGTGGTGAAGGACGATCTTTCGGGACTGAAGATCGTAACGGACGAAACCGACAGCGCGAACGGCGGTAAAGGCCAGCAGCGCAGGATGTTCTGAGCATCCATGGACGATCGAGACGCGCTCATCAGCCTGAACAAGGTTTCGAAGGATTACGCAACCGAGGCGGTGGTCGTCCATGCCTTGCGCGAAATCGATTTGACCGTCGCGCGCGGCGATTTCGTTGCGATTATTGGTCAGAGCGGCTCGGGAAAAAGCACCATGATGAATATCATCGGGTGTTTGGATAGGCCGACGCGGGGAACCTACATCCTCGATGGGATTGATGTAACGGAACGAAATAACGATGCCCGCGCGATCGTGAGAAACCGGCTCATTGGATTCGTGTTCCAGGGATTTAATCTGCTGCCCCGCACGACGGCGCTCGAGAATGTGGAGCTGCCGCTGATCTACAGAGGGGTGTCGCGCTCACTTCGGCGAAAGCGCGCGCTTTCCGCCTTGGAGTCGGTGGGACTCGCGGCCCGGCTTCATCACACGCCGAATCAGCTTTCGGGCGGGCAACAGCAGCGTGTGGCCATTGCGCGCGCGCTGGTGACTGAACCTCCTCTTTTGCTGGCGGATGAGCCGACAGGCAATCTGGATACGCGCACGAGTCTCGAGGTGCTCGATTTGCTGCAGCGGCTGAATGCAAACGGGATCACCATTGTGCTGGTTACGCACGAGCACGATATCGCCGCATGCGCAAAGCGCGTCGTTCAAATGCGGGACGGCAAAGTGCTGCGCGATGAACGCAATGAACATCCTTCCGTGGCAGCGGAAGCGCTCGCCCAATTGCCGCCTCCCGACGAAGGCTTAAAGACTGGTTCATGAGCCCGATTTTCTCCGCCGTCCGTATCGCCCTTCGAGCCATTTCACGCTCTAAAATGAGGGCTTTTCTCACGGTGCTCGGCATTTTGATCGGCGTTTCGGCGGTCGTTACGGTCGTGTCGCTGGGAACCAGCGTGCGCGAGCGGGTGATGGGCGAAATCTCGACCTTGGGCGCCAATACGATTTTTATTTTTCCTCAGTCGACCCAAGCCTCAGGCGCACGCCAAAACGAGACGGCGAAGCTGACAGAAGCCGACGGCGAGGCGCTGCGGCGCGAGGCTCAAAGCGTGGCCGCCATCGCACCGCTCAGTCAAACGGCGGCCCAGGTGCTCGCCCAAGATCGCAATACGGCAACGCAGATCATGGGAACGAACCGCAATTACCTCTATGTCCGAAGCTATTCGCTGGATAAGGGTGCGATGTGGACCGAAAGCGATGAGCTTTTGAAGTCTAAGGTTTGCGTGATCGGCGATACCGTCCGCGAGAATTTGTTTGGAACCGGGGATGGAATTGGTCAATACATTCGAATTGGCCGGCATCCTTTTCGCGTTATCGGCCTTCTCACCAAAAAAGGGCAATCCGCTTTTGGTGAAGACCAAGACGATCGTATTTTAATGCCCATTGGAAGTTTTAGGGCGAGGATCATGCCGAGCACGCCGGGGCGCGTGGATATGATTATCGCTTCGGCCACCGATGAAAGAACGGTCGATCGCGCGGTGTCGCAGATCGAGGACATTCTGCGGCAGCGGCATCAGGTGGATCCGGATGATGAGCCCGATTTCGCGATTCGGACGCAAGCAGAGTTTAGGCGTTCAAACGAGGCCATTTTTCAAACGCTGACGGTGCTCTTGTCGTCCATCGCGGCGATTTCGCTCTTGGTGGGCGGAATAGGCGTGATGAACATCATGCTGGTCAGCGTGACGGAGCGGACGCGCGAAATTGGGATTCGCATGGCGATCGGCGCCAAGCGCTGGGACATCTTGCTTCAGTTTCTTATTGAAGCGATCACGCTGTCTTTTATCGGCGGGCTCTTGGGCATTCTGGCGGGCATGGGCTTGATTCAGCTTCTGGCCAGTTTGCTCGATTGGAAGATGAGGCTTCCTCTGGATGCCGTCGCCCTGGCCGTGGGCACAAGCGGCGCGATCGGGATTATTTTTGGCTTTTTCCCAGCGCGGCGGGCGGCGGGACTAGACCCTATTTTTGCGTTGAGAAACGAATGACGGAGCTCATTACCCGATTTCTGTCGGCACTTTTTATTTCGCTGCGGGCTGTGCGGCGCAACAAGCTGCGCGCGGCGCTTACGATTTTGGGCATCACTATTGGAATTACGGCTGTTGTGACGGTGACGGCGCTCGCCAGCGGCGCCCGCGAAAATATCAACAATCAAATTTCGAATATGGGTTCAAACGCGCTCATTGTGTTCGCGCGTTCGGCCCGGCAATCAGGCGCGCGTACGGCGGTGACAGGCTCGCGGCTTTCGGAGCTGGATGCGGCGGCTCTTGTCCGCGAATCGACAAGCATTAAGTCAGCGGCACCCTTTCTGCGGGCGGGCGGGCAAGTCATCTACGAAGGGCAAAACGTGAAGCCCGTCATTATCGGCTCGCGCATGAGCTATTTCGAAATTCGCAATTGGAAGGTCACCAAGGGCGAGATCTGGGGCGCCGCTTCCGAAAGCGTCAGCGATAAGGTCGTCGTCATCGGCGTGCAAACGGCGAAGGATTTGTTTGGGCCGCTCGATCCGATTGGGCGCACCGTGCGTATTGGCCGTTATCCCTACCGGGTGGTCGGCGTGCTCGAAGAAAAAGGGCCTTCGCCTTTTGGACAGAGCCAAGACGAGATCGTCGTTATGCCCATTACGACGATGCGCACGCATGTGATTTCGACGCGGCCCTATGAAGTTCACGCCATCATGCTCAGCGCCACTTCGGCCGAAACGACCGAGCGCGCGAAGAAGCAGGCCGAGGGGATTTTGCGGCAGCGCCACCGCATCGAGGAAGGCGCAGAAGACGATTTTCTGATCCGCAGCCAGGCCGAATTCCGCGCGATGCAGGACACGATTTATGGCGCGCTTTCGGCGCTGCTGGTGGGTATCGCGGCGATATCGCTTATCGTGGGCGGTATCGGCGTGATGAATATCATGCTGGTCAGCGTGACAGAGCGGACGCGCGAGATTGGTATCCGTATGGCCATAGGCGCGCGCGAGGCCGATATCCTGACGCAATTTCTGTTGGAAGCTTTGGCGCTGACGACGGGCGGCGGCCTGGCTGGAACGGTGCTCGGTTATGGCTTGATCGTCCTGTTTTCAAATGCCTTGAATTGGACGATGAAGCTCGACGCCGCATCCCTGGCTATCGCGCTTGGGACGAGCAGTTTTATTGGGCTGGTGTTTGGATTTTTCCCGGCCCGGAGAGCCGCCCGGATGGATCCGGTAGTGGCTCTGGGCCGAGAATAATAAGAGGCGTTCTAGTTGTTATTTTTCTTCATCAGGTCGGCAAAGGTGCCGAACTTCGCTTCCCGCGCAACACCCGCGCGGTATTGCTGATAGGCGAGTTTCTCGGCGTCATCCTTCAGTGCCCGGATCGATAGCTTGGCTTCGTTCCGGCGCGGATCGACTTCGAGAATTTTGGCCTCAACCCGGGTATTCACCGGAAACTCTTTGCGCAAATCCGTGCCCCGCTGCGTTCCCGTGTGGCCGGCCGGAATGAATCCCCGCGCCGCGCGCCCCGTTACGCCAAGCACGCGCACGATGAGCCCGCCGTCGGTCACTTGAACCACTGCGGCCTTCACGGTCTTGCCTTGCTGAATGCGCTGGCGAGGTTCGTTCTCTTCACCGGCAGGAGGCGCTGGATGAAGGCTGATCTTGCGGCTCGCTCCATCACAGCTCGCCACAACGACTTCAATCTCGTCGTCCACCTTCACGGCTTCGGAAGGATGCTGAATCGGCTTGAGCGATAGATCGGCCGTGTGGCAAAGGCCGTCGATGCCGGGCTCAAGCTCGACGAAGGCGCCGAAGGGCTGAAGCCTCGCGATTCTGCCTTTGTGCCGTGTGCCTACGGCGTACTTCTCGCGCACCGCATCCCAAGGATCGGTGGTGACAGCTTTGCGGCTGAGCCACAGCTTTCCTTTTTCATCGACGCGAACGACTTTCACGTCGATTTCTGCGCCGGGCTTGAACAAATCGCCGAGCTTGGCATTGCGATCGTGGCTGACTTCCGTGAGATGCACCAAGCCTTCAACACCGTCCGCATCGGGGAGCGCCACGAAAACACCCCAGGCCACGACCTTGCGGACAATGCCTTTGTGAACCGAGCCCGGTTCGAGCTTGCTCATCGCTTCTTGGCGCTGCTTGTGGACATCTTCCTCGAGCATCTTCTTGCGCGAGACAACGATGTCGCGGCCCTTCTTCGCGAAGTGCGTGACGTGGAAATCCAAGCGCTGGCCAACCAGATACGAAAGGTCGGCACCGTGGCGCAGATCGACATGCGACGCAGGTGCAAATGCCCTCAGGCCGCTGATGTCGACTTCAAGGCCGCCCTTGACGGCGCCTGTCACAAAACCCGCAACGGTTTCACCGCTCTTCGATGCGGCCTCGAGCTTTGCGCGCGCTTCTTCAAGCTGCGTGGCCGCGCGTGACAGGACAAGCATTCCGCCCCGAACGCCGGTGCTGGCTACCGTTGCAATGAATTGATCGCCTTCCTGGGGCGGATCTTCATCCAACAGCTCACGCCGATCGAAAAGCCCCATCGCCTTGCCCGCGATGTCAATCCAGATGGCATCGGACGCGACTTTGTGAACCTTGCCAAACACCTCTTCGCCGACGCTAAAGGCGGGGCGTTCTCGCAGGGCCGCCGCAGCCTGCGTTTGACCTTTATGGCCTCGCCTGCGCTTTTCGCCTCCCTGCTGTGCCGCTTCACCTTCCGGCGCTCCGGCGTCTTCACCCGCACTCGCCTCTTCAGAGGATTCTGCTTCCGCGCCTTCCTCTCCCGAGGCAGCCGCTGCGGTCTCCCCAGCACCAGGTGCTCCAGCCGGCGGATGAGCGCCCGCTCCGCCACCCTTACGGCGCCGGCGCCGGCGTTTCGCTCCCGTCCCGCCTCCTCCCGGTCCAGCCGCGGCCTGCCCTTGAGCTTCTTCCTCTTCCCCCGCATCGGCGGGCTCACTGGGAGGCTCGGCCTTGGGGGGCCTTGGAGCCTGGGCCGCCTGCTGCCCAGCGCGCCGGCCACCAGCGCCCGGGAGCCGGTTTCCTATGTCATCGCCGGGTTCTTCGTCCCAAGCCTCTTTGCCCCGCGCTTTCACGGGGCCCTGATTGCCTACATTGCCAGCGTCGTCGTCCGCGGACTGAGCGTCCACAGTCGGCTCCGCTTGCTTTGTGTTGCCTGATTGTGCCGACACATCGCTCGAAGACGAATCGGCTGCTTGTTGACTTGGGAGGTTTTTCTCCTCCGGCGTCGTGGTGTTTTGCTCGGTGTTCATCCGCGCCTCGCGCGCCGCGCGCAACCTGTCTTGCGGAAAAGCCCTGGCCTCACGCTCAAGGCTTCGCCCTAAAAGAGGGTCGGCACCATATCGTAACCGGCGCTTTCGCGCGATAGCCTAACGCATGATCGGTAAATGGCGCATTGTTCCGCCACTTCGATCGATGCGAAGCCCACCGCCCTCTCGCGCGAGATTATGCGCGGCCACACGAACTGCAAGCCTTTCGGCAACATCCATGAAAGAGCGGGCCATGGAACTCTCGGGCGCGGCTTGAACAATGGGCGTTCCTGCATCGCCCCATTCCCGGATGGAGGGCTCCATCGGTATCTGGCCGAGCAGAGGTGCTTCGGCGAATTCGGCGATTTTTTTGCCGCCGCCCGAGCCAAAAATCTCGTGCCGCTTGGAGCAGCCGTCGCAGATGAAATAGCTCTCGTTTTCGATGACGCCCAAGAGAGGGATGCCCACTTTTTGAGCCATGGACACCGACTTGTACACATCTTGAAGCGCGACTTCCTGTGGTGTGGTGACAATCACCGCGCCCGTCGTCCTAAGCTTTTGTGAAATCGTAAGCGCGATGTCGCCCGTTCCCGGAGGGAGATCGAGAACGAGGTAATCGAGGACTCCCCAGTCGACATCTTTGAGGAACTGAAGCAGCGCTCCCTGAAGCATCGGCCCCCGCCACACAACGGCCGATTTCGAATCTTCGAGCAGAAAACCAATCGACATGAGCTTCACGCCAAAGCGCTCCGGCGGAAGGAATTTTTGTCCATCCGAGGAGACGGGCCGGCCCATCACGCCAAACATGGTTGGAATGCTCGGCCCGTACATATCCGCGTCGAGAAGCCCAACGCGGGCGCCGCCTCTGCTTAAAGCCAGCGTCAAATTGGTGGCGACCGTGCTTTTGCCAACCCCGCCCTTGCCGCTCATCACCAAAATGATGTTGCGCACCGAAGGACAAGGATCGTCGGCGAGAATGCTGCGGCTGGTCATCTTGACGCTGAAGTCAACATGAACGGTTTTTGCCCCGGCCGCGGAGAGCGCAGCCCTCACGTCCGACTCGAGCTTGGCCGTGTAATGCGTAGGGGACTCGATGATGATTGACGCCGTATCACCTGTGATGGTGAGCTCTTTCACCATTCCATCGGCGATCGGGCGCAAAAGATCGGGAAAGACAATGGACTCAATAGCGGATTGCGCGGTTTCCAACGTTAGCGGCATAGGTCTAGTGCCGAGATAGAGGCGACATCCCCATCCGTCAATCGATGTCCGTTACCTATCGGAAGAATTTTTCGAATGGTGAAGCCGGGCGCGGCCGCGACTACCAGCAGCCGAATTTATTTTCGTTGGCGTTATAGGGCAAATAGCAGCGCTGATACTCTGGATCGCCGGGGCTGACGCCTAGATTTGCATTGAGGCAAACGCCGTTCAATCCGCCTGGAGACAGCGGGCAATCCGCATCGGTCACACATGTTTTGCATCCGGTCATCGGATCGCAGGTGGCCCCAAACCACGAATAGTCAAAGCAGGCGCGCTGCCCGCCCGAGCCTTCGATACAAGCCTTGCGGGTGCTGCTATCGCCGCAGTCTTCATCGCTCTGGCAAGGCTCGCAGAAATTGCCCTGCCCTTTGCACGCTCCAAAACGGGGCACGCACGATCCGTCGGTACACATATAGTCGGGATCGCAGTCCTTGCTCGCGTTGCACGCCCGCGCGCACCGGCTTTCGCCGCCGATTTGAATGCACTTTTGAGCATCAAACTGCGAGCAGTCCAAATCGCTTGAGCAGGGCGCGCATTGCGATCGCTTTAGGCATGTGCGCTGCAAAATGCACATGGAGCCTTCAAAGGTTTTGCCGCTTGAATCGGGGTCTAGGCTAATCGCTGCGATGCAGGGATCCATCGTCTTGCCGCACAAGCCATTGTTGCCCTTCACCGGATTCGAACCGCAAAGCTCGTTCGGCAGGCGAAGCAGCCCGCAATACATGCCGCCCAAGCAATCGGCATCGGTCGAGCATTCCGGCAGTGTGCAGTACGCATCCGCATCGCCCTCGCCGGTCGTCAGGCATTTGAGAGGCTTGCAGTCCGCGGGAGCACAGGTGTTGATTTTGCACGCCGCACCGTCGGAAGTGCACTTTCCAATGGTGCAATTCATATCGGTCCCGCAGGCCGCATCATCGCGGATACAGGCGGCAGGATTGCCTCCGCACATCGCCAAATTGCAGCCCGTTCCATCGGGACATACGCCAACCTGAGCGCACTCCGTTCCATTGGGACACTTGATACCCATGCCCGCAGGAACATCGTGGGCTGTGCAGATCGCAATGTCCGCCCCTGTGTCGTCTTCCTTGGCAGGCGTGCAATTCTGCGAAGCGTCGGCTTTGCAATCCGTGTGAGCATCGCACTTGAGCACGCAGCGGTTGTCGACACAGGTATTTTCGGCCAAGCACTTGTCTGGCGTGCATTTGCCTTCGCACGCATTGTTTTTCCATACGCCGCCCACCGCCTCGCATGTTTCCTGCGTAAACTCCTGGGGCGGCGGCTCTTCTTGGTTGTTCAGCGTGCGTTCCGGCGTACTGTCGCAAGCCGCGACAATCCCGCCGCCCAACGCGAACAGCGCGAACGCGGTCACGGCGGAACGAATGGCCCGAACGCCACGCGATGCCGATGATTTCAACAACAACATTTCCGTTTGCCTCTGCACCATCGCTGTCCTCGTTGCACTGACTCGATTGCACTCGACTGCACCGGCGCCCCCCGGCCGCGCTTTCTGGCAATCGCACGGCGGCGATCTTCACCAAAAGCGAGAGCGGGCTCTAAACACGCTTGACGCGCATATTTGACGCCGAAAGAATACTCTTTCTCTACATCATTCGGAAACGGTGGCCTATGCGAAACAGCGACATTCTGCGGTGCATGACAGTTTTCCTAGCGGCAGCTTCCCTTGCCTTCACAGCCGGCTGCGGGAGCAGCGGAACAGGCGGCGGCGAAGACCCGGAAATGAACGTCAATGAGCCCGATCCCCTCCCCGCGCCGGACTTCCCGGCCAACAGCGGCCAGCCCGCCAATGGAGAAGCCGCTTATCCACCGGGCCCCTATGGCATTAGCCAAGGTTCGATTATCGCGAACTATGAGTTCATGGGCTTCCCGAACCCCATGGCCAACAACACCGAGCTTGTGCGGATTCAGCTCGCCGATTTTTACAACCCTACAGGCACCGATGTGTATCCCGAAGGATCTCCCTACGGCGCTGGCAAACCCAAGCCCAAGGCCCTTCTTATCGACGTAGCGTCGGTGTGGTGCGGCCCCTGCAATGAAGAAGCGAAAAGCGTATTGCCCGGCAAGCATGCCGAGCTTCAGCCCTTGGGCGGCGAATTCCTTCTTCAGCTTGCGGACGGCCCTTATTCAGGCACCGCAGCCACTTCCAAGAACCTGACCAACTGGACCACGAAGTACGACTCCGGCTACCCGTCGGCGATCGACCCCACATACAAGCTCGCGGCGCTTTTCGATTCCAATGCCTTCCCCGCCAACATGATCATCAACACCCGCACCATGAAAATCGAAACGGTGATCTCGGGTGTTCCGAGCGATGCCTTCTGGACGAAGTTTGAGAAGGTGCTGAACACGCCCTGATCGTTGGCGCGCGTTCTGTTTCATCCTCCGATCCCCCCTGAAATGCCCTCTCCACAACCCAAAGGACAACACTCATGAAGCAGATGCATCACGGCCTCCTGGCCGGATTCCTGGCGGCGTCCGCCCTTTGCTCCGCGGCATGCGGAGGCGCTCAAGAAACACCGGATACAGGCGGCCCGAAAAGCACCGCTCCATCAGGGCCCCAGGCGCCGGATTTCACGCTTCCATCGCTGGAAGGAGGCGACGTGCGCTTGTCGGACTATCTCGGCAAGAACGTTATTCTTCTCGACTTCTGGTCCACCACATGCGCGCCCTGCATGGTGGAAATGCCTCATCTGGTCGATCTCTATAAACAGCACAAAGACAAGGGTTTTATCGTTCTCGCCATCTCGCTCGACGGCCCGGAATCCAGGGCGCAGGTCAGCAATGTGGTGCACGACAAAGAGATGACATTCCCTGTACTGCTCGATGAGGAGACCACGGTGGTGGCCCGCTATAACCCGAAGCGTGAGCTTCCTTTCGCGGTACTCATCGGCAAAGACGGAACAATTGTCCACAAGCGGGGCGGCTACAACCCCGGCGACGAAAAGTCGCTCACCGTAGAAATCGAAAAAACACTCGCCTCGCAATAGAAGCCCGGCCCTTGCCGCGTCCATGATAAAAGCCGCTGGTGCGTTCTTTCGTTCGCCCCTCATTTTCCGCGGCCGCAGCTTCATTTCTTCTCAGCACTGCGGCGACATCCCAAGCCATCGAAGTCGAAAATGTCGCGGGCGAACCGATGGTGATCGATGTCACCAACACGTCCGTTCTCAATTACCGGTTCAGCAACCGGAATGAATCCATCGGCAATGTGTCGACGGTGGTGGATGACTACTACGGCGAGTGGCTGGACCGTCTCAATTTACAGGTGGGCTATTGGCGCCTGAGGCTTGGATTCCGCCTCGATGTCGCGACATTTTTCGCCCAGACCCAACTCGGCGATGCCCTGCCCCTTGCCGCCGAACAGCCCATTGTCGAACCGACACCTCGAAAAGTCGTCGACTACGCCAATCAAATTCGCCGTGAACTCAACACCCGCTTTTTGAACACCGTTTATCCATCCAAGCTCTGGCTCGACTACACCCAGCCCGGCCTGCAAATCACGCTCGGGGACTTCTATGCCCAGCTTGGGCGAGGTCTCGTGTTCAGCGTCCGCAAGATCGACGAAATCGCCGTTGATACGACGGTGCGCGGCGCGAAAGCCGTATTCAACCGCAAATTCGGCCCTGTCAATGTGGGTGCCACGGCCCTCGCCGGACAGATGAACCCCGTGCGTGTGGACGAAATGAGCGGCCGGAGACTGCACGGCGAAGGATCGCCCCTCTTCTTTGGCTTTCCCTCGAGCGGCACCGCTCAAACATTTGCCTTCAACGAAGTCGGCACGCCTTACCGCGTGTATGACGCTCCCCGCCCCAACTACCTCGAGGACAGCGTCTTTGCGGGACGAGTCGAAGCGGGGCCGTCGCTCTTTCAGCTTGGCCTGAACGGCTCGCTCCTCCTGCGCAAAACGCATGGAATGGAGTTTCTCACCTGCGACCAAAACGGCGAAAAAGACTGCGCCTCGCGCTATCCCAATTTCGGCATCGCAGGCGCACCGGCCCGGCTCCGCAATACCATCCGCACCTTTAGCGGCACCCTCAATATTCCCAGCATCGCCAAGCATGGCGATCTCTACGTGGAAGTCGCCGGCCAGCAACTGCGCGATGGCCAGCCCATCTCGCTCGGCGAAGACGGCCAGGCAGAGCGCGTATCCGATCTATCGGGCTATGCGGTGTACGCAAACGCCAATGCCCGTTTTGGCCCGCTCACCGTGATGCTGGAAGGCAAGCACTACAGGCGCTTCTTCCCGCTCACGGCCAATATCGATCGCGACACACGCGGCTTCTCCGCACCGGAATTTTCGCTGGTGACCTACAACCAGCCGCCGACTGTCGAACCGATTTATATCCAGCCGATCGGCTCGCCCAATATCTGCATCACCGGAGGCCGGGCGCGCGTGGACTACCGCTTCTCACGCCAAAGCCTTGTGTACGGCTGGTTTGGCAAATACACGAGCTACTCGGAAATCGCCGCCAACAACGAGACCTGCGAGACCAAGCCCGAACTGCAAACCAACACATGGGATGCGGCGACCGGCACAGAATTGACGTTTGAAGAAGGCCGCTCTCACGCCAACGCATGGGTGGGAGGCCGCATCACCTCCAGCGAAATACCCACCGAACCGCGCAGCGATGTCACCGGCATCAGCGATCGTTTTTATCAGGAAGGCTATGTCCGCTACGATTTGGTCAAGCACCTGACCGGCCCATTTTCGCTTCAATTTCAGGGCTTTCACAGGCGCCGCTACGAACCTATCCAATTCAAAGGCGCTTGGTTTGAAGGCGAAAACTATACGGCGCTTCAGTGGTCGCCCCATATCTCGGCGATCTTTGGCTTTGAATATCTAAGCCTTCCCGGCTGCGATCCTGGCGTAGCCTCCAAAACCTGCCTGTATGTAAGCGGAGCCCTCCAGTGGAAAAGCTCATCTCAAGAAAAGCTCTGGCAGAGACTTGTCGACACGGTGCAAGTCTTCGTTGGCCAAAGGCGCGGCGCGATTCGCTGCGTGTCGGGTGTGTGCAGGCAATTCCCGCCTTTCGAAGGCGCGAAACTCGAGCTGGTTTCAAGGTTTTAAGCGTTCAATCGGCTGTTTCCGGCGCGGACAAAATCGCACACCCCACAGCCGTTCTCACCATCGGCTCTCCATCCGAAAGCAGCACCGAAGCCCGGGCAAGCTCACCCATCGCCGCCAGGTTTTGACCGGCTGCCTTTCGGATCTCCATATCCTTCGACTCCACATCGCGCTCCAGCGCCGGCAAAATGTCGCGCACCCGCGCCCGCGCAAGCGAAGCCCGCGCCCTCTGCCGAATCGATCCTTCCAAACCTGCCATGCGCACAAGCTTCGCGATCATGGCTTCCCGCTCTTGCGTGCCCACCTTGGCGCTGCCTTCGCCCGAGCCTTCTAAACGCCTTGAAATCGCCGCAAGCGCAACAGCTTCATCCGAATCGTCCTGAGCCTTGATTATCGCCTTCAGCACCAGTTCCGCGTTCAGCGGCGACACATTGATGGCATACACCCGCGACAGCGTTGAACCTGTCTCAACCGCCCGCGCCAGCATCGCAACGGCTCCATCCGCCTTCGGATCTTTTGCGCGCACAAGCGCAATCGCCGCCGCTACCGCAAGCGTTCCGCCTTGCGTTTCTGCCGCCCACCACAGCTCCCGCCTTCCGCCCGCATCGATCGATCGCGATGTTGCCCATGCCGTCGTAATCACCTGACGCCGCGGCTCATCGGCCATCATCCACACATCCTTCAAACCGAGCACGGCGCGCTCGCCACCAATCGCTCCCAGCGCCCGGATCGCCATCGTGCGCGCAAGCGGATAAGGATCGACCCGCGCGGCTTCCAGCAACAGCTCCGTATCGGCCGCATCTCCGGCATCCACAGCAGCCCGGAGCGCCGCCGCCCGCACCTCTTCATCCCCATCCACCATTCGCCTCCGCCGTTCCGCTCCATCCTCTGGATTCCACAAAAGGCGTGTGTGAACGGCCTTCCAAGCAACAGCCGCAACCGCATTCTTCGCAGCCAGCTCGGCCTGCTCCGCCCGCAGCCACATATCATCCACATCCACAAGCTCGCGATCGACGAGCAGCCGCGCTGCCGCCGCGCTTACCTCATCGTTTTGTTCCGTGCGCAGCGAAAGAGCTTCTTCCATTTCCTTCGCACACGAAGCCAGCATCTCCACCCGCTCGATACCCACAGCCCCCTGCGCATGCTTAAGCTCGGCTGACAGCACGAGTTTTGCGAGCTCCCGCGCCTGATCGGCTCCGAGCTCCGCACTCCGCAAATCTTCATCGATGGCCTTACGCAAATCGGCGAAACGCCCCTCTTCCGCGGCCCGCATCGCCGGCGAAGAAGCGCATCCAGCGAGCAGCATCACGCACACAACGGAAAAGCGGGCCCGACTCAAACCGTAAAAGCCAAACATGGTCATGTCCTATGAACTCGAAGCCCCACCATAACAAAAAACAAAACCCGACCCTTGCGCTCGACCAGCCGCTCTAGTCGTTCTATGACGCGGCCGACCCAAGAGTTCCGGGGGCTGGATCACCCGTCATGCGCATCGATGTTATCGTCAATATGAACGCGCGTCGCCACCGGCAGCGACCTTCCCATATTCGGACCCTCAAGCGAACGTGCGAAGACAAAGCAGAACTTCATTTCACCGAAACGCTCGATGAGCTTAGGGCGCTCACCAAACGCATTGCATCCCGGGGCACCGACTACGTTTTTCTCTCGGGCGGCGACGGAAGCTTTATGGCCGGAGTCACCGCGCTGTACGAAGCCTTTGGTGAATCTCGCATCCCGCGTTTGGCCCTTCTTCCCGGCGGCACCGTCGCAACGATCGCCCGCAACTGGGGCTTCACCGGCAATCCTGAAAGCTGCCTCAAATCGCTTCTCGAACGCCGCGAAAGCCTGCGCACCACAAGAAGGCCCACGCTCAAAGTCGTGTCCACGCAAGACGGCATTTCCGAGACCCGCATCGGCTTTATTTTTGGCACGGGCCTCGTCGCAAAATTCTTCGACGTGTACTACGCGGAAGGAGCCCGCGGTTACGCTGGAGCAGCCCGCATCGTTGCCCGCATTTTCGCGGAATCGTTTGTAGGCGGAGCCTATGCCCGGCGCGTACTCGATCCGATGGCCTGCCGCCTCTACGTCAACGGCAAAGCCCTCGAACAAAGCGCATGGTCGCTCATCTGCGCCGCGGTCATCCGCAACCTCGGCATCCATATGCTCGTCACCTACCGGGCCGGCGAAGATCTCTACCGTCCCCATTTGGTCGCGAGCTCGCTGTCTCCGCATCAACTGGGACCCCGCGCACCACTGGTGCTCGCTGGCAAATCCATCGGCGGAAAAGGCCATGTCGACACACTCGCCGACACCTTCCGGATCTGCTTCCCAGAAGTCGGCTCCTACGTGTTGGATGGGGATATGTTGAAGGCTTCTGAAATCGTCGTGAGCGCCGGCCCGCCCATCGATGTCGTCAACGTCGTCGATGCCATCAATCCGGCGCTTTAACTCACGTTTGATTCACGTTTAATTCACGACCGACGAAGCGCTCTGCGTACCTTGCCCGCCCTGCATCACCTCATTGGCCTTGGCCCGCTCATTTGGCCTCGAACGCTCGCGCGCCCGCTCGAGGGCCGCCCTCACAAAACGGGCGAACAAGGGATGAGGACTATGAGGCTTGCTCTTAAACTCAGGATGGAACTGGCAGCCTACAAAATACGGATGATCGCGAAGCTCAATCATCTCCACAAGCCGGCCATCGGGCGATGTTCCCGACAGCACAAGCCCCTTTTGAGCCATCGCCTCCCGGTATTTGTTTGACACTTCATAGCGGTGCCGGTGCCGCTCACTAATCTGCGAAGCCCCATAAGCCTCGGCGGCCAGCGTTCCCCGCTCCAGCACACAAGGATAAGCCCCGAGCCGCATGGTTCCGCCCTTGTCGTGCACCATCTTCTGATCGGGCATGAGATCGATTACCGCGTAAGGCGCATCGCGATCAAATTCGACAGAATTGGCTCCCACCATTGCACAGATATGCCGGGCAAATTCGACAACGGCGAGCTGCATACCGAGACAGATGCCAAAGAAAGGCACTTTGGATTCGCGGGCAAAGCGAATCGCCTCAATTTTGCCCTCGGTGCCCCGATCTCCAAAACCGCCCGGCACCAAAATCGCATCGAGTGCGCCGAGAAGCTCAACCGGACCGCGTTTTTCGATCTGCTCCGAATCGATGTATTCGAGCTCGACCTTCACATCGTTGAGGAGCCCGCCATGCACCAGCGCCTCGTGCAGCGATTTATACGAATCGCGAAGATGCACGTATTTGCCGACAACACCTATCTTCACCGAACCTTTTGAAGGCTTTTTAAAGCGCTCGACGATCTTCGTCCAAGCGCTTAAATCGGGCTGCCTCGCCCAAATATTGAGAAGCTCGGTGATCTTTTCATCGATACCCTCCGCATGGAGCGCAAGCGGAAGCTCATAGATGCACGCCACATCCACCGCGGCCACAACACAGTCCGTCGCCACGTTTGAAAACAGCGAAATCTTCTCCTTCATCGAGCGCGTCAGCGGCCTATCACTCCGGCACATCAAAATATCCGGCTGAATCCCTATCTCGCGCATCTCCTTCACCGAATGCTGCGTCGGCTTCGTCTTCAGCTCTCCCGCGCTCGCAATAAAGGGCACCAGCGTCACATGCACCGAAATCGCATTCTGATGGCCCGACTCCACCTTGAGCTGGCGAATCGCCTCTAAAAACGGCAGCGACTCGATATCGCCGACGGTGCCGCCAATCTCGACAATCGCAATGTCCGCCCCTTCCGACGCCGCCCGAATCCTCCCCTTAATCTCCTCGGTCACATGAGGAATCACCTGCACCGTCGCGCCCAGATATTCCCCGCGCCGCTCTTTTGAAATGACCGCCTCGTAAATGCGCCCCGTCGTGAAGTTGTTCTGCCGCGTCATCCGCGCCGACGTAAAACGCTCGTAATGACCGAGATCCAAATCGGTCTCCGCGCCGTCATCCGTCACAAACACCTCACCGTGCTGGTAAGGCGACATCGTGCCCGGATCGACGTTGATATACGGATCGAGCTTAATATGCGTAACCTTCAAACCCCGCGCTTCCATCAAAGCGCCGATTGAAGCGGCCCCCAAACCCTTGCCGATCGACGACACAACGCCGCCCGTCACGAAGACATACTTGGTCCGCTTGCTCATACATCCAATCCTGGTTGCGTGCTCACCGCCGCATACCCAACACCAACCGGGCAACACTCAGCGAATGACGCGGCCTCACATTACCTTGACCGCCCGGCAGAACAACGGCGACAAATCCATGGCTTGGGTGTTACATTCATCGGTCCTGGGCGCAGATCCCCACCTCTATGCGAATCGCGCGCGTACTCGTCAATTCCGCTCTCCGCCCGACCATCGCGCTTGAACGCGACGGTGCCCTCTACGACGTCACGCAGCTTGAAAGCGTCTTTGGCACCCAAAAAGTTTCCGCATCGATCGCCGACGCGGGCGACTTTTACACGCGCGTCATTGCGCTTTCGTGCGCGGGCCTAGCCGAACTGGACGATCGATTGCTTTCGGGCGATCGGCCAACGGAAGCGAGACTCTATCCGAACACCTTTTTATGGCTGCCGCCCTGTGCGTCGGAACGCGCGATGTACATTCAATTCGCGCATCCCAAGACACCCGAAGCGCCGCCATCCCAACCTTCATTCTGGATAGGCAGCGCCCGCAACCTAAGCGGACACGAATCAAAAATCCCTTTCTTTGACGATGAAAACGAACCTGGTTTCGATTTCTGCCTGGGCGCGCTCCTGGGTGAAGATCTCAAACGCGCAACCAGCAGAGAAAGCGAACGGGCCATCATTGGCCATGCCGTTATCGCCGTATGGGCTGGCCGCTCGTATGAAAGAAAACTAGCGGCTCAAGGTCTATCCAGCCTTCAAGCCCACGATTTCGCATCCCAAGCCGGCCCGGTCCTCGTCACCAGCGACGAAGCTGGAGACACGGGCGCCCTACGCGCTCAAGTACGCATCAACGGCCGCACCGCCCACGCCTCACTCGCGCAAAGCTCGCCCTTCAGCATCGCCGAATCCATCGCATTCGCCAGCAACCACATCGATCTACAAGCCGGCGACATCATCGGCGCACCACCTATCTTTTCGGGCAATCTCATCACCCAAAACGACGGCGCCGGCTACGACAGCACCGTCGAGCTCTCCATCGAGCGCCTGGGCAAATTGCGGGGCACACCCGTGCGCGGCCCCGCAATGTCTGCGTGGAAAAAAGTTTAAAAGGTCCCCACGAAACCAATGCCCGTCACCGTACCCGTCACGATGGGCGCCGGACGAAGCGTGAATTGAGGCACTTTTGAAGCCTGAGCAGGCGCATCCGCCTCGGTCTGCAAAAACAATCCCTCAACTGAAATCGCAAGCCCGCCAAGCTGCAGCAGACCATCGGCCACGGTCAAAATCCCGCGCAAATAAAGGCTTGCCCCACAATCTGGATCGTCCTTTGGACACTCGATTTTCGAGAGCGACATCCACGGCCCCGCGACTGGAATGCGCATATCCGAGATCCCCGGCAAATCCGGCCACAGCGACGCACTCAACAACCCCGCGCCATAACCGACCGACGCAATCGCGAGCCCACCCACAATCAGCTTGGGCCGCACCGAAGCCGGCGGATAACGCATCGGCGGCTCGATTGAATCGTCCTCGGCCCACGCCAAAGACGGCAACATCAGAACCGCCGACACAGCCCCACAACACAGAAGCGATGTAGACAACGATTTCATTTCTTCTTGGGCGTGGGAGCTACGGCGCCCGCCTTTGGCTTAATCTCAACCGTATACGGCACCTCGAGCGCATCCCCATCAAAAGGCAGCACGATCTCGCCGATAAACGAACGCTTAATACACTGCTCGATCGCGGTCCCCGCCCACGGCGAACCCACACTAACCTCGGTAATACGCCCCTTCTTTCCGTCGAAGGTCACCTTCACCTCGCCCTTACCGCGGGGCACATCCTCATTCCCCGTTGACTGAGGGCACTGCGCGGCTTTTTCGCCACCCCGCCGCAAAGCGATCTCCATCTGCTCGCGCTGCTCCGCATTCAAACCGCCTGTATCGCCCGAGCTTCCCGACTCACTCGAGCCACTACCCCCCGAACTCGTTCCCTCCCACTTGGATGGTTCTTCAACAGCCGGCCCCGACGGCGTTGAATTAAAATTATTTTCCTCACCGCTTTGCTTAGGCGGCGCCGAAGCACAGCCAAAGAGCGCAAGCGACAACGAACAAACAAGAGCCAGATTCGCGCGGAACACTTTATCCTCCGCAGGTTGAACGAAAAACCGGGAGCTTCATTACACCCAACGCCCCAAAAAAGTCACAAAAACCGTCGTGGAATGATCGCCTGGAACCAAACGTTGCGGCACGGCCAAGCACGGCTAAACAGATAAACCCAAACCTCAAGACCTATTATCATGCGCACGATCCAAAGGCCCTTTATTCAAAGCATCGCCGTTTTATCGCTTCTTGGGCTATCGGCCCTGTCACCCGCTGTCCAAGGCCAATCCGACCCGGCATCTCCATCAACATCTGCCAGTTCCGCGGCTCCCATATCTCCGGCGCGGACGGCCGACCCCGTGGACCGCATCCGGCTGGAAAACGCCTTACGAAAACTGGACAAAGATATCCGTCAATTGGGAGGCACCGCCGGTGCCGCGATTGTTCCCATAGAGACCGGAGAAGTCATCGCCTCCCTAAACCCGCATACCGCATTCAATCCGGCCTCCAACGCAAAACTCATCACCAGCGCGGCGGCTCTCCGCATACTTGGGCCTCAATACCGCTATCTCACCGGCCTCTATGGCAAGACCAGCGGAGACACCGTAAAAGAGCTTGTTTTACGCGGTGAAGGCGATCCATCCCTAACCATGGCGCATATCATTGAAATGGCCCGGGAATTAAAGGCCGCCGGTATCCGGAAAGTACAATCCATAGGTATCGATCAATCCTTCTTCGATAACCAATACACACCTCCCGCTTTTGAACAGCAGCCTAACGAATGGGCCCCATTCCGGGCTCCCGTTGCAGCGACATCGCTCAATCAAAACACCATATTATTTACCGTACGCCCCACTGAAAAAGGCAAAGCCGCGGTATTGTCCTCCGATCCGCCTGGATTCGCCGATATGATCGGAACAGTGCGCACCACAAGCAAAGGCGACCCAGAAAAAGTAACCCTTTCACTAACCCCTTCGGCATCCCGCATATCCGCCGGCTTTGGAGGCAGCATACCCGAAAAGAGCCGCCCCCTAAAAATCGCCAAGCGCATCGATGATCCCCGGCTATTTGCAGGCTATGCCCTAAGAAGCGCTCTTAAAGATATAGGTATTGAAATCGAAGGCGATGTACACCTCACCCAAAAGCGCGAAAAGAACCTTCTGGCCTCCCACCGATCTGCCCGCCTGGCCGAGCTCATTCACGCTTTGGGCAAGGATAGCGACAATTTTTACGCAGAAATGATCTTCAAAACCATGGGCCGAACGGCGCCGGATACCGAAGCTACCTTTCAGCAGGCGGCCGCCCGCGTAACCGATATGCTCCGGGATCTAAAAGTATATGATACAAATACCCTTGTAAAGAACGGCTCTGGACTCTTTGACGCCAACCGCATAACACCTTCCGGGCTTGCCTCCCTTCTGCGAACCGTCAGCAAAGATTCCCGTATAGGCCCTGAATTCATCAGCCATTTAGCCATAGGCGGCGTGGACGGAACCTTGCGCAACCGTTTCAAAGCCTATGCCGACCAGCGCAGCATCCGCGCCAAAACCGGAACACTTGACGCCGTGGCGGCACTATCCGGTTATGTCCTCTCCCCAAAGGGGACACCTGTGATTGCTTTTGCTGTTATGGTGAACGGCGTGCCAGGAAAAGCGGCAAGCGCCAGGAAGCATATCGATGAGCTTATTGCTTCAATTGCGGAGGATATCTGGCCTAATTAATCTTTCTTCTCTTCGCGCATCTGCTTGCGAATCTTGCTGAGCGCCTGCTCCTGCAACTGGCGAATCCTCTCGCGGGAAAGCTTATACTTCTCGCCAATCTCCTTCAGCGTCAGCTCATCTTCATCATCCAAGCCAAAACGCCACCGGATAATGCACGACTCAATCGGCGTAAGCGTCTTCAATAGCCGCTTTACCTCGTCGCTCCACTTCTGATTCACCAGATGATCGAAGGGAGAAAGCGCGTTTTCCTCTTGAAGGAAATCAATAAACTTCCGCCCATCTTCATCGCCAACCGGCTTATCCAGCGATAGAGGCGCATCCGCTTGAAACTCCCGGACCTTATCCAGCTTCTCGCGCGGAAGCCCCGTTTCAATCACCAGCTCTTCAATCGTCGGCTCGCGCCCCATACGCGCAACAAAGGATTGAGTCATGCGCGCAACCCGGTTGTATGTATCGAGCATATGAACCGGAATACGAACCGCCCGGCCCTTATCGGCAAGCGCCCGGCTAATCGCATGCCGGATCCACCACGAAGCATAGGTCGAAAACCGGTATCCCCGCGTATGATCGAAACGCTCTACCGCCTTCATCAAACCGATATTGCCCTCCTGAATCAGATCGATCAGAGGCAGACGCCCCCGGTTATAGCGCCGCGCAATCGATACCACCAACCGCAAATTCGCTTTCACGAAGCGGTTTTTGATATCGTGCTGCGTCTGATATGTCCGCTCGACCTTATCGAGATAACGCCGGTATTCGCGGGTATCAGGAAGCACGGGCCGCATCGATGTGCGCTCTTCCGGATCGGATACGTCGTCTTCAAAATCCGGCTCGCGAACCAAATCACGAGCTATGGAGAGCGCCCTGCCCATCCATATACGGTCGGAATCAGGAAGGCGGACCGTCAAGGCCAGGCTCTTCGATAACTGAGTCCAGCGCTTTTCCTGATCGTGCGAAAGCTTGTTCTTCTGCTTCTTATAAATACGCACAAGCCTTTGCATATCAGCGATCTGCGGAGCCTCCACTTCCTCTTCGCCCGCCTTGTCAACGTCTTTTTCAAGCGCATGAAGCACATGCTCCGCCGCGGGAATATGAGCCAATAGCGCCACCCAATGATTGACTTCCGCCTGTTCTACCGTGCGGGCCGTCTCAAGCTCTTGCTCGGGATCCATTACGGGATGAAGCGCCATATCGCGGAAATAGCGCGATAGCATTGAATCGCCGCCGCCTTCATCGATATCCCTCGATGCAGGACGCAGAGGCGTTTCGCGGGTCCGCGTCTTTTCAGGCTTCTTCGCCAGCGCCGCAAAATCAAAATCAATAAACTCTATCGGATCGTCCTCAACGGGAGTCACCGGGCCAGTCCGGGCGCGTACCGCGGTATCCTCGGCGATATCGTCATCCATTAAGCCAACCGATGCGAGTTCGGGCAATTCTGAGCTTGCCGCTGCAGTGCTGGTCTTTGTGGTGCCGGGAACTTTTGCCTTTGTCGCTTTCATCGTCACATCCTCCAGAAGCTGCCGCGCCTTTGAAAGTTGCGGTTTAGCTTCTTTCATCCGATTGATATGCTTCCCATTCCTAACTGATTGCAACATAAACAAAGAAACCTTTATGGGCTAAACGCCCTTTAATGGCGCTCTTCAATAAGAAGAGCGGCGCGTACGGACGAACTCGATGTGGGAAATCGCAATAAACGAATGAACGACTGCGCGCACTCACGCTGGCCGACGGGCCGTTCGCGAGTGGCTTTCTTTACTACGCACGAGCTTTCGAAATGCTTCCCTGAAACGAATGAGCCCGGCTTTTCAATCCCAACCAGAAGAATTTTTTTGCGGCCGCCTTCCCTTGAATGCTTGTTTCATGGGCTGTTGGTGCCGCGGGGTGCTGCCAATGTGCTTCTCGTCTGGGATTTGTCGAGCCCCTCAGGCCATCTTTCTTCGTTTTTTGGGGCTCGTCTCTTTCAAGTAAAGGCCGCGGGGATGCTGTTTTGTTCCCGGCAAGCAATTCGCGGGTAAATAACACCCGTTGCGCCCTGGAAGCGCCGCGGGTGGGGATGCTGCGATATCGGCGAGGTTTAAGGCTGAAATTGCCTTAAAATGCGGGGATCGTTATCGAAAAGAAGACGAATATTGGGTATCCCATAGCGGAGCATGGCAATTCGATCGATTCCCATGCCAAAGGCAAAGCCGGTGTAGCGCTCGGGATCTAGACCGCAATGGCGAAATACATCGGGATGAATCATTCCGCAGCCCAGTACCTCGAGCCATCCGCTGTGTTTGCAGACGCGGCAGCCTTGACGGGCGCAGAACACACATCCCACATCGACTTCAGCTCCTGGCTCGACGAAGGGGAAATAGCTCGGCCGAAAACGCACCGGCGTCCCAGGACCGTAGAGCCGCTCCGCAAATGCCGTGAGCACGCCTTTAAGCTCGGCAAAACTCACCCGCTCATCGACCAAGAAGCCCTCAATCTGATGGAACATCGGTGAATGGGTCGCGTCGTCGTCGCGCCTATAAACAGCGCCCGCAGAAACCACGGCCATCGGAGGCTTTTGCGTCGTCATCTCCCGCACTTGCACATTGGATGTGTGCGTGCGCAGCAACACAGGAGCGCCAATCCAAAAGCTGTCCTGCATGTCGGTCGCGGGATGGTCGGGCGGAAAGGCCAGCTTGGTGAAGTTGTTTTCCTCGAGCTCGACTTCAGGCCCTTCGACGACGGTAAAACCCAAGTCCCGAAAGATATTCAGCAAATCTTCCGTCACTTGACGAATGGGGTTGGCAAATCCCCGGCCCAGTTCGGAACGTCCAGGCAGCGTCAAATCGAAGGGCCGGGCATTCAGCTCTGCCTCGACAGCCGCCCGCGCGATTTGCTTGAGCCGCTGAGAAAAAGCCGTTTCGACTTCTTCTTTGAAGGTATTCACCTTCGTGCCCACCAAAGGCCGCGAGGCATTGGGCACATGCCGCATCAGCGCCAAGACAGCGGTTAAATCGCCTTTTTTGCCGAGGATTTTGGCATGCTCCAGGCGCAGGGCCTGCTCGGTCTGCGCAGCCGCAAAAGCATCGCGGTATTGCGTGCCCAGGGCCGCGAGGCCGTCCTCTATGGCTTGAACGGGATTGTCGGGGGTGTTCACTGGAAGATGCCAATCGCCCAAGGATTAAGGGAAAAGGCGATGATTCACATGCGGCAAACGGCTCACTTGCCGGTTGCAGACTTCACGACGGCCGCAAACACGTTCGCATCGTGAATGGCAAGCTCGGAGAGAATCTTGCGATCGAGCGCGATGCCAGCGTTCTTCAGGCCGCCGATCAGCTTCGAATAGCTCGTTCCCACCGTGCGCGCCGCGGCGTTAATACGCGCGATCCACAGACGCCTAAAATCCCGCTTCTTCAAGCGGCGGCTGATGTAGGCGTACTCCCAAGCGTGGCGAAGAACTTCAACCGCTTGGCGATGACGGTTTTTTCTCCCGCCAAAATAGCCTTCCGTCAGATTGAGAACCCGATTTCTGCGCCTTCGAGCTTTAAAACCACGTTTTACGCGGGGCATTGCTTCTTTCCTTCACTCTTCAAATCTTCAAACAACAATCCAAAACCTATGCAGCGAATATGCGCTGCACTCGAATGCAGTCTGCGTCGCCCAATGCCTATCCATTCGGCAAAAGCAGCTTCACGCGCTTCGCCATGGCCTTGTCGACCATGTCGTTTTTGCGCAGGCGGCGAAGCCTCTTCTTGCTCTTCTCCTGCATACCGTGGTTCAAGCCGCCTTTGCTGCGGCGAATCTTTCCAGACCCGGTGACCCGGAAACGCTTGGCAGCGGCCCGGTTGGTCTTCATTTTCTTCGGCATAAACGCCTTCTCACTCCGCGTGGTCATCGCTCCCGCCGGCCGCTTTTCGACCACCGAAAAGCTGTTCGAGCCGCTCGAGATGCGATGGAGGGCGAGCTTTATGGCGGATCGCGCCTCTGCTTGTCAAGAGCATTGCCTGCCTTTGTCGCCGGGCCTACATGCACCGCGCCGTTGCTTTGTTCGTTTTCTTTAATCGCTTCGGCATTCGGTCTCTGTCTCCATTTGCTCCGTTTGACCCCCGTTTGGACTGCCCATGCTCGTTCGCGCAACGTTTCAAGAACCCGGCACAGGATCGGACGGCGCTGCCCGCCATCCAACAACGGTGACTTTTCTAGCCGGACACTCGTTGCTGGAGGTCGCTCAATCCAAGGGCATTCCTATCAACGCGCCCTGCGGAGGCCGGGGATCGTGCGGCAAATGCCTGGTGCGCGTGCTTTCAGGCAATGCGCCCGCAACCGCCGACGATAAAGCGATGCTGAGCGATGGAATGCTGCGTGAGGGTCTGCGCCTTTCGTGTCAGCTCCGCCCGCTGACGCCGATTCGCGTGGAAGTCCAAAGCCGTTTCGATCTGCGCGCGGCGCCCCGCGTGACGCCTTTTGGGCTGGCGAAATCATTGCCGGATTGCGTGGATATCGCCGTCGATTTGGGCTCAACCAGTGTGCAAATCAGCCCTATCGATGTGAACACGGGCCATGTGTCCGGCGAGGCTTCTGTTCTCAACCGTCAAGTGAGGCACGGGCACGATGTGATGACGCGCCTTACGCATGCGCTCAAAGGTGCTGATTCGCGCGACGAGCTAACCCAAGACGCGCTGGCAACGCTGAAACTGCTTCTGGATTCGGCGCGGGGGCGGCTCTTCGATAAGGATGCGAAGATTCGGAATTGGTATGTGGCGGCCAACACGGCGATGACATCGCTCTTGTGGAGCGCGGATATCACGCATCTGGCCGAGGCGCCCTACGCGCCGCCTTTCACCGAAGAGCGAAGCGAACGCGCGGAGCACTTTGAACTGCCCGGCGAAACGCTCACCACATTCCCGTTGCTTGGATCGTTTGTGGGCGGCGACACGGCGGCCGCGATCATCGCAACAGACTTGGATCGCCCTGGTTTGGCGCGCATGCTCATCGATATCGGCACGAATACAGAAATCGTGCTCGCCCATGCGAATGTGCTCTATGCGTGTTCAACACCGGCAGGCCCGGCATTTGAGGGCGGCAATATTTCGGTGGGAATGCGAGCCGAAGAAGGCGCGATTGTGCGCATCGAAGTCCGGGATGACGGTTCGATTCGCGCATCGACCATCGGCAGCGTAAAGCCCAAGGGCATTTGCGGAACAGGCTTGTTTGAAGCGCTCGATGCCTTGGTCCGGGCGGGGCTGATCGGACGGGATGGCACGGTGAAAGCCGAGGATGGACGCATCGCGCTGGCCAAAGGCGTCGATCTTCTTCAGCTCGATATCCGTGAGCTTCAACTGGCCAAGGGCGCTCTTCGCACAGCCATCAAAATTCTTGACCGCACCGCGGGCATCACCGATGCGGAGCTGGGTGCTCTCTTCGTCGCGGGCGCGTTTGGAAGCCATCTCAATCCCGATATCGCCGTGCATCTCAAGATGTTTCCCGATGTCGATCCATCGCTGATCAAGGCCGTGGGAAACGCGGCTTTGGAGGGCGCCATCCGCTTTGCGCGCGATCCTTCGGGCATCCGGGACAGGCTCGCCGATATCCAGGCCAAGACCCGCCACATCGAGCTCGCAACCCGCGATGACTTTCAGGACATCTTCGTCGAGAGCCTGAATTTTTAATCTGTAACGCTATCGCGTTCCTTTGAGCCGCCTGTACACATCCGCAAAACGCAGCGCGAGCTCGGCATCGATACGTTCGCCCGCCCTTCCGCTTCGCCTCAGGCACGAACCAACAATTACGCCGTGCGCCTGAATCAAATCGCCCAGGCTGTCGAGGGTTACGCCGCTCGCCACGTACACAGGCACGCGCACGGCATCCATCACCGCCTGCAAATGCCCCAATGAAACGCCTTTTCCCGTGCCGCTTCCCGTGACCAGCACCGCATCCGAAAGGCCCCTGCCCACAAGCTCTTCCGCCTCTTCCGCAATCGGCCTCGGCGCAAGAGGAGCCGAATGCTTCACGTCCACATCGCAAAAGAGCCGGATGCGTTCGGCACCATATTCTCTGCGCCTGCGCAGCGTTTCATGAGCCTTGCCTTCAATGAGCCCCTGATCGCAAAGCCTCGCGCCCGTGTGAACATTGATGCGGATAAAGTCGGCTCCCGAAGCGATCGCAATCGCAAGCGCCGCCTCGGCATCGTTGCGCAGCACGTTGATCCCCAGCGCGATATCCGGCGCCGCCGCGCGAACCGAAAGCGCACACGACGTCATCACAGCCGTCGTGAGCGGAGCAACACGCCCCGGCACAAAAGGCATATCGCCGAAATTCTCGACGATAATGCCTTCAAAACCAGCCTCCGCCAGAGCGAGAGCATCGGCCGAAGCGCCGTCCACAACCGCCTGTAGATCGCCGTTAAAGCAAGGGCTTCCAGGCAGGGGCCGCAAATGAATGACACCGATGAGCGAGGGAAGAACAGCAAACATAAATTGCAGAAAGCCACAAAAACCACGGCGCTGCATCATTTGCCAGAGCCGCGAGCATGCCTGGGCAACAGAAACAAAAGTCACCATAAAAGCGCTTACGATTTGATGAATTCGGGCATACGCTGCCGGCCTCTATGCTTTGGCTCTGGTACGCCACACCGCTTGCGATTGCCCTTGTGTATTTGCTGAATGCGCGCTGGCCCGATAAGCGCACGCGCCAAGAAATCGAGCGTTTTAAACATGCGTTCCGGCCGAATCCAGAAGCCAACGATCAAGGCGTAGTGGCCGAGGTCAGTTCGCTTCCGGCCGATTTTTCACGGATGATCGAGAAGACAGGCAGCGGCACGCGAACGGCCATCTTCGAGCTGTTTCCAAAGCTCGCCTATTTGGTGATCACCAGCGCGGACGAGGCCACGTCGAGCGATCGCCAAACCGTCGTCGCCAAGCTGGCCAAGCCCGGCCCAAACGTTAGGGCGCGCCCTTTGCCGATTGAAGAAGGCCGCCGTATCGCCAATACAGGTGTGCAGTTCAAAAAAGATCCCGAGTTTATGGATCTGTTTTTGGTGGAGGGCTCGGATTCAAAAGCCATTGTGAAATGGCTCAATCGCACGATGCGCGATGCTTTGTGTGAGTTCCCCGATTTATGGCTGTGCGTGGAAGGCCGCACGATGACGCTCACGCTTTACGGCAAAACCGAGGTGGATTCGCTGATCGATTTGGTCGCGGCAGCCGATGATATTTTTGCCGAGGTGGGCGCCGAGGGCGCGCCTGCTCTGCTCGCCGATGACGAGGATGAAGAGGACGCCGAGGACGAAGCCTATGACGAGGGCGACGACGAAGAAGAAGCCGCTCCCAAGGAAACGAGCAAGACCGAACGCCGCGCTTCGCGCTGAACTTGGCCCAGCCCGCGCGGAGTTGATACCGGCGCATTATCTCCATGCGCCCGCGCGTCTATGCCGCCCTGTCCGCCGTCGTGCTTCTGCTTGGCTATGTTCAGGCCGATGGTTTGAGCGCGCTTGCATCGGCCTTTTCACGAGGGATCGCTCCCGTAGGCCCAGCGCCCGCTCCCCGGACGCCTTTCGCTCCCGCGCTTCCTGCGCCTGTGTTTATTGAAGAGCCGGCGCTTCCTTCCGAAGCTCCTCCCGAACCGGCCATCGCTCTCACGGGACTCGCAGGAACAGAAAACCCCGAACCCATTCAATTGAATGAGTCCGATGGACCGCCTCCCGAGATCCCCGACGCAAACGATTTATCCAATCCCGATATTTTAGCGCTGCCCGAAGAACCTGAAGCCATTAGCCCAAACAATTCCGAAAAAAATAGAGAACAACTCGTTAGTATTTCAAAAGAAACCTGGGTCTTTTCCGAGCCCCGCTGGTCGAGCAAAAAGCTGGGCTATCTCCGGGCGGGCGCGGCCGTGTTCCGCAATGACAAAGCGGCCGGTTTTCAGGGCTGCTCCGAAGGCTGGTTTCGCATCGATCCCAAGGGCTATGTGTGCGTGGGCAGTCAAGCGTCGCTCGATATTCATCATCCCGTAGCCGAAGCCGCTTCGAAAAAACCCAATCCCAATGGCCTTCCTTATCTGTACGCCATGTCGAGGCTGCCTCCACCGGTGCGCTATACGCGGCTCCCTTCACCCGAAGAGCAGCTCCGCGCCGAGCCCGATTTAAAGGCTCATCTGCGCAAGACGGCCCTCACGGCTCAAGACCCTGCCTATGTCGAGGCTCCCCGCGATCCAACGCCCAGCGCGCTTCTCTACGATCGTCCAGCTCCAGCCTTGGGAGGCGTGTACCGGGCCCCCAATTCGCTGGTGCTGGGTTCGGCAAGGCCGCGTTCCGCATTCGCGCTTCTGTCTTCGTTTGAGCATGAAAATAGGCTGTTTGGACTCACGACAGAGCTCGAAGTCATTCCTCTCGATCGGACGCGTGTCGTTCGTCAGAGTTCGTTTTCAGGTATCGCGCTCGGCGAGAGCCAAACGCTTCCCGTGGCTTTTACGATTAAACGGCATGCCCTTCGTTACAGCGAAGGCGCTCAAGGCGGACTCACGGCGGGCGAGGCGTTGGCCTATCGCTCGGCGCTTGCGCTCGAAGCGGATGAACATGGAGCGCCCATTACGCGCCATATCAGCGGAGCCGCTTTTCTAAAATCGTCAGAAGGCTTTTGGATTCGGGCCGATCAAACGGTGGTGCTCGGCCGGCCTCAGCATCCGCCGGCCTTTGCGCGCAAGGGCCGTAAATGGATCGATGTGTCGATTCTGCATCAAACGCTGGTGGCCTATGAAGGGACGAAGCCGGTGTACGCGACGCTGGTGTCGACAGGCGCGGATGGATTGGGCGATCCGAAAAAGACGCACTCGACCATTCAGGGCATGTTCTTGATTCACACCAAGCACAAAAGCGTGACGATGGATGGCGAGAACGGTGAAGAGTTCGATTTCCGGGATGTGCCTTATGTGCAGTACTTCACGGAAGGTTTCGCTCTTCATGCGGCGTATTGGCACGACGATTTTGGAAGGCCGCGCAGCCATGGCTGTGTGAATTTGTCGCCTGTCGATGCGGCCTGGCTGTTTCAGTGGACGACGCCTTCGGTTCCCGGGTCATGGCATGCGGCGCTTTCGCTTCGGGGCGGCACCATCGTCTACACCCATCCTTAGTTCCTAGGGGCAGGAGCGCGCGTCTTCCAAGCGAAGCCGATGCAGGCTACATGTTCGCCTCCTATGGCAAGCCCTAATCCGCTCTCGCTTAACGATTTGATGGCGATCGAGCCGCTTCTTTCCGAGGAAGAGCAGCTTATTCGCGATACCGTGCGCCGCTTTGTCCGCGAGCGTTATTTGCCCCGCGCCGGCGAGCTGTTCGAGAACGAGCAGTTTCCTACGGAGCTCATTCCCGCGATGGCCGAGATGGGTCTCTTGGGCGGGACGATTCAAGGTTACGGCTGCGCCGGGATGAACTCGGTCGCCTATGGTTTGGCGCTTCAAGAGCTGGAGTATGGCGACAGTGGGCTGCGCAGTTTTGTGAGCGTTCAAGGTTCGCTCTGTATGTGGCCAATTTGGAAGTATGGGTCGGAGGAGCAGCGGGAGCGCTGGCTTCCTAAGATGGCGGCGGCCGAGGCAATCGGTTGTTTCGGTTTAACGGAGCCGGATAGCGGTTCCGATCCGGGTTCGATGCAGACCCGCGCCCGCGAGGACGGCGATAGTTATGTGCTGACAGGCACGAAGATGTGGATCACCAATGCACCGATTGCTCATCTTGCGGTTGTGTGGGCGAAGGTGAATGAGGGTGATGCCTCGTCGATTAAAGGTTTTATTGTGGAGCGGGGGATGCCTGGATTTGAGACGCCAACCATTAAAAATAAAATGAGCCTGCGGGCGAGTCCGACGGGTGAGATTGTTTTGAATGAGGTTCGGGTTCCCAAATCGAATGTATTGCCGAATGTCACGGGTTTAAAAGGCCCGCTGGGCTGTTTGACGCAGGCGCGTTTTGGGATTGCTTGGGGCGCTTTGGGTGCGGCGCGGGCTTGTTTTGATACTTCGCTTTCGTATGCGCGGGAGAGGGTTCAATTTGGGCAGCCGATTGCTTCGCGGCAGTTAATTCAGGAGCAGCTTGCCGAGATGGCTTCTGAAATTGCGAAGGGGCAGATTATGGCGCTGCATTATGGGCGTTTAAAGGATGCGGGGAAGATTACGCCGGTTCAGGTTTCGATGTGTAAGCGCAATAATGTGGGCTGGGCTTTGCGTATTGCCCGTATGGCAAGGGGTATTTTGGGGGGTAATGGCATTTTATTGGATTACCCGGCCATCCGGCATATGTTAAATTTGGAGAGTGTTTATACCTATGAGGGTACGCATGAGGTGCATACGCTGATTTTGGGGAATGCTTTGACGGGTTTTAACGCATTTTAATATTTTGATATTTTTATATTTTTATATTTTGATCTTTTATTCAATCAATTCAATCGGATTTTTATCAGCGCCTAGGTTTTCTTCTTCAATCCGATCAAAAATACTTCACTGCTATTGGTTCGGGTTCCTTCGGGGCGGATGACCCGGACTTCGTCGTACTGAGCCCGGAGCGCTTTTCGGGCTTCTTCAAAGTCGGCGCTCATAAATATTTTTCCCACAAATGCGCTTCCAGCCGCACCCAAGGCTTTGGCAATTTCTATGGCGCGCATCACCAGTTCAAAGCTCCGCGCCTGATCGGCCACTTTGCTTCCTGTTGTATTGGGCGCCATATCGGATAAAATGACATCGTAAGGCGCAAATATTTTTAAATCTTCATTCGATAAAGACAGCGCATCGCCTTGCACAATGACCGCATTGGGTCCCAATGCTGTGGTTATTTCGCTTAAATCGATGGCGAGCAATTTACCCGAGGGCGCAATGCGTTTGACGGCATACATCGACCATGACCCGGGAGCGGCGCCCAAATCGAGCACCCGCTGCCCGGGCCTTAATAGGCGAACCCGCCGATCGATTTCCTCGAGCTTAAAGACGCTGCGCGCTGGATACCCTTGAGCCTTGGCGGCCTTGGTCCAACTGTCGGCTTTTTGATAGGGATTTTTAGGTTTGGTGGGACGTAAATTCACGGAAGACTTGGGCTTAAGCCTTCTTCTTCTTCGTGCTCACCGCCGCCTGAACGATGGGCTGAGGCTTGCCCGCTTCCTTCTTCTTAATCGCGCCGCGCACCGTCACAATGCCATTCTTCGGCCCGGGAACAGAGCCTTCGATCAGAATGACATCTTGATCGGGCAAAATTTGAGCGATTTTAAGATTGTGCGTCGTCACCTGCTCCGCACCGTAATGACCGCACATCTTCAAGTTGGGCAGCGTACGGCCGGGCGTCATATTCGTACCGATAGAGCCGCCGTGCCTGCGATATTCGTGCGTACCGTGGGTCTGCACCGCGCCCGCGAAGGCCCAGCGGCGCACAACACCCGTAAAACCACGGCCAATCGTGATGCCCTGCGCGTCGACCCACTGACCGACTTCAAACGCCTGATCGACCGGAATCTTCTGGCCGATTTCGTATTTGGCGGCGTGCTCGGCGGAGCAGCGCAATTCGCGCACGGTGCGCTTTGGGGTCTGGCCGCTCTTTTTATAGGCACCCGCGAGCGGTTTGTTGGTGTGCTTTTCCTTGCGTTCGCCCAAGCCCAAAATCAGCGCGCTATAGCCGTCTTTTTCCTTGGTGCGCTTGCCGATAACAACACATCCGGCTTGAACGACGGTGCAGCGCTTGACTTCGCCCTTCTCGTCGAAGAACTGGGTCATGCCGATTTTGGTGCCGAGGATTCCGGGATTCTGATTCACGATGAGACTGCCTTTTCGCTCCAGGCTTTTAAAATGGATGTTTTGCGATAAAAATCGCGGCACCCTCGCCATTTCCCGTGGGGCCGGTTGGGAGCGGGCAACCGGGATGGACAGGCCATCAAGTGGCTTGGGGGCGCGCACTTTCGCGCGCTCGCCCGGGACTGTCAAGCATCTCGTGGCTTTTTTATTCGGGCCGGTGTTTCAGCTCTTTCAGCACCCGGCAAGGATTGCCCGCGGCCATCACATCTGGCGGAATATCCCGCGTTACCACGCTACCCGCGCCGATGGTCGATCGATCGCCGATTTGAACACCGGGCAAAACAATCGCGCCTCCGCCAATCCAGACATGCCTACCAATATGAACAGGCAATGCGATATCATTGCCCGGCGTACTCCGCTCAATGGCATTCAAAGGATGCGTTGCCGTATAGATTTGAACTGAAGGGCCTAAAAAAGAATCATCCCCGATTTCGATAAAATTGCAATCGATCAGAATGCAATTAAAATTCATATATACCCTATCGCCCAAAAGAATATGCCGTCCATAATCACAATAAAATGGCGACTCAATCCAGACATCACTACCCACGCGGCCCAGAAGCTTGGCCAGGCATTGAGAACGCTCGTTCATTTTCCGGCGCGAGAGCGCATTGTAGACCTGAAGAATATCCCTAGCCTGATCTTGAAGCTCGATCAGCGCGGGATCTGTCCACAGATAGCGTTCTTTTGCGAGCATCTTTTCGTATTCGCTTCGAGCCATGGCGCCCTCTTTTAAATTAAAAAACCAACAGCACTTTCCCGAACACCTGTGAAACCCCGCTTCTACTACCGCTGCTCAAGAACCGCATCCCACAACGGAGAAAAGCTTGTCGAACCGCTGGGGCCATACAGCAAGCGATTGACGCGCCCCAAAAGCCTTCTAACCTGGGCGAATGTATTACCGCGCCCTCTTTTTCGCCCTCTCTCTGATTCTTTATTCCTCGCTCGCTCACGCCACCCCCGAAGCGCCTCCACCTCTACCTTCAGATACCATCCAGCCCAGCGCCTCCATAGGCTATTTAGGCGGCATATCCAGCGTATCGCATACCGGCGAATTCCATTGGAGTTTGCCTCTCGCTGTACCACCCGGGCGAAGCGGTTTTCAGCCCTCTTTATCGATTCGCTATCAATCCAACGGCGCCAACGGCTGGCTTGGCGTTGGTTTTGGCCTTGACGGCCTATCTGAAATCCATCGCTGCGGGCAATCCATCGCTATCGAAGGCCAAACGCGGGGCGTCGATTTTTCATACAGCGATCGCTTTTGCATGGATGGCCAGCGTTTGATTTTGATCAGCGGTGAATATGGCCATAGCGGTTCAGAATATCGGGCTGAACGAAGCGGTTTTGATAAGATTGTATATTGGGAAGGCAATGCCTTTGAATCCTCGGCTTTTGATGTGTGGACCAAAGACGGCCGTATACTTCGCTATGAATCCCTTCGCGTCAAGCGTTCTGCGCCTATGGCCGATATTCCTTATGCTTTACAAGCCATTGATTTCGTCTATCCGCTTTGGGTTTTGAAAGAGGAGAAAGATCGTGCGGGGAATCGCATTCAATACAACTATAGCGTGTTAGCGCCTCCTCCCGGCGAGGATTTTGTTTTAGAATATCTGCTCGATAATATTGTGTATGGAGATCCAAATGCTCCCAAGCGCAAGGTGCAATTTATCTATGAAGATCGCTGGGACCCGTCGTTCACTTGGGTTTCGGGCGTGCGTTTTCAACATACCAAGCGCCTTCAACAGATTGAAATGCATGCCCCCAATCCAGATGCCATCGGCATCGTTCAGCGTTACGAATTCACTTATTTAAACAGCGTTTCGACGCAGCGAAGCCTCTTGCATACAATTCGCAGGTGCGATGGCATGGGAGCGTGTTTATGGGGCAAGGAATTTCAATGGGAAAACGCCTGGAGACCGGAGTTTGAAAGCGTTTCGCTTCCTGAATTTGAATTCCCGCCCATTCACTTTCAAGCGCAGGATGACACAGGTTTTTTAATATTTGATGCCACGGGCGATGGCCGCGACGATCTTTTGTATAGGCTGGGTCAAAACTATTTCTTGCGCACCTTTGATATATACAACACGCCTTTAGGCGCCCGCATCGAGCTCGATCCATGGACAACCCAAGGCGCAACGGGAATCGGCTTTGGCGATATCTTTATGGATCAATCCCGGGCCGCCGATACCAATGGCGACGGCTTGATTGAACTCTTTGCGGCTCAAGTTCTTCAAGCGCCCTTTTATCATGTCTTTCAATGGAGTCCTGCCGATCTTACGCTCAAAAGCACGGATAACTTTCTTGGCCCGGTCAATTTGGTTTCGGGCGGTCCAGCCAAAAGCCTGG
>CAZICM010000003.1:0-46649 GCA_964537685.1 uncultured Polyangiaceae bacterium
TGGGCGATGTGTGGAACGATACGACCGATATGTCGACCTATCCCAAGATGATTCAGGTGGTGTCAGGCACCTATGATGTGATGTACACCGTACAGGATGATGGACCAAATTGGCCATCCAATACCAATGCATTGATCGAACCCGCCCTTTCTTTGGCCATGGATGGCAATACGACCGTAAATATTCCAGTGAGCAACGTGAATTTTAATGTTCTCTTGGATGGAGCGGCGATATCGGCGGCAAATACAGGCGATTTGGATGAAGGTTCGGTTCGCCTCCGAAGCACAACGACCGGCGAAGTCTTTAGTTTGGGCGATGTGTGGAACGATACGACCGATATGTCGACCTATCCCAAGATGATTCAAGTGGTGTCAGGCACTTATGATGTGATGTATACGGTGCAGGATGACGGTCCGAATTGGCCATCAAATACAGATGCATTGATTCAACCTGCCCTTTCTTTGGCCGTGGATGGCAATACGACCGTAAATATTCCGGTGAGCAATGTGAATTTTAATGTTCTCTTGGATGGAGCGGCGATATCGGCGGCAAATACAGGCGATTTGGATGAAGGTTCGGTTCGCCTCCGAAGCACAACGACCGGCGAAGTCTTTAGTTTGGGCGATGTGTGGAACGATACGACCGATATGTCGACCTATCCCAAGATGATTCAGGTGGTGTCAGGCACTTATGATGTGATGTATACGGTGCAGGATGATGGACCAAATTGGCCATCCAATACCAATGCATTGATTCTTCCTGCTCTGTCGCTGGCGATGGATGGCAATACAACCGTAAATATTCCGGTAAGCAATGTCACGGTGCATTTGCTGCTGGACGGCGCCGCGCTTTCCGCGGCGAATACAGGCGATTTAGATGAAGGATCCATCAGCCTGCGGAGCACATCCACAGGAGAGATCTTTAATTTGGGCGATGCCTGGAATGATACGACGGATATGCCGACCTATCCAAAGGTATTGCAGGTGATTTCTGGCACCTATGACGTGATGTATGGAGTGCAGGATGATGGCCCGAATTGGCCATCCAATACCAATGCATTGATTATGTGTGTGGAGATACCCTGATGCGAAAGCGTGGAGAATGGGCTTATTTGCTGATAGGGGCGCTGTGGTTTTCGGGGTTGTCCGCTTGCCGCAAGGCGCCCGCCGAGCCCGAGGGCAATGAGAAGAATGCCGCATCCAGCGAGCCCATTGTAAAACCCTTGCAATGGCAGGCTCCGGGCACATGGACGGTTGTATTGGAAGGCACGCGCACAGGCGTGCAAAAGTCCGGCTATAAAATACCTCCGGCCGGTGCGGATAAAGAAGAAGCTCAGTTGCAAGTATTGTTTTATGGAACGGGCAGTGAGGGCGACGCCGAAAAAAGGATAACGGAGTTTTTAAGCGATTTCGATGGGAATGCCGTCCAAAACGCTAAGCGTGAAAGCTTTGAGGTAAAGGAATTTAAGATTGAGCAGATAGAGGCGGCGGGGACATTTAAGATTGCAATGGGGCCTAAAGTGGGGCCGAAGAAAAAAGCGCCCATGCAGATGGTGAAGGAGAATTTTAGAATTGTTATCGCGGTGGTGAAGACCAAAGACCGCGGGAATTGGTTTTTTAAGATGGTGGGGCCGGATGAAACGGTTCAGGCTTCAAAAGCAGCGTTTCGATCGCTTTTGGAATCCGTGCAATAAACTAAACCCGTTTCTGTTGCGCTCGATCCAGCAGCGCTTGCACGCGCCCCGTCACATAGTCATGGAGCTCGTCCAAGTGCTCTTTGCTTCCTGGGGAATGGCTCGAGTGCTCTTCCAGATGAATTGGTTCGCCGACAATGGTGTGAATCTTCGCCGGAAGCGGCAGCGCAAATGGAAAAATGCCTCCCACCCCAATGCCTACCCATAATGGAAAAGCATCCGGTAAATTCAAGGCTTTTCCAATAGCATGCCCATTGTTTAGCCCAATAAATCGATCGTCGACACCCGACGATGCCACGGGCACAATGGGAAGCTTGTGTTTGAGCGCAAATTTAAGATAGCCGCGATGGTGCCCCCAATCGACGCGATATCGTTCCCGAAAGGTCCGCAGTCCTTCCCGCGCGCCGCCCGGCGCTAAAATAAGCATTTCGCCCCGCTCAAGGGCTTCGTTTACTTCGGGGCCGTCACCCGGTATTCCGCCCCATGCTTTGAATAGCTCGCGAACCCCGGGAATTTTATGAAGCACCGCATGGGTTATCGTTTTGGGTAAATAGCCTTTTTGCTCGTAAATCAATAGGCCCACATGGCCTAAATCCATGGGCAGCCCCCGGCCGTGATAGCCCACGATAAGCTTTGAACCGGGCATTTCTAAAATGGGATCGAGACCTTCGACGCTAAAGCGATGCCAAATACGAAGGAATCGGAGGTATTGATGATAGGCTTGGGTTTGAATGGGAAGCATATCAATACAATGGTCACGAAATTAAAGGCGCGCAATCGATCGATCGCGCTCCAGCCACTCGGAAAGGCGTATTTTGGCGGTTTCATAGCCGACTTGGGCCGCCTCTTCAAAGGCCCGCGATTCTAAAAATCCAAAGCGTTCCATCGGAGGCTCCACATAGCAATCCACAAGCTTCTTTACGCGCTCCGAGGCGTTGATGGTGCTGAGGAAGAAGCATTGCATCACAAGTTCCATGATCGGGGGCGCCCATTTACCTTGCAATGGGTTCATCATCCGGAGGGCTTGTTTAAGCGGGCCTTGGCCTTTCATTAAGGGCGACCAGAAATTCGGATCGGCCGCTTGTATGACATTGACCGCAATCGTCTTTCCCCGGGCTTCTTTGTGCGCAAGCTCCGCCGGCAGATTATTTAAAAATAATCCGTCCACCAAAAGCTGGCCATCCCGGTTAACAGGCGCAAATAGGCCAGGCACCGCCGAACTGCATTGAATAGCCTTGGATACACTGCCCCGCCGGATGCGCACGGGAACCGCGCTGCTTAAATTGCAGGCCATTGCAAAGAATCGTAGCCATAAATCTTCGATTTGAGAATCGCCAAAACAATGGTCGAGCAATTTCGTCAGATTGTTGCCGCCCAGTACAGATACGAAAGGAATGGTGACATCGAAAATCGAATTTTGAATAAAACCTTTGCGCCCTTCTTCCAGAATGCGCTGATAGCTCCATCCCAGCGCGAGCTGTCCCGCGAACAAGGCGCCCATGCTCGTGCCGCATACCAAATCGACAGGAATGCCAAGCTCTTCCAGCGCCCGCAGCACGCCTACATGCGCAAAGCCGCGGGCCGCTCCTCCTGAAAGCACGAGCGCCACCGCGCGCCCTGTCAGAAAACGCGCGATGCGCCGCACGTCCGAGCGAAAGCTGAGCCTCACATGATGATGTGTGTCGACGGGAAAAATCTCGAGCCACCTTCGCGTGCCGCTCGGGAGAATCGTTCCATCGGGATGAATTAAGACGAGCTCGTGCCGATCGGCCGTTGCCGAGCGTCCCGGTTTTTTAAGGATTTCGCTGATCGCCGTGCCGCCTGGAACGCCGCGCGCGTTCGCAACCAAAAGCACGGTGTCGGCTTGGCGGACACAGAGCCTCGACCATGGATTGTCATCGGGCTCGGCCTGAAGAACGATGGCTCCGCGCGAGCTTTCTTCATCTTGTAGCCAGCGGATCAGTCGCTGATGCGCGAGCGTTCCTATCGAGAGCTGCGATACGTCAACCCCCATCGCTTCCTTCACATCGCGCGCTTGCAGATGAAGCGCCGATCCAAAGGACGAAAGCTCGTTAACGAGCCTTTGAGCAAACTCCAGCGCGGGCGCGTCGCGCGTGACCGGCGCGATCGCGACCACCGGCCGCACGGGATGCGCGCGGCGCACCGATGTTGCGGCTTCGATGCGTTCAAGCAGAAGCCGGCTCAGCGACAGAAGCATCGCGGGATTGTGCTCAACAAGCTGTAAAAAGCGGGCTTTTGTTAACCGCAGGAGCACCGAGTCGCGAAGCGCCCGCACCGTCGCGCGCCGTTTGTCGCCGGTGAGAATGGCCATCTCGCCAACCAGTTCGCCCGGCATGATGCGGCCCCACACCCGCTGTTCCGAAGGCGCATCCGGATCGAAAGCCTCGAGCCTTCCCGAGACGGTCACAAAGAGACTGTCGCCCTTGTCTCCCTTGTTGAACAGCGGCTCATCCGCGGGCAGGCTCACCCATTCAAGCTCGCTTGAAAGCGCGGCGAGCTCTTGGTCGGTGAGCTGCGAAAATAAATCCGTCGAACGCAGCAGGCGGTGCAGCGATTGAGAAGGCGGTTCGGCGAGAGGACTAAGCCGCGAGGTCATGGTGTTTGGGCGCGTAAGACATCCGTGGAGGGATGTGGTTGGAGCTTCCAAAAGGCAGCAAAACACCCGTGCGCCGCGCCGGTCAAACAAAGAGCGAATGGCGTGGCTTTGAAGTCTTGTCCGGGTGCACGCCTAAAGTCTCCCCGGCGCATTCAAAGAATGGTAGGAGAGCCGTTTAGGCAGTGCCCACGGCAGGCTTTATTGGCGAGCATCGAAGTGCTGAACACCCAAGAGAGGAAGGGGGCGCGATGATTCTGAGTCCGCAAGAACAAATTCGTGAGTACACCGAAAAAGGTTATTGGGGCACCCAGACCATTTCGGATCTATTCCGCAAACACGTCGAACAAAAGCCGGATGCAGAAGCCTTGGCCGATCCGCCGAACCGGGCCGAGCTCGTGGCTGGCAAGCCCACTCGCCTGACGTACCGCGAAGCGGGCGCGATGGCCGATAAGCTGGCGAATGCGTGGGTGAAGAAGGGTATTGGGAAGGACGATATTGTTCTCGTTCAACTGCCCAATGTCGTTGAGCTTGTGCTCGTGTATTTGGCGGCGGCCCGCATTGGAGCGATTGTCACGCCGGTTCCCGTGCAATACCGGACGCACGAACTGAAGCAGGTGGCACAGCTCACGGAGCCTAAGATCTATGTGACGGCTTCTCAGATGCACGGCTTTGGAATGCTGGATATGGCGCTTGGATTAAAAGATTCGATTCCAAGCCTATTGTGTATTATGTCGATTGGAACGGATTCAAAAGAGCATTCATCGGCCGAAGTGGTGGATTTAAATTCGGTGCTATTGGGAAACGGCGGCACGGATAAGCTCGCAGAATATTTAAAAACCCTATCCGTATCGGCCAACGACGTATTTACAATATGCTGGACGAGCGGCACCGAGGCCGATCCCAAAGGCGTACCCCGCAGCCATAATCATTGGATATGGATATCCTACGGTTCAATTGACGGCTGCCAGATAGGAGAAGGATATACCCTGCTCAATCCCTTTCCGATGGTGAATATGGCTGGCATTGGCGGAATGCTGCTTCCCTGGCTGATGACGGGCGGCAAGCTGGTGATGCACCATCCTTTGAATTTGCCTGTTTTTCTCGCGCAGCTTGGGAGCGAAAAAGTTGATTATACGGTTGTGCCTCCGGCCCTGCTCACCGGATTGCTGATGAAGCCCGAATTATTGAGGGGAGCCGATTTATCGAACATAAAAACGATAGGCTCGGGCTCTGCGCCGCTATCGCCCTGGATGGTGAAAGAATGGCAAGAGCGCCATGGAATAAAGGTCGTCAATATTTTTGGATCGAATGAAGGAGCATCCTTTACGAGCGGCCCCAAAGAATTTCCCAAACCCGAGGACCGCGCCCAATTCTTCCCCCGATTTGGCGTAAAAGGATTTGAATGGAGCTCGCGCATTGCCGCGCAAATGGAAACCAAATTGATCGAGCCGATGACCAAGGCTTCGATTAACGTGCCTGGGATTCCGGCCGAAATGGCCATACGCAGCCCCGGGATATTCCCCGGATATTGGAAACGCCCCGATTTAACGGCGAAAGTGCTCGACAAGGATGGTTTCTTCTATACGGGCGATTTATTTGAAATCGCCGGTGCGGGCAAAGTATTCGATCGTTATAAATTCGTGGGCCGGCTCAAGGATATTATTATTCGCGGGGGCACCAATGTTTCGTCGGAAGAAGTCGAGGCGCTCATCGCCGAACATCCGAAAGTATTGGAAGTCGCGGTCGTTGGCCAGCCCGACGACAGGCTTGGCGAAAAAGTATGCGCCGCGATCGTGCCCGCCAAAGGCCAAACCATTACATTGGAAGAGATCGTCGAATTCTTAAAGGGCAAAGATATTGCCGTCTACAAATTGCCCGAGAATTTGATTGTATTGGAAGCCCTTCCCCGCAATCCTGTTGGCAAAGTCCTTAAACGGCTTCTCCGCGCCAAAATTTAAAAATTTAGTCGACGGTAATCGTCTTCGAACAATTCCTCGGATAATCCGGGTCAAAGCCCCGCTGAGCCGCCAGGTGATAGGCGAACAACTGCATAAACACCGCGGCTGCCAGAGGAACAAGACAATAACGCTCACACGGAAGCGCCAGCATTAGACTCGCATTGTCCGACAGCGCCCCAGATTCAGGCGCGACAACGATGGCCATGCCGCCCCGGCACGTCACCTCGTTCATGTGGGAAATCAGCATGGATTGATCTTCAAGCGAGCTCAGAAAAAAGACAGGATAATTTTCGGTCACAATGGCTAAAGGCCCGTGCTTAAATTCGATCGAATCCATTCCTTCGCAATGGGTATAGGTAATTTCTTTTATTTTAAGCGAACCCTCAAAAGCAGCACCCAGCGTAATTCCATGGCCAAGCGCATACATATCCTGCGCCGCGAGCAGCTTCTGAGCTAATTCCATGGCCTTGGGCCGCATTCCTTGAATCACCTTCCGAAGCGTGTCCGGCACCTCGCCGAGGCTCTCCACCAATTCGGGAGACCGATTTCGCTGCCGGGCAATTTCCGCGGCTACGCCCATCAATAAAAGCACCTGATTCACAAATGTCTTCGTGGCCGCGACGGCGATTTCCAAATTGGAAAGCAGTGGCAAATACCGCTTGGCCCGCATCATCAGCGTTGATCCCGGTACATTCACAATGCCGAGCACCCGATCGCCGTGGCCTCTTTCCGTTAAGGCATTCAATACGTTAATCAAGTCCTTTGTCTCGCCCGATTGCGAAACCAATACAAATACATCGTTATCCCTTAAACACTCTCCGTATTGCTGAAGAAACGAGCCGGCAATGACAGGATGGGTAAGGCATCCTGTGAATTTATTAAAAAAATAGGAGCCGAGAACGCAGGCATTGTACGAAGAACCCGAACCGATAAGATAGGTTCTCTCGGCTCCCATTATCATTTGAGCAAATGGAGCAATCTCATCGGATTCGGCGAGGAAATTCAGCAGCGCTTGAGCCCGCTCCGGCTGTTCGTCGATTTCTTTTCCCATAAAAAAGGCATGCTCGCCTTTGGATGCCGCTTCCGCCGTGAGTTCAGAAACGATGGGCTCCCGCTCGATGCGCTCTCCCGTGCCGATGTCGCGAATCTCATAGGTGTTGTAATCAAATTCGACGTATTCACCGTCCCGGAGAGGAACGATCGTCTGCGTCAGGTTGAGAATTGAAGGCAGGTCGGATGAAATACAAACGAAATCGTCACCAATTCCAAGGTAAAGCGAACTGCCCATCTTCGCCGCAAAAAGTGGACCACCCGATCGTTTTGTTACCACATACGCATAATCGCCTTTGAGCATTTCCCGGGCGCTCCGCACCGCCCGGTCGAGGCTGCCCTCGCGCGCGAGTTCATACGAGAGCGCCTGCACAACAACCTCGCCGTCGTTCTCGCCCAAAAACACATGCCCCGCCGCGCTCAGCGTTTGGCGCAGGGCCACGCTGTTGACGATATTGCCGTTATGCGCGCCCGCGACGGTGTGGGATGTGTCGAAATGCGGCTGAGCATTGCGCTTGGCGGGCACGCCGAACGTCGCCCAGCGCAGTTGAATAATGCCGCGCCTGCCTCTCAGCTCGGGGAAACCAAGCCTTTGCGCGACGTCGTCGATGCGGCCCACGTCTTTGCGCAGATCGGCCTTGCCGTGTTCATCGATGGAGAGCGCGCCCACGGAGTCGTAGCCGCGATAGGAAAGGGCTTTGCCCGCGCGTGTGAGAATGGCGCCCAAGTCGCCCCGATCGTGATGGAAGGCGATACCGAAAATGCCGCACATGATGGTGAATCGCTTTGAGGAGCTTTGAGGTAAAAAGAGGGTGGCCTGAATGCGCGGGCGATTATCCATCCGCCCGAGGCACGATCCAGGATCGAACAGGGCTTTGTACGCAGGAAATAGAGCTGCGAAAAGCGAGATCGTGATATTGAATAAAGCCTGGGAAGGTTTTTGCAGTCATGGCCGGCAGCGCCCAAGAAGCATTGGAATCGACGGTTCGCCCAGGTGATGTGCTCGCGGGCAAATACCGCATCGAGCGCGTTATTGGATCGGGCGGAATGGGCATGGTCGTATCGGCCACGCATTTAAAGCTGGATGAGCGCGTTGCCATCAAGTTTCTCTTGCCCGACGCGCTTGCGAGCAAGGAAGTTGTTGCGCGTTTTGACAGGGAAGCGCGCGCCGCCGTGAAGATTAAGAGCGAGCATGTGGCGCGGGTGATCGATGTGGGCACACTCGAGACCGGAGCGCCCTATATCGTGATGGAGTACCTGCAGGGATCGGATCTCGCGAAGGTGGTCAAGCACGAGGGGATGCTGGCTGTTCCCGTGGCGATCGAATACATGCTGCAGGCCGCGGAGGCGCTCGCGGAGGCGCATGCGATAGGCATCGTTCACCGCGATCTGAAGCCTCACAATTTATTTTTGGCCAAGCGCGCGGATGGAACACCCTGCGTGAAGGTGCTCGATTTCGGCATTTCAAAAGTGGTTGGAGGAGATTCGCGTTCTGAATCCGAAGGATCGCTTACGGCGACCAATGCCGTTTTAGGTTCGCCGATTTATATGTCGCCCGAGCAAATGAGCTCGCCCAAAAGCGTCGATGCGCGCGCGGATGTGTGGTCGTTCGGCGCAACGCTGTACAAGCTGGTGACGGGCAAGGCGCCTTTTATGGGCGACAGCGTGCCCGAGATTTGCGGGATGATTTTAATGGGCGTCGAGCCTCCGCCGATCTTTCAATTCTGTCCCGATGCGCCGCCTGGACTCGAAGCCGCAATCAAGAAATGCCTGCAGCGCAATCCCGCCGATCGCTGGGCAAATATAGGCGATTTGGCGATTGCGCTCTCTGAGTTTGGACCTCCTGCCGCGCGCATTTCCGCCGAGCGGGTGCGCCGTGTGCTGGAGTCCGCGGGCATTCCTACGAGCGTCCCCGTGCCTCCTCCGCCCAATTCATTTCCGGGCATGGGAAGCACGTCGCAGCCTTCGTTTTCAGGTTCAGGCCCCGGCAGTACATCGCAGCCTTCGTTCGCAGGTTCAGGTCCCGGCAGTACATCGCAGCCTTCGTTTGGGGGCTCGAGATCTCAGCCTTCTCTCGGCGGGCTCACACCGCCCGTCGCCGCGACAACACTGCCTTCGCCGGGCGCGATCACCGACGGCGGTATCCCTAGAACCATGGGCTCGTGGACCCATACCCAATCGCCCGAAATGCATGCGGGGCGCGGGCGATCGATGCTCTTTATCGGTCTTGCCGTCGGCGTGCTCGGCGTTGGCATTGCGGTCGGCGCGCTTCTATCGGCGCGGGGCGGAGGCGATACCCAGGCATCGGGAGCGGCCACTTCAACAACGGCCTCGGAGCAGGCTTCCAGCGCGCTCACGGCGCCTTCTCTTCAGCCTGTTGCGAGCGCATCGGCTGCCGCGCTGCCTTCCGCCGAAACGTCCGCGCAGCCCGTGTCCGGCGGTGCAAAATCGGCGGGGCCGGGCACCAAGGCGTCCAATACGAAAAATACGTCAACCAATACGAAAAATACAACCAAGACCACCAAAAAATCGGGCAGCGATCTCTTTGATGAGCGCTTATAACCCTGCGAAGGAATGAGCATGAGGCCATTGCACCGTTGGATAGCCAATACGCTTGTGTTTATGGCGTGCGCGCTTTGCGCGGAAAGCGGAGCGCTTGCCCAGACCAGCGGCCAGGACAAGGCCGCCGCTCAGATTTTATTCGATGATGGCAAGGCCCTGATGAAATCGGGGCGCCATGCCGATGCCTGTCCGAAATTCGAAGAGAGCCAAAGGCTCGATCCCCGCATTTCTACTCAATTTAAATTGGCCGAATGTTTTGAGCTGATCGGCAAAACGGCCAGTGCGTGGACCAATTTCATCGATGTGGCTGCTGCCACCAAAGCCGCAGGACAGGACGACCGCGAAAAAGTCGCGCGAGACCGGGCGAGCGCCCTCGAGAAGAAATTGTCGAAAATGACGATCGTTGTGCCCAATGCAGCGCGCGCCGAAGGGCTGGAAGTGAAGCGCGACGGCGTTTTGGTCGGGCATGCGCTGTGGGGAACGGCCGTTCCCGTGGACCCAGGCGAGCACCGTATTTTCGTGAGGGCTCCGGGAAAAAAGAATTGGGAAACCACAATCCCGGTGAAGGGCGAGGGAGCTCTTATCGCTGTAAATATTCCGCCATTGGAAGATGCTCCGATCGAATTGGCTCCCGTTCAGCAATCCGATGGTAATTCAGGTAATTCCGGTGGAATTTCAAGCGGAGGCGGACAGCCGATTGCGGTAACAGGGCCGGATCGTCCGGAAGGCGGATTTGGAGGGCAGAAAATCGCGGGTCTTGCGGTGGGGGCGCTGGGCATCGGCGGCGTCGTGTTGGGCACGGTGTTTGGATTGCAGGCCAAATCGAAAAACGATGAATCCAAACCCTATTGCCGCACGCAGGGAGCGGACCTTCTCTGTCAAGATCAGGGCCTAAACTTGGTGAATGAGGCCAAGAGCGCGGCGACCATTTCGACGGTTTCATTTATTGCCGGCGGCGCCCTTACCGTGACAGGACTTGTGCTGTTTTTGACGGCGCCTTCCAATAAAAGCCAATCGGCGCTTGGAATGCGCGCCGTGGCGGCGGTGGGGCCTGGGTTTTCCGGGGCTCGCATTGAAGGAGCATGGTGATGAATACGCGCGGCACATTTTTATCGGTTGCGTTTGCTGGTGTGGCCTTGTGCTGGGCGCTTTCCTCGTCGGGATGCGCGGAAATTCTAGGCATTGGCGATCCAAAGCCGGATACGGGCGAGGGCGGCGCTTCTTCCGCGGGGCCGGGCACGACGGGGCCGGGCACCACAACGGGGAGCACAAGCGGAGGTCCAGGAACGGGTTCGGGAGGAGCCGCGCCCTGCGCGCTGACCGATCCTCAATGCTTGCAGATTGATTCCGATTGTGTTGCCTTGATTGACAATCGAAATTCGACGGATTTCGCGTTGCGCATGGCCCAGGTTCAATTCTTTAAGCCCGACGTGTTTACGGGCACCTTTGAGATGGGATTGATTCTCAATTCGCTTGTAATGAATTTGCCCGCTTGCAATCTAACCGGCTCGGGCACATTTAGCTGGATTGTTGAATTAGATAAGGGCACGGGAAAATACACGGTAGGCGTTTCTAAGCCCGTTCAGAATCCCAATAACGGTTATGCCTTCGTGAATGAAACCATTTCACTTTCGGGCCAGAACTTTACGATTCAGCCTGTGACGGGGAATTTTACGCTGGGCGCCGATGGAACGCTGAATGCCGACGTCCTCAATTTTATTTATCTCCCTGTCTATCTGGATGCCCAGGGAAACAGCGTGCTGCTCATTCCTGTTCATCAGCTTCATATGTATGAGACCAAGCTGTCCGCCGATAACAATTGTGTTGGTAAATATAATGAATGGGGATTATTGCCCACCAACGATTGCGATCCGGATTATGCTCAAAATAGCTTTCCCTTTGTGAGCGGCGGTAAAGTCGAAGGCTATATTTTGCTCGAAGAAGCCGATGATGTGATTATCACAGCCTATAGCTTGAACCGTTCGCTCTGCGTGCTGCTCTCGCCTTCGGCGGGTATTTATGGCGACGGCGGCAATCCCAACCGCTGCGAGCGCGATGGTAATGGCAATATTAAATTGCCCGGCGACTGGTGCTCGACGACGAACGCTCCCGCCGATCCATCGTGTCACGATGCGATGAAGGTGAAAGCCGATATCGCCGCGAGCGCTGTAAAGCTAAATCCCTAAGAATTGTTTATCAATTAAAAAGGATAGACCCAGATGACGGACAGGCTCTCTTTGCCGACGCGATCGCCGGAGCCGGGAGACGATTATACGCCGAGTCCGATTAGTTCTCCCGTTGCGCCCGAAACAAGGCGGGGACGCAAAATTGCGCTCGCGATTGTATTGCTTCTCAGTTTTTTGACGGTGGCCTGGATCGCGTCTCCGCTGTGGATGGGCATTATGCTGGGGACGATGATGGCGTTTACGGCGCAGCCCATTTATCAATGGCTGTCCTCCCGCATCGGTGAGCGCCGCGCCATTGCATCGGGCCTTGTAACAGCGGTATTCGGTATTCTTTGCATTTTGATCGGATTTATTGCGGTCTATATTTTAACCAATGAAATTTTAGATTTGGCCGAGCTTCTGCGCCAGAAAGTTTCAAATACATCGCTTTCCGGGCTGGTGGGCGAGCGGACGGCGAGGTTTTTATCGCGATTGGGTTTTAAAGGCGACGACTGGCTTGTTTCCTTGAGGGATGAGCTCACCAAGGCTTCGGCGTATGCGGCGACGGCGGCCGCAGTCGTTCTTCAGATTACGACGGCGGCGATGCTGAGTATTGTGATCGGATTGCTGACCATGTATTATGTATTGCTCGAGTGGCCGCGGATTTCGGCGAGGCTCGAGGTGGTGCTTCCGCTGGATCCAAAGCATACGCGGGCCCTGATGTCTGAATTTAGGGATGTGGCCCGGAGCTCTTTGGTTGGCACTGTTGCGACGGCCATTGTTCAGGGATTGTTCGGAGGAATGGGATATGTTATCGGAGGTGTTCCTCATCCTATCACATTCGCGCTGTTAACGGCCATTGCATCGTTTTTGCCATTGGTGGGAACGGCCTTTGTTTGGGGTATTTTGCCAATTTATATGGCGCTCAACGGTCAGGTGGGAGGCGCCATATTTGTATTTATTTGGGGTTTTGTGGTGGTCATGGGTGTGAGCGATTATGTGATCCGCCCGCGTTTGGTGGGCAAATCGCATGGCCATCCTTTGCTGGTATTGCTGGCGCTGCTCGGGGGATTGGAGCTTTTGGGCCTCGCGGGTTTATTGCTCGCGCCGGTCTTGATGTCTTTGTTTTTGGCGGTGTTGCGTATTTATGAGCGGGAGGCGGGCCTGCACCGGAATGCCCGTTAAATATATCAATGCGATCGATTTGGAAATAAACCATGGCGGCCTTCGATGCGCAATTGATCGAGGGCTGTTTGCATCGTATTTTTTACCAATTCAAAAGCATGTTCTACCGCATGATCGTCATTCTGGGCGCTGGGCGGAAGATTTAAATGAATCGGTTTTAAAAAGCGGGTGTGAATCTTTACGGGCGGCGGGATATGAGGATAGGGGATTCCAAAAATAATTCCCAGCGGCAATGCAAATCCAATGGGTGCGACGTTGGAGCGGGCGAATTTAGGGAGTCCTAGTGCGTCGGCGATGCGCTGGCCATCCGTTAGAATATACAGCGAATGATGCGCGCCCGCGCTGACAATGGGCACAATAGGCACTTGTTCGCGGATGGCTGTGCGAATAAATCCCCTTCGTTTTCCGAATTCAATCGAATAGCGCTTTCTAAATGGCTTGCAGGCGTCGATGTCTCCGCCCGGAAAAACAAGCACGGCCGCGTCATTTTGAAATGCCCGGTGCGCGTTGTCCCGGTTGGCCGCTATGGCTCCGCTCGCATTGAGCCAGCTTCCCGCAAGCGGGAAATTGAAAGGAACGTCGTGCATCAGCCCGTAGGCGAGGCGCTGCGGCGAATAACGGCGCCAAAACGCGACCATATGGCAAAACATATCGGGTATGCCCGTCATTGCATTGTGATTGCCGACGGCCATGAATGCGCCCGAGGGTAATTCCGTTTCGAATTCGGTTTCGCAGCGGAAATAAGAATCGTAAAGCACGCCCACGAGGGGAAGAACGCGCTCGATAAATGCGGGATCGCGGGCGTTCAAATCGTTGGGGCGCACGCCTTGCCGGGATTTTTTCCGGAATGCTTCGAGCGCCGTTTTCAGCGCGCTGGGGCTTGGAGGCGGTTCAGGAGGAATGGTGAACACGGCAGTCGTGCGTATAGCAGGAGGCTGTGAAAAGGGCTACGCACTTTCTGAGGATCAGCAGCCGCTGTTGGCGCCGTCGCAGTCGCTAAAGCAGGCGTTGCATACGACGCAGTAGGCGTAGTTGTCCGCTTCCATGGCGCCTTGAGGATAGCCGAGTTCGCAGATCGTGTAACAGACGGGATCGCCCGCGCAGCCGTTGATGCATGTGAAGAAGAAGGTGCATTCAACGCTGTTGACGCAGATATCGTATTCGGTTTGGCATGTGGACGTGTCTGCGCAGGTCTGACAGGTCATGCAATCGCCGGTGCCATCGCATGTGCCGCCTCCCGAGCTGGATGAGCTGCTGGATGAACTGCTGGATGACGAGCTGCTTGAGGCCGACGACGAGGAGCTGCCGGTGGATGACGATGACGAGCCGCCTCCGCCGGCGCCGCCCGCGCCGCCGCTGCTGGCCGTGCCGCTTGTGCTGCTGCTCGTGCCGCCGCTGCTCGTCCCTCCAGAGCTGGATGAGTTGCTGGTGTTGCCGCCGCTGGAGGTGCCGCTGCCGTTTTTGCCCGTCTGCGTTTCGGAATCGTCGAATTCAGAGCCCTCCGCGCAGGCAAGCGGAAGCGCCGCCATCGCCGACAATGCGATAGCCGCCATTGGGAATGAAATCCATTTGATTTGAGCGCCCATCGTAGCTTCCCCGCTTTCTATGAAAATGTTTAATGTCGACGCGTCAGCCCCAATCTATGTAATGCAACCGCAATTCATTTCGACAGAATATTTTAGCCAGCCGATCAAAATGAAATCAAAATACCGAGGCGGCGATCAGTCTTTTCGGAGCACCATGACTTGGCCCGTGGTTTGGTTGGTCCAGTAGACGGCAATATCATCGATGGCCATGCGATAAGGATAGCCTTGGCCTTCCGCCATGGTGATTGGCTCGCTGCCATCTTTGTTCATGCGGACGATGCGGCCTGTGCCCGAGTCGGCGACATAGATATGGCTTTCATCCGCGACGATGGCAGATAAATCGTCGAAATCGATGGCAATTTCAGTCCCGGCCGAGTCGGCGGGCGCGTCTTTGCGGACTTTGAACACATGGCCATCGCGGGTCGTCCAGAAAAGCTCTTGATCGTCCTGCGTCAGCCATTCGGCGATATGTCCAGTGCTGCTGCCCACGGTATCGACGACGGGCATGTCTCCGCTGCCCTTGTCGTAGCGCCGGACAAACGAATATGAAGGGTCTTGGGAGTCGTGGACGGTCCAGTAGACGCCTTTTCCATCGACAACAACACTCATTGCATTGTATTGGTCGTAGCCGATTTCTTGATATTTGGAGGTATCGGCTTTGTCGATCCAGTACACGCGGTTCCAGTCTTCGGCTGAATAATAGAGGCGGGCGCTGTCCGTGGTCAGCGCGATATCTTGATCCCAGAAGCATTGGGAATAAAGCGCTTCGGGCGAGCCTCCGCCGACCGGAACACGCCTGATTCCATCGGGGTGTTCGGCACCGCAGTCCGTTACGTCTTCAGGGTCTTTTCGCTCATACCAATACACATGGGTTTCATCGACGGTGAGGGCGAGGGCGCGGTTGTTGGTGGTGGGCATGATGACCGCGGGCACGCCTCCTCCCGTCCTCAGTGTGCGGCGGATCGCCCGCGTTTCATTGATGGTTTGGTCGCGCGGGGCTTCGGTCGCCCAATAGACGAAATCGCCCTTGACGGCGATTGCGCCGGGATATTTCTGGTTATCTGCCAGCACCGCGGGGCCTTGGCCGCGTTCCTCCAAGCCCGCGATCTGGGCGCAGCCCGCCGATAGGGCTATCGTGATTAAAACGATCAGATTGGAGCAGCATTGCATCGTGGTTTTCATGCTTAAAAGCTTCCTCCTGCCGCGAGATGAGTTCCATTCAATCCGATCGATGGTGAAATCCACAAGGAGGGAACGCTGCTTTTCTTTTCCCCTTTGCTGGCCGAGGGGCTGGATAAGATAAACATGGTGACTCCAGCGCCCAATACGATTGAACCTGCTATAAATCCTACATTCGACACTGTGGCAAAGGTATGAGCTGTGTCATTGGCGTCTGCGCCAATTTTATTGCATCCGTTTAATATACAATTGTCTTGGGCCGTGGATGCCTTGGATAAGGTAAGTCCTCCGAACAGGGCACCGATGCCAATTCCTAAAATACCCACGCCGCCGGTGATCAAACTCGCTGTGCGAAGGGTTTTGGCGGTAATGATCGGTTGTGAACCATCGCCTGAGGTATTGGGGGGGTCTTGTGAGGCTTCGCCGTCTTCCAGCTTTGGAATTGAAAGCGTTTTAACGATGGGGCCCGGTTCAAGAATGAGTTTGGTTTCGAAGGTTTTTTTGCCGGGTGCGGTGACGGTGATTTGATATTCGCCTGGATCGAAAGGGATATTTGATCCGACGGCTGCGGCGCTTAGGCTCTTTTCGTTGAGCTTGATCGCCATGTCGGGAACGACTTCCGCGATTTCAATCGAGACGCGCGATAGTTTCGCTTCCACTTCTTTGACGCGGGTTTCCGCAAATTCAATGCGGTCTTCGTCATTCTGCTTCTTCGCAAGCCTTAGCCCTTCGTTGAATTCGGCCCACGCGCTCGCTGTTTTGCCTTCTTTTTCGTGACATGCAGCGAGGTTGAGCAGCGTTCCCAGCTTGGGCTCCAGGCGCATGCTTTCGGCGAATTTGGGGCAGGCCGCCGAGACTTGTCCCGCGTCGAGAAGCTTTTTCGCGTCCCGGAACAATTGCTCCGACAGCGCCTTATCTTGGGCCGATGGTTCTTGCTGGGCTCGGGCTTCGCCGCCGATGAGCACACTCAGGGCCGCGAATGCGAACAAGGCAGAACGAATGTGGCTTCTCACTCTCGATCTCCAAGAGGATCGGTCTTTTTTTTCTTTTTCTTGATGATGGGAGGAGTTGTTTTGCTGGTAGGGCTGGGGGCAGCCGCCACGGACGCAGATGCACTGGGAACGGTGGCCGCGGAGGGGGCAGGCGCGCTTTCTGTGGCGCTGGGCGCGGGGATGTACAGGGGGGCGCTCTGGCTTTCGGCGGGCGGGGCAGGTGTGGGTTCTGCGGTGGAGGCAGAGCCGGATGCCGCGGCTGCCTGCGGCGGGGTTCGGCTCCATGTGGCGGCGATGACGGCGATGCCTGCGCCAAAGACGGCTGAGCAGGCGATGACGATCCACATCAGCCGTTTCTTGGCGCTGTCTTTAGGGAGCGTGCCGCTCCATGTGGCCGCTGTCGGATGTTTGCGTTCCAGCGCGGGGCTCGGATTGGAGCCGGGCGAAGAAGGCGGCGGTGCGGTGATTCCGGCGCCGGAGGGCGTGGCCATCGGGATGGGAAAGGGAATGGATGCGAGCGACATCCGGCCGCCCGGTGATGAGCGGGCGAGGCCGCTTGCGGTTTCGATGCGCTGAAGCGAAAGCGGTCCCCAGGCCGGCCCGTAGGCGACGAGTTCGCGGGCGAGTTCGGCGACATTGGTGTAACGGCCTTCGGCATCGCGCGAGAGGCAGCGTTCGACGATGCGTTCTAAATCTTCGGGAATTTCAGGGCGAAATGAACGCAGCTTGGGCAATGGATTGTTGAGAACGCTGGTCATGATGCCGGCGACGGTTTCGCCGGTGAACGGGAATTTGCCGCTGAGGAGTTCGAACAAAAGAACGCCGATGCTCCAGATATCGGTGCGGTGATCGACGCTCTTCGGTGAAAGCATTTGCTCGGGCGACATGTAGCCCGGAGAGCCGATGACTTGGCGTGTGGCCGTGAGCGATGCCGCTTGTGCGGGTGCGGAGAGGCTGTTTTCTTTTGAGATGCCAAAATCGAGGATTTTTACGCGCGGAGTGCCGTCGGGTTTGGCGGCGATAAATACGTTGGATGGCTTGAGATCGCGGTGAACAATGCCCAGCGCGTGCGCTTCCGCGAGGGCTTCCAAGGTTTGGAGCGTGTAATCGATGGCTTCATCGACGGCTATCGGACCGCGGGTTTCGATGACTTCTTGGAGGTCTTTTCCGCTCAGGTACTCCATCACCATGAATGGAGCGCCGTTGAACGTGCCCACATCGAAGACGCGGGCGATGTGCTCGCTTTGAAGGCGCGCCGCGGTTTTGGCTTCGCGCAGGAAGCGGGCAATGGCTTCCTCGCTTTTTACCGCGTCGCTGCGGAGCAATTTGATGGCGACTTGCTGATCGAGATCTTCGTGCCGCGCGGCGAAGACAACACCCATTCCGCCCATCGCAATGATTCGCTCGATGCGATACTTTCCCGCGATCATTTCGCCGGGTTCGACGAGGGAAAGGCCAGTGGGTTTGTGGGTCTCGGTGGACACGTTGAGGACTCGTGCAAAGCCTATCCGAAAGGCTCCGCTATTCCGAGCACTTCGGTGTGGGCGGTTCCGATTTTTTATGCTCTTTGGCGGGATTTTTGCGGTTGATTCGGGGCGTCTTCGCTCCCGCAGCCGATTAGCGGCTGGGGCGGGCGCCCGTTTCTGCGTGGATTTCGACGGCGCGGCGCACCGAGTCGGCGAGGGGTTCTTCAGGGTCGGAATGAAGTTCAGGGGCGGGAGGCCGGCGCCGGGTTGAGATGGGTGCCCTGCTGTCTTCTGGAACGTAAGCGCTCGCTGAAAATGGTTTCAGTGCTGATTGGGTGTTTGGGGTGATCAGGCTTATCGTGCCAAGTGTTAATCCCCGGTTCTTATCGAATGGAATCATCGGAAGGCCACCCCGAGTGCCCCCACGGCACTCTGTCTTCTTCTGGCTGCTCTTTTGGATTTAGGGTTGGGTGCCAATCTCTTGGTTTTCCCATACCTTCATCAGCGTTACCATGCCCGTTGCATTGCTGCCAAGCCAATTCGGCCGTGGTGGTGAAATCGTCAGGTGTGGCCGATCAAGTGTGGCCAAGAGGTGTGCTGTTCCGCTCTTCATCGGCGAGCGTTTCAGACTCGCGCTGCCAATCGTTTCGCATGGTGCGAAGGTTTTCGGTGAGACGATCCAAAGGCGGAAGGAGCAGTTCTGCAGGGCCGAGATCGCGCATGCGCGCTTCGGTCTCGCTTAAATGGCGGGCCGCATTTTCCAAGCACTTTCGCGATGCCGATAGAAGCGTGAGCCTCCAGTTGAGGGCTTCGCTGTTTTTGGCCCGTTCTCTCCACGCGCGAGCCTGCTCGAGCTCTTTTCCAAATGCGCGAATGCCGGCGATGAGCGCGTCGAGGTAGCCAAGGGGCGAAGGACTCACGATCAAATTCTAGCTCGGTTAGTGTGAGGCCATGCGGGACATGGCCGATCCTGCGCGAACGAGTGCGGCATCGCGCAGATTTGTTTCTTTCTTTCAAGAGCTCGATCGAACCTTTGTCGAGCGCACGGACGTGCTTTGTCAAGCGGCGCTCGCGCTTCTTTCACGCGAGCATCTTCTGCTCACCGGTCCTCCCGGGACGGCGAAAAGCTGGCTTGTGGCTTCGGTGCTCGGGCGCGTGCTCGATGAGACCACGGGCGGGCCGAGTTTCTACGCGCGGCAGTTTACGGAAAGCACCGTGCAGACCGATTTGATCGGGCCGATCAATTTCAAGACGCTGACGGAAACCGGGCGCACGGAACACTTTACGGATGAAGGAATGCTCGGTGCGGTGCACGCCTTTTTGGATGAGGTTTTCGATGGGCGCGACATGCTTTTGCGCTCGGCGCTCAATGTGCTGCACGAGCGGGAGCTCAAACAGGGAACGAGGATCACGAAGGGCAAATTCGAATGCGCGATGATGGCGAGCAATCGCTACTTGTCCGAGGTCTTGGAAGGCTCGCGCGATACGCTTCTGGCCTTTGTCGATCGCATCGCATTTGTGGCCTTTGTTCCGAGGTCGTTTGCTCATTCAGAGCATCTGGCGCGGGTGCTTCGCTCTCAGATTGGAGGCACGGGCAATCCTTCGCTGTCGGAGCAGCTTTCGGTTCAGGATCTCGATGCGCTGCAGCATCTTTCGGACAATGTGCATGTCTCCGATGAGATCTGCGTGGGGCTCGCCGAGCTCTTGTCGAAGTTTGATGCCGAGCTCAATGCGGCGGTGCGCGCCGATCCAAGCTTTGTTCCCACGCGCTATTTGTCCACGCGCACGGCGGTTCGCTGCGGCCGTGTTCTGCGCGCGGCTGTCGTGTACGACAAGATCTTCCGCAGGCCCGATCGCGCGCTTGAAGTGATGCCCGGCGATCTGCATGCGCTTCGTTTTCATCTGTTGCTTTCGGGGCCTTCGCCCGAGGACACAGAGAAACTTCTCGCCCACGAGACCGATCCGAGAGAGCGCCGCCAGCTCGAGCTGCTGAGGACAGAACGCGAGATTTTTGAGCGCTGCTTCGCGAAGCTGACTCCGATTTCGGTGCCGGTGCGCAGTAGCCCTGCGCCCGATGTAAACAGCGCGCGAAAGGCTGCCGAACAAGCGGCTGCGAAGGGTGCCGCGCCTTCGCCAAAGCCCAAAGAAAGCCGTCCCGCTTGGGAAGACAATGCCGTTGCCGCGATTGAAAGCCGCGATCCAAAGCGCATCGTTCAAATTATGCCCGCGCTGATTTCGCTGGTGAAAGCCTCGCCTGCGCATGCTCCGAGGGCTCAGGTATTGCTCGATGACTGCGTGAGTGCGCTTCGCGCAAAGGCTTTATCGGAAGGGCTTTCGTTTGGGAGCGAGACAGCCAAGACCCTGCTCGGCACGGCGAATGAATGGTGCGCGCTGTCCCGATCGCTGGACGGCGCATCGGTGCCTCTTCGTTCGCTGGGCCGCTGGCTTCGCGGGCGGGCTCTGTTGCTGCTCTGCGAGCATGCGAACTATTCCCTGGGCACCAACACGTCCGAGCTTGATGAGCTCACCGGCAAAGGTCCCCGCACTTCCCAGCCGATGGAGCAGGCGCAGAGGCTTGTGGCTTCGCTGGAATCGCATGTCAAAGCGGTGCGCGAAGTGTTGGCCGAGGGCGTCGATCCGGAGGCTCACGAGCAAGGCAGCCACCATCTCGGGCGAGCGCTTTCGCATGCCGAGGATGAGCTTGTGCTTCTGTGCGACAGCGCGGTGCGGGAAGTGGCCAAAGAGCGCCTGTCTTCCATTGCGGGCCACGATTTATCTGGAGCGCTTGAGCGAATGGCTCCTGAATTTGATCGGATTGAAAGCTTGGAGCAGCGTTTTTCCGCGCTCTTTGAGAAAGGCCGGCCGGCTCTTCGGGAAAGGGTATTGGGGCCCCGCATTGGCTTGCTGGTGGAAGCATCTTTCCAGCGTACGAGCGCAAGCGATCGAATTGGATTAAGCCGGGAAATACAGTCGCTTATGGGTGTGCTTTCGAAGGCTGGGCTCGCGCATGTGATTGCGCCCCAGGATTGGCTGAAGTGGACGGCCGAGGCGCTGCTCCGGGCGGAGAGCAAAGAGCTAAATACAATTGAATTGGAAAAAATTACGAAGACATTGGAGCCCGATTATGAAGGCTATCGCAGCCTGAGAAATACCGGGCCGCGCATACCCTGTTCCTTTGCGCTCGCGGAGGCTGCGCTGATGGTGTCTCCGGGCCAAGCCATCCAAGGCGCTCCGGATGCGGGCGAGGGTTTTCAAGGCATTGCGGCGATATTCGGCGCTCTATCCAAAGAGCTGCGCGAGCAAATCATTCGTTTTGATTTTGGGCGGCTGGAGAATGCGCTCGCTTATCTAGAGCGTTGGTGGGAATTTGTATCGAATGGAGAGCCAGTTGTATTGGGAGACGAATCAAAATTACCCGCGAATGAGCAGCGAATACGATCGATAGTGCGTTCAAAATTCTTCACGGTTTTATTTGAAGATTCGGCTCCGGCGAGGCTGGCATTGGAGGCGAGGCTGCTGTCCGAGCTCTTTCCAGATGAGGCGATGCGGGCGGAGGCTCTGTGTGGGCGGGTAAGCCGTCTATCCGAGGCCGCTCATGCGAAGACCTACGAGCTGTTTCAAGAGCGGGCCCGCTCGGAGTGGGGGAATTTATTTCAGGGTTAGGGGGAATGAACCGATTCTTCCGAGCCCGATGGAACGAGTCCGCGAATACCCATATCCACAACGGTTTCGTTGAGTTCTGGGTCCCACTTGCCGTCGCCGTCGCCGTCCGTCCATTCAAAGCTTTGGTTGTTGGATAGCGATGCCTCGAGATTCACTTGTTTTCCGCCTGTAATTACGAGCGGAACCGAGAATTTGCCCGTCGCCACGCACGAACCCGGAGGAATGGGGGAATCTGCTGCAATCGGATTGACAACGGTGGTTGAACCGGCGGGGGCTTGACCTTGAACGGCTGGATAGGAAGCGGGTTTAAATGCCCAATATCCTTGAGCTTTATTGCCATTCACCTGAATGGATTCTCCATTGAGATCGAAAGAAGTGATATACGAATTTTCCCCCACGAAAGAAGCGAGGCGGCCCGTCACCATACCCACAAGGGAATGTTCAAACGCCACATCGTATTCTTGATAATTGATTGAAACACGCATGTAGTTATAGGTTCCGGCGGGGATTTGAGAGGCATCGCCCAGGGCAGCGGTGGCCGGCGGAGAGGCGATTATTGTTTTATTGAAATCGATAGCTTCCGCGCCTCCGGCGCTGGTCATTGGGCTGTCATAAAGAACGATGCCCGAACCAAGCTGAGTGTATTGATTTTCAAGCAGCTCAACGTAATGGATGGCAATCTTGTGGAATTTAGGCGTTTGGGCGGCATGTCCCGCTGGCATCGAGGCAGCATTGCCAAAGTTATCGAGCCGCTCTTGGTTTGGATCGACCTTGAGCGTCAGCACAATTTGCGGGGAAGGCGTGGCATTCGCCGGGTCGCCTTCATTGCAGCCGGCGAGCGCCGCGCCCAGTAAAAATAGGCTAAAGCCGAGCGTGTTTTTATGCATTCTATTCTCCATGGCTAGGTTAGGAATAGACTCTAGCCGGATGGAACAGCCATGACGAGCGATGCCCGCCTTGCAGCTCTTTCGGAGCGTATTGAGCAATTATCCGAAGCCCCCGAAGAGGTGCGCTCCCGCTTTGCTGAAGTCTTAAAGCCGGTCTTGCGTCTCTTTGGATGGGAGCCTCAATTTAAAACCAAGGCTCTTTTGGATCTGCTGTCGGCGCTTCAGATGGAATACAAGCCGCCCAAAGAGAAGGCGCCCAAGAATCAATCCGATAAAAAAAAGGGCCAATCTTTAGAAAAATATTGCGAAGAAGCTCTGTCCGAACTCGAAGAGAATATTGAAAGCGCGGAGCGGGCCTGTGTGGTTAAGGGTTATGTGCCCACGGCAAGGGCGGCTTGGCTCAGGCGTGTGTATGAGCTTTGTGCGAGGGCGATTTGGGCGGCCGGGCACCCAAAGGATCAAATTCAAAATCGTTTCGTATTTTCAATTGATTCGAGTGTATTGCTTCCTCCGCTGGCTCAGGCGTCTAAGAGTTCGAATAGCCAGCAAGCAGGCGCCGCGGACGCAAAAGCCTCGGCCGAAATGTCGCCGGAGGATGAACGGCTCTTTGAAATTCATTTGGCGGCGGTCGATCATTTGCTGGATAGCGCGAGGGGCGAGACCGAAGTGCTGGGCCATAAACGCGAGCTCTTGGAGGGAGCGCGCAGGCTTCTGCTCGATGCCGCGGCGGCTTTTTCGCTGGAGAATTCGGGTGTGGAAGCGAGGCGCGCCTATATCGCCGAGCAAATCGTTCATATCAATCGTCTCTGCGCAGCCGGCCTTTCGCCTTCGATCGCATTGACACATCAGGCGAAGACAGCGCTGGGAAGGGGAGATCGCAGGCTGCTGATGCTGGCCGTGAATGAATTGGATCGAATGGCATTGCAAAATGGTGATAATGTTCAGGCTGCCTTGGCTTACCGGACGGTGCGGGCATTGAAGCGAAGCCCAAAACTGCGCGGCAAATTCAGCAAGCAGGAAGAAATTGAGCAATCGGCGCGGGAAATATTCGGCGATGGAATTCTCAAGCATTTGCGGGAAGGGTATGAGGGCGCGAGGCTCGATCTTAAGGATTCATTGAAAAAAGCCAATGCCGAGGAAGCCGAGGATTTAAAGCTGGTTCAGCGTTATTTCATTCCGCAAAGCGAAGAGGCGACCATGGCCGCGGCGCTTGCCGTGGATGGCTGTTTTGATGTGGGAGGCTCGCTTTCGCCTGTGCGCGCCGTGGATTTGGAAGAGCGCGCCCGGCTCGTTTCTTATCCGACCGAAGAGCTGGTTTTGGTGCCCGCGAGGGATATTCACGATCTGCCTCAGGCTGTAATCGACGATCCCAGGCGTATTTTTCTTTCGCTTGCCGAGGGGCGCCTGCTGACCCGTAAATATGTGCTTCGCGAGTCTGTGGGCCGGCCCCGCACCAAACTCGTGGGCGAAGTCCGGATTTATTTATTGGATGGTTCGGATTCGATGCTGGAAGGGGGCGAGGGGATGAGCGCGGGTGCGCGGGCCCGGGTGCGCGATGCGATTTTATTGGCCGAGCTTGCGACGCTTCAGCAGCGCCTTTCGGTGCATAGGCGAAGCGTGCGCGTGGTTTTGTTCTATCGCTATTTCACCAAATTGCTTTGGCCTCTGGTAAAGGTGGATTCAATCGAAAGTGCATCAAAATCGATGATCGAGGTTATCCGCACGCCCCGGAGAGGCGGCACGAATATCGAGGGAGCCTTGCTTTCAAGCTTTGAACTGCTCCGCAAGGCCAAGGAGGAAGATCCCGATTTGGCCCGCGCTCAAATTGTGCTGGTGACGGATGGCAATGCGATCGTGAGGGAAGATATGATTCAGGCGGAACGGGAACGTTCTAAAGATGTGCCTTTATCGGTGAGCGTGATTGCGCTGGGGGAGGAGAATGCCTCGCTGCGCGCCTTGGTGGCCCGCCAGAGACAGCGGGGCGAGCGGGCTTTTTATCATTTTATCGATGATCGGGCGCTTTCGGAGATTGCCGAGGGCAAAGCATTTAAAAATGCTTCTTTTTTCTTGGAGGAAAAGAGGGCATTGGATTCAAAGAAAACGAAACAGGATTTAATTGCCGAGCTTTCGCGGGATGTGGGCGATTTGGTGAATGAGCTCGATGGGCTTTCTCAGCGGCGGCACGCGCTGACGATTGAAATGGCCGAATTGGGCGAACAGTCCAATTTGGAGGCGCTTCAGGAAGTTGGGCTTTCGGCCGGGCATCTTCGTTCGGAAGGGCAGAAGGCCAAGCGCGAGGCTATTTCCAGGGATAGAATTGCTCTCGAGAAGCGTTTTTCAAATTGGTTTCCAATGATACCGGATGATGCAAAAAATACGATAGATGCTGGGCTTCCCGCGCCTGGGACGGCGGGGCGGGCCGATGCCGATTCAGTTTTGATCGCATTGGCGACCATTGCGGATGTAATTTCAGAATTCGGTGGCACGCCGCTCTCCAAGCAGGCGGATGCGATTGAGCTTTTGGAAAGGTTATTGCCTGATGCCCGGCTTTCTCCTTCGCGCTATCTCACTGTATTGAAAAATTATCCGGTTGAATTGAAATCCGCCTTGAGCGCCGTGCATGAGGCCGCGGGGGTAAAATCTAAAGTTCAAAGGCGTTTGCTGTAGACACGCATTAGCGTTGTGTGCTGAGAAGTGAAGCGTGATGATTGAGGAATGTACGTGAAATCCGGTGCTCAATGGTTGAGTCAACTAGGGCCAAGACTCGCGCGGCTGAATGTTGAGGTTGACCTCGGATCAGACGAGGCTGTTGCGTACCTTCGCTACAGGGGCGGTGAAGCTGAAGCCGTTACATGGGAGTTGGATGGAGGAGCCAAGATCATCATGTTCCGTGACCGGGAACCGACGATCTCTGCGGTTCTCGAAGAGGTTGCGCACGTTCTGCAAGCAGTGCAGAGACGATTCGCCGATGAAGACGTACGGATCATGAGCTGCAAGCGAGAGGTCGAGGCGAAGGAGTGTCTTATCATGTACGCTCACAATCTCGGGATTCCGGCAAGCGAAGACGCGCTCACTCGTCGACAGCTCGATGAGCAACAGAGGGAGCTCGAACGGCTACAGGAGAAATGGCGATGAGTCGGGCTTTTGCGATGTTGGTTGAAGATGTCATCGCAACAAAGGTGCGAGGGCCACAGTTCTTGTTGAGCGGTTTTCCGCTAGGACGGGCGCCTGAAGTATGCGATGCGTTTCTCATGGTTTCGCCGTTCTCCAAACCGCTGCGTGTGCATTGCACGAGCGTCCTTGGTCAACCAAGGGGCGCGAGTGATATGCGATTCACATGCGGCATCGAGGGAGACTTGGGGTTGGCTCCGCGGCAATGCATAGGAGCTCTGCTGGTGGATGAAGGGGTGGCCATTCGTGCATTTTCAGGGTGTTTACGGCAGCATGTGCCAAAGCCCTATAACGCTCCCGCACGGTTTAACTTGGGAAAAGATCGAGCATGGGGGCTTGTTTCCATACGCGGACGAATTGTGAACATTGTTATCGTCGGGGGCGGACTTGCAACGAGTGAAGACTTCTGGCCATTGCTTCAGAAAATCGAAATCCAAATGTACCCGGATCTGGACCTGTCGTTCTTTGAGCGGGTGAGCCCTGGATTTGAGTACACAGGTGTTTGGCGCCTTCCAACAATTCGCACGTATCCCCGTGGTGAGTGGGAAAGCGCACTTGTGCTGAGGCCAAGCGGACCTGTAACCCTTCAATCATCGAGTGCTTTTATTGATGGTGCACGCCGTTTCTGTAGGCTTTATCAGCAGCGGGATGGCTTAACGCAAGTTTGGGTGGAGAGTGCGCCGGGAATGGATATGGAAACCTTGATTGTGCCGCTGGGTGTTGCGGCGTAGGGTGATGTAATGGCAGGGATCGAAGGAAAGGTCATTAGAGTTCTAAGTTCGACCGAGGTTGTGATCAACCGCGGATCTGAACACGGAATCCACTCGGGGAGCAGGTTTCTCATCTTCGCGCTTGGCGATGAGATTCGGGATCCGGATACCGGCGAATCCCTAGGCCAGCTCGAGGTTGTTCGGGGGAAGGCGAAAGTAAAACATTGTCAAGCAAAAATCACGACCCTCGAATCATCGGAGACGAAGAGCATCAAACAAGACCGAACCAGAATAGACAAGACGGATCCAATACGATCGTCATTCAATATTTTTCCGCTGCTTGAGACCGTCACCGAGGATATTGAGGTTCAGGCTGAATTCAATAATGTTATGGTCGGCGATCTCGTCCGCGAGATCTGATATCATTATTTCATTGATCTAAATCCCAAAGGTCTCAATCTTCTGCCCGGCCTTAATGCCGAATTTGCGCGTGAATCCGGCGTTGACTTCCAGCACATGCCGCGAGGGGCAGCCCACTTGAAAGGTCGAGTCGTTCATTGTGGGCGTGTTTTCCTCTATGCCTACAATGGTGCCGTCATCGTCGATAAAAAGCATGTCCAGGGGAATACATGTGTTGTGCATCCAGAAGGTATGGTTCACGCGCTCGTTAAATAAAAAGAACATTCCGTGATCTTCTGCCATTTGTTTGCGGAACATTAGGCCGCGCGCACGCATGTCGTCGTTGTCGGCCAATTCGACCGTAATGCGCTTGCCATTGGCTTCGGGAAATACAATCGTGGCGGTCTTCAATTTGGGAGGCGTTTCTAGGTCGTCAGGCGGGCAGCGCGGGTCGGGTACTTGCGCTGGAGGCTGTCTTTGAGGCTGGTCGGGGCTCTGTTTAATGCAGCGCTTTTTGGGTTCGGTCTTATTTGAAGCGCCGCCGGAAGTATTGCCGCTTTGGGTTTTTTCGGCGCCAATCGGGGGAAGCGGCTCTTCAATGCGGGGTTCGCAGGCCGCGATAAGCCATGGCGAAATACAGGCCCCAGCGATTAAACAGCGGGCCGCCTTGGAGCGGGAAAAAATGAAGTCGGCGTGCATTCGAAATTCTTTGTTACACCAAGCGGGCTTTCAATGCGATCGTTTTGTGCGCCGGCTCTTGACCTTTTTCTAAATGCGCGCTTGTCTGCCCCGCCATGGATCTGTTCGCACCTATTGCCAATATTTCTTTGGAACAATATGCCGAGCTCTGCGCGCGTACCGCCGAGTGCGCAGAAGCTGGTAACGCCGAAAAAGTGTCCGCCGTGTTGGCCGAGCTTTCGGTGAGAAGCGAGGATTGGGAGGCCGCTCAGCAGGGTTTTAGGGCGCGCATGGAGGATATGGGCAACCATGGCGCGGTGGCCGCGCGTTTTGTGCCGCTGTATCAGGCCGCGCTGGGAAGGGTGCTCGGCGGGGTTTTGGTGCTGAGCTTCGAGGATTATGTGGCCTTGTCGGCGGAGGCGCTGCTGGAAGGGCTTTCGGCCATGCTCAAGCGCCGAGGGCTTTCGGCCGCGCGCTATTCTCAATTGGTTTATTATTGGAATTCAACCATGGTCAGAGAATCGCAGCGATTGCAATCGTATTCGATGATGGTGGATCAGGAATGGCAGCGGCTGAGCCGGGGCGGAGCGCCTAGGGAGATTAAATTCGAGTCCACGCAGGCGGCGGTGCCGCCTCAGCCATCCAATGCTGCGGGTGCCGATTTCGATAAAAAGGCCGAGCAGGCCGCGCATGCGGTGGGAAGCGCATTTGTCGCCGGCGTGAGCGCATTGGGGTCGGCGCTGGATTCTTTTGGTAAATCGATGACAAAACCAAAGATTGGCTCGCATGTGAAAGTGGCGTGGTCGGATGGGAATTATTATCCGGGCACGGTGGTGCAGGTCGGGCAGGGGCAGTTTTTGGTGGCGATGAGCGATGGAAAACAGCATTGGGTGCCCGAAAGCTATGTAAAGCCGGTTTAATTTAAATGGCGGCGCATTGAAAAGAGACTTGACGCCGCAGGCTATTCGCAGAAAAACCCATGGCGTGAACCATCGGAAATTCATTTTCATTCTCACACCCACGTTGTTGATTCCGCTCGCGCTTTCAGGCTGCGAATCGCCCGCGCCCGAGCCCGCTCCCGAGCCTAGGCCCGTTCAAACGCAGGCCGCCGCGGATACCAAGGCCAAGCCTCAGGGCGATACAAAAGCCCAGCAGAGGCCCGTGCCGCCTCCCGCGCCGGTGAAGCGGAAAATCAATGCGAAGCCCGCCGCCGAAATAAAGCCCAGTCCGGACGATCCGCTTTCGGGCAAATGGACGCTCGAAGATGCGGTGAAAGGCTTGCCGAAGGGCAATGCGCTGTTTGCGTCGATTGAAACCGATATGGGGACGCTTGAATGCAAGCTCTTCGATACGAAGGCGCCGATTACGGTGGCCAATTTTATCGGATTGGCACGCGGAACGCGCACCTGGAAAAACCCGGATGGGCAATGGGTGAAGACGCCCGCTTATGATGGGACGGTGTTTCACCGTATTATTAAGGGTTTTATGATTCAGGGCGGCGATGCCAAAAAGAATGGCACGGGGGAGGCTGGTTTTGTGATTCCCGATGAAGTTTGGGAAGATGCCTACCACGATCGGCCGGGGCTTTTGTGTATGGCGAACCGGGGGCCGAATACCAACAGCGCTCAGTTTTTTATTACGGACGCGGCGGCGGCTCATCTCGATTACAAAGAGGGCGATCCGCGAAGCAGCGGTTATACGATTTTCGGCGAATGCGGGCCGGTGGACTTGGTTCATAAGCTCGCGTCGGTTGAAGTTGTGGGCGGTGAGAGACCAAAGACGCCGCCGGTCATTAAAAAGGTGACGGTAACGCGTAAAAAGGTGGAGGAAGAAAAGAAGGCCGACGAAAAGAAGGCCGATGAAAAAGGCGCTTCAAAGGAAGCCGAGCCGGGCAAGGGCGATTCAAAAGCGGCCGATTCACCGAAGGGGGCCGATGCTCAAAAAGGCGATACTTCGCCCGCTCCAAAGACCAAAACGCCGGCCGAGGCGCGTAAAACCATTGAAACGCCGGGGCCTGTGGCGCCAAGGCCGCCTCCCGCCGCCGAATAAATAAATTCCCTCGCCATAAAATCGAAAGAGCCGCGCAAAAGAATGCCCTTTCATTGCGCTCCTCGGGCATAATGCGCCTATGCGACGCCGTTTTCTTTTGCTCCTCGCGCTCACTTGCTTTCCATTTGCCTTTGTTTCTCTGGTGTCTGCGGGCTGTGGTCCATCGGTAACAGCCATCGGCGCCGATGATGAGGATGGAGGCGCGGATGCCAAGAACGATGCGAAATACGATGGTTCTTGGTTAAAGGATGCAGGCAAGGATGCGCTCGATGAAGTCTTTGATCCGGGCTGCCCGGATGTCCCGCCCATTACGGATTTTCAATGCGATCCCTATCACCAATTCAATGGTGATTGTTTTCCGGGAGAAGGTTGTTACATCTATGTGGATTATCCATCCGAGCCGTGCGCGCAGGAAGTCTATGGCGCGTTTTGTTTGCCGGTGGGGCCTGGGCAGCAGGGCGATCAATGTTTTGGCGGGCAGGATTGCGGGGCTGGATTCGTGTGTGTGGTGACGGGTTCGGGTACGCAGTGTGTGCAGCTTTGTCCTTTGTCGGGAAATGATAATTGTCCGCCGGGTTTGGTGTGCGAGCCGATTGATGTGGAGGGTTTTGGCGGTTGCCTGTAATTCAATCGGATTGATATAGCTTCGTTGGTTTTATATATTCAAGGGGATTGCCCGTGCGTTCTTTTGCCATTGGTCTTGGTGGTATTTCGTCGATGGTTTTGCCTTTTGTGTTCGGGGCGTGTGGAGCCCGCACGGGCCTTCATATTCCGCCTCCAGCGCCCGAGTGTTATGTGGATTCGGATTGCCCGGGTATCGAGGATTTATGCAATCCGGTGAAGTGTGTGCTGCTTTCGGAGGATGGAGGGCTGGGGGGTTCGGGCGGGACCGCGCCGGCGCCGGATGGAGGCGCGGGCGGAACGGGAGGATTGGGGGGAGCCGGGGGTTCAATTTCTCCAGGCGGAGTGTGCAAGAAACTCGATCCTATTGATTGCGATGATAATGATGAATGTACCGATGAAGTGTGCGATCCGGCGAATGGGCAATGCAGTTACCGTTTATTGAGTTTTGATTTGGACGGGGATGGATTTAGAGGGGCAAAGCCGGGAGTTATTGCGGGAATGCCTGGTTCATGCGGGGATGACTGCAATGATGCGAGCCCGCTGGCCTATCCGGGCGGTATTGAAGTCTGTGATGGTGTTGATAACGATTGTAATGGAATCGTTGATGATAATGCTGAATTCGTTCCAATTGGAAACCAGGCGATTCGCATTTCCGGAGATATCGATCCGGCGGGACCGGGCGGGATTGCGTGGAGCGGAAGCAGTTATGCGGCGATGTATACGGGTACAAAGAGCGGGTTTTCGATATTCCGGACGATGATTGATGGGGTGGGAAATCCCATTCCGCCCGGTGAGGAGCCCATTACGATTAAGAGCGCGGATGCCACGGGCGGTCCGATTGTGTGGGTGGGCGATCGCTATGGATTTGCCTGGCAGGATAGGCGGGATGGCGATTACGAGGTTTATTTTACGCTCCTCAATGAATCGGGGGCGAAGGTGATTCAAGATACGCGGCTGTCGAATGCCTTTGGTTTTTCGGTGAATGTGGCGCTCACCTGGAATGGCACCGAATTTATTGTGGTGTGGCAGGATGAGCGGGACGGGCTGTTTAATATTTATGGGCAGCGCGTTTCGGTGGATGGAATGCCGTCGGGCGACAATGTGGCGATGACGGATCCCAATAGTTCATTTGGCAATGAAGGTCCGAGTGTGGCGGCCGGTTTGTCGGGGGTGGGCGTTGCGTGGACGGTGGGCGATGCCTATACGCATCTCATTCAATTTCAAACGTATTTGCCCGATTTATCGCCTGCAGCGCCGGCCATTTCATTGACAGACGGCTCGACGGATGCCGTTTATCCAACGGTGGTGTGGAATAGAGATCGCTATGTGATTGCCTGGTTTGATAAATCGGCCAGTCCAAAGGCGATTTATGCGGCGGCCGTGGCCGAGGATGGAACGCTTTTGGTTCCGCCCACGCCTGTGAGTTCTCCAGGGCCATTTCGCTCGCGTTATCCTTTTTTGAGGCCCTTGGGCGATCGCTTGCTCTTGGTGTTTTCGGATGATCGCGATCAAAACGATGGTTATGAGCTGTATTCCCGTATGATTGGCGCGGATTTGACGGGGCTTGGCAATGAGAAGAGATTGACACAGGATAAGATGGATAGCATTTATCCTGTGGCTACCTTTGGTCCCGATGGGGATGTGGGTATTTTATTTAGAGACGATCGTGAAGGCGGGGAACATCATGTTTATTTTATGAATCTCGGCTGCCAGACGAGTCCAGTGCCGTGATTCCATGGAGAGTTTTGGGTGAGTGCGATGAAGTTGCGCAGGATATTAAAGGGTATTTTGGGTGTGGGTTTGCTGGGGATGCTTTGCGGCATTCAGGCGTGCAGCGATGGGGGTGAGATTCAAGGGTGCACGCTGATTGGATGCGATAGTTTTGTGAAAATACAGCTTGGGGATGTGGCCTCAACGTATCAAACGGGTTTGCCCATTTTGATGGAAGTGTGTGTCAATACGACAATATGTGCAAACTTTTTGGTGGAGCAGAGTGCCGGTTCTCCGGCGGCGTGTACGCAGATGCAGTCGGCGGCCAATGCAAGCTGTTCGGTGGGGTTGAGCGGGGAGGTGGATGTGATGATGGATTTGACGGGTCAGACGATTTCGGGCGGGCAGGTGCCAACGGGCGTGAAGATTCGCGATGTCATGGATGTGGTTGTGTTTGATGAGCTGCTGAATGCCAAGGTGGATGAGCTAAAGCCCAATGGAAACGAGTGTCCGCCTGTGTGTTATCAGGGGACGGTTTCTTATGTCGGGCTGATGTAGCGCGCCGGTTTATTGATCGAAAACGAAGCGCTTTCGGTATTGAGAGAGCGTTCGCAGTCCTGCCATTCCGAGGAGAAATTCGGCGGCGGATCTTCCGTAGATGCGGGGCAGGGCGTGCATATGGCCGATGTGCTGTGGGAATACATTGGCGATGCGGGTGGTGACGGCGCTTTGAAAGCCGGTTTTTTGCGCGAGGGCGAATTCCCGGGGGCCGGCGTGTTCGCGGGAGCCTAGGGGATAGGCGAAATGGTCAATGCTGCGGCCCAAGCGTTCGCTCAGGATGCGGCGGGATTCCCGCATTTCGGCAAAAGCGGTGTCGGTGTTCAATTCTTTGAGATTGGGGTGGCTGACGGTGTGTGCGCCCAGGGTGACGAGGGGGTCTTGGGATAACGATTGGATTTGTTCCCACGTCAAAAATAGTTCACGAGTTTTTGCCGTGAATTCAGCTCCAAAGAGGCGTTCGGCAAGAGCGATTTGTTCGCTGCGTGAAACTAAATCAAATTGTTTTGCAAAATGATTGAATTTGTCGGCCGTGCTGAGATGGTGGTCTCCGGGGCTGTTGAGCTTGGAGGTCGCGATGCCGGTCTCGAGGAGATACCACCAGGGTATGCATGTCCGGTCGGCGTAGCCGGTGGCGATGTACACGGTGAATGGAATGCCTTCGCGCCGGAGGAAGGGATAGGCGTTTTCGTAAACGTCGCGGTAGCCGTCGTCGAAGGTGATGACGATGCATTTGGGCTCGGATTGACCGCGTTTGAGGCGTTCGCAGAGTTCGCCGATGGAGACGAAAATATAGCCTTGGGCGCGGGCCAATTCGACGAGGGTGCGGAGGGTGTGAGGTGTGTTTTCGATGTACTCGCACCAGCCGATGCGCCGGTGGGGAGGGGGGTCGGTGATGCGGTGGAACATCCAGATGGAGCCGCAGCCGGCGAAGATGGGTTTGGTGAGGCGAAGGAGCTTTTGGAGGGGGCTGTTGAGGGTGTCGGGGAGTTTGAAATGCTGGAGCATTGATGGCGGCGAAGCGCTCTAGGTTTTTCTGTGGGAGGGGTTGCGGAGGCGGAAGGGGCCCGCGCGGTGGACTTTGCCGGGAAGGGGGCGGCCGATGACTTGTTCGGCGATGTTGCCGGCTTCGATGAGTTTATCGAGGTCGATGCCTGTTTCGACGCCCATGCCGTGCAGCATGAAGACCAGGTCTTCTGTTGCCATGTTGCCTGCGGCTCCAGGGGCATAGGGACATCCGCCTACGCCGGCAACCGATGCATCGAAGTCGCGTACGCCGAGCTCTAGGCCGACGAGGATATTGGCGAGCGCGGTGCCGCGGGTGTCGTGCAGGTGGAGCGCAAAGCGTTCGGCGGGCATTTCATCGAGGAAGCGAAGGACGATGTCTTTGGTTTGGCGCGGTGTTCCTACGCCGATCGTGTCGCCGAGCGAGATTTGATAGCAGCCGAGATCGAGGAGGCGGCGCGCGATTTGAAGGGTGATTTTAGGATCGACAGGGCCTTGGTAGGGGCAGCCCCACACCGTCGAAATATAGGCGCGGACCTTGAGGCCGGCTTCGCGGGCGGGCGGGACGATTTCTTGAAATACGTCGAGCGTTTCGGCGATGGTTTTGTTGATGTTCATTTTGTTGTGAGCTTCGCTCGCGCTTAGAAATACGGCGATTTCGCGAAGTCCAGCACCGAGCGCGCGCTCGAGTCCTTTGGCGTTTGGGCACAAGGCGCTAAGCGTGACGCCTTCGGGCGCAGTCATCGATTTGGCGAGCTCTTCGGCGTCGGCGAGCTGGGGTATCCATTTGGGCGATACAAAGCTCGTCATTTCAATGCGCTTCAGGCCGGCGTCGATAAGGGCAAAAATAAGCTTTCTTTTGCCTTCGATTCCGATGAGGGCGGCTTCGTTCTGGAGGCCGTCGCGCGGGCTGACTTCGTAGATCGATGCGCGATCGGTGACGCGGGCAAACAGGTCGGCGCGGCTTGGGAGCGAAGAGGAGTCCGAGCCGTCTTCGCGATCGGCGTTTTCTCGGCTCACGTCGTTGATTCTCCTTGGCTTGGTTGAGCGCCCGAGGCTGTATGCATCGGATCCTCTCGCTGTATCATGCGGAGCTTCTTGTTCGCCGATCCCGACCGGAAAGGGATGGGGTAATTGCCCGAGAAGCAGGCGTGGCAATAGGGGCTGTTTATCGTATCGCCATGGGCGTTTTCCCACAATGCGCGGTCTGCGGGGGTGTGGGCGGCCGACTCAACGGCCGAAAGCAAGCCTTCCAGGGAGAGGTAGCCGATGGAGTCGGCGGTGACATAGCGGCCAATTTCTTCGACGGAGTGGCTGGATGCGATGAGTTCGCCGCGGGTTGGTGTGTCGATGCCGTAGAAGCAGGGCCACGATGTGGGCGGGCTCGAGATGCGGAGGTGAATTTCGCGCGCGCCGGCATCGCGGACCATTTTGACGATTTTGCGGCTGGTTGTGCCGCGGACGATGGAGTCGTCGACGACGATGACCCGTTTGCCCGAGATGGCCGCGCGGTTGGGGTTGAGTTTGAGGCGGACGCCGAAGTGGCGGATGGATTGCTGGGGTTCGATAAAGGTGCGTCCGACGTAGTGGCTGCGCGTGAGGCCGATTTCAAAAGGGTATCCTGCTTGGTTGGCGAAGCCGATGGCGGCGGGGACGCCGGAGTCGGGGACGGCAATGACGACGGTGTCTTCAGGATGGCCGGGGATGCCGGGGAGGGGCTGTTCTTGGGCGAGCTTCTTTCCCAGGGCTTTGCGGACTTCGTACATGCTTAAGTTTTCGATGCGTGAGTCGGGCCGCGCAAAGTAGATGTATTCAAAGACGCACATGCGTTTGGGGCTCTTGTTCAGCGGGAATGTTGAATGAAGGCCGTTCTTGCCGATAACGAGCATTTCTCCGGGAAGTAGGTCGCGGACATGGCGGGCGCCGATGAGATCGAAGGAGACGGATTCGCTCGCGACCATAAAGGTGCTGTTTCCGTCGCGCTGAAGCTCGCCCAGGCAGAGGGGGCGGATGCCCATCGGATCGCGGACGGCAATGATTTTGTCTTCGGTGAGAAAGAGAAGGGAATAGGCGCCCTCGAGGGGGCGCAGTGCATCGACGATTCGTTCCTCAATGGTGGAGGCGCTGCTCATTGCGATGAGGTGAACGATGGTTTCGGTGTCGGATGCGGATTGAAAGATGGAGCCGCGTTCTTCGAGGCGTGAGCGGAGTTCTTCGTAGTTGGTGAGGTTGCCGTTGTGGGCGACGGCGATGGAGCCGTGGGCGTAGTCGACGGCGATGGGCTGGGCGTTGCGGATGCTGGAGCCGCCTGATGTGGAGTAGCGGACGTGGCCAATCGCCAGATGTCCGCGTAACGATGCGAGGTCGGCCGCGCTAAAGCCCGATTGCACCAAGCCCATGGAGCGGTGGATGTGCATGCGCTGTCCGTCGCTGGACACGATGCCGGCGGATTCTTGTCCGCGGTGCTGCAGTGCGTGGAGTCCGAGATAGGTGAGGTTGGCCGCTTCTGCGTGGCCCAAGATTCCGAAGACGCCGCACATGATGCGGCTATCTAGTGATCTTTGAGGGAATAGCCAGATCTATATGAAGGGTGATCGAGATCGCTTTTACTTCTTCGCCTCGGGAGCGATCTTCCACATCTTTTCGATGACCTTGAGCTCCATGTCATCGCCGTGGCAGGTCGAGCACTCGACTTCTTTTTTGTCGGCGCGCGTGAACTTGTGCTCGTACTCGTCTTCCATGAACTTTTTGAGGGCTTCCTTGTCGCCGCGGTTCAGCACCTTCGCCTGGCCTGAATGGCAGTTGTCGCAGAAGACGGCTTTGCCCTTTTCGTCGCGCAGAGGCACCGAGTAGGCCCGCCACATCTCGCGCGTAATCTTCATGGCGCGCGTGTCTTTTTTGTAATCGCCGTCGACATGGCAGCCCGTGCAGGCTTCGTAGCCCATGGCCTTCTGCATCAGCGGCATCACCTTCTTTTTGGCCGCCAAGGGAAGCTTCTCGAGGTCGCCGATCTTGTCGATATTGACGCCGGCTTTCTTCAAGTCCTCGAGCATCTTGCTTTCAACAACAGGCACGTTCTTTGCGGCTCCAACCGGTGCGGGAGGAGTGGCTGCAGCTCCTGAAGGCGCCGCAGGCGTGCCCGAGGGCGCCGCTTCAGGTGTGCCCGAAGGTGTCGGCGTGGGTGTCGGAGACGCACTGTCGGTGGGCGCGGGGGTGGCCGCGCCGCCTGTGTCCCCTGTCTTGTCGCTGGGATTATCCGGATTGGGCGTTGCCGGGCCACATGCGCCGATTAGCGCGGCAAATGCCAATGCTGCCAAAAGACCAATTTGCTTAAAACCAATATTCATAATCGTTCAAAACCTCCGCACGCCGGTGAACGGACGAAGCCTTGCGGTGCTTACTCGAATTTGCCGGTCACCGAAAGAAAAGTGAGCTTGTCGTTTGTCTCGCGAAGCCTTTGCGTAAGCATTCGGACGATGCTCCAAAGAACTTCGTAGGCCAGATCCTTGTGGAGAAACAAAAGATCTTCGAACGCATCTTTGGGAATCGCGAGCAGGCGGCAGGGTTGTTCATGAACCCGCGCGTCCGCTGAACGCGGTGCCTCGTCCAAAAGCGCCATTTCGCCGAATACCGAGCCTGGTCCCAGAATGGCGATGGCTTCTTCTCCGATACCCGCAACCTCACGGCTAATGCGAACGCGGCCGTCGATGATGACGTACATCCGATCACCAGGGTCGCCCTGCTGAAAGATTCGCGTTCCGAGTGCATGCGCTTCTTCCGTGGCTACCCGGGAGAGCAGCTCGAGAGCGGCTGGATTCAGGCGCGCAAAAAGCGGCACCCGGCCCAGTTGTGCAATGCGTTCGTTGAGGTCCAATGGATACCGGGGGCGCAGGATACAGAAGCTCCTTCGCCCTTAAAAGGTTCGCGCGTGCCGATGGTGCGGATTTAACGGACGAAAGACACGCGGATGGGCGGCATCGTCGCTGTGATGGGCTGGCCGGCTCTATCGAGTGCGGGCTGGTATTTGCGGCCTAGTGCGCACATGCGCGCCGCGCGTCCAAAGCCGTGGCCCGGGTCGGAAACGACTTTTACGGAGAGGGGCGAGCCGTCGGGTCTGACGGTGACAGATACAGTGACAACGGCGCTGTCGATCTGATCGGCGTCGGCTTCGGGCGGGAAGGGGCAGTTCCAGTTGGTGCCGCCGATAATGTTTGCCGATCTGGATAGATCTGGGCCTGAAGGCGGAGGAGGCGGAGCTTGGGGGGCTCCAGTGCCTTTTCCGCCTGGAACGCCGCCGACTTGAGCGTTTTTGTTCCATGTCGCGGCACTCGAGGTGCCAGCCGCTGACACCATTCCATAACCGGGCCCCGTTCCTTCGCCCGACACAAATCCTTGGTCGGTCAGGTCTTCAATCTTTTCTTGCGAAGGATCTTCAGGTGCCGTGAGCACCTTTGCCGCCTGCGCGGGCGCGGGAGGAGGATCGTAGGGATCTTCCTCTTTGGGCGCTTGAGGGGCTTTGGGCTCGGGGATCGCGACCGGTTCGGGTTCGGGTTCAGGTTCGGGTTCAGGAGGTTTTTCTGGGGTCGGCGGCTTTTCCGGAGGCGGTAAATCCACGTCGTACATCGTCCAGAAATAGTCGTGCAGTGAAGCTCTCATTACTGAGACCGCCGCCGCCATTTCCGACAGGGAAAGGATAGCCCGGGCCGCTCCTGCGCCATGCGTCAACAAGGCGAACAGAATGCCAATCACCGCTCCCCCGCGAACGGCCCGGTCTCCCAGCGCGAGCACAGGCGCAAATGGATCTGAATCCCGCGAAGGATGTTTTGCCGTGCCTGAGTGCACTACGGCTACAGAGCCCGATCCTGCCCACTCGCTCATGGATTGCCTTGAATGGGAATCGTAGCGCCCGCGGGGGCCTTGGCTCCCCCCTCGGGAGGGATGGGGCTCACGCCGAATGCGATCTTTGAGATTCCTGCTTGTTTTAATAGGTCGAGCGCGCGGATCACACGGCCATGCTGCACGGCCTGATCGGCGCGGATAACGGCGCGCAAGTCTGGGTTTTTGGCTTGAGCTTCGCGCGCGAGCGGCAAAATCGCGTCGTCATTGGCCACTTTCTTTCCATCGACAAACGCTTCTCCGCTCGCGGCCAGCTCGAGTCCAAACACCAACTGCACTTCCTGTCCCGATGCGGCTTTGGGCAGATCGAGAGGCAAGGATTGCGAGACAATAATCTTGGCGGTCACCATGAAAATGATGAGCAACACCAGCATGATGTCGACGAGCGGTGTGACGTTGATGTCTGAAATCACGCCATCGCCATCGTCTTTACTGCTGGCGGCCATTAGTCCGACTCCTTTTGCGCGGAGCCTTTCTTGGCTGCCTTCTTAGAGCTTTCGGCTTTTGCGGCGGGCTTTTCTTCTTCTTCATCGCCGCCCGTGCCCGGAAGCGCGTACTCAGTATCCGTCTTGAGATGCGACATCAGAATGCGGCTCAGCGCCTCGGTATTGGCCAAGGTCGCCTTGATTTTCCGCTGAAAAATATTGTTGAAGGCGACGGCGGGAATAGCCACGGCCAGACCCACGGCGGTTGCGACAAGGGCTTCAGCGATGCTCGACATAACCGCTTGAGGCGCGAGCTGAGCCGCCCCTCCCGCCGCTTGAGCCACAGCGGGCTGTTTTGCCGCTTCGCCCAAGGCTTCGAACGCGCCGACGACGCCGATAACCGTTCCGAATAGACCAATAAAGGGAGCGTTGTTGCCCACCGTGGCGAGATAAGCCAAACGCCGCTCGAGTTTCATCCGCTGAAGCGCCGCAGCACCCGCCATCGCTTCCTCGGCGGCTTCAGGCCCTTTGTGCGCCGTGGTCAAACCCGCCAGCACCACAGCCGCCTCCGCCGACGGTGAAGTCTCCACGCGCCGAATGGCCGCTTCGATCGAATCCTCCAGAGCAGCCCTTAAATCCCTGGCCAACGTGACCAAGTTGTCGCGCAAAGACCAGAAAAACCAAGCCCGCTCCAGCACAATCGCCATCGAGATCACGCTCAGGCCGATCATCAGCCACATGACCCATGCAGCGCCGAACCCGACCATGATGCGCTGCAGCCACTCAACAAGTTTCATTGTTCTTCCTTCGCTACGTTGGTTGTTCTGTCACTGGGTTTGTCTTGTATCTCTGTAAGTCCAAACACCTGGCACCTGAGAAAGCGCGGCTCATCCGTCAGTCTTCCGAAGAAGCCTCGCCTCCATCTTCCGCCTCCGCGACGCTGACACTTTTTTCGTCCCCAGTATGCCGGCGATGGCTTTCCACAAGCGCACAAGCACATCCGAGGACGGTGGTCGCGTAGCTCCCCTTCGGTAGCACAAATTGAACACTGAGACTGCGCTCACCGAGAGAAGGTTCTTGCTGATCTTCGACGGTAAGATCGCTCACCCATAGCCGCAGTGCTCTTCGTGTGCCTTCGCCCAGCGCCCTGAACCCGTCCAGGCGTTCAGGTTCGCCAATGGCCTCCGTTAGCACCTTGCGTTCAATCTCCGCGGGCGTTCCTTCAGGCCATCGCATTTTCGCGCCAAACATCGGCCCTGTCGCCGAAAGCTGTCCCAATCGCGCGCGTTCTTGCGCATCGGACAGTCCGGCCTCGTCTGCAGGAACAAGAAACAGGCCGCCCGTATCGTGTTTCTTGGCCAGATCGCCTGCGAGCACGGTCGACCACGACCCATCCTTCACCCGGGCATCGAGCACCCGGTTAAACATCATCGACTGCAGCGCCGAGAACAAAAAACGCTGTTCGCGCCTATCCCGGGGCGGCTTGGCTTTTCCGGCCACCCACGCCAGGGCCCGCTCTGGGTTATCGCCATCGCGCCCAAATCGCTGAGGCCCAAAAGCATTGGGCACCCCTATTTTTGCGAGCTCATTCAGCTTTTGGCGTATTTGCGCGGCGCCCTCGGCCGACAGGCCGCGAAGCCCAATACGAAAACGATTTCCGATCAAATGACCGGGTTTCAGTTTGTTTTCATGCCGGCTCACCGACAGCACGCGCAAGGCTGGATGAGAAAAGCCTGCGAGCAAAGCCTCGGCATCCTTGCCCACCGGAAACAAAAAAGACGCGGTTTGCCTTGTGATCGCGCGTTTATCCTTCATTCCAGCGGTTCCTGCGCTCCTTGGATCGGCCGAAAGAGCCCGCGCCAGCAGCGTCACCGCATCGGGCGTTGTCAAATCCCTTTTTTCAAAGGTGACAAACACATGTTCCCCCGAACCGCTGGGCAGATAGGCAGGGATTTCCTCGACCCAAAAGTCCTCGGGCACCGAGCGAAATTGGGCTTGAGGCAGCGGAGATTCCGAGGTGCAAGACAGCATAAGCGGCCCCTGTCCTAGGGATGGAACAAGCGGGCGTCGAGAGGAATTTGCGGTGTCTGTTTACACCATGTATGGCAAAGGTACGTCTTTAGGCATTGCGTTATGGTGATCCGGCTACCCCGTTCCCTGATGCTTTGGATTGGTGTGGGCGCGGCCTTGCTCACGCTTGGATTTCCAGCACCCAAACCTGCCCAAGCCAAAAACAAGGGCTGTCCCGAGGGCATGGTTTCGGTGCTTGGCAAGTTTTGCATCGACAAGTACGAAGCCAGCACGGTCGAGATAAGAGGGAAGGGCAAAGGCCGAAACAAGGCCCATTCGCCATTTCTTTCGGTGGATGGCCTTAACGTAAAGGCGCAGAGCAAGCGCGGGGTATATCCGCAGGCGCATATCAGCCGCGATCAAGCGGAAGTGGCCTGTAAAAACGCTGGCAAGCGTCTATGCACCGACAGCGAGTGGATTACGGCGTGCAAAGGCAAAAAAGGAACAACATTTCCTTATGGCGAGGAACGCAAACCCGGCGTTTGCAATGACAAAGGCGTCTCGTCCTTTAATTTTTATTACGGCGTGGGTGGTTTAGAGCCGCCGAAAGAGATGTACACCTGGGCCAACATGAATGATTCGAGGCTCAATCAATTAAAAGGCACGCTGGCGAAGACGGGTTCGCACAAGCGCTGCAAGTCGAGCTTTGGCGCCTACGATATGGTGGGCAATTTGCACGAATGGACGTCCAATCCGAAAGGCACGTTCCGGGGCGGATACTATTTAGATACGTCGATTAACGGCGACGGCTGCGATTACAAGACGACGGCGCACAAGAGCACGTATTTCGATTATTCGACGGGCTTTCGGTGCTGCAAATAAAGCCTAAAGCTCGTGCGGCATTTGATCCCGCGGACTCCTGAAATACTGAAGCGGCGAATAGGCCAACAGATTCGACACCCGCGACGTGTAAATGCACGCGTACTCCTCGACCTGATCACCAAAGCTCGAGGTCTCCTGAGCCTCCTTGAGAAGCGAACCCCAATAAGGATGAAACCGCTTCGCGATCTCGCGCTCGAGCTTTCCAATCTCAGCGTCGACCAAACGGAGCTGTCCCCGAATCCTCTCCACCGTGCGCTTTGTCCTCGAGCGCTCGGCATCCAGCGCATTCGAGCTTTCGTTCTTGTGATTCGCATCATCGATGCGCCTTGAAAGCTCTTTAAAACGCTGCTGATAAAACCGGAGCTGATCCTCCAAATCTTCGCGCCTGCCCTCCAGCTCCGCACTCAACTGATGCTCCTCGCGGCATGCCTCGTGCGCCAAAACTTCCGTCTCCATCTCTTGAATGATCATCGCGGTGCGCCAGGCCGACTCTTTCTTTGAACGAAGAATGTCGCCGTAAATATGGTCGCCCACGTACAGCATCCGATCGCCTGTCACATCGAGCATCCGCTCAAAATCGATGAGGTTTCCGCCTTCATAAATGCGCCCCCGCTCCAAAGGCGCGCCCGCCATCACCAAGTCCTGGCCCACCCGCTCCATCAGCGGCCGCCGCTCCTGAAAAAACGCCGGCTTCTGCGCCGCCACGACAATCACATCGAAGTAGTGCCTAAAGCTCGGATACTCCGCCATCGCGTCTCCAAGCAGGTAGGTCATCACCTTTTCCGTGTACGACCATCTCGAATTCGTGAGCAGAAACAGCTTCTTCCCCGCCGAGCGCAGCTTGTGAAGCGTCGGCGCCAACAGCGTATCCCGGTCGATGTAGCGGGGAAGATTGGATGTCACTTCATCCAAAATCGTTCCATCGCGGTGCGCTTCATCGATGCACTCGCGGATATCCACAAAGAGCTTTGTGTAGTCGGGCTCTCCCAACCCCCGCTCCTCGTAGGCTTGAACAATCCCCGCGTACAGCGTCGCCTCGCTCAGCGCGTACAGCGTATCAATCCAGTGATAGCGCGGCGTGTTCGGACGGATGCGCTTCTGGTGATAGAGCTCCTTGAGCTTGTCCTTGGGAAGCTCGCGCAGCCCGTGATACCCGCGCTGCACAAACTTAAAGCGATCCATCTTCAAAATGTGCCCGTGGCGCTTGTCGATCAACAGCCCGCGGATCGGAAAGTCCAAGTTGTAGTCGATCGAGCCGAGCACGTTCTCTGGATAGCCGCGCTTGATCAGCTTCTCGCACGTCGCCTCGATCGACAGCCGATCCATCTCGGCCTGGTTGTAGATCGCGAGCGTGTAATCCATGTCGAAGCCCACCCAATCGATCCCCAGCATCTTGAGGTTCCGGTTCACGAAAACCCGTTTGGTGCGAGGGATACGCGGCGGCTCCGCGCTGGGCAGAATGCCAGCGATGGGAAGGGCGAGTTGCTCGAAGGGCACGATGAGGGCGGCTACTTTAGGCCGACGTTTGGACGATTGGAACACGCCCTGGTGGGGTGCGGTTAAAACCTGTTTCTTTTCGCGCAAACGTTTACGCGGGCATGGCCTTGGTGCTATCGGGCGAAGCGGAACGTGATTGTTCAAACCGAAGGACTCCAGAAGATTTACGGCGATAAAAAGGCCGAGCGCGCGGCGCTTTCAGGTGTGTCGCTCGGCGTTCGGCAAGGAGAATTTCTCGCTGTTTTAGGGCCGAGCGGTTCGGGCAAGAGCACGCTGCTTGGCATCATCGGAGGGCTCGATCGCGCGTACTCCGGCAAGGTGGAGCTCTTTGGGCAAGACATTTCAAGGATGTCCGACAAGGATCTCGCGTATTTACGGGCGCACAAAATAGGCTTTGTCTTCCAAGCCTTTCATTTGCTCGCTCATCTAAGCGTGCTTGAAAACGTTCTTATGCCTTCGCTCTTCGAAAAACATCCCAGCGAAGATCTAAGCGCGCGCGCCAAAGGGCTGCTCAAGCGTTTGGGGCTTCGGGAGCGGGCCGATGCGCGCCCGAGCGAGCTTAGCGGTGGCCAGCGGCAGCGGGTTTCGGTGGCCCGTGCGCTGCTGATGAGGCCCGAGCTTCTTCTTTGCGACGAGCCCACTGGCAATCTCGATGCCGAGACCGGTGCCCAAACCATAGAGCTCTTCAAAGAACTGCACGGCCAAGGCCAGCTCACCATCATCGCTGTCACGCATGAAGAACGCCTCGCCAGCGCCGCCACGCGCGTTATCCGGCTGCGCGATGGCCGCATCGACACGAGTGAGAAAGCCGAAGGCGAAGGGGAGACCCGATGAGACTCTCTTCTCTTTGGTTTTTGATCCGCCGCGATCTCAGCCGTGAAAGAGGCGCGCTCGTGACGAGCGGGTTTGGCATTGCCGCTGGCACGGCTGCGCTTCTATTTTTTCTATCGCTGGGGCTCGGTGTACGGGCGGTATTGCTCGGCCAAGTCTTTCCCATCGATCAAGCCGAGCTCGAACCTCCCAAGGCCGCCGACCCCGGGCTGCTTGGTTTGTTGATTGGCGGCGCGGGACAAGCGCCTGGCATCGACGCGCCCACCGTGGCCGAGCTCGCCCGCGTACCCGGTGTAGAAAGCGTCTTTCCCAAACTTCGCTTTGCCTTTCCCACCAGTGCCAGAGGCGGCAAAGAAATCTTTGGATATGAAGTCGGCACAAGCGAATTGATCGGCGATGGGATTGAACCTGAACTGGTTCGCTCAGAATTAAAGTCCTCCCATCCTTTTGAGGACCCCTGGGAAAAAGCCAAACAGCCCTGCAATGAAAATAGTGCCTGTCAATCTGATCAATATTGTGAACAACCGAGCGGCGAAGCCCAAGGCCGCTGTTCCGATCCTGTACCGGCATTGGTCAGCCGATATTTGGTTGAAATCTTCGATAAAAGCATTGCTCCCGCGCACCGCCTGCCGCCTGTTGGCAATACGATGGTGGAGCGAGCCCAAGGCATTACATTTAATTTGCGCTTAGGGGAATCCCTCTTGGGCAAAGCCCGGAAGGGCACCCCCCGCACGGCCAAAGTCCGCCTGATTGGCATATCCCAGCGCGCGATTGATTTAGGAATTACCTTGCCCTTGGGCACGGTGAAACGCTGGAACCGCGAATTTGGCGGCGAAAACGCGGCAGAACTCTATTCCAGCGCGGTTGTCGTCGTTCAATCTCCTCGGGATATGAGTCAATTGCTTGATATTGCCGGTCAAAAAAAGCTGATGCCCAAAGACACCCGGGCCCGGGATGTCAGCGTATTGATTACAAGTGTAATGGCGCTCCTCTCGCTTGTATCGGCCGTCATTTTAATCGTATCTGCGTCCAACATTGCATATACCTTCCGGGTATTGGTCAATGAGCGGCGCAGTGAAATAGCGCTCTACCGGGCGGTGGGAGCGACATCGGCCGACATGAGGGCATGGATGCTGGGCCTGTCGATTGTTGTTGGCCTTGCGGGCGGATGTATTGGCCTGTTCGTTGCGCGCATTGGGGCATGGATAACCGACTGGATAGCCGCCGATAAACTTCCAGATTTCCCATTTAAGCCTCAGACATTTTTTGCATTTCCCTTATGGCTATGGGCTGGAGGCTTGGGTTTTGCGGCGCTCTTCGCCTTCTTTGGGGCTTTCGGACCAGCGCGCAGGGCGGCCAAAGTCGAGCCCTTGGCGGCACTATCTCAACAATAATTCCAGCACGGTGAGGGAGCTCAGCCGAAGCCGTGCGGTGCACAGCAGGGTCAAGACATTGTATTCAAAGCCCTTTTTGGGCGCGAAGACAACAAGGACTTGCTCATCAGTTTGTTGAATGGGCTGTTGGAGTTGGAAGGAGATGAACAAATCGAAGACATTGAATATCTGCGTTCTGACAGCGAAATCGACGAGGTAGACGACAAGGAGGATGAGCTGGATCTGTTGGTGCGGGACAAGCGCGGGCACCGTTATGTGGTGGAAGTGCAATGCCGCAATCACCAAGCCTTTGCCGAGCGGATGCTTTGCTATGGGGCGCGCAGATATGGAAAGCAACTGCGCAGAGGTGAAGACTACACGGCGCTTAAACCGCTTGTTTTACTGGTGATCACCGACTTTGTGATGTTCTCTGGGCAAGCTCATTTCAAAGAGGTGTTTGTGCTGCGTGGGATGAGAGGCAACGAAGTCTTTTCGCATCACCTTCAGATTGTCGTTGCAGAACTGCCCAAATGGAGAAAGAGTCTTGAAAGCGGCACGCCAACGCTGTCCGATCAGTGGGCGTTGTTTCTGAAGGAGGGAGCGAAGATGCAAGTGCACAGAGATATTTTGGATGCTCCGTGGGTAACTCCTGAGTTGAAAAAAGCAGTGCTGGAGCTGGAGCGTTTGGATTCCGATCCGCTTGTGAGCGAGTTATATGAGCTACGGAGAAATCGGGAATTTTTAGAGCGTACGCTCATCAAGAGCGCGCTAATGGAGGGGCGTGCGGAGGGGCGTGCGGAGGGGCGTGCGGAGGGGCGTGCGGAGGGG
>CAZICM010000003.1:46749-217985 GCA_964537685.1 uncultured Polyangiaceae bacterium
GAGGGGCGTGCGGAGGGGCGTGCGGAGGGGCGTGCGGAGGGGCGTGCGGAGGGGCTTGAGCAGGGGCTTGAGCAGGGGCTTGAGCAGGGGCGAGAGGAAAACGCGCGAGAGATCGCTATGCGTATGCTGCAAATGGGTATGGCCATAGAACAAGTGATGGCTATTACCAAGCTCGCCCAAGATGAAGTGGAGCGGCTTGTCGCGGCCGTGTCAAGCTGAGCACCGTCGATGGACGAGGGCTTAGACGACAATGAAAACACCCGCGTTAGCCTTCTTCTTCACTTTTCTTGCCACCGCATGCGTCAATCGCCATAGCCAGCCCCCTCCCGTTCCTCTTGAGTTTGCAAACGCCCCTCCCATCGCTCCTCCCGAACGCTGCGAGCCCAGCCCAGAGCCTTCCCCCCCGTCCGGACACACGCCCCTGCCTTCCGCTTCAGGTGAACTCTCCTTGGCCCAGGTGCGCGGTGACGATCGTTTCACCCTCCAAGGATACGTTCTCTTCGCTTGGTCCACAAACGGACAGCAAGTCATTTCCGCGACCCAAGATGGAATCCTCATCTGGAGCGCCCAAAGCGGCGTTCTTCTTCAGCATATCGAACTCGGTGCCCGCATATTCAGACCCTCGCGTTTGTTGGTATCCCCAGACGACGAATGGATTGCCCTGGTTGCGGATATGCCCAGCAAAGATACCCACGGCCTGGAGGAATCAGCACTCTTTATCGTACCTCTCAATCGCGAGGGCAAGGTGCGACAAATTCCGCGCATAGGTTCATCCGTGGTCTTTACGCCCGATAGTCAGCGCTTGTTCACCTATGGCCATCGATGGGATCTAAAATCAGGCACCCATACATCATTGCCGCCTGCTCAGCACCAAATGCAGCTTTTGCCCGATGGCGTCCGCGCCCTTGTGTTTATTCAACAACCATCAACCCCTAAGCAAAGCTATATCGCAGAACTGCGCGACCTTGCCTCTGGTCACGTATTACATCGCTTTCCCCCAATCCTCTCATCCATCAACGCCGCACTTTCCGGCGACGGCCGGCGTTTGGCGTTCATCCATCAACGCGCCCTTTCCGTTTATTCAACCGATGATGGAGAGCTCCTGTCCCAGATCCCCGATATTGGTGACGCGGCCCTCGTGCATCTGTCCCATGATGGCCGCCGCGCTATCACAGAAGTGCTTGATTGCGCGATCCCCTTATCGAGCGAATCCGCGAAAAAATACCAATGTCCTCCACCCTTGTTGAGTGTATGGGACCTAGACACACAAAAACCCCTTCTCCAAACGCCCCAAGGCTCTGGGGATAGCTGGATCTTCTCGCGGGACGGAGAATATCTCACAGGTTCGGAAACCCGCCTCGTTGAATCGCTCATTCGCATCAAAGACGGCGCGGAATTGCGTTTTGGATCGCGTATTCGCAGCATTTCACCCGATGGCCGCCGCCTTATCTTCGACGGCCCCCTCGGGTTCGAACTTGCATCTCTCGATGGCCAAAGCCCCGTACCCCAATTCACCAGGAGTCCCCGCGTTCTCGCCCGCAGCGCCGATGGAAGCTTCCGGGCTTCACTCGCCGCCGACGAACGGCTCAGAATTGAAAATTCCACATCATGCATCCGTTTGGCAGTAAAAGGCCAACAATATTTTATAAAACCCGGTCCTTACGATCATATAGACCCTAAAACGCACCACGTCGCCTTTTCAGAGGATGGCAGCGCATTGTTTACTGCCCTTGAAGCGAACTCCATGCACGCCCGCTTCCGGGCCTACAATGCCAATGATGGGAGCGAGCGATGGTCCATTCAAACCAGCGGCCGGGGGAGTGGATCTATTCATTTGCTCCCAAGAGCGGGACAGGTTCTGTTTAAAGCCTATGAACATCCTGATATTGAGCGTTTTGATGCGCTGACAGGTGAAAAGCTCCCCAAAGGAGGAATGCCTCGCCTTGCCTACCGGAGTTCACTTCGGGGAGGCGCGGTACACAACGTGCGGGATATGCGCGGCGATCGGGCGGACTATCTTGTGGGTGTTGTATCCAGCCGCGATGGTTTTCATTTTGCCTCGTCAAGCTTCCTGGACAACGAATGCCACCTTTCCTTTTGGGATATCCGCCGTCCCCAAGATGTTGACGATCGTTCCTCGGAATGCGACACGCTTCGCAAGGCCCTTTCGCCTGATGAAACATGGTTGGCAGTGGGCGATAAAAATAGCCGGATTCATATCTATTCCTGGAGCAAGCATACATCCCATCCATCAGCCGCGGTCCATGCGGGGCGAGTGACAGACTTGGTATTTACCCCATCAGGCGCCCGAATCGCGAGTTCAGGAACCGATGGGACAATTTTCCTGATCGATCCCAAAGATGGGAGCATTCGGGGGAAGGCAATTTTGCCGCTGGATTACGCCGAACGATTATGGATATCGCCGGATGGCCGGGAGCTTGTGGCGGATACGGCGCGGGGGCTTGAAGTGCGATTGCGGATAGAGGCTGTGCCTGAATCCCCCTAAGGCTTTCCCGCGCGCGTCTCTCCACCGGTTACTTTCCCTGTACTCACATCAATCGCCGCCTGCTCCTCTGTATCGCCGTTCCGCATAAGAATCCTCGTTCCATCGCTGGAAAAATCAATACTCAACTGATGCGTATCCTTACTCATTGAGAACACAGGCACCCTTTTGATCAATCGCCCTGTGCTGGTTTCTGCGATAACAACCCACGTATCCAAACGATCACTTGGAGGAACCGTCTCCTTTTGCTCAAGCACTGCAATCATCGACGAATCCCAAGACAGCGCTTCAGTCTCCACCTCATAATTCAAGCCTGAAAGCCCCATTGGCTGCGAAGCTCCAGAGGCAATAGGGATATCCACCATCATAGCCTCAATATCGCCTGTTGATGCGTCGGCGATCCATGTGCTGGGTGTCCTGCGCACTTTGTAAAAACAATGGCGCGCCGTACCTTTGGGCTTTGGTTTAATCGATATCGCCCGCGTTGCTCCTGATTGCGTAATACATACCGTGTTACCATCCGCGGTGAAATAGGGCGCATCCGGAAAATACCGCTCATGTTCTGGTTTTTCGCCGTTCTCGAGAACCACAATTTTATTGGTCGTAGCATCCCAAACGCTGGCTCCAGCCAGTGCCCAGGCAAGCTTTTGGCCATTCGCGCTAAAGGCGTATCGAGGTAGCGTCATCACAGCGTCGGGCATAGGAACCGAAGCAATCACTTTTTCTTTGTCGATATCAATGAGAAAGAGCCTATAATCGAACGCCCCTTGTCCTGTTGAGTCCGCATTATCCAGAACAAATGCGCGCTTTGCGGTCTGATGATATTCCGAATGGCCTCCCAGCTTTTCAAAACGGGTTGTGAGCGCTGGAACATTGATAAACCGTATCCCCTCGCCGATTTCAACAATCCGCTTACCGTCGGGCATAAAAGCCGATTTCCCCAGGGCACCGCCTGCCCGCTCGGTTAACTTCTTGCCCGAGGGCACTTCATAGAGGGCGGCCCGGGTATCACTCCATCCATAGAGAAGTTTAGCTTCCGAATCAAAGGTTACGCCTTGGTGCTGTTCAACGGAAAAAAGAAGTGAACCTTTAGCATCAAAGATATCGATGATATTGCGCTTCCCTTTTCGGTATTGCGCGATATGGCCCAGCGCGCTGCGGGAAACGAAATTATAGGCTTCTTCATCTTCATCGCCTGCGGTGCCGCCTTCCTGAGTTTCCTGCGGTACCGCATCGCCCGGACTGGGAGATGGAGCTGGGACAGAGGCGCTGGACGCTGGGGCCGAGGATGGCACGGAGGCGGCGCCACCCCCGCATGCAACAAGCAGCCATGCGCAAAGAAGAATCAGCGGCCGCAGCATAAGTGCCTGCATTCTCTATCGCGCCAGCGATTTTAACAATGCCTGTGAACCGGCCAAATCCTGCGGAATAACCATAACAAACAAAATCGTCTTATCGTCCCGCAGCACAGCGCCTTGCCCATTTTGCTTCAACGAGTTTTCCAATATCGATGCCGTATAACCATCTTGATAGCGATATAAATTCACCGAAGCCACTTTAGGCAAATTGCTCAGCGTAAACGACATCATCGAAAATCCCATCTGATTGCTAAGCGTCTCGCCCGTGATCGCCCAGCCCGCAGATTTAATCCGGCTGCGCAAATCTTGATCGGTCATCTCGCCCAGCCGCCCCGCCGGCCCAGATATACCCGCTCCCCCCGAGACCCCCGCGCTCCCCGATGGTTCAGGATCCCTCATCATCAAAAACGCGCCCACACCGCCCGCAATGAAAAGCAAGCCCACCAATGCCATCAATACGATTAAACCCGTCTTCGCTCCCGAATTCCCCACAGGGGCTTGATACGACGATGATGGTGCCTGCTGAAATGATGAAAATCCATGCGAAGTCTGAGGATTTTGAGGGTAAGTCGGCTGAGGATGGCTCGGGCCGGGCATTTGAGGCATCGCCCCAGAAACCGTATTCGGCGTGTTTTGATAGGGAACAGGCGCGCTCGCATAGCCCATCGCGGGTGAACCGCCCCCGTAAAATCCAGCCCCCGCGGGAGCCGGCGCGCTTCCGTACACAGGCGGCCCCTGCTGAGCCACCGGCTGAGGCCCCGACGGCCTCATCACCGCCTCCAAATGCTCGAGCATCTCCCGCGCCGACCCATAACGGAGCGCCTGGCTCTTTTGCGTTGCCTTATGAATCACAGGCCCAAGCGGCGAATTCGTTGCTTCGGGCGGAAGCGGCACCGGAGACGGCGACGCCTGCGCAATCGCGATTTCCATCCCCGTCGAGCCCTTCATCACCGTATGCCCCGATAACGCCTCGCCCATAACCAGCCCCAGCGCATATAAATCCGAACCCGGCGTTATCGCCCCGCCCGCCACCTGCTCAGGCGCCATATAACTCGGCGTCCCCAGCGCAATCCCCGCCTGCGTCAGCCCCACCTGCGTCTTCGATTGCACAGCCTTCGCAATTCCAAAATCGAGCACTTTCACGTAATCGGGCTCGCCTTGAAAATCGCATATAAAAATATTCGACGGCTTAATATCGCGGTGAACAATCCCAAGCGCATGCGCCTCCATCAGCGATTTAAGCACCTGCGAGGTAATGCGGTACACCCGGGCAGGCGACAGCCCCCGCTCGCTCCGGATCAGCGCATCCAAAGGCTTTCCCTTTAAAAGTTCCCACGCCATAAAAGGCACGCCATTTTCGGATACCCCAAAATCAAATAGGCGCACCGTATTGGGATGCTCGAGCTTCTGAGCCAATTGCGCCTCGCGCCGGAAACGCTCCATTTCCGAAGGCTGATCCACAAGCTCGGGAAGCAGAACCTTAAGCGCCACCGTGCGGTTCAGATTGAGCTGCATGGCCCTGAATACAGTGCCAAAACCGCCGGCTCCAATAGGCACTTCAATTTGGTAGCGGCCGGCCAGCACATCGCCGGGCTTGAGCGTGATTGTCGAGCTTGCCATACGAGCCGTGGAGCCTAGCCCAAAACGCCCGGAGAATCGATTGCAGAATGCGCCCCGCCGCCAATCCATAATATAAATATTTTATCAAATTGATAAACAATTTGTTTGAATACAATCAACAAGACCAGCGGCGCTCCCGGAATGTATACAATCAAATTGATAAACAACGCGAACATCGAAAGAATTCAATCCACTTTCCTTGGCCTGTTCCGGCCCCTTTCCCTATGATGCACATCACAAAAGTGCCCGCTTCTTCCCGACCTGTACTTGTTCACTCGCGGAACTTCCTAGAGTCGAACCTCTATGAACCGGTGCGGAACGAGCTCGCCAAGCTCGATCCTGAATACCGGATAGCCAAGCGATCCGCGCTCGATGAAACCGTGGCCGACCTCGCCGGCGGACGGCCCATGGTGATTCTCCTCGACGACAGCCTTCTCAACCAAAATGGCGAAGCCGAGCTGCCCGCGTGGGTCATTTCGTCGGATAGCGTTCGCGTCATCGCCACGCTCAAACTGGGCGCGCTCAACAGCGTTCCAGGCGTTCCCGACGACAAGCTCTGCTATGCGCTCCCCACGGGCACCAACGCCACCGCCCTCTCAAAAGCCCTGCTTTGCTCGCTTCGGGAAGTCAGCGCGGCCACACGCGCGTCCGACCTGGAAAACGAAGTCCGCCTGCTCGGCAAGCAACTAAAAGAACTCAACCGCATCGGCATCGCCCTCTCCACCGAGCACGAACATGAACGCTTGCTGGGGCTTATTTTAAGGACTTTGCGCGATGTGACCTGCTGCGACGGCGGCAGCGTTTATATCGTCGAGACCGACGAGCGCGGCGAAAGAATGCTGCGTTTCAAGCTCTTTCAGAACGACACCATCGCCACATCCACGAAAAAATTCAAAGAGTTCGCCATCCCCATCGACCGCCAAACCCTTGCCGGCTATGTGGCCGCCACCGGCGAACCGCTGAATATCCCCGACGTGTATGCCATTGGCGCGGACGCCGAATACAAATTCAACCCGAGCTTCGATCGCCAAATGGGCTACCGCACCCGCTCGATGCTCGTTCTTCCCATGAAGAACCACCTAAACCGGACGATCGGCGTCATTCAGCTCGTCAACAGAAAGCGCTCGCCCGACGAATTTTTGGACCTGTACCGCATCGCCGAGGAAACGGAATATTTCGACGAGCGCTCGATGGAACTTGCGACATCACTCGCCAGCCAAGCGGCCGTCTGCCTTGAAAACGACATGCTCTACGAAGGCTTGGAGCGCAAAGTCAAAGAGCGCACCGCCGAACTCGAACAAGCCATGGCCGAGCTGGTTGAAAAAGAAAAACTCGCGAGCTTGGGCCAGCTTACCGCGGGCGTCGCGCATGAAATCAACAACCCGCTCGCCTTTGCCAGAAACAACCTGCATCTATCGCGCGATCGCATCGCCAGCATCGTGCGAAGGCTCGCGGTTAGCTCGTTTTTGGAGCAAAAAGAAATCAAGCCAACTGACGCCGAAGCCTATGGAAAGCGATTAAACGAAGCGATGACTTTGCTCGATCGCCTCGAGCAGGATTCCGTCTTCAAAAACGACGTCAAGGATGTGCGGGCCGATTTATCGTCCCTCGAAAGCGAAAAACAACTCGCGCTCCTCAACGAATTTCTGGGTTATACCCGCGCCCGCAAAGACGAAGAAGAAGGCCCCATCGAAACCATTTTGGCCCGCCTCGAAACCCTGCTTACCCAGGGCATTATGGGCTTGGACCGCGTCAAAGAAATCGTCGTCGGCCTGCGCAACTTCTCACGCCTCGACGAAGCTCAATTCCAGGACGCCGACGTCGACCTCGGCATCAAAAACACGCTCACCATTTTGGAGCATTCGGCCCGTGAAAAGCAGGTCCGCGTCGTGCACCAGCTCAGCCTCAGCAAGAACTACCCCTGCTTCCCCGCCAAGCTCAACCAAGTCGTCATGAACCTCGTCAACAACGCGATCGACGCATGCGCCAAGGGCGGCGAAGTCGTCGTAACCACCGTCGAAACGGAAGGCCATTTCGAGATTCATGTGAGAGACAATGGCCATGGAATCAAGGAAGAGCATTTGAATAAGATTTTCCTCCCCTTCTTTACGACCAAGCCCGTGGGAAAAGGCACAGGCTTGGGATTGTCGATTTCTTATCGAATTGTTCAGGAACACAAGGGCACCATTCATGTCCAGCGCAATGAAATTGGTGGAACAACTTTTAGTGTTCGCATTCCCGTTGAGCAGCCACGTACTTAATCGGCGGAGGCTTTCGGAGGGTTCATGAAGAAAGAGCAGCGCACGATCATTCCGTACCGGGCAAAAATTGTCGAACCCATTACGCTTCTTCCCTACGAAGAGCGCGTACGGAGGATCGAATCGCAGGGACTCAATGTATTCCGGCTAAAAGCGCAGGATGTGTACATCGATTTGCTTACGGACAGCGGCACCGGAGCGATGTCGATTTATCAATTATCGCGCACCATGCTGGGCGACAACGCCTATGCCGGAAGCCGATCATTTTTTGAATTATCCCATCAAGTCGAAGAGACAATGGGATTTCCCTTTACTGTTCCTGTTCATCAGGGCCGGGCTGCCGAGCGCGTTTTAAATTCGGTTTTAATCCGCAAGCATAAAATCGTCCCTGGCAATTCGCATTTCGACACGACCAAAGCCCATATCGAACTCGCGGGAGGCCGGGCCATCGATTGCACCGTCGACGAAGGAAAGCGCTCCGAAGGCGAATTCCCATTTAAAGGGAATATCGACATCAGCAAATTGGAAGACGTCATTAAAGAATATGGCGCCCGCCACGTTGCCTATGTGCTTGTGACGATCACATGCAACTCGGGAGGCGGCCAGCCGGTGAGCATGCAAAATATAAAGGATGTGTATGCAATTACATCAAAATATAAATTGAAATTGATACTGGACGCCGCCCGTTTTGCGGAAAACGCCTATTTCATTAAAGAGCGCGAAGCGGCCTACAAAGACAAAACCATTCCTGAAATTGTGCGGGAGATGTTTTCGTATGCCGACGCCTTCACCATGAGCTCGAAAAAAGACGCGTTTGTGCCCATGGGCGGTTTATTGGGCCTGCGCGATCCCGAACTATACGAGCTTCTAAAAACCCCAACGATTCTATTTGAAGGCTTTTATACGTACGGCGGCATGTCCGGCGCCGACATGGAAGCCTTGGCCCAGGGCCTTCGCGAAGTCGTCGACGAAGACTACCTACGCTATCGGATTGGCCAAGTCCGCCGCTTTGGAAAACTCCTCCAATCCTATGGTATTCCCGTGGTCGAACCTATTGGCGGCCACGCCGTATTTATTGACGCCCGTAAATTCTTCCCCAACGTCCCTGAAGATCAATTTCCGGCGCAGCTTTTATGCGTTGAGATTTACAAAGAAGGCGGCGTACGGCCTGTGGAAGTGGGTTCCTGCCTCATAGGCCGCGATCCTGACAGCGGAGAAAATATACGCCCCGCCCTCGACCTCTGCAGGCTAACCATACCGAGGCGGGTATACACCTTTGAACATTTGGAGTACGTAGCCGATGTGGTGCGTACGGTTCACGAAGAAAAAGGCAAAACCCAATCACGCGGCCTTCGCTTTGATGTAGAAGCGCAGGGCATCCGGCATTTCTCGTCAACATTCAAATACGTGTGACGTCCCCAAGGAGAAGCACATGGGATGGAAAGACTTTAAGCAAACCGGTAAGATTCAGGGACGTGACGACAAGATTGCCGGCCTGGGTCTGCTCATTGTCGATGATGAGCGGGATATCGTGGACTCATTGGCGGAGAGTTTTCGCGGCACCATGATCGTATATCCTGCCTATTCGGCGGACGAAGCCATAAAACTCTTTAAAGAAAACGATATCCACGTTGTGGTCAGCGATCAGCGCATGCCCGACATGACGGGCGTTGAGTTATTCGCGAAGATCAAAGCCATCAATCCGATGCCGGTGCGGATATTGCTTACCGGATATTCGGATATAAACGTCGTCATCAAGGGTCTCAACGACGGCCTCATGTGGAAATATGTCACCAAGCCCTGGGATCCAGAAGAGCTTAAAAAACTCGTGATCGAAGGCGCCAAACTCTATCTCAAGGAATCTGGGCACGAAGAGCTCAATATCCGCCTGCTCGGCATGTAATCAAAAACAAATAAAACCTTAAAAAATACGAAAGGATTGATGCCATGATCACCGATGACGCCTTCAAACAAATTATGCGGCGCTGGGCGGCCACCGTTACTGTCGTCACCACAAAGCACGGCGAACAAATACACGGATTAACGGCCACCTCATTCACATCCCTGGCGATGAATCCGCCCTCCGTGCTTGTATGTGTCAACCGCAACGCCAAAAGCCACGATCTTATCGAACAGAGCGGCATTTTCTGCGTCAACATTTTATCGGCGGAAAGCAAAGCCATCAGCGACCGGTTCGCGGGCCGGATGCCCATGGAAGAGCGCTTTTCCGGCCTGGAGCACAGAAGCGAAGCCACAGGAGCGCCCGTACTCAAAGACGCGCTGGCCTATATGGACTGCCGCCTCAAACAGGCCATCGTCGCTGCCGATCACACCATTTTCATCGGTCACGTTGAAGCCGGCGCCGTCCCGCAGCCCGACGCCGCACCGCTCCTCTACTACAGCGGTAAATACCATCGTTTAGGCGATTCAATTTAATGTAGGTGCGCACTATGCCCGGCTCGCCCCCCCATTTCTGCGAGCTACTCAAGCTGGATCATATACAAATCCATTACGACAAAACGGCCAATCTGGTCCTTGTTGTCCGGACCTCCGTTCCATTTGAAAGTATTGCTTCTCTTGACGAAGTATTTGAGCGAATGCACGCCGCGATTGTGGGCATTCCCAAACGTAAAACGGTGCTTCTTATCGACACCCGCGAAGGAATTCTGCGCAACGATCCGGCTTTTGAAGACCGGCTTCACAAGCACCGGAATGACTTCTGGCAAGGGTTTGCGAAGGCGGGGATATGGGTAAAAACCGCGACCGGCAGGCTTCAAGTCATGCGCCAGGCGAAAAGCGATGTGCGCGAAGTCGCCATTTCAATGCATCTCGAAGAACTTTTGGAATATCTCGGGCTGCCAAGAAACTATAAGATTTACGAATAATTCGATTTAATTTATTTCACTTCAATCGTTTGCAGCGAAATCATCAGCAAATCTTTCGTATGTGAAAAGCGCCCCCACACGCTTAGGCTGTACAGCCCAGGCTTATTCCGATCGCTGAGCGGAACTTCGATCCAAAAAGAATTCCCGTTCACATTCAATGGGATAGGCGACTTAAACCCCTTTGGAAAATACGTCACATAAGGCTGAGGCATTGCATAGGCGTAGGTTTTATTTAAATCGGCGGCGGTTCTTGCCTTTGGCAGATCCACCCGGGCAAGGCCGACCGCCGCAATTTGAGCATTCCCAACGACTTCGCCCGCCACCCGGATATTCGCTCCCAGCGCGGCCTTTTTGGGCACAGGCTCATACTTGCCATAATCATCAATGAATTCTTGAGCCAAACAAACGATATGCAATTCCTTCGTTTTGGAAAGCCCAACGCCCAGCGAAGTGTGCTGCGCGGTCAGAATATTGCGGCGATGCCCGTCCATGGGAGGCACTTCGTCCATGAATGTGCGCTCAATCCGATCTAATTCCTCGACCGGAAAGAGCGGATCTGGATCCAGCTCTCTATCCTTGGCATCCGCGAAACACGCCACATTTTCGGTCACCATGGCCACGCCGCCCGCTTCGGTGTGGCGCTGTTCGGGATACGAGCCATCCGTGCCAAAATGGGCGGTAAAGCCATGTTTAGCCATATCCTCGGCCTGGCGCTGACCGGCCTTGGCGGCCGTGGCATTCCACACGACTGGATTGAGCCCGTGCGCCTTGCGATCGCGATTAACCAGATCGAGCATATACTTCTCGGCCTGGGCGCGGGTCAGCATACCCGGCTGGGCCTGAGGCGTCGTGGCCGGAGCGGACGTATCCGCGGTTTTCCCAACGGTATTCGCCGAATTTGGAGAAGGATTTTTAGGGGACGAGGCCGGCGGCGAAGCTGTACTCAAGGCTGTGTTATTCACCGGCGGACGCTCGGATTGATTTCCGCTGCAGCCCATCATCAGAATAAAAAGGCCGGAAAGCGCTGTAAAACAAGCTCGCATTGGGCTAAGCCTAGCCTTCCCATTAAAATACACAAAGCCCATTGTGGCCGGGCTCGCAAACAATAGCCTCAAAGGGTTGAAACATACGGGATTTTCCGATGCATGGCATCGGCGTGCCAGCCGTCATATGCGTTATATGCGTTGAAAAAAGCAGCCGCGGGCTATTTTCAAATTGAAAATTCACAACCAGCGCCTCTTCGCCTGCATTCATCCAAATATCCGCGCAGTCGCTTCCGGCTTGGCGCCGGAAACCCAGAAGCGATTCATAATCATCGTGTTGCCTAAATAATCGGATAGAACCAGCGTGAAGCGCCGGCTTCTCTCTGCGCAGCGAAAGAAGGCGTTTGTAAAGCTGCAGCATGGATGCCGGATCACGATGTTCAGATTGAACATTCACATGATGAAAATCGCTGTGAAGCGCAAGCCAGGGCTCTGTATCCGGAAGGCAAAATCCTCCATGGGGTCCCGGCGACCAGGCCATGGGGGTGCGGCTTTCATCTCTATTCAATAAAATGCCTCTTGAAGATAGTTTCATTGCAATTGTATCGGGTACCCAGGCATAACGGGTGGCGATGGGATCTTTACCTTCCTTCAAGGCGATATGCGAACCCTTCATACCGAGTTCCTCGCCGTAATACAGAAAAGGCACGCCGCGCGCCGTCAATTGAAGCGCGGCCAGCAGCCTCGCCTTTTCGGCGCTGTGCTTAACCCGGTTCATGAGCCGGATTTGATCGTGATTGCCGAGCACCAGCGTCGGCAAATAAGGCTCGGGAAAAAGTTCTTCGAATTGAAGGAGCAGGCTTCGAATTGCACCGGCATTTATAGATGCATGAAGCAATTGAAACAAAAAGATCAAATGAAGCCCTGGTTTTTCCGGCGATCCGCAATAACGCCTTAACGTTTGCATATCGCCGAATACCTCACCGACCATAAATCGATCGCCTTCCGCGCTATCGAGAACACTTCGGAGCTCCGCGGCAAATCCAAAATTCTCCTCCAGATCCGTTGAATACAATCGTTTTTGAAAGAAACCCCATGGATTTTGAGCGCAGGGAAGGGGATAAGGCGACCACGGATTGTCGCGGAATAGATCGTCCTTATAAATCGCATTAAATAAATCGAGCCTAAAGCCATCGACGCCCCTATCGAGCCATCGCTTGACCATCGCCAGCATTTCGGCCCGCACGGCTGGATTGCGGTAATTTAAATCGGGCTGAAAGGGTAAAAATGAAGCCCAGTACCATTCCGACGTTCTAGGATCATAATGCCAGCCGCTGCCTCCGATTAACGATTTCCAATTGTTGGGCGGCGCTTTCCCGCCGGGCTTCTGACCCGGCCTCCACAAATAAAAATCGCGCATCGGATTGGTTTTCGATGAGCGCGACTCCACAAACCACGGATGCTCATCCGAGGTGTGATTCAAGACCAAATCCAGCACGATTTTCATCCCCTGCCGGTGCGCGCATTCAATAAGGCGCTGGCAGTCGGACATTGTTCCGTATTCTGGTGCAATATCTTCGTAATCGGAAATATCGTAGCCAAAATCGCGCTGGGGACTTTTGAAAAAGGGCGAAATCCAAAGCGTTTCAACGCCTAAATCCCGGAGATAAGCGAGCTTTTGCTCAATGCCCCACAAATCGCCGACTCCATCGCCCGAACTATCGAAAAATGAGCGAGGATAGATTTGATATACGGTCGTGTTTTTCCACCAAGGCCGGCCATTTTGGGGCATGCGCTTATTGAGCCGGAGCGCGGGCCCAGCGTCAATCCAGAATGCACGGGCTTGCATTTGGACTTCAAATTGCGCTTAGCATGGACGGCCTCCATGTCCGCTCAATCGCCGTCCGATCCCAATAAAAAAGCCGGTACGCCTGCGCAGAATAAAGTCGCGCTCGCCCTTTTAGCGTCGTCAACGCTCTTTCTATTCGCCGATCAAAACTTGATGGCGCCCAACCTAACGCAGATTGCGCGGGAATTTGGGATGAATGAAGTCGAGCGCGATGTAAAGCTCGGCGGTCAGGTCGCCCTTGGGTTTTGGATTTTGGGCGGTATCGTTTCACTCCTGGCCGGTTATTTAACCGATCGCATTTCACGCAAGCGGCTCTTTGTGGCCGTGACGCTCATCGGGGCCGTGCCTTGTTTATTGACCGGTTATGCGAGAAGTTATGAAGAACTCTTCTTTCTGCGCACGCTGACAGGCATTGGCATCGGCGGCGCGCTGCCTTTGGTGTACTCGCTGATCGGCGATTTTTTCCCAGCCCGGAAAAGAGCCGCGGCCACGGCCTTTATAGGCTTTGCAATGGGTTTGGGCATAGCGCTCGGTCAATTGCTCGCCGGGATGCTCGGCCCCGAACATGGATGGCGCCTGCCTTTTAAATTGGTGGCAGCGCCGAATTTATTGCTGGCTCCATTGATTGGATTGATTGTCCGGGAGCCTGCCCGCGGACAATCGGAAGAGGGCCTGCAGGAAGCCTTGCAGCATGGCGAGACCTACCATGAAAAGCTGGAATGGGCCAATGTAAAAAATCTTTTCAAAATCAAGACCAATCTTTTTGTATTTCTTCAGGGAATTCCCGGCACGGTTCCCTGGGGCATCTTTTTCGCGTACTTCAATGATTATCTTGCCCAGGATAAAGGGTTGAGCGTTCAGACAGCCACGCTGGTCGTGATGATGCTCGGCGCGGCGGCCATTGCCGGCGGCCTATTGGGCGGTCTTATAGGAAGCAGGCTCTACCAGAAAAACCCATCGCTCCTGCCTATTTTCTCGGGCATTGCTGCTCTGGTTGGCATTGTGCCCACGCTGCTTCTCATTCAATATCCATCCCAAAAAGGCAAAGACCCTCCAGAGCTGTTATTTGCATTCATTCTATCGATTGCAACTGGATTAATTGTTGCAATACCTTCATCCAATGTGCGAACGATGCTGATCAACGTAAACTCGCCGCAGACGCGCGGAACGGTATTTAGCTTGTACAACCTGGCGGACGATTTAGGCAAAGGATTGGGTCCTGCGATTATCGGCGCCTTTATTATCGTTATGGGGCGCAATACGGCTTTTATTGTCGCATCGCTCTTTTGGATTATCTGCGGCGTCGTATTGATAATCTCCGCGCGCGCTTTCCCAGCGGATGAAAAAGCCTTGCAAGAGCGGCTCCGCGCCCGCGCATTGGTACTGGAGCAGGCAAAATCAAGCGGGGAAGCCTTACCCGCACAGGCAGGAGAATAGACGCTATGCCCGCCCTTGTCTGGAACGAAAAACGCAGAAGCCTTGTTTTAGAAGGTTTATTCAGCGTACCCGCGCTCTGTTCAATGCAGGTCTGTTATAAAAATGCCAAAGGGCAAAAGATATCGCTGACCTTGGGCGAACAGGCTTCTCCCCGGGCCTTGCCCAATGGGCATTTGGCATTTTCAGAAAAAGATATCGACATCAAGCTGATCCGCGGAGCCGCGCGCGGGAATGGCCTGTCCTGGGCCATTTCAATCGAGCCAACAAAAAAATCGATTGAATTGGAATCGATTACGCTTTTATGCGGCAATCCTGAACGCTGGCTAATGGTGCCGCTCGAAAGCTGCAAGTTGCTGTACAACGGCTTTCACAGTTGGACGCCTTCGGGGGTGCGAAGCGCGGTGGATGTGCCGTGCTATCCCGTGAGTAAATCCTTCGGATTGATGAATCATTTCGTTGATTCACCTTTCTGGAAGAGGCGCGATGGTTTGCTGAGCTCTCATGTTGCCGTGCTCGCCGATGCCCGGCCTGGGGACGAAGGAGAGAACGCGGCTTTTTTATGTGGTTTTCTCGAACAGAAAAACGGGCTGGGAGAGATATTTCTTCAGCATCGCAAAAGCCGGAGCCTCTTGTGCCAGCTTGATTACGGTGGCCGCCGGGTGGCGCGCGGTGAAGTGCTGATCAGTGATGCGCTGTGGGTGTCGCGGGGCAGGCCGGAGGCGCTTCTCGCCGAATTCGCCGATCTATGCGCGGCGGCGATGGGCGCGCCAAAAACCTTTCCTGAAAAGAGCCCGGCGGGATGGTGTTCTTGGTATGAATTGTATACAGAAGTGAGGGAAGCCGATGTGCTTTCCAATCTGCAGGCCATTAGCGAACATCCCGAGCTTGGCCTCTCACTCTTGCAATTGGATGATGGTTATCAGCCCGCCATTGGTGATTGGCTCTCGCGCAACCGGAAATTCCCAAGGGATTTATCGGCGCTGGCGCATTCCATTCAAAACCGGGGCCTGAAAGCGGGATTGTGGACCGCACCATTTTTGGCGGCACCTCGATCGAAAATATTCTTAAAACATAAAGATTGGATGCTGAGGGACTGGGAAGGAAATTTTATCGATTGTGGGTTCAATCCCATGTGGCGATCGCGCGTGTATGCGCTGGACCCCACGCATCCCGGGACGGAACAGTGGCTTTCCGAAGTATTTGAAACCCTTTCAGCGTGGGGATTCGATTATTTCAAAGTGGATTTTATGTTTGCGGGCCTCCGTAGAGGCAGGCATTTCGAGCCGGGCTGCTCTCCCGTCGAGGCTTACCGCAAGGGCCTTGCAACAATTCGAAAAGCAATTGGACCAAATCGATTTTTATTGGGCTGCGGAGCTCCGATTGGGCCGTCCATTGGTTTTTTCGATGCCATGCGGATTTCCGAAGACGTAAAAGAGCTGTGGGAAGAAAATGCATTTTGGCGCTTTATTGGGCGGGGATGCGGTGTTCCCTGCGCCGGCGGCGCATTAAAAAATACCTTGGAGCGCGCCTATATGCACCGGCGCTATTGGATAAACGACCCGGATTGTTTGCTGGTCCGGAGGAAAAATAGCGCGCTCAGCGAGCCCGAGGTGAAGACCATGGCGGCGGTTATGGGATTGAGCGGCGGGATGATGTTTTTAAGTGACGAACTCGATCGATTAGATCCAGAGCGCTTAGAAATTGCAAGAGCCGTATTGCCGCCCTCGCCGCTCGGCGCGGAATTATTGAAGCGTTTTTCAGATTCCAAAGAGGGCGGCGGACCGCGGCTCTTTGAGCTGAAGGGCAAGAAAAGACGGGCTTTGGGGGTTCTTAATTGGACTGCGGACGACCAAAATGAGCGGGCTTCCGATTTCGTTTCAGAAGATTCGCATGTCTATGAATTTTGGCGCGATCAGCCCATTGTGGATCGGGGCGCCGGGCTTTCTCTTGCAGGACATGGCTGCGCCGTACTGATTGAAACGCCGCCCTCCCGCGCTCCAGCGCTGATTGGAAGCTCAATCCATTTAAGCGCATTGGTTGACGGTCGTATTGATGATCAATTTGATGAAAAATCCTGTGAATATGTGATCCGGGGGCGGGAGCTGGCTAGAAAGAGCGGTTCTTTGTGGATATGGGTGCCTCCTTCCTTTGTGCTGGAAGGTCATGAATTGCCGGCCGGGGTGGTGGATGCCCGGCTATGGGAAGGCGGCCTAAGGCTGTGGGTCAAGGCGGCGGCGCCCTGGGAAATTCGATTAAAATTTAATCGTGTCAGGGATTGAGTTGGGGCAATGCGACAAAGGGTAGTTTATTTATCATTGTATCGATAGCGGGATTCCGGGGCAGGGCATCCCCATAACCCAATTGCCCAAATGTATTGTCGCCCCAGCATTTGAGCCCTTCATTGGAGAGCACCGCGCATGTATGGCTTCCTCCCGCGGCAATATCGCGCACAGGGCCTCCTTCGCCCAGATCGATGGCTTGCAATTGATCGCTTGTTTCATTGGTATTATCGCCGATGAAATTGGAAAGCGCTGACCCGCATTGGCCTTGGGAATTGTCGCCCCAGCATTTGAGCTGGGCCAAGCCGGCTATTTCTAAAATCACGCAATGGTGGCGGGCGCCGGCCGCTTGGCTTTTAATAACGGCGTCGTCATTCGAGAGAAGGAGCGCAGGGAGATTGTCGCCCATTTCGCCGCTGCCATCGCCGCGGTTCTGAATATCGCCCAGGCCAAGCTGGGCCGTGTCATTGCGTCCCCAGCATTTTAGGGCCGAGGAATCGGTATCGCTCGCGCAAGTATGGCCACCGCCGGATTTTAAAGATTTCACATCGAAGGATGTTCCCAGCGATATGACGGGAAGGAAGGAGCCCAATTCATTCGCATTGTCTCCCCTCGCCATCTGATCGCCCAAGCCAAGCTGTCCGTAGCCATTGGCACCCCAGCATCGGATTGAACCATCAATTAAATGGGCGCACGAAAAAGAGCCGCCCGCATTCACGCCGACAATCTCTAATGGGCTTCCAAAATCGACAGGGTAAAGATTGACGCCCATATCCGCGAGGGCATCTCCCCGGGTTTGGCCATTGCCCAAACCGAGCTGGCCCGAACCGCCCAGGCCCCAGCATTTGATGCGATTGCTTTCCAATAGCGCGCAGGTGTGAAAATCGCCCGCGGCTATGGCTTTGACTTTTTCTCCGGGGCCTAAATCGATGGTGGGCAATGCGTCGCCCATTTCGCCCGGTTCGTCTCCCCGGTTAAAAATATCGCCCACGCCCAATACGCCCGTGGTGTTTCCGCCCCAGCATTTTACGGCTCCCGATTCCAAAAGCGCGCAGGTGTGGGAGTCTCCTAGGGCAATGGCTGTCGCTTTGTGGTCCGTGCCGAGATCCACTTTGATCAGATTGTTTCCCATTTCGCCAATATCGTCACCCCGGTTGATGCTGTTGCCATAACCGAGCTGGCCTTGGCTGTTGTCGCCCCAGCAAAAGACATCTCCGTCCGCAATAACGCAGGTGTGACCGCGGCCCGCGGCAAGGCTTTGGATGGGCGGGCATTGAGGATTGCAGGCACCATCGGGATTTTGAGGGGATGGATTCCTTAAGGTGCCCGGCTCGATGCCGAGAATTTCATTGCAGCCGGTGCCGAATAAAATCGGGGCGATCAGCAGCCATGCGCGAAGGGGCTGAAGAATATGTCCCACAAATACGATGCAGGTTTTGTTCAATTTCATTGGATTTCCCCCGGAATAAACCAATTAAAAAGACCCAATCCACCGGATTCCATGAGGAGCGAGTTCTACGCGCCCTTGAATTGGGCTGGATATACGAGGCCGGGCGCTCGCCTGAGTTGTTGCGGAGGAGGGAGCCGTAAATAATAAAATCACGCCCGCCGCCGAAAGTACGCCTCCCGCGATAAAGGCGGCCGTAGAGCCATTTCCCATGGCAATCGCTTGGTTTCGGAATTCCAATCCCGTCGAATCGCAGGCGTTGTTGATATCGCAATGATTATCCCGGACGCTCGCGTTGTAGCGCGAAATGGTGAGGCCACCCAGTATTCCGCCCGCAACCAAGCCCGCCCCGCCCAATGCCATGAATGCAATGGATAATGGCTTTTGCCATGGCCGGATGGTTTTTGAATCCTCTGGAATTGGTTCTGGGGTTGCAATTGAAATTGAATCGGATTGGCCTACAGGCGTGAGGGCAATCAATACCTTGATTTGCTCGCCGTCGGAAATGGTCTGCGTCCGCTGATAGGGCAAGTAGCCGGGAGCCGATGCGGTGATCACATGTTCGCCGGCATCGATGGGAATGCTCACGCCCCACTGAGCCTCGCCGAGATCGATTTCGTCGCGCTGCACGCTGAGCTTGGGGAGCGAATAGGCGACTTGGGGAACATCGATGGTGAGCGTGGCCAGCTTGGGCTTTAGTGCGGCGGCGCGGGCTGCCGCCTTTTGGGAGCGTTCTTTTTGGCCGGCCGCGCCCGCTGCCTGTTCGAGCGTCGCATAGTGAGACCACGCCGTCGCAAGCTTGCCCATGGCTTCGTAGCATTCGGCCAAGGTCATTTTGGCGCCCAGTCCCTCGGGCACGAGCCGGACGACTTCCTCGAGCTTTGGGCAAGCGTTTTCGTAGTCTTTGCTGTCCATCGCAAGGGTGGCCTGTTCGTACAGCGTATGCGCGACGGCCAGCCTGCCTTCTTTCTTGGCCGGCTGCGCATGCGCGGCGCCCGGCATTTGCAGGGCGAGCAGCGAGATCAGGGCGGCGCTAGAAAATGCCTTCATGCTTCTTCTTCACGACAGGCGGTGGGCGCGTGGTTTTGGGGGCCACGGCCGGAGCGGTGAAAGAAGCGGCCTGCGGGGCGGGAGCCGCGGCAGATGAGGCCGGCGAGGCTGAGGTGGCCGCCTGTGGGTTTGCCGATGCTTCTGCGCCGGCCCGTTGAAGCGGAGTGGCTGAGTTCAACACCGGTGCGGCGGACTCGGTGGATGCGGCGGCGGATGGCTGCACATCGTCGTCCGCCGATCGAAGGACAATCCACGATACGAAAAAGCTCGTTGCGGCAAGGATAATAAGCGCCAGGACGGCCAAGCGCGTGCCGTGCTTTTTGCGGGTATTGAGCAGGCGCTGAAAGGTCGCGCCCCACGCCGAGCGGGTGGAGACGCCGATGGGTTCGGGTTCTTGCAGGGCATGCGAAGCGGCCGAACCGGCAGGCCGGAAGTCCGGGGGCGAATTGGTGATGGCAAGGGCCGATGGAGGCGGCGGAGGCGGAAGAGGCGCGCCTGTCCATGTGCCAAGGCGCATCCGAACCGAACTCATGCTGCCCCAATCCGCGGACCATTGGCTTGAAACACTGGGCAGCGAGAGCAGATCGCTAAGCGCCTGAGCGAGCTCGGCAATCGTTTGAAAACGCGCGTCGGGCTTTCGCTGAAGGCAGCGGAGGATAAGCGCATCGGCGGATGGAGGAAGGCCGGGCCTCAGCGAACTGGGCGGCTTTGGATCTTCCTGAAGAACGGCCGCGACGATTTCGGTCAGCGTATCGCCTTCAAAAGGAACGGTTCCGGTGAGCAGCTCATAAAACACGCAGCCGAGCGCCCAGATATCGCTGCGCGCATCCGCGTCGCGCGAGCGGGCCATTTGCTCGGGCGACATGTAATAGGGCGAGCCCAGCACGGTGTCGGTCTTGGTGAGATCGAGGCTTTGGCGGCCGCTGAGCTGTTTGGAAATTCCAAAGTCGAGCACCTTTACGCACGGTGTGCCGTTGGGCCGGAAGGTCAAAAATAAATTCGACGGTTTAAGATCGCGGTGAATGATGCCTAAATCGTGCGCTTCGCGAATGGCTTCACAGGTTTGAAGCAAATAAAAAATAGCTTCCTCCAAGGGCAGAGGCCCGCGCTCGCGGACCACTTTTTTAAGGTCTTTGCCCTTGAGATGTTCCATCAGCATGTAGGGCGCGCCGTTCTCCAGCCTGCCCACATCATGCACGCGCACCACATGCTCGCCCTTTAGCCTCACGGAAGTGCGCGCCTCGCGCGTGAAGCGGTTCACGGCCTCTTCGTCCTCGAGGGACTGGGGAAGCAGCACTTTGATGGCGTAGAGCTCATCGAGTTCGGTGTGCCGCACAGCCATGACAAGACCCGCGCCGCCCTTCCCGATCATGGATTCCACCCGGTATTTGCCGAGCAGAATGTTGCCGGGGGGAAAAGGGATTTGGGACGGGTTCATCGGAAGCGGCTGCCGCTGAGAGGACAAGCGCCTGAAAGCGCTTTTAGTGATGCCGGCAAATCATAGCGGCCGCCGGTTTTGGGTAAAGAGGCTTCTCGCCTCACTTGGATTCAAGTACCGCTCTATTGTGCTTGTGTTTTAAATCGGTTTCGAAGGAATAAAACGCGATTTTCCGCGTGATCGAAGGCATCTATGGCGACGCTTGAGCTACCGCTTTCTCAGTTGTGCGGACAGTTGTTGATCGGTGGATTTGCAGGGCCCGAGCTTTCTCCGCGCTTTAGGCAAGCGCTTTCGGAGGGGAGGCGCGGAGGCGCGATTTTGTTCCGGAGAAACCTGCCCGATATCGAGTCATCGGCGCGGCTCTGTGCATCGATTGCGGAAGCAAGCCCGAGCGATTTGCCGCCGCTCATCGGTGTGGATCAAGAAGGGGGCCGCGTGACAAGGCTGCCTTCGCCTGCGCTTTCGCTTCCGCCCATGAGGACGCTGGGAGCGCTCTTCGATTTGGAATTGATCCGGGCGGCAGCGAGAGCCGTGGCGGCGGAGCTTTCGGCGATTGGATTCAATCTCAATTTCGCGCCTGTGCTCGATGTCGATTCGAACCCTCAAAACCCGGTGATCGGCGATAGGGCATTCGGTTCCGATCCCCGCACGGTGATGCGTTCGGCCATTGCCTATATGCAGGGGCTTCAGGAAAAAAACGTGCTCGCGTGCGGAAAACATTTTCCCGGCCACGGCGATACATCGGTGGACAGTCACTTCGATTTGCCTGTGGTTGAGCATGGCCGCGAGCGCCTGGAACGCATCGAGCTTCCGCCATTCAGGGCTGCATCCGGCGCGGGTATCGCAACCCTGATGACCGCGCATTTGGTCTGTAAGGCTTACGATCCCGATGTTCCGGCGACAATGTCGCGCGCGATTTGCGGAAGCCTGCTCAGGGCGCAGATAGGATTTGAAGGCGTTTTGATTTCCGACGATTTGGAAATGGCGGCCGTTGCCGCGCGCTATCCGATCGAAGTATCGGCGGTGGAAGCCGTGTGGGCCGGCTGTGATGCGCTGTTGATTTGCAAGGATGAAGATCTGCAGGATCGGGCTCATGCCGCGCTGGTGAAGAAAGCCGAGGAGGACAGCCGTTTCCGCGATCGCTGCGCCGAGGCCGTGGGGCGCCTGTTAAGAGTCCGGCGCTATTGCCCGCCCAGGCCCATTACATCCAAGGAAGCGCTTTCGGCGCTGGTGGGCGGAAAGGCTTCCCGTGAAATATCCGATCGAATTGCAAAAGCCATTGCGTCCACGCAGCCTGGGGTTTCGGGATGAAAGGCCGGCGCGTAGTGGTGAGGGCCGGAAGGCTTGTGACCTGCGATCCTGAACGGGCATCCGCTGAAAATAAGCTGGGCGTTATTGAATACGGCGCAATGGTTCTGGAAAACGGATGTATTGCCGATCTGGGCAGCGCTCAGGAAATAAATGATCGTTATGCAGATATTGCCGATCAAATTCATGTTGAGGGTGTTGTAACGCCTGGATTGATCGATGCGCATACGCATGCGCCATGGGTGGGCTCGCGCCACGAAGAATATGTGATGCGCATGGAGGGGGCGGATTATGAAGCCATTGCCTCGAAGGGTGGAGGCATTGCATCGAGTTGCCGCATGCTGAGGGCCGCGCCGCTGGACGACGTCGCTTATACATTAAAACACAGGGTTCGCCGAATGCTTGCCCTGGGTGTGACGACCGTGGAAGCCAAAAGCGGTTATGGCTTGAATGAAGAAAATGAGCGCAAGCAATTGGAAGCCATTTCGATGGTTATGCAATCCGATCGCGTGCCGAGGCTTATTCCGACCTATTTGGCGCTGCACGCATTGCCTGCGGAGGCCAAGGGCAACCGGGATGCCTATGCCCAAACCGTCGCGGAAGAATGGCTTCCCCGCATGGCCAAGTTGAATATTGCGCGCTTCGCCGATGCCTATATCGATCGCTCGGCGTTTTCGGTGGAACAGGCGAGACCCGTATTATCCCGCGCGCGTTCTTTAGGTTTGGGTGTGCGCGTTCATATTGGCCAATTCGCCGATGTGGGCGGTGCCGAGCTTGCGGCCGAATTGAAGGCTCATTCAGGCGATCATTTAGAAAATATCGGGGAACGAGGTATCTCTGCGATGGCGGAAGCTGGGGTGGCCGCTGTATTGCTTCCCATTGCGAGTTTTACGCTTCGCCAAGCCTCTCCGCCCATTGAAGCATTTAGAAAGGCAGGCATTTCGATGGTGGTGGCGAGCGATGCGAATCCAGGAACGGCGCCCTCGGAAAGCCTGCCCTTGGCCATGGCGCTTGCGATTCGGAATTATGGTTTAACGGCGGATGAATGCCTCTTGGGCGCCACCCGGGAGGCGGCCAAATCTTTGGGGCTGGGGCAGCAGATTGGCATGCTGAAAAAAGGCTTTGCAGCGGATATCGTGGGCTGGGATCTGCCCCACGAATATGCGATGCTACAGCCTTGGGGCTGTTCTAAAACAAGATGGGTGATGCGGGACGGGACAATATGCGCAAGCGCGGGCGATGGATAATCGTATTGGGAGTATTTTTGATCGGAATGCTCCTGTTGATGCTTGGCTGGCCGGGTTCCGCGGACAGCGCTCAAACGTGTGATTCGCCCGAGATTTTTATTTATAAAAAAGAAGGTGTGCTGGAGCTGTGGTGCAAAGGCTCGCTGAGGCGCAGCATGGCGGCCACATTTGGGGCCAATCCCGTGGGGCCTAAAGAACGGGAGGGCGATGAAAAAACGCCCGAGGGGACCTATTCAATCCATTCAAAGGTGATGAGCGATCGATTTTATCGATTTTTAGGGGTATCCTATCCTAATGCCGAGGATAAAAAACGGGGTACTGAAAAAGGGATAAGCCGTTTGGGCGGAGGGATTGGTATTCATGGCACGACCAAGAAACTCGCGGCTGCGGCCCGGATTTGGACGCGTTTTGCCAGTGCGACTGGTCTCTCCTCGGTGTGGGGGCCCACAGACGGTTGTATTGGCGTTACCAATGAAGATGTGGAATTTTTATATCAAGCCGTGCCCGTTGGAACCAAGGTGGTGATTTTGCCCGCCCGTCCCGATGAGGGCGGCGGTAATAAATAAAAAGGAAGGAGCCTTTCAATGAAATCCTTTCAAACAGATAGATGGTTTAAACGGATTGGTAAGGCCGGCGCGCAAATGATTGAGGCGAGGCGTGGATTGGCCTCGGCGGACGTCTTTGAAAAGCGCGGCCAATTTCATTATGAAACTCTTTCAAAGGAGGCGCCAATCTTTTCAAATTCGATGAACCGGCGCTTGTTTACGCTGGGTGTTCCGCTTTTATCGTATTATAAGGCACTTCGAGAAGATTTACGCATGGAGCAAGAAGCGGCTGTTGGTCTATTGGAGGAAATTCTCGTGGCTTCGGTCAGGCCGATGATGGAGTCGCCGGTCCGGCGCGTGGCGATGAGCCTGATGTACCGGGTAGACCCGATTCGGAGGCTGGTACTGAAGCCCGCATTCGAGGCGGATGAGCCCTTGGGTTTTCGTTTTGAAAACGCCGATAGTGAGGGTTCGGAATTTGGTTTTAATGTGCGGGAATGCGCGCTGATGAAATATATGACGAAATACGGCGCGCCCGAGATTATGCCAATGATTTGCAAAATGGACGATTTAAGTTCCGAGCACTTGATCGGAATAAAATTGGTGCGGACAGGCACGATTGGAATGGGCGCCTCTCAGTGCGATTTCCGTTATGTGAAGCCGGGGAAAAAGTCCGTTTAAATTGAGCCTGGACAAGCGCGCACACTGCGCGTATGTGCATGCGCCGAAATGAACGACCCGCAGAAAACATCTTCGTCTTCAGCCGAATCAATCGCTCAAAATACCCTTTCTTCGCCCGGCGATGCCGGTGCCGCGGCGCCCAAGCTGCGCGACTTCGATCCGGTGCCTTCTATCGCCGCCGAGCTGAATTTGCCGAACGCAGGCGTGAACGCCGTTGTGAAGCTGCTCGCGGAGGGCTCGACGGTGCCTTTTATCGCCCGTTACCGCAAAGAGGCGACGGGCGGCCTGGATGAAGTGGCCATTCGCGGCATTGAAGAAAAAAGAACCTATTTGCTGGAGCTCGAAGAGCGGCGCACAACGGTGATCGGGGAAATTCACAAGCAGGGCAAGCTCAGCGATTCTCTGCTGGCGCGCATTTTAAATTGCAAAACCAAGGCCGAGCTTGAGGATTTGTATTTGCCCTTTAAGCCCAAGCGGAGGACGCGCGCGATTATCGCAAAAGAGCGCGGGCTCGAGCCTTTGGCCGATTTAATGTGGGCGCAGGCATTGGATGCAAAACCCAATGAAGAGGCTCTGCGTTTTGTGAATGCCGAAAAAGAAGTGCCCGATGCGGCGGCGGCGCTTGCGGGGGCGCGGGATATTTGCGCCGAACGTATTGCCGAGCACGCGGATGTGCGGAAATTGACGCGCGAGGCGTATGCGAAACAAGGCTTGATGAAGGTGACCAAAAATGAAGAGTTCGCCGATAAGCCTACGAAATTCGATATGTACGCTTCGTTTGAAGAGCCCGCGGGCAATATGCCTTCTCACCGTTATTTGGCGATCCGGCGCGGTGAGGTGGAAGGGGTGCTTAGGGCTTCGATCGAATTGGAAGGGGAAAAATTATTGCCGGATATGCTGCGCGTGATTGCGCTAAAGGATAAATCGCCCTGGGCCGCTGAATTGACGAAAGCCGCGCAGGACGCGATGAAAAGGCTCTTGCTTCCAACGGTGCAGAGCGATGTGCGCGTCGATATGAAAATGGCGGCGGATAAGGCGGCCGTCGATATTTTCGCCCAGAATTTAAGGGAGCTTTTATTGGCCGCGCCTTTTGGAACCAAAACCGTGCTGGGTATCGATCCGGGGCAGCGCACGGGCTGTAAATGCGCGGTTGTGGATGCCACGGGCAAGTTATTGGAGCACACCACGATCTATTTGGTGCAAGGGGATTCAGCGCTTTCAAAGGCGAAGCAGGTGATTCGCGATTTATGCAAAAAGCATCATGTTGCTGCGATTGCCGTTGGAAATGGAACGCATGGGCGCGAGACCGAGAGTTTTGTTAAAGAAGTGCTGGTTTCCGAAGGTCTTTCGGATGCTTTTTGCGTGCCGGTGAGCGAGGCGGGCGCGAGCGTGTATTCGGCCAGCGATATTGCGCGCGAGGAATTCCCCGATTTGGATTTAACGGTGCGCGGTGCGATTAGCATTGCGCGCAGGCTTCAAGATCCCCTGGCGGAGCTCGTTAAAATCGATCCTAAAAGCATTGGGGTTGGGCAATATCAGCATGATGTGTATCAGGGACTTTTGGCGAAGAAGCTGGATGAGGTCGTCGAAAGCTGTGTCAATAGCGTAGGCGTGGAACTCAATACGGCGAGCGCTCCATTGCTATCGAGGGTGTCGGGCATTGGACCGAGTTTGGCTAAAAAGATTGTGGCGCACCGGGATGCTCACGGTGCGTTTAAGAACCGCAAGGCGCTCTTGGATGTGTCGGGCATTGGACCTCGCACTTTTGAGCAGGCGGCCGGTTTTTTAAGGGTTCGGAGTGGCGAGCATCCTCTGGACGCGAGCGCTGTGCATCCCGAGCGCTATGCTTTGGTGGAGAAAATCGCGGCCGATTTGGGAGTGGCCGTGACCGCGCTGATCGGAAATACCAAAATTATCGATCGAATTGATCCAAAGCGTTATGTTGGCGACGACGTTGGTATGTTTACGCTTAATGATATTGTTGCCGAATTAAAAAAGCCGGGGCGCGATCCCCGTTCGGCTTTTGAACCGCCAAAGTTTAGGGACGATGTCCGCGAAATAACGGATCTCAAGCCGGGGATGGAATTGGAAGGCGTGGTAACCAATGTGACCGCGTTTGGCGCTTTCGTGGATGTGGGCGTGCATCAAGATGGTTTGGTGCATATTTCTCAGTTATCCGATCGATTTGTGAAAGATCCCAAGGATGTTGTGAAGGTAGGCGATCGTATTTCTGTGCGGGTTTTGGAAGTTGATTTGGAAAGGAAGCGCATTGCGCTTACGGCAAAGAAGGGCGGGGCTCCGGCGGCCAAGGGAGCGAATCAGGCGGGCGATGCGCGGGGGCCGGGGAATCGGGGCGCTTCGCAGCCGTCTTCGAGGCCGGTTCAAGGTCCAAAGGGCGGGCAGGGTCAGCCGAAACAGGAGCAATTCCGGCATAATCCGTTTGCGAATTTGCTACGTAAGTAGAGATCGTCTCATAACCCTGCTGCGCACCACACGGCTTCGGTTGAGCTCCCTCACCGTACTGGAGTACGGCTCGGTCGCTCGCCCTAGCCGTGTGGCTGCTCGCGACGGGTTCTGAGACGATCTCTTAAGTGGCTGACACCTATTTAGGAGCGCCTTCCGAAGAGCTGTCCATCACGTCTTTCACATCGTCCGAAGCTTTCGGAACAAATGTTCCTGCCAACATATAACCCCAGCGAAGCTTTCGGAGCAACGGTTCCTGCGATATAAAGGACATCCGACGCCTTCTGAACAAGTGTCTCAAATCAAAACAAAGTCCGCGAAGCTTTTGTAATTGATGTTCATGCCTATGTAAAGGTCCACCGAAGGCGGCGGTGGATGTGTCGCGGGCAGAAGACAGACGGTGCAAAGGTTTCGCGGGGAGTGTTCCGAAGATGGACGGATGGACAGAAGGTTTCACGGGATCTGCGCGGCCGTTGCAGAAAGAAGGCTGGCACCTGTTCCAGGTATTTGGGATTAAGTGGCTGACACCTATTTAGGGAGCACCTTTTCTGTTCCAAAAAGAAGGCTGGCACCTGTTCTGGGCAGCTTCAATCAACAAGATACGAACCCAAAACATCTGAATTTACATCAATACAATCGTATTCCACAAATTGCGCAAGCAATTCCATAACGATCCAGTTGGCAACGCCCGCCCATCTTCGCACCCCACCCACCACACGCCCCCGTTCCCACCCCGTCACCCGTCCCAGCGTGCCGCCCCCGATCACCGAGTGCCGCCAAGTGCTCCAGCCACCACCCCAAGATCCCAGCAGATCCCCGCGAAACGCGCACCCTGCGCCAAAATCCCGATCTGCCCCATGACTATCTCAAAAAGGTTCTCGTCCTCAAATTACAATGTATTCTTGCGTCCTCCGCCCTAGCCATAAAGGGCTCGTAACGCTTTTTGAGATGGATTCTCATTAAATTTTTAATCCCTAAGCCCGCGCCTCCGGCGCCGTATCCGATACATGAGCGATGCAATGAAAACGGATGTAAATCCGATCGCGTTTTCACTTGAATCGGTAGGAATGCGGCATCCGCAGGCGCGGGGCATGGGCGTTTTTTGTTGCGAAGGGCCGGATTGACCCCGCGTTCCTGCCGCGTTGCCCATTGAGCGCGAGGCAAGCAGGCTGCGGTCTTCGCGTAGGGTGGGGTCGCTGCGCATGGCGATGGCCGATGCGGAGGGAACAACGGGTAGGCCAAAGTTGATTTCGATGTTGTCGCGATCGATGGTGGGATGCTGTTTTTCCCCGGTGCGCCGGGGTACGCTTTGGCTGATATAATCGCGCAATTCGTCGATGGATAACCATTGATCGTTATTGAGATCCGCCGCCTTGGCTTGGCCGGTGAGGGCCAAGAGGAGCTCTTCGGTAAATATGCCGTTTTGAAGCTCGTCGAGCTCCCATGAGAGTTCCCTTCCCAGCGACGATGAAAGAACAATGGCGCCCGAGCGCCTGGATAAATCGTTGTATACGTAGCGATTTCGATCGAATAGGGCCAGTCTATAGCTGGATTTGGATTTGGACTTGGTTTGCGCTTGTTCCAGGACGAGGGCACGGGTGGTGCGGGGGCGCAGTCCTCTTCCGCCTGTGGTATTGGAGGAAGATTCGCTTGTATTGGAAGAGAGCTCGTCGTCTTCTTCCCCGGATTCACAGGTGTCCATGAGTAGTAGTTTTTTGCGGGGGGCAATGCCTTGAAGCATGTCTTCAATGAGTTCGAAATTGGCAGCCGTGCCAGCCAGGTTTTTAATGTCGGTTTCGTGGGTTGCAAAATAATAATCGCCAAGCGCGCCGGGTTCGCGTACGCCATGGCCCGCGACAAATAGGATTACGGTGTCGTCGACTTTTGCGTTTTTGAGTAGGTTTTTTGCGTTCCGCACGGCATCTACCGTGACTTGTTCATTGATATAAGTTGCTATATGAACGTGTTGGAATGCGCCTTCGCCGGCTTTGAGGACATCGCCTAAATCGAGAATGTCTTTATGGGGGTAATTCAAATTGTAGGCTGGGTTTTTATAATGGGATACGCCAAAGCCCAAATAATATAAATCACCGGGTGTTTTATCTTTATGATCGACAATCCGATAGTCTCGAAGCGATTCGTTTCCAGCGGCGTCCAGCGTGCTGACTTCGATTTTATTTTTTCCCGAGGAAAGTTCGAAGCTTTCTTTTAAAGAGGCTTTCTTTCCCGATACGGGTTTACCTACGGCGCCAAAAAGAGGTACGTCATTGACGAAGATATTGTAGCGGAATAGGTCTTTACCTTCTGCATTTAATTCAAATCCAAGCGTGGCTTGTTTTTTTTCAATGGTGAGGCCGGAGATCGCGGCCCGGGGAGCGTTCTGAAATTGAATCCCCTCGTCTCCTTCGCGCAGGCCGAGTTTCTGAAGGCGGCGCTCATAGCGGCGGCGGAAGTGTTCAATGAGGGCCGGTGTGCCTAGACCAAGGCGCTGAAGAATAATATCGGGGCGATTTTTTTGGACGGCGAATTGATCAATTCGAAAGGGAGAAAGGCCGCTGGTTGCCGCAACGAGATTGCCTCCGCGGCGGGATGCATCGAAATAGCCGTCGTCCGTGTAAACAAGCCAATCGGTGCCGCTGGTGATCAGGACCGCCGAGGCGGGTTGATCGAGGCGGTGAACGCGAAGGACGCCGTCTTCGCTGCCTGTAAATAAATGGCGCCCGTCTTTGGAGAATGCGGTGCTGGTTATGTAGGTGGTGTGGCCGGCAAGGGGTTTGGACGATATAAGCGCGCCGGTATTTAGGTCGAAGAGGCGCGTGAACCGATCGCCGTAGCCTGCGGCGAGGGTTTTTTGATCGGGCGAAAAACTTAATGCATAAACCGCGGTAAATCCGCCCTTGAGCGTGCGCACCAGTTGACCGGTTTCGGCGTCAAAAAGATGAATCCGGCTTTCGCCAAAGCTTCCCGGTGTGATGTCCGTCGCGGCTAGGGTTTTGTTGTCGGGGGCAAAGGCCGCGGACCAAATATAGAGGGAATCTAATTTGATTGTATTGATTTGCGTTCCGGTGGATGTGTTCCAAATATGAATGTGTTCGCTTTGGGTTTTGGTGTCGTAGCGCGCGATTGCGGCGAGGCGGCCGTCGGGGGCCAGGGCGAGGGGCCGAAAGCGTTCGGTGGTGTTGAGCGTGCTGATGGTTTTGGGCAAAGCGCCGTTCCAAAGGATGAGATCGCGCACGAGTGTATTGGGGGGATTGCCTTTTTTATTGATATGGGTATCGAGCGTTAAGGCGAGGGTGCCGGCTGTATTGATTGCAATTTCCGATTCATTGATCGGCCGCTCGAATATTTTGGTGATGTGTGCGGATTGGGCATGTGTGGAGCCGGGTACGAAATGTTCGGGGCGGGCATTCATGGCAGCGGAAAAATCCCAATGGCTCAGGATGCGGGGAACGCCGCCGGCCGCCCAGGCACGGCTTCCATCGGCCGAGATATATAGGCGCGCGCTTAGACCGGCTTGCACAGGCAGTGATCCGATAGGGCTGAGGGTTGGAAGATCCCAAATCGATAGGATTGGATGCTGGATGGTGAAGCTTGATGCGATGATACGGCCGGATGTTGGGGAAAAGGCGAGGGCTTTAATGGGGGACACCGGCGCTTTGTCCGCCGAGAGCGAGCGGATCATCTGTCCGGTGTGGATGTCCCAGAGTTCGAGGCGGTTGGGGCCTGATAAAAGGCCAATGCGGCCGCTCGGGCTGATGGCAATTTCCGAGATTGAATTTGTGTCCGGGAGTTCGAAGACTATTTTTTTCGAATTGATGTCAATAATCTTCGTATTTTTTGAATCGGAGAGCAGGGCTTTTTGGCCATCTTTGGTGATTGATACGGCCCGCACATGTTCGGTGGTGAAGGGGAGTTCAAAGGCGGGTTTGCAGCGGTCGGCGGAAAAAATAATGGGCATCTGAAGAAAAGCCGTTGAAAAGATGTGTTTGCCGCCTGGAAATAAGGTATAGCGGCGGGGACCTTTTTGATCTTTGGCAGGCTCAATTTTGCATTGGAGTTTAGCATTGTCTAGGTTGTACACCTCAACGGATTGCAATTGGGCTCCGCGCTGGACCAAGCCGGTCTTGCCATCGGCCGAAATGGACATGTCGTAAAGCGTGGCTTCCGGTAAGGGTTTTTGAATGAGGGCGTCTGTCGTGCCTTCCGGGCCTTTTCCTCCAAAGGCGCGGATTCGCTCCGCTGTGAGCGCTTTTTCCGGTGTTTTGGATGTAATGAGATCGGCTGTTCTTAAATAACCATCAAATTCAAGCCAAAAGGCGCGGTTTGTATTTTCGGCCAGCATGATTCCTGGGCCTCCGTACTTGCGCCCAGGCATCACTTTGGTCGAGCGTCCCGTTTCCAGATCCCATTCTTGAATGGTGAAATCGAAATTGACTGAAATGATTTTATGGCTGGCGTTTTCGAAGCGGAGATCGCGGTAATGGGTAATGCCAGGCTGTTCGACAACGCGCAGCAGTGTGCCCGTTCCTAAATGCCATACGTGCAAATGTTCGCGGTGCATCGAGACCGCGAGGGTTTCATCGGATGAAAAATGGATATTGGTTTGAGGATAAATGGTGTCGACGAGCTGGGGCACGAGGACGGCGGCCGGGGGCGCTTTGGGTTTTGGGGTGTCGTCCGCGGCCGCGCTGTTTATGCCAATGGCGCCCGTAAGCAGTCCCGCGCAAATACATGAGGCAATTCGATGGGATTTTAATATCGATTTCATTGCTTCGTTCCGCAAGGCATTTCATTTTGATACGAGATCAAGCCAATTTTTTAAGAGTGTAAGGCCAAATTCGCTCAGTATCGACTCGGGATGGAATTGAACGCCTTCCAGTGGGCGTGTCCGGTGGCGCAATCCCATGATTTCTCCGGCCGCTGTGCGCGCCGATATCTCGAGGCATGAGGGAAGGCTTTCCGGGTCGACGAGCAGCGAGTTGTAGCGGGTGGCCCGGAATGGGGAGGGGATGCCGCGGAAGATGGTTTTTTGGTCGTGCTCGATGGCCGATGTCTTTCCGTGCATGACATTCCGGGCGCGGACGACGCGGCCTCCAAAGATGTGGGCGATGGCCTGGTGGCCCAGGCATACGCCTAGGATGGGAAGTTCAGCCGAGAGTTCGAGGAGAATAGGCAGGCTGACGCCGGCTTGTTCGGGTGTGCAGGGGCCGGGCGAGATGACGATGGCGCTGGGGTTGTGGGCGCGGGCGCCGTGTACATCGGTGGCGTCGTTTTTGATGGCTGTGCACGCGGCGCCAAGGGTTTCAAAGGCTTGGACGAGGTTGTACGTGAAGGAGTCGTAGTTATCGATGACGAGGAGTTTTGGGGTCACGGTCGGGCCTGGTTAGCCGCTGTGATCGCGGAAGAAGCGTTCTATGCGCAGGTTAACAAGCTCGGGGAATTCGACGGGTGTGTAGTGCGTGCCTTCGCGCACGATGAGAATTTCGGACCGGGGAATGCGGGTGGCCATGCGCTGGGCGAGTTCGGGCGGTGTGAAGGAATCGCGATCGCCCGTGATGATGAGTGTGGGGATGTTGATGGAGGACAGGACGTTTTTGGCGTCGTGATCGTTGATGGCGCTCAGGTTGTGGAGATAGCCCTCCATGTCGAGTTTGCTGAAGGCAAAGACAAGCTCGGCGAAGACTTCGTCGTCGAGGGTTGGGCCGATAAATCCCATGCGCTTGAGCCAGGCCGGCGATTCGGGCTGCCACATGGCGCGCCGGGTGACTTGGGTGGCGATGCCGTGGGCGTGGCGGGCCGCGCGGACAAGGGGAGGAAGAAGAATTTTGGCGCCGGGCAGCGGGGTGAGTGTGTCGAGAGGGCGCCCTGTCGTGCCATTCATCAGCACGAGCGTTTTGAGCAGTTGGCGCTTGGTTCTAAAGGTTTCCAGCGCGATCTGAACGCCCATGCTCCAGCCGATTAATGATGCCCGTTCGATGTGTTCGGCGCTGATGATGGCTTCGAGATCGCGCACATGATGAGCGACGGTGTAGTCGCCGGGGCGGTTGTAGAGGGGCCGCGCCGATTCATAGAGGCCGCGGTAATCCCAGGTGATGAGGTGAAAGCGGTCGAGGAAAAATTCGATGAGCGGGCGGAAGGCGAGAAATGGCCCTCCAAGGCCGTTGGCGAGCAGGATGCTGGGCGCGTCTTTTTTGGGTTTGCGCGTGGCGTAATAGGCGATCTCCGTGCCGTCAAAACTCTTGACGCGCTTCTTTTCAATGGGAAGAAGGCTCATCGATGCGGGCGATGCAGGCATGGAAGGGAAACCCACTATGCATCTTCCGAGGGTTTGACACCCGCGTCATCAGGCATTCTGTTCGATTCGGTTGAGCTGGATGCGATGTCCATGCGGGCAGATGCCAACCCAAGGGGATGAGCCGTGCAGGGTTTTTCACTTAATGGCGGCTATGGCGTAAGGTTTGCTCGCAAGGGCGCGCCTCTGCGTTGACATCCAAGGCAGCGCGCCGTTAACGTTTCGCGCGAGCCGCCCGCTCGCCCCAAATAATCCCGGGCCGTGACTGGGTTGTCGGTTTGCCCTGTGGCGGAAGATGATGTGTGCACGGTAAGCAAAGGGATTATTTAGAACCACCGCCTCCGAGGAGCCGATGGCTGACGACAAGAAGAAATCAAAAATTAACCTGAAAGATCGGCTTGGAAAGTCGACCATATCCGGGCCGAGTGCGGCGGGCGGTGTTCCCGTTCCGTTGCCGATTCCAGGCGCGCCGGCGGCTGGAACGCCTGTGCCCACGGAAGGCGGCGCCGCGGCGCCTGCGCCTGCGCCCGCTCCGGTGGCGCGCCCGCAGGGAATCGCGCCTCCTCCCGGTCTTTCGCCGGGCATACCGGTTCCGCCCTTTGCTCAGCCCAAGCAGGCTGCGGCGCCGAAGCCTACGGCGGTGCAGCAGACCATTAAGGTTGAGGAAAGCGAGGTCATTCATCAGGAGCGCAAGAAGGCTCAGAAGAAGATTGCGATGTATGCCGCGGCTGCCGCGGTTCTCGGCATCGTGATCGGATTTGTGGCCGGCGGTGCGAAGCAGCGCAGTGATGATGGCCAGAAGGTGGTGAAGATCGCGGGCGAGCTTGAAAAGGAAGTCAAGGCGTCCAACGACAAGCTCCGCGAGCTGAACGACAAGCTGGGCGAAGCCGCGGATGGCTTGAAGAACAAGGCGTATCCCGATGCCGTGGTGACGGCGCTCGGCGGTATCGCTATCCCCTTCAGCGCGGAGACGCTTGGTTTGAAGGCCGGCGGTGTTGCGATTCCGAGCAAGCTTGCCCGGCCTCTGGTTTCGTATGCGGCCAAGATCGAGGACGTGAACAAGTCCAAGGACAGCCTGAAGAACCTGATGGGTTTTGCGAAGGCCGTGCTCGAGAAGTACTGGAAGAACGAGAAGGAGCCGGTGATGGCTTACTCGGTCGTCTTCGGGCCGGATGGTTCGAAGGGAATGATGGCCGACCTCGTTCCGAATAAAGATCCTTTCCCTCAAGGCAAGGATTGGCCTGAAAGCTTTACGATTCTCCGGCCCGAGCGCACGCCGCAGGGTGTGAAGAGCGTTGAGAAGAAGGCCACGCGCTGGACGAAGGGCGATCTGACAGGTTCCGATCCAGTTGCGATTCCGGTGAATCCGCAGAGCATGGCGGCGTTTACGGGCGAGGAGCTCGTGGGCAAGCTGGCCGTTGCGCTGCGCGATCTGCGCAAGCAGATCGAGGGCAACAAGGAAGATCCTCAGGATACAGGCGGTTTGATGAAGGAAGGCGAAGTGCTTGCGGATGATCTTCGCAAGACTTCGCTGGCTCGCTAGAAGCTGTCTGCAGAGGTGTTCAGAGCCGCCCCGCGAAAGCGCGAGCGGCTCTGTTTCTTTTGTGCGATCGGCGAGCCTAGGGCGACTCGGCTTCTTCAGCCGGTTTTAGGATTTCAACCTTGGCGATGTGTTTGTCATCGGCTTCGCGGACGATGAACAGGTAGCCAAATTTGCTGATTTCCGAGCCTGTTTCAGGAATGCGGCCCGTGTGCTGCATCAGCATCCCGCCCAGCGAATCGTATTCTCCGTTGGGATCGATTTCCGAGCCTAGGTATCGGTTGAGATCGCCGAGCGAGATTTCACCGTCCGCAACGATGCGGCCTTCACCCAGATCTTGAATGGGCAGCGGCGGCTCGTTGTTCGCGGTTTCGAGTTCATCGTGTTCGTCGTGTTCGTCGCGGATATCGCCGACAATTTCCTCGAGCACGTCCTCGAGGGTGACGATGCCTGTGGCCGCTCCGAATTCATTGACGACCACGGCGAGGTGCTGGCGGCGCGCCCGCATTTCGCGGAGCAGCGATGAAAGCGGCTGGGATTCAGCGACGAAATTGGCGGGGCTCCGAACGATGTCTTTGAGAAAGATTTTTTTTGGGCCCTGTTCTTCGACGACTTTGAACAAGTCTTTTGCGTACAAAAGGCCGATCACATTATCGAGCTGCTCTTTGTACACCGGATAGCGCGAATGGCCGCTTTCCGCGACGAACTTGAGCACATGTTCCAGCGATGTTCCAAGCTCGATGGCTTCGACTTTGGAGCGGGGCACCATGACATCGCGCGCGGTGCGATCTGCAAATTCGAGCACGTTGCGGATCATTTCGGCGGGTTCCGGGCCGACGATGCCAGAGCGCTCCACCTGGTCGACCATGATCTCGACTTCGGCTTCGGAAACCCGGTGATCCGATGAAACAGGCTGATCGTCGCTGTGGATGACGGCGCCGATTTGGCTGAGCGGAAAGGAAATGGGCAGCATCGCGATCTCGAGCGGACGCAGGAGATTGGCTAGAAGCGGAGCTGCCCTGTCAGCGTGTTTGCGGGCGACGCTGGTGCTGATTTCATAGAAAAGGCCGGTGATGAGAACCGTCGTTCCAAGCGCGATATACGGCGCCAGGGACGGAACGAGGGGCAGGCAGGCGAGCATCAGCATGACCGCTGAAATGGCCGATGCGATGATGCGGCCCAGCACATAGCCGGCGCGGAGTTTGATGAAGTCTTTGCGGATACGCTCAAAGGTTTGTTTGCGGTTTCCGGTGGACTGTTCGATGAGGGCGCCCAGCCGCGCAGAGCTGAGGCTTGTGATTGCGGTGTCGCCGGCGGCGAATAGAGAGCCAATAAGGGCCGAAATGGCCGCGATGATGATGGGCTGAAGTGGAATGTCCGAGGGACTCAAACAATGCTCCTACGACTCGATCGTACTGGTTACACACCTAGAAGGCAACAGGGAATAAATGAGAATTCCAGCCGATTTGCCTTTTTAGGTCTTGGCCGCCGGTCTTGGGGCTTCAGCGGGTGAAGCGGTGGGAGGTGAAGGGTTTGCGGAAGACGATGCGGGTGTGAACCCTCGTTGGACGCGGAACGCTTCGCCATCGTGATGGCCAATGGCAACAAGGTGTCCGGCCGCGCCGAGCCAGGCAAAGCTTTCTCCGTCCTCTGGAGGGGCATCGCAAAAATCGGTGCGGCTCAGATGTTTTCCGTGTCTCGCTCTTTGCTCGCCGGAAGGTGTGAGCGCGATGCCGCGCAAGCCTGTGAGCGCCGCTTGATCGAGCGGGATGAGGGCTGCTTTGAGTTCGTCGGCGCCCGCGTCTTCGGATACGGCGTGCTCGAGTGTGAACGGGCCGCTTTGGGTGCGGCGAAGGGCGGCGAGATGGGCGGGGGCCGGCAGGGCGGCGCCGAAATCGCGGGCGAAGGAGCGCACGTAGTAGCCCTTGGAAACGGCCATCGAGAAGCGGAGGAGCGCTGAGGTTTCAGGTCCGCTGCTGAAGTGCGCGGGGAGGGGAAGCAGTTCCAGCGAATGAACGCGGACAGGGCGCGGCGCGTGTTCAATCTCTTCGCCTTTGCGGGCCAGGTCATAGCTCTTCCGGCCTTCGATTTTGATGGCGGAGAAGGCCGGCGGAATTTGGCTTGTGCGGGCTCGCTCGGCCGCAAGCGCAGCATGCAGCACCGGACAGTGCGAGCGCAGATAGGCATCGCTCACCGGGCCTTCTGTGAGAGCCGCGCTGATGTGCTGAATCTCCGCGCAGAGCTCGGCCGAAAGCTCTGCCCGCTCCGTAATTTCGCCTTCGGCGTCCAGCGTATTGGTGGCCGCGCCCAGCGCCACGATGGTCTCGTAATGCTTGTCGTGCGCGGTGAAATAAGCCGAAAGTTTTGTGGCCTCGCCCAGCAGCACAACCAGAACACCGCTCGCCATCGGATCGAGCGTGCCAGCGTGACCAATCCGCTTTTCGCCCAGCTTTTTGCGAATGCGGTGAACAATATCGTGGCTGGTTAGACCTGGTTTTTTATCGATGACAACCAGGCCGTGAAGTTCACGCGCTGCGTGGGCATTGGCATTGGCGTGCGGGCGGTTCATGAGATTCATCCGAGTTGGATGCGTGCGCGGCCATTGCGTCAAGATGGCGGCAAACGTATGCTGTCCTGCATCTGAGGGTGCGGCCATCTCGATCGTGATGCCTCCGCGCTTCTCGCCCATGCTTTTTTTGGAGGGCTTTTTCCTATGAATCGCCGCCTGTCCGGGCTTTTGTTGATTGGATTTTCCGCCGGTGCCTTAAGTGCTTTCGGCGCCGGGATTTCGTGTACGGATTCGACGCCTGCAAAGCTCGACACCAATACGAGCAGTAGTAGCAGCGGAGGTGGAGGCACAGGATCTTCTTCCGGCGGGATGGACGATGGAGGGCTGGGTACGGATGGCGTTGTGAGCTGCGTGGATGAGTGCTCCAACGATCTCAAGCAAGTTGTCGATTGTTATGGGCAAGTCAAAGAGACATGCCCTGATACGCAGGCTTGTTTTAACGGCAAATGCGATCCGGCCCTCAAGCCGTGCGAGGTGGCGCAGCAATCGAAGAGCTCGCTGGGCTGCGATTATTGGGCGGTGAAAACAGGTCTATTGGACGCTTCGACCAAGGGAGCCTGTTTTGCGGCGTATGTGGCCAATACCTGGTCTCAGCCGATTAACCTTAGTGTTGAGTACAAGGGGCAGGCGCTCGATCCAGGCTCGTTCGCGTATATCCCCGAAGGGCAGGGGGCGAATATCGTTTATAAGCCCTATGTTCCGGCCACCGGGCTTCTGCCGGGCGAAGTCGCTATTTTATTTTTAGCCCGCAATAAAGCCGGCTTTATTCCCAATTGTCCAATGCCCGCCGCCATCGATACAGAGGCAGGCGTTAGCAATACAGGCATTGGAGATGCCTTCCATATTACAACGGATTGGCCGGCTGTAGCCTATCAGATTTTGCCTTACAATGGCGGAATCACGGCATTTACTTCGTCCTCGCTGCTGCTTCCGACGAGCGCGTGGGGTGACAATTATATTGCCGTCAATGCCTATAAAAATGCAACGTCGGACCCGGAAGCTTCGCCGTTCCTGGATATCGTGGCCCAGGAAGATGGCACCGAAGTAAAGATTTTACCCGTGAAAGCCATTGTTGGAGGCAATGGGGTTATGCCCTCGGGCGCGAATCAGCAGGTTACTTACACCCTGAACCGCGGCCAATTCCTTCAAATTGAACAAAGCGATGAATTGACCGGAAGCCCCATTCAATCGAATAAGCCCGTGGCTGTATTCGGAGGTTCGAGCTGTCTGTATATGCCCGCCGATGGCCAGAGCTGCGACTCGGCCCACCAGCAAATCTTGCCCGTGAAGGCAATGGGGAGCCAATACGTTGGTGTTCCCTACCGGTTGCGCGGCTCGGGCGCGGCCATGGAGACGGAAGTTCCCTGGCGTATTGTCGGCGCGGTCGATGGAACTTCGCTCATTTGGACGCCGGAAAGCGCGGCGCCGGCCAATGTGCCGAAGACGATTAACCGCGGCGATATTGTCGAATTCCATTCGCCGGGAGGATTTGTGCTCGGAAGCGGCAGCGTCGACAAGCCATTCCATCTGTCGGTGTATATGACCAGCGGCTTCGATTACAACGATGAGGGCGATCCTGAATGGATTAGCGTGGTGCCCACCGATCAATTCTTAAATAAATATACGTTCTTTGCCGATCCGACCTATCCCGAAACCAATTTGGTTGTGGTGCGCACCAAATCGAAGATTATGAATAAGGGATTCGAGCCGGTAAAGCTTGAGTGTCTGGGCGATATTCCCGAGGATAAATGGACGGATATTGGTCCGGGCAGCGGCTTCCAATTCACCCATATCGATCTGGTGACCGGCAATTTCCAAAACGTCGGAAATTGTTCGACCGGCAGGCATGAGATGTCGAGCGCGCTGCCCTTTGGCGTCACGGTGTGGGGATGGGGCACGAAGGCGGTCGCCAATACGATTTTGGTGTCTTACGGTTATCCGGCGGGCGCCGGCGTTAAATTGATTAACGAGGTGGAGATCCCGCCCATTCCGCAGTGATGCCCGCCCTGCCGTCTCGTCCCCTCCCCGTATTCATTTCCACGCGATAAAGCACCAAACCATTTCATTCGCGCCGCCGTTGCGCTATGGGCGTCGCGCATATTGGCTTGGGGTCCATGTTCGGACGGTATTGCTGCGGAGAGTTCTAGGATGAACCAAAGGGACGGACGGCGGGGAATGACGATGAAATGCGGCGCAAAGGCAGTGGCTTTGCTTGGGCTTGTGTCCGCTTCCATCCTTCCACAAAACGCAATGGCGCAGGCCACGAGCTTTTATCTCGATCGCCTGCGCATAGGCGGCGCTCCCGAGGATCCGATCGGCGTGTGGCGCCCCGATATGGGCGATCCTACAAGGGTATTTGGCCAGCTCGGCGTGGGCTTTTCGTCGAATCCTTTCCGCGTCGAGAACTATGTCGATGCCGTCGATCAGCGGCCTATTGTCGAGGCGGAAAATGGGCCTCCCGTTAGCACGCAGGTCATTACGTATTTCACCGCGGGCGCCGAGATTTTTAAGCGCGCAGCCGTGGCGGTTTCATTTCCTTTGGCGGTGTATCAAACGGGTAATCCGACCGTAAATTCAAACGCTCAAATCGACGATCAGCCTATCGATTTAAAAACCGTTGCACCGATGGATTTGCGGCTGGACGCGCGCTTTGTCATGTGGACGAACGAAGCCAAATCCATAAAGCTCGGTGCCCAGGCCGCGATTTTTATTCCCACGGGCAATACGCTTTCTTTCGGCGGTGATGGCAAGGTGTCGGGCGCTTTTGGCCTCGCGGCGGAATACAGTGCGAGTTCGTTCTTTACCGTGGTGAATGCGGGTATTCACCTGCGTCCCAAGGCGAATTTAAATGAATTTAACCGTTCTCATGAAATAACCTATGGTATTGCAGGTTTTGTGCCCCTGAAGGACGATATGTTCCGCGTGGGTGCCCAGGTATTTGGTTCGCTGGGCGTTGGGGCGGGCACATTCGGCGATGTGGATAATTTGCCGGTTGAATGGATGGCGGAGGGGCGGATGCGCCTGGGTTCGCCGCTGAAGCAATTTTATGTGGGATTGGGTGCTGGTACGAGGATTTCAGCAGGATATGCGCCTGATTTCAGAGGAATGCTGGTGGTCGGGACTTGGATTCCGCTCGAGGACGTGGAAGTCAAAAATGATAAGGGCTTCCGTTACAAGATTCCGGTCGATACCGATAAAGACGGGTTTGCCGACGATATCGATATGTGCCCCTCGGATGTCGAGGATAATAAAGGCGGCAATTCAGACGATGGCTGTCCTGAAATGCTCAATGATGCGGACAGCGACGGCGTTCCGGATATCGAGGATGCTTGTCCGAGCGAGCCGGGCGTGCGCAATCCCGATCCCAAAAAGAATGGCTGTCCTGAGTTTATTCGCCGCATTAAGGGTTCAACGCAGATTGAAGTGCTGAAGGAAGTTCAATTTGAGTTCGATCGCGCCGATTTGCGTCCCGAGGCTTTCCCCATTTTGAACGAAGTGGTTCGCCTGCTGAAAGTGAATCCCGACGTAGAACTTGTTAGTATTGAAGGTCATACGGATGATGTTGGTACGGACGAGCATAACAATGAATTGTCCGAGGCCCGCGCGAAGAGTGTTCTGAATTATTTGGTTCAGCGCGGGATTGCGTCGAAACGGCTTACATCAAAGGGTTTTGGAGAGAGCAAGCCCATCGCTCCCAATACGACGGATGAGGGGCGGGCAAAGAATAGGCGCGTGGAGTTCCACATTCTGCAAATCAAGGGTGTGAGCACGGCACCTCCGGCGAATGCGCCTACGCCTACGCCGCCCGCCGGTACGCCTTCTGGGTCGCCGCCTTCTGGTTCTCCTCCCGCGGCGCCTCCCACGGTTTCGCCGCCCGCGAATGCGCCTCCTGCATCGCCGCCTCCTGCATCCGCGGCGCCCAAGGCCGCACCGCCTCCTCCCGCGGCTTCATCGGCGCCTGCTGCACCGCCCGCGAGCGCGCCCAAGCCTGCTGCGTCCGCGGCGCCTCCTTCCAGCGCATCGGCCGCTCCTTCCGCGAGCGCACCCAAGGCGGCGCCTCCCCCTGCGCCCACCAAGCGCCTGTTGGATTAACCAAACCAAATCGAACGCCGCTCCGACAAAGTGCGGTCGACCAAGCCTTGAATGATCGACCGCACCCGCTCGGATAGCCTTCCTACGAGCAATTCATCGTCCGCCGCTTCGGGGCCATAATCTTCAAAATCGATAGGCTCGCCAAAACGCACTTTCCATTTGGTGGGCGCGGGCAACAATCCCAGCGGGCCAAGCGCCGGAAATGTCGGTGTGATCGGTACATAGGGAATTCCAATCGATTTGGTCATGTATTCGATGCGATATAACATCGGATTGGCTTCTTCGGCACCGATAATGGCGCATGGAATCAAGGGGGTTTGAGTCCGGAGGCACAGGCGTATAAAACCGCCGCGTCCAAATCGCTGGAGTTTATAGCGATCACCATAGAGTTTTCCGATGCCTTTGGCGCCTTCTGGAAATACGGCGACCAAACGTTCGTTGGATAGCAAGCGTTCGGCATTTTCTTGGCAGGCCCGGACGGCGCCCAGCCGGTTCATCGCGGCGCCGATAAAGGGCAGGTAATAAATAAAATCTTCGGATAGCCAGCGGAGTTCGCGGGCTTTGGGATGCTCGCGGCGGATGATGGTGCGGAGCATCACGCCGTCGTAGGGGAGCGTTCCTCCAGAATGGTTGGAAACGATAAGGCAGCGGCCTGTGCCGGGAATCTGTTCAATGCCTTGGGTGTCGACGCGGAAATAATATTTATGAAGAAAATCAAAGAATGGGATGTATCTCTTTTCGTATTTAGGATCGAGGCCAAATTCATCGACGTCCTCGGAGCGGTTTTTCATTCCGCGGCGGCCCCATTTGTGCAGGTAAAAGTCGGTCGATAGGAGTTCGCGCGCGGTGACGCTGTCTTCGGGCGGGCTGCTTTCGGGGGCCGGGCTTTGGCGTTTGGACGATGCCGTGCCGCGCGATTCGGGAGCTCCGCTGCCGGGGTCTTTTCGGTTTTGGCGGATGAGCTGATCGAGACGGGCCTCGAGGTCGTGAATCTGATGCTGGATCTCTTCGGCGGTGGGCGTTGCGGCGGGGTTTTGAGATTGGGCCTGATGCGATGACAGGGAATGGCTGTGCGCTTCGCCGGATATCTGGCTTTCGCCGGTTGGAAGGGGGGCGATTTCGGCGATGTTCGGGTGGTCGTGATCGAGCTGTGCGGCAGGCTCGCGCGGTTTTGGAGAAGGCGTATTGGGCGGCGGCAGCGGCGGTAGCGGTGAGGGCGGGGCGGGTTTCGGTGTTTCAGGGGCTCGCCTTCGCGAAGGTTCAGAGCGGCGCGGTTCGGCGCTGCGCCGAAGCTCTAGTTCATCGGGAGGAGGCTGGGATTTGGAGCGCCATGTGGCGGGCTCTTTGTCGGGGTCGCGGGCGGGGGCCGCGATGGTTATATCGGCGCTTTTCGGCGGCGGAATCAGCGCAGGCTCCGCTGCGCGTTCGACGGACGGAACAGGAGGCGGCGCAGGAATCCGGGGCTTGGAGACGGCTTGGCGGGCAAACATTTGATCGAAGCCATCGTCATCGAAGGAAAAAGGATCGGGCGGCGGAGCCGGTGAGGCCGGAGGGGCCTCGGCTTCGGGCGCGTGGAGAGCCGGGTCTCCAAACTGATCCGGGCTTCGATCCGTGGGCGCGGCGAGAGGAGGTTGGCTCGGGTCGCTGTCGTTCATGGCTTGTGTGGGCACCCTTAGGTGGTGCGAGGTTCTTGAATCAAGTTGGCTTCGCGAAGCCGTCTCGCGCTGATGTAATCCAGGAGGGCTTCGCGGGTGGAGTACGCGGGGCGAAATCCCATGGCGGTCCGGGCTTTCGTTCCATCCGCGACGCAAATGTAGCGGAGATAGCGAAGGAAGCTCGGCGGTGCGTGGGCAAGCTTGGCGGCCCACATCGCGGATACGAGCGGGCCCGCAGCGGTGTGGAGAACGGGAACGGCGATGCGTCCGGCGAGTTTGATAACGGTGGACAAGGGGAGCACGCCGTCGCCGGTGATATTGAATGTGCCGTAAAAATCCTTGTCGATCGCGAGTTTAAAGGCGGCGATGGCATCGACTTCATGAACGAATTGCCAGAGCGGATCGAAGCCGAGCAAGGTGAGGGCGGCGCGTTCATCGAGATAGCGGGTGACGTAGTTGCGGACGGTGGGGCCGACGATGGGCGCCGTTCTCAGGATGGTGACCAGTGTGCCTTTGGCCTTTGCGCCGAAGGCATTGACCGCGTGCTCGGCGGCGATTTTGTCGGAAAAAAAAGACTCTTCGAGATCGGCGCGCAGGGGATGGCGTTCGGTGAGGAAGTTGGGATTGGTGGGGTGCGCGCCGTAGAGAATGGTTTGGCTCCATAGGATGAGTTTGCGCGGGCTGACATGGCGGGCCGCGTTGAGCAGATGCATCGTGCCTACGGATTCGAGTTCGTGAGCCCAGCCTGTTGCGTGGGTGGGCGATGAAAGAAAGGCTAGGTGGAGCAGCGTGTCGGCGCGGTGTTCGGTGAGGGTTTTGGTAATTTTGTCGACCGAGGAGGGCGCCGTGAGATCGATATCGACGCAAATGGTTTTGCGTCCTTTGGTGTCGGGGGGCCGGATATCGAAGGCGATGATGTTTTTGATGCGCCGGTCTTCTTCGAGCAGGCCGATCAAGTTCCGGCCGAGGAACGAGCAGGCGCCGGTGAGGGCGATGGTTTTGCCTTCGGGGCTGATGGATGGATGAGCGCTGTGCGCCTCGCGGTTTTCGTTTGGGGCGCTGCTAGCCGGGAGTTGAGAGCCGAGAGGAGAAAGCGGGGCGTCCGCGGGTTTGGACACGGAAGAGTTGGGCGGCGTCATTCACGCGGTTTTTAAGCTAGAGGGGCTTTTCCGGGTAATCAACGGCGATGTGGGGCAGGCGTGCTTTTTGAGTTCGGTTTTAGGGGGCGGCCGAGGGTGAGCAGCGCAGTGGAACAAAGCTGAGGGAGGCGTCCCGCTGAAGCCACAGGTCGACTGTATTTCCCTTTGAAGATGCGGCGAAATGTTCGGCGTCGGCGATGGGGATCGGTCCTTGGAGAGGGTTTCCTGATGGATCGAGCACAAGTCCGTAGACCACGCGCCGGCTCTGTTCACAGCCCAATGGTGCAATCCAGAGCGCGAGCACGCCCTGTTCGAGGCGTCTTAATGCGCCGAGGATGGGAGGTGTTGGAACGGGGATTTCGATTCCCGGTGCGCCTGCCCGCTCAAAACGGAGGAGTGCTCCTTTGGCAGGTTTGGGAAGGGCATCTTGGGGTGGTGCGGTATCGGGCGCATCGTCCGCGCTGCCGGACGGCTGGGGCTCTTCTTGGGTGGGCGCGGGTGCTGCTTCGTTTTGTTCGGGGCGGGCAATACAGCCGTTTTCATTGACGGGATTGCCGTAGACCATCGCGATTGGAAGCGGAGCCGATAGAACGTCCAGTGTTCCGTGGGGCGCGGGCAGCCGGGCTATTTCTTTGGGGTCGCCGACTCCAGCTTGGTAAAACAATAGCGATGTTTTGGTGGTCAATGCGATAGGTGGTGGAAATGTATTTAAAGAATTTGGTTGTATATTTGATCCAGTTGAATTTGCCGTAGATGGGTTATCCATTTGATAGGATTCGTAGGCGCCGTGGGCAAATCCGATTGGATTGGCTCCGGTATCGCCTTCTGGAGGGATGATATCGATGGATTTCCACTGTGAAAAAGGAGCGTTTGCCTGGCCCAGCCAGAGTGTCGCGCCGGCCGCTGCGACTTTGGCCATGCGGGTGGTGAGAAGGGCGCATTGGTCTTTTTCACAGGCGATATCGACGGCGTGAAAATGATCGCCCTCGCCGACGGTTTCGGCTTTGCCATCGCGGATGAGTTCGACTTTGGCGATGGTTTCGTCGATTTGCGTTTCGTTGGCGGCAATAAAGCCGTGAGCCTCGGAGCGTGTGAAGACGGGCATGTCCTCGGCCACAAACCAAGGAAAAGGTTTGGGGTTTTTCATCTCTCCCGAAAGCATTTGTTCGAAGGCGCCGACGCCCGAAAGTTTGGGAGGATCGCCTTCGGCTTGGGCGATGAGCAGCATGCCCAGGGTGCGGGGCTCTGAAACAAAGCGTGTGAGTTTCGGAAGATCGGCTTCGGAAATGCGTTCGCGCAGGCTGCATCCCGAGGGAAGGGCGATGCCAGAGCGGGCCGCGCGGAAGGGTTTGAAGTGGAGAGGAGCAGGAGGTGCCAGCATCGGGGCCATCGGGTGCGGTGCGGGAGGCGCTTCGGTGGGGTTGGGCGGCGAGGTGCATGGGCCGCACCCCGAAAGCGCGAATGAAAGGGCTAGGAATGCGTAGTTCCGATGAGATTGGATGCTCATTCGAGGGGGCGGCTTTTCGCGGTGGCTGGAGCTTGGGTAGACCATTAGACAGGCCGCAAGAAGAAGCGGCGAGGCTCTGTTGTTTGAAGCATAAGACGCCCGGCGCGAACTCTTCAATGTCGGCGCAAGGCGCGTTAGCATGAGCCAATTCAGGCCAGCATGCGAAGGGCGACCCACAACAAAAAGCGCGGGAGAGGGCAGCGATGAATGCTGTTGCCGCGCCGCCCCCAGGCAGCTTTATCGCCGGTAAATATCGGGTGGAACGCACACTCGGCACGGGCGGTATGGCTGTGGTGGTCGAGGCCGTGCATGTGGTTTTGGGGCAGCGGGTCGCGATTAAAATTCTTCATGAGAGCGCTTCGCGATCGCCGGCTTTGATCGAGCGTTTCCGGCAGGAGGCGCAAATCGCCGCTCAGCTTCCGGGCGAGCATATTGTGCGCGTTACGGATATCGGCCAGACGGAGAGGGGCGAGCCGTTTTTGGTGATGGAGCTGCTTGTGGGCCGCGACCTCGAGGGAGAGCTCGCCGTGCGGCGCTGGCTGCCGAGGGAAGAAGCGGTCGATTTATTGCTGCAGGCTTGTGAAGGCGTGGCGGAGGCGCATGCGGCCGGCCTGGTTCACCGCGATTTAAAGCCTGCCAATCTATTTTTGACGCGAAGGCGCGATGGAAGCCCTCATGTGAAGGTGCTGGATTTTGGAATATCCAAGCTCTTAAACCGCGAGGAATCGCTTTCGCTTACGCAGACAACGCATCATTTCGGAACACCGCTGTACATGTCTCCCGAGCAAGTCGAGTCGGTGAAACATGTGGATGCGCGCAGCGATCAGCATTCGCTGGGAGCCATTCTGTACACGATGCTGGCGGGGAGGCCGCCTTATGTCGCGCCTACGCTGACCGCGATTTCCGTGCTGATTGCGACGCAGAATCCGCCGAGTTTAAAGGGGATGCGGCCTGATATTCCCGATGGGCTCGAGGCGGCCATCATGCAGGCCATTGCAAAGAAGCCTGAGCATCGCTTTGCGGATCTTGGAGCGTTTGCGGAAGCGCTCGCGCCGTTTGGCGGCGAAGGTGCATACGCTTGTGTGAGGCGTATCCGGAGCACGCTGATGTCGTCTCAGCCGCGATCGACCTTTGCATCGGTGCCTTCTGTTGCCGAGCTCGCGCCTGCGCCCTCGCGGCCTCATGGTCTTCCGGTGCCTTCGTTTTCCGATCCTGGAAGCAGCGGGCTGATTCCCAATCCCAGGCATTCAGCGCCTTCGTCGCCTTCGGGTTCGTGGACGGATATCAGCGGAATGCACAGCGGTTCGACGCATTCGCCGCCCGCATTTTCGCCGATGGGCCAGACCAGCGGCGCGCTTTCAACGGCATTGGGAAGCGAACGCCAGCCTGCGCCGGGTGGACGGCGGATGTCGGTTGCGATTGCGATCGTGAGCGCGCTGGCTTTTGCGCTGGTGCTTGTGGTCGGCCTTGTGCTGATTGGCCCTTCATCCAGCGGTGACTCGAGTGCAGCGGCCTCGTCATCCACATCCAGCTCGCGTGAAGAGCCGCCGATCGCATCGGTGAAGACAGCAGAACCGGTATCGGCGGCTGAGCCTTCCGCCAGTGTTCAAGCACCAGAGCCACAGGCTTCGGCGCCTGCATCGGCTCAAACCAGTCTTTCAAGTTCGCCGGCCGCGCCAAAAACCACGGTCAAGCCGCTTTCGACGGTGAAGAAGAAGAAAGATCCGAGCGAGGTGTTCGGTGAGCGGCGATAAGAGCCGGTCACATGGCTTCCGCGCTGTTCTTGCCGCTGCTCTTTCGGTGGGGATGGCTGTTGCCGCGGCGGGGACGCCTGCGCAGGCGGCGCCGGGAGCGCGTGCCGAGGCCGATAAGCTCTTTCGCGAAGGAAAGAAGCTGTACGACGAGGGCAAATACAAAGAAGCGTGCGATGCGCTTGCGGCGAGTGATGCGCTCGATCCGGCGATTGGAACGCTGGGGCTGCTCGCGGCTTGTCATGAAAAGCAGGGCCGGCTGCTGGACGCTTGGAAAGAGTATTTGGAGACCAAAGAGCGGGCCTTGGCGAAGAAGGACGCGCGCGCGGCGTATGCGGGTGAGCAGGCTCAGGCGGTGAAGCTTCGGCTGGCCAGGCTGGCCATTGAGACCCGGGATGATCCAACGACGATGGAGATTACAAGGGATGGCGAGAGCATCCCGCCTTCGGTTGTTGGGGTGGCTGTTCCGGTCGATCCAGGCGAGCATGTGGTGATTGCGCGCGATTCCAAAAAGGCCGAATGGAAAAAGACCGTCAATTTAAAAGAAGGCGAAACCAATACGGTTGTAATTCCTTCTTTTGCGGAGATGGGGAAGCAAAGCGGTCCTCCGCGATGGCTGGCGTATGCGCTTGGAGGCGCGGGGGTTGCGGGGCTTGGAGTTGGCGCCGTGACGGGCGGGCTTGCGCTGTCGAAAAACAGCGAGTCAAACGATCCTGCGGTGTGCAAGCGAACCGATCCTCAATGTCCAGCGCGGGATTCGGCGCTGACGCTGGCCACGGTGTCGACCATTTCATTGATTGCCGGTGGTGCGCTGGTGGCGGCGGGAACGGTGGTCTTTTTTCTTTCGAGTCCTTCCGCTGCGCCGGGTGAGCCGGCATCGTCCGCGCGGGTAACGGTGCGAATCATTCCGGGAGCGGGGCCGTCGGGCGTTTTTATTGGGGCGGCGGGAACGTTTTAAAGCCGGGGAAATTCGCGCCTTAGAACGGGATAGGGCTCGAAGGAATTCACTTCAATAAAGCCATGGGCGGCAAATGCGCCGATCGGCCCCGTCCACATTTCTTCGTCGCTGACGGGCTCTTTGGGTCTGCGCGGAAAGGCTTCAAGCGCGCGGGCACCCCATGCGGGCGCGAAGTGTACAGCGCCTTCAATGAGGGCGTGGGCGATGCCGCGATGCCGGTAGGCGGGATGGACGAGCGCGCATCCAACGGTGAACACGCCTGTGCGATCTCCTTCAAAACAAGGCAAATTCTTGTAGAGGCGGCGTTCGTAGGCTTTGCTCATGACGGCGAGCGGCGCGACTTTAAGCCAGCCCACCGCAATGGGCGGCTGAGCGGGTTGTTCGAGAAGGGCGACGATGCCCCGGGCTTCGGGATGGCCTTCGCAAAGCGCTTTGGAAAAGGCCGATTTGTTTTCATCGGGGCTCAGTGCGCAGCGTTCGAGCCAAGCGTTGTTTGTGCCTTCGAAGTGAAAGAACCGGCAGTAGCAAGGCGATGAAGCGGCTTCGAAGAGAGCAATGAGCGGTGAAAGATGTTCGGGGCCCGCTTCCCGGATATCGAGCGCTTTAGAGAGCGGTTCTTGGTTGTTGTTCATGATGAAAAGGCAGCGGGGCGCAGGCCGCGCACTGGAGAGATTTGTTCCCAGGCGTGGGCGACGGAGCACATCCGGGCTTCCTGAAGGGCCGGCGCGATGATTTGAAGTCCGATGGGAAGGGCTTTGGTGTTGTCCTGCGCGGCCGTCATTCCGCAGGGAACGCTGATCGCTGGAAGTCCCGCCATGCTGGCTGGAAGGGTAAAGACGTCGGCCAGATACATCGCGAGGGGATCTTCCGTGCGTTCGCCAAGGCGGAATGCGGGTGTGGGCGAGACCGGCGCGGCGATGACATCGACCTTGGCAAAGGCTTCTTCAAAGTCCTTGCGAATCAGCGTTCGGACACGCTGGGCGCGCAGGTAATAGGCATCGTAGTAACCGGCCGAAAGCACATAAGTGCCGAGCATGATGCGGCGCTTTACTTCTTTGCCAAATCCAGCTTCGCGCGTTGCGCTGTAGAACGAGGCCAAATCCGATTTCGGCGATGCGGAAGATGCGCGAAGGCCATAGCGGACGCCGTCGAAGCGCGCGAGGTTGGATGAGGCTTCGGCTGTGGCCAGGATGTAATAGGCCGCGACCGCATAGCGTGTGTGTGGCATCTGGACCCGGTGCACGCTGCATCCCAAGCCCTCTAGTTTGGAGATGGCTGCCTGGACGTGTTCAGCGACCGATGAATCCAGCCCTTCTCCAAAATATTCGTCGGGCACGCCGATGCGCAGGCCGCGTATGTCTTGTCCGCAGGCGTTTTCATATTCGCCTGCCGGAGCGGGAATACACGTCGCATCGCGGGGATCTGCGCCGGATATCACCTGCAATAGCCTTGCGGCGCTTCGCACATCGCCCGCGAGGGGGCCGATTTGATCGAGGCTCGATGCGAACGCTATCAGCCCGTAGCGCGATACGCGGCCATACGTGGGTTTGATACCGACCGCTCCACATAGCGATGCGGGCTGGCGAATCGAGCCTCCCGTGTCTGAACCGAGAGCGCCGGGCATCATTCCCGCGGCCACGCATACGGCGCTTCCGCCTGATGAGCCGCCCGGTGTGCGGGTGAGATCCCAAGGGTTTTTAGCGGGGAAAAACGCACTGTTTTCCGTGGACGAACCCATCGCGAATTCATCCATGTTGCACTTGGCAAAGAGAACGGCGCCCGCCGCGCGAAGTCTTGCAACAACAGTTGCGTCATAGGGCGGCTGATATCCCGTTGCGGTGTTCTCCGAAGGCTTTGCCGCGGGGTTTGCCTTTCGTGTGAGAATTTTGGAGCCCGCTGTTGTCGGCATGTTGTGGGTGCAGAGCGCGTCCTTCAGCCCAATGGGAACACCCGCCAGTGGGCCGAGTTCAATCTTGCGGCTGCGCTTCATGTCGATGTTGCGCGCATCGTGAATGGCGAGTTCGGCATCGACATGAAGAAACGCGCCGAGCGATTTATCCCGCTCTTCAATGCGGGCAAGCGCGAGCGCCGTGACATGTTCGGCGGAGACTTCGCCCGAGCGAACCAATGAGGCGATTTCGTGGATGGGCCGATCGAGGAGATGTCCGCTCACAATTTATCCTTCATCAACAAAAGCAGGGACTGCGAAGCCGCCGTTTTGGATTAAGGGTGCGCCGAGTACAGCCAGTTCATGGGGAAGACTTTCAGAAGGCACATCGGGCCGCAGGGCCGCGCTTTCTATTTGCACATGAGCTGTCGGCTCCACGCCCTCTAAATCGAGTTCGGCGATTTGTTCCACGTAGCCCAGGATATGGGTCAGATCGCGGGACATCGCCTCGATTTCTTCAGGTGACAGATCGAGATGCGCGAGCTTCGCGATGCTGCGGACCTGGGCTTCACCCAAGGCGGGCTGCGTAGCCGTTTCTTTCATGAAGCCGCTTTATCACGATTGCGAAATTGGCCGTAGAAATAAGGGCTTTGGAGTGCCTACTTCATCAAATCGAAGAGGGCGCCGGCGTCGAGCAGCCATGCCGTTACGTTTCCAAACTGAACAGTATCGCCGGGCCATACCGGTTCCGGTTTGTTGGGCGTGAGCTGCACACCGTTGATGCAGGTTCCGTTTTGCGAATCCAGATCCACCAAGTCGTGCTTGTTGTGTTCACGCAGCTTGAAGTGGGCGTGCAGTTTGGAAACCGATGGATCGCGCAATACCAAATCGCAATTGCGCGCCCGCCCAACGGAGATCCGGTCGGGATATGGATGTCCAGGGGCCTTCGACACAGCCATCACTTCGTATTCCGGCTTCTTGTCGGGCTTCGCCATCATCTGCTCTAGCTTTTGCTTGTCTGTGATGGAAACCGCAGCCGTATGAAATGTGATGGGGCTTTTGGAATCCCCTTCGGAAATGACCATATACAGGCCGTGGTGCCTTGCGACGAAAGCCCCGCGAGTGAGCGAGCGCAGGAGTAGAACAAGGGCCTCGCTATCCATTAGCCGTATGCTTGTATCAGTAGTCAGGCCAACACGCCTAGGTTGGATTGCGTCGCGAGTGAAATGATGGTGGGTGCGGTCGAGAAAGCCCAATGATGGGATGGTCATCGTGGGTTTCTGGGAATCGCTGGATGGCAAACGGCCGCGAAACGGAAAGCCGAATCCATCTGCACGGCAGGCGTTGATAGGCGCGGCCATGTGGTGGTGATAAGCGGGGCACGCGCTCGGCCAAGCGGATTCGACGCTGCGCACATCGGCAGCACTTGGGCTTGGCGGGCGTTTTGCCGGGCATGTCCAACTCCAATCGACAAAACGCATCGGGGCCTGAAACTTCCCTGCGCGCTCTGTTTCGCCGTCACGCGAGGCATATCGTGTTTACGGTGGCGCTTTCGGGGACGCTTTCGATCGCGCTCTCTGAACCGATGGATTCTCAAGCCCGCGATCGCGCGGGTGCTCTTTCAAAAGCGCTTGCCGAGCGGGGAATTGTTGCAGCGCCCGAAGACATTCAGTGGATCGATCCGCCGCGCGGTGTTCTGGGCGCGTTGGGCCGAAGTTCAAGGGCATTGCTGCGGGCTTCGCCGTCGGCTGGAGAGCCGGCTGATTTGTTTTTGGTGGAGACGCATCTGTCGCCCGAGGGCGTGCTGATTGGTACGGGCAGCGCTTACAACATCACCGAAACGAGCGGCGCCGACGAATCGAGGCCCAAAATCAAAGGCAATCTCGCGGCGTATTTCACGCGCCCTCTGGTGGAGGGAGCGTCGACAACGGTGCATCTGGTCGATCTGGCGGGATACGCGGAAAGCGGTGCTCCGGATTGGTCGCGCATGGAGCGGATGCAAAACGCGGTGACCAATTATCAGCAGACGGGTCAGATGCGCGGGATTCGCAAGCGAACCTTTGCCATTGAGAACAAAGCCGCGGAGAGCGGCGATAGCAGCGATGAGCAAGCAGGCGCGGAGCTGGCCGTGGAGATCGCCGAGCTCGGCGATCAACGGGTGCTGGTGAAAACAGTCCTTGGAGAGGCGAAGCTTTCCTTTGACCCTGCCGATCCGATTCCCGCGTGGGTGAGAGCGGAAGACGCCGAGCGTTCCAAGCCGCCCACGCTGGTGCAGTGGGCCGTCGATCGGGTTCGGTCCATTCCATGGGTTGGCGATAACACCATGCAAGGAATTAAGGCCGTCGCGTTTACCGCGCTCGACTGGATGAAGCGGGGCAAAGAGAGCGTGGCCGGTGATACGGGCGCCGAGGATATCGCCGCAGATCTAGGTACAAACAAGCTCGATCCGCCGACGAGAGCGATGCCTGTCGATCCTGAAATTGGCTGGCCGCCTCCTCCTCTTGTGCCTTTTGTGACGCCTGTGCTGCCCGGCGAAGGCGAATGGAATCCCAAGGACAAAGATCCATTTGTCCGCACCATCGAAGGACTTCCGCCGGCCTTTCTCACAACGTTCATTCGATCGGATCCGTCGCGCAAGGGAACGCGCGTGTACATCGCGCTGTGGGATCCGCGGCAAGTGGAGCTCCACATGATGGCGGGCACGGTGGAGCCCAAAAGCGCGACGGGAGAAGCAGGCCCCGGATTGATTCCGCGCGATCCCGCGGTGCTGAAGCGCGTCGTTGCCGCATCGAACGCGGGCTTTCAGGCGCTTCATGGCGAGTTTGGGATGATGGCCGACGGTGTTGTGTACCTGCCGCCCAAGCCCTATGCGGCGACGGTGGCTGTCTTGCGCGATGGCTCGACAGCCTTTGGAACATGGCCCGAGGATGCGACGGTTCCCGACTTCATTCGCTCCTACCGCCAGAACATGACGGTGATGGTGCAGGACCAGAAATTCAATCCCTACGGCCGCACCTGGTGGGGAGGCACCGTGAGCGATTCTGAAGACAAGACGCACACGGTCCGCACGGGCATTTGCCAGACGGTTGAAAACTTCGTGGCGTATTTTTACGGAGCCGACCTCAGCCCTGAATCTCTGTCGCGCGCGATGATTCAAGCGCGCTGCCGCTTTGGAATTGCGCTCGATATGAACGCGGGCCACAGCGGTTTGGAGTTTTACAAAGTCGCTCCTGAAAATGAGTTTGAGCCGATGGGAAGGCCGCTTCAGCTCGATTGGGAAGCGGAAGGCAGTGTGCCCGGCATGGACGGATGGAAGTTCCGGGGACGCAGGCTCATACGCGGCATGGGGCTGATGAATTTTCCCCGGTACATCAAGCGCGAGGGCCGCGATTATTTCTACTACACGCTTCGCCATGTGCTTCCCGGGCCTGGCATTGCTCCCGTCATCTCGCCTCCCTCGGAAGGTGAAGGACAGTGGCGGGTAAAAGGCTTGCCGCAGCACGGTTTTCCTTATGCGCTCGCCCTCACCGAGCTCCGTCCCGAGGCTTCCAATCCCAACTTGCGCGTGCGCGTGCTGGCTATCGATCCCCGCACCGTGGCCGCTGCATCGGCCAGTGCTTCACCGGGCGCGCGCACCGGAAAAATCGTGGCCATCATCGGTGCGGGCGAAGCAGGAGCCGCGGCGGCTCCGCAGGCCGACAAACTCTCTGTTTGGCATTCAGCGGGTTCGTTCAGCATCGCGGCCGAGGCTCCCGTAAGCGGTGCCGTTCGCCTGGCCGCAGGCAACAAAATGCTCGATCTCGCCGGATCTGGCTTCGGTGTGCGCGATGAAGACGGAATGCTGCTCTACGTGGAAGTCTTCGGACCTGCCGCCGCCGCAGCGCCGGATGCCGGTGCTCCATCGGCCGTTTCAACGGTTTCTGGAGCCACCATCGACGCCCTCCTAAAGCGCCTTGGATGCAGCACCCGGGTTCTGTTGCCCTCTCCCGTTGCACTGGCTCTCGGCGGCGACACCAATCTAGGCGGCGCAGCGGTACATCCTCCAAGCGGGCCATCGGCCGTCAAGATCACCCGCATCGATGCGCCCGGCGTGCGGCGCATTTTTGAAGACACTCCTGTTGTGCCCTTTGACCGCTGGTACAAGCTCCAACAGCACCGGATCCGGTATTTTAAAAAGCCTAAAACCGAAGCTTCTGACACCGCCGGCAAAGACAATCAATAGGCGGCGCCAACGCCTTGTTTGTAACAAGCGATCGACTGCGGCTAATAAACCCGATCGACGTGCCCAAGCTCCAACCATTTGGCAACTACGATCTCGCCGAGCGCATCGGCATTGGCGCGATCGGCGAAGTCTTCCGCGCTATCTCCAAAAAGGATGGCAGTGTCGTCGCGCTGAAACGGCTCATGCCCTACGTGTGTGAAGATCGCGAAGTGCTCGAGATGCTCTATCGAGAGGCATCGATTGCCAGAAGTCTCGAGCATCCCAACATTGCGAAAGTCGTCGATGCCGGCGAGTTCAATGGCGTTCACTTCATTGCGTACGCCTACGTGCACGGCTGTGATCTGCGCACGCTCGTTGAGCGGGCCGCGCGCTCAGGCGAAATGATTCCGCTCGATATCGCTCTTTACGTCGTGATGTGCGTCGCCGATGCGCTTGCCTACGTGCACGCACGGCAATCCCCAAACGGCAAAGCGCTCGGCCTCGTTCACCGCGATGTGAGCCCCTCCAACATTCTCGTGTCGCGCGACGGAGACGTAAAACTCACCGATTTTGGCATCGCCTACATCGATGGCCGCCTAGAGCGCACACCGGCTGGTCAAATCAAGGGCACATTCAGTTATATGTCGCCCGAGCAGGCCACCGGAGGCACTGTCGATGGCCGGTCGGATATTTTCTCGCTCGGCGTCTGCTTTTGGGAGCTTGTCACGGGTAAACGCCTCTTCGATGGAGTGCGCCTTGAAAACGTACTTCGGCGTATTGCCAGTGGAAGCGTGGAGTCACCGCGGACATTCACAAACCGCGTTTCTCCCGACCTCGAGCGAATTATCCTCAAGTCTCTCGCGCAAGAATCAGCCCAGCGGTACGCTGACGCCGATCAGCTCCACAGCGATGTTGCTGATCTTGCCCGAGTAGAAAATCTCGCTTTAGACAATCGTCGCCTCGCACACTACGTGCGAAGCCTGTTCCCTGAAGTCGCGGCGGAAAGCGCCGCAAATGTCTAGGTAGGAGAGCCTGCATTATGGCCGACGAAAAAGGCGGCAGCGATTTGGACGTATTCGAAGGGCTTGCAAAGAAAGCTCGCCCAACAGCTCCAGGCCTCGCACCGCCTCCATCCACGCAGCAGTTTCCCCGAGCATCTGGTGGTGCGGCCGTGCCGCTGCCGCCTCCGCCCGCGGGAGGGCTAGGACCACTTCCACCGCCCTCCATGCCGAAGCAAAGCACGCCTCTTGTGCCGCCTCCGGCATCAGGTGCTGCACGGCCGTTGCCGCCTCCGGCACCGCCTCCGGCTGCCGCCGCTCCGAGTGGAGCGCTGCCGCCACCGATGGTGCCGCCGCCGGCGTCCGGACCGCTGCCGCCACCCGCGCTTCCGCCGGCAGGTGCGCCGCTGACGCAGACCTTGGTGTCTCCGGTCGCCCCGCTGCCGCCGCCCGTCGCTCCTCCGCCCGCAGAGAAGAGGGAAGAGAAGCGCGAAGGCGGGATGGAATGGGATGAGGACGAGAGTGCCACGCATGTGTTTGCGGGAGCGCCTGGTGAAGCGCCTCCAGCCACAGGTCCCCGGCCTGCGGCGGGAGCGCCTGCGCTTGGAGGTTCTGCGGCTGCACTGCTTGCGAGTTCGGGAGGCCAGGCGGCTTCAGCCGCGAAGATGCCCGCGCCTCAGCAAGGCCCGCTTCCGGCCGCTGCACCACCGCCAAGCGCTGCGAAAGCGCCTCGGGTTCCGCCTGTTGAAGATGGCCGCCGCGTCGCACGCGCAGAAGAGTCCACGGTTGTACGCACAGCGCCGGTGCAGCAGAGCGGAAGCAAAATGGGCATCGTGCTCGGCGCGATATCGCTCATTGTCGTCTTGGGTCTCGCGGCCTTCCTACTGATTCCGCGCAAAGGCCAGCTTAAGATCGACTTGAAATCCACGACGGGCACACCGGTTGCCAAGGCGGAAATCTACGTCGACGGCAACAAGAAATGCGACACAGTGCCCTGCGTCGTTCCCGATCTTGAACCGGGCACCAAGAGCATCAAGATACTCGCGCCCGATTTCGCGCCTCTTGAACAGACCGAGACCATCGTAGCGGGCCAAGAAAAAGTCGTTGTGATTCCGCTTGTGGGAGGAGCCGTCGCAACGCCTCCGCAGCCTGCGGCGGTGACGGCGCTCAAGATCGGCGGCGATCAAAAAGGCGTGAAAGTCTTTGTCGACAACGTCGACAAAGGCGGACTTCCCCTAGAGCTCAAAGACATCCCGCCCGGCTCCCACAAGATTCGCTTTGAAGGCGGCGATCGCTACGAAAAGACAGAGCAGACCGTCGACATCGCGCAAGGCCAGACCAAAGATTTGGGAACCATCAAGCTCAAGGTCCTCAAAGGCCAAGTCACCTTTGAACTGATCACAGAAGGCGCCGACGTAAAGCTCATCAAAGAAGAGGGCGCGAAGAAGACCGAGAAGAAGCTGCCCGCGGACCTCTGGAAAAAGCCTCCGGTTCAAGTCGAATTCAATCCGACGGAACGATGGAAGCTCATCGCCGCCAAGAAAGGCCAAGAAGATTTCGTACAAGAAATCTCCTTCGAAGATGGCCAAGCCGAAAAGACGATCCGCATCGATCTCAGCGGCAAGAGCCAGCAGGCATCAGCCTCCGGCGGCTCCGAGCAATCGGGATCGATTGGAACGACAGCGCCGACAAGCACGGGCGGCGGCGGCGGAGAAAAAGCGCCTCCCGCGGGCACGGGCACCACGGCGACAACGGGCGGCGGCGGCGGAGAAAAAACACCTCCTGCAGGCGGCGGCGGAAACGGGACGCTGAACATCAACTCCATCCCTGTCTCCAAAGTCGTGCTTGATGGACGTCCTCTGGGAAGCACACCCAAAGTCGGTGTCAGCGTGCCCGCGGGCTCTCACACCGTTGTCTTTATTCATCCCGAATTCGGCAAGAAATCGCTCACCGTTCAGGTGAAGGCCGGCGAAACCAAGACCGCCGCCGTGAAGTTCAAGTAACTCGTTGCGCACCGGGCGCTGCCTGCATGGCGCCCGTCCGCGCGCATCCCTCGTGCTCTGCGCTTTGCGGAGAGGAGTTGCTCCATGGTCCGATCGGAGCGTGATCAAAGGGTCAAGGGAGATGCGCCGTGGTGCGAGGGGAGTTGCAGCATGGGGCGAACGGAGTGTGCTCTCAGTTGGAAGCGCTATCGCTTCTTCCGCGCAGGGGACCGCTTCTTGGCAGCGGATTTCGTAGCCGCCTTCTTCGCGGCCTTCGCGAGCACATCGTCCACGAGCGCCACATAAGCCTGTTTGCCGTCGAAGGCCATGGCGTATTCGAACACGGGAGAAATGCCCGCAGCGACGAGTTCCTCGGCATAACGTTTTTCGCGCACTTGATGGGCGGCTTCTTCAAGTGTCACATTGGCCGGTTGATGTTCGCGTTTCACTTTGAATTCGATGATCACCCCAGGACGGCCCGGCGATTTCGGGCGCATCGTCACATCCGCCCGGCCAAACCCAGCTTCCCGGTTCGATCGGACTTCGTATTGGTTTTCCAAGTGAACCAAGAGACCCAAGACAAATCCATGGTACAGCGTTTCCGGTTGCGAGCTGCCGGCATCGTAAAAGGACATCGCGCGCACCAAAATCTGCTGCAGATTCTCTTGGACCGCCGCGGCATCCCCGCAGAGGAGCGCTTTAACCAGTTCCTCCGTGCCGCTCGATTGCGGATCAATCAGATGCAGCCACTTCTTGAAGAGGTCGTGGTACACCAGGCGGACTTCCTCATTGGGAATGGCGAGTTTCGCATGGTATCGACCCACGACGAGCTCTAAATCGATGGGTTTCAAGTATCCTGTGAACAGCAAAAAATTCCAAAATGCCTCGCGATTCAATTCGATATCGCGCAGCACGATGTTTGTATCGACCTGCTGATCGATCGTTCCCCCATTCAAGAGCACCGCCGACTTGTCCGACAGCCCCATCCCCAGCTTGAGGGCAAGGCGTTCAATCAAGTTGGTCGATCCAGTATTGACCCAATAGGGCTTGAGCAATTCCTCGCGGATATAATTCAGAATCGACCATGGGTTATAAATGACTTCGCCCCCAAATAGATAGCCATTGTACCATGCGCGTACTTCATCGAGCTTCTCGGGAGCGATGATCTCGCGAACTTCGTCCTCCGTAAAACCGAATGCCGTATTGTATCGCTTCTCGAGCATCGAATAGACGGTAATATGGTTCAGTTCGGAAAACATACTCTCCCGGGACACCCGCAGAATACCCGTAATGACGCCCTTAAACAGACTGCTGTTGTCCTTGAGGCATGAGGATAAAAATAAACGGAAAAACGAAACAGCGTCGTCGAAATACCCATATTCGTAGGCCACATGCAACGGCGAATCATACTCGTCGATCAGAATAACGACGCGTTGTTGGTGGTACGTATGAAGCGCCGCCGACAGCAACTTGAACGCATACCGAAGGTCATCGTCCGATCCCGTGCGCGAAATCACTTGCCGCAAATCATTCGCCGTGTCGGCGTCGATCTTATCTCCATCCAGTAAGTACCGATGCTCCCGGCACGCCATCACAACCTGATGACGAATTCCCGACATCGCCTCGGCAAAGGTCTTTCCCTTGACGTCTTTGAAGGTGACAGACACCACCGGATATTTTTGAAAGTGCTTCATTGCGGCGGAATCGTTCGCAATGACAAAATCCTTGAACAGATGGAACAGATTTTCATCAGACTTGCGGAGAAAATGCCCAAGCATCGACAGATTTGTCGTTTTGCCAAAGCGGCGCGGACGGGGAAACAGCGCTACAAGGCTCGAATCATTGAGCACATCGCCGATGAAGTGGGTCTTGTCGACGAAGTCATAGCCGGATTCGCGGAGCAAACGAAAATCCGATTGGCCGATGCCAGGTATGAACTTTTTCATGCGGGCAGCGCACCGTTGCCCGGGTTTGCCCAGATGTCAAGATTGAACCCGCTAACCTGCGGCGGGAGGCGGGAGCGGCGGGAACTCATTCACGGCCAAGTGAAGGCCGGCGAAATCAAGACCGCCGCCGTGAAGTTCAAGTAACTCGTTGCGCACCGGGCGCTGCCTGCATGGCACCCGCCCGCGCGCATCCCTCGTGCTCTGCGCTTCGCGGAGAGGAGTTGCTCCATGGCCCGATCGAAGCGTGATCAAAGGTCCAAAGAAGGTACGCCGTGGTGCGAGGGGAGCTGCGCCGTGGCCCGATCGAAGCGTGACCAAAGGTCCAAAGAAGGTACGCCGTGGTGCGAGGGGAGTTGCGCCGTAGTGCGAGAGAAGTTGCAGCATGGCCCGATCGAAGCGTGACCAAAGGTCCGAGGAAGATACGCCGTTGGGCGAGGGGAGTTGCGCCATGCCCCAAACAAAGCGTGATCAAAGGGCCAATGAAGGTGCGCCAAACCAAAAAAGTGCGCACATGAATCGAGGAAAATCCGCCCCTCCCAACCCTATTTCTGGTAGGGTCCCGGCCGTGAATACTCGCCTTTATACAGCATTGTACACCTGCGGGTTTATCTTGGCTGTCCTTATGCTTATGGCCGGCTGCGCAAAACCGGCCCCTCCGCCTCCGCTCGCTAGGCATGTCGCCCCTGCGTCCTCCCTACCCACCCCACCCGCGCAACCTCCCAAGCTACCGCTCACATTCCTGGGGCTTCAGGAGACCTGGGCTCAGCCCTGTCACCTGACCGATAAAGGTCAAAAGGCCGAAACCCCCTGTCTCCTGAACGCAGTCGATGTGGCCTCCGACGGGACCGTGTTCGTCGGCGGAGGGGCCTACGCCAACGCCGAACTGGGCGGAGTACAACATGCCGCGCGGGCCTATCAATATATCCTGCTCGCAGCATTCGATCCCAATGGGAAAACCCTTTGGTCCAAGGCGTTTGGTGCACGCTGGCACAATGTCGTCGCGGACCTCAGCGTCATAGGCGATACGCTGATCGTCACCGGTATTCATGGCAATGGTTTTACACTCGGTAACAACATTCGTTTGCCCGATCTAAAGGTCCCACCATCGCCAAACAAACGCAGTGACATGGGTTTCGAGGCCGAGACAGGGTTTGTGGCGGCATTTCGCAAAGATGGCACCCCGCTTTGGGCAAAAAACCTCTCATCAATTGTGGGGCCCGGCGCGCCGGGGCACTACGCGGGGCTCGCCTACGATCGCTCCATTTTCCCCGCGCGAGACCGGGGTTTCCACGTTTCCTGGCGCGAGAACCTCACCGATGGCGATCCGCATATCGCTCACCTGGATATCGATGGGACGCTGATCGAACATTGGACCGTTCCTCGCGCACCCTTTCGGCAGGTGGACACCTCACCGCCCGTCGATGTGGACGGGAATGTGTTTTTTACCAAGCGCCCCGACGAAAAAACCACGGAAGTGGCCTTGTTTCGAATCGATAAGAACAAGATCCAGACCGTGGTGGCGAGTGTTTCGTTGCTTCATCCGGATGCTGGCCGTCATCCCCACACTACCTTGGCCCACGGTGGCGTGAGGTGGCGCTTCCTGCCCGACGGCGAGCTCATCATGGTGCTATCGCTCCAGGAAGACAAGTCGGCGCGCGAACGGCAATGGCTTCGGATCGTCCGATTCGACAAGGCCGGCAAAATCGTCATGGACCGGGAGCTTGCCGAGACGAAGATGCAGGATTCCACGAGCTCACCAGAACTCGCTGTGCGTGGAATCGACATTGCCGCAAACGGCGAGGTTCGTGTTGTCGCCGATCATCGTGGGCCTATCGTGGTAAATGGCCACGAAATAGAGCAAGTGCAGATTCATGTACCTGTCGTGCTGCCACCGACATCGCCGATTATTCTTGTGCTTGGTGAGCGCGGCGCCGTCACCCAATCGGTCAGCAAGCTCAATCCGGCGCCGTGCATGGAATACGTACCCGGCAGGATATTCGACCCCCACTTCGAGGGCTCCGCGCTCTTTTTCAACGTTGGCAAAGGCATTGCCGGACTGAAAACGAGCTGCAAAATGGGCAAACCGCGCGACTTCTCCCTTATCAGGATGGACATCGTGCCCCCGCCATAAAGCGTGGACATGGCCCCCGTGGAACTCCTGGGCCTTTCCATCCGCCCGCCCGCGCTTCTACGGCAGATTCGATCCTTCCAGCCTCTGCTTCCACGTATGCCAATTCGTCGCGCACCGCGCGCTCTCTGAATGGCGCCCGCCCGCGCACATCCCCGTATCAAAAGGCGGCCCAAGCAACAAAAACATCGTCCGGCTCACCGTCGGCGGATCTTGAGCGCGCAGCGCCTTGAACGCTTCTTGCCGGCTTTGATAATCAGCCGCCAATTTATCCTCGACCAGCAGCTTCAACTGCTGCTTGATGTGCTCCTTCAGCGCATCGTCATCGGTCACCGCAAGCGCCCGCTCCAAAAATCGAATCGCCGCATCCCGCTCGCCCGCACGCCTCAAAATGCTCGCACCTCCTATCGCCTGCCACGCAAGGCTCGGGTCCGAACTCGAGAGCTCCGCCGCCTTCGCCAGCATCTTCGCTCCCTCGATGCGCCACGCTTCTTGTTCCTTCGGATCGGTCAAATAAGAACCCGGCGCCACATACGCCACAAACTGCCCCAACAAGAGCCAAATCTCACCATCCAGCGGCCGGTGCTTCACGCCCCGCTCCATCACTTCGCGCGCCTTCAGCACTTCTTCCCTGGGCGTTACACCAACCTGCAGCGTAATCAGCGCATCCGCGAACAGATATGGATCCCGGAAGGTCGGATCGAGCTCGTTCATCGCATCGTAGAGCCTCGTCAGGTTCTCAAACCTGCGCTTCTCCATCATCCGAAACCCCTGCGCCGTCAGCACATGAGCCCACAAAATATCCGCCAGCGCCGACTTGTAGCCCAGCGACATCGCCGCCAATTGCTGAGGCGGAGGCAGCAAATACACCTCCGATGTTTCGCGCACTTGTTCATGAACATAGGCAAGCCGGCTCCGCACCGCACCCACGCCCACGGTGGCCAGCACCATCAGCGCGAATGTACGAATCCACGCCTCGGCCCCGCCCCGCATCACTCCACCTCGCGGTCCACGAACATGCCTGGCAGCACCCGCGCCGGCTCACCCGGCTTCCGTTCGCCGCCTACCTCAAAGGTCGACAAAAGCCCATCGCCGTCCAAATCGCCATGAGCTGTCGCCATAAAACGCATCACCTGCGTCGCCGGATCGAACTGGCTTTCAAACTTAAACGCGAAAGCATGTGCCTCCTCGAACTTAAAATTCAGGCTCCTCCATGTCAGGTGCTCCCACGCTTCAGGAGGATCGGCCGCTCGGATGCCCCGCGGCACTTGACTCGGTGTAAGCGGCGCGCCCGGCGGAAAACTAATATCCTGCGGCCTTCCTTCCGCGTAGGCGATCGCGTTTGTCACCATCCGGTCCAGCCCCTCAATCGGCTCGCTTAGCTTCGACGCGCTTAAATTCCTAAAGAACGCGGGCACCGCCACCGCCAGCAAGGTGCCTCCGACGGCGATCATCACACTGATCTCGATTGCGCTAAACGAGCGGGCCATCGCCTTCCTTCTTACACTCCTGTTCTCCAAAAGGCTTGTGCATCGCGCCTCCCGCCCCTCATCTGCTCATCTGATCGAATGGATATGCATTTTATTGTAATTGGAGACGGCGAGCGAGGTTCATGGAAAAGAAAACGGCGCCGTTTCGGGGAAAAACAGGCGCCGTCTTGCAATACAATCAGATTGTTGCCGATTACTCAGCTTCGTTTGTCACGAACATATTGGTCGAACGCGTCAGGCCGCCGTTCCGGACAATGCCCGTGAGCGCAAATTGGCTCACCGTACCATCGCCGTCCACATCGCCCTGAGCACTGGCTTCAAAGCTCTCCGGGTCCGCAACCTGGCCGGAAATCGGCGAGCTGCCCTTAATATAATCGTATTGGTAATGAATCGGATCGTCAATCTTAAAGCGCAGGCAAATCCAGCCCGCCGTCGCCGTACCCGCCTGGAAATCCGCCGCCGGATCGGGCTGATACTTCGTGCCCGCGGGAATATTGGCCGGAACAGGGCCAGCCGTCGTGGAACCGCAAAGAGACTGCGAAACAGCCTGGCCTTCGGTGCCCAGCGCGACAACTTCAGACGGATTGGTCTGCTTTTCGAAAGAAGCCTGAGCGGCGCGCGAAATAGCACCGACGTTCTGCCGCGCTTCAGCGGACTTCGATGTGCCGATCAGCCTCGTAACGCCGTAAATCGCAAGCGCTGCGAGAATGCCGATAATGGCAACCACGATCATGAGTTCGACGAGGGTAAAGCCGCGATTGGAATAACGCTTGTATGACCGCATGATGAATTCCTCCGTTTATTTAATTAATTCAATCGAGTTCTAAAATGTTCAGTCTTATTGCCGAACCCCACCATGGGATTCATAGCAAGTTTTTCACGAATGGATGTTTATCCAATTCGTTAAAATCTACTCATCGTCATTTTCGACGGCCAGGCCGTTCGCAAAAGTGAAATTTGAACCGACAACAATAGCGAAATTTGAATCACCATCCCTGTCGGCAGCGGCCTGAACCACGTACCAAAGATCCTGAGGTGCTGGCCAATTCGGTTGTATTGCTAAAGACGTTGCCGGCGGTGCATCCGCGGGCGTGCCCATCACAACCGAATATCCGAATTGAACCGGCCCATCCGCCTGCGCGTGCAGCATGTTCCAGCAGGCGAAATCAGGATGATTGGGGTTTTCAAAATTCCACTTTCTATCGTTTGGGATGCCCGAGGTCTGCGGATAGTATTTCGTTAAATCACCGGCACCGGGCGCACATCCGCTGCCTCCGCAACCAGAGCATCCGAGATAGGTCAGCGTTTCCGCTTTATGAGATTCCTCGGCGGCACGAATGCTTTGCAGCATTGCAACCGCTTCGGATGTTCCCGCAGAACTTGTGAGTTTGCGGTAACTCGCAATGGCGAGCGCAGATAAAATCCCAATCATTGCGATGACAACAAGCAATTCGACCAGCGTGAAGCCTCGCTGTCCCGCATTCCGCCTTGCTGTTGCCTTCGCCATCGTCATGACTTTATCCGTCATCTCGTCTCGCGTGCCAAAGCTCTAAAGCAGGCTCTATGCCAAGGGGAATTTTTCAATTCAATGATAGTAGTGGCCGAATCGTTTATTGTTGAATTGAGTACTGATAAGGCGATCAGAGCATTCAATCAATGCGATTCAAAGCTGCCGCTTTGGTCTCGAGCCCTTATTCTCCGACACCGCAGGCATAGACCTTTAGGCATCAATGACAATTTTCGTCGTCCGAAAAAATAACGGTGACAATTCTCGTCACCGCGTTGTTCATGGTGGTCCAGAACGCTGATCGGGGGGCTCATCACTGCCGCCTTCATTTTCCTCTTCATCGGCCAGCGCATGCTTGGCCAGCCGGTACCGGAGCGATCGGAACGTGATTCCCAAGAGCTTCGCCGCGTTCTTGCGCACGCCTCCCGTCCGCTCCAGCGCCTGCAGAATAAGCCTGCGCTCCACCTCTCCAAGGACCTCATCCAAGTTGCATCCTTCGGGTGGCAATTCAGCCAGCGCAGGCGCCGCTCCAGCGCTCGACCCCGAAATCTGCGCGGGCAAATCGCCAAGCCCAATCGCAGGCCCCGATGCCAGCGCCACCGCGCGCTCGACAATATTCTCGAGCTCCCGCACGTTTCCCGGAAAGGAATACGCATACAAGGCCCGAAGCGCATCCGGCGTCAAACCCCGCACATCCTTGCCCTGCTCCGCTGAAAAACGCTTCACAAAGCGCTCCGCCAAATAAGGGATATCCCCTTGGCGATTTCGAAGCGGCGGGATTTCAATGCGCAGCACATTCAAGCGGTAATACAAATCCTGCCTGAATTTCCCCGTGCGCACGTCGGACTCCAAATCGCGGTTGGTCGCCGCAAGCACACGCACATCCACAGGGATTTCCATCGGGCCTCCGACGGGACGCACTTTTCGCTCCTGCAACACCCGCAGCAGCTTCACCTGCATCGCCGGCACAAGCTCACCCACTTCATCCAGCAAAAGCGTCCCGCCCTCCGCTGCGCGGAACATCCCCAGATGCTTCTGAGCCGCGCCCGTAAACGACCCTTTTTCATGGCCGAACAGTTCACTCTCCATCAGCGTTTCGGGAATCGCCGCGCAGTTCACCACCAAGAACGGCTTGTCCGCCCGCTCGCTCTGATCGTGCACGGCCCGGGCAACCCTCTCCTTGCCCACACCGCTCTCGCCCGTAATCAACACCCTTGTTTTATCGGCCGCCGCGGCTTTTGAGATCAAGTCGGCGACTCCCTGCATCGATGGACTAATCGCCAGCGGAACCCGCTCCGACGGAACGAAGTGCTCCAGGCGCGCCTTCAACTGCCGGTTTTCCGTGATGAGCGAACTCTTCTCGAGAGCCTTGTCCGCGATGGTGCAGATCTCGGCCATTGAAAAAGGCTTCGTCACGAAATCATAAGCACCGCGCCTCATCGCTTCGAGAGCGCTCTCCCTTGTGGAATGCGCGGTCATCACAATCACTTCGGTCGCCTGGCTCCGCGCTTTCGCCGCGCTCAACACGTCCATGCCCGAACCATCGGGCATCACCAAATCCGTCAGAACCAAAGGAAAAGGCGTTGGATGCTGATCCACGGCTTCCAGGGCCGTCTGCACACCCGGCGCCAGCGCCACATCAAAACCCCGCTTTTGAAAGGCTATTTGCAACACCTGCCGGAAGGCAGGCTCATCATCCACGATGAGCACCTTCGGCCGCGCCGGCGGGACACTGGGAGGAGAAGCGAAAGCCATTAGGGCCTGCGTACCATCGGATGCTGCCGCCGTATCGGCAAGCCAGCATCGATTGCGAAGAACACACAGAGGCCCCCCAGAGCCTCCTTCATTCAAGCATTCACTTACAGAGAATCGGCCCCGACGGACTGCTTGGCGTTCTGGGCTCAATCACAAATGTCTCCCGGATGCTGGTTTCATTTCCAACATCCTGCTTCACCCAAGCCAGGTCGCACTGCGAAGCCTTGAGCGTCACCGTATAGCGCCCAAGCTGATCCCGATCTTCAAGCACAACACCTTGCCCTGTCTGCTCATTAAACACCGTCACAATCGCGCCCCGCGTACAGGTTCCCGACATCGTCCATTCCGTACTCGCAGAAGAAGGCGCGCTAATCGTGTCGGGCACTTCAGGCGGCGGCAATGGCAAGGTCGGACTCAAACACGCCGCGAAACACAGCGCCGAGAACAGAAAACACACCAGCAAAAGAACAAGCTTTCGCGCCTTGTCACGCACAAGCGCAGGCAAAATCGGATACGAAGAACGACGCTTCAGCGGTTCGCGGCTCATACGGCACCTCGATGGGCGGGCAGTCTCGCAGGGGAGATCGGCTTCTCCAAGCGGGCACAAGCAGGATACATGCCCACTTTTTTTCAGAGGGATGTATCCTAGAAATGCCTTAAATCATAGGGTTTTAGCGAAATCGGGGGACGCGCTTGGTGTCAACTCGGTTGATACTCACGCCCGTCGGTTTGCAGTACCCGGAGTGAAATTCTTCCCTTGGCTTTGTTGGCCGCCGGCATGAGACCCCCCTCGTCCACAAGCTCGCCCACCAGATCGTAATCGCTCGCCTGCGTAATCAGCACCTCGCGAATCTCACCGGCCTGCGCCTCGCCGCCCGACAGATACACCTGCCCATCGATATCCGGCGCCTGCCCCTGATGCCTCGCCATCATCACAAACTCATGCTCATCGCTCGGCCCGTCCACCAGCACCGAAAGCCGCTTGCCGATCATCGCCTCATTCTTTTTGTGAGCGATTTTCCGCTGCAGAGCCATCAAGCGCCGGTAACGGTTGGCCGCCACCAAAGGCGGCACTTTCCCCTCCAGCTCGAAACTCTTGCTCGACTCTTCATCCGAATATTTAAACACCCCAACGCGCTCAAATTCGGCCCATGAAACGAAGTCGCACAGCTCCCCGAACTCGGCGTCCGTCTCGCCCGGATGACCCACAATAAACGCCGTTCTAAACGTCAGCTCAGGGATCTTCGTCCGCAGCTCCTCGACCAATTTCCGCAGCCGCGCCCCGCCGTGCCCGCGCCTCATCCGCTTCAGCATCGCATCCGACGCATGCTGAAGCGGCATATCCACATAGGGAACAACCTTTGGATGCTGCGCCAAAAGCTCGATCAAATCGTCCTTCAGCACCTCGGGATACAGATAAAACAAGCGCACCCAATGAAGCCCCGGCACATCGGCCACCCGCCTCACCAGCTCCGCCAGATTCGCACCCGCCGCGGACTCGAGATCGCGCCCATAAGCGATTGTATCCTGCGAAATCAGATTCACCTCCCGCACCCCGCCCTCGGTCAGGCGCGCCACCTCCCGCACCACATCCTCCACCGGACGGGAACGCTGCTTACCGCGCAGATCGGGAATCACACAGAACGAACACGTCCGATTGCAGCCCTCGGCAATCTTCACATAAGCGCTGCCCCTCGGCGTCGACAAAAGGCGCGGATTTGCGGCCTCCACCACCCAATCGGCCGGATTGCCCACCAGCATCCGCTCCGCATCGCCGCGCAGCACCGAAGCGAGCTTCAGCATATCGCTCGACCCCAAAAAATGATCGACCTCGGGCATTTCGCTGGCCAGCTCATCGGGATGCCGCTGAGACAGACATCCCGCGACCACCAGCTTTTTGCATGAACCCTCTTCCTTGAAGCGGGCCATCTCAAAAATCGTGTCGATCGACTCCTTCTTCGCCTCGCCGATAAAGCCGCAGGTATTGATGACAATCACGTCCGCGTTTGAGGCATCCTGCACATGCGTATAACCGCCCTGGCCGGCCACCCCCAGCATCACTTCCGAATCCACTCTATTTTTGGGACATCCAAGGCTCACGAAATGAATGGTCTTTTTGGGGCGATCCTTTCCCTGCGGGCGTTTCACATCAGTTCTCCGGCAAAAAAATTAAATTTAAATAATACGTATTCAATAACCGGCGCATTATAAAAGGCCAAATGCAAAAGGCGATCGGCATAAATACCGACCGCCCATTGCCTGAGCGATTAAAATTCTTACGAAGAGGAAGAAGACTCTTTCGGATTGCCTTTTTCAGCGGCCTCCGCCGCATAGAAAGCGGCGACATCGTTAAAGAAGTCCCTGGCCACTTCCAAATCGGTAATCAGCGCCGTCCCCGTCTTCAGCGCCGAACGCCGGATCATCCGCCCATCGGTCACTTCGCCCCGCGGATTATCGAGAGGCGTCGGCAGATTCACGATCACATCGAAAAAGCCATCCTTTAGCAACTGCCCAATATTCGGCTCGCTCGACGGATCGGAAATCTTGTGCACCAGCGTCGATTTAATTCCATTCGCCGAAAGGAACGAATGCGTCTTCTCCGTAGCGTAAAACACAAGCCTCTCATGTTTCGCCGCCTGCAGGCTCGGAAGCAATTCTTCTTTATTGAAGATGCCTCCGATTGAAAGAAGCACCTTCTTCTTTGCGGGCGTAAAGAAGAAATACTTACCGCGGCGGGCGGCATCCCAATCCCCTGAATCCCGCGACATCAGGCTAAAGAGCGAGCACTCCCGGATATCGCTCTGCCCCAGCAAAAACTGCATCACGCGCTCATTGCCAATCCCATAACCCGCGTGCGGCCTCGTCTTTCCGGCGCCCACCAAACCATCCACATACCAAGAGAAATCCGAGAATGTACCTCCCCGCTTCTTGTGGAGTGCAAACATTGTCGAATTGATAAGCGCATTCTTCAATTTCGCCCCATCGTGCTCGCGCACCGCCGCGCCCACCGACTCGCCCGATTTGGGCAAAATCAAATCGGCGCTCAGCACCACCCGCGAATCCTTCATCGAACGCTTCATATTGAAGAACTTAATCGGATAGGGATAGCGCGTAATAAAACAAGGAATCCCCTTTTGCCGATCCACCTCATGGCGGGTTGCCCGCTCCGTCATCAGCTCGACCACACGCTGCTCGTGCCGCGCTTTTAAATCGTCGCCGAACTGGAGCTCGGGAAAACCATTGTTATTGAGCAGCGAAATCACATCTTCGTAGGAAATCCGGTTAAAGCGCGTCTCGTGAATGCGCTTTAAATACTCGATATCCTGCCCGAACAGCTTCAGCTCATTCGGGCAATCCTCAATAACAGCAGCAACCATCGATTTGATTGCCATTTCGATGTGCGAGAGCAAATGCTCGAACATCTTTTCATCATCATAGTTTTGCTCGGTCATTCCAACGGTGGTACAATCGAATTCCTCCTCTGTCAGGCCGAACTCCCGCAGATGCCGCTCGTCCTCTTCTTCTTCATCGCGCCCGCTATGAATAATCGTATAGGCGCCCGTTGAAAACTGAAGAGCCTGCTCCAGGGCGAGCTGACCCGTCTGAGAAAAGAACAGCGGCAAATCGAGACGATTGCCAACCCGGAAGAGCGTATCGATATTCTCGCACGCGCCCGTAATGCCCACGATTTGTGGAACGCTAACGTATTGAAGCCTCAAGGCTTCGTAATGGCGCGTCACACCCTTGCGAATGGCGGCATTCACTTTGATGAGGCTACGCATTTGATCATCGCGCGAAATCTGGATGCCCATGGATCATTGTCCTTTGTACCGGAGGAAAAAACACACCGATCCCTGCCCGCCACATTGAAATGGCAGGAAAAGAAATGAGCCGAAGAGCGCTGCGGATTCGGACGAAGGATGCTGATCGAATTGAATCGAAAAGCCTTCTCCGGTACGCGGCGATCAAAAGCATCGGCACATCGGCGGGCGCCCAATAGCCCCTGCTTGATTGGAAAGTCAATCACCAATTCAAAAAAAATTAAAAAATGTTTTGGGCGCCGTTTTCGCTGCGAACGCCTCAAAAAAAAGATACTTGCAATGCATTAGGCAATTGGATTATGGTGCTGCGCCTTCGCTGTTTTTTAGCATTTTGATGAGATTTTATTTAGGCACTTGAGGGCGCTTGAGGGCGGGCAGGGGCATTAAAAACCCCTTGAAAATACTCAGAAATAATATTGAGCCGAACGCCCCCTAAAAAATCGGATTTTAAATGTGACAAAAAACTTGATCGCGAAGGCGAGGCCGGACTAAGGTGCGCCGCCTCAGCTCTTTCGAGAGCCATCTTGAAGAGCCCTCCTGAAAATTTTTTTGAAGCCTTTTTAGATCCCGCGAGATCACGAACTCACGGGATACAAACACGACAGACCACTTCGCGAAGGTGGCGGAATTGGCAGACGCGCTGGATTCAGGTTCCAGTGGGGTAACTCCTGTGCGGGTTCAAGTCCCGCCCTTCGCACTATTATTTCTGGGGCAAATCACTACAATCTAACGTTCGATAATGAGCGCACCACTGCCCGATGCAGCGTCCAGCTCGGCGGCCAAAGTTAAGCCGGGCGACCTAATCGCGGACAAGTACCGTGTCGAACGTGTGCTTGGCCGCGGCGGCATGGGCATTGTCGTTGCCGCAACGCATATCGAACTCGGCAAACTGCGCGCGCTTAAATTCATGACCCCCGAAGCGCTCCGGAGCGGCACCTCCGTCGAACGCTTCCACCGCGAAGCCCGCATCACCGCCGAACTCTCGAGCGAACACATCGCCAAAGTCGTCGACACCGGCCGCCTCGACGACGGCACACCCTATCTCGTCATGGAGTACCTCGAGGGAAGAGAGCTCTCGAGCATCATCAAAGAAGACGGCCCGCTGCCGTACCAACAGGCCGCCTTCTACCTCATTCAAGCTTGCGACGGCCTCGCGGAGGCTCATGCCCGCGGCATCATTCACCGCGACATCAAACCGGGAAACCTCTTTCTCACCACGCGCGCCGACGGCGTTCCCTGCGTCAAAGTACTCGACTTTGGCATATCAAAAATGGCCGCCGAAATCGTCGACGGATCCCTCACCCGCACCGATCAAATCCTGGGCTCGCCCTTCTACATCGCGCCCGAACAGCTCCACTCCACAAGCGACGTCGACGGCCGCGCCGACATCTGGTCACTGGGCGTCGTGCTCTACGAAATGCTCATCGGCAAACCGCCGTTTCTAGGCGACACACTCCCTCAAATTGTCGCCGCCGTCCTCTCGGGAAATGCCAAACCGCCATCGGAAGTCGACCCCAAAATCCCCGCGCCCTTCGACGCCATCTTCGAACACTGCACCCAACAAAACAGGGACAAGCGATTCGCCACCGTCGCCGAGCTTGCCAACGAACTCCTACCGTTCGCCGGCCCCCAGGCCGCCCCTCTCGTCGAACGCATTCACGGCGTACTGGGCCGCAAAGAACACTGGGCCACCCAATCCGGATCGCTCGCGCGGCCCTCCATCACCTCATTGACCGGAGCCGCCGGCGAAGCACTTCGCACCTCATCATCACCGAGCCACCCGCCCCCGATCAGCACACTTCCCACGGCGCCCCGAGGACAATCCACAACCCAAGAACTAAGCGCCGAAATGGATCGCCGCGCTATCGCCGGACGATTTGGCGATGTGCGCTCGCGCTACATGGCCGTGGGCATTTTTGTGATTGCAGTCGTCGTCGCGGCCATCGTCATCTGGTCGGGCACATCCCCCGAAGCTCACGAAACAACAGCATCCACATCGAGCTCAACGCAGCCAATCGCCGCCGCCGTACCTACGCTCGAACCCGTAACAGCCCCGCCTTCCTCGAATCCATCGGCGGCCGACTCTGCGCTGACCAAATCGTCCAAGCCCGGAACCAGGCCAAACCAAACGCCGGGCCAGCCCGCGGGCTCGCCGCCAAAAACGCCCACAGCCACGGCGCGCCCAGGCTCGGACTACAAACCGCCTCCCGATTTGTAGAGCCCGCAAACAGCCCGCCACACTCATTAGGACAGCGTTTCAGGCTATTGATATAGTCGCCGCTTCGCGGAACGGACGACCAGGCCGCGGAGGGAAACCGGCGTGCATTGCGCAAGTCACACAGACATCTGGAAGCGAAGGCTACTGTGCGCTTTGACCCTCGCCGCCCTGCTCTGCGCTGCGCCCGAAACCCACGCTCAAGGCGCCGCCGCAGCCGCCGCGCTCAACAAAGAAGCGGACAAACTCCTTGCCGAAGGACGCACCGAAGAAGCCTGCGCCAAGCTCAAAGAAAGCGATCGCCTCGAGCCCAAACTCTCCACGCGCTACCGCCTCGCGGACTGCTACGAAAAGACCAGCCATCCCTCGACCGCGTGGGCCCTGTACGAAGAAGTCGCCGGCGCCGCCGAATCAGCCGCTCAAGATCCGGCCCGCAAAGCCCGCCGCGCCGACTACGAAAAACTCGCCAAAGCCGCGCATGGCCGCGCCGCTCATCTCAAAGCCAACCTACCCACGCTAACCATTGTCGTCCCCGAGGCGCTTCGCTCCCTGAGCGGCCTCGAAATAAAAATCGGCGACAAAACCATCGGCGAAGTCCTCTGGGGACAGCCCATTCCAGTCGATTTTCTTGAGCATTTAATTGTGGTGAGCGCTCCTGGAAAAGAGACATGGGAAGAGCGAAAAAAAATCGATGCAATGGGTCAAGCCATTGAAGTAATTGTCCCCCCATTAAAGGACATTCAGGCCCCAGCCAAAGCCGGGGACGAAGCCGATCAAGGAATGCCCTGGCAGAAAAAAACCGCGATCGGCCTCGGCATAGGCGGAATCATTGGCTTGGGCGTGGGCGGAGCGGGCGGCCTATTCGCGCTCAGCAATCATCAAGACGCCTTATCTGCCTGCCCCGACAGAACCTGTGCGAGCGCGGCGAAAAAAGACGAAGCCCTCGCCAAAGAAGATAAAGCCAATACCTTCGCAATGATGTCCAATATTGGATTTATTGCCGGCGGCGCCCTAAGCATAGGCGCCATTGTCTTTTGGGTTATCGCCCCATCCAAGCCCAGCCCGCCCTCCGAACAGAGCCGCATTGAATGGATACCCGTACTTCAAAAAAACGCGGCTGGAAGTGTATTGAGAGGACGCTTCTAGTCTTCTATTTTAAACTCGTTGCCCTCATCATCATTTTCTTAAAGGAGGCGCCATGCCGCGCTCACAGCTTGGCCGTGCAATCACCACTGCTCCGCTTGCTTTACCCATCTTATTTGCATTTGCGGGCTGCAATATTTTCTTGGACATCGGCGGCCCTGACGACTATCAGATTGTGGCCCAATCCTCTTCATCCAGCTCTGGATCGGCCGGTGCGGGAGGCATGGACGCAGGCAGCGGAGGCCCCCGCATCGAATGCGCCGCATTAAAAGCCTTTGGAGATGACGCTTCTCAATTAAGCATCGATCGTGTTTCAGCCGATTTCGATGGAAATATATATTTAGCCGCATCCTTTGCGAACCAAATCTCTCTGGGCGGCAATTTGGTTGTCTCGGCTGGGGCGCAGGACGCATTGATCATAAAACTGAATTCAGCGACCTTAGAGCCGCTGTGGAGCCAGCATTATGGCAGCGCTTCCAAGGAAGTGGGAACGGTTGTATTGGCTACACAAGACACCGTTTATTTTGGAGGCGCTTACGAAGGGAATTCCATTTCGTTTGATGGAATAACCGCCTCCGATCCCGACCCCGGCGACGGCGTTGAAGATGCATTTATAGTTGCGCTCTCGCCCGTCGGAACCGCATTATGGGCCGGTTATTGCGGAAGCGATAGCAATAACTACCAACACCGTTGTATTGATTTCGACATCGACCTCTTAAAAAATATCCTCCACACCCAAAGCGGCGATGGAATGAAGTCATTTACAACCACTCAATTTTTGCCGGACGGAACAGATCCCGACAAGTTTTACAGCACGCGCAGCCAAACAGCCGGTATTTTTGGCGGGGCGGCCATCATTGAAAACACCTTAATCCGCGCCGGCGAATATAACCAAGACATCGATTGGGACAGTTCGGGAACCTGCTATTCGACCCAAACATCCGGGCAGCCATTGAATATTTTCATGCAAGCCCGCAAAATAAATTGCATCGATTGTGCAGCCAATTGCAGCGACCATATATGGCAAAAAGCGGCCGGCGACGTTCAGAACCAGCATTTTGGCGATATCGCCGCCGACGACGGAGCCCAGAGCGGCCAAAAAGGAGCGGTATTGACAGGATATTTTGACGGCACGCTCAATTTTGGGAATACGCCCCTGGCCTCCAAGGGATTAAGCGATATTTTCATTATGAAAGTCGATCCCACCACCGGCGGCGAATTGTGGGCCAAGAGCTTCGGCGACGACCGCGCCCAGCAATCCAAGGCCATTACACTTAAAAATGATCGGATTTATATGAGCGGCGATTATTGGGGCACCATCGATTTCTCGGCCGACTCCATTTCCGCGGATGAACAGGATGTCTTTGTCGCCCTCTTGGATTCGGGCACGGGAAATCCGCTTGCCGCCGCGTCCTTTGGAGGCCCGGGCTCTCAAGTGCTCAAAGACATGGACGTCGACCCCGAGCGGAACATCATTTTGATCGGCACATTTGAAAAATCGATCGATTTTGGATGTCCCGGCGGTCCGCTCACCAACACGGGCAGTTCGCCCCAGCACTTTGTCGCGAAGCTAAAAGTCTCCGGAATCTAAGCCCTGAATTGCTTTCGGCCGGGGATTCTTCATCAATACACTTGCTTTCTTAGAGAATACGATGATAAATAAACGCATTTTATTAGGAATGAGAAAGGGCTCCCTGCTTGCCATAGGGCTTTGGCTTTCGGCGTGCGGAACCATTCTCGGGGTAGGGGACGAAGACGATTTCCGCATTGTGAGCGGAACCCCGGCCACGGAGATTTCCTCAAGCTCATCGTCGGGAAATCCCAATCCAAGCGGCGGCGGCACCGGAGGCCAGGGAGGGGGCAGCACCGTTTCCGGCGTGGGCCGGCTGGAATGCGTTCGCTCGGTCCAATTGCCCGCCGATACCAAATCCCTTACGGTCACGGGGGCCGCAATTAACGAGGCCGGTGCGGTCGTGCTCACAGGCCATTTTAATAATCTCATCAATTTGGGAGGAATGCCGCTCATATCCAATGGCATTCAGGATGTTTTCATTGTTAAATATTCGTTTTTATTGGAACATTTATGGAGCCGCGCCATAGGCAGCAATAAAAAGGACGAAGGCGGCCCTGTGCTGGCCACGGCCGATCATATCTATGTGGGCGGATCATTTTCCGGCGATTCGATTCTATTGGACACCAGTTTTATTGATGATGCGGGTCAAAACGATGGTACGGCCGATCCATTTGTTGTTTCGCTTCTTTCATCGACCGGCGCTTCTCAATGGATTCACAATTGCGGAGAAGTCCCATTTAACTCCAGCGGTACGTGCACCAATCTCACCGTGGACCCGGCCGGCAATATCTATTCGACAGCATTGATGAACAACAAGACCTACGCGGCCACGCAGACCTTAAGGCCCGACGGCGCAGAACTCAATGTTCCAAGCTTTATATCGTCGGCCTCCTCGCTGGACAGCGCGCATGCTGTGTGGTTCAACAATTCCCTCTTCAGGGCCGGAGCCTATAATTTATCCATCGATTTTGATGGACTAAATTCCTGCCAAATGCTCGTGAACACACAATCGTTTTTAGATATTTATCTCTCCAAACAGCCGGCCTCCTGTTTTGGCTGCGGCGATTGTCTCAACCAATCTTTTTCTTTTACGGGCGGAGACACGTATGCCCAGCAGCTCGCGCAAATGGATGTGGACACAGGCGCGGCTTCGGGCGATCCGGGCATTTTGCTCGCCGGGACGCTGCAGGGGAGCATCGACGAATGGGGAGGAGCGGAATTCACGTCTGCGGGCGAAGGCGACGCATTTATGATCAAATTGGATCCCAATACAGGCGGAAAGCGATGGAGCCGCATGTTTGGCGATGGGCAAATGCAGGAAGCCAAGGCGCTTTCAGTTTTCGGCAAGCATGTGGCCCTGGCCGGGGACTTTTTTGGCCAAATCGATTTTTCGGCCGATCAATCGCTGCCGTTCACGGCCATTCAGCGGGATATGTTTTTTGGCGTATTCGATACATTAACGGCCGAGACCAAACTGGGCATGTTTTGGGAAAACCCCGGAAATCAATCGGTGATCGCCATGGATATCAATTCATTGGGAGAGATGGTGCTCGTGGGCAGCTTCAGTGGAACGGCCGACTTTGGATGTGAATCAGGTCAATTGCAAAGCATTGGTAACTTTCCCAATGTATTTGTTGCAACATTCCGGTACAAAGAATAGGCGTATTGAGGAGCCTTCATGACAGGCAGGACAAAAGGTGCGCTGGGGGCCGCGGCCATTCTGTTGACAGGATTTTGCATTGTCCGCTTTTTTATGCCGCCGGACACCACTGGGCAGCAGGGCGTTCCGGGTTCTTCATCAATTCAATCGAGTATTTCGCCTAATTCATCAAAAGCTGCTCCATCCCGTTCCAGTGCGCCCATAAAAGCCAATACAAGCGATTTGAACATCAATTTGATGGATATAAATGGAACGGACTCGCCGGGCTCCGGCCAAAGCCTAGAAGAAAGCGTATTTATTGTCGATTTTAATGGAAAGCTCTTGATTGGGCCGGGGTGTATCGCGTTCTTCGAACAGGAAATGGAGTCAGCCCGCGACATGGGCGCCGGGGAAAATGATGACGAAATCCAAAAGCATGTTCAGCGGATGATTTACGAGCATCTGGATGGAGATGCGGCCCGCGAAGCCATTGGCTTATTCGATAAGTATTTGGGGTATCAAAAAGCATTGCGGAACGCCGGCAAAAGCCCGGGAGAACAGGGTGCGGGCGATAAATGGGCGCTGGAGCGCGAGCATTTTGGCGAGGAGAAGGCGGCGATTTTATTTGGGCAGCACGAGGATAAACAAGCCGATCAGATTGCCGGGTTTATGGCCGAGGAAAGGGCGCTACGGGCAAAAGGCGCGGGTGCCGAGGAAATTCAGCGTTTTAGGGTGGACAGGCTCGGGCTGGATACCGCGCAAAGCCTTTTGGAGCGCGATCGCAGGCGTTTGGATTGGCGGCGCCGAATTCAAGCCGCCGAAATGGAAATCAATCGGCTAAAATCGGGCTCTTTGGGCAAAGATTCGATGAGTATCGAGGAAAATAAATATTTGGAAAGATTTTTTGCGCCCGATGAGCGGGAGCGCGCAAAGGCGATTTTGGGTCTGTAGGGCTTTTAAACCATGATCGCTTAATTGCCGCCCGCGCCGGCCATACCGCCCGCGCCGGCCATGCCGCCCGCGCCGGCCATACCGCCCGCGCCGCCGCCCGAGCTGCTTGAGCTCATGCCGGCAATACCATCGACACCATCGCAATTTTGATCCGTGGTGTCGCCGATAGGATCGGGCGCGCCGGGATAAATGCTGACATTGCTGTCATTGCAATCGACTTCCGTATTGGGACAGCCATCCGGTGTGGCTCCAAAGCCGTCGCCGTCAAAATCGTTGCACGAATTGCAGTCGTAGCCATCACAGGGAGCCGCGCCATAGCAGGCCATTAATGTAATGGCCACCGCGCCGCCCGATGCCACGGCCAGCAGCTTGCCCGCAATGCCTTGTGCCGCCTTGCCCGAAGTCTCGTTGAAGGCTGTTTTGCAGTGCGGGCACACGCGCGCGCCGGGAGGAAGAAAACCATTGCATGAAGAACAGGATTGAAGCTTCGCCATAAGTGTTATTCATCATGGTATGGACATCGCCGATCATTGCAACGAATATTTAGGGGCTTATGTCAAGGCGCCGCTTAGAAATTCATCCGGGCAACTATTTCCCCGCTTATGTCGTTTGGGAGCTGACGCTCCGCTGCGATCAGCCCTGCGCGCATTGCGGTTCGCGCGCGGGTCCGGCGAGGGAAAAGGAATTGACAACCGAACAGGCGCTGGGCGTCGTTTCGCAGCTCGCCGAAATGAAGGCCCGCGAAATCGTTTTAATTGGAGGGGAAGCCTATTTGCATGAGGGCTTTTTGGATATTCTTCAGGCGCTCAGCCGGGCTCATATTCGTCCGCTCTTGACCACCGGAGGGCGGGGAATTACGCCCGGTCTCTCCGCCGAAATGAAAAAGGCCGGGCTGTACAGCGCTTCCGTTAGTGTGGATGGTTTAGAGGAAGCCCACGATGCAATTCGAAAAGCTCCGGGCAGCTATAAAAGCGCGCTCGCGGCTCTCGCCTATATGCGCGGCGCGGGCATTAAAATATCGGTCAATACAAACATTAATCGTGTAAATTCAAAAGATTTGGAAGCTTTATATGGCGTAATTAAGGCGGCGGGCATTCAGGCATGGCAGGTTCAAATCACCTCGCCGCTCGGACGGGCCGCGGACAGGCCGGCCATGCTGCTCCAACCCTATGATTTGCTGGATATTGTGCCGAGGATTGCCAAGCTCAAAGAACAGGCTTTTTCCGATGGCATTACGATCATGCCGGGAAACAATTTAGGTTATTTCGGTCCGGAGGAAGCCCTTCTGCGTTCGCCTTACCCGGGAGGCAGCGATCATTTTCAAGGATGCCAAGCGGGAAAACTCGTGCTGGGTATCGAGTCCGACGGTGCCGTGAAGGGATGTCCCTCGCTTCAAACCTACGCTTATGCGGGTGGCTCGCTTTTAAATCAATCATTACGGTCGATTTGGGAAAATACGCCGGAGCTTGCTTTTGCCCGTCACCGCGATACCGAAAGCCTATGGGGCTTTTGTAAAACGTGTCCTTTTGCGGCGGTGTGCCTGGGAGGCTGCACATTCACCGCTCATTCGATTTTTGGCCGCCCAGGCAATAATCCTTATTGCCACTTTAGGGCGAGGACCCTGGCCGCCGAAGGCAAGCGCGAAAGGCTCGTTCCAATGGATGCGGCCGAAGGCAAGCCTTTTGACCATGGCTTGTTCGACCTGGCCGTCGAGGACTTGCACGCGCCCGAGCCCGCTTTGCCCTCTTTAAATCCGATGGGATTGGTGAAAATAACCCGGCGGCCTCTGAAAATTGCCGATCAGAGTTCTGGACATCATGATTGAATTTAAATTGCAGGGTACGCAGCCTATTTTTTAATACGTCCGGCCAGCGTCTTGCTCGCTTCGCTTTTCGGGCTGCTTTCAATCGCCCGGGGCTTGGGCTCCTCCGGCCATGCTCCAATCACGCGCGGACTCTTGAATGGGGTTTCCGTCCTATTTTTCGTGCCCAGCGCAGTTCTTGCGCCTGCGCCCGGGCTTGAGTCCCGGCTGCGCCTGGAGCTTGGAGGCGGCACAGAACCCCCTGCCTTCTGGGGATTGGACAGATGCCCAGGGCGGGAATCCGCGGGCGCCCTGAGACCAGCTATCGTGGGACGCGCGCCGCTGTCCTCCAGCGGATCACGCGATGAAGGCGGCCTGCTGTTTTCCCCATCCCGCAGGCTTTCAAATGCGCCGTCGAAATGGCTGCGTTCGCGCTTTAGCCGATGCATCACTTCGCGGATATGCGCGCGCAGTACGCCCATGTCTGCGGTCTTGATGAGTAGCTCGTCCGCACCCGCCGCCTTGGCCTTGCGGAATGCGTCGGGATCGTCGCCCGGGCTTACCATCACAAAGACCGGCACATGCTTTTGAACGGCGTTTTTGCGAATCGCCCGGCACAGCTCCAGGCATCCCAGGGGCGGCAGCAAATAATCCACGATAATGGCATCCACGCGCTCGTCCGCGAGCAAGGAATAAGAGTCGTCCGTGGATGTTGCGATTAAGACGTTGACTCCATCGGCCCGAAAGGCTTCGAACAGCGAGCGCCGCACGACGGGATCGGCATGCGCCACCATTAGTTTTCGAAGCGCTTGCCCAGCCGCCGCCGCGGGCTCTTGGGCCTTCAGCGTGCGGGATGCGTGAACCAATTTATTGGCCAGCCTGAGCAGCGCGACCATATCGCAGGGTTTGGGAAGAATGTCGTCGACCGAAAGCTTGGCCGCGCGGGCCCGATCGACCTTTTCGCCGTTCTGCGCGAGCAAGATGATCGGCAGCCGGGCGTCGCGTTCGTGAAATCGAATCTCCCTCAACAACTCCTGGACGTTTCCGTCGGGCAGCACATTGTCGATAATGGCGAGGTGATAGCCGCCTATTTTCAGCGCTTGGCGCGCAGCCGCTCCCGATGCGCACGCCGCCACATGAAAGCCCGCACCGTGCAAGGCCATGCGGAGCTCCATGCGCGAGGACAGATTTTGATCGACGACCAGCACATGGATTTTTGAACTCGCTTGATGGGGCGTCGGTGGAGGTTTTTGGTCTGACATAAGGCTTGCGGCAGGGCCGAGTGTCTTTTGCAGGAGCGGTCTCATCGTCGGGTCCCCGGGGTGTTCAGCGTTTTGAGCGCGGAGGCAGTGGGAGAGGGGGCGGGGCGGGGATTGGGAAGATGCGGCCGTTATGCATATCGATGTGACAAACCAGAAAAGCAATTTGCGTGCTCGCCTGGTTTCGTCCTTGTGAGCGGCGAGAGATGTATCGCTTGCTCAGGACAGCATTGAGATGTTCTCATGATTTAAGGGAAATTCTCAATGATTTGCGTTTGGCGTTCGGTGCTTGCCTACCGGCGCATATCGGCTCCTATTTACCCACATGATTCATATCATCCTCGTTTTCTGATGCTCCTAGACTGCATATTCCGATCTGAGCGCTTCGAACGCCGAATCACGAGGCCAAGCCCAAGCAGCGCCCCAAAGATCCACGGAGCATCATTTTGATGGGATGGATCGGCATTTTCTTGCAAATGCGCCGCGCACAGGAAGCCATTGCCCTCGGCCCAGAAGTTTTCCTTCGCCTGTTCGCACACACCCGCGCTCATGTCCTTCGAAGTGCAGCTTAGGCCATCGGGACAGCCGTTTCCGCCTTCGCCCCGGCATCCATCGATGCACATATTCGTCGCCGAATCGCAGATCTTGCCGCTCTTTGCATCGCCGCAATCGCTGTCCACCGTGCATCCCTGGATGGGCATGTCGTCGGCGCCGTGACCCTTGGTCGGATCCGTCTCGCCGGCGTCAATTACACCGTTATGATTGGCATCTTCATCGCCGTCTTTCACACCACCGTCATCGGTATCGGGATCGACAGGCGATGTGGTCGTCGCGCCGCCGTCGCCGTCCGGTATGCAATTGCCGGCGCCCGCGTTGGTGTCTGGACCTGAGCAATCATTGCCCACTTCCGTGCCATCGAAGAGCCCATCGTCATCGCTGTCCGGGTCCAGCGCATTGATGAATCCATCGCCGTCGGTATCGTCCGCGGGATTGGCTTCCTGGCCATCGGGAACGCCATCGTCATCGCTGTCGGCATCGTTGGGATCGGTGCCAATTTGATCTTCAAACGAATCCGAAAGCCCATCGCCGTCGCTGTCGGTATTCATTGAATCATCGGCACCATTGCCCTCTACGGGATTGGTTTCACCAACATCGAATTGGCCATTGCCATTGATGTCTTCGGAACCATCGCTCACGCCGCCGTCATCCGTGTCCCAATCGAGCGGATTGGTGGTTGTGGCTCCGTTGTCCGCATCGGCAACGCAATGCCCAGCGCCGGCATCCGTGCCCGCTCCCATACAATCCAATCCCATTTCCGTACCATCGAATAGACCGTCGTTATCGCTGTCCGGATCGAGAGGATTGATTAAACCATCGCCGTCCGCATCCTCGCTGGGATTGGGCTCCATTCCGTCAGGAACGCCATCATCATCGGAATCGGCATCCATTGGATCGGTTCCCAGCGTATCCTCGAGATCGTCGCTCAGGCCATCGCCGTCGCTGTCGGTATTGGGATTGGTTGTGTCATCGCCGGGATGGCCGGATGTCGGATCGGTCTCGCCCGCATCGAGCACGCCATTTAAATTGGCATCCTCTGAACCGTCGCTCACACCGCCATCATCGGTATCGGGATCGACGGGTGATGTCGTCGTCGCGCCGCCGTCGCCGTCCGCAACACAAGTGCCCGCCGACACATCCGTGGCCGGATTGCCGCAGTCCGCGCCCACTTCCGTGCCGTCGAACAAACCATCGTTATCGCTGTCCGGGTCCAGCGCATTGATGAATCCATCGCCGTCCGTGTCATCGCTCGGATTGGCTTCCAATCCATCCAAAACGCCATCATCATCGGAATCGGCGTCCATTGGATCGGTACCCAATGTATTTTCGAGATCGTCGCTCAGGCCATCGCCATCGCTATCGGTATTTGACGGGTCATCGCCGCCGTTGCCCGTTGTCGGATCGGTCTCGTTGCCATCGGTGACGCCATTGAGATTGGAATCCTCGGCGCCGTCATTCACACCGCCGTCATCGGTATCGGCATCCAATGGATCGGTTGTTGTCGTGCCATTATCGCCGTCCGCCGTGCAATGGCCCGCGCCTGTATCCGTCGCGGGATTCTGGCAATCCAAGCCCATTTCGGTTCCATCGAAGAGGCCGTCGTTGTCGCTGTCCGGATCGAGGCCATTAATCAGGCCGTCGCCGTCGGTATCCTGCGATACTTGAGGCTCCATTCCATCGGGCACGCCGTCATCGTCGCTATCGGCATCATTGGGATTCGTGCCGATCATATTTTCAAAATCATCGGATAGCCCATCACCATCCGCATCGGGATTGCAGCCATTATCTACGATGCCATTACAATCGTTATCCAGGTTATCATCGCAGATTTCATTGGTCGGCTCGCCTGGAATGGCATTACAGTTGGACATGGCCGGCCCATCGCAGACAACCGTGCCGCTCGCGGCGCAAATGCCAACGCCCACCATACAGGCGTCTCCAACATTAAAGCCCTCGTCCGTCATTCCATTACAATCGTTATCGATGCCATCACAGATTTCGGTGCTGGGCTCGGTTGGAATTGCACTGCATTGGGTGGCCATCGGACCATTGCATACAAACATGCCCTGGGCTTCACAGGCGCCGACGCCCGACGAACACATCGTCCCGACGTTAAAGCCATTATCGATTACGTTATCGCAATCGTTATCCTTGGAATCGCACTCCTCGGTTTGAGGTTCGGCGGGAACGGCATTGCAGCTCGCTGAATTGGGCGTATCGCAGACGATGGTGCCCGTTGTCAGGCATTCGCCGATGCCGGCCGAACAAGGCATGCCCGTTCCATAACCTTCGTCAACCACGCCATTACAATTGTTATCTTTCGCGTCGCAGACTTCTTGTCCCGAAGGCTCGCAAATGCAGGTATTGGTGATGGCGTTGCAGGTGGGGAACGTTCCAGGGCATTGAGCGTCAGTTAAGCATTGAACGCATACGTTTGGAGTGGCCGCCACATTGCAATACGGTGTTTGGGCTGGGCAATTCGCATCGAATTCGCATTGCTCAACCAATACGGGTGTCGGCGGAGATCCATTGGCCGCGCCGTTTCCATCGGTCTTCGTCGTTGCTTGAGGCGCGCCCAAGGCGCCCGCGGCAATGATATTGCCCTGATTGTTGATGGTGCCGAGTGTGCCCGAGGCGACCACGGCTTTAAATACGATCGTGGTGGACGCTCCAATGGCGAGCGAGCCGCCCTGCATGGATGTGGCGCCTGTGCCCAGGCGAACCGTTATCGTATTGTTGGCGGCCGTAAATTCGCCTTGATCGTCGCCCGAGGCGTCGGTCTTCATGCCCGCATTGGCGCCTTGGGTAATTTGAAGCGAGCCGGGCACATAATTGAGGCCGGAAGGAAGCGCGTCGGTCAATACGGTATTAATAGACGCATCGTTTCCCGTATTGGTAATGACAAGCGTGTATTGCACCTGATCGCCTGGAATCAGCGCGCCTCCATTTAAATCTTGCGCTGTTTTGGTGGATGTTGTGAAGTCCGGGCGGAAGGTCGAAATCGATGTGACCCAGCCGCCTAAGAAATACACATCGCCCGTGGATGTGGCCTGAATATTCGCCGAAGTCTGTCCAGCCATCAATTTGGCTGTGACATCGACGACATCGATATCAATGCCGGACATGCTCCGGGCTGTTCCAGGCATTTGAGGCAGATCGCCCGCGACCGTGACGGGATTGCCTAAATACGAGCGGGTCGCATTGAAAAAATTGTCCGCTGGGTTTTGGCCGTCGGAAAGAGCCGCTCCGCCATTAAAAAATAATTGATCGCCGGTGGTTACGTCATCGCCTTCAAAGGTAATGACGCCGAGCTTGCCGGTGAAGCCCGCGTTGGGGACGACAAAGCCCGATAGGGTTACGTTTTTGGGCTGATTCAGCGCCACCGGGTCCATGCCTTCGTAGATGGCCAAATTGCGCAGGGGCTCGTTGGGATCTTGGTACAAAACCACCATCCACCATCCGCCAAAGCTGTTGGGATTGTTTTGATCGACAATGTTGATCATGTCGATCCCGGCCACGCGATAGGCGCCCGAGCCATTGGCCTGCACCAGCGATGTGACATCGGCAACAGAATGATAGGAATTATTACCGGCAGGATAGGATGTTAATGCGCTAATATTCTGAGAAAATCCTCCGGGCCTGTCAAACACCACGTTTGAATCCACGCCGGCAGCCGCGAGGGTCGCTCCCCAATACAAATAGGCATGCGTTACCGTGGCGCCCGGCGGTACATTCAATACGGCGGTGCTTTGGGCTTGGGCAATGGTAATGCCATTGTTGGCATTGCCCTGATTCCAATAAATATCCGGCGCGGAGTCGTTGGTATTTAGAGCTCCAGCGCAGTTTGCGACGCCGGAAACGGGAACGACAGGGTTATTGCATTCATATCCGATTGTATTTCCAATCAATATGAAATCGCCTTTTTGATCGACCTGGACCCGCAGCGAGGGCGCCGCCTCTGCGAAGCCCGCTAGCCCTAATATTGAAGCCAGGCTTGCAATGGCTGTAATACCAATTCGTTTTCGCATGGCAAATCTCCTTTGGGGCCCTATTGGGGCTGCTCCTTGGGTTTCTTTTCCAAAATCTTAAATTGAACGCGCCGGTTTAATTGGCGGCCCGCGTCCGTGTCATTGGTGGCAATTGGAACGTGTTGGCCAAAACCTTTCGCTGTGAGCCGGCTTTCTTCGATGCCCCGCTTGACCAAGGCTTTTAGGACAGCATCGGAGCGGTTTTGAGACAATTTATCATTGTATTTTTCGCCGCCTCGATTGTCGGTGTGGCCCTGGACTTCGATCTTGAGAATTTCAGGGTGCTCTTTGAGAACGGCCGCGACTTCATCGAGCAATGGATCGCTGACTTTGCGAATGGTCGCGCGGGCCGTGTCGAACTGAACTTGCTGCAGAATAATGATTTCGGTTTCTGTTACGCGTACGGCCACGGGGCAGCCGTTCTTCTTGGGATCGGGATCGGCCTTGCCTTTTTCTTCTGGGCAAGCGTCTTTATCGTCGCGGATGGTGTCGCCGTCCCGATCGCCGGGGCAGCCGTTGGTCGCCGGATCTTTGGTCCGGATGCCAGGAATATCGACGCACGCATCTTCTGCATCGATAACGCCGTCCTGATCTTTATCGGGTGGACATCCATTTTGCTTGGGATTGTCGGAGGCCACGCCGGGTACATCCGGACAGGCATCCAATTCGTCGATAATGGAATCTTTGTCCCGATCCGGAGGCGGCGGGCAGCCATTTTTCTTGGGATCGGCATTGGGCAATCCGGGTGTGTCGGGGCAAGCGTCTTGCTCGTCAATAATGCCGTCTTTATCGCGATCGGAAGGCGGAGGCGGCGGTTTGGGGCATCCGTTTTTCTTGGGATCTTTATCGCGTTCGCCTTTTTGATCGGGGCAGGCATCTTCGTTGTCGAAAATGGTGTCTTTGTCTCTGTCCGTCGGCGGCGGTGCTTCTTTTTTGGGTTCGGGCGAAAATGCAGCCATCAATACGCCCCGGAAATCGGGTGTGCCCAATCCGCTTGTCAGGCCCGGGCCAACGCCGAGTCCCGCTTCGAAATTCTCCATGAAGCGATAGCGCGCTCCCAAGAGCAATTCCGCGTTGGTGGTGCGGCGGTTTGCGCTTTCTAATACGGTGCCAATCGTCAATTCGGGGCCGACTTGCAGTTTTCGTTCTTCGCCGAGCAGTACGCCAAAACCCGCTCCGCCCTGCAAGCTTGTGCCCTGCGCCACATTGCCGTAATTCACCGAAGGCCGGATTTCAGGCCCGATCGCGGCCGACCACACATAGCGCTCGCCTCGTCCGCCCGCGATGACTTGAGGCAGTGCGCGCACGCTTCCGTCGCTTACATACGAGCCCGCGCTGTCGGAGCCGGTGGGAACCCATAAATAGCCGCCCAGTGCAAGCTGTAATCCATCGAAATAGTCGCCGTAGACCCGCGCCCGCAGGCCAATGCGTAAATCGCCGAATTGAGCCGAGCCCGGTGATTGAAAGGGTGCGTAGCCTTTGGGTTGAGGGCTGTCGCCCGATTGGGCAAGGGCCGCGGGTATATCTAAATTCAATTGAACCCGGTCCCAGAGGGAAAACGATGCATTGACATGGATAAACAGTTGATTTTCAACAACCGATCCAATGCTGCTTCCGTCGTCGCGTCTCAATACAAGCGGATTATGAGCATAATCGAAGAGTATGTATGCGTGGGGTGTGAGGTGTCCGGCGACAAATGGGGATTGGACGCCGAACATGCGATCGGATGCGGGCGCTGGATGAAAGCGTTCGAGGGCGAAGCCTTCTTGAGCTTGTGCGGGGGTTGCGGCAAGCCATAAGAGTAGGCTTGCGGAGATTATTCCCGCGGCTGCGCGCATGGTTTGAAGTCGGACAGGGTGTTTCGTTTTCATGGCTGAATAGGGTTCCCATTCACAAGAGCATAGATGCCTGAAAATCGGAAGTGATCTTAGGGGTCAAGGATTGTGCCAGGGTTGTTTGTGCTGGGTTGTGTCCCGGTTCGGCTTGTTTATTCGCAGGATCAGCTTGTTGATTTCCGACCGGGTCTCTTTGGCTGTAGTATGTAGGCCACATTGAAACCCCAAACTGTTTACTGCCTGCAACATATATGAGCTCGGCCAAGTCCGCCGATTCTGGTCAATCGGCGCCCCGCAAAAAAATGTCTTCGGAAGAAACAACTCCTCAGTTTTCTGCAACCTTTTCGATTCCGCGTATCGAGCTTGTGGTGGAGCGTGAAGCGGGGGCCGAAAGAAAGCGTACCGTGGTCGTTGACGGCGATCGGGTTCGCATTGGTTCTCACGCGAGCAATGATCTGGTGCTCACTGATCCGATGGTGTCGCGCTTTCATTGCGAGCTGTCGCGGGATTCGAGAGGCTGGCGGTTGCGGGATTCGGGTTCGTTGAATGGGACGCGTGTGAATGGGACGCGCACGCGGGATGCGGATGTGGAGCCGCCGGCGTGTAAGCTGGAATTGGGGAGTTCGTCGATTGTCGTGAGGGAGTTGGGGACGGCTGGGGAGTCGCAGCTTTTGCCCGTTCCAAACTTTGGCGGGCTGTTTGGAAGCAGTGTCGCGATGCGAAGGGTGTACGATTTGGTTAAGCGCGTTGCGAAGGGAAATACCGATGTTTTGATCGAGGGTGAGAGTGGGACGGGTAAGGAGCTTGTGACGCGGGAGATCGTTCAGCGGAGCGCGAGGGCGGGTAAGCCTTTCGTGGTGGTTGACTGCGGAGCTATTTCGCCGAATTTAATTGAGAGTGAGTTGTTTGGTCATTTGCGCGGGGCTTTTACGGGGGCCGATCGGAATCGGGTCGGGGCTTTTGAAGAAGCGGATGGTGGTACGTTGTTTCTCGATGAAATTGGTGAGCTTCCGCTGGAGATGCAGCCGAAGTTGCTGCGGGCGATTGCCGAGCGGGAAGTGAGGCGTATTGGGGAGAATCAGCGGCGAAAAGTGGATGTTCGTGTGATTGCGGCGACGAATCGGAAGTTGGAGCGTGAAATTAATCAGGGGCGGTTCCGCGAGGATCTTTATTTTCGTTTGTCGGTGGTCACGCTGCGTATTCCGCCGCTTCGGGAGCGGTTGGAGGATATTCCTATGCTGGTCCGCTATTTTCTCGACAGTCTTAATGCGACCGATAAGGCCGATTTGTTTACGCCCGAGGTGCTTGAGGAGATGAAGCGTTATGATTGGCCGGGTAATGTGAGGGAGTTGCGCAATTATGTTGAGAGGCGGGTTATTTTTGGTGCGGTTGATCCTCAGGCTGATGGTTCGGAGTCAGAGTTGGATGGTGGGCATTCTCGGTCGGATGAGAAGGTGAGTGGGGTGGCGGTGGATTTGAATGTGCCTTTTAAGAAGGCGAAAGATTCGCTGATCGAGGCTTTTGAGAAGAAATATCTTGCGGCGTTGTTGGATTGGTCGGAAGGGAATGTGAGTCGGGCGGCGCGTAAGGCGAATTTGGATCGGGTGTATTTGCACCGGTTGCTTCATCATTATGGGATGAAGCGGGGAGGTTCTCTCGCCGATTGATCTTTTAGTATTTTAATATTTTGGTATTTTAATATTTTAGTGTTTTAATATTTTAATATAAAAATATTATTTTTTTAATCGGGAAATGAGCCGCGTTATTTTTTTGCCGAGTATGTCGGCCGTTATGGGGTAGTTGACGACGTCGGCGGCGCCCGCGGCGATTAATGTGTTGATGGTTTCAATATTGGGTTGCTCGGCGCATACAATGACGCGTAGGCGCGGTTCTTGGGCAATGTGCTGCCGGATTCGTGTTGCCGCTTGGCTGGTTTGGGTGCCGGCGTCCACGAGCATGATGAGGGGGCTGTCGCCGGGTTCTTGTTCGCTTTTGTCTACTGTGGATATGCCTTGGGCCGCGAGGCCAAGCTGTACTATTCCGTCGACGCCTCCTGGGCTTTGGCGAAGAGATGTGAATAAAATTCGATGAGATTGGTCTGCCGGTGCGGCGGCGGAGGTTTGGGCCGATGTGGGGGTCTTGGGAAATCCCCAATCGGCAACGCGTTGTTCGCGTCCTCCTAGGGGTTCGTCGTTTTTGCGGTTGGGTAGTCGTGCGGCGGAGAGAGTCGGTGACATGGCTTCGGCAAGGCGCGCTTTGGCGGCTCCAGCGTCGGCAGGGCGTTTTTCTGCGGATTTCGCCAGTAAATCGAGGCGGAGCCGCTCTAGCAGGGGAGGTACGCGTTCGGCGTCGGTGGGGCGGCGGAGGGCCTGGGGGGCTAAAAACATGTGCTGGGAAATGACATCCATGGCGGATTCGCCCGAAAAGGGTGGGCGAAATTGAAGCAGGAAGGTGAGAATGCATCCGGCCGAGTATAAATCGGCGCTTGGGCCAACTGCGAGGGAGCGGCATTGTTCGGGGCTCATGTAGTCGGGTGTGCCGCCGATGGAGTCGGTTTTGGTCAGTGTGGGTCCGCGGTCTTTGGGGTCTTCTACGTGGGCCAGTCCAAAGTCCAGGAGCTTGACGACGCGTTTGCCTTCGCATTCGGCTAAGAAGATGTTGTCAGGCTTTAAGTCGCGGTGGACAATCCCATGGGCATGGGCACATTCCAGGGCGCTAAAGATTTCGGTCATAATGGCGGCGACTTCGGTGAGATTGGGCAGATGTTCGAGTTGGGCGATGTAGCGGCCCAGCGAGATGCCCGAGAGAAACTCCATGACCAAATAGAATAAGCCTTGTTCTTCGCCGAAATCGAGCACTTGCACGACATTGGGATGTTTGAGCAATGATGCGGCCCGGGCTTCGCGGCTGAAGCGGCGCACATAGTCGGGTTGTGCGGCAATATGAGGATGCATGATTTTGATGGCGACGCGGGTGCCGAGGGCAATGTGTTCGGCTTCGTAGACTTCGCCCATTCCGCCGCTTCCTAAGGGTGTTTTTAAAAAATACCGGCCGCTTAGGATGTGGCCGGTGAGGCGGCCGTGGATGGGGTGGGCAATCGGTTCTCTTTCGGAAACAACGGTGTCTCCGAATTCGTGAAGGGTGTCCGGAGGGCGCGTGCTACTCATGACCTGTCTCGGCTTTACGCTGAGGCGCGGGAAAGAGTGCTGGGTTTGGGTTGGTAAGTAAGCTGGAAAGCGCTTGTGGCCAATGGTCATCATCTCGAGCGATAGCCGAGCACGATTTGTGCCGAGATGGATCCATCCTTTGATGGTTCCCACAGGCCCACGCGGCCAAGCGCGCCTGCGAAGAAGGATTCGCCGGCCTCGGCGCCCATGGTGAAGCCTCCTCCAAAGCCGCTTCCGCTTTTTTGGCCGATACGCAGGGAGGTGTCGAGCAAGCCATAGAGGCGTAGCCAGGAGACCACATTCACGGTGCCGCCTACAAGGGTAAAGGGGGCGATGGTGGGGATGTGGGGGGCGTTTTCGTTGCCGGTGAGGGCGGCGCGGAGGCCCAGGTTTCCGAGCCAGGACCAATAGGTGCCGGCGTTGCCGAGGGCGAAGGAGGGTTCGATGCGGAGTGGGGCTTCGTTTTCAAATACGGGTAGGCCCAGGCGTAGGGCTCCGCCGAGTTCGATTGGCCATTGGTGCATGGAGAGAATTTGAATGCGGGTGCCAAGCCATGCGGCGCTATCGGTGGGCCAGGCATTTTGAAAGGCATAGCCCATTTGGGCGTCGATGCCGATGCGCGGGCTGATGCGGCCGGAAACGCGGGCGGACATGTCGGCGGCGTCGATGTCTGGGCCGTTTTTTACAAATCCGATTGAAGTGCCAAAGGCGGCCATGTCTTCCGGGGTTGGGCTCCACCAAATGAGGCTTGATGCGGGCGATAGGGAGGCCAGGGGTGCGGTGATGCCGATGCGGCGGGGTTCGGGGGCTTGGATTTTAGGGGTGGGCGGAGGAGGGATATGGGCTTCGCTTGTGCCTAGGGGGCTGCCATAGCCGTCTACAATTCGAAGAGGTATTTTGCCAAAATCTTGGGATTGCAATGGGATGTCGATTTGGGCTTTGCCTGCGTTGTCCACGCTGATGGGCAGGGCGACCAATCCGCTGGGCAATAGGGCGCGCAGGCCGGGCATGACCCGTTTGACGATGTCGATGGTCGAAAAACCATTAAATTGAAGGTGAACACGAAGGTGTTTCCGGTCTTTGGGGGGGTCCGGAGCGATTTGGACTTCAATTTTATCGTATTTTATGGCAATTGAGGCGGCGTCTTTTTCGCCGCGGGGTCTGAAGCGGATGGACGAAGGCTTTAGGCGCCGAAGATCGAGGGCAGCCCAAATGGGTCCGAAGGGGCCGTCGTCCAGGGCCATTTCCAATTGAGGTGAAGGTGTAATGGAGATCAATGCGTAAGGATTTGCGATGATTTCTTTTGAATTTGTAATGCCTGGGTCAACCTGGACGGAAATAATCCGGATGACTTTCGCGGTGGCGGCGATGCCTAGGTAGTCTTCTTTGTCGATGGCGCGCACCGAGAGGAAATAGGTGCCGGGCGGCATGTTTTCGGCTCGGAATGCGAGGATTTTTGAGGGGATTTCTTCGCGGACAACCAAGTCGCGGAATTGTTCGTCGCGGGCGACTTCAAATCGGTAGGAGACGGCGCTGGGTTCGGCTTTCCACGAGGCGGTGATGACGCCTCCTTCTTTGGGAGCCAATACGATGGAATTTGTTTCGGTGTCGGCCCAAAGTGGCGCGGGGGGCAGGGGACGGGGAGCGCTGGGCGTTTCGGTGCCCACGAAGCGGGTTCCAAAATGTTTGGGGACGGAAACGGTTTGGCCGCCTGAGCGCACGTTGGCCTTGCCATCGAAGACGGCGACGGTGGTGCGCTTGCCTTTGCGCTGAATGACGGCATCGCGGGAACTGGCGCTGACTGTCGAGCCTTCGGGCAGCGAGACGTCGACGGATTCTCCTCGGAGCGCTGCGAGTCCGGCTTTAATTTCGCCGCTGTTGAGTTCAACGGCGGGAGGCGGTGTTTGGGCGACTTTGGAGCGGGCGGCTGTTCCGTAGATGACGACCAATGTGTTTTCGCCAAGCAAAATGCGAGACCGATCGATGAATTCGATGTCGGCGTTGGCTTTCTCGAGGGCGTTGACGTTGTAGTTTGAAAACAGGGGTGTGCCAGGCGCCGCGGATGACCAGGAGCCGCCGGCAGGCCGCATTTTGACGTCGGGATGCATGGAGCGGACGCGGGCGTCGGGCAATTGCGTAGGCGATGCGGGCAAAACCAAGGTGAGTCCTTCGGGGAGGAAGGTGGTTCGGCCGCATGCAACTCGATTGTAGCGTTGAACAAGAGATGCGTATTGGGCCGTGCCGTAGAGGACTTTGGAGATGTGATCGCAGGTTTCGCCTTTTTGGACGCCCCATTGGACAACCGGTTCGGGGTAGCCGGGGGTTGTCATTTGGGAGAGGGCTGCGGGTGTCCATCCAAGCGAGGCGCTTAGAAATACGCCGCAGGTTGCGAGGGTCTTGATGTTCATCGCGCACACTCTTGCGGATTGCGGTGTTTCGCTTGCAACGCCACGGAGCTAGGACACATCATCGCTCTTGATGTGCATAAGTGAACATCTCCTCGGGTATTGGCGTCCCGCGGCTTGTGGATTAAGTGTTTTTTTGATGCCAGCGTCTGTGTGGGCGCAGAGAAGTGTCGCGCTCGATCGCTTTGAACCGTCGCCGGCTTCTGATCTTTTGTTTGCCGTGCCCGGGGCCGATGTGACGGGCCGTTTTCAGGCATCGGCGGGAATGTCGTGGTCGTTTGCTGTCGCACCGCTATCCACGGAAGAAGATACATCGCTGCCTGCTGCGCCGGTGGTGAGTCATCAAGTGACGGCTCATTTGCAGGGCGGTTTGGAAATTTTCCGGCGATTGAAGCTGGATGTGGACATTCCTTTCACGGTGTCGCAGCGGGGTCAGCCTCCGCCCGCATCGTCGGGAAGCGATTTGCAGGCTCCAAAAGGTGCGGCGCTTAACGATATTCGCGCGGGTGTGCGGGTGCTTTTGCTTCGGCCGCAAGGAGCGCGTCCTGGGGCTTCGCTGGCTTTTTCGATGTGGGTTCCAAGCGGAGATGAGGACGATTACGCGGGCAGTGTTGCGTTCCGTTACGCGCCTTCTGTCATTGTGGGGGGGACGACATCGTTTGTTGGTTGGAGCGCAATGCTGGGGCGCCGTTTTGAGGCGAGTTCGGATGCGAAGTCGCTGTTGGGGAGTGAGGTTTTATTCGGTGCGGGCGCGATGTTTGGGCTGGGCGGGGGAGGTTTTGGGTTTGGGCCGGAGATATTTGGGACGAGCGCGGCGAGTGCTGGGACGGGTGTATTTTCAAAGCGGACGACAAGCCTCGAGGCGGGTTTGGTTGGAAGGGTGACGGTGGGGTCTCTGGCGTTCAGGGCGGGCTTTTCGGCGGGGCTTGTGCGGGGCATTGGGGAGCCCGCGCTGCGCATTGTGTTTGGGATGGATATGAAGGCGCCCGAGCCTGCATTTGCCTCGAAGTGGGATGGTTTGTGGAGGGAGGGCGGCGCAGGCGGGGTGGGTGATGGAGGCGCTGCGGGGACTCGAGTGGCGGATGAGGAGAAGGGCGCTGCGGATGCGCTGAATGGGACGAAGGCCGGGCTCGAGGATACGGACGGGGATGGCGTTGCGGATGCGCAAGATGCTTGTCCTATGGTGGCAGGCGTTGCGGATAAACATGCGAAGCGCCTGGGATGTCCGCTGGACAGCGATGGAGATGAAGTCGCCGATGTGGATGATCGGTGTCCAAAGGTGGCTGGTATTCGCCATGTCGATCCCAACCAGAATGGATGTCCGAGGGACTCGGATGGAGATGGGATTGCGGATGGCGAAGATGCATGTCCCGCCGATAAGGGAATCGGCACGGCTGATGCGCAAACGCGCGGATGTCCGGCGACGGTGCGGGTGCAGGGAACGCAGATTGTCTTGTTGCAGCAGATTCGCTTTGTGGAGGGCAGCAATGAGCTGGCCGAAGAAAGCACGGCCATTCTGAGGGATGTGGTCCATGTGCTCGGCGAGCATCCTGAAATTGCTCGAGTGGCTGTGGATGGCCACACGGATAACGTGGGCTCGGAAGCGGTGAATATCGAGCTCTCTCAGCGCAGGGCCGTGGCCGTTGCGCGCTGGCTGCTTCAGCACGGAATTGATGCGAGGCGCATTGAAACAAGAGGTTTTGGTCCTCGCAGGCCGATTAGCACCAACGATACCGAGGAAGGCCGCGCGCAAAATCGGCGGGTTGAATTTCAAATCCGCAAGCGGAGTCCAGAAGGAGAGGCGGGTTGGGTGGATGGCCCCATCGAGTAAGGCGCCGGACAATTGTGCTGCGCCGGACGGTGCTGAGAGCGTGAAGGGCGGCTGAGACAATGGTGCGGATTTCCCTAAAAACGAAGGCGATTGCCTTGCTGTGCGCGATGTCGCTGGGGCCCGTTGCGCTGAGTGTTGTCGCGCTGGTCGATGCCAACCGCCAGCCGATTTCTGATAGCGAGATGCAGCTTCAGGCGGCTGTGATTTCAGAAATCGCGACGACTGTTTCACGGACTTTGCATGTGTATGAAGAGGATGCGGATGCTGTGGCCTTTGTGCTTTCGCAGGCGGGCCGCGGAGCCATTCCAGATGACAGCGTGATCGATGCAGTCCGGGCGCTGATCGCAACCCGGGAGTCGGTTGAAGCGGTTCGTTTTGAGGTGCCCGAGGCCAAGGTGAGCACGGTCATTCATCGCCGGAAGGGTGGCTCGGCGGATGTGAGTGAATCGACGGAAGCCCTTCGCGCGGCTGCGGATGAGCGTGGATTTGCGTTTGAGCGGACGGGCCCCGAGCAAGGCCGGCTTGTGGTTCCTATTCCTGCGGAACGCGGGGAGCGAAATTCGGCGGAGCCTTCTTTAAAGCCCGCGCCGCGCGGATATGTGACGGTGAATGTGGCGTTTGCCGGGCTGAATACGATCTTGGAGCGAGCCGCGAATGTGAGGTTTGCCAATCATCAAGTGAGCCTGATTGTCGCGGATGAGCGGCGAAATGCAGTGGCGTCGTTTGGGATTCGGAATGTGAGTGCTGGGACGGACACGGCGGCGCTGCCGATATGGCAAAGGCTTCCCCTAAAAAATACTTGGGCCAATCACTTTAGCGTTGTGGATGAACACGAGTTTGAATCGGTTCCTGTTGTGGGGACGATTGAGTCGATACCCGACTTTGGTTTGGGCGTTGCGCTATGGAGGCCCAAACCCGTGGCTTTTGCGGCGCTGACCAGTATGCGTGAGCGGGGGCTGTGGGTGTCGGCGGTCTCGGTGCTGTTTGCGCTGGTGGTCGGTTTTCTTGTGGCGCACAGCATGACCAGGCCCGTTCTTTCGCTCGTGGGCACAGTGAGGCTGATCGGTAAACGGCGCTTCCGCGATTTGTCGCCTCTGCCGCCGCGGGAGGATGAAATCGGCGAGCTTGCCCGGTCGGTTGAGCAAATGGCGCATGAGATCGAAGCGAGTGAAGAGAACATCGCGAGGGAGGCGAAATTACGCGGTGATTTAAGCCGTTTCGTGAGCAAGGAGCTGGTGGATGCGATTGTGCGGGGCGAGCATTCCATGGCTCTCGGCGGAAAGAGAACGGCTGTTACGGTGATTTTCGCCGATGTCGTTGCGTTTACGCCGCTCGCTGAATCCCGCCCGGCGGAGCAAGTCGTGGCTCTGCTCAATGAGCTGTTTTCGATGCTGAGCGAGATTGTGTTTCGCCACGGCGGCACCGTGGACAAGTTCATTGGTGATTGCATCATGGCGGTGTGGGGAGCGCCCGTGTCCACGGAGGATCATGCGAGCCGCGCCCTGTTTGCGGCCGAGGACATGATGCGTTTTCTCGATGCCGCCAATGAACAATGGCGCGCCAAGTACAACACGGAGATACGCCTGGGGATCGGCGTGAACTCAGGCGATGCGATCGTCGGCAATATCGGTTCTGACAAGCGCATGGAGTACACCGTGGTCGGCGATGTCGTGAACGTTGCCGCGAGGCTTGAAGCGATTGCGGCGCCCAATCAGGTGCTTGTGGCCGAGGCGACGCGAAGGCTTGTGAGCGATGAAGGATTTATGCTGAAGGCGCTTGGAGAGCGCACGCTGACCGGCAGGAAAAACGCGACGACAGTGTATGAGCTTGATATCGGCTAGCGAATGCCCTTTGCCACCGCGTTGGCGGCATTGTTTTTTACGAGCTGCTCCACAACACCCGCCATCATCGCCACACTCACGGAGCGCGCGATGACCCGGTTTGCGCCTGCTTCAAGCGCCGCGGTCCGGGACTCGATAAATGTGCCCGCGTTGGCCACCATCAGAATAGGAATCCCTTTTGCCGTGCGGGTTTGGCGTATCTGCCGGCATGTCTGAATGCCGCCCAAGTGAGGCAAATCGACGCTCAGCACCATGCCGCGGAACCGCTCCTCGTTCAGCATGTCGAGAGCCCGTTCGGTGGTGGCCGCATAGCCGACTGGAAGACCCGCGGAGATGAGAGTTGACCCGAGAGAGCGCCGAAGGATTGCATGCTCATCCGCAATCAAGATCCGCTCTGAAACGGCCACAATCGCGGAAGACGGCGGCGATGTGGACAGCGGTTCAAAGCCTCGGTCCGACGATGGAGGACCTGAACGAACAGCGCTGCCTGCAGGACGAATGCCGGCAAGCTCACATGCCCGCTGGACGAAGGTCGCTTCATCGAAAGGTTTGGTCATGCATTCATCTGCGCCGGCCCTAAGACCACGGATTCGTGCCCACACATCGCTGCTCCCCGAAATCAAAATGATGGGGACCCGCATTGCCGCCGCGGCTTTGCGAATTTCCGAAAGCAGCTCCAGGCCGCTTCCGTCCGGCAGCACAACGTCGAGCACAATCAATGAGAACTCGGACACACGAAGCGCGGTTCGGGCCGCTGCGCTGGAGTCACACGCAGTGACCGCAAACCCTGCTTCCGTCAGCGCTGCTCTCAAGCTCATCCGAACGGTCAAGCTGTCGTCCACGAGCAGAACGCGATGTTTGCTCAGCGCAGGTACATCGCTGATGCGCCCGTTTGCATCGGCACGCACGGAGCGAGCCGAAGTGGGCGGGCCTGAAGTCGATTCTGGTCCAGGTGCATTCCACGATGGCCGCCCCTCTTCATCAGAGGCGCGCTCGGGTTCATGTCCGTAGGAAAACGCTCTTCCTGCGTCCACGCTTCGAGTGGATGGCATTGGCTCATCCAGCGATTTGATGGGGAACTGCTCCATGGCGTTGAATCTCCGCAGTCCGTGGGTTCAGCGGTTAACGGTTCGGATAACCTCCTGCTTTGTGGAGAAGCACACACAGTGCCAAGGCCCGGAGCTCCTTGTTCAGCAGAGCCCGTGCAGGGGTTGCTGATTTTCAGCCTCGTTCCCGAGTGATGCGGGGATTGGATACGTATGCCACCGCGCACTGTTTCTCTCAGGTGATTCCTAGGAATCTCACCTCCTGCGACCTTGCACGCCTTGGAGACACATGCGCGCAACGCCGTAAGGTTCGGCGAGCGGCTGCGTTGTCATCTGCATGAGCATTCGAATTCAGCACATCGTTTCTTCCTTGGCCCTAGGCTTTTGCGCAGTCATTTCAGCCGCGCCCGCCCATGCGCAGGAATTCGCGACGCCGCCTCCTGGCAGGGGCTTTATCGCGGGTGATGGCTATGACGGTGGCTACGACTCTGTTTTCGTGAGCGACCGGGATGGCAGTGTGGTGCGCCTATTCGTTGGGCCGGGCGGCATGGTTTCGAGCAATGGAGCAGCGCCAGGCATGCTCGCTTCGCTCGAGTTTGGCCGCGGACCTGCTGGACTGCGCCTGTCCGGATCTTGGTTTGATGTCGGATCGGAAACAGGAATGCAGCAGTACACCGGCGAGATCACGCTCGACTTTGGAGGTCGCTCAAAGCTGCGGCCCAGTATTGGCGCGGGCGGCGGTTTAGGCGTTGCATCCTCGAGTGTCCGGAGCGACGGCACGGTCGATCAGGATCACAGTTCGCTTGTGGGTGTGGGGATGCTGAGAGCGGGACTCGCCTACAAACTTCCGCTTCGCGAAGCCGATGCCCGCCTTGCATTTGACATTACGGGCACGCTGCCGGCCATCCGCGCAAAGGACGCGCCGGAGCTTTCGCCGTGGGTATTTGCATCACTGATGGTGGGCATTGGTTTCTAAACGCCCTAGCGAAGCTCACAACCGTACTGACCGACCAAATAGAAGGCGCGCGTGCAGCGAATATCCAAGCGGCGCTTTGGGGTCGAAATCTCAAAGGTCTGAGCGATGGGATTGCGCTCCATGCGCGTCATCTGAGCCGTTTGCTCTGTGCATTTAGGCTTCTCGTCCTTGCACGCGAGCTCCTTCGCCATGCGCACAACCTCGATGTTGTCGGACATCACGTTGTACAGCCCGGTGATCGTAAAGAAGGCACAGGCAAAAAACACAAAGGCTTGGGCGGCCCGTTTCATGCGCGCAGCATAGCCTTGCCAAATACACGCGGGAAGTATCCGTTCCAGCTAAAGAGCGATACCCGTAGGTGGCAGCGGCCTGAATTTTTCGCGCCGTTTTTGGTAATGGCCGCGCACAAACGGATCGAGCACAGGCGCAATATTCGCGGCGATATCGTCATCCCATTCGCCTCCATCGATGGCATCGCGGGGCGATAGATCCGCGCTGAGCAAAAAGAAGCCGGGCCAGCGCTCTCGTTGAATCCGGAGCTTGTCGAGATCTTCTTGAAACACATCGATGTGCACACGGACCAGCCTTGTGCGCGCAAGCGCGGATTGCATTCTGGGATCGGGCAGCGATGCAAACACACCGTCACATGGATCGCAGCCCGTATTCACCGTCATCACCAGCAGCGTTTGCCCTTGTTCCTCGGCTTTTTGCTGCTGCACCCGGAGCGCGGCGGACAAGGATGTTTCGGCAAAACCAATATCGACGACGCTGATCGCTCCAACCCTTAATTCTGTTGTTTGCTGAGGAACCGTTCCCGTCTTGGGTTCGCGTGCGGAAGCGCTCGGAGGCGGAAGCAGCGGCTGCGATGTTGGAAGGGCCAAAGGCGAGGGCAGGGGAGGCGGACTCGGGGCGGCGCTTGAATCGTCAGGCGGAGGAGGCGAAGGGCTTGCGGTTTTTGGCGCGGCCATCGAACGAAGCTCTTCTTGAAAGCGGGGCAGCAAGACATAAATCCCCGCCGACCACGCCGCGAGCAGAAGGGCATTCAGTGCCATCGCTGCAAATGCCCATCCTCGCCCTGTAAATCGATCTGGATTGCGCGCAATCCTTCGAAGCGAAAACCACGCGAGCACAAGTGCGGCGGCACTGCCGAGAGGTCCAAGCAACGCCGCCGCGAAAGCCCACGGTGTGCTTGGAGGAACGCGCTTCGGTTCCGGCTCTGCCTTGGGAAACAGAAACGGATCGAGCAAGGGCGGCGGTGCATCCTGCCCCTCGGGCTCCGGAACGATGGAAGAGCTCACAGCCCCAAGACTAACCCGGATTATTCAAGTTGCTCCCGCGGGGTTGGGCCTATCGAATCAGGGAACGCATGAACCTTCGATTGTGCGGAGCATCGCGCGCTTTGTGCTCACCGTCGGACTCATCACTTCCATCCACGCAAAGGCGACGCGCCCGCCGATCTCGCCGCAAGCCGGCGCATCCTTCACGGCCCGGCCGTCTCCAAGCACATCCAGCCCCTTTTCCTTGGGCTTACCGCTCTCTCCAGACACCCTCGCCGCAAGCAATTTCCCCTCGCGCGGATTCTGCCCCACCCAGCACAGCATCGCGCCGTCCTTCGTGGGCACCGCCGAGAACCACTTCGCGCTCTTCGCCACCACCGAAGGCGGGCCTGCAGGCTTGGCCTGCGCATCCAGGGGCCTCGCCACAATTGTATCGCCGCCCTCTTCCCATATCGCGAGCACGCCCTTGGGATGGGCCGCAAGACTCAAACGCTTCCGATCCGCGCCCGCCGCGGCGATCAGATGCGCAACATCCCCCTCTTTGCCCTTCTCATCGAAACGCGTTCCATACAGCGCGCCGCTCTCATCGAAATAGGCCACCGTATAGCCCTTCTCGTCGGCGGCGACCGCGGACCGCACCGGCTTATTCGCATGACGGCTCACACCCAGCGCGCGCACCGCAGGCTCGGCCGGATCGCTCGGCGCAAACAAAAACACCCCAAGCTGAGATCGCTCCGCGCCAAAAGGCGCCACAGCCACAAGCGATCCAGAAGGCGTCACCGCCAGCCCCACATTCCCCGCGATCTCCTTGGCCACCGCCCTCAAATGCTCCACAGGCAGCGGCTTCGACGTCATCTCCCAAGGCGGCTTCACAAAGGCCAGCCCATCGCCATCAAACCAAGTCACCGTCCACGCATTGCCTGTCGCGAACACCTGCGGCGCATGCTCTTGCGACGTACCGATCCCGCGCACCCTCGCCGCTTGTTTTGACTGCCCGTCATAACCGCCAAACGCAATCTGAGCATCGGGACGGTTGGGCAACTGAACCAGCCACGACACCGAAAGCCCGCCTTCGCGAGCGCCGAGTGAAATCTCACCGCGCTGCAAATACGAACCGAGCTCGGTATCCTTCGGCTGACACGCATCATTGGCCAGCGCCGTGAAATCGTTGACGCCCGAACCTTCCGGCGCCGCGCCATCTCCCCCTGTTTTAGGAGCCGAAGCACTCTCTGCAGGCTTCGCTGAAAGGGCAGCTTGAACCGAAGATGCTGCTGAGACGGCAGGCATGGAACTTCCGGAGCCCGCGCCTGTACCGCGCTCCCCATCTCCCCGCGAACATCCGAGCAGGAAGACCGCGCCCACGGCACAACCTACAAGGGCGCAACGAACATTCGAACCGACCGACAGCATGCGCGTCTCCGATACATCAGAAACTTTGTGAACGAGCACTCCCCTTGTAGGACAGTCTTTGGTTGATGGCCTAGTAAAGCGGAAAAGACCTCCGGTCTACGGACCGGCTGCGAGGGCCACGGACTTCTGCTCTGTGGCGCCCACTTGCGCGGGAGCGGTCCAGCCCGTCATTGGATCCAAACGGCTATGAAAAACCAAACCCTTTCCGGCCGTGGCGCCCTGCTTTAGGTAGGCCAATTCGACAATCGATCCACCAACGCCTTTCGCCAATGCCGGTGAAGAAGCGAGCAATGCGTTTGGATCAGCAGGGAATTGCGTTGTATTGCCCCACGATTGGGTCATTCCGCTCCATTGAATGAGATAGAGCTTTGCGTTAAGCCCCCGGAACGCAAGCATCGCGTCACCGCCCGGCAAGGCCACGAGCGCAACGGGGTCCGCGGACAAATCCGCATTGATAGGCTGCGGCGCGCTAAATACATTATTGGTTCTCGCCGTCCAGAATAATTCACTATTGGATTGCTGATTATATACAATCATTAAATCCGGCCCTGAACTGAGCGAAACAATGGCCGGCATGGACTTCATATTCACGCCGTGACCATGAGCGATTTCCCAGCCTCCCGCGGAACGCCTTTGATCATAAAGATCGCCATCCCCGCCTTGGTGAGCCATGATGAGATCGTTACCGAGCACGGCTGCCGCGGCCGGTGAATTGCCAAAACTCTGCGTGGCCATGTTTGGGCCGACAATTTCACTGTTAGGCGACCATATTCCGCCCGAATAAGCGCCATAATAATATTTAAAATTATCTCCCCAGTACACCAAATGCGCCTGATTCGCCGAACCAACCAGTGCGGGCATATCTTTCATTGTAATCGAAGCGCCGATCATATTGAGCGCTCCAAATCCCGCTCCCGCATTCCACACCGTATAATGAATCAATCCAACAGGATTTCCCGTATTCGCCCGCAGCGCCCCCACACCCACGCCCGAACCCGTTAAAGCAAGGCCAACGCCTTTATCCGTCGTCTTTGCAAAGGTCTGCACCGACCACATTCCACCCGGATGATATTCACCAGCGATCGTATTGACATCCCCGCCCGCGAGCAGCAATACAGTCGGACAGATCGCACAATTCATCCCGCCGCAATCCACGCCCGTTTCCAACCCATTTTTCACACCGTCATTACAAGCGGCCACCTGGCACACACTCGCCGTACACACCCCGCTCGCACAATCCGCCGCCATCCCGCACGCTTTGCCATCCGCACACGCGGCCGGACAGCCCCCACCGCAATCCACATCGGTCTCCGCGCCATTTTTCACCATATCGCCGCATGAAGGCGCCTGGCATGTATTGCCCATGCACACGCCGCTCACACAATCCATCGGATTGGCGCACATCTTTCCCGCCGTGCAACTCGCCCCGCACGCCCCACCGCAATCCACATCGGTCTCCGTGCCATTTTTCATTAAATCGTTGCAGGAAGCATCAACACAAACATTTTGCTTGCATACCTGATTGATATCCATGCAATCGGGCGTCATTAGGCATGCAACGCACGCGCCCATTCCATCGCAGAGCGTTCCTCCCGCAGAACAAGCATCGCCCGGCATCGCAAAACCGCTCATCGGCGTTCCATCGATACAGCTTTCCGTCGTGCAGACATTCATATCGTCTGGCACATCGGCATCATCATTGACAGAATTGGTCGAACCCACTCCATTGCAAACGACTTTTTTGCAATCGCCATCCATTTGTATCGAAATGGTTGTGCCCTCATCCACATAATCGGTCGAGCATTTGCCATTGAGACAAATGGGCAAAATGCATTCGTTGTTGGTGGCGGGACAATCCGTATGGCTCACACATTCGGGCTCCATTCCGCCCGCACCGCCTTGCCCTCCTCCCGACGAGCTCGAACCCTGCCCGGAACTGGACGAAGAAGCGCCTCCCGAAGACGAAGATACGCTTCCGCCTCCCGCTCCCCCCGACCCCGGCACCACCACCGCGTCTTGAATTGGACATCCCGTCAAAATGGATCCCAATGCAATCAAATAGATACCCGAAAGCCCAATTCCCAAACGCCAGTTCTGCGTCATAATATTAAAATACCCCTTGAATCAGCGCACCCTTCACAGGTCCCGCGATCATCGGCACAATCATCGAATTGGTCTTCGCGCGGTCCTGCTTTGCGCCTCCCCTAGTGAAGCCATAAATCGCGGCGCCGAGGCTTAAGGCGCCCGCCGCCGACAATCCAACGAATAACCCAAAATCCCTATTTTTTCGGGCATTATCGGCACTTGGATCGTAACCTTGGTTTGCGGGACATTTTAATTCCTCGCCGCATTTTTCGATCAGCGTCGATTCGGCCGCCGATTGATCCAGCCGGAATGCAATACCACCGGCGATCATAACAACACCCGCTCCAGCCGCCACCCAGGCCCAGGTCGGCGCTCCATCACCAAATTCTTTGGTATTTTTATCGTTAACGATCGGATTTTTAGGTGCTGGCTGAGCGGCCGGCGCTTTTTGCGTCTCGGCAGGCTTTGGGCTTGTCTCGGGCGCCTTTGCGGGCACGAGCGAGATCTCCACAGAAACCGCCTCGGCTTCCTTCACATCGACCGTGCGCCGCTCCGCCGTGAACCCAGGCGCGCTCACCTCGATCTCATGCGTCCCCGGATCGACCGGAATCGCCTCTCCAAGCACCGCCGCAGGCAGCTCCACCTGATCGCGCACAACCACGAGACCCGCGGGCGGCGACGCAATCACAATCGTCAGCTTGCCAAGCTTCGGCGTAATCTCCGCAATGCCCGCCTTCGCAATCTCCGCGAGCTGCTTCTGCCTTTCCTCGCCCAGCGTGCGCTCATTCAGCTTCAGCGCCGCCCGGTAATCGCTCACCGCCAAGGTCAGCTTGCCCTCGTGCTCATGGCACTTGGCGATATTGATCATCGTCACGGCCGCGGGATTCAGCTTGTAACTCGCTTCAAACTTCGCGCACCCCGCCGTCCAGTCTCCGCTCGCAACAAGCTCTCTTCCCCGCTTGTACAACTCCTCGGCCGCCAGCGGATCGATCGCCGGCTGCGCATGCGCCACACCAGACGCCGGCGCCATCAGACATCCCGCCATCAGGGCCGCCGCTCGCACCGATCGAAAACGGCCGGTGGCCGGCAGCTCCGCACAACGCCCAAAACGCGAAACAATCACCACGAAAATCCCCGCTCAGTATTCGTTCAGCGGATCCGCCTTGGGCGTCTCCGGTTTTTTTGCGGACACGGCCGCGCTTGGAACAGCCGTAGGCTTTGGCAAGGGCGAAACCGCGGTAGGTGTCGCATCGGGCAGCGCCGACACCGCAATCGCCGCGCCCGCCGCCGGCGTTTCCGGTGAAGGCTGCGGCGCAGCGCTCGGTGCCGGAGCCGCCGCTGTTGAAGCCTGCGCTCCGCCTGCCTCTTTGATCGGAGCATCGGGCTTCTTTTCCGGCGCGGCGGCGGTATTCGTGCCCGGATTGGAAGACGATGCCGTCCGCTGCGAAGACATAAAAATCAGCACCGCCACGGCCACCACACCCAGCAGCGCCGCCACCACCCACACCGAAAGCTTCCGCTTCGCGCCCTCGCCCGCAATGGGCACCGCCTGAGAGCTCAGCGAACGCTCACTCGGAGCGCCTTTGGCCGCATATTTTGATTCTTTACGGCCCGCGCTCCGAGGCGCGGAAACGCCCGATTCGTCGCCTGGACTTAACAGCTCCAGATCTAAATCCAGCGACATCGTCTTGTTTTCATCTTCGCCCGCAGAAGCATTGGGAAGAGGCACCGAAAGCGCCTCGGCGAGCGCTGCCGCCATCGCCGTCGCGCGCTCAAAACGCTGCTCGGGAGCGAGCGCCGCCGCCTTCTTGAACCAAGCATCAAAAGCCGGAGGAAGCCCTGTAAAATCGCCGGATTTAGAACGCACGCTCGGAGGCTCTGAAGCGCCTTCCATCACCCGCAGCAAGAACGGATACAGCCCGGACATCGCCCGCCGCTCCGACACCCAATACGCCTTCCCCGTCAGCAGTGTGTAGGCGATATGCGCAAGCGAATACAGATCCGCGCGGGGCGTGATTCCCGCATCGCCGCGGATTTGTTCGGGCGACATATACAGCGGCGATCCAACACTGCGCGTCGCATTCGCCGGCACCGTTGTTTCCGCGACAATCTTCGCCACGCCAAAATCGAGAATCTTCAAGCGCAAAGATCCATCATCGCGCTTGGTCACAAACAAATTCTCCGGCTTCAAATCGCGGTGAACAATGCCCGCCGCGTGCGTTTTATCGAGCGCCAGCGCGGCCTGATAAAACAGCTTCACCACATCGCTCTTCGACAGGCGCCCCCGCTCCCGCACCATCTTCCCGAGCTCTTCACCCTTTAAAAGCTCCATCACGATAAAGGGCATGCCCGTCGCCTCATCGACGCCGGCATCGAGCGTTTCCACGATGTGCTCGCTGTCGATATTCGCGGCGACCGTCGCCTCAAGCTTAAAGCGCGCCCTCATTTCGGGGTCGGCCACCAAGCCGGGCAGCATCACCTTCAGCGCCCGCCGCCTCTGTGTTGTTGTTTGCAACACTTCATAAACGGCGCCCATTCCGCCCGATTTGATACAGCGGACAATTTCATAAGCACCGTGAAATAGCGTGCCCGGCCCGAGAACCGACACATCCCCCGAATTCTTTGACACCGGCTCTTCATCGCGGGCCGCGGCGAACACCCTGCTCGAGAACGGAACATCGGAAGCCCGCTCGGGCGCCTCGCCTCCATTCTTGGCTTGATCTCGAACCGTGTCCGCGCTGTTGGGCATCGTGACCGACGATATCAAATGCTAATGCGCGTCCTCCATCAATCCGTACGCCCGCAAATAGGCATTGAGCTCCTGGTCTTCCACGGATACGGGCCTTAAATAAATTCCGGCGGGCCAGCGCTTCCACCAAGCCTTCATTTCTTTTCCGTTTTCATTTTCGTTATCTTTAACGGGCCTCGCGAATTCATAACGATATAATTGTACTCTAATCCAATAAGGCTTTTCACCCCGCCAAGGATCGTGGGCGAGCAGCGTCCGCACGCCTGGATCGCCGCTCAGCAGCTTATGCACCAAATGCACGAGCCAAGGCTGCCTCTCCACGCGGGACATCGCAGCAAACCACATCTGCCAATCCAATCGGTAATGATAGGGAGAAATCACACAAGGGCGCCGGTCCACCCGCCCCGGCTTGCATGGAAATTCAAATTCCTCCCATTGCGTGGACGCATCAAGAAATGGGCTTCGGGTTCCTTCGATTACAATTTCATAGCGAATCTTACCAACGCTTCCAAATGCACCATAAGTATTGACCAGATGCAGCCTGTCAAACGAAGCATTCATCGCCTGGGCAGGGGAAATCATATTCATCACGGGGCCCAGGCTCAAGACCCCGATCAGCAAAGCCAGAGCATAGAAACCCCACGATCGGAATCTCGACGCCAATGCCGCTGAAATACCCGATTGAATCTTTTTGCCGAGCTTATCCGGCAACAGCTTTTGGAAGGCCGAATCATCAAAACAGAAAAGAGAAACAGCGATCGTCAGCCAATTTAAAAACGAAAGATTACCGCTGAAAATTAAAAATACTTGAAAAGCGATTAAACACACGCCCGCGAAATGGCGCACCCGCCTAGGCCCGAAAATCATAAAGGGAACAACCAATTCGACGAAATGGTTCACCAGCACGCCCAGCGAATGAAACCAAGGCGGCGCCTGGTGCAAATAATAACTCAATGGATTGGGATTGGGCTGAGTCTCATAATGAAACGTCAAACAGCTTAAATCGGTCCAGCAAGGATCTCCGCGCAGCTTAATCAGGCCCGCACCAAACCAGACCCTAAAGCATAGCCAGCGGAACAGCCACACAAGCACAACAGGCGTCGGCCATTTGAATCGAAATGGCGACCAACCTGTTAGTGGACAGAGAAAGATCGCTAAAAACCCCGTTTCCAGCAAAAGCATTTCCCAGCCATAACCATAAAATATTTGACCAATTTGAACAAATGAAAAATAAAGAATCCAGAGCGCAATTTGCAGCAGGGCATTGCTCATCCCCAAGAACAGCAAGGCCGAAAGCACCGCGCCCAGACCCGCCGCGCCCAAGAGAACCGCGTCCGAATGCGATATCCAAAAGAGCGTGGGAAGCCGATAAAACCCAAGCCACCCCGAGCCCACATGCCGCCCGGCATTGCGAAAAAATACGCTCGCCGGCAACAGCCCCTTCGATCCAAGGAGGGGAAGCAATTGATTGTAGAGCGAGAAAAACGCTATAAAATAAATAAATCCCAGGAATCGTAAAAAAACAAAACGGGTGAGCTCCCAGGCCGGCGCCGGGCTTGGAAGAAGGCGCGTAAACCATTTTCGCCGCAGCGCTTGCTCAAATTCGCCGTCGCCCTCCATTGAATGATTGGTGCTCATGGGCGCTCTTTACCTTTCACCAAAGGGCTTGTTTTACGCAACATTTGCGCTGATTGCGCGCTCTTTGCGCGAAGCATTTGCCATAGACAGATGACTCCTTTTATTGTTGGCCGCCGGCGCCTCGTTCGCCGCCGGCGCCATGGCACGATGTGATTGGCATGGCGTGTGCTGAAAGCCGGAGCAAGCTCATGGAATCTCGACCCGCTAAGGGCCAACGCCTGGTTATCACAAAACAATCTTTTGCCGATCTGCTTCGCGTTCTGCGCGATGAGGGTTATGAATTATGCGGCCCCACCGCGCGCGATGGAGCGATTGTATACGATCGAATTGAAGGCATTCAAGATCTTCCCGAAGGCAAGACCGATGAACAGGCGCCTGGGCATTATCGCCTCCGGCAAAGAGACGACGGCGCGCTCTTTGGGTATGCGGTCGGGCCTCATTCCTACAAGCGCGAATTCCTCGTTCCCAGTGTCACGTTATTTAAAATCCGCCGGGGCCCCAAAGGTACGGCGATTGAAACCGAGCCTCTGGTTCAGCGTAAAATCGCGCTGATCGGCGCCCGCGCCTGCGAAGTGGCCGCCATTTCTGTTCAAGATAAAGTGCTCGCGGGAGGCGTTCACGGCGACGCGGATTATATTGCCCGCAGGGCCAATACTTTTGTATTGGCTGTTCATTGCGCCGATCCTTCGGGGACTTGTTTTTGTGTTTCAATGAATACCGGCCCCCGCGTGCGCGAAGGCTTCGACCTGGCCCTCACCGAGCTTCCCGAATCCAATCACCGCTTTGTTGTGGATATCGGGACTGAACTCGGCGCTCAGATCATCGCCAAAATTCAATCGGAAAACGCCCCGGAAATCGATACAAAGACCGCCGCCGCCCGCATCGAACAGGCGGCGGGCCGCATGGGGCGCGCTTTAAATACCGATGGGATTAAAGAGCTATTCTATGCAAATATAGAAAGCCCGCGCTGGGAAGCCATTGCTCAAAAATGCATTGGATGTGCAAATTGCACGATGGTATGTCCAACCTGTTTTTGCACAACGGTGGAAGACACGACCAGCCTCGACGGCGACGAAGCCCAGCGCACGCGAAAATGGGATTCCTGCTTTACAATGCCTTATTCGCATATTCACGGCGGCAGCGTGCGCACATCCCTCGCCGCGCGCTACCGCCAATGGATAAGCCATAAGCTCGCCAATTGGATTGATCAATTTGGAAGCTCGGGATGCGTGGGATGCGGGCGCTGTATCACATGGTGCCCTGTGGGCATCGATATTACCGCAGAAACGGCCGCGCTTTCCGCAGCCCAGGCTCCGCGCGAAAGTCTGCCGGAAAGGAGAGCAAAATAAAATGGACGATCTATCCAGACCGCTGGGAGGCCATCCTTTTCTCAATGGCCTCGACGATGAAATGGTTAAAACCCTGGTCGGCTGCGCGCGCAATGTCCGCTATGCGGCGGGCGAGTTTTTAATGCGCGAAGGAGATGTCGCCAATACCTTCTTTTTAATCCGCAAGGGCCGGGTCGCGCTCGAAGTACATCAGCCCGCCAAGGCCGCCGCGCGCGTGGAAACGGCTGGACCAGGCGATCTGGTCGGCCTTTCGTGGCTCTTGCCGATTATTGAGCACACGGGCGAAAACCGCACGGCGCTGGCCCGCACGCATTTGGACGCCCGGGCTCTCGACGACGTTGTGGCTTTTTCCCTCGATGGAGAGTGCCTCCGCAATAAAATGCAGGCCGATCCAAAGCTGGGATATGCCTTGTGCAAGCGCCTGCTCGCCACAATTATTCAGCGTCTTGAGCGGGTTCGCCTTCAAAGGCTTGATATCTACGATAACGGATAAATTGATTTAAAAAACCATGAGCATGCTCACGATCCAAAACCCTGAACGCACCATGGTGCCGAAACTCGTCCGTATTGCACGGGTTACCCGTGAAATGGATGATGTATTCACCTGGACATTTGACACAAGCACGATTCCAGGCGGATTCAGCTTTGAGCCGGGGCAATTCAATATGCTCTATCTCTTTGGCGCGGGCGAGGTGCCCATTTCAATCAGCGGCGATCCTGATAATACCAAAGAATTGGTTCATACGATCAGGGCCGTGGGAAATGTCACCAACGCCATGGCGGAGCTGCATAAAGGCGATACGATCGGATTGCGCGGGCCTTATGGCTCGAGCTGGCCGCTCGCCGCGGCCAAGGGCAAAGACGTATTAATTGTCGCGGGCGGATTGGGCCTTGCCCCGCTTCGCCCAACGATTTTACAGGTACTCAATCACAGGGACGACTACCGGCGTGTTTCCATCCTCTATGGAGCGCGGAGTCCGGCCGATTTATTATTCCGCAAAGAAATCGAACAATGGCGCGGACGCCTCGATACCAAGGTGGAAGTCACCGTGGATCGCGCAGGAAGCGATTGGTTTGGCAATGTGGGCGTCGTGCCCGCGCTGCTCAGCGAAATTGAAATCGATGCTTCTCAAACCATTGCGATGGTATGCGGGCCTGAAATTATGATGCGCTTTGTCGCCCGGGACTTAATGAGGATCGGCGTGCCCAAAAACCAAATTTACGTTTCAATGGAGCGCAATATGAAATGCGGCGCGGGCTTGTGCGGCCATTGCCAATATGGCCCAACCTTCGTCTGCAAAGACGGCCCCGTCTACGCATTTGATCAGATTGAGCGCCTATTCTGGGTTAGGGAGATTTAAACGTGGCGCAGCAAAAAAAACCTAAACTTGGCGTATTTAAATTCGCATCCTGCGACGGCTGCCAGCTTAGCCTATTGGATTGCGAGGATGAACTATTAGCATTGGGCGACGCCGTAACCATCGCCAATTTTGCCGAGGCATCCAGCGCCATTTTAAAAGGCCCCTACGATCTCACCCTGGTCGAAGGCTCGATTACGACGCCCCACGATGCCGAACGTATTCATGAGATACGCCGCCAATCCAAATTTTTAGTTACCATCGGCGCATGCGCCACATCCGGCGGAATTCAAGCCCTTCGCAATTTTAGAAACCATGCGTCGATGATGTCCATCGTCTACGCCAGGCCCGATTACATCGACACGCTTTCAAAGAGCACGCCCATTGCCGATCATATTCGCGTCGACTACGAGCTTCGGGGATGCCCAATCAACAAACTCCAGCTTCTCGAAGTCGTTACGGCTTATTTAGGGGGACGTGCCCCTGCGATTGCCGCTCATTCCGTTTGTATTGAATGCAAAATGCGGGGAACGGTTTGCGTCATGGTTTCCCAAGGCGCTCCATGCCTGGGCCCCGTTACCCACGCGGGCTGCGGCGCCCTATGCCCAAGCTATGCGCGGGGCTGTTTTGGATGTTATGGCCCGAGCGAGGCCCCCAATACCAAAGCCCTGGCCCAAGGACTCATTCAGATTGGCCAAAAACCCGATGAAATTCGGCGAAGCTTCCTAGGCTTTAATGCCGGTGCCGATGCGTTTCAAAAAGAAGGACTCCGCCATGGCGACGAAAACCATTAAAGTCGATTATTTAACACGCGTCGAAGGCGAAGGAGCGCTCACGCTAAAACTCAAAGATGGCAAGGCCGAGTCGGTCGAACTCCGCATTTTCGAGCCTCCCCGCTTATTTGAAGCCTTTCTTCGGGGCCGTTCCCAAATGGAGGCGCCCGATATTACGGCCCGCATTTGCGGCATTTGCCCGGTTGCCTATCAAATGAGCGCCTGCCAGGCCATTGAAGACGCGCACGGCATTCAAATCGGCGGACAGCTCCGCGAGCTTCGGACACTATTGTATTGCGGCGAATGGCTGGAGAGCCATGTCCTGCATATGATGATGCTTCATGCACCGGATTTCTTAGGCTTTCCCGATGTGCTTACCATGGCCAAAAAATACCCGGCCGAGGTAAAGAATAGCCTTCGCATGAAAAAGGCAGGCAATTCGATTGTAAATGTACTCGGCGGCCGGGAAATTCATCCCATCAATGTGCGGGTAGGCGGTTTTTATCGCGCTCCTTCGAAGAGCGAGCTTTCGGCGCTCTTGCCAGAATTAAAATGGAGCCTCGATGCGGCGCAGGAAGTTCTGCGCTGGGTGGCCACATTTCAATTTCCTCAATTCGAAAGGGATTACGAACTGGTTTCCCTGTGCCATCCCACCGAATATCCAATGAATGGCGGCCGTATCGTTTCCAACAAAGGTCTCGACATTGCCGTGCAGGAACACGATAAAGTATTTGAAGAAATTCATGTGGAGCGCTCCAATGCGCTTCACTCGGTCATCCGCGCGCGCGGTTCTTATGCCTGCGGCCCGATGGCCCGCTTTAATTTAAACTTCGACAAACTTCACCCTCTGGCCCAGCAAGCCGCCCAGGCCATTGGACTTTCGGCGCCCTGCAACAATCCCTTCAAAACCATTCTCATCCGCGGCGTGGAAGTCATTCATGCATATGCGACGGCCATCCGCATTATCGAACAATACAACCCGCCTGCTCAGCCATTCGTTGAAATTCCAAAGGCCAAAGGCATTGGCTATGGAGCCACGGAAGCCCCGCGAGGCATTTTGGTGCACCGCTACTCCATCGATGAAGAAGGCATAATCCGCGACGCCCGCATTATTCCGCCCACCTCCCAAAACCAAAGGGCCATGGAGGAAGATTTATTTGAAATGGCGGCCGAGCTTGCGGCGCTTCCCCAGGCGCAGGCCACTTCGCGCGCCGAACACGCGATCCGCAATTACGACCCGTGTATTTCCTGCGCCACCCATTTTCTTACGCTCAATATCGTCGAAAGCCAAAGCTCATGAGTCTGCGCGTAATTGCGCTTGGACAGCGGCTGGCGGGCGATGACGGCGTTGGAATGGCCATTTATGATGAAATTGCAAAGCAAAACCATAAAATAGGTGTCGATTTAAAAACGGCCTCCGAGCCTTCCGCCCTGTTGGATCTGCTTCAAACCGGGCAGCCTGTTCTCGTGGTCGATGCCCTCTTGGGCATGGGTTCCGGCGCCAAGGCGGGCCGCCTGCATTGGCTTTCGCTCGATGAACTTTCGGCCCGGCGCATTGCAACGGTATCCACGCACGGATTGGATGTTGCGGCCGCTGCGGCTTTGGCGCGCGAGCTGTTTCCAGAGAGCGTGTCTCCGAGCATTCGGGTGCTCGGCATTGAAATCGAAAAGGCCGAGATTTTTTCCGATCAAATGTCGGAAGCCGTGGCCGCCGCCGTCCCGGAAGCGGTGCGAAAAATTGATGAAATTGCAAAGCAATTTGAAAAAAATTAACCAATTTAAATTTTTGCGGGAGCAGGCTCAACCATGCACGAAACATCCATTGCAAAGCAAATCCTCGACACAGTGCTTGAAAAAACGCGGGAGGCCGGAGCAAGCCGGGTCCGGCGGGTGCGGGGCTGGGTAGCCGAAACAGAAAGCCTTTCACGCGAAAGCATTGGCTTTCATTTTGATGCACATGCCCGGGGAACAGCCGCCGAAGGGGCGGAAATCTCCTTGGAGCTCAAACATTTGCTCGCCCGCTGCAAGGATTGCGGCCATGAATATGCACCGGAGCATCATTTGCTGCTGTGCCCTGTATGCGCTTCAACCGAGGCCGATGTTCTGGGAACACCGGGATTGGGCGTAGATTCGATCGACGTGGAATAGAATCTGCGCGTGTGCGCTCAATCCTTATGGAATCTCAGCCTGCAGTCCCCGTTTCTATCCGGCTCGCCCTCCATGTGACGGGCACCGTTCAAGGCGTGGGATTCCGGCCATTTGTATTTAATCTCGCGGGAAAACTGGGCCTTTCAGGATGGGTGCGCAATGAACCCGATGGTGTTTTTATTGAGATTGAAGGTCAATCGGATCAAATTGATTCATTTGTTGGAATCCTAAAGGCTCCTCCCCTGGCCGGAGCCCAGGTTAGAGCCGTACATATTGAAAGAATTGAACAAAAATACGAACAGGTTTTTTCTATTCTTCCAAGCGCGGGGAGTGCGCCGGCCCAGCCTTCGCTCCCGGCCGATTCCGTTCCCTGCGCCGAATGCCTCGCCGAGCTGAATACGCCTGGGGAACGCCGTTTCCACTATCCTTTTACAAATTGCGCCCAATGCGGCCCTCGATTTACGATCGCATTGGCGCTGCCTTATGATCGAATTCACACGACGATGCGGGCGTTTAGCTTCTGCGAGGCGTGCGAGCGCGAATATAAAAACCCTGCGGATCGCCGCTTTCACGCTCAGCCAATCGCATGCCCGGCCTGCGGGCCTTCGCTGCTGGCCCTGGATGCCCGGCAGAATTGCCTGGCGAAGGGAAATGAGGCTCTTTATCTCGCGGTTCAGGCGATTCGGGAAGGTAAAATCGCCGCGCTCAAGGGTGTAGGCGGATTTCAATTGCTTGTAAATGCGTTGCATTCCGATGCAGTTGCAACCTTAAGACGCCGGAAACACAGGCCCCACAAGGCTCTGGCGCTGATGTTCTCTTCCCTGGAGATGCTCAACGAGCACGCGGTGGTGTCGGATGAAGAAGCCAAGTGGCTGGATTCGAGAGAAGCCCCAATCGTCTTGGTCCGGCGCCGCTCTAGCCTTCTTTGCGATGAGATTGCCTTTCAAAATCCTTGGATTGGCGCAATGCTGCCTTCATCGCCGCTGCATCGCATTTTGATGGATGCGTTAGGCATTCCAATTGTATGCACGAGCGGAAATAGAAGCGGCGAGCCGATTTGCGTGGACGACACAGATGCCTTTTCGCGCTTGGATACCATTGCGGATTTATTTATAAGCCATAACCGCCCCATTGCCCGGCCCGTCGACGATTCTGTGGCCAGGGTATTGCCGCCGCCGCTTGGGTTTCAAATGCTGAGAAGGGCTCGGGGTTTTTGTCCCCTGCCCATCCGGCGCCCGGACGGCCATCCTATTGTATTGGCGCTGGGAGCTCATCTCAAAAATACGGCGGCGCTGGGCGCGGGCAATACGATCGTAATGAGCCAGCATATCGGCGATTTAGACGGCGAATTGGCGGCCATGCTGCTCGAGCGTACCGCAGATGAATTGATAAAACTATACGATCGAATTCCAGAAGTCATTGCCTGCGATCTTCATCCGGATTATTTTTCCAGCCGGATCGCCGAGCGTCTATGCGAGCGATTCGGCGCCAATCTCGCGAGGATTCAGCATCATCACGCGCATATTGCGGCCGTTGTGGCGGAGCATTCGCTATCCTGGCCGGTGCTGGGTTTGGCTTGGGATGGTTTGGGTTTGGGCTTGGATGGAGGGCTGTGGGGCGGAGAAACGCTGCTTTGCGAGGGGGCGCAATTTAAACGGCTTGGGACGATACGCTCTTTTGCTTTACCAGGCGCTGAAAAGGCTGTCCGGGAAGGGCGCCGGGCCGCCGCGGGCATGCTCTACGAAGTCTTTGGCAGCCCATTTGAACGTTATTGCGAGGATCTTTTCGATTCCGATTCTCTTTTGATTTTAAGGCGAATGCTTCAGAATTCGATTCAATCGCCTCAAACCACAAGCATTGGCCGTCTATTCGATGCAATATGCGCGCTGGGAGGCGGTTTGGGGACATCGAGTTTTGAGGGTCAAGCGGCGATGCATTTGGAATTTGCGGCCGATGCGCATGAAGACGACGCGCCTGCTTATCCTTTTCCCTTGCGGCCGCCGCCGGATCTAAATCAGCCTTGGATTGCCGATTGGGAGCCTATGCTGTCGGAAGTGCTTTTCAACCGAAAGGCGGGAAAGCCTCTTTCCTGGATCAGCGCGCGATTTCATCAGAGCTTGGCCGGGCTCGCCATTGAAATGGCCAATCGTTTTGGCCAAGGGCTGCCCATTGTGCTTTCGGGTGGCTGTTTTCAAAATCGCCGGCTTGTGACTAAAATCGATCGTATGCTTCGCGGACAGGGGTTTCGGGTTTATACAGCTAGGCTTATTCCGCCCAATGACGGGGGAATTTCTTTAGGGCAGGCGCGGATAGCGGGGGAACTGTATCTCCGGCGGAAGGAGTCAGAATTATGTGTTTAGGCATTCCCGCGGAAGTGATCAGCGTTGCCGATGATGAATTGCGAACGGCCAAGGTCTCGTTTGGAGGAATCGAAAAAGAAGTGTATTTGGCCTACACACCCGAGGCAGCCGCCGGCGATTTTGTCATTGTGCATGCGGGATTCAGCATTAGCCGGGTCGACCCCGAGGAAGCCAAGCGCGTATTTGAATATCTCGATAAAATGGGTGAAGCCGATCCTTCCCCGGACGGGTCCGGCGCATGAAGTATTTGGATGAATACCGCAATGCAGCGGATGCCGAGCGCTATATTCAGCTCCTCCGAAGTTCGGTTACGCGGCCGTGGACGCTGATGGAAGTGTGCGGAGGTCAGACGCATTCGATTGTTAGGTTTGGTATTGATGCATTGCTTCCTCCTGAAATTAGCCTGTTGCACGGTCCTGGATGTCCGGTCTGTGTCACGCCGGTCGAAATGATCGATATTGCGGTTGAATTGGCAAGCCGGCCAGGGGTTATTTTCTGTTCCTATGGGGATATGCTTCGGGTTCCCGGCACGGAGCGCGACTTGTTTTCGGTGAAGGCGCAGGGCGGCGATATTCGCATTGTGTATTCGGCCATGGATGCGCTTGCCCTCGCGAAAAAGAACCAACACGCTCAGATTGTATTTTTTGCCGTTGGATTTGAAACGACGGCGCCCGCGCACGCGATGGCCATCGATCAGGCATTTCAATTGGGCACCGATAATTTTTCAATGCTCGTTTCGCATGTATTGGTTCCGCCCGCGGTGCAAATGCTTCTCGCTTCGCCGGGCTGCCGTGTTCAGGGCCTGCTCGCGGCGGGCCATGTCTGTACGATTATGGGAACCGGCGAATATCTTCCCATTGCAGATCGATTTCATCTTCCCATTGTGGTTACGGGTTTTGAGCCGCTCGATATTCTTCAAGGCATTGCAATGTGTGTGAAGCGCCTGGAGGAAGGCCAAGCCGGAGTCGAAAATCAATATGCCCGCTCGGTGAAGCCCGGAGGGAATTTGCACGCTAAAAGAATGATTGATAAAATCTTTGAAATTGTAGACCGGGAATGGCGGGGCATTGGCATGATTCCCAAAAGCGGGCTAAAGCTGCGCCCTGAATTGGCCTCATTCGATGCTGAACTGCGCTTTGCGAATCTTCGCCGCTCTCTGCCGAAGGCCGTTTCTTCCTCACCCTGTATCAGCGGAAAGGTGCTTCAGGGGTTGAATAAACCATCGGATTGCCCAGCATTTGGAACACAATGCACGCCCGAGCGCCCCCTCGGGGCAACGATGGTCTCTTCCGAAGGCGCTTGCGCGGCTTATTTTAGATACCGCGCTCCCCGGTAGGTTAAAAATATGACAATTCTATCAGATTGCCCCATTCCTCTCGATCCAGAAACGATTCAGCTTGCCCACGGAGGCGGCGGGCGCCGGATGCGCCGTCTGATTCAGACCGTCTTTTTGCCCGCATTTCAAAATCCGGCGCTTCAAAATCATCATGATAGTGCTGTCCTTTCCATGGATGCGCTGCTGGGGCAGGGGGCGCGGCTGGCTTTTACAACCGATGCCTATGTGGTTCATCCCCTGTTTTTTCCCGGTGGTGATATCGGGCGTCTCGCCGTTTTTGGTACGGTGAACGATCTCGCGGTTGCCGGTGCCCGTCCTTGTCATTTGTCGGCGTCTTTTATTTTGGAGGAAGGCTTGCCCATTGAAACGCTGGAGCGCGCCGTTCTTTCGATGAAGGCCGCAGCCGCCGAATCCAATATCACCATCGTTACGGGGGATACGAAAGTGGTGGACCGGGGAAAAGGCGATGGTATTTTTATTTGTACGTCGGGAATAGGCGTTGTCCGTCCCGGTATTGAAATAAATCCCCGGCAGGTGAAGCGCGGCGATGCGGTGATTGTCAGCGGCGATCTGGGCCGCCATGGAATTGCCATTTTGTCGGTGCGGGAAGGTCTGTCTTTTCGAAGCCCAATTGAAAGCGATTGCGGGCCGCTGCATACGGCGGTGAATGCTCTGTTGGATGCCGGAATTCATATTCATTGCGCGCGGGATTTGACCCGCGGCGGTTTGGCTTCGGCACTCAATGAAATTGCGGGCGATGGCGGTGTTTCTATTTCAATCGATGAATCCCGCGTGCCTGTTTCTGAGCCGGTGGCCGGCGCGTGTGAAATGCTGGGGCTCGATCCGCTGTATGTGGCTTGTGAAGGGCGTATGGCCTTATTTGTTCCCGAGGCAGAGGCAGATAATGCAATCAAATTGTTGCGCAATTTTTCAGGATGTGAACACGCCGCTCGTGTTGGAAAAGTAGATGATGGAATGGAAGGGCGGGTGGTGCTGCGTACCCAGCTTGGAAGCTCGCGGCTATTGGATTTGCTGAGCGGCGATCAGCTCCCCCGGATTTGTTAGGAGCGAGTGAGTGCTGAAGCCCTCAGCGGGTGCTGGCATGAAGCATCGGTCGCTCGTGTGAACCTTCCTTGAACCTTCACCGCGAGGCTTTACGCATTGAAATAAGCGCGCTTACATGGCCAGATACTGCGCATCTGCGCAAGGCCGGATCGAGGTTGTGTTTACCTGAGGCCGTAGCCAAGGAGACTCGTACGATGAGCAGGCTCCTGTTTGGAAGAAGCGCTGAGGCAAAAATGCCTCATGAGACCGGGCAACAGCGTCCTCCAAGAGTTCATGGGCAGCCGAGTGTGCTGATCGTGGACGATGCTGCAACGGTGCGCGGCGATTTGCAGGATGTGTTCGAGGAGGCCGGTTTTTCGGTCACGCTGTGTGAAACGAAGCAGCAGGCGCTTTGCCATATCGGGGCAGGGGTGTTTGACCTCATTGTGCTCGATGTTCTGCTGCCCGATGGCAATGGTTTGGATGTGCTTCGCGCGCTGCGCGCAATGCCAAAATCGGGAACGACGCCGGTGATTGTCTTGTCGTCTGAGGCGCGGGCCACGCATTATCTGGCTGGATTGAACGCGGGTGCCGACGAATATGTGGGAAAGCCTTATGACCGTGCGTATTTGTTGCGCAGAGCCATCGAGCTTTGTGTTTCGGATGCTGCACAGGCGGATATGCCGTCGCCCGCGGATGAACAGGCCAATCAGGCCGCCGAGAAGAAGATTTTGGTGGCCGACTCGGATGTGGCCAACCGTCTGCGAATCTGCGAAATGCTGGCGCGCGATGGATATGAAACGAGGACAGCATCGACAGGCGATGATGTGCTGGTTGTGCTCGGTGTGGAGCGCGTGGATGCGGTGGTGCTCAGCGACGATTTGGGCGGGCAAGGCGGACTTGAAACGTGCCGGCGTATTCGATCGGGTTCTGTGCAGCGATGGGTGCCCGTGATCATTTTGGCTTCGCGGGGCGCTGAGCCTCTGTTGCAGGAGCAGGCGAAGGCTGTTCAGGCGGATGATCTGGTGACCAAAATGAAAGATCCTCTGCTGCTTAAGGTACGGCTGCGGACAATTCTCAATCGGCATCCGCGGGTGCGCGACACCTTTTGAGATCGCATTGAGATCGCATTGAGATCGTGTCGAGAAGTTTTGAGGGGATGGTCTGCCCGGTTGGATCTCAGGCCGGGTTCGGCCTTTTCTGGGCGAGCAGCGCATCAATTTTCGCGAGCAGCCTGGGCAAATCGACCGGTTTGGTATCGTAGTCATCCGTGCCGGCTTCGCGGCATCTGGCATCGTCGCCCGCCATGGCATGCGCCGTGAGCGCCAAAATCGGAATGGAACGCGTCCGGTCGCTGGCTTTTAACTTGCGGGTAGCCTCGAGGCCGTCGAGCACAGGCAGGCTGACATCCATCAAAATCAAGTCTGGCCTGTGCTCCGTTGCCATGTGCACGCCTTCCGCGCCATCGCCCGCGAGCAGCATCTTAAAGCCTCGGCGTTCGAGGCGGCGCGCAAGCATGTCGCGGTTCATCTCATTGTCTTCCACCAAAAGAATCGTCGCCATGCCGAGTTCAAACCTTTCGTTTCAGCCTATTTTAGGGTGCAAAAGATGCATTAAAAAGAAGAGGTGCCTATGTCTCATCTGTAAGGAGCTAAACGGTTTTGCCGCTGGTCAATTGGGGGCAGAAAGCATGTCATTGATTTTGTCAATGAGTTCGGCTTTCCCCGCGGATTTTGAAAGAAAGGCATTGACATCGAGTCCGCCCGCCAGCGTTCGCAAAGGTTCGGGATCCATACTGCTATACAGCAATATTTTCGTTTGCCACACCCCGCGCGTCTCGCGGATGAGATGGACAATTTGGGTTCCATCGAGGGCAGGCATACTTACATCGAGCAATACAAGCTCGTAGGAGCCCTTGCGAATCGCGTTTAGGGTGCCAAACGGGCCGTGATGAAAAATGGCCTCGTGACCCGCGCTTTGCAGTCTGCGCACCGTGAGTTCGCCAAACTCCATGTCATCGTCGATTACTAAGATACGAGCCATACGTGCCTCACATCACCGTGACCGGTGAGATCGCGAAACATCAACCTTGCTGGTTCTCGTCTTTCGTCCCGTGGCCCAGAAAGTTGAATTCGCGTTACCTAATAAATATATCCAAAGCGCACGGTGTGAAAGCAGAACGGCGAAATATTACGAGCACGCAACTAGAGTTTTGGAATAGATCGCGACTCGCTGGTGGTAGCTCCGATGTGCATGTGCTTGGCCAAGCCCCATTCGCCTTTTGATTTGCCTTTTGGGTTGAGAGCAATAACGAAACGGTTAGGATTCGGGCGGCAGGGATGAAAAGCAATAAAACCAGCAAGCTTATATAATTTGCTTTCAATTTAATTGTTTTGATTGTTGAGGCGTCATTTTGGACGATGCGGTTTTGGGATATGGTTAATTTATATCCGATAGGATTTTTTATATTCGATAGGATTTTTATTCAATTTTAATGAATTTATAAGGTTCGTTGTGGTTTGCACGCGAAAAGGAAGCGGCCGAGCCTTGCGATCTTCCTGGGGCTCGCCGACGATTCGGGGAAGCCGTGGGCATAAAGACGACCGGTAGAGCCTCTCTTCGCACACTTCGGGGATTGGTGTGTCCGCGCTGCCACCGGCATGTGGAGGAGTCCGCCCAGGCGGTTGCGGGGTCGGTTCTGCGCTGTCCAGGGGATGGCGCGGTGCTGGTGACGACCGATGCGCTGGCGGCCGCGGATGGCGATCCGTTTCTGGGGGCGCTGATCGCTGGGCGCTACGCCGTTTTGAGCAGGCTGGGCGCGGGTTCGATGGGGACAGTGTACCGGGCTCGTGTGGAAAGCCAGGGCCGGGATGTTGCGGTGAAGATTGTGCGAACCGATCGCCTGGGCGGTTCCGATGCGAAGGCGCGTTTTATGCGCGAGGTGCGGGCGATGAGCATGCTGCAATCGCCGCACACGGTTACGGTTTACGATTTCGGTGAGGTGCCCAGGGCCGATTTGCCCGGCGGGGAAGACGAGCCTTTTGCGGATGGGGCTCCGGTTTTTTATTTGGCCATGGAGCTTTTGCTGGGGGAGCCGCTGGGCGAACGGCTGGCGCGGTGTTTTCGGCTGAGTGTTCAGGAGAGTTTGGGGATTGCGCAGCATGCGCTTTTGTCGCTGGCCGAGGCGCATGACAAGGGCGTGATCCACCGGGATTTGAAGCCTGACAATTTGTTTCTCACCGAGCCGGAAGGTCCGGGGCAGGAAGAGATCTGCAAGCTGCTTGATTTCGGCATCGCTAAAATCGCGGACGATAAAAATGGCGCCAAGCACGGCGTTGTGGGTGCGGCGGACACACAGGAAGGCGTTGTGTTTGGGACGCCGCGCTACATGTCTCCCGAGCAGGCTCAGGGCAAAAGCGTTGATGCGCGCAGCGATTTGTACACGCTGGGTGTGCTGCTCTATCAAATGCTGGTCGGCGAGCCTCCTTTTGTGGATGACGAGGCCGTGGTCGTGATGGCCCATCACATCAAGACGCAGCCGATACCGCCCGATGCAGCGGCGCCCGATGCGGGAATTCCTGCTGAAGTGTCGGGTTTGGTGATGCGGGCTCTTGCGAAAGATCCGGCCCTGCGGCCTCAGAGCGCCCGGGAGTTTTTCCGCGAGATCGAAAAGGTGATGAGGCCCGGTGTTGAGGAGCCCGAGACCTTGGGCGCGGGATTGCTCGAGGTGCCTGTGAATGCGCCTGCGGAAAGCTCCGAATCGGGGCGAGCATTTGCGGAGCCACAGAAGCGGGGCGGGGACTCGAGGGCTTCGGGGTTTCATTGGGGCCGCGCCCTTGTTGCGGTGCTTGCCGTGGCGTGCGGCGTGACGGTTGGCATTTGGATGTTTGAGTTTTCGCGCTCAAGGCTTGCGCTGGTTGCGGCGCCCGTGGAAAGCGCGATGGTGAGCGCGGAGCTTTCCGCTTCTGCGCCAGCATTGAGTGCGAGCGCGAGTGCGTTCGCGGCGCCGGTTGAGCTCGGAGATATCGACGCGGATGATGCCGGAGCCGCGGTGGATGCCGGTGCTCTGTCCGATGATGCGGGTCTGGCTGACTCCGGAACAGATACGGCGCTGGAATCGGCTCCGCCGGGCTATTCGAGCGCGTCGCCGATGGCCTCGGGCAGCGCGAAATGGCCGGCCGTGTCAACATCGGTGCGCCCGCCGCCATTTCGCATTCACCGGCGCTTCAACAGCGAACGCTGAATCATTGCAAGCGAGAAGTTCGTGACGAAGAGCTTCTGGCTCGTACAAGGCCGAATGCCTTCGCTCGGAGCGAAGAAGACAAGACCTACCTATACGTAGTGTTGTCGAACGTGTAACTTCGCCCATCGAACGATGGACCCTCGCGAGATGGAAATGCTGGTTCAGCGCCTTGTCGCCAACCCTCACGACGAGGACGCGCTGACATCTGCTCACCGTGCCGGACAGCAGAACCCACAAGTGTATGCAATTCTGCTTGAAAAAGTGGGCACGGCGACGGCCGACCCAGGCATTGCAGCACACTGGTTAGGCCAGGCCGCAGCCGTGTGGTCGATGACCTTGGGCGATGTGCCTCAGGCCGTGCGCGTGCTGATGCTCGCGCTGGATAAAGATCCGACGCAGCGCGCGCCGTTCGAGCGGATCGTGCAGATGTACCGCGAAAAGGGCGATGTCGCTTCGCTGGTCGCTGTGTACGAGCGCCAGGCCAAAGCGCTGGCTCCTCTTGCGTATGAGCGTGCGGATGTGCGCGCGCAGTTGGGCGCCCTTCATGAAGAGATGGCGCGCATGTTTAGCGAAGCTCCGCTATTCCGGCCGGATCGCGCTGTTGAAAATTGGAAGCGGGTGGTCGAGCTGTCACCGCAGAATGCGTATGCGATTTATTCGGTACGCGAGCTGTTGAAGCAGCATGGGCAGTTCGCCGAGGCGATTCCCTATTTTGCGCGCGAGCAAGCGATTGTCGACGATCCTCAGCGCAAGATGGCGCTCTTTCGCGATGAAGCGGATGTGCGCAGGCGGGCCCGCGATTTGGCTGGATGTGCGCAGGCCATCCGGGGAGCGCTCGCGATTGCCAATAACGATCCCAGCCTGATGCAGGAACTCGCGCTTCTTATCGTTGAGAGGGTGAGCGGCGGGGAGCCTGTTCCACAGCATGAGCGGGACGAGGCCGTGAGGATTTTTGTGACGCTCGCTGAAATGTACGACGGCGAATATGGCTTGTCGTACGCGCGTTCGGCGCTGCAGATCGCTCCTGGCCACGATCGCGCGATGCAGCTTGCGGATCATTACGGCAAGCAGCTTGGCCGGACCGCGGAGCTTGCGCCTTTGTACGCGGCGTACGTGCAGGCGAATCCAGCGGGATTCATGGCAGGCGAAGCGCGTTCTCAGTCGGATTCGCGCCAGACGGGCATTCCGGGGATGATGGCCGCGCCGCCCGCGATGCAGCCTGCAGTCATGCAGCAGGCGCCTCAAGTGTCAGTGCCCACTGCGCCTCAGTTTGGTGTAGCCGCGGGGCCGCAGTTTGGTGCGCCTCCACAGCCTGCCATGCCAGTCATGCCAGCGGCGATGCCGGGGCCGGCAGGGGATATGTCGGCGGGACGAGCTCCGTCTCAATCGGCGATGCCTGCGGTGGTCGTGCCGGTGGCTGCTACTTCCCAGCCCGCGGCTGCTTCCCAGCCTGCCGCCGCGCCGCCCGCAGCACCTTCTGCGCCGGCTGCCGATGCCCTGCCTCAGCTTCTCGAGGACGCGATGGCCGAGGCGCAAAAGGGAAGGAAGCCTCAGGCGCTCGCCAAATACCGCGAGGTATTGAAGATCGATCCCGCGAACAGCGAAGCGCTTTCCTGGGTGGAAGACCACCTTCGCCAGAAGCGCATGTACGCCGATTTGCGCGATGTGCTGCTCGCCGCATCCCGCGTACCCACCGTGTCCGTCGACACGCGCAAGGCACAGCTCAAGGATGTTGCAGGTATCTGCGAGTCTCAGCTTCGCGACATCGAAACGGCGATTCAGGCATGGAAACAGATCTGCCAAATCGATCGGGGCGACGATCAAGCGCGCGAGCAGCTCCGCCGGCTCTTGGAGCGGGGCGCACGCTGGGATGATTTGGCAACACTGCTCGAGCAAGAGGCGATGAGCGCGACCGACGTCGAGCAGAAAATCGCGCTCGAGAAAAAGCTCGCCACGCTTCACGAGCAAAAGCGCAAGGATGTCGTTGCAGCAGCCGAGGCGTGGTCGCGCATCGCGGGCCTTGCCCCTGACGACGAGACGGCGATACCCACGGCGATTAAGCTGTTTGAGAAAGGCGAGCGCTTTGATCTGGCCGCTCAGGTCATCACCGACAACATTCCCGGCGTTCAGGAGAAAGATCAGCGCAGCTCGCTGCTTCAAAAGCTTGGAGAGCTCCGCACCAAACTGAACGATCCCGCGGCTGCCGGTGATGCGTTTGCGGAGGCTGCCGAGGCATCTGGCCAGTCCAAGTTGTGGGAGCTCGCCGAGAAGGCGTACCTCGCCGCCAACCGCTTTTCGGACGCAGCGAATGCGGTGGAGCAGCGGGCTACACTCACGGAAGGCAAAATGCAGGCGGCGCTTTACGCCCAGGCCGCCGACTTGCTGATGAAAGCCGGAGATGTATCGGGAGCCATTCAGAGGCTTGAGCAGGCATCCGAGATCGATCCGGCCAACGACGGATATGCCCAGGCGCTGGATGAGCACTACAAGCGCGAAAACCGCCTTCCCGACTTGGTCTCTTATTTGCTCGCGCGCGCCGAAAAGCTCAGCGACAAGCCCAAGCGAATTACGTGCAGGCGCACGGCGGCCGAAGTGCAGCGCACCATCGGCGATCGCGAAGGGGCGCGGGAGAGTTTGCTGGCCCTCCTTCAGGACGGCGACGACACTGAAGCCCTAAAAATACTCATCGAAGATGCCATTGAACGGAACGACTACCAGGATGCTGTCGAACTGCTCAAACGGCTGGGAGCGCTCGCCTCAAACCCCGCCGAAAAACTGGCGATTGCATTGCGCGAGGCCAAGATTCTCGAGGACAACATCGACGACACCGAAGGCGCGATTGAACGCTACGAAGCGATCCTAAAGTCGATCGATCCTAAGAATCGCCAAGCCCTTGCGGCCATTGCCAATCTCGAGGAACAGCGCGGCAACGCGAAGGGCACGGCTCATGCGCTTGAGCGGGAAGTCCTTCTGGCCGACGGCGAGGAGCGCGTCGAAATCGCGCAGCGGCTGGCGCGGCTCTACGAGGGCGAACTCGCCGATCCGCGGGCCGCGATCAAAGCGCTCGATATTGTGAACCAAGCCGATCCAGAAGACTTTGACGCCATTGCGCGCCTTCAGACGCTCTGCGAACAAGTCGGGGATTGGCCGCGCGTCGCCACGCTGATGACTTCGCTGATCGAAGTCGAAGGCGACGAAGAAGAAGCCTCGCGCATGACGCTCAGGCTGTCAGAGATTCTCGAGCAGAAACTGGGTAGGGGCGACGAAGCGCTGGCAGCGCTTGCCCATATGGCCGATCAAGGCGATGCGCCTTGCCGCGAAGCCTATGTCGAGCTCGGTGACAGGCTTGGATGGAAAGGCATTGTCGCTACCAAACTGGTGGCCTGGAACGAAACAGGAATGGGGCCTGCACGCAATGAAGCGCTGCGCGGGGCCTTTACCCGTTTCCTCGAGATCGGCCGCGAACAAGACGCGCTTCGGGTCGCAATGGAGTTGTTCCGCTCGCGAGGCATGGAGCGCGCGCTTGCCGAGCGAGTCGAAGAGATCGCCGTCCGGCTCAAGGATTTGGAAGCGCTGAGTTCGGCCCACGATCTGCTCGCCAAAGATCTCTCCGGTCCCCAGAAAGCCGCGGAGTATGTCCGGCAGGCTGAAGTGAAAGTTCACGCCGGCGTGGATGCCAATGAAGCCATCATGCACGGCGAATCAGCGCTGGCGAGCGTTCCTCCTGCGGATGTTGAACCGCTGCTCACGACGCTGGCCAGCCTCGCCAAAGCGCCATCGCAGCTTGTCGACATTTACGAGCGACAAGTCAGCCGCTGCCGGGCTCCTGCAGATCGCCTTTCGGCGCTGGCGCGGGCGGCCCAGGTTGCGGCTGAACAAAGCATGAATGACCGCGCCCGCGGCTTCTTCGAACTCGCCCTCAGCGGCGGAATTCAAGACGAAGCGCTCGCTTCAATTGAGAACGTCGCGCGCGCGGCCGATCAGCGTTCAGGCAGTGCCGCCCTGCGGACGATTTTGGCTGAAGCCCTTGCGGCGGGCGGACAAGGATCTCGCGACGGCGGGCGAACGCGGGGAGCGCTGCTCAGGCGTGCCGCCAATATTGCCGCGACCGAACTCGGCGACATTGAACGCGCATTTAAATGGCTTGGCGATTCACTCATCGCCCATGTGGACGACACAGCCTTAGGCGCACTCGAAGACCTTGGGCAGCGCACCAACAACATGGCCCGCATCGAAGCGACGTATGCGCGGGCTCTCGAAGAAGTGTTCGACGGACCGCTTGTCCGCAAGCTCATTGGGCGGCGCGCGCGCCTTCGCCGCGACGTGCTCGGCGATCGAAAAGGCGCCGCCGTCGACTTGAAAAAGCTTCACGATCTGTCGCCCGCCGATCAAGACATCATGAACGAGCTCAGCGCGCTTCTGACCGAGCTCGGCGATCACCGCGGGATGATTCAGCTCTACGAAGATCAAATTCTTCGCGGCCGCGATCCTGCTCAGCGGGCCGAGCTTGCCCGGAAAGTGGCTCGCATTTGGGAAGAAGACATCGGCGATGCGAGAGAAGCCGCGGATGCCTGGCGGCGCGTGTTGCGCATGAAGGCAGGCGATCAAGAAGCCACGGCCGGATTGGAACGGGCGAAAAACGGCAAGCTCAAGAGGCCGCCGCCCAAGCCTGTGATTCCCGTGTCTCAGCCGACTTCTGCGCCCAGTGCCTCGTCGCCCCCGCCTCCCGCTCCTGCCGCACCTGCCGCCGTTGCGCTGCCCAATATCGTTGCCGCTCCGCCCGCTGCCTCGATTGCGGACGACGAAAATCCGACGGCCGATCAAGCACCTCCCGGGCTCTCACCGACGGCCGGATACGCAGCCGCACCGGCCGAGCTTCAGCCCGCGGTACAAGCGCCGCCCGCGGAAGCGCCTCAAAACTACGCATACCCCGCTGCGGTTCAGCAGACTCCGGCCGGCTACGAAAACCAGGGATACGCCTATCCGGCGGCAGCCCAAGACTATGCGCAGCCGGCGCCGCAGGCTCAGCCCGAGCAGCCGCAGCAGCAAGCCTACGATGCTCAGCAAGGTTATGCCGCTCAGCCCGCGCCCGCGTACAGCGCGGAGCAGGCCGCCGCGTACCAACAGCATCCAGGCTATGCGCAGGCCGCCTATGTACCTCAGCCGGCCTATGCACAGCCTTCTGCCTACGATGCGCAGGCCCAGGCGCCGTACGCACCGCCCGGACACGAAGGCTATGCGGCTCAAAACGGCTACAGCTATGCCGAACAGCAAGCCGCGTACGCCCAGCAGCAAGCCGCGTATGCGCAACAGCAAGCCGCGTACGCCCAGCATCAAGCCGCCTATGGCGATGCTGCTGCCCAGGCGTATGCGCAACAGCAGGCCGCCTATGCTCAGCAGGCTTATTCAGCGGCCTATGGCGCTCAAGATCCAAACTACGGCGCCTACGTTCAATCCAACCAATATCCGCAGCCGCCCGCCTACGTTGCACCGCCCGCTCCTGTTCAGAATCCTGCGGGCGCACCCGGTGAAGTGAGCGATGCCGATCTCGAAGACGACGAGGCGCCTTCTCTCCGCCGCTCGTAAATGATTATTCCCAAACCTTTATGTCCGGGTGACGCCATTTCCATTGTGGCGCCCGCGAGCCCCTTTGAACCCGTGCTCGCCTGGGTAGGAATGGGATATTTAAGCCAACGCTATCGTATTCGTTTTGAACGGGGCCTCTTTTCCCGGAGCGGCTATCTCGCCGGAAATGATGAAAGGCGCCGCGAAGAATTGCAGAAAGCCCTTTGCGATCCCCAAACAAAAGCGATTTGGGCTGCCCGCGGAGGCTATGGAGTACTCCGCATTCTCAAGGATATCGACTGGAGCCCGCTGACCGAAAATCCCAAATGGATCGTTGGTTTTTCAGATATTACTGCATTGCACCTGGAAGCCCATCGCGTTGGTGTTGCCTCAATACACGGCGCTCATATCACCGCATTGGGCCGGGCCGATGAAAGAACGAGAAAATCCATTGTTCAATTGCTTGAGAACCCCGCACAAGATCGCAAATTCACGGGATTGAAAACAATAACGAAAGGAATTGCCGAGGGACCCCTGTTCGGAGGCAACCTAACCTTGCTTCATGCCTGTGCCGCTGCGGGACGCCTTCATATTCCGCCTGGAAGCCTATTGCTATTGGAAGATGTAACTGAACGTCCCTATCGAATTGACCGGATGCTGGCATCCCTTTCGTTGGGGAATCACCTATCCCGGCTTGGCGCCATCATTCTTGGGGATTTTGATCAGTGTGACCCGCTATCCGATGGAATTCGCGTCGAACAAGTCCTTCAAGAACACCTATCTGGTCTTGGAATCCCTGTTATTGCCGGCGCTCCCATTGGCCACGCCCGCCGCAACGAACCCGTCGTCCTGGGGAGCCGCGCCCTTGTAACGGCTGCCGAAAGCGGCGCGGAACTCACATTGTTTGGGGTATCTCATTCACCTTCACCAAAAAATCGAACCCCGTTCCTTTAGGCCACGATTAATCATCGATTGAATTGAAACCCGGACTTCCGCGACCTTTTCCTCGATCACACTATCGTCGTCATCCGGATCGCCCGAGAAAAACATCGGCTCTCCAAAATAAATCCGGTATTTGGTCGGGAGAGGCAATTGCCCGCCCGGCACAAATACTTGAGGAAGCAAAGGCAGCGCGGGCATTCCCAAGGCTTTGGCCAATCGCTCCGCATTGCCAAAAGAAATATATTGCTCCTCGGCGCCGATAACGGCCACCGGAACAACCGGCGTATCGGTTTCAAGCGCAAGCCGCATAAATCCAAGCCCAAACTCGCTGAGCTTATACCGGTCGGCGAAAGGCTTTGAAATCCCCCGTATTCCCTCTGGAAATACCAAAAGCGCCTCACCCCGATTTAACAATAGCCGCGCATTTTCCGGAACCCCGACCACTTGCCCCACCTTTGAAAAAAACATCGAAACAAAAGGCAAGGTCTGCGACCACTTCTCCACCATGCTCCTCGCAATGCGCGGAGGATTCGCATTGAGGAACATACTCGCTTCAATCATCACGCCATCCAGCGGAATCTGCCCCGAATGATTGGACACCAATAAAACGCGCCCAGCGGGCACCCGCTCAATGCCAAACACCTCGCTCCGGAAATAATGTCGGTGAAGAAAAACAGCCGTAGCAATCGCATATTTGGCCCAATCAGGGTCCAGTCCGAAAGGGTCCACGCCATTTTCTAAAATAGGCGCGGCCACCTGCTTAAAGCGCTCCTCAAAATCGGGCCCCAGCACGCGCCTCCACAGCTCATCCGCCCGCGCGCCATCAGGGCCTGTTTGCATCCAAGGCACGGCACCGCGCTTTGTGAATTGCGCAAACTTATTGAAAAATCCCGGGGCAGCCATAAAACAGAGCGCACGATATCAAGCGCCACCTCTCCCGAGAAGGGCATCGGCAGCGGCGCATCCAATTCTTTTTATTGCGCAATGCTCTTGACGGAACGCGCTCGAAACGGCGACCTTTGACGCGCGCCATGAGCACAAAACGCGATCACGACACCCTAAGACCGCCCAGCGTCTGGACGTATTCGGTTGGGCGCCGCAGTGTTCGCGAAGAATTGGCTCAGCGGCCTGTATTAATTACCGGTGTTTGCGGCCGCCTGGGAAAAAGGCTGGCCCGCCGCCTTCACCGGGAGCGGCCCGTTATCGGGGTCGATCGCCGCGAATTCGAAGGAAAACCCAAAGACATTATACACCATCGAATTGATTTCCGCCGGAAGAAGATACAGGATATTTTTCGGATGGAACGCCTGGGGGCCGTCGTTCATTTAGGCATTATGCACGATCCCCGCGTCGGGCAAATTGAACACCACAATTGGAATGTAACCGGATTTCAGCATTTGCTCGATTATGTGGCTCAATACGACGTTCCCAAATTGATCGTATTGTCAAGCGCCAACGTATATGGCCCGCGCCCCGACAATCCCCAATTCCTCAGCGAAGAATCACCGCTGCTCGGAGGCGCGGCGTTCAGCGGGATACGCGATTTGATTGAAGTCGATATGCTCGCCCAATCTTTTTTCTGGAAACGCCCCGAGACGGAAACAACCATTTTAAGGCCCGTTCATATTTTGGGCCACGTCCGCAATGCCCCGTCGAATTACCTGCGGCTCGGCGTCATTCCAACACTTTTGGGATTCGATCCAATGATTCAAGTTGTCCATCAGGACGACGTGGTTTCCGCCATCTACAATGCGCTTATCCCCGGCATCAGGGGCATTTATAATATTGCCGGCCCTCCGCCGCTGCCTCTATCGAAAATTATTGCAAAGACCGGCAAGCCCAGCGTGGCCATTCCTCATTTTCTCGCCGAGAGCGCCGTCGCGCGGATGTGGCGATATGGCGCAACTTCATTTCCCGCGCCCGAACTCGATCATATTCGCTACGTGTGCATGGTCGACGACCAGCGTGCCCGTGAAACCCTTGGTTATACTCACCAATACGATATTGATGCAACCGTCGCCGCTGTGCCCGAGCCGTAAATTACGAAAGAATATTTCTAAATTCCTATGGTTTTTTCCCGGCACTGCCCGCCTGGATTTTTAAAATGGCTTCCGCCGCGGCATCCCTCACAGCCTGATCGGCGTCCGTCCGGGCAGCCTTATCCAGCACCGCCAGCGCGCTTTTCGCGCCCTGTCCAATCGCGCCCAGCGCATTGGCCGCGGCCACCCGCCGGGGCACTTCTAAATCGTGGGGCCGTCCAAAGATATCCCGAACCGGAAGCGATTTACCGAGCATTGCGGCCAGCGCAGGCACGGCTTGCCCGGCACCGCTGCCCATCCTTCCCAGCGCCTCCGCCGCGGCTGCCCCAAGGTCTGTCCGGAGCTTTGAAATAAGCGCAGCGACCGCATCGGCATTGCCCGCTCCCACATACCCCAAAGCCTCCGCCGCCCGATAACGGGCATTCCACTCTGAATCTGATAGTGTTGTGATTAAATCTGGTATAGCATCATGCGCCGCCGCACCCATGGCGCCCAAAGCCTGGGCTGAAACCGCTCGCCAATTTGATCGTTCTTTATCTAAATTCAGAAGAATATTCCTAAGCAATGGCACGGCTTCAGCCGCCGCCGCGCCCATGGGCACAATCGCTTCAGCCGCCGCATAGCGCGCCGGCCAATCGTCGCCCGCCAATTGCTCCTTCAGCATTTTTAATGCACGCCCATCGGATGGATTTATTTTCCACAGCGCCAAAGCCGCCTGGCATCGCACCGGCGCCGCTAAATCTCCCATTGCTTTGGAAATACCATCGATTGTATTTGGTGTTCTCTCGCCGATTTGCCCCAATGCGATCGCAGCGCACCTTCTCACGTTTTCATTGGAATCGGACAGCGCGCATACCAAGGCATCCGCGGCCTCCCGCGCGGCATTTCCCTTCTCGCCGAGAGCCATCGCCGATTTTACGCGGACAGCGCTTTCAGGATCCGATAAACCTTCCACCCATGCGCGCAGCTCTTCGTTCATATCCATTTTATTTAGATTGACACATGGTTTGATTGAATTTGCAACAGATGACGCAGGCGGCACCGCGGATGGAGCGGCTGCGCTTTGGGGAGGGCCGGCATTCGCCGATATAACGGCAATGGGCGCGGGATTGTCCGGAGGCGAATGGGACGCGCATCCTAGAAATGCGGCGCTTACCCAGAGAGCGCGATATATACCATTGGATTGCAACCGGATCATTGGCGCCATGAATTGATTGTATTGCGAAAATGCCTAATGTTGAGCATGGAACTCCGAAAGGCGCCGCCTGAGCCGCACGCTGATGACATTGGAGAATTGTTTTGAAAGCTCCAGTGCCCGCTCCAAAATAATCCCCGCATCCTTAAATTGCTGATGCTTTGCGGCAGCGAGAGCGCGCGCCTCCAGCACTTCCAAACGCTCTTGACCCACCGAATGCTCGGCGGACAGCGCTTCCAGCGCGTCCCACGCCTTCTCATCGGCATCGTCCGCATACAATTCGATCATTTTGCATAACACATCATCCGATGGTGCAAGAACAGCGTCTTCGCGTTTATTTTCCCGCCCCTGGATATCCCGCGCGCGCGCGCTGCGAGCCCGCGCAATGGCATCCTCGCGGCTGCCCATAAAAAAGAGCAGGCGCGCCTGCATCAAGGCCACCGTTGCCCGAGGTTCACCGCCCGCTTCCCGCGCATCAATCTCGACCGCTTTTGCAATCAGCGGCCGGGCCTTTTCCCATTCTCCAATAAAATAGTAATGCTCGCCTAAATTATAATTGCCCCACAATTCGAACAGCCGCTGGCCAATCTCGCGCCCAATCCCAATAACCTGCTGAAAATCGGCAATCATCCCCGCTTCATCCCCCGTCACAGAGCGCAGAAATCCCCGGTTATTCAATGCGACTCCCAAATGCATTAAATCGTGGTGGGCCGTGCTCAATTCAATAGCGTTGGTCAGCGCTTGCTCGGCTTCGCTGTGTTTACCGAGCCATTGCAGAAGATAACCAAGCATCGATTGGCCAATGACCAGCGTTTCATATTCGCTGTCGCCCAGGGCCTCCGCAAGCTCGACGGCCCTTCGCAGCAAGCCCTCGGCCTCGGTGTGGCGGTTGGCCCGGTACGCCGAGCGGCCAAGCCCGAGAACAAGCCTGGCATAAAGCTGTTTGGGCAAATCCGCCCCGCCGAGCGCTTGAGCCGACATCACCCGTTCTTCCGCGCTGTTGTATTCAGACAGCCAGTCGAGCGCCATCGCTTCATCGAGAAAGAGTTCAATGGTCGTGTTGATATCGCGGGCCTGCTGTTCCGCGAGCCGCCGCGCCCGCTCAAAGTCGGCCAAAGCGTCCCCATAGCGCCCAATTCGATAACGAGTTATGCCACGCTGATGAAATGCAAATAACAGAGGAATATCCGATGATTCGATGGCTTTTGAATACGTTGATTCAGCCTCCGTATACATGTGTTTTGCTTGAAACTGCGCGGCGAGCCTAAGCCAAAGCTCGCAGGCTTCAGCCCTTAGGCCCGCTCCCTGGGCGTGAAAGGAAAGCTCGGCCAGCGGCGGGTGCTGGGCAAAACGGGGATCATTTCGAAAGTATTGATACGCAGCTTGATGAATATGTTTTCTGCGCAGCTCGGGAAGCGCCCGTGTCAGCGCTTCCCGCACCAAGGGATGACGGAATTCAACCGTGTTGGCCGCATCTTTGGCCGTGAGAATTCCAAGCGCGATCAGTTTTTGAATGCCCACACCCGCGTCCAGCGCGAGCTCGTCCGGAGCGAGATTTGGATCGAGATAGCGAACAATTTTTTCGATATCATGGACGGCGATTTCCCGCCCCAACAGGGCCACAAAACGCGCAAAGCCTTGAAGCGAAGGCGTAAGGGCCGAAATTTCGCGCTGGGCAAACCACTCGGCCAAGGGGAGATCGCCCGTCTTATCCAGCTCATCGGTGGCGACAAAAAATCGATCGGTTTTAATGGATTTGCGAACAATACCTTCGCGCTTTAATGCGCGCACCACTTCGAGTAAAAGACCCGGCGTCCGGTTGGACCAAGTGATTAAACGCTTAATGGCCGCTTCGGGAACATCCTCGGCGGGGAGCAGCAAATGCCTGCATAAGGCGCTCGCGTCATTTGCATCGAGCGGCCGTAATTCCAAATGGTTTGAAACGGCCGCCCGTTCCCCCCAATTCGGCCGGATGCGAAGAAATGCAGGCCGGCCCAGGGCTAAAATCCAAAGCGGCACATGGACTTCCGAAAGCGCGCTGTATTCCAATGCATTCAGCGTGGTTTCGTCGGCGAGATGAGCGTTGTCGATAAAAATAAAGAGAGGCTTCTCCGATGCGCACCTTCGAAGAAATTCACCAGAAATTCGAATGAGTGTGCTTCTCAGCGAGCCCGCGGCTTTTTCAAATACCGAAAGCTCCGGCGCGCCGGGCGCCAAAAAGCCCAGGGAAAGCGCGATGAGAGCCCAATCCTGGGCGGGCTTCGGCAGCTTCATTTTCTCGCAAATGAAAGCCCGGCCTTTATCGGGAGGCGCTGCGGGCGGCGCATCCAAAAGCTGAGCCAGCACTTGGCCAATCAACGCGTTGCTATGCGGGCTCCCTGTGTCGCGCACCGACACACTGACGATTCGTGCATTTTGATAAGATTTATTTATGAAATGATTAAATTCACGGGCGAGCCTGGTCTTCCCCGAGCCTTCATTGCCCGTGACACACAAAACACAGGTTTTTCTCTGCGATACACAGGCAGCGGCGCTCTGCCCGAGTTCCGAGAGAATCGTTTCCATGCCGAAAAAGGGAGGCTCCCCTGCCGGCCCCTGCTCCCTGGCCATATTTACAGGCGCCGCGCTGCCCATTTGAATCCAGCCCCTACCCGGAAGAAGAGCTCCTTCCGAATTGGGAATCACGTCGGCCGCATTGGGAGTCAAAAATACACCGAGCGGATCAGCGGATGTCGGATATTGCGCGGGCTGAAAATACAAAGCGCTTAAAAATCGCTGAGAACCATCCGCGCGCGTTTGCACGAGTGTCCGCGCCAAGTCGACGAGCGCCCGCTGGCACAAGCCATGTTTGCACAGCATATTCGCGGCTTGCAGCGCGCGTGTTGCGGGGTTGCCGCCCACGTCATGACTATAAATGGCAACAAAATGCCGATTGGATGCATAGGCCAAATGGCCGCCCGCGGCGCGGATTCGCTTTTCAATGGTCAGCGCGTCTTTGTCCGATTCAAAAAAGACCAGGCCCGCGCGGCGATGTTGTCCAGTATCGCGGGCAGGCATGGGCGTGATTCGCCTCGGCCTCGGATAAGGCGAGCCCGCGGCCGGCGTGAGCCTGCGCACGGCGGAATACCCTTTAAATCCCTCCATCAGCGCCCGCTGGAGTTCCACCGCGGACGAAAAACGCCCGGCGGGATCTTTAGCCAAGCATTGAGACACAACTTCATCGATTTTGGAAGGAACAATTGCGATTGAGGAAAGGCGGGGCGGCCGGCGATTTCGATGGTATTGCTGAACCAGCGCAGACGCCCCCCAAAAAGGCGGTTTTCCCGCGAGGATTTCAAACAATAGAATGCCCACGGAATAAAGGTCTGAACGCAAATCGATATCGGTCCGGCCTTCGCATTGTTCAGGCGACATATATTCGGATGTTCCCAGCAGAAGCGTTTGCGAGGGCTCCTGGGTGGGGCCGCCGCGCTTCATCGAGAGGCCGAAATCGATAAGCCGCACGCTATTGCCTTCCAGAAAAATGTTTTCTGGTTTTAAATCGCAATGGACATAACCCTTTTCATGAACGGCCGAAAGCACCTTCAAAAGCTCAAGAATGATGTGCTTTGCATCATTGACGGTCAGCGGATTTTCGGTTGCGATAAATCGCTCGGCCAGGGTATTCGCGGCCAAAAATTCCATAACCAGAAATGGCGAACCATTCGATAGAGTTCCACATTCAAAAATGGCTGGGACAAAAGGTGCGCCGATATCTTTTAATGCCTCGCCCTCCAGGCGCAGGCGCACGGCGGCGAGCGGCTGATCTTGGCGCGCCACTTTAATGGCCACCTGCGCCGCGTCCCCGGTGCGCTCTGCCTCGAAAATCGTGCCAAATCCTCCCTGGCCGAGGACCCGTTTGATGCGGTAGCCGGGTATTTCGATCAGATTATTTATAGATTCGCTTGTATTTGATCGGGCGCTGGAGCCGGGGAGAGGACGGTGAATGGGACAGCCGGAATTTAGCTTGGCAACACGCCGCCCGCAGGTGGGGCACCGGATTTGAAAGGCTTGGTGGTTGGGCCCCCCCGCGGGCGGCGGTCTTTCAACGCTCATGCGTGCTGTTCAATTCGATCGTATTCGATGGATTTACTCATGAAGCCAAATGGTGATCACCTGGTTGGTATGCGAGCCGGGGTCGCCCGTTCCGCATGTCACGAAGTATTGGCCATGATTGCTCATCGTCGTGCAGTAGTCTTCGCAATCGCCGAGGATTTGAATCATTCCGCAGGACTCGACGGTGCCGCCCGCACCGATATGGCCCGCCGCACAATCGCGGTTTCTCGCCCGGGAATCGCCCATATCGGTGGTGCTGTGACAAGCGTATAATTGAGGTGTACCATCGAATAGGTCGCCCCAAAATGCGCCTTCCAAAATATTGAATTCCGTTTGCTCTCCTGCGGGCGAACGATTGAGTTCGGCATGGCTTCCGCGGATTGAAATGGTCACCGGCGTGCCGTACCAATTGGTGCGGGCGCTCAAGCACGCGGATACCCACGAAGCGCTGACAGGCGTGATGGCGTTGTCAATCCAATGAGGTGCAAGGCCAATTGCACCAAAATACTCTTCAGGATGCAGATTCCCTGAGGAATCGGTCCAACTGAATGAAATGGATTGAGAAGGGTCGAGGGCGCAGCTTATTAAATAGCGAAAAAACATCCGGGTTAAATCGCCATTTGAGCTGGGATCTTGAAGGGCGGTCAAAACGCTGGGATCAGCGCCGTTCCCCGAGAGGCCGTTGCCGGTCAGGCCATTGCCCGAAAGACCATTGCCGGTCAGGCCATTGCCCGAAAGACCATTGCCGGTCAGGCCATTACCCGAAAGACCATTACCCGAAAGACCATTGCCGGTCAGGCCATTGCCCGAAAGGCCATTGGGCGTCATCGTATTCATTTGTTCGAGAGCCATTTTGGCGCGCCGGACCATTTCTTCGTCGCTCATTGAATTTCGCGAGGAAGTGCCTGAGCTCATTTCGGTGCATCCCAAGCAAAGCACTCCTGCCAACAATGGGAGTGCGCCGGTGATTGAATGTTTCATAACTACCTTGAACCTTTCTGAGTTCGGCGAATATAAAACGAACCCACTTTAATTCTTTATTTAAAATTGTTTCGGGCACAACATACGATAGATGTTGTTTTGTATCTGATAGAATTGATATAGATTTCGGCGAATTCACTCTAATCACTCTAATCATTCTAATCACACAAGGGCTTTTCATTTCATATCAAGTGCTCTGATACTAAAATACTAAAACCATGGAGCGAAGTCTTTCCAGTGACGAAACCGTGATCGCCGATGAACAAACGGCCGCGGAAGGCACGGGTCACTACCGTGAATTGCTTCCTGGCACGATTGTTGGTGAATGCGAAGTCCGGCGCCTCATCGGCGATGGTGGATGCAGTCTTGTTTACCTGGCCTGGCACCGGCGCCTGCAGCGTTCCGTCGCATTAAAAGTGCTCCACGACGAGCTCGCGCTCAGGCCGAAAATGGTCGAGCGTTTTGTGCGGGAAGTGCAGGTCGTGAATCTGCTTAGGCATCCCAATATCGTGACGATTTACGACTTGGGAAAGCTCGATGAGGGGCAACCCTATTGTGTGATGGAGTACCTGCCGGGCGCGATGCTCGACGCGGTTTTGTTTTCTCAGGGACGGCTCTCTCCCGCGGAGGCGCTTTCGTTTTTAGAGCCCGTATGCGCAGCCCTTTCGGCGGCGCACGAAGCGGGAATTGTTCATCGCGATATCAAACCGAGCAATATCGCCGTAATCACCGAGGGCGGGCGGCGCGCCGTTAAGCTGTTGGATTTTGGAATTGCGAAGCTGAGCGACCCGGATAACGAAGGCTCGGGCTTTACATCGGTTGGCCGGAGCCTGGGAACGCCCAGTGCAATGGCGCCGGAACAGATTCTGAGCATGCCTGTGGATGGGCGTACGGATATCTATGCGCTCGGTGTCTTGCTCTATCGGATGCTGACGGGTGAAAAGCCTTTTTCCGCGGCAGATCCAGTCGATTTGGCGGCCCAGCATTTGGAGGCTCCGGCGCCCCGCCCCAGCGCGATTGCGCCTGTATCGCCCGAGGTTGACGCCGTTGTATTGCGCTGCATGGAGAAAAATCCCGAGCAGCGATTTCCTTCTGTGATGGCTCTTTTAGAGGCTTTTCGCGAGGCTGCGGGTATGGCCGCTCCGCCGCGGAGCGAGTCATTGGGGCGGGAATGCAAGGCTGTTTTGGTGAGTGTTGAATTGCTGGCTACCCTCGCCGCGGGTACCGATGATATCGATGATCATATCGCTTATGATATCGATCGTGTGATGAACACGGCGGAGGCGGCCCTCAAGCGCCTTGGATTTTCGATTGTATTGCTCACATCGAATATTGTATTCGGAGCGCTTGCGCTGGCCGAGTCGGGTGAGCCGGATAAAGAGCAAAAGAATGTGCTGCATTCACTGTCGCAGTCTATTCAAAGCCTGGACGGCATTGATCCCAGGCTATCGCTGTTAATGACCGTTGATATTGGCAATGCGATCGTGAAGAGGGCCGGTGCGAGCGATGTGCTGGGTATTTCTTCGGCGGCCGGCGCAATGCTTAATCACGATATTTCAGGCGGAAAAGCCGGGTTTTATGTGTGTCCCGAAGCCGCGGCCAAACTGTTTATTCCCGAAGGATTTGAATGCGTCCGCTCCCAAAAACAAGCCCCGCGCATTACATCGTAAAGCTCAGCTTGCCGGTCTTTCTTCCTGGAACGAATTTCATTTTTTTAATCATCTCGGCCATGCAATCCGCCGCGTCTTCGCCTTTTTCGCTGGGAGGCGTAATGCCCGCCGAAATGACATGGCCATTGGTTCGCACATAAACCGTGGCCGTAAACGTTCCACGCACACTCTTTCGGCATTTCCAGTGATCTTTTCGAATTTGTGCCAGGGTGAGCTTGGAACGCTTCTCATCCAAGGCGATGGGCGGTGATTGGGCCTCGAGCTCAAATGATTTTTCGGCAATGCCTTCGCCACCCAGAGGCTCGGGCCACGTTTTCGCGCGCACTGCGGCGAGCAGGCATTTCTCCGTCTCGCGATCGCCGAGGCTCGTGGTTTTCATGTAGGCCCAGCGCGGCGTGCCATCGCGTTTGATGCGAAGTTTTATGGTGGCGCTTCCGCCGAGGGTTTTTACCCGCGTGATGCCTGAAGCGATGCACTCTTGCACGGCCTCTTCAAGCGATGAAAAAGCGCGGTTCATGGCTTCTTCGTTGAGCCCGCCGATTTCCGCTTCGGCCGATGGCGGAGGGGCTGCGCTTTCAGCCGGTGCCGCGGCGGTGGAAGGCGGCGGTGGCGGAGGAGGAGGTTTTGGATCTGAACCGCACGCGGCGGACAGCGCGATGAATGCCAAAAGGCAAACGCCGCGCGCAATCGGGAAATGAAGCCGAACAGGCATACAAAGGGCGGCGAGCTTAGCGGAGATCTTCGATGATCTCATCTTCCTCGGGGAAACGATTCTCCTTGTGCTTGGAGAAGATCAGCCGGCCATCGGCAAGTACATCAAATTGGCCGACTTTTCCCGCGGTGAGCTTGGTTTCAATGCCGAACTCTTTTTTGATTGTGGCCGCGAGACTCGCGGCTCGGGGTTTGTAGTTTCAAACGTGACAGTAGAGAATTTCGACTTGCGTTGCCATGCACTGACTATGGGGGAAATGGGTGGCGTGCGGCAAGGGTCTTGAGACGCTCTCCTGCGCGGACTGCCGAAAAATTTGCTGGATCTCATAAGCGGTCTTGCATCGCGCGGCGCTGGGACGTAGGAGCCTAAAACTCTTCGAGATGGAGGATTGAGCTCATGCGGAGGATGGAGTGGATTCGCAAGCGCGCTGGCAGCAAGAATCAAAGCCAGATGCATTTTGCTCGGCAGGGAATCGTGACCGAGGAAATGGAGTTTGTGGCCCGCCGCGAGCGTCTAGAGCCTGAGCTTGTTCGCAGCGAAGTCGCCCGCGGACGGATGGTGATCCCCGCGAATATACGCCACGAAAACTTAGAACCGATGGGCATCGGTATCGCCGCATGCTGCAAAGTCAATGCGAATATCGGCAGCAGCGCCGTCGTGAGCGACGTGGAAAGCGAGCTCGAGAAACTCCGGATCTCTCTGAAGTACGGCGCGGACACGGTGATGGATCTGTCGACCGGCGGCGATATCGATGGCATTCGCCGCGCGATTATCGGCGCTTCGCCGGTACCCATCGGCACCGTGCCGATCTATCAAGCGCTTCAGAACTCAAAAGATGTTGCGCGCCTCAGCGCCGACGACTTGATCGGCATGCTCGAACATCAGGCTCAGCAAGGCGTGGATTACTTCACCATCCACGCGGGTGTCCTTGTGGAGCACTTGCCGCTCGTGAAAAACCGCATCACGGGCATCGTGTCCCGCGGAGGATCGCTGATGGCCCACTGGATGATCGAACATCATCAGCAGAACCCGTTTTATACGCACTGGGACAAAGTGCTCGATATCTGCGCCCGCTACGACGTGACCATTTCGGCGGGCGATGGAATGCGGCCCGGATGTTTGGCCGATGCGAGCGATGAGGCTCAGTTCGCCGAGCTCAAGACCTTGGGCGAGCTCGCCCGGCGCGCGTGGGAAAAAGATGTGCAAGTGATGATCGAAGGTCCGGGCCATGTGCCTTTTGATCAGATCGCGATGAATGTTCAAAAGCAGATGGAGCTCTGCGACGAAGCGCCGTTTTATGTGCTCGGGCCGCTCGTAACCGACATCGCTCCCGGCTACGACCACATTACCAGTGCCATCGGGGCGACCATGGCGGGTTATGCGGGCGCGGCGATGCTCTGTTACGTCACGCCCAAAGAGCATTTGGGATTGCCCAATGCCGAAGATGTGAAGCAGGGACTCGTGGCTTATAAAATCGCCGCGCATGCCGCCGATGTGGCCCGAAAGCGTCCCGGCGCGCGCGATCGCGACGATGCGCTGAGCCGCGCCCGCTATGCCTTCGACTGGAATGAACAATTCGCGCTTTCACTCGATCCCGAAACAGCGCGCTCCATGCATGACGAAACGCTTAAGGACGAATACTTTAAGAGTGCCGAGTTTTGTTCGATGTGCGGGCCGAAATTCTGCTCGATGCATATCAATCGAAATATCGAAGAATACAATAAAAATGCACCGCCCGCTCCCCAGGAAGGCGAGCGCGCGCCAGGCAAGCGATCGCTGGCGCTCATCAATCAGGCTTGAAGGTGTGTACCCAATACCGCTGGAAGGATTGCATTTTAATTGCATTGGCAGGCGCGCTCTTGGTATTTACGGGCGCCTGCCGGCCGGCCTCCAAAGCTCCCGGTGAAGCGGCTTCTTCCTCGGCAATCTCATCCGCTGCCCCGGGCGCCGCGTCCACTTCGCAGCCAACGCCGCTCTCGCGCGCGCCCGATCCTCAAAGCCCCCGGCTCCGCGATCCTCTTTGGCTGGCTGCCCGCGGCGAAGACGACCTCGAGCGCCAAAGGCTGGCCGAAGCCGTAGGCGCAACGGGCCTTCTGCTTGGCCTCGAAGAAGGCGGCGAGCCCGCCCGCACCGCGCTTTTGTCCTTGCCCTACACCGACGACGCCGATCACGCGCTGGCCAGGCTGGGTGAACTTTCGCTCATCGAAAACGGAAGCGGCCTCTCTCTTCTTCTCGAAAGCGTGCTCGCCATCGCCAAACGGCCCCAGGATGCCCGCGAACCCTGGGATCCCGAAGGCACACGCGCCTGCGCACAAGCCATGCTCACGCTTGCAAAGCGCAGCTCGCTTCCTCAGCCCGACAGAGCGCTCGCCATTTCGGCAGCGCGAGCCTTTGCCGAAAAAGGTCTGCTCGATACGGCGGATGTACCAAGCGATCTCGATCCTCCTTGACCTCAGTAGGCCCGCGTAAGAAACAAAAAACGTGACTACGCCCTACGCCTCCGAGTCCTACATCCATCAAATCCTCGCCAAGGCAAAGGCCGCGAAAGCGAGCGATGTTCACCTCAAGGTAGGGCAGCCCCCGGGCGCGCGCGTCGGCACGTCGATGAACTATTTCCGCGTCGAAAAACTAAAACCCGACGACATGGAAGCCGCTGCCTTGGTGCTCGTTGGAGACAGGGCTTTCCGCGATCACATCAGCACGCTGCACGAGGCGACTTTTTCCTATTCGGCGCCGAATATCGGCCGCTTCCGCGTAAGCCTCTACAGGCAGCAAGGCTCGCTTGCGATGGTCATGCGCTGCATTCCCTTTGACATTCCAAGCATGGACGAGCTGGGCCTGCCTCCTTCGGTACAAGGCTTCTGCGAACTCGGCTCGGGCCTTGTTCTCGTTGCGGGCCCCGCGTCGAGCGGCCGCACCACCACCCTCGCGTCCATCATTGCCCGCATCAACGCATCTGCCGGAAAACATGTGCTCACGCTCGAAGACCCGATTGAATATGTGTTCGAAGATGTCCGGGGAAGCGTGAGCCAGCGGGAAGTAGGCCGGGATGTATCCGGCATCGCGGTTGGACTTGCATCGGCGCCGCGCGTCGACGCCGACGTCATTTTGGTCTCGGAACTCGCCGGTGACAGAAATGTCGATCTTGCGCTGGATGCCGTTGAAATGGGCAAATTGGTACTCGCGTCCGTTTCGGCTCCCGATGTCGAGCACGCCATCTACCGGCTCGGCCGCACGCCCGAACGCCTCTCCCGCATGGCCGATTGCCTGCACGCGGTGCTTGCCCAAAAGCTTATTTGGAATCCGGCGGGCACAGAGCGCGTGCCTTTGTTTGAACTGCTCATCGCTACAGCAGACGTGCGTGAAACCCTGCGGACCAGCGATGGAATACCGCGCCTTGGCACCTTGATGGAACGCGGAGCTGAGGCACATGGAATGCGAACCTTTGCCATGCATCTTCAAGAGCTGCGCGCGCGGGGCGTTTTATCGGCGCAGCCGCCCCCGCAGGGATAAGCCGGCGCGCGCCCCGCTATACCTTCCGGCCACCTTATTTCGGCGGCATTTTTTCATTGGCAAAACCCGTAGCGAGCGCTACGAGCAGCCCATGCTCGACGTGTCATCTTCCACCGCGGATTCACCGCAAAAAGAGCCTTCCTTGCTTCCCCGCCACGACTGGACGCTCGCTCAAGCGCTCGCCCTTCACAGCCTTCCGCTCTTCGAGCTCATCGACAAAGCGCGCGAAGTTCACCGCGCCATACATGGCCACAACTCCGTGCAGCTCTGCAGCTTGCTCAGCGTCAAAACAGGAGGCTGCCCCGAAGACTGCGCCTACTGCCCCCAATCGTCGCACTATCAAACACCTGTAGAAGCCGAGCGCATGCTCGATGTCGGCGCCGTACTCAACGCGGCCAAGAACGCCAAAGAAAATGGAGCGACCCGCTTTTGCATGGGCGCGGCATGGCGCGAAGTTAAAGAAGGCCCTGCATTTGACCGGGTGCTGGACATGGTACGCGGCGTAAAAGAGCTTGGCCTCGAAGCCTGCTGCACCCTTGGCATGCTCAGTGAAAACCAAGCCAAGCGCCTCAAGGAAGCGGGCCTCGACGCCTACAACCACAACCTCGACACATCCCGGGCCGCCTATCGTTCAATCATCTCGACCCGCACCTATGACGAACGGCTGGAGACCCTCGCCCGCGTCAGGCGGGCGGGAATCAGCGTATGTTCGGGCGGCATTATTGGAATGGGCGAATCGGTTGAAGATCGCGTGGCCATGCTGGTAGAGCTGGCCCGGCTTCAGCCTCATCCTGAGAGCGTGCCGATCAATGCGCTCGTACGCGTATCGGGAACACCCCTCGCCGAATTGCCCCCCATCGATTCCCTTGAATTTGTCCGAATGATCGCAACGGCCCGGCTGATGTTTCCCCGCTCGATGGTGAGGCTGTCGGCGGGCCGCACCGAACTATCGCGCGAAGCTCAATTGCTTTGCCTCTATGCCGGCGCCAATTCGATTTTTTATGGCGAGCGGCTCTTAACCACACCCAACCCCGAAGAAAATACCGACGCCGCGCTCCTCAAGGATGCCGGACTCGTTCCCATGGCACCCTCCGCCGAATAACAAATAAAATCGATCAAATAAGCAACCAAACCAAATAAATATATTGCCCATGCTTAAATAAGATTTAAGCATTGGAAATAAACATATTAAAATATTAAAAAATTAAAATATTAAAATATTAAAAATTTAGAGCATCCCGCAAAGCCCGCCGCATCACATCAGCCGTAGCAAAACGATCGTTAGCGTCATAGCTCAGCGATTTCATCACCACATCGGCCAGCGCCTTTGGAATTGACGGATCCCTCTTTAAAATGGGAATAATATTTCCCCGCTGCAGCACCCGGTCATAATGCTCGATTGAAATAGGATCCCCGGGGAAATCGTGAGCATAACGCCCCGTAAGCAACCGGTACAAAACCGCCCCCGCCGCATAAATATCCGCGGGCGGCTTCGTATTGATAAAATCCCGGATCTGCTCGGGAGCCATATAAAAAATCGTCCCGATCGGCGTCGGATTCACCGTCACAAAACTATCCTCAACCGCCGTATATTGCTTGGCCAGCCCGAAATCGCAGAGCTTCACCTGCGCCTGCTCCGAAGAACCGCCGATCGAATTTTCAATCAATACTAAAATATTGCCAGGTTTAATATCCCGGTGAACAACCCCCTGCGAATGCGCATAAGCCAGCCCGGCCAATACCTGATCGACGATTGTAACGGCCAGGCGCCTAGGCAACCCTGGACCGCCCAGCTCCTTCAGAACAACATCCGCCCCCCGCCCCGGAAAATACTCCATCACAATCGCGAAAATCCCCGGCCGCTGCTCGAATTCCAATTCACATAAATGCACATGCCGGACAATATTCGGATGCCTCAATTGAGCGAGAATCGTCGCCTCGCGCAAAAAGCGCTGCCTCGCCGTGATATCGGTCACATGCTGAGGAAGAAGCACTTTAACGGCTCTTTCCGTGCCCTGACTATTCCGGGCAATAAAAACACTGCCCAAACCGCCCCGCCCGAGCTTTCCAATCAATTCATAACCCGTCGGCAGCACCGGATTATCCGCCAGCGCCGTCCGGCATGCCGAACAATAAAAAATAGGCTTATCGTCGCCTTTAAAACTGTTGGAAATCGGCCCGGCCGAGCCGCAAATATGACAGAAAATCTGGGTAAAATCGCTGATGGTAACCCGCAGAACCGTATCGCCCGCGATAATCAAATCGCCATTTACAAGCTGATGATTATCGACACGTTCGTCCCGCCCGCTCAAAAACGTCCCATTCGAACTTAAATCGTGCAAAAGGGCCGCTTTATTTGTGACCTCAATCATAAAGTGGCTGCGCGAGATACGGGCATCGCTGCCAAGCCTGTAAGGCTCGTGCTCCTTACCGCGTCCAAGCGTGTACTGCCCGGGATTTTCAAAAACCAGCCTGCGCCCGCGCTCTTGGCCATTTTCAATCGTGAGCGTCACCTTCACGGGATATTGTCCTCCACTGCGGAACTGTGCGTTGCCCAGGCGCAAATGAATTTGGGACGCTTGTGACTATGCTGTGCTTTTGCTGGTAGATCAATGACCTTTTTTTCGCGTACAATGGCGATTCATTAGGGTGACGCAATGAGAAAACTCGTCTTTTTGCCTTTGCTTTCAATACTCGCCGGCTGTGGCGGCGGAACCACAAGCTATGTCAAAAGCGATACGACCCTGGGCCGCGTTGTCGTTTATCGCAATGGAATTGCCTATTTTGAGCGTTACGCAAAAATTGAAGGCGACGCCCTAAAGCTTGCCGTTCCCGCCGATAAAGTCGATGACTTTTTGAAATCGCTCACCGTTGTCGATGCGAAAACAGGGAAGCCGGCGCCCATTGCATATCCCACATCCCCGGGCAGCATGAATTCTCCAACGGGTCTTATCGATATGACGATAACCCTCCCGGGCATGACAACCCACGAAGTCAAGCTGTCTTATGTGACCGACGCACCCGCGTGGAAACCATCCTATCGTGTTGTCCTCGGAAAAGATAAAAAAGTCAGCGTTCAAGCTTGGGCCATCGTAGACAATACATCCGGAGAGGATTGGAATAAAGTAAAGTTGGGCGTCGGGTCCAGTTCGGCGCTATCCTTTCATTATGATCTTCAATCTGTTCGAATGGTTCAGCGTGAAACGCTGCGCACGGACGATTTGTTTGCGCTGGCGCCGCCGACGGGAGGCGCGACCCATGGGCGCACGACGGAGGGCGGCCTGCCTGGAGGCGGAAAAAAGCTGGTCATGGAGCTATCCGAGGAAAGCCTCAATGCGTCCGTGGATGAGGATGGGGACGCGACGGGAGGCGATGTATCAAAACGATCGAATGTTGAAAAAGAACGATTTAAATCACCACCTCCGGCCAAGCTGGGCGGTTTAGGCGGATTTGGAAGCGGAACAGGCAAAGCGGGCGGGGGCCGCGCGGTGGATGAGCGCCCCATTGCGAGCAATGTGACGCCGGCTGGAAGGGTACAGAAACCCAAGGATGCAACGGCGGCCACAGGCGAGGGCCAGGCCATTGTCAATATGGCCAATTCGCTGAAGAAAAACAAAAATCAAATCGTGGTGGAAGGCTGGGCGGACACAAATGACAAAGATAAATTCGCCGCCTCGCTGGACCGAGCCAACCGAGTGCGCGAGCAATTAATTCGAAATGGTGTCGCGCCCGAGCAAGTGGTGGCGGTGGGCAAGGGAGAACAGGCCGGAAAGCGCGGCGGCGTAAGCATTGTGGAGACGACGCCGGTGGCGGCCAATGAAAAGGCCGCTGAAGCCAAGAAAGGTCCGCTGTCCGATGCCAAGAGTGGTTCATCAGAACCCATTGGAACCAGTCATTTTGAATCGACGACGCCCATGACCGTTCCCCGCGGCACAAGCGCGATGGTATCGATTCTTCAAACGGAGACCGACGGCGAAGTCGTTTATTTTTACGATCCCGAGAGTTCCCGGGGCAACAAGGTATTTCCGTTCCGCGCGGTGAAAATAAAAAACCCAACCGATTCCGTACTGGAGAGCGGGCCGGTGACGGTATTCGGCGAAGGAAAATTTATCGGTGAAGGCTTGGCCGATCCAATTCCCGCGCGATCGCAGGCATTTGTTCCCTTTGCGCTCGACCGGCAAATTGTCGTCGATGTAGATGAGGGAACACGCGATGAAATTGCCCGGATTATCAGCGTGCAGCGCGGCGTGTTTTCGACCGAAATGCAGCACACGCGCAAGACGACGCTGACTTTAAACAATCGACTGGACGAAAAAGCCTCGGTCTATATCCGGCACAGCGTGCCCGAAGGCTATAAGCTGACCAAATCGGTAGATTCAAAAGAGCGCATTGGAAGTTCCTATTTATTCCGCGTGGATTTGCCGCCCAATGGCAAGGCCGAAGTGGTGATTGAAGAAGCGACGCCTTTATTTAAGACCACCGATATTCGATCGGCGGAAGGCATGGCGCTGATCAAATTGTATTTAACATCTGCCGTATTGGAAGGCCCGCTGAAGAATGCGGTGAATGAATTGGTGAAAGTGCATCAAGAGATTGGCAATCTAGAGCAACAGATTGGCACGATGCGGGAGCAGATGGCCGAATACCGGACGCGCATGGATGAGCTGCATTTGCAGATTGTTTCGCTAAAGGCGGTGAAGACCAAGGGCGGCAATTTGCTGACGCATTTGGAGAAGAAGCTTCAGGAAGTGAGCGAGAAGCTGTCGGCGGCCACGGTGGATTTGGTGGGTGTGCAGGAGAAGCTGATGGTGGCGCGTATCCGCTTTCAGGATGGGGTTTCGGAGCTTTCTTTGGAGCGCAAGGAAGACGATTCAAAGGCGCCTGCGGGGCCGGCCAAGGCCATTTAAAATTCTCGGATATACAATCCCCTTCCTAAAGCTAGATTGGACGCCGGAGCAAAAGCCCTGCGGCGTTTAAAATCGACCCAAAGCGCTCTAATTTCATTCCTTTCCAATCCCATTGGATGAAATGATTTCCCCGCGTCGGCGGAGCGAAACACGCCCTGTCCCCAGGTGCCCAGCCATATTTCTTTTCCGTCGATGGGATTGGCGACCATAACGCGCGTATCTGAATCGGGAAGCTCGCGAAGCCGGTAGGATTGCCCAGGTTCAGCCGTTAAAAAAACAGAACTCATCATTCCGCCCGAAAATACATAGCGATATCCACCCGCCCCCACCACGCATTCGGAGTGCATAAAATCGGCGCCCTGGGGTGTGCTGTCTTTAAAGCTTTCGCCGCCGTCAAAGCTCTCCATAATGCGCGAGCCCGTGGCCAATACAATAGGATTTTCAGGGTCGGGTGAAACAGCTAAATGAGCGGGCCTGCCTGCCTCGGGAAGCGGCGTAAATCGGGGTTTTTGAACGCCGCTCACATAAAGCCTGTTCTGGACGATAACAAAAATTTTATCGTTTAGGACGGCCATTTGATCGCTATATCCGGCGGGGCGGGAAATGGTCGTCCATTGTTTATCGCCGAGCGAATACGCCCAGATTACCGAGCCCTCCCTGGGGAGCGCGTACACCGTGCGGGTTTTGGGAGAGAAGGCCAGGTGCCAGCCAAATCCGCCTGGATAGTCGATGGTATCGAATGAATTGCCCGCGTCGGGCGTTGTGAGAATGGCCGCCTTGGGTCCTCCACTGCCCAGCAATAAAAATAAAGTGTTTTCTCCTTCTGCGAGGGCTGTGACTTCTGCCCATTTATCGCTTCCGGCCACGGGCGCCCAGCCCCCGGAAATCGGCCGCGTCATCGAGAAAATGCCGCCTCCAAGAACGCCTATATGCAATAGAAGCATCGGCGGAAAAATGATTTTTCGAATTCGATCGGGTAGGTCATCCCAGGGGCGCGCGAATAAATAGAGATCAATAAAAAGACCAAGCGCGCCGGTAATCAATGCGCCTAAAATAAGGCCGCGATAAAGGCAAAAAGGGGGGAAGACCATTAAAAAAATGGTCCACACGGCGACTTTGAATAAGGCGACGCCATGCATAAATCGGGCGAGTCCAGACAGGGTTTTTTCGGCGCGGCCGCTCATGGCGTGAAAGGAAGCTATGCGCCTCCCATGGCTGAAATCCAAGCCTTTAGCTCGGCGAATTCAGGATTGCCCACAGCGCGGCCATCGGCCTCCATCATGCTCAAAATGCCCGCGGCCGCGTCTCTATGGCTTTCGAATGCGTTAGGATTGGCTGCCCGGGAAATATCGGCGAGCCGCCCATGAGCGTGTACCAAATCGAGCAGCGGCTGGGCCCCATAAGGATCGGCCTTGGCAACGTTTTTTCGTATCTCGAGCGATTTTTCAAAACAGGCGCGGGCTTCGGGCATATTCCCAGTGGCTTGAAGCATGTCGCCGAGCATTTCATAACTCATCGATAAATCGCGCTGAATTTGAGCATTTTGAGGATCGGCCTGCGCGAGGTTGCGCATAATGACCAAATCTTTTTCATAAAAGCTCCGCGCCTCCTGAATATTTCCCGCCGCTTTGGCGAGCTCGCCCAGCATTTCAAAGCTAATCGATAAATCACGCTGCAATTGAGGATTGCGGGGATCCGCCTGCGCCAATGCTTTCGTAATGGCGAGATCTTTTTCTAAATAGCTGCGGGCCTCGGAGAGTTTGCCCTGGGCGCGCGCCACGGTGCCCAGCATTTGATAGGCAATGGATAAATCCCTCCGGAGCTGCGCATTTTGAGGCTCGGCATTCGCAAGCGATTCCGTGATGATCAATGCCTTGTCAAAAAACTTGCGGGCATCCGATAGATTGTTTTGCGAATTGCACAGAGAGCCGGCCTTGTTGTACACGACCACCAGGTCCCGGCGCATTTGAGTATTTTGGGTATCCGTTGCAATTAAAGCTTCCGATATTTCAATGGCGGCCACATACGATCGTTTTGATTTCTCGTAGTCCCCAGCCGATTGATAAATATCTCCGAGCTTCTCGCAGCACACGGCCAAATCGAAGGCGGCCGTGACATCGTTGGCCGCGCCTTCCATAAGCTTTTGAGCCATTTTCGTGGCCGCTTCGTATTCGCGGCGCGCTCTTTTGATGTCGTTTCTCGCCAGGGCCAAATCGCCGCGCCTGGAATGGCTGAGCATTCGGGCCCGCGCTCCTGTCCGGCCGTCCCCCGTGCATAGAAGAATGCGATCGAGCAATTGAGCACAGGTTTGGGCGAGATTCTCGCGCGCCGGTTCTGCGCCGGGCACCTGGGCGAGCTCGCGATCGATGTCAAATAAAAGCCGCTCGGCCGCTTCGATGCTGTCTTTAACGTGGGTGTCAAAGGCTTGGCGTTTGCGCTCGGATTCGGCTTTTTCTTGCTGATCGAAGCTTCGTTCGCTTTCGCGCTTGGCTTCAAGCTCTTTGGCGCTGTTTAGGAAATTGCGCGCCGTGTCGCTCAGCGCTTCGGCCGCACGCAAATACGCAAGCGTCGCACCTGTGGGCAACTCGTCCTTGGAGGCGCCGGCCGCTTCCCACACCGCTGCCGCGGCTTCGAGATCGTCGCTTCGGGATAGAGCCTTGCGCCTCCGCTCGATCCAAGTGCGCATCGTTTTCCAGCGCCGCATTAAGACTTCATGCGCAAGCTCAACCCGGTCTTCCGCTTCGCTTACCGCAATGAGCGCCGTGCGCGCGGATAAATCGCTGTCGGGTTTGTCCTGCTCGCGCGCGCCCGATAGCCGCGAGAGAAGCTGCTCGGCCTCTTGATTGCCGCCCAGCACATCGAGCGCCTCCGCGCGCTTGATGGTCTTGGGCCGATCGGCGCTGCCTGATTGAATCTGCACCAGGCTCATAAATAGCTTTTCAACCTTGGGGCGCTGTTCTTTGCCCACGGCGTCGATCAATGCGTCCGCTGTCCGGTTTAGCGCGCCCGCGACGCCGCCCAGCCGATCGTTCACTTCGTGGGAAAGCACGCTGCCCGAGCGCACATTCCACAGCATGCGCAGCGTGTGGGCGAGCAGCGGAAGTCCATCGTCATCGGACAGCGCTTCATTCACCAAGCGCTCAGGCAATTGCGTTGCGCAGCGCAGGCCGGTCAGGGATGTAGGGCCTTCGATCGCTGAAAGCAGGCCCGCCGCGGTCATCATTTTGAGGTGATAACGGCTCGCCCGGCCATTCAGCAGATATTCGAGCTCGGGCATTTCACTCAGAGAATTCAGCGCATCCGAGCGGACGGTGGTGATCAAAAACAGCGGGCCTTCCTTGTCTCGAAGCGCCGTCGCAAGCAGGCCATCGAAGCGCCTCACCGTGCCCCGCTCCGCGCTGGACAGTGCGAAGAGCTCTTCAAGCTGATCGACCACCAGTAAAAATCCATGGCCCGCGGGCACATATTTTCGGAGCATCGTCGACAGCGCGCTTTCGCCCTTCCACAGATCGTCCATCAGTTCTTCAGGGCTGATCATCGCGCCTCCGAGCTCGCGCCGGAGCGCCTTTGCAAAGGCCAGCGCGAGATTGCGAAGAGGATCGGAGCCGGGCTTCATCAGGCCCACGCGCCATGCCTTGGGCGCGCCGTCGATCCAGCCTCGCCTCACCGCGGGAACGACGCCCGCGCGCGCGAACGACGATTTTCCGACGCCGCTCGGACCTTCAATTTGCAGCCATCGCTTTGGCGCATCACCCGAAGAACCAAGCCTTTCGACGGCCTCGCGGATTTCGGTATCGCGCCCAAATAAAAAGCGTCCCCGGAATTCATCGAAAGCCTCGAGTCCCGGAAAGGGGCAAGCGTTTTCCTGATGAGGCGGAGGAGGCTTGTTTTGAAGGGCCGCGCGCAATTGCTTGGCGAGTCCTGTAAAAGCCTCGGCGCCCGCGCGTTCGATACCGCTGGGCAAGGTGAGCGCCGGATACGCGCCTAAAAAACCAGGCAAGCGCCTAGGCGTAAAACCACCCTCCAACAGCGTCACCAAGGCAAAAGGCCGGCCTTCTTTTTCGCGCCGGGCGCGAAGCCGGATCACATAATCCAAATCGGCGCGCACCCAATTTTCAAGCCCGCGCTCGCTGAGCATCACCAGATAGCCCTCGCACATTTCAACGGCGCTCTCGAGCCTCCGGGCCCAGCTTGGCCCTGTGGGCAATGATTCCGGCAGCGCTTCGCAAAACACGCCGAGTCCCGAAGAATAAAGCCCGCGTGCGACAGCCGTAGCCAGCAGTCTGTCTTCTGCGGCGTAGCTCAGAAAGAACGTCATGGTTCACCTTGAGCAGAATTGAAAAGCCATCCGGTTATATTGCCGATCCGGTGCATTCAGCGGTTGTTTCCGAAAGTAGGGGTTCCTAGTATGCTGGCTTGTGCAATGAAGACTCAAGTTCTCGTACAAAGGTCAGCCCTTTTCTGCATTTTGGTGCTTGGTTTTGCCGCTGCGTTTGCTGCGTGCGGCGATGACAAAGAGACAAAGCCCAGCGGTCAAGGCGGCTCGGCCGGTGCTCCGGGAACGGGCGGCGCGGGCGGAATGGGCGGGATGGCCTCGGGTTCCGGCGGGATGGGCGGAATGGGCATACCCGACGCTGGAAACGCGCCTTTCGGTGCCGAATGCAGCGGGCTGTGCGGATATTTGGTGAGCATTGGATGCCAGGCGTGGCCCAACTGCCAAAGCGAATGCGGCAATGGATTCAACGCGCCCGCCGCCTGTCACGACGAATTCAAGGCGATGGTCGACTGCTGGGTCGCGAATCAACAGGCATTTTCCTGCACAATGACGCAGATTGTTCCGCCGCCCGCGTGTCAGGTTCAGGAGCAGGCGTTCAATGACTGTTTTACCGGCACGCCGCCTGAAATGGATGCGGGCATGATGGGCTGTATGCCGCAGCAGGGCGTGTGCAGCAAAAACGCAGATTCATGCTCCTGCAAGACCAATTGCGCAGGCACCGACCTAAAGTGGGCCTGCTCGCTTCTCGCGGATATGCAAACCTGGTCATGTTCTTGTTATTCAACACCCCAAGGCATGGCCGATCAGTTGCTGGGCACCTGCACGCAAAACTTTGAAGGTTGTCTCGGCAATGCGATGGGATGTTGTGAACCGTTCTTCGTACAATAGCCGGTATCCCCAAATCGCATAAATCTCATCGGTGGGGGATCCAATCTCAAAAAATTTAACCGGGAGACCCCCGCCATGAGAATGATTCGCTCCCTAATTCCCCTTTCCACGCTGTTTGCACTGGGATTTTTTTCGACGGGTGCGGTTGCGCTCAACAAACGCGCTGAAGTCACGCAGCAGGGGGATTTTGCGCTCATTGGCAACACGCTTGCCCAGGATTGCAGCGCGTCTGTGCCGCCTCCCGTGAATGGCTCGCTCGATTGCGCCAATGCGGGCAATACGGCCGATTTAACGCCCGATGTGTTTTGGCGCGCGGAGTCGGGGATGGCGTCCGCAAGCTCTGCCTTGCTCGCCGATCAGGCGCAAACCGCCGCTGTTTTATCGCTTCCAGCCGGTGCTGCCGTCACACATGCCTATTTGTATTGGACCGGCCTCAAGCCCAACACGCCCGACGATAAAGTCAATCTGTCCTGCCTCGATCAAAACGGCCCTGTTGAAGCCGTTCAGGCGATTAGCAGCTTTGTGAGTTTTACCGGCACCTACAGCGCTGTCGCGGATGTGAGCTCGTATTTAAAAACCTATGGCGCCTGTACGTATTTGGTCGGCGGTGTCGAGTCAATTCCCCTCAATCTCGCGCAGGCTCAGCCTTTTGGTTACACGGGATGGTGGATGGCGGTTTTTTATTCGGATTCAAAAGCGCCTCACCGCTATCTGGCCCTCTACGACGGTCTCGATCCTATCGGAAATGGCGGTGATTCGATCATATCTGCATCGGGATTTTTAATTCCCAAAAACTTTGCCGCGCTTTCCCAGGCCAAGCTGGGCGTAGTGGCTTTTGACGGCGATGCAGCGCTGACCGGCGATAAATTGCTTTTGGCCGATACGCCGGTTGAAGATATGCCCGGCTTTGCCAATAATTTTTTTAATGGCTCGCGCACCTATTCGGGCGCTCCTGTATCGCCTGCGGGTGATTTGCCCCAGTTGTCGGGAGATCCAGGCAGCCTGAGCCGCATCGATCTCGATGTGCTCGATATCACGCCGATGGTGAGCGAAGGCCAGGCGCAAATCGATATCAAAGCCGTGAGCGAGGGAGAACTCTTCGATTTCACGGGATTGCTTGTTTCCGTGCCGACCTTTACCGATGGCGATGGCGATACCATTTCGGATGACGAGGAAATCGCATTGGGAACCAATCCAATGGATAAGGATTCCGATGATGATGGCGTCGATGATAATCAGGAGGGCTGTTCGGATTTGGCGGCGTGTCCTGCGGGCGGGAATCCAGCGGCGGATACCGACTCGGATGGAATTATCAATGCAATGGATCCTGATTCCGATGGTGATGGTTTATTTGATGGAACGGAATTAGGAAAAGATTGTTCCGGAGTGGATACCAAGGTGGCCGCGGGCTTTTGCGTGGCCGATTCGGATGCGGGCGAAACCGTGACCGATCCTCTGAACGCGGATACGGATGGAGGCGGTGTACGGGATGGTTCGGAGGATATTAATTTAGACGGCGATTTAGATAATGGCGAGACCAATCCGACCGTGGGGAACGGCGCGGACGACAGCCAAATTGCCGATTCGGACATGGATGGATTGAGCGATGGGCTGGAAATGGTATTGGGTTCCGATCCAATGGATCCCGATTCCGATGATGATGGTTTGGTGGATGGCTTGGAAGTCGATCCCGCGGCGGACACCGACGGGGATGGATTGATCAATGTGCTGGATGTGGACAGCGATAATGATGCGCTATTTGACGGCACGGAAGCGGGGAAATCCTGCGATAATCCGGGCACGGATAAAGCGGCGGGGCATTGCATTGCCGACGTGGATCCGGCCACCAAAACACAGCCTTCGGTGGCGGATACGGATGGGGGCGGTGTTCGGGATGGTTCGGAGGACGTGAACCGGGACGGCGCCGTATCGGCTGATGAAAGCGATCCGGCGAAGGCGGTTGACGATGCGCTTATTGTTGATTCGGACGCGGACGGCTTGAGCGACGATTTAGAAAATAGCCTAGGCACAGGGAACAACGACGCGGACAGCGATGAAGATGGGTTATTGGACGGCGAAGAAGATAATCCGGCGGACGACACCGACGGCGACGGCACGATCAATTTGCTCGACGATGATAGCGATAATGATTTACTAAAGGATGGCACGGAGCGCGGAAAGAATTGCAGCGACCCCTCGACCAACAAAGCGCAGGGGCATTGCGTATCCGATGCGGACAAGGGAAAGACCAAAACGAGCATGTTGCTGGCCGATACGGATGGAGGCGGAGTACCCGATGGCCAGGAAGATGTCGACAAGGACGGCACGATTGATCCAGCGCTTTCTGAAGGCGATCCTAATGATCCATCGGACGATTTGATGGTATGTCCATGCCTCGACGATAGTTATTGCGGGGCAGCGGACAGTGGGATGGTATGCGAAGCCTGTGAATGCAAGGCGGGGTGCCGTGGCGAAGCAGGCAATGCATGTCCAGAAGGCCAGATGTGCAGTTCGGCGGATGCGTCGATTGGCGAATGTTCAAGCGTTTCTGGGACGGGCGGCGGGGGTTCGGGTTCGAGTTCGGCGGGCGGAGCTCCGGGCGGCGAAGATGGCTGTTCGTGCTCGATTCCGGGCGGAGGCGCGAAGGATTACGCGGTATGGGCGCTGTTGGCCGCGGGAAGTGCTTGGATGGCGAGGCGGCGCCGGGGAGTTAGGGGCTACCAATAATATCGCATTCGAAAGATCGCCGAAAATTGTGAAAGCTTCGCGTTTTGGGCCGGATCGTCCGAGGCTATTTCAAGCGAAACAATTTGAATCTCCGGCCCCAGCGATAGGCTTGTCCGGCCTGTGTAATGAATGCCCGCGACCACTTCATGAAGAGGCGCGGGGCCGCCTGCTGTTTTGCGAAGTCCATAGGAAAGCAATGCGCCTAAAGGTATGGGCGTGGATGGATTAAAATCTGCGCTCAGCGTGGCTCCTGCGCCGATGGTATTGGCGGCTTGATCTTCTCCATCGGTATTCTGAATGGTTCTTTCGTATTCGACGCGGGCGAGGATGCCAATGATTTTATCGATGCCCCATGCGAAATGAACCCCAAGTTTAGGTGCGTGCGTGCTGGTGCTCACCAATAAAGTCGAACTGTCGATCGTTCCGGCGTCTAAACTCTTTTGAATGGCCGAAATCACACTAAAATTGTAACTCTTCCTAAAGGTATAATCGAGTGCAAGAGCAATACGAATTTTACCCGCAAAGGTTTTTCCAACGCCAGCTCCCAATGAAATATCGTATCCCGCTCCCGCCCCATAAAAAAGTGCCGCTTCGGGGCTAATCCCCAATAGCGCCGAGCCCGCAATGCCCGCCCGCGCCGTGATTAAATCGATAAATCCTATTTGAAGATTAAATGCTTGGCTTAGCCCTACCAGCGTCAAGTTGTGATCTGGCGTTTTAAACGATGCGCCGCCCAATCCGGTAATGGTGCCAAAATGGGTCGTCGCAAAGGGTGAGGTGTGAAATTCAGTAAGCAAAAAATCGTGGCCGTTGAGGTTTCGAAAACTGGTCGGAACAACCCAATTGGTTGGCAATCCCTTCAAGTTTTGACCCACGGGTTCGTCGACAGGCGGTCCTCCGCTTTTCAGTTCGGCATCGGTGGTGGGTGGCGGCGGAGCGGGCGCCGATGCAGAAGGAGGAGGCGCTGTTGTTTCGGGAGGATTTGGCGGTGGCGCGGGGATTTCTGTTGGCGCCGCGGATGGTGCGGATGGAGCGGATGGAGCGGGTGATGTAGGCGGATCGCTTTGAGCAAAGCTTGTTCCAGCCGCCGTGAGCGCAAACAAAGAAATGATAATGAAAGTAGTTTTATGCATTATCATGAAATTGATGGTTAAGGCATGGGTTGAAGCACAAAAGCCCGGACGCCGTGCATCGCGAAAATTAAATTGTACCCGTCGGCAATGCGCGAATCGGATACGCAATCGGTCCCCAGAATTTCGGTTCCATCACCGTCGACACAGCGGTCAATACGAAAATCTTTAACTCCCATATCATCGGGATCATCAAAGAATTTTTCGAGACCGTCTCCATCGAGGTCCACTTGAGGCTGAAGCGGGAAAATACCGCATCCCGTCGCGATGACATCCAATAGGGTTTGGCCTTGGCACTGCCCCATCGTGATATTGGGAATAAATCCTAAAAGCGATGCCTGCACCGCGCCGGTAAGCCTTCCTTTTTCAAGGGTGTAAATGGCATCCTCCTCCGGCGTCGCTTTTATGGTGCCTTCAAGCACGGGATTCGCAAAGGGGAAAGGCAATCCGGGCGTCATTAAAACGCCCACGCTTTCCGCATGAAGGAAGCCTTTTTTAATCGATGCGGTGGTGAATTCAATGGTCGGATTGCCATCCATTCCAAACGAAAGGGGCGCCGGAGAATAGGTCTCGGGTTCGTCTGGATTAAAATTATCGGAATTATCACTATCACTATCGGATAGGCCAATCATTGCGGCGCTAATTTCCGGATCGCTTTGGCCAGAGGGATCGTCGAGATTGCGAATTTCAAGGCCGAATAAAAGCTGCCCATTTTTAATGCTCATCGTGAGTTGATCGTTGACGAGCGGGCCGAGCAGGGCAAAGGGGTGAAATGCCTCTTGTATGGTCGCGATATGAAAATCGTCGAAGGCGAGCGAAGGGCCGAGCATGGGCGGGCCGGGATCGGGCGGCGTGTCGGCATCCGCCTCGACGTCCGTTCCAGCGTCTTTAGCGTCCACGGGCGTGATTTCGGCGGGGTTAATGACTTCAACGCTGGAGCAGGCCAGCGATTGGAATGCGAAGGGCAATGCAATGGCCAAAGGAACAAGAGCAAGCGGGCGGCGCAAGATGTGTTGAATCATAGGGAGTCACTGTAGCCTTTGGGCGGCCGCTCTTAAAGAGTGCAGTGGTCTCGTTGAAAAGAGCTTGTGCGGGCGGGTATTCGTTGGACAATCCGCGCGTGATTGCATGTGTGGATGTGGATTATCGAAATGGCGGCGCGGTGTGCGCTTGTCTGTGGTTCAAGCATTTTTCGGATGCCAGGGCGGCCGGCCAGTCGGTCGTAAAAATCGCCCATGCCGAGCCTTATGAGCCCGGGGCTTTTTATCGCCGGGAGCTGCCTTGTATTTTGTGTGTGCTGGACGATGGATATAAATACAATAAATTTGGCGAAAAACTTGATGCAATTATTGTCGATGGATATGTGTGGCTGGATGCCGAAAAGCGGCCTGGCTTGGGGGCGAAGTTATTTGAAGCATTGAAGGGTGAAGTTCCGATCGTTGGTGTGGCGAAAACGATGTTTAAGGATATCGATGTGGCCGTTCAGGCGGGTATTGCGCTGAATGTGCTCCGGGGAAAGAGCGAAAAGCCATTGATTGTAACGGCCGAGGGAATGGATGTAAGAGATGCAGCTCAAAAGATTGCATCCATGCACGGTGATTATCGGGTGCCTGCGCTGCTCCGGGCCGTGGATCGGCTGTGCAGGTCGGGTTAATCGATCCAGTCGCGTATTAAATTCACGGCGCGCGCGCCAAAATGGTCTTGGGAATCCGTGCGGAGAAGGTTTCGGAGCGAATCCGAGAGGGCCGCGGCATTGGTTCCAAGGGCTTTGCGGCCTTCGTTTGCAATACGATAAGGTTGAACGTCGTCTTGAAGCAATTCAGAAACATAGGGTTTGCCCATTAGAATATTGGGCAATGAAATATAGGGTATTTGCAGCCATCGCTTTGCGATCGCCGCGCTGAGCGCATCGACGCGGTAGGCAACGACTTGGGGAATTCCGGCGAGCGCGGCTTCCAGGCTGGCCGTTCCCGAGGCGCAGAGCGCTAAATGGAAGGCAGGCAATAGAGGCAGCGCTCCGTGCAGCGAATCGCCTTCCAGAATTGGAAAATGAAATTGTTTTGATATCCGGTGCAATGGATTCCGCTCATTTTCCCGCAGATGCGGCGCTTGGATAAAATAAGCCCGATCGGCATCGCCCGATTGAATCATGAGTTGAGCCGCGGCGGCCAGAGGTCCGGCGAGTCTCGCTATTTCCTTGGGCCGGCTTCCCGCGAGCAGGGCAATGCGCTTTTCCCCAGCGTTTAATCCGATAGAATTGGACGGGTCCAGGGGAACTTCCAGGGCGGGATGTCCGATATAATGGGCGTCAACCCCAGCGCTTCTCCATAAGGGTTCTTCAAAAGGAAAGAGTACGGCGAGGCGGTCGAGCGAATATTTCATGGTGAATAGCCGGCCTTTGCGCCATGCCCATACCTGCGGCGCCGCTACCCATAATACGCGCGTTCCCGCTGTTTTAAGCAGGCGCCCGATATAGGTATTAAATTCGGTGAAATTGATTAGTAATGCAATCGATGGCTTGTTCCGGTGAATATGGCCGAGCAGGGTGGAAGCAGCCTTTTGCAGTGAAGACAGCGCGCCTAGAGCGTCTCCCAAGCCCATTACAGAAATTGCGCGGGCATCGAAAATACGCCGAAGACCCGATTGTTCCGAAAGAGGGCCGCCTATGCCCCAGGTTTCAATTGAATTGAATTGGCGGTGAAGCTCGCCGAGAATATGCGATAATAACCGGTCGCCGGAATATTCTCCGGCCACCGCCAGCACCGATTTAGTCGTCGCTTTCATCGTCCGAGGCGGGCAGCGTCCCCGAAAAAACAATTTGATCGGCGGGAAGCTCTTGACGGACACGATCGAGCACTTCAATGGCAATCCGCTTGAAATCCGGCCCATACATGGCCAGGCGCCGGGCGCCCAGTCCCACGATGCCCGCCATTGCATCGAGGAATTCGTTTGAATTTGGATCAAATCTCGTCATCATGGTCACCAGGGCATGAGCGCAGTGCCCGGGAAGTACAACCTGTACATCTAAACCCCGGCGCTCCGCTTCACTGCGCCTCCATGCGAAGAGGCGAGTCTCCAATACCTTGCGATGTAATATGGCGGGCCGCGATAAACGTTCGGCCTCAAATAAAGATCGCTCGTGCTCGGGTATATTGCCCGCTTCTACGCCGGTGCGTACCGCCTCATAAAATGCGTCGTTCATGCCCGGTGTGCGCGATGCCAGCGTGCCGTTTAACAGGGCGCGCAGCGATGGAAGCGCGGCCGGTTTTTTCCGGGCGATTTCTAAGAGCAGTTCATTCGGGGCAATTCGAAAAGGTGGCAAATCCATTTGCTCGGCGGCCTTGTCGCGCACCTGCGTGAGCTCGCGCAAAATGGCTTTTCCAGCCGCGTCGAGCAAAAATACGCCTTTCATCCGCGCATATGCGGGTTTGGGCTTGGAGGGCGGCCTTCGGGCAATGCTTAGGCGGTAATTGCATTCCTCGGCGATCTCTTCCTCGATATCGAGCGCTTTGGCTTTGCGCCGCAGGTGTTCATCCAATTCCAATAAATGAAATACGTCGCTCGCGAGGTATTGAAGCTTTTCTGGATCTACCGGGCGTTCTGCCCAATTGTGTTGCTGAAATTTCTTATCGATTTTAATACTAAATTCGCTTTCAAGCATGGATGAAAGGCCGGATGCTCTAAATCCCAGCATGCGCGCGGCAATCGATGTGTCGCGCACCCGATCGAGTGGTACCTGGGCTTCTGCGAGAAGCCGGGCGTCAAGCGCGAGATCGTGCAGGATTTTTACGGGGCCGTTGTCGTCAAGCACCGGTAGAAGCGGTGATAGCGGTGTCCGCAAGGGATCGATAATGGCCACGCGCATCGGTATCGCACCCGATTGCATCGTATAGTCTTCGAATGCGATCTGAATGGTGCAGACTTTGGGGCGGTAGGCAAATAGCCCATTGGCTTCGACATCCAAGGCAAGAGCCTTGGCATTCATGCACCTTCGGGCCAATTCATCGAGGGCCGAGGGCGTGTCTATCCAGAGAATGGCCTCGCTGGGAATCGTGTGTGAGGAGGCTTTTTCCACGGCGCGCCCATTCAGTAGAGTTGTCTAACGGCGGGAGCGGTATTTCCGTGCGGCGAGAAATGCGGCAAGGCCCAGGGAAAGCGCGGAGAATGCCGGGTTGGGCCGGCGGGAACCGGGGGCGCGGATGGAACAGCCTCCGTCGTCGTCGGCGGCGGGACGGGGATCGTCCGAGCACAGCGCTGAAAAACCATGGCGAGGCGTCGTGTCGCAACTGGCGGGAATGGCGGTTCCAGGCGGGTAAATATCGCAAATGCCCGCTTGGTCGTCGCTATCGAGCGTGCGGATATCCAGCGAGCCCGGCATGTATTGCGTCGTCATCGTGGCCTGATCGAGCGGTGAATGGGCGAGGCCCAGAAAATGACCGGCTTCGTGTGTCGCGATGGAGAGAAGATCGAATTCAACGCCGGTGTCGCCTGTTGTGATCGTATTGGTGGCCGTATTTACTTCCATATCGGCGTCGTAGATTTCGCCCGTCTCGGTATTGAAGGTAACGGTTGTCAATGCGAGTGTATTGTTCGCGCCGGAATGCGGCCACATATCATCGCGGAACATGATGATGTTGGCATTGCCGAGGCTTTTTTTATCGCCGTAGTTGTATTCCTGGGCATCACAGGAAACGGGGCCCAAATAATCCACGCGCACGCGGGGCGTTCCGCCGCCGGGGCATTGGGCTTTTTTCCATGCGTCGAAGGCCGTGTTGAAAATTGTTTCGGCGTCTTTGAGCGGTACTTGTTTTGATGCGTCTTGCTGAAGTGTGAAACCGACGCAGGGGCTCGGCCAAAAGAGGGGTTTGCCGCAATCGTTGGGATCGGCCGGCGTGCAGAGCTGGCCTGTTCCGATGGGGCTCGTGGAGCAGCTCGTGGTGCGGCAGAAAGCGTGGGATGCGCTGGGCCACAAGGCCGCGGCGAGCGTAATTCCTATTGAAACGCCTAAAGCGGGACGGCTGGGGCTCATGGCGTTTGCTTCTGTTTAAGGGATTCGATTAAGGTCATCGCCGCTTCGGGAGAAAGGCCGACGAGGCGTTCTTGGGCCGAGATAACGGGGCCGCGCCGGGGAAGCAGGGTGCCGGCGTCGGGGCTTGCGAAGAGTTTGGGATTGCCCTGGGCGTCGTTGCGGATGGGGAAATGGCCTTGGGCCAAGCCGTTGACGACGAAGCCATTTTTGGGTGTTTTAAGAAGGAAGAGCAGGGTGCGCTCGCCTTTGCCGAATTTGGCGTCGCCGTTGACGAGCTGGCCAATATTGCCAACCACGCCGCCCAGTGTGCGGACGGTGATTTCTTCGCCGGGCGAGGTGCCTGCACTGCGTTCGACGCGGAAACGGGTGAAGGTGACGATTCGTCTTCCGCCGGGCAAGTCTTCCCACGCGCTGTGTTTTTCGAGCGCGGTCGCGATGACAACATGGGATGAGCCTTGGGTGAGCTCATCGAGTGAAATCGCCACGGAAACAGCAGCATTGGCGTCTGCCGGCGAATGTTGGGGCGCGTTTGGGTTCAGCGCCGAGAGCGCTGGAACGGCCAGGGTTAGGGCAAGAATAAAGACGTGGAAGGATCGCTGTCGGGCTCGCACGAAGGCGACAATATCATGGAAAGCTACAGGCGGGCTCGGTCTTTTCTAGGTATTTTGCATCAGTCCGGTCCGCGCACGCACAGGGCCCGGAAGTATTGCTGGCTTGTGATGTCCGTTCGTACTGTGCCGTGGGGCGTGGTGAAAATATAGGCATAGGCGGGGCCGCCCATATAAGGCGTGGATGACCAAAATGTGGCGCTTGTCATATTGTTGGGAAGGAAGGGGATGAGGTAGGCATTCCCATCGGTATCATCGGCAATGGTTTGAATTTCTTTAATGCTGGGGAGCCTCCAGCCCGTTTTACCAAGCACTTGTCTTGTATTGCAATACGAAAGAGCTTCTGTCCAATTCACTTCGGTGTCGGCTTGGGTGGTCCAGGTGAGTCCGGTGCGGTTGTCTGTCCATTGCAGATCGCCCGCTTGGGGTTGCACTAGAGGATCGGCCAATTTAAACGAATGGGTATCCTGCACGCAAATGGCGCGGTAATTGGTATTCAAGGCGTAACCCCGGAAGGTGGGGAGAAGGGAGTCCGCGTTCATGCCCGGTGCGCAGGCCACGGACGCGCAGCTTGCTCGGACGAACCAGACTTCCTGGGGCTCGTCGGGATGGACCGGGTCGGTGTTGGGAAAGCGTTTGGTCACCGAGTTGGTGAGGTATTCGCCCTGGGGCAGGCTCTTTAAAGCGTCGGGGGCAAAGCGGGGTTCGGAACTCGCGTAGTCCATGATGGAAATCAGTTCGAGGCGCGTGGGCAGCCGAATGTTTTTATCGGTAAACCCTTCAGCGCAGGCTTTTGAGGCGGTCGGCCAATCCCCTTGAAATGCGGGCATCGCATACCAGGTTAAGCCGGTGATCGAGTCGTGGACTTTGATGATATCGCTGTCGCCGCTGGTCGACGTGTACTCGGGAAGGTTGTAGCGGACGAGGCTGTCCTGTGTGAGCAGGCCAGGATCGCTAATTTTATCCGGATTGCATTCCAATTCCATGTTGCCATCTGAGCAATACGATGAAATTGAATCAGGCCACTGGGATAATGCGGGGCTGTCTTCGCGGAGGGCGTGATCTTCGAGTCCCGCAATGAGGTGGCAGCCGGACAATAGGGGAAATAGGCTTAGAAGGCCGGCCGTTTTTAATTCGGTTAATCGCATCGCATGATGCAAGGACCTTGTTTGAAAAGGTGTCAAGCGAATTCTTGAATCCCGGGGGTGCTCATCGCCGAAGAGCGATAATTCATTCCTCGCGCGCGAGGCTTTGCGATAGCTTGTGAGGTGGTCTGCTTATTCTGTGCTGAGCCTCTTTTATGTCTTCTGCGGTACAAGATTCTTCCGGACAGATCCTCGCCGAGGGGGAAAAAATCGCCGGTAAATATAGGGTGGAGTGCGTCTTAGGCTCGGGCGGAATGGGTGTCGTGTACGCCGCGCGTCACGAGGATTTAGGACAGTTATTCGCGATTAAATTCTTGCGTCCAGGGATGAGCGAAAGGCGTTCGCCCGATACGCTGGTGTCCCGTTTTGTGCGGGAAGCGCGGGCTGCGGCTCAGATTCAGAGCGATTATGTGGTGAGGGTCTTCGATGTGGGAACGCTTGAAAATGGCGATGCCTACATGGTGATGGAGCATTTGGGCGGTCAGGATTTGGATAGGCTTTTGGGTCAGACCGGATCGCTGAATGCGGAGCAGGCCGCGAATTATGTGATGGAGGCGCTGGATGCGCTCGCGCATGCGCATGCGCTGGGTATTGTTCACCGCGATTTAAAGCCTTCGAATTTATTTGTGACCGATAGGCCGGATGGAACGAAGCGGATTAAGGTGTTGGATTTTGGTATTTCAAAGATGCGTTCCGAGCTTGATAGGCCGCTTTCTGGAAAGGCTTTGACGACCGGCGATGCGGTGCTGGGTTCGCCCGGGTATATGGCGCCCGAGCAAGTGAGAAAATCGAAGAATGCCGATGTGCGCTCGGATATTTGGTCCATCGGCGTCATTCTGTACGAGCTGCTCACGGGTGTGCAGCCTTTTAGGGGCGATACGGTGGGCGAGATTTTGGCGGCGATTCTCGATGGTTCGATGGAGCCGCCCTCCAAGCTGCAGCCCGGTATTCCGCAGGGACTGGAAGCGATTGTGATGAAGTGTCTGCTGCGCAATCCGGCCGAGCGTTTTTCGGATGTTGCAGCGCTTTCGGGGGCGCTTTCGGTCTATTGCGATGAGTCTCACCGGGAAATTGCGCGCCGCATCGAGGCCGTGTTGAAGGGGGCCAATAGCGATGCGAAGGCCGATGGGATGGTGCGGGTATCGCTTTCGCCGAATTCGGATCGGGTGAGTCAGACGGCGGAGACGATGGATGCCATTGTGTCGGCGCAGGCGGCGGCGGATATGCCGAGGCTCGAGCCGATTACGCTTTCGGCTTCATTTGTAGGGGGACGCGAATCTTCACAGCCTTCTCAGGATGTGCCGAAGAAGCGTGAGCGGCCGATGTGGGTTTGGGGTGCGGGGCTGTCGTTGGGCTTGGCGCTGATTGGGGGAATTGCGTTTTTTGGGATGTTTGGCAGAGGTCAAGAGCCGGAAGGGCATGTGCAGGGAGCGAAAGTGCAGGGCGGGATTGCGACAGAGCCTTTGCAGCCCGCGCTTCAGCCTCCGGCGGTACAAAGCTCTGCAGCGCTTACGCCTGAAATTAAGCCTGCGGCCGAGCTTTCCGCGCAGGGGCCTAAAGAGCAGCCGAGCTCTGCCGCGTCGCTTTCGGCGGGTGCGCCTTCTTCGAGTGCTCCGCTGAAAAACGATAAAAAGAGCGGTGTACAAGGTTCAAAGCCAAAGCCCAGTTCAGCGGTTCCCACGGATCTGCTGCGTGAGCGTGATTGAATGATGATTCAATTTGAAAAGATTGGGCGCATTTTTCTTCCGCTGGTCATTTTGATGGGAATGGCAGCGCCATTGAATGGATTGGCCCAGGAGGCGATTTCACCGGCGGATCGGGCGTTGGCCGAGGCGCTGTTTCGCGATGGGCGGGCTTTGATGGATGCGGGAAAGGCAGCGGATGCGTGTCCAAAGCTTGCGGAGAGTCACCGTTTGGATCCCAAGGCGGGGACGATTTTGAATTTGGCTGTGTGTCAGGAGCAGCTTGGGCAGGTGGCTCAGGCTTGGGCTTCCTATTTGGAGGCGGCTCGTCTGGCTGCCCGGTCAAATCAGTCGGCCCGTGAACAGGCGGCTCAGAAGAAGGCTGCGGAGCTGGAAGCGATTCTATCGAAATTAACGATTGAATTGGGTGGTGAATTAAAAGAGTATTCTGTTTTTATTGATGGCAAGGCGCATTCGGCGGCGATTGTGGGAACGCCGATGCCTTTGGATCCAGGCGATCATGATGTGGAAGTGAGGGCGCCCGGGTATTTGCCTTTTAAGAGCCGGGTGAATATTCCAAAGGGGCCGGCCAATACAAAAGTCGTGGTGCCTGTTCCTCTGGCGGCTGAGACACCGGCTTCTTCTTCGAGTGCGCTTCCGCCGCCCATTCCAACGGTGCCGCCTCCGCCTCCTTCTGTTTCCGCTTCGGCTTCCGCGCCGGTTCATTCGGTGGCTGGGCCGCCGTCTGAGCCGGCAAAGGCGGCTGGGACAGGTCAATCCAAAGATGATTCCTCGGATTACAATAAGATTTTAGGGGTGCCCGTCGGCGCTTATGTTGTGGGAACGGCTGGGCTGGCGGGTATTGTGGTGGGGTCGATTTTTGGCGTTCAGACCTTTCGGTGGAAGGCCGAGGGGGACAAAGAATGCGATGGGTTTTATTGTTCGCAGAAGGGGCTCGATGCGCATCAGGCCGCGGAGACTTGCGCGACCATTTCGACGGTGAGTTTTGGGGTGGGGTTGGCAGGGGTTGGTGCGGCAATTGTATGGTATTGGATATCTAAGCCATCGGCGCCGGGAAAATCCAATACATCGAGCTTGTGGGTATCTCCTTCTGTATTGAAGGATAGCGCCTCCCTTCGTATGGGCGGCTCATTCTAATAGGGTTTTACGGGGAATGAGCCTTTGAATTCATGCATGGCGCGCACTTCGTCGACTTCGTGCTCAAAGCCTGTTGCTTTGCGGAAAAGGCTGCTGTCCACCACGACCGGATATTTGATGTGGCTGACGGCGCCCGGGGGAAGTCTGGGGAATCCAAGGCGGCCCAGCGCGCGTAAGAAGATAAATTCAGGCAGCGGGATGGGGATGCGGCCGGTTTCCCGGATAATGACGGATAGGGGGACGGGTTGGGGGCCGGCGACGTTGTAGACGCCGCGTATTCGTTTTTCGAGGGCAAGGCAAATGGCTGTTACCGTGTCGGTTTCGTGCATGAATTGAAACATCGGATCGAAGCCCAATACCGATGGAATGCGAGGGGGGCGGAGGAAGGCGGCGAGGGTGCCGTGGCCGGTGGGGCCCAGGGTGTAGCAGGCCCGTAAGACCGTTGTGCAAAGCGATGGAAAGCGCCATAGCGCCGAGCCCGCGTAGAGATCGGCCGCGACGAGATCGGAGAGTTCGGGATAGGTGTTGACGGCCATCGGGGGCTCGTCTTCGGTGTGATACAGCGGGGAATCGGGGGCGGCGCCGTAATAGGTGTGTCTTCCGACGAAGATGGCGTGTTCGACACCGTAGTGTTCGCAATGGTTAAATACTGCGCGCGTTCCGCCTAAATTGATTCGGTAGCGCTCTTCGGCGCGGGCGACCAAGTGGGTGACGGTGGCCATGTGAATGACCGCTTCGGGACGGCATTTGCGGAATACATCTTCGGCTTCGCGCTTGCGGATATCGCATTCATGCATTTCGACCGTGCCGCGATCGAAAGGATAAGGCCGCCGGTCCATGCCAATGACGCTATGGCCCGCTTTGGCCAGGCGATCGGCCACCATGGCGCCGAGCCGTCCAGATACGCCCGTGATGAGGACTTTCATTGAGCGGTTCCCCCTACTTTAATGCCTGTGTTGCGGGCATCGAGTCCGGTTTGCAGAAGTCCGGCGATGCGGTTTCTCACTTGTTCGACATAGGCTGCGATGACTTCGTCGGCTTCGTTGCCATTGCCTTCGAAGTGCATCGGTTCGCCGTAATAAATATCGAGTTCGACGGGCAGGGGCAGGGGCACCAGATAAGGCGTAATCGGCACGTAAGGGGCGCCCATTAAGCTGCCTAGGGTTTGAGAGTTAAGAATGGTGGGTACGGCTTCGCCTCCGCCTAGAAATGCAAAGGGGACAATGGGCGCCTTGGCGGCCAGGGCAAGCCTCATAAAGCCTGTTCCAAAGCTCACCAGCGAATAGCGTTCGGTATAGAGCTTGGCCGTGCCCCGTGCGCCTTCGGGAAAAGTCATCAGCAGGCGTCCGTTCTGGAGCAATTGAGCCGCGTGCTCGGGAAGGCCCGTAAATTGGCCGGTGCGGTTGGTCCACTGCGATGCGAAGGGCAGGCGATTGATAAATTTTTCGATCATGCCTTGGGCGAGGCGGGGCGGATCGAGCTCAAAAAAACAGGATGCGATGATCATCGCGCCGTCGATCGCAACACCGCCCGAGTGATTGCCAACCAGCATTCCAGCGCCCCGGGGAGGCACATTCTGAATGCCGTGAACGCGCACCGAGAAATACTTTCGATAGAAAAATTCGAGAAAGCTCATCCCTCTGGCCACATGCGTTCTCGAGATTCCATAAGGATCGACACCGCACGAGTTAAAGGGAATTTCCAGCTTAAGGACGCGCTGCCAAACCTCTTCGCTGATAAACAGAGGAAGCACGAGAGCTCCTTGGTATTGGGATTGAGCCCAAGCTTCTATCATGGCGGTCTTTTCTTGCTCAATGAGACTTTCTTGCCGGTGAAAAAACTGCTACGCGGCCGCTTATGAACGATGTGCTGAAGATTGGAGCGTATGCATTTGAATCCCGGCTTTTTGTGGGCACGGGCAAATACAAGGATGTGCAGGAGACGCGTCTCGCGCTTGAGGCTTCGGGCGCGAATGTGGTGACGGTGGCGGTGCGGCGCGTGAATCTGAGCGATCGCGGCGAAGGTTCGATGATGTCGCTGCTCATGTCGGGGAAGTTTACGATTCTGCCCAATACCGCGGGCTGTTATACGGCGGATGAAGCGCTTCGGACGGCGAGGCTGGCGAGGGAGCTCGGGCTTTCCGATTTGGTGAAGCTGGAGGTGATCGGCGATCAGAAGACGCTGTTTCCCGATAACGAGGCAACGCTTGAGGCGGCGCGGATTTTGGTGAAGGAGGGCTTTACGGTTCTGCCTTATTGCATGGACGATCCTATTGTTTGCCGGAAGCTTGAGGATATTGGCTGCGCCGCGGTGATGCCGCTTGCGGCGCCGATCGGTTCGGGATTGGGTATTCGTAATCCTTACAATTTGATGATTATTCGCGAACAAACCAAAGTGCCGCTGATTGTGGATGCGGGTGTGGGGACGGCGAGCGATGCGGCGGCGGCGATGGAGTTGGGCTGCGATGGAGTGCTGATGAATACGGCGATTGCGGGAGCGGCGCATCCTGTGATGATGGCGGAGGCGATGAGGGATGCCGTGAGAGCCGGTAGGATGGCATATATGGCCGGTCGTATTCCCCGGAAGCTATATGCAACGGCATCGTCGCCTTTGGATGGCCGGATTGGGCAAGTTTAGTCTTGACGCCGCGGTGAGAACGGAAAGGATGCGGGCGTGGTCTTGGGCTTAAGATCGGCCGTAATGATATCGGCATTGATAGCGCTGTCGGCGTCGAGGGCGCCCTTTCAATGCGCGAGCGAGGCCGATCCCAATCATCGGCGGGAGGAGGAGCCTGGCGAGGCGCTGTACAAGTTATCCGAGGAATTTGAGGCGAAGGGAAATCGCAAGGCTCAAAAAGAGACGTTGTTGTTTTTATTGAAAAGCTATCCGACGAGCCGATTTGCGGAACAGGCGAGGCTCGATTTAGCGGCGATGGGAGGCGGAGCGGGAGGCGCGGGGGTCGGGGGAAGTCCTTGAGGCTCTTTCCTTTGCCCCGGGTGCTGATGATAACGGCGCTGGATGTGGTGCCGGAGGGGGAGATGGTGGAGCGGCTCCAGGCCAAGGGGATGGAGCTATCGGAAGAGGATCGGGGGTATTTAGGGGTTCAACTTCGGGATCCTGGGTTGAGCGGGCGGGAGTTGTGGCGGTGGGGGGAGCGGCTGAGGGCGCTGACGCGCGGGTTGGGGATATCCTTTTGGGTGAATGATAGGCTCGATTTGGCCTTAATCTTGGAAGCGGACGGGCTGCATTTGGGGAGGCGCTCGATGGGGGTGAGTGATGCTCGGACATGGGGTGATTTGCGCATTTCGGTTTCGGCGCATTCGGTGGATGAAGTGATTCAAGCGGCTGGGCAGGGGGTAGATATGGTGCTGCTTTCGCCGATTTTCGCATCACCTGGAAAGGGAAAGCCCTTGGGGGTGGAGGCATTGAGGGAAGCGAAGGGGGAGCTGGGGGCTATGGGATCTACAGTGGCGCTTGGGGCGCTGGGCGGGATAGATCTGGGGAATGCGCGGGAATGTTTTGAGGCTGGAGCGGACTGTGTGGCGGCGATTCGGGCGGATTTGGGGGGGTTGTGCAACCTATAAGGGCAAGGTGGTGATGAACATGAAAAAGAGCAGGGCATTATTTGCTTTGATATTTGGTATTGGCGTGCTGGCGCTACCCATGGCGCAGATGGGATGTGGCAAAGGTCCTCCGGGCGCGACGTTGGAGCTTAAGCTTGGGTCGGGTCCAAAAAACCTGAGCAGAAGCGATATTACCATGCTGGCTGTGCATGAAATGGAGCATGGTGACAAAGACTACAAAGGGGCTCTGTTGCGCGATATATTGGGAACCATTCCGCCGAATGCAATAGTGCGTGTAAAGGCGGCGGATGGTTATACGCAAACGCTGACGGCGGCGGTGGCAGTGCGGGATGATACGCTGTTGGCCTATGAAAAAGAGGGTTCGGCGCTGGAGGCGCCCGAGGGGCCGCTTCGTTTGATCGTGCCGAATAGTCCGGGGTTGTCGGTGAGGAGTATTGTGAGTATTGAGGTTGTTCCTTAAATTGAGACGGTCTCTGATAGCCCTTTCCCATCATCCCCAAGCCCCAAAAACATCGCTTATCGGCAGTGCACCACTGTCTATCGCCGTGGCCGGCGAGGCTTTCGGCCGATCGGGATCGCCCTAGAGCATCAACATTATCCCTTTGGCGTGATCCCGATCACTCCCAATGCCTGGTCCGCCTTCCCGCTCGATAGGTCTGCACAATCAATAGGCGATGTTTTTATCTGTTTGACATCCCGCTCACTGCCCCGCTAAAAGCATACTCACATGCTCGATCGAAGGCGTATCCCCATTGGTATCGATGACTTTGCGTATTTGCGCA
>CAZICM010000003.1:218085-273962 GCA_964537685.1 uncultured Polyangiaceae bacterium
GGCATGCGGGGGAGGTAGGCGATGCGCTGGAAACCTTGCTTTGTGGGGGAGAAGTGGAGCGGGAGCTGGATGAGAATACGGCGCTGGGGAATTTAGCGACTCATACCCATGTGCTCTTTAGTTTGCTAACGTTTGCAGGCTATTTAAAGGCCAAAGCGGTGCCGAGCTTTGGACATAAGCGTTATGCGTTGAGCATACCCAATCACGAGGTGCGTGAAGTCTATGTGGGCACCTTTAAAGGCTGGCTGGAGGCGGGGCTGCGTGAACAAGGGGGCAATATTCAGAAATTGCTTTCGGCTCTGCTGAAGGGAGATGCCAAGGAGATGGAGAGGCAGCTTCAGAAGCTGGCGCTGGCAACCGTTTCTTTTCACGATACCGCGGAACCCGATCCCGAGAAATTTTATCATGGTTTTGTCTTGGGTCTTCTGGCAACCCTTGAGCCTGAATACCGGGTGCGTTCCAATCGGGAGTCGGGGGATGGGCGTCCAGATGTGCTGGTGATGCCGGCGGAAAAAGGAAAACCTGGGGTGGTGTTGGAGTTAAAAGTGGCGAAGCCTGGGCGAAAGACCTTGGAACAGGCTTTGGAGGAGGGCGAGACCCAAATGAAAGGGAAGAATTATGGGGCCGAGCTCGCCGCTCAGGGGGCAGGGGCGGTGGTGGGTTTGGTGGTGGCCTTCGATGGGAAGGATGTGAGAGCGAAACGAGTGCTCTAATCCGATCGAAATGGATAAATCCATTTCAGTTTATTGAACATTGAACCAATTTCATCGATAATACATCCAATTTTTTTATATCACACCAGCACCCATTGCATCGAATTGCAATGCAGCGGGCACCTGCGGCCTTCACTACCGTCTGTATGTCCAGCATGGACAGATCGCTTCCTCCTTTGCTACTCCCGAATTGATGCGTCCAGGCCAAGTCGTCGATGACCGTTTCTCGATCGAGCGGCTCGCTGGCCAAGGCGGCACAGCCCGTGTCTTTCTCGCAACCGATCGAATCACCGGCCTGCCCGTCGCCATCAAACGCTTTCACGCAAAAAATGAGGGGCCGGGCTTTGTGCGCTTTCTGCGCGAGGCCGAAATCCTCGCGTCGATGAACCATCCCTTCATCGTGCGCTATGTCGCGCATGGAACGTTTGAAGGGCATCCCTATCTGGCGCTGGAGTGGGTGGAAGGGGAGATGCTCTCTTCGCTCTTTAAACGGCGAAGGCTGACGGTCGATGAGGCGAAGGATCTGTTGCTGAAGCTCTTGTCCGCGCTCGCCGTTACGCACGAAAAAGGCATCGTTCACCGCGATCTCAAGCCTCAGAATATTTTGCTCCATCACAGCCGGCTGGATGCTCCGAAGATCCTCGATTTTGGGATTGCGCTGCTCGCCAACACGCCGGCCTCGGGCATTACGGGCACAGGCGTGTTTATCGGTTCGCCGGGCTATATGGCGCCCGAGCAGGTGCTGACTTCACGCGATGTCGATGCGCGCGCCGATCTGTTTGCGCTGGGCAGTCTGCTGTTTCAGGGCCTCACGGGGCAGATCATTTTTCAGGGCGATGATGCGCTTTCTTATTTCGTCAGGGTGATCACCGAAGATGCGCCGAGGGTGTCTTCGCTGCTGCCGGATTTTCCTGCCGGCTTGGACGATTTGATCGCTTGCCTCTTGGCGCGAAAGCCCGAGGCCAGGCCCGCCAACGCCAAGGTTCTGTTTGATGAGCTGGTCACGCTCGATCTGTCAAACGAAGCGGTTTTGGAAGAATCAACCTTCGCAACCAAGAGCCTTCGTACGCTCACCGAAAGCGAACAGCGGGTGTCGTGCGCGGTGCTTGTGCGGCCTACCTCGGAGAGCAATGCGAGGGCGCTGGCCGCTCATGCTGCGCATGTGTGTTCGCCTTTTGAAGGCCAGGCCGAAGCGCTGATCGATGGGCATTGGATGATTAGCTTCGGCCGCGCGGCAACGGCCATGGAGCAGGCGGTGCGGGCCGCGCGCTGTGCCCTTGCGCTGCGAACGGCGGTTTCGGGTTTGGCTATCGCCGTGGTCGAGCTGCGCCGCGAGGACGGCATGGAACTCGGTGACAGGCTGCACTCCTGTTTGAGACTGCTCGACCGCGAAAACATTATCCGCGTGAACGATGGAACAGCGGGTCTTCTGGGTACGCGCTTTCATTTGGGCGGCGACGAAACGGGCCTGTGGATCGAGGAAGAGCACGATATCGATCGGGGTGCGCGCACGCTGCTTGGAAAGCCGACGCCATTTGTGGGGCGCCAGGACGAGCTTTCGCTGATCTGCAACGCCTTCCGCCAGACGCTGCGCGAATCCAAGGGCCGGGCGATCTTGGTGCTGGGTGATGCGGGCACGGGCAAATCGAGGCTGCGCGAAGAGTTTACCCAGTGGTTGGAGACGCAGTCGGTGCGCGTGAATTTGTGGATCGCGAGAGGCGATCCAATCGGTCATCAGTCGGCATTTGGAATGCTGAAATCGGCGCTGCGCAGGGCCTTGGGCATTCATGCGGCCGACATGGCGGCGGTCGCGCGGAGAAAGCTTCAGTCGCGCGTGGCAAGGAATCTTCCTTCATCCGAGTACGCGCGTGTCACCGAGTTTTTAATGGAGCTTCTGGGGCTCAATCCCATGATCGAAGGAAGCCTCAGGCTCGATGCCGCGCGGCAGAGCGCGGAGCTGATGGGCAGCCAGATGCTTTCGGCCTTTAAGGATTTTGCCGCTTCGGAATGTAAGCGAACGCCGCTCATCATCATGCTGGAGGATTTGCATTTTGGAGATCGGCCCAGCGCAAAATGCATCGAGTCTTTGATCTCGGATCTGCCCGGCGTGCCCATTTTTGTGCTGGCCTTTGCTCGGCCGGATATTGAGCGCACGCTGCCCGATGTCTTTCAGAGCGCCGCAGCGCAAAAACTGGAGCTTAAACCGCTCTCCGCGCAGGCGTGCGAAGAGCTGGTGCGCGCGGTCATCGGTGCCCGGACCAAGGACGCGATCGTGGCTTCGCTGGTCGAGCGTTCGGCGGGCAATGCGTTCTATTTGGAGGAGCTAATCCGCGCTGCCGCGCAGGGTAAATTCGAAACGCTTCCCAGTTCGGTGAGCGCGATGATCGAAGCCTCGCTTCAAGAGCTCGATCCAAGCGCGAGGCTTGTCTTGAGGGCGGCGAGTATTTTCGGGCCGAGCTTTTATCCTGAAGGCGTTGCCGTGCTGCTCAGAAAGCCCGCCGCGGAAATTCAAAGCGAGCTCGACAGGCTTGTGCAGCGGGAGATTTTGGATTGCCGCGCGGCCGATGAATGGACACCCAAATATCATCAGCGGACCTTTTGTTTCCGGCAGCTTGCGGTGCGCGAAACCGCTTATTCGATGCTCACGGGGGACGATCGCAAACTGGGCCACCGGGTCGCATCGCAGTGGCTTGAGGCGCAGGGAAATATCGATCCCATGGTGCTCGCCGAGCATTGTGAGCGGGGAGGCGAGCTGGGGCGCGCGGTCGATTACTTTCACCGGGCTGCGCAGGAGGCGCTGCGCGGAAACGATATGAGCAAGGCGATGGAGCGCACACAGCGGGCGATCGCATGCGGTGCCGAGGGGAAAGTGCTGGGAAGCGTGCTGCTCACGCGCGCGGAAGCCTCTCGCTGGAAAGGCGATAACCGCGAAGCCTTGCGCTGCGCTTCCGAAGCGAGGCCGCTGCTTACACCGGGCTCCGACGCTTGGTGCGCGGCCTGCGCCGAGCTGGTTGTGGCGGCGGTAAAGATGGGTGACAGCTCGGTAGGAGCTACGGCCGTACAAGATCTGGCGCTCTTCGGCAGCGAAACCACCGCGGATTACAGTCCGGCCTATGTGATTGCGCTGGCGCGTGCTGCCGGTTCGCTGGTCTTGAGCGGTCAACTGGTGATGGCGGATATGCTCTTTGCCAAGGTTGAAAATACCCGCGGCGAAAAGGCCAAACAAAACCCCTTGGTGCTCGGGCGCCTATTTGAAAGCTATGCCTTGCGTGCCTTTGCCTCGGGAGATTTGGGCGCCGCGGTTTCTCATTGCGAAAAAGCCTTGCACGCATTCAATACCGTACAAGATCGCCCCAATACGGCTGTATTGCAAAACAACCAGGGCTGCGGCCTGCTGGAAATGGGCGCCTACGAAGAAGCTGCCCAGGCTTTCAGCGCCGCGCTATCGGTAAGCGAAACCCTCAATTTGTCGCAGATCATTTGCGCAACCCGCCAGAATTTGGGCTACACCCTCGCCCATCTCGGACGTTATGACGAGGCCCACGCTCTAATTGCTAAAAGCATCCGGGAAGCCGTATTTCAGCAGAATCACCGGCTGGAAGGAGGAGCCCGCATCTATATGGCTACCGTTTCGGTGATGTCGGGAAAACTGCATCATGCCGAAGCCGATGCGCGCGCCGCCGTTGCAGCCCTCAATTCCCACCCGCCCTTAAAAGCCTATGCCCTCGCTGTGTTATCGGCGATCGAACTCGCCAAAGGCGACGCGAAAAACGCGCTTTCACTGGCCAAAGATGCGCTCGATATTCTGCATGGAATGGGCGGAGCCATTGAAGAAGGCGAGGCCAAAGTCCGGCTTTCTTTTATTGAAGCGCTTATTGCCGCGGGCGATTTGGATTCAGCCAAACACGCGCTTTTCGAAGCCGTCCAAAGACTTCGCGCAAGGGCCTCGCAAATTAGCGTGCCTATACGGCGCCGGAGTTTTTTGATTCACGTTCCCGATCACCGCCGCACATTTGAGCTCGCCGCACGCATGGGAATTGCTGTTCCTGAGATTGGAAGGCAATCTTTTTATTCCCTTCCGCCCGAATGAATCGCCAATAAAAACCTATTTCAAGCGTGATACCGTCATTGCTCCGGCTTCTTATTTAAACCGGCACTTGGAGGTGCGCTGTGCACAGAAATAGGCATTATCAAATTCGTAAATCTTTATTCCCTCTCGCTTCGGGGCTTCTTCTTTTCCTGGGCATTTCAGAAGGAACAGCCTGGGCAACCGTGACGGAAATCGGCCCCGCAGACGATTTAATCGCGGCCGTCAATAACCTAAAAGCGGGGGACGAATTGGTGCTTCAGGGAGGCACCTATAATTTATCGCCCAAATTCACTATCGGCGTGAGCGGCACGGCCCAGGCACCCATTATGATCCGCGCCAAAGACGGAGAAGTGCCCGTCATCACCCGCCCCGATGCCAATCAGAATACGATCAATATCGAAAACAATGCGTATTTGATTCTCAAAGGCATTGAAGTCAAAGGCGGCTCCCACGGCATCCGGCTTAACAACGCAAGCTTTATCACCATCGAAAACTGCCATATCCACGATACCGATGATGTGGGGCTGAGCGCCAATGTGCCCAACTCCAAATACGAAGGTTTGCGCCTTCTGCGCAATCATATCCATCACACCAACAATACCGGCGAAGGCATGTATTTGGGCTGCAATACCAATGCCTGCCAAATGTGGGACAGCCTGATCGAGGGCAATTATATCCACGACACAACCAATCCTTCCGTGCAGCAGGGCGATGGCATCGAAATCAAGGAAGGAAGCTACAATAATATCGTTCGCGATAACGTCATTCACACGACGAATTATCCCTGCATCATCACGTACAGCACCGTTGGGAACGGAGCTCCAAATATTATTGAACGCAATGTGCTTTGGAATTGCGGCGATCACGCCATTCAATCGGCCGCCGACACAACCATCCGCAATAACATCATTCTCAGCGCCAATGCCGATGCCATTCACAATCAGCAGCATCAATCCGGATCACCCGCCAATTTGATCATAATTCACAACACGATTCTCAAGGCCGGCGGCGATGCCATCCGCACCGACAATATCGTCGGGCCGGTGCTGATCGCCAACAATGCGATCTACGCGCAAAACGGCAGCGCCATACGCGCGTCGGGCGATGTGGCGAAGCTTGTGGTGTCAGGCAATTACGGCACCGGCGGGCTTCAAAATGTGATGAGCGGCTTTAGCGCGATGGGAAATCTCGCCAACGATTTTAAAGGCGCCAATTTCAACGGAGCGCCGCCCAATGATGTATTTCCCTCCGCCGGATCGCCGCTCATTGGAGGCGGAGATGCAACGCATGTCGCGCTCGACGATTTCAATGGAACACCGCGCGAAGGCGCCGCCGACGTCGGTGCTTACAAATTCGATCCCAATGGCAATCCAGGCTGGATTCTCGAAGCCGATTTTAAAGACTTGATCCCACAGGGCGCGGGCGGAAACGGAAGCGGAGGAAGCGGATCAGGCGGCAATTCAAACGGCGCGGGCGGCAATGGAAGCGGCGGAAACACCAGTGGATCGGGCGGTGCGCAAAATGGCGCGGAGCCCGAAGACGAAGGCGGCTGCGGATGTCGCGCTGCAGGAACGCCGTCCAGAAATACCTCGCTGTGGCTCGCTGTCTCGATCGCTGCATTTGCCTTGTTTACAAGGGCGCGCCGCTCATCCCCCTAAACAAGTGTTGATGCCGCATTTACAACTGTTTTGCTCAAGTAAATTCAACCGTTTTTGCGATGGGTACAACTGTTTAACTTCCTCATACAGAAGTTTAGTTCGCCTTAACGACTGTTAATGTTCCAGCCCGCCAAGCCTCCTCAGAGACATCTCAATAATGTATGAAGTCATCTCTAAAGCATCAAAAAACAACGGTCGAGTGATTCGCACACATCCTACAAGGTATTGCCAGCGCCCACTTTTTTCATTCTTCCAATCTGTTGGTATGCGTGATCCATCGAATCAGGGGTTGAAAAGAATGCGCACGCCACTATCTGTAATGCCCGCACCTACGATGGTACGCACGCAGCGTTAAATCTGCCGAGCCTAGTTTTTACGATGTTTTTGTGCTGGCTATTTTTCTCGCGGCGCGCGATTTCCAATTCGAAGGATTGCCTCGCCTAGGATGAACAATGTTCGCCCCGGGGCGGTAGCCGTTAACTCAGTGCCGGATTGCCCGGCCCACTCATACAATTAGGATTCTAAATATGCCGCGCACACAGCAACAGTACAATCAGGCGGACCTCGGCCGTGAGGTGCGCCGTCGCCGCGAGGCTTCGGGCCTTACTCTTGAGCAGCTCGCCATTCGCTCCGGCCTTACGCCCAATTATATCGGCACCATCGAAACCGGTAAGCGCGATCCTTCGCTGACGACGATTCAATCGTTGGCGCGTGGTCTGGGAATTCAGCCCGGCGAGCTGTTCGGTGGCGTCGATCAATTGGGTCCCGCGGGTCTTGAGGCGGGTCTTCTGTTTGATTCAGCCCCCAGCGAAGTGCAGGGTGCGGTGCTTCAGATTCTTCGCTGGACCAAGGCGAAGGCGCCGCGTGGCGCGACCAGAAGCTGATTGTCCTTTCCGCGTAACGGGCGCCGTTATAGACGGCGCTCATGCCCAGTTTTCATTCCCATCGATTGGCCAAAGCCCTCTCGTTTCTGCCTTTGTTATTGAGCGGAGCGATAGGCTGCGGCGGCACTTCCGAAGCCGTAAATATCCCTGTGGCGAAGCCCGCCGCGCTCAAAGAGCCCGAGGCGCTGGTATGCGCTTCTGGCACGGCCAATTGCGACGGCGATTTGTCCAATCAATGCGAAGTAAAACTCGATTCATCCGCGCAGCATTGCGGTGCCTGCGGTCACGCCTGCGCAATGGGTGAATCGTGCCTGGCCGGTGATTGCCGGCGAATGAGCCTTCTTGCTTCGGGCGGTTCCCATAATTGCGCCGTTAAAAATGACGGCAGCGTTTATTGCTGGGGCGACAATAGAAGCCTTTCCCTGGGCACCGACGCCGGCGCGCTTCCGACCCCCAAAGCCGTGCGCGCAACGAAGGTGAGCGGAGCCGTTTCCGTGCGGCCAAGCAGTTCTGTTTCCTGCGCGATTTTAAATGATGGCCGCGTGCAATGCTGGGGCGACGATCATTTACCTGCAATCATGAAAGGTTTTGGCAATGCGATCGATGCAGGCATTATCGATTATGAACTTTGCGTTGTCCGCAAGGGCGGCGATGTCGCGTGCGGACAACCCGAATGGGATGAAGATCCCAATGCATCTGCGCCCGAACTAAAGCCCATCAAAGGCATTCAGAATGCAATCGCGCTGGCCGCGGGTTCCAGGCATGGCTGCGCGCTGCTTTCGACGGGAGAAGTCGCTTGTTTCGGCGATCGGGAAAAGCTTGTGTCCACGGGCAACGCGCCCGCCGCCGAAAATGAAAACGCCGGCGAAGAAGACGATGCTCAGCGCAAAGCTGTATTGGTAAAAAATCTAAAGGATGCGGTGGCCATCTCCTCCAAGGAAAATCACACATGTGCCGTTCGAAAAAACGGTCAAATTGTGTGCTGGGGAGAAAATTGGAGCGGTCAATTGGGCGTGGGCGATCGCGAAGAGCACGATGCTCCGGTGACCGTTCAATTCATTAGTGATGCGATTGCCGTGGCCGCGGGAAATGATCACACCTGTGCCCTGCGCCGAACGGGAGAAGTCGCATGCTGGGGGCGCGGTTCATCGGGTGAATTGGGCAATGGGGCTTTTGATTCAAGCGAAGGCCCTGCCACGGTAGAAGGCATCAGCGATGCGATTGCGGTCAGCGCGGGCGAAGAAAGCTCGTGCGCGATGAAAAAGTCGGGCGCGGTCGTGTGCTGGGGAAGCGCCGAGCGGGGCAGGCTGGGCAATGGCGCGATCGCCGAGCACGCCCTTCCTTTTGAAGTTCCAGGCATTGATGACGCCACGCGGGTGAGCCTCGCGAGGCATTATTCGTGTGCGCTCCGAAAAGGCGGAAAGGCAAGCTGCTGGGGCCGGGGCACCTATGGATCGCATGGCAAGCAATACCGCGAGCGGGGAATTCCGGCCATTTTGGTCGATGGGCTGAGCGATGCGATCGAATTGAGAGCCGACGATCGTTATCTCTGCGGGGTGAAGGCATCGGGCGAAGCCTTTTGTTCGCGGGGCGGCGTTCCGGCCTATAAAGACGGCTCTTCCGACAATGACGCCTGGAAATCCGAGCTGGTGGCCGGATTGGCTTCGGCCAAAACGGTGATCGCGGGCGGCGATACCGGGCTTGCATTACTGAAGACAGGGCAGCCCATTCTATGGAATTCGGAATCGATTCGCCGCTCCAGTTGGGGCCCGAAGGAAAAAGATAAAAAGCCAAGCCCGCCCGAAAAAAAGGCAATGGGCAGTATATCCGATGCAATTGAAATCGCGGGAGACAGCTCGGTGTTATGCGCGCTCCGCAAATCGGGCAAGGTCGCCTGCATGACCGCGAGCTCCTGGGGCACTTTCGACAAGAAAAAACCCGTCAAGCCCGGCGAAGTCTTTGAGATTCCCGAAATCAACGATGCAATTTCCATTGCCCATCATGAATTTGAAATCTGCGCGGCCAGAAAGAGCGGCAAAGTCGTGTGCTGGCGCCGTTATCAATTGCCCTCGCCCGTCCGGCCCGACGATAAAAAACCCGCGGCCAAGGCGCCTAAAAAAGACGAACCCAAACCCAAATTCGAATTGAGGGAAGTCGATGGGATTGACAGCGCAACCATGGTGGCGGTGGGCTGGTCATTCCGCTGTGCGCTGCTGAACTCCGGCGAAATTGCCTGCGCGGGTTCGGGAAGCAATGGCGAACTCGGCAATGGATCGTATAAAGATTCGAATACTGCCGTTCGTGTTCAAGGAATTAACGATGCAATTCACCTCGCCGCCTCGGGCAATCATGCCTGCGCCGTCCGCAAGAGCGGCCGCGTCGTCTGCTGGGGCAGCAACGAAGAAGATCAAATCGGCCATTCCGATCCCACCAGCTTCCCCAAGCCCGTCAACGTGATCGGATTGGAATAAATCGCAAATCATTAAAACAAATCATCTGCACAGCCGCCCCGGGCGCGGCTACAGTGGCCCGCATGGCGAATATCCTTGTCGTTGAGGACGAACCCGCCATTGCCGAATCCATTGCTTATTCACTTCGGCGCGACGGATTTCAAACCACCATTGCATCGACCTTCGCGGAGGCTGAGCGCGAGCTTCCTTTGGCCACGCTGATCATTCTCGATCTCATGCTTCCCGACGGCAGCGGTTTCGATTTGATCTCGCTGGCCCGCCGCAACGAAAACCCTCCAGCCATCATTGTGCTCTCGAGCCGCGACGGGGAAGCCGATCGGGTGGCCGCCCTCGAAACAGGCGCCGATGATTATGTGACCAAACCCTTTTCTCCCCGGGAAATCGTCGCCCGGGTGCGGGCTGTGCTCCGCCGCGCAAAGACACCGCAAAACACGCCCGCTCCCAAGGCGCCCGTCCTTCCCCTATTGGTCGACGAAGCCACGCGAAGAGCGACCATCAGCGGTAAAACCATCGATCTTACCCGCGTCGAATTCGATTTATTGGCATGCCTGCTCGCCGCAAAAGGCCGGGTATTCACGCGCGCCCAATTGATTGACCGCGTTTGGGGAGACGGCTTTGCCATCACCGACCGCACCATCGACTCTCATGTCAAAGTGCTTCGCCGCAAAGTCGCCGAATGCGGAGGCGAAGCCGGATGGATTGAAACGGTGCGCGGCGTGGGCTACCGCATTAGCGATCGGCCATCCGATGGGAATGGTTCATAATGCCCGGCTCTAGGCCCGGTTCAGCGTGACGCGCCTTATTTTAAGCGCCGCGGGCGCCATAGGATTCATTCTCTTCACGGCCTTTGTCGCCTCGCGCCTCGTCCGTTCGCGCACGGCGGGCATGAGCCTGCGCATGCAGATCTTTTTGGCGCTGGCATCGGTGATCGGCGCATTTTCACTGGGCCTTGGGCTCTTGGTGCTCGATCGCGTGGAAGCCCGCGCAACCTTGCTTGCCGAGAGCGCGGCGCGGGAAGAAGCCACGGCCATTGCGGCTTTTATTGCGGGCGAACTTGAAATGCGCGGCACCTCGCTCGCCGAGGTTGCGCGCAAGATCGAATTGATCCGCGATAGCAGCGCGGGCGAATTAAATCTGGCGGTGCTCAATCCCAAAGGAGATGAAGTATTTTCCAGAGGATTGAAACCCGAGGAGCCCGGCACGGTCATGATGACGGCCCCCATTCTCGTCAACAACACCCTAGTGGGCCAATTGCGGGTGGTGAAACCAACGCTGTTGATTCAGCGGGTTCTTGCGGATATGGCGCCCGCGATTTTGCTGCTCAGCACCATTTTAGGCACGGCGGCGGCGGCGGCGGCGGCGCTGATCGGCCGGGTATTGGGAAAGCCTATCGAATTGCTTACGGAATTTGCTGTAGGTGTGAGCGAAGGCAAACGGGATGCGGCTCCTCCGCCCGTTCATGGCCGCGAACTCAATCGGCTATCCAAAGCAGTTGACTCGATGAAACGGCAATTGGAAGGCCGTCCCTTTGTGGAAACATTTGCGGCCGATCTATCGCATGAACTAAAAAATCCCGTCGCGGCCATCCGGGCGAGCGCCGAAGTGCTGGCCGACGGCGCGCTTTCAGAACCCGAGGAAGCGCTGCGTTTTGTCGGGCGCATCGACGAAGCGGCGAGCCGTATTGAAGCCATGCTGGGCGAGCTTTTATCGCTGGCGCGCATCGAGGCGAGGGGCGTCGAGCAAGCCGATCCGGTAGATTTAAGCGAGCTCGCCAAAAAGGCTGTTGCCCGGGCAAAAGCGAAGGCGCCTCAACAAACCGAAATTTCGCTTTTAGCGCCCGCGAACGCCAAAGTCCGGGGCGATGCGCTCTGGTTATCGCGGGCGATCGACAATCTCATCGACAATGCGCTGATTCACGGCAAAAGCGGCGCACCGGTAAGCGTGAGCATCGAACGCGCTCCTGGTCATTTATCGATTTCGGTTCGCAACGCCGGCTCGATCGGGCGCCATGTCGCCAAGAATCTGTTTAAACGCTTCGTCACGACCCGGGCCGACCGGGGAGGCACAGGGCTTGGGCTGGCGATTGTAAAGGCCGTCTCGGAGGCGCACGGAGGCTCGGCCGCATGTTCCCGGAGCGGTCCGGACGAGGTTGAGTTCCGGATGACGCTCCCGGTGGCCTAAAGAGGCTTTACAAGCACCTTCATAACGTCGTAGTTAGCGGGCAGCGCATGAGTTCGCCTTCGTGCGCAAGGGCGCCCGTAGCTCAGATGGATAGAGCGACGGCCTTCTAAGCCGTTGGTCGGGGGTTCGAATCCCTCCGGGCGTGCCATAAAAATTTCAATAACCAAAATCCAAAAGCGAGATCAGGCCCGCGGTTGCCGCGTAGTCGACGCGGGGCGGATGCGAAGACACCTGTTCTGGCAGCGCGCTAAGCCCAGAACGCAGCAAACGCCTGGTTTCCGTATCCAGTGCATCAAAATCGATGCCCACTTCAAAGCATTCTTCCGAATTGCCTTTCTCAATCCGCGCGACGCGCCCGCTCAGTTGAAATTCCCGCTCGATGCCGGGCACCGAAAAACAGAGATCCAGATGGTCGCCGACAGCGCAGGATGCCTTGCTCGACAAGCGCATCCCCGCCTCGGACACATCCAAAGTCCGCCCCAACAGGGCTTCGCCGCCCGGCCCGCGCACGGCGCGGCACTCGATGTCCGCCGCCCGGCGAACACTGCGCCGTTCATTGATGAGCAGCATTTCCATTTCCATCGGGATCTCCTCCTCAAGCCCTCAAGCTTTGCCGCGCGCCTTCCTTCTTGCCGCTTTGCTGCATGCCGCGCGCGAAAGCCACCTTATGGCCCGTGTTTTCAATGGGACAAATAAATGGAGGTTATTTATTTCTTATTCTTTAATGCATTCTGATGAGGGCAGGGAATGCATTTAAATCAAATTGAATGGGGATTTTATTGTATTGCAATAGATATTAAAATATTAAAATATTATTCGTCGCCTGAAACGCTTGCTTCGTGCAGCCGCTTAATCGCGCCCTGCAGAATCACGCTCACAATGACGCCCAGGCTTGTATGGGTCGCATCCACCAAGATGCCCCATTGAAGATCACCGGCCATCAGCACCAGCGCTAAGCGTTTCCCGCCTTCCAATTCCACCAAATAATACCGGCCAAGACCGGGAAACGAACCACCGCTCTCCGCGACCGCGCGCTTTAAAAACTTCGTCACTTCATTGAACAGAGCAACCGCTTCGGGATGTTCGTTGTAGCCCGCCAAGGACAGCCCAATATCGCTCCAGATATCGGCCGCCATCAGGCCCGGACCAAGCTGTTTTTTGAGCCACTCAATGCTCTCACGCAGTTTTTGTAGATCCATGTTCTTCCACCCGCTTTTTTTGAAGACCCGCAGGCTTCGCTTCTTTACCCTTCCCTCGCTATCAGAGCCATTCCGCGAGCGCAAGAGCCGCATTCATAAGAGGCTTGTTTGCCCGATAAGACGCACGCAAGATGAAGCTCGAAACGCATGCACACCGCGACCTGTTCCTGCACGCTGAAGCATCATCAACCAAAGCTTGTCGTATTGACGGGAGGCCCGGGCGGCGGCAAAACGGCCGTTTTGGAAATTGCTCAGCGGCATTTTTGTGGACACGTCATCGTATTGCCCGAAGCCGCGGGCATTTTGTTTAAGGGCGGCTTTCCCCGGAAAGACAGTGAACACGGCCGCAGAGCCGCTCAGACCGCTATTTTTCACACGCAGCTCGCGCTCGAGAATCTGGCGCTCGCCGAACAGGCAGCCGCGATGGTGCTCTGCGATCGCGGAACGCTGGATGCGCTGGCCTATTGGCCTCCTCCTCAGGCGTCGTTTTTTGAAGTGATGAACACGGCCGCGGAAGCCTTGCTCGCGCGCTATGCGGCGGTCATTCACTTGCGCACGCCTTCCTTGGCCGAGGGCTACAACCACCGCAATGCGCTGCGCGTTGAAACGGCGGAACAAGCGATGGCGCTGGATGAGCGGATTCGCGATGCCTGGGCCGGGCACAAGCGCCGTACGATCATCAATAACTCACCGAATTTTTTGGATAAGGCCACGCAGGCGCTCGATGCGATCCGGCGTGAGCTGCCCGCCTGCTGCGCCCACACACTACGCTAGGGAAACAGCCGGACTCCCCGCTTCGCAGCCATCTCCACCCGCCTTAGAAACTCGCGCCTGGGTATTTCCTTGGCGCCCATGGCCTGCATATGAGGCGTCATGACTTGGATATCGCACCAAGAAAGCCCATGCGCGCGAATGTGCTCGAACAAATGCAAAAGGGCTATTTTTGAAGCGTATGAACGCAAATGAAACATACTCTCGGCCGAGAAATATCCGCTGGCCTCGACCCCATACACACCGCCGACAAGCTCGCTGCCTTCCCATGTTTCCACGCTGTGCGCGAAGCCTAAATCGTGCAGCGCCGTATACCCTTGAATGACTTCATCGGTAATCCACGTACCTCCATCGCCGCGCGGAACATTGGCGCACAGATGAATGACACGCCGGAACGCGGTATCGACGGTGCAGCGAAAAGGCAGGTTTTTCCGGGCGCGCGCAAGGCTTCTGCCGACGTGAAGAGAATCGAAATCGACGACGGCGCGCCGTTTGGGACAGAACCAAGGGATGAACGAGAGACCCTCCATGGGCCAAGGAAAAATGCCCCGGCTATAGGCCGAAAGAAGCGTCTCTGGGTCGAGCGTCCCTCCCACGGCAACAATATCGCTTTCGTCGACGGCCATTGAGCTTCTTCAATATCAAAAGTGCGGAGCGGGCGCGGTCATCAATGTTGTCCGCCCTCCCTTTCTTTAAGCTCCTTTCGCGGCACGAATCGGATATCGTCGGCGCGCAAGGAATCCAGCGATGTCTTCCCAATCCAATAGCGCCACGCCCAGCGAACCCCCCGCATCCCCCGCAGAAAACCCGCTTCCCGAAGGCCCGGCCGACCCCGAACGGCGCTGGCTCGCGGAAACGTACCGCCGCGGCGAAAAACAGCTCACGGTCCGTGCGGTGATCGCGGGCATGGTCATTGGCGCGGTGATGTGTTTGTCCAATTTGTACGTCGTGCTCAAGACGGGCTGGAGCATGGGGGTAACGATTACGGCGTGCATTCTGGCCTATGCGCTATTTAGCCTGCTGCGGGCATTTCGATTGACGAGCAAAGATTTTTCCGTGCTCGAAAACAATGCAATGGGTTCCGTTGCATCGGCGGCTGGATACATGACAGGGGGCGGAAATATGGCTGCGGTGCCAGCCCTCTTAATTCTCACGGGAATCCGGCCGGAGTTTTGGGGAATGCTATTATGGTTTGCGGTAATCGCGGCGCTTGGCGTATTCGCCGCCATTCCGATCAAGAGGCAATTAATTAATATTGAACAATTGCCATTTCCGACGGGCACGGCGACGGCGGAGACCCTAAGAGCGCTTCACGGCCATGGAGGCACAGCGGCGGAAAAGGCTAAATTCCTTGGCTTTGCCAGTTTATTCGGCGCGGTCATTGCATTTTTAAGAGACGCCAAAACAACTGTATTGCCTTTCAATATACCGGCGCATATCGGACTTCCATTTAAAGTGGCCGGATTAGAAGCATCGAAATGGACATTGGCGCTGGAAGGCAGCGTCTTAATGATTGGCGCCGGCGCATTGATGAATTTCCGCACGGGCTGTTCGATGCTGGTGACGGCCATTCTAACGTATGGATTTTTAGCGCCTGCAATGGTGAAACAAGGCGTAATTGCGACGGTATCCTACAAAGTAATTGTTCAATGGTCGCTGTGGGGAGGCGCGGCGGTACTGGTCACATCCGGATTGCTTTCATTTGCGTTTCAATGGAAGAGCGTGGCCAAATCGTTCCGGGAGCTGGCTGCTTTAATCAAGCGGGGCGGAGGCGCAAAATCGGACGATCCGCTGGCCGAAGTGGAATGCCCGCCTTCATGGTTTCCCTTGGGATTCGCGGTATTGGGCCCCATAGCGGTTTTTTTAATGAGCGCCCTATTTCAAATTCCCTGGTGGGCGGGATTGATAGCGATTCCATTATCCATTGCGATGGGCGTGGTTGCCGCGCGGGTGACGGGAGAGACCGACGTGACCCCCACCAAAGCATTGGGCCCTGTCACGCAACTCATTTTTGGAGGACTCTTGCCTGGCAATTTGGTGGCCAACATCATGAGCGCCAATGTCACGGGAGGCGTAGGACTCCATTCGGCTGATTTGCTAACGGATTTAAAATCGGGTTATTTGCTTGGAGCGAATCCGAGAAAGCAATTTATCGGTCAATTGTTTGGTGTTCTCGCGGGAGCGGCGATTATCGTACCGGCATTCAATTTACTTGTACCCGATGCGCAGACCCTGGGTTCGGAAGTATTTCCCGCGCCTGGAGCGCAGGTATGGGCGAGCGTTTCAAAAATCCTATCCAAAGGCGTATCGGAGCTTCATCCGACGGCCCGGATAGCGGCGCTGATAGGCGCGGGAGTGGGCGCGGCGCTGGCCTTGCTGGAGCGTTTTGCGCCTAAAAAAATGCAACCCTATATTCCATCGGCCTCCGGCATTGGCATTGCGATGGTCATACCGGCCTACAATTGTTTTTCAATCTTTATCGGCTCGCTGATTGCCGAAATACTCCGGCGCAAGAACAAAGATTTGGCGGATAGGACGATTGTGCCTATCAGTTCTGGATTTATCGCGGGAGAAAGCTTAATGGGAATATTGATAGCGATGCTGGTGGCCTTTGGGGTGATGCAAAAGTGATGGTGCGGATGGCCGCACTCACTTTATGGCCTAAGCTTTAAGAACCGGGGCACCTTCAGCCAGTCCGGCCTCGATTTGGGCACATGTTTCCATAACAATACATTGGACGCCATCGCCCTCGGCAATACCGACGCGGCCGCCGTCACCGCTATCTCCGCAGCGCGCCTGATCGCCTTGTCGTTGCCCTTCCATCTCGCCCGCGCATAATCCGCGCATAAATGCATTAAATCATCCCCCTCTACAGGATGATGCCCGGGATCTAATTTTAATGAGCATATCCGGTATTCAAGATAAGAAGCATCCTCCCGGGCTAAATTCTTATTCGCCGAAAGCCCTAGTTTCGCCGCCATTTCATACACTGTCGCAATCTCGTTGCGCATATAGCGCATCTGTCTCCGCGCGCTGTTCACCAATCCAGGCATATCCTTGCCAAACTCCGAATCATTCGCTCCATGCCGGCATTGCCTCGATAAACAGCGAGGTATCGCTTGCACAGGCCCCAGCATCGGCACCGAATGCACCAGATACCCGTCCGCCGCCTGCCTAAAGACCTGTTCGTCCATTGGCATGACCCGGGTTAATGCTTCCCTCGAAAAGGCCAATCCACTCGTCAGCGTTGTCGCGAATCCCCCGTGCTGAAGCAGTTCCTCCCGGACGTCGCCATCCGCCAAGGTATGGGGCGGCGGTGGATGTATCCCTAGGATTTTCCCTTCAGGATCCACAACATGCATTAAATAATGCACCATCACGACCCCAGATTTCCAGGCATCGAGCACCGCTTCGATAGCTTCTGGGTACATGGAATCGTCTGAATCTAAAAAGAAGATGACATCCCCCCGGGCCAATGCAAAACCCGCGTTAAACGCCGAACCATGTCCTCCATTGGCTTTTAAAACCGGCCGAATGCGGTCTCCATAAGAGCGAATGATATCGGGCGAATTATCCGTCGAGCCATCATCCACAACAATCAATTCCAAGGGCTGCCTGGTTTGGGCGAGCACGCTATCGATGGCCCGGGCCAGGAAACGCCCATAGTTGTAGTTATCGATGATGACGCTGGCGCTTTGCATATCTTTTATAGAATCCTATCCGCATCGCTCGGAAAAGTTAAGGCACCGTTGTATCGAGCGAGGAAACAAGGCTGGGAATCGGCGGTTTTTTCTTGCCCATAGCAATAAAATGATTGGCCGCGGGCGTTTTCGCGCTGGACAGAATATCGAATACAATCGGCGTTACCGTCTGAAATAAAAGCTCGGCTTTGATGTTCAGCATACCCGCAGGCGCATTCGCAATCCGATAGCGGGTCGTGTCCGAGCCATCCGTTGAAAAGTTCAAATCTCCGCTCACGCCGATCGGATTGGTTTTTGAGGCATTGGGATGAGCCATCGAATAGCCCGCGGGAAGTATGCGGTTGTCTTTTGCAAAGCCGGTTGCCCGAAGCAAAATATGCGTTGGTCCGCCCGTTTCATCCTTCATCACGCCTTCATACACCTGCACCATATCGCCCGAGGCAATTTCTTTTTGATGCGGCAGAATAATCTTCTCGCCATCGATACGATTTCCTTTGGAATCCATCAAGGAGCCCATTGAATCAAATCGTCCGGATTCAAATACAATATTATTGTTAGCATCGCTCACCGTCACATGAAGCCATGCCCTGCGGCTTGGGTAGGCTGTGGGAAATTTATGGCCCGTATTGTTTTTAACCCGCAGATCTACAATTAAATCGGCTCCATTGCGAGAGGCCGATACAAGCTCAAGCGAGGCCGCCGTCTGTAAATTGGCGAGTACGGCCGCTGCGCTGTCTTTTAAATCGGATGGCGAAAGGCCCGCATTTAACCAAGGCGTGTTTTCCGATAAAAGCTCGAGCATATATACATTGCCGCCCGCCAGCGTGTGCCTGCCAAAGGGCGAGCGAGGGTTTAAAAACGGCGGCATATTCGATATTTTTGTATTGATCGGATTGCCATCCTGGTCCACCGTTGGCATATGACAGGATTGGCACGATTTCGGCGAGGGCCCCATGGCGTATTGAGAATTTTGCCATTCGAAATAGGGCACCTGCTCCATGACTTCCGGCCCCGATGCATTGCCTTTTGCATCGAGCGAGCGGGTAATTACGGTGTGACATGTCGCGCATAGCGCGCTCTGCTGCATATGGTCGGCATAGGTCGGCGTGTAATTCACGTTCATTTTCATCGGATTGGCAAATGGATTTTGATGCGGGCCATAAATCTCGCGTTGCGTGCCAATCTCATAGTGCCCTGTGAAGCTGGAGGGGCTGCCTAGATTGTCGGGCTTAATTTGATGGCATAGCGTGCAGCCCACGCCTTCCCGTCCCAATACAGATGTTTTGCTTGTGTCTTCGATCAATTCATCCAGCGTGATATGCGTATTCTGAGCGGCGAGCTCGACCGAAGCTTCGGGCGCGTGACAGCGGGTGCAGGTCGTTTCAATGACGGCTTTCGCGCCGGGGTTGTCTTCAATTTCATGGCTGAGGGCCGCAAAGAAATAAGGATCGCGGCCTGAAAGCGCCATCATCGAGGTGCGCCATAAAGATAGCGGCGAAACATCGCGCCCCGCCGCGTCTTTCATTGCAGGGCCATTGTTGTTGGCGTGGCACATCGAACACGCGCCCGCCGCTGTAAATGTCGTCGAGGAAACCATGCTGGCCGCGGGTAAATCGGGCAATCCTATCGCATTGCCACCGCCATTTCCTCCTTGGGCCGCCCCGCCTGCGCCTCCGCCGCTTCCACCGCTTCCAGCGTCTTCTCCCAGGGTGTTTCCGCCTTCATTGCCCGTTCCTGCGTCATGATAATGATGCTGTTGCTGTGATCCATGATCGGATGAGCAAGAAGAGCAATGCGCGCTTAGAAGCGCAATGAAAGATAATACGATCGAATTGATTCTGGTGGTGTTTGAAATGAATGTCGAATTCATACCGCTTTCAGAGCCGGCAAGAATTAGACCACCGGGTCACTTCGAAAAAGAACGTGAATTGCAGAAGGAAATGGGCGCATATTTTTCGGATGCGCATGGATTGCGCCGAATCGCGCGCGCCGTCCGAGAGCTGCGTTACAAGAAGCGTTTCACTCAGTTGCAGCTCGCCTCGGAATCGCCTCCAAATACGTTTGTCCAATAAACGCCATATTGGCCGCCTCCCGTGGCCCGCCCAATGCCGATGACTTTAAAGGCGCTGCCCAGCATATTCGCGTTATGCCCAGGAGAGTTTTTCCATTGCGTAAACGTGGATTGAGCGTCGGAATTGCCCGCCGCGATATTTTCGGCCATGGCCGTCATTGGGCCGCAGCCAAGCTCATAACAGGCATCGCAGGAGCGTTCCCAGGGCGACGAGCCATTGAGGCCGGTGTGGGAGAAATAGTTTTGATCGCGCATATCTTCGCTATGGCCCTGCGCCGCGCGGTTCAGCGATGTACATGCCGTAAGGGCTCCCAATCCGTTCATTGCCCGATAATTATTGATTAAGCCCAAGAAGGCCATTTCCTCGGCGTCCAATGCCGTCGTTTGAGGCCCCGCACCCTTGCACCCTACCGGGCATACGCCGCAATCCATTTCGCAGCTCATGCAGGTCTCGCCCATTTCACACATGTTGTTTCCGCATACGGGCGCACATGCTCCGCAATCGGCCGCGCAGTTCATGCACGTTTCGCCCATTTCGCACATGTTGTTTCCGCACACGGGCGGGCACGCTCCGCAATCGGCCGCGCAGTTCATGCACGTTTCGCCCATTTCACATGCATTGTTTCCGCATACGGGCGGGCAGGCTCCGCAATCGCCGGGGCAGTTTGAACACGTTTCCATGGCGTCGCAGGTGTTGTTGCCGCAGCTCGCCGGACAGGCTCCGCAATCGCCTTCGCAACTGCTGCAGGTTTCGCCGGCTTCGCACACTTTGTTGCCGCACTCCGCGGGACATAAACCGCAATCGCCGGGACAATTCACACAGGTTTCGCTTTGATCGCAGGCATTGTTGCCACAGGTCGGCGCGCATGCACCGCAATCGCCGCCGCAGCTTTCGCACGATTCGCCCGATGTACAGCTTCCATCGCCGCAAACGCTGCCCATTCCGCCGCTCGCGCCCGATGAAGAGCTGCCGCTTTCGCTGCTGTTTTGTTGGTTCCCGCCGCCTTCCGGCTCGCCAAATTCGCCGACGACATTGCAGGCGCCCACGGCGAAAGATGTGACCAGAGCTGCGGTGGCCCAAATGGCCAGCGGATTCTTCGAATTGTTTTTTGAATTTGTTTTTTGATCGGCGTGGCTCTTCATGCCCGCGATAGTACGACGCTGCCCCGAATCCCTGAAAGAGGCAGCCAAGCCGCCGAATTCAATAGCTATGGGATGGTATTTTTCCGCTTTAGCGGCCCGAGCCCGCGGCAAGCCCTGGCTTGGGCGCGCTATTTTTCAAATTGGTGTCCAATTCAATCATTTTGTAAGGCTTGGTTGTCCCGCGCTCCACCGCGGCAATACCCGCGGATAGCAATTCCACACAGCTTCCATTGAAGGAGCGAATCCAGCCCTCTTGTTCCAGGCGATCGAGCGTATTGTAGACCCGGCCGGGCTGCAATTCGATCGAATTCATCAAATCGTCGAGATCGATCGCCGCGTGTTCGCGCCCGCCCGCGAGCGAATAAAGGGCGCGCATGACATCGTGCTTTTGCCATGCGAGCGAACGAAGCGCGGGAACGCTGCGGTTCTGCATTTTTAGATAAGCGCTGCGGTGTGCGCTTTCGCTCGATGGATGGGAACTGCTCAAGGTCTGTGCGAGCGCCGATTTATTCATGACTCTGTTTCCTTCTTCGGTTGGGCCGCGCGGGCAGCCGCGGCATATCCATAGATACGAAAGAGTTTTATTTTGTTTCCACAGAAACTTGATCAATGTAGGACAAATAATGTCCTACTTCACCGTGGGCATAGTGATTTCGAAAATTCCATCTGAAATGCTTTTCCACGCAGCCTTTAAGTGTTAAGGGTCCGCCCATTCAGCGCGTGGCCTTTAATGAATTCAATCCGCATCGAGCGTGAAAACATCCGGTGTGGAAAAGGCCGCGTAATTGATCGTGTTTATTTGGCATTACATAGGTGACACATGAGCAATTGGTTTTCGGCCTTTGGGGGCTCGGGCCGTACAGTGGCGGCCTGGGCGGCTGTCTTAGGACTTTCTGCGTCGGCGTGGATGGGCTGCGGTGATGACACAACCACCAGCACCGGCGGAATGCCGACCTCGACGAGCACGTCTACGTCGACTTCAACGTCCAGCGGCATGACGAGCACGTCGTCAAGCTCGACCACGTCGTCGTCCGGCAATCAGGGCGGCGGCGGGATGGGCGGAATGAGCTCGAGCGGCGGCGGGATGGGCGGCGGGGTGGTCGATCCCTGCCCCGGCGCGACCGAATGCAATGGCCAATGCACGGTGACGGACTTCGATCCGAACAACTGCGGCATGTGCGGCAATGCGTGCGTGGCCGGCCAGTTCTGCTCCGCGGGCAAGTGCGTTTCCCAGTGCGGCGCGGGCACCGTCGAGTGCAATGGCAAATGCGTCGACACGACGGTCGATCCGATGAACTGCGGTTTGTGCGGAACGATGTGCGGCAACGGTGAAGTGTGCGCGGCCGGCCAGTGCCAGACCAACTGCGTCGGCGGCACAACCAAGTGCGGCAATGTCTGCGTGGACACGAACAACGATCCCGCCAACTGCGGTATGTGCGGCACTGCTTGCCTGATGGGCGAAGTCTGCTCGGGCGGCAATTGCGGCCTGAACTGCGCGGGCGGCACCACTCAGTGCGGCAACAAGTGCGTGGATCTCACCAACGATCCGCTCAACTGCGGCATGTGCAACATGGCGTGCGGCCCGAGCGAAGTCTGCGGCGCCGGCAAGTGCGACTTCAACTGCGTCGGCGGCACCATCAAGTGCGGCCTGAAGTGCGTCGATAAAGACAACGATCCGGCCAACTGCGGCGCGTGCGGCATCGTGTGCGGCATGGGCGAAGTTTGCTCGAACGGGCAGTGCCAGATGAACTGCGCCGCCGGCGAGACCAAGTGCAATGGCCTGTGCGTGAACACGGCGACCGATCCGCTTCACTGCGGTATGTGCGGCAACGCATGCGCCAACGGCGAAGTGTGCTCGATGGGCACCTGTGCCGCGGCCTGTATGGGCGGCCTCACCAAGTGCGGAACGGACTGCGTGGATACGCAGGTCGATCCGGCGAACTGCGGCATGTGCGGCAATGCATGTCCTCCCAGCACGACCTGCTTCAATGGCTCGTGCGCGGGCGCGGGCGACTGCGAAGCGGCCGCGGATTGCCAAGCCTGCGTCGATTGCGCGCTGGCCGGCCTCTGCTCGGACGAGCTTCAGAACTGCGCGCAGAACCCCGATTGCCTGCCGCTCAACGACTGCCTGAATATGTGCGCTCCGGGCGATGTGAACTGCCAGAACATGTGCGCCAACACCTATCCCGGCGGCATCGATAACCTGAACCAGATCTTTGACTGTTTGGGCTGCCAGGAGTGCACCACGAGCTGCATGGTTGACCCGATGGGCTGCGCGGCGTCCTGCGATAACACGGGCGACTGCACCACCTGTGCGAACTGCGCCTTCGATCCGATGACGGGAAGCTGCGCGGACGATTACGACACCTGCATCAACAACTCGGACTGCAATGCGCTTCTGACTTGTTACAACAACTGTTCTCAGGCCGCCGATCCCCAGGCTTGCCAGGACATGTGTTTCGTGCAGTTCCCCAACGGTATCCCCGCGTGGAACGCGTTTATTATTTGCGCGGTCTGCCAGGAGTGCCCGATGGACTGCAACGGCCCTGCAGCCGGCTGTCCGTAATGGTTCTATATCGCTTGATATAGCAATCCAATAAAAAAGGGCGGCAAATTGAACGTTTGCCGCCCTTCGTTTATTTTATCTATTTTTTAAGCTTAACGCCCCATTCCATACACATATACATTCCAATCGTCGGGCAATGCTTCCGTGAGCATGGCCAGTCCCCGTTGACTGGGCTTGCATTTCGATAGAGCAAGCTCTCCATCCCATCTTAATTCGGCTCCGCCCCAGGGTACGGGCTCGCCCGCGAATTCAATCGCGTCCACTTCAACAAACTTCTCGAGCATGCCGTGGCTGTCGAAGAGCCCCAGACCCGACACCAAAACCCGCTCGTATTCGCGGCTGGCTGAAACCACAACCGCTTCGTGCTCCGGTGAAAGCGGCACTTCGATCGCATCGCCGAATTCCATGTCTGTGTACAGATCGAAGCTGTGCTTGCGGATCGAGGGCACATAGCCCGTTTGAACCGTCGGCTCGATGCCTAAGCCATAGTGCTCGCGCAAGAGAAGCAGCCGTTCGTGTTCGCCGTACAAAGCCTGGGTCTTGCTCGAGGATGGGAGGCTGAGCTCGCAGTATTCGCCTTTGCGCAGCGAGCGGCAGAAGGCTCCGAAATGAACGAGCACGGCCTTGGGAAAGGCTTCGGGCAAGGTCGCGCCCTTGGCCGCCGCCGCGATGGCGCCGATCAGCAAGGCAATGGCCCGGTCTACATCGTCCTCGGATAGGCCGGCCGAAATGGGCATCAACAATTGAGCCTCGGCTTCGCGGCTGCGCTCGAGCAATTGAACGAGGCCCCCGCGGGATACTTCGCGAAAGCGGAAATGAACGTCGTCCAAAAAAGTCTTGGGCACGCGGGCGCGGGGCGCATGACGGGCCTTCCACAGTTCCTCGGCCGTCTTCACGATGAGGTGTTTGATGGCGGAGAGCTCTTTGGCGATGTCGAAGTTGAGTTGTTGAGAGCTCGCTTCAAAACGGCCGCCGGTGAAGCGGATGAAGAGTGCGGGCTGAAAAGATTGGGACACGTTGATCTCCTCGCTGTCGCGTATGCGCTCAGGAAGAGTTCGGCCGCCGGCAGAAGCCGTCAACGCGCCTAGAGGACAAAATACGTCCTACATATTTGAACTATCTTTTTTTGAAGACTTTTCCGGGCGGATGATCTAGGACAAATTATGTCCTACGATCGCGCATACACGCTCATTTACGAAACGGTGCACGGCAGCCAAGCCTACGGGCTATCGACGCCCGCATCGGACATCGACAAGAAGGGTGTGCTTGTAGGTCCGAAGGCTTGGTATTTGGGCTTTCGGGGAGGGCCGGAGCAAATCGAGAACAGCGCCGATCATGTATGGTTTGAGATTCGCAAATTCATTCGGCTGGCGGCTGGGGCGAATCCAACCTTGATCGAAGTGCTGTGGACCGATCCGGCCTTTCATCTCACCGTGACGAAAGCAGGCGAGCGGCTTGTCGGAGCGCGCCGGATGTTTTTGTCGAAGCGCGTGAAAGACAGTTTTGCGGGCTATGCGGTGGCTCAGCTCAAGCGCATCAAGACACACCGGCGATGGCTTCTTTCGCCGCCTCAGGACGAGCCGACGCGCAAGCGTTTTGGTTTGCCGGAGGAGCTTCTGATTCCGCGCGATCAGATGGGCGCGGCCGACGCTTTGATGGAGCGGGGAGAGATGCAGGCCGCGGATTTGTCGCCGAATTTTTTGGCGGCGCTGGCACTTGAAAAACGTTACCGCTCGGCGCGCAGGGAGTGGGATCAATACAAAACGTGGGTGCGCGAGCGGAACCCTGCGAGGGCCGAGCTCGAGGCGCGCTTCGGTTACGACACCAAGCATGCGATGCATCTGGTTCGCTTGCTGAAGATGGCGGTGGAGATTGCGCAAACGGCTTTTGTGAAGGTGAAGCGCGACGATCGCGAAGAACTTTTGGCTATACGCAATGGTTTGATGAGTTATGACGATCTTGTGGCGTATGCCGAAAAGCTAAGCGGCGATGTGCAAAGGGCGGCCGAGCATTCCAGTTTGGCCGATGCGCCGGATGAACAGGCTTTGGATGCGCTGTGCGGATCGATTGTGGAGGAGGTTTTGTTCTTATGATGCCCGAGCCGGATCTTTCACTGGGGCGCCGATTTATCGAAAGGCATCCTCCGCCTGGGCGGGTTCTGGTTTGCGCCGTGACAGGCAGTCATCACTATGGGTTTCCATCGCCCGACAGCGATCTGGATTTAAAAGGCATTCATTTGGCGCCCACGGCTTCGCTGCTCGGCCTGCGGCCCGCGCCCGAGACCCACGATCGGCTGCTTGAATTCGATGGTGTTGAATGCGATTTGACGACGCACGAAATTCAAAAGGCGCTGTCTTTGTTGCTGCGCGGTAATGGCAATATGCTCGAGCGTATTCATTCGCCATTTCAGTTGTATGCGACGCGCGAGCGGCAAGAATTGCTGGAATTGTCAAAGGGCGCGCTGTCGAAGCGTTTTTTTAGTCATTACCGGGGCTTTTTTAAGGGCATCTGCCACGAGCACGAAAAGCTGGGGCAGCGGCATGGGAAATCGCTTCTTTATGCTTATCGCGTGGCATTAACAGGTGCCCATTTATTAAATACAGGGGAAGTTGTCGGCAATTTGATGGAATTGGCACCGCTCTATGGATTTCCTGCCGCGCAAGGCTTGGCGGAGCGAAAAATGCGCACGGCGGAGAAAGTCGTGCTGGCCGAGGACGAAGACGCCGAACACCGGGCCGCGTGGCCCAAGCTCAATGCGCTTTTAGAGCAGGCCCACGAACAGAGTCCGCTTCCCGATGCGCCTAAAAACGAGCCGGCGCTCAATGACTGGCTGACCAAACTAAGGCTTTCGGATTTATCCTAATGCCTTGCGAAATCCTAAAACCGTCCCTATAGGGCCACCACCATGAGCGCACTTAGCGAACACGAATTCGAAACCATTGCCGATAAAACCCTGCGCGATTTAATCAACGCGCTCGATGTCCTCGATGACAGCCGATTGGAAGCAAGCCTTCAAATGGGCGTGCTCAATATCGAATATCAAGACGGCACCAAATACGTTGTGAATAGCCATCGCGCGGCCAAGCAGATTTGGATGGCGGCCGAGCGGACGGCTTGGCATTTCGATTACGATGCGAATTCAGGTCTGTGGAAGGCGCCTAAAGACGGGGCCGAATTGTGGAGCGCCTTGGAAGCCGTGCTGAGCCGGAAGGCCGGTTCAACCATAAGCCTGTCCAAAAGCCGCTAGGCCACTCGAAACCAGGTGCGCAGTATTCCTTCGAGTTCTGCGTGTTCGGGGATTTGCCTTAAAAATGAATCCCGCCAATTGGGTTTAAGCTGATCGGATTTTTGTTTAATCTTATCGTAGGCCAATTGAAATTGTTCGCGGCTCTTTTCTTTTTCGCCGTTTGCATAAAGGGCTTTTCCATAAGCCAGCCGGATGACGGCCTCGGCTTCTTCGAGTTGGCCCGCTCTTTTTAGCAATCCCATCGCTTCTTCGGCCAATTGCAGCGCAAATTCAGGCTTTCGCTGGCTTAGCCGTACCCGCGCAAATTGAGCCTGGGCATAGGCTTTCATGACAGGAAAATCTTGTCCCAGCTTTATCGCTTCCTGCGCGTATCCAGCCGCGTTTTGAAGCGCCTGTTCGGCGGCCAGGCCATTGCTTCGCTCCGCGAAGGCCATGTATGCCATCGATAAATATAAAAATGCTACACATTCAAAGCGGCGATCGCCATTTCGATTGCATTGCTCCGCGGCTTCTTTGCCGAGTTGAATGGCTTCTTTCACTTTTCCGAGCCGCGTGAGCGCAAGCACCAAATTGACCTTGAGCGGCGCCGCCACCAACAGCTCCATCGATTCGGCGCGCTCCAGCGCATCTTGCAATTCGCTCTCCGCGGCTTCCGCTTGGCCTATTTGCATATAGGCGTTGCCCAGATTGACTTTCTGCGCGCATTCATTGCGAATATCGCGTACCTCTTGAAAGAATCGAACAGCATTATGATGCAATGTGAGGCTGCGTTCGCGATTTCCCATGGCGGACATTAAAAATGCCCATACACCCGTATTCCATGCCCTCACTAAAGGATCTTGCCATAAAGAGCGTTCGGCCAATCGTTCTGTATTTTCGAGCATATGCTGGGCGCGCGCGATATCGCCCGTGCGGGCCAGCGATAGGGCAACCCGGTAGGAGGCCACCAAATGCCGTGCGTTGATCGGCCGGTGAAGTTCGATTAAACGAAGCCGGTCGGCGAGTTCGGGCAATTCGTCGCCTTTGCCTTGCAATCCTAAAATAATGGCCAATTGGCCCGCCGCTTCGTACCATGCGCTGATGGTGCTGGGCATCGGCTGGTTTTTTTCAATGATGTGCTGCGTCCATTGAACTTGATCGCCTTCGAAGTGATGCTGGGCGTCGCGGGCGCTTTTTTCGGCGGAATCAAGTGCGCCCATCCAATACAATGCAATGGCTTGAAGCAGCAGCAGTCCTCCCAATACATTCGGATATTTAGCGGCTGCTTTTAATGCGCCTTGGGTTTCGGCGACGACTTCGGTGAGCGCATTGATGGACAGCTTGTGGGCCGAGTTAAAGAGCTTGTCTTTTACTTTTTGCGGTATGTCGGCGGCGAGGGGCGTTTCAAAGAGCCATGCGGTGTCGGGCGTCGGAGAAACCCAACTGTCTTGAGAATGAGGGGGCTGCACTTTGCCCACTTGCTGGGGCGGCCATACGACTTCCACGTCGGTTACCGATAAAGGCGCTTCGTCGTCGGGATCGACTTTAGAACGCACATCGGGCGCTTTGAGGCCGCCCATGAGGGCCGTGCTCCAGAGCGCATTGCCTGTCGCGTGAGACAGCGCGGAACGCACTTCCAAGAGTTCGTCGCGAAGCCTTCTCATCGACGGCCGGCGATAAGGTTCAAGCGATAGCGCCTGGGCGATTAAGGCATCGAGCGCGGGCGGTATATTCCGGGTCCGCGCGGCAACGGAAGGCGCTTTGATGCCCGATTGAACTTTGTGCCAGGCATAGTCGCATTTCTCTTGCTCGCGGCTCCCAAAAGGGCGCTCGCCGGCCAATAGCTCGTAAAGCACAATGCCCATGGCAAAGACATCGACGCGGTCGGATACCATCGAGCCTTCGGTTAATTGCTCGGGCGCCGCATAAGCCGGTGTTCCAAGGCCCGGGCTCGCAGGCGTTTTGGGTGCGCCTTCGCGGACGGGCATGCGGGCAATGCCAAAATCGATAATTTTAGGAACGATTTCTCCGGCGCTGGTTTGGGAAAGGATGATGTTGTCGGGTTTTAAATCTCTATGAACGATGCCTTGATCGTGCACGGTGACGAGGCCGCCCATCACGGGCAGAAGCAAATCGACGGCTTCGCTGGCATCGAGCCGTCCGCGCTCATTGAGCAGGCGGCGCAGATCGTGGCCATGTAAAAATTCTTGCGCGAGATAATACGTTCCATCGCGCCTTTGGCCCATTTCATAGACGGCTACGACATTGGGATGGCGAACATTGGCCATGGCCTCGCCTTCCCGTATAAAACGGCGCACAACTTCATCGTGTTGAACGACGGTGAGCAGCTTGAGCGCGGCATAGCGGCGAAGCAGGGTATCCTCGGCTTTATAAACGACGGCAAATCCGCCCCGGCCAAGCTCTTTGAGAAGGGCGAACTTGCCCGCGACAATAATGCCCGGACGCAGGGCGGTGCCGGCCTGAAAAGTCTGTTCGAGATGGCGGTTCTGGCTGTTGTCGTTCATCGCGTTGAAGAACTCCAAACCCCTACGAGAGACGATTTAAACGGTTCCACATAAAACGGTCCAGCCATGAGCATGGTTTTGTTGTTTGTGGGCTTAGCAAGGACAGCGGCACTGTGCCCAAAAGTTCCCGCTCCATTCGCTGCAAGCTGTGTTAGGCTCGCAAACGCGGGCAATTGCCGGGCATGGCGAACTTGAGTCTGTGAATCGGTGAGTCGACGTGGGTTAACGTGGTTAGCGGGGAAACCAGATTGAAGCTCGTTCCCGGAACCCTTATCGCTGGGAAGTTCCGGCTTGAGGAGTCGCTTGCCCAGGGCGGGATGGGCGCTGTTTTCCGCGCGGTTCATGTTCAGCTTCGCGCAAATGTCGCCATTAAATTTATGTCGCCCACCGCGGCTTCTTCGGCTGCGGCCCTCGCCCGCTTTGAACGCGAAGCCCGCGCCGCCGCTCAATTGCAGCATTTAAATATTGTTGGCGTACAAGACTTTGGTATTGAAGAAGGTACGCCATATATTGTGATGGAGTATTTGCGCGGCGAGAGCCTGGAGCAAAGGCTGGTGCGCAAGACGCGCTTCTCGCTGACGGTGCTGACGCCGATTGTGACGCAAATTGCCAAGGGGCTGCGCAAAGCCCATGAGGCGGGCGTTATTCACCGGGATTTAAAGCCGGGAAATATCTTTCTCGCGATGACCGATGAAGACGAGGAGACGGTGAAGATCCTCGATTTTGGAATCGCAAAAGACACGGCCATTTCAGTCGATAGCGGCACCAAAACAGGTGAATTTATTGGGTCGCCGCATTATATGAGCCCCGAGCAAATTCAGGATGCGCGTGAAATCGATCACCGGAGCGATTTATGGTCGCTGGGTGTTATCGTATATCGGTGCATTACAGGTGTATTGCCATTTCCAGGCGATACGCTGGGGGCGATTTTGGGGCGCGTGCTGACGGCGCCGACGCCTCCTCCGAGCAAATATGTTCCGAAGCTAAAGCCGGGGGTGGATGCGTTTTTTGTGCGCGCGCTGGCGCGGGATCGGGAGCAGCGTTTTCAGTCGGCGATCGAATTCGCCGAGGCGTTTGCCGCGCTTTCAGGCATGGAAGCCACGGTGCGAAAGCCCACGATGGCGCCCTGGAGTGGTCAGGATTCGGCGCTTTTAAGGCGGGATTTTCAACTCCCGGCCGAAGGCGCCCAGACGACTCAAACCGGGGCCGCGGCCGCTTCTCAAACCCATGCGCCTGCGGCTTATCCTTCTCAGCTTCCGCCCGCGCCTGCCGCTCCTCCCGCGTATGGAACGGGTTCGTATCCTGTGGCTCCCGCGGCCTCTGCCGAGCCTGCGGGAACCGCTCAGCCGCCTCCTGTTAACGGCCTTTCCACGCCTTTGATGCAAACCATTCCGCTTCAAGCGAAGGCCGGCAAGACCATTAAAATGAAACCTCTTTCGGGGCCTGCGCCCGATCCGGGGCCTCCAAGGGATTTTGCTCCGCCTCCTTTTTTGCCGCCCTCGCATACGGTGCCTCTGTCAACACCGATTGCTCAGGTGAATCCGGGAACGCTGACGGTTTCGCCTTCGGCGGGTGATGCGGGGGCCGCTCAGAACATGGGCGTTCAAGCAAAGGCGAATTCGCTGCTGGAGCAGTGGAAAGGCGTGCCTTTCCCGCTCCGGGTGGCTGCTATTGTTGGATTGTCGGTGTTTTTTATTGTATTGATTGCGGTTTTTATTACTTCATCGGGAAAGACGCCCGAGCCATCGGCTGAGCTGTCTGGAAGTACGGCGGATTCGGCGGGTGCGGGATCGGCGAGCGTTCCAAGTGCTGGAAATACCGGGCTTCCAGTTCCGGAAGGCCCTGCCTCAAGCGCTGAGCCCGCGCAGGCGGGAGCTGTGGAACAGGGCGGCGAACAGCCTGCAAGCGGTTCTACGGCGGGGCAGGGGCAGGGAGAAGAGGCGCCAAAAACAGGCCCCACGGGGCCAAAAACCGCATCGGGAAGCGGAAAAGACAATGAAAAGGTGGAGCCCGCTCCCGCGAAAACAGGCACAGATCAAAGTGTGATCGCCATCCGGGCAAAGGGCGGTTCGTGTAAGACGGTTTCCGTTAAGGGAAAGACGCTGGGTTCGACGCCGATCAATTTAAACGTTGCGCCTGGCAATTACACTGTATATTGCCGCACCGATAAGGGGGCAACCAAATCGGGTTCGGTCAGCGTGGGTCCCGGCGAAAGCAAATCGATTGTATTTAATCTGAAATGAATTAAATTGAGCGGCGGCGCCTGCCCAGGCGTATTGCGGCTGCGGAGAAGAGCACCAGCGCGGCGGCGAAATGGCCTTTGGGGGATGCGGGTTCTTTGCCTTGGGTATCGGCGACGCTGCACGAGCCTTCCTTTTGGGCTGATGCGCAATCCGGTGAAAATCCATGGCGGGGGATGGGATTGCAGGGCGGCGGGACGACTTCAAAGGGCGGGTAGATATCGCAGATGCCTTTGTCGTCATCGTCCGCGAGATCGCGGAACTCGACCGAGCCTACGTCGTAATGGCGGTACATGGTGGCGGCGGTGTCGGCGCTGTGAGATAAGCCTAGAAAATGGCCTGCTTCGTGGGTGAGTACCGAGACGAGATCGTAATTTACAACGTTATCGTCCCATGTTAGATCGAATTGGAATGCATTGAGTTCGATATCGGCGTCGAAGATTTCGCCTGTATTGACATCAAACGTGACTGTGGTGAGGCCGATATTGTGATCGGCGCCCTCGTGAGGCCAAAAATCGTCGCGGAATACAACAATATTGGCATTGCCGGCAAGCCCATTGTATTCAACCTGAGTACAATTCACGGGGCCCAGATTTTGGATTTCAAGGCCGGGGCCGCAAAAGGTGCCCTGCCAAGTGGCGAAAGCCCGTTCCAAGGCGATTTCGGCGATATCGTAGGGGACTTTTTTCGATGCATTGAGCTGAAGATTCCAGCCAATGCATGTGCGGCGCCAGGATAGGGCCTGACAGCCGGGCGGAATGGTGGTGCACTCAGCAAAGGATTCGGGTGTGTCGCAGGTTGTCGAGCGGCAGAATGCCGATGCGGATTGGGCGAAGAGCAACACGGGGAGCGCGCATAGAAGGGCGTGCGGAAAAACGCGGCTCGGCATGGGCTAAGAACAGCGCAGGGAAGCGCGTGTTGCAATGAAATTGTCTCTATAGTTCGTAGCGAAGACCGACGGCTCCCATAAATCCTGAAATGGTGAGGCCGGTGTCGACATCCAGATTGATTTTAGGCGCCACGCGCCATGAAATGCCGAGCTGCGGAAAGGTGAGCCAGGGGTAAATCAAGGGCCGGACGCCGCCCTGAAACCAGTTGGGTTCTACATAACCGTTGTAATGGGTCGCATCTTTGTCGAGTTGATTGCAATAGCGGAATGTGCCTAGGGGCTGATTGGGGCCGCGGCATTTAACGTATTCGTACGGATTGCCCGCCACGCCGGATGCCGGATAAGCCTGGGTGCGATAGAGATTGCCTAAAAATGTCCAGCCTACGCCGATGCCGCCTCCAACTCTAAAGGTCCAGCGCTTGTGGCTGTCGAGAGGGATATTCCACAATAAATCAAAGGCTAAAAGCAGGCTTTGGAGATCGCTTTGGAGGATTTCGTATTCGGTGTCGGGTGTGCCTTTGGCTTTATAGGGAACTTCTCCCATGCGATAGCTTGAATATCCTATCGAAATGGATAATTCGGCGTCGGACAAGGCTTTGGTGAGGAGCAAATCGCCGCCGGGAGCGAACAAGGTGCTGCCGCCGTCGCCAAAGGCATTCATTAAGAATTTGGGAATTAAAACGCCGCGGAAACGCGCGCCGATAGCCCATGCGCCGCTTGTGCCCTCTTGATTCGATTTGCGCTTGGTTTTGACGGGTTTGGTATTGGGATCGGCTTTTTCTAATTCAATGACGTATACGCGCCGTTCACCCTCGGACAGGGTGACTTTTTCTTCCATCTCTTTTTTGTCTTTGGCCCGCGCGGTGATTGTTAATTGGGTTTCGGGCGCGTATTGGCGGGGATCGTTGAGGTTGGATACGGGGCGGCCGTCGACTTCAACCTCTAGGTCTTCGTAGTCCTCGGCCACTTTGAACTTGAGCGTCGGAAGGATGGCGTCGAGTTCGGCCGCTTTTTTGCGCGCGCGGGCTTTGGCGTTGTGATCGTCGCGCGTCCAGCCCCGTATGGGCTTTTCTTTGGAGGTGACGCGAAAGAGCTCTGCCGCCTGCACCAGCTTGCCTTGCTTCTGGTAACACGCGGCCAAGGCGTAGGCGCTGCTTGGGCGGTGCCGCTCTAATTCGACATCTTCTAGGATGGGAACGGCCTTGTCGCAGTTGCCTTTCTGCGAAAGCGAGATGCCTTGGCGGGCTTTGATGTCGATCGGAGCTGCCCATGCGCTGCCGTTCAGCGATAGCAGCGCGCATAGGCTCAGCGTAGCCGCGCTGAAATGGCTAGGGCGTATGAGCCGCCGATTCGTCGAGAAGGTCCGCAGAATGGCGGAATCATACGCGGGCTTCCGTTAAAGCAAGATGGAAAGTGCCTTTGGTGTTCTTGCTCCGGCAGCCTTCTGATGACGCATCATGTCAAAGTCCTTTTCGGGCGGAAATGCAGTCCAAAAGAAAATGCTCTGGGGGGCTGCCTTCGCTCGTCGACTTAAAAAAAGTGCCCCTGTAAGCTGCGAACGATGAGCACGGGTGCAGAAAGAGGCGAACTAGAAGGTTCGGCCGTAGTGAACTCGGCCGACGCGGCGGCTGCGTACGATCCGTCCAAGAGCGGCATTTTGCCAGCGGTCGCAAAGAGCGCTCCAAAAGACGAGGAACGTACGGGCGTCTTTATCGAATGCAGGCATGCCGACGAATGCGCCGGCTGCCCACTGATCGATCTGAGCTACAGCGAGCAGCTTGTGTCGAAGCGCGAGCGCGTGGCGGGTTCAGTTGGGCATTATCCAGCGCTCGAAAAAATTGGCACGCTGCCTGTGATTCCGGCCGATCCCATTACGGCTTACCGCGGCCGGGCAAAGCTGGTCGTGTCTCCGAATGGAGCAATCGGTCTATACGATCGATCTGGGCATCACGACGTCGTGGATATTCCGGGCTGCCGGGTGCTGGCGCCTTCTCTTTCGGAAGTTGCGTCGGTGCTGCGCGGGCTGATCGCATCGCCTCCCGCAGCGGCCCGCCCGCTTCTTTTGCCCTACGATCCTTTGGGCGGCGGCGTGCTTCGCGCGGTGGATTTGCGCGAGGTGTATCTGCCTTCGCCGCGGCCTTATGAAGCGGCAACGCCGGGCGCCAAGACGCTCGATAACGAAGAGCATCTGGGTGTGCTGGTGACCTTTGTGCTTCAGCGCGATCGTTCGTGTTCGCGCGAGGAGCTGCGCGAGGCAGGAAGGGCGATACGGCCGCTTCTTCCGCGGGTGCTGGGTGTTGCAGCCAACTTTCATGATGCTGAAGCGCCTCAGATTTTGGGGGCGGAAACGCTTGTTCTCGACGGCGTTCTTCAGGCTGAAGATGTCATTGGCACGGCGTTCCACATGGCGTCGTTTGGATCGTTTGTGCAGGCGCATCGCGGTCAGGCCGGGCGCGTGCACGGAATGATTCTGAAGATGATCAATGATTATTCGGCCGAGACTTCGCCGACCAAGGAGAAACAATCGGCGCGGGTGCTCGATCTGTACGGTGGTTCGGGCGCGATTTCGATCATGCTGTCGCTTCAGCAGCACCGGGTAACGATGGTTGAGTCGTTTGCGCCGGCTACGGTGAATGCGCGGGCGGCGGCCGATGCTCAAGGGCTGCGCGATCTCGATGTGCGTTCGGGCGATGTGGCGGAGCTGGTTGGATCGCTGGCCGCAACGGACGAGAAGTTTGACGTGGTGGTGATGAATCCTCCGAGAAGAGGTGTTTCACCGCCTGCCCGCGAGGCGATTGCAAGGCTTGCGGCGCCCATGCTGATTTACGTGTCCTGCGATCCCGACACGCTTGGGCGCGATCTCGATCATTTCAGCCGGCTGGGCTACCTGACCGATCAAATCACGCCGCTCGATATGATCCCGCTGACCGAAGAGGTTGAAAGCATCGCGATTCTCCGCCGCTCTCAGCCGCCTCCTCCGCGGATCATGTACGAGGACGAGGATGTGATCATCGTCGATAAGGGCGCGCATGAACCGGTCACACCGCTGCCTGAGCACACGGGTTCGCTGCTTGCGCGCGTGGCCAGGCTTCCCAACGGCGTGGGTATCGGCGCGCTTCCGACCCATCGGCTGGAGTCGGGCACTAGCGGGCTTTGCGTGCTCGCCAAGAACGAACGGGCCCGCGCGATGTGGGTGTCGGCGCTCACGCAAACAGGACGGCTTGTGTATGTGGTGGCTGTGAAGGGTGTGACGCCGTCGAAGGGCGCAATCTCACGCGATCTGCGCGAGGATGGGCGGCTATTCCCGGCCCGCACCCGTTACCGCAGGCTCGCGGTGGCCTCGGGCCATTCCATTTTGAGGGCCATTCCCGATGGTGGAAGAACGCATCAAATCCGGCGCCATTTAGCGGCGATCGGCCATCCCGTGCTCGGCGACGAGCGCTATGGCCATATGCCCACGAACCGCTACTTCGAGGAAAAACACGGCCTCGATCGCACCTTCGTTCATTTGGTGCGCATCGAGATCAATCATCCCCGTTCGGGCCTGAGACTGCTGGTGGAGTCGCCTTTGCCGGGCGATCTGCGCTCGACCATCGAACGCGCGACGGGGCCGAGTGTGCTGCGTTTCCTCGAACAAAAGCATGCGCTCGGCGATCAGCCTGCCATCGCATTCCCCGCGCCGCCTCCTTCATCGAGGTCGGTGATCTCCATGCCGGTGCCTTCGGGGCAAAGCCCCTTGTCGACGATTTCACCGCCTCCGCCTTCCACATCGCTTCCCGCGCTGGCACGGGAGGCACCGCCTTCGGGCATGCCTGGATCGGCAACGCTTCCGCTTCCAGGAGCGCGCAGCGAATGGCCGGCTCAGGGTTATGTGCGCGTGGGTACGGAACGCCCAGGCCGGGCATCGACACGGCCTCCGCAAGCAGGCGGACCCACACCTGTATACGTGCCGCCCGTACCGCCCCCGCCCGCGGTGCTCACCCCTGATTCGGATGACTATCCCCGCACGCGCCGCTCGCCCTTTGGAATGGACGATGACGACGACGACGAATAAAGCCTAGCTTTCCCCTTTTCAATTACGGCGCCTCGCAAGCTCTCCACACCATGCGCACGATGAGCTGCCTTGGTGTTTGCCTCAAAGAATATGTCCGAGTCTCATTCAGATCGTCCGCGCATCCTTGTCGTTGATGACGAAAAAGCCATCCGCGACATGCTGGCGGATTTTCTCGACAGCGAGGGTTTTGTCGTCAGCACAGCCCCCGATGGCGCGGGCGCGGTCAGCGAGCTTTCCAAGGCCCATTACGATCTGGTGCTCAGCGATCTCAAGATGCCGAAAATGGGCGGGATCGCGCTCTTGGAAGAGGTGAACAAAATCGCGCCCGACACGGTGACGGTCATCATGACGGGCTTTGGCACGGTGGAGACGGCCATCGATGCCATGAAGCGAGGCGCCTACGACTATGTGCTCAAGCCGTTCAAGATGGATGAAGTGACGCTGGTTATCCGGCGCGGCATCGAAAAGCGCCGGATGGAAGCGGAAAACATGAGGCTCCGCGAAGCGGTATCGCTGTACAAAGTCAGCGAGGCCATCTCGGCGAGTCTCTCGCTCGATCAAGTGCTTGAAACCGTGGCCGATAGCTGCCTTCACGAGATGCCCAGCGACCTGGTGTCGACATGGCTCAACGATGGTGAAGGCGGATATTTCGAGCGCCAAAATCTGAGCTCATCGCGCATTCCCAAAGAGGAAAAACTCGGCCGTCTCGATCCGGGCGCTGTCCTTCAATACTTCCAATCCGAAACAGCGCTGCTGGAGCAAGGAAGCCGCGGACTCCGTTTCTTTAGCGAGGCGCCCGCCCCAGCGTTGGTTTCGCTCACCGCCGTTCCGCTGCGCGTTCAGAACAGGCCCATCGGCTTTGTCGCCGCCGCATCGTTTACGGTGGGAAATCGCCTGAATGAAGGCCACCGCAAGCTCCTCAGCATCATCGCCTCGCGGGCTGCGGCAGCCATCGAAAATGCGCGTCTCTACGAAGATTTGCAGGCCACCTTTCAACAGACCATCGAAGGCTTGGCCAAGGCCATCGACAAAATGGATCGCTATACAGCGGGCCATTCAGATCGCGTCGCGCTCTATGCGGTCATGCTCGCGAAGTATCTCGGACTGCCGCCTCATGAAGTCGAAATCGTCCGGCAGAGCGCGCTGATGCACGACATCGGAAAGATTGGCTGCGTGCTCAATCTCAACAAGCCGGGCAAACTCTCCGACACCGAGTACGAAGCCTTTAAAAAACATCCGGTGTATGGGCGCGACATTCTCGATCCCATCCGCTTTCTGCATCCGCTCATTCCAGGTGTGTATCTTCACCACGAGCGATGGGATGGACGGGGCTATCCGCTTCGGCTCAAAGGCGTGGATATTCCGCTGATCGCGAGGATTATCTCGGTCGCGGACACCTACGATGCGATGACGAGCGACAGGGCCTACAGAAGGGCGCTTCCGCACGAGGCCGCCGTCAATGAAATCGAGCGCTGCTCAGGAACTCAATTCGATCCGGAGCTTGCGGCGGCCTTCAACAATCACATCGACGATTACCGCGACGAACAGCGCGCCGGCGGTAAACCGATTCCAGAATGAATACGCGCAATGCACGGGCGTATTGGCTCGGCCGGCGCCGCTATGAACCGATTCACGAACTTCAGCACAAGCTCGTCGAGGCGCGCGCGGATGGCCGGATTGGCGATGTGATCTTGCTGCTCGAGCACGAGCCTGTGATTACGCTTGGGCGCAATGCCAAATCGGAAAACGTGCTTACGCCTGGAGAGCAGCTTCGCGCGCAGGGTGTCGATTTGGTTGAAACGGGCCGGGGCGGAGATGTGACCTTTCACGGCCCGGGACAGCTCGTGTGTTATCCCATTTTGGATCTCAATCCCGATCGCTGCGATGTGCGGCGTTATGTGCGGTCGTTGGCCGAAGTAATGATTTTAATCGCGCGGGAACATCACATCGAAGCGGGCGTTGTCGATGGTTTGATTGGCGTATGGGTAGATGTTCAACAGCCTTCCGAATGGGGAGGTGAAGAGTGGGCGGGCACACTGGCCAAACTGGGCGCCATTGGTGTCAGGCTTTCGCGCTGGATCACGATGCATGGCTTTGCGCTCAATGTGTCCACCGATCTTCAAAGCTTTAGGCTCATCGTTCCCTGCGGCATTCAAAACCACGGTGTCACGTCGATTGCCGAACTCACGGGCCGGCATCTTCACGTCTCCGAGCTGGCGTTTCAGGCCGCGCCCTTTCTAAGCCGCGGACTCGATTGGAATGTGTCCGGCGTGGAAGACATCTCGGGCGAAATGGACGTGGAACGCAGGCTCATCCCCAGCACCTCTTCGCCGTAACACGAGATTTTTATTTTGTGTTACGTTCGCGGTCGATGACGTTATCGGCCGCGCTGTTGCTGGGACTCGGAATGGGCATTAAACACGCCTTGGAAGCCGATCATTTAGCGGCGGTCTGCACGATGGTGACGGCGGGCGGAGGCGTAGCACGGGCGGCTAAAATTGGTGCTCTGTGGGGCTTGGGGCATGGCCTCATGATCGTGCTTTCCGGCAGTTTTATCGTTTTGTTGGGAATTCGCGTTCCAGAACCGATCGCCATGCTGCTCGACAGTGCCGTCGCGCTGATGCTTATCGGCCTGGGTATTTCGGGATTGCTGTCCATTCAGCATCATTTGGCGAAGCATTCGGCGGTGCCGCCGCGCAATCTCAAAAAACCGCTGGCCGTTGGAGCCGTGCACGGAGCATCGGGAACAGCAGCCCTCACCCTGCTTGTCGCATCAACCATTCCCGATCGCGCACAAGGTCTCGCCTTTATTTTTCTATTCGGAACAGCCTCTATCGCAGGCATGGCCCTCGTATCGGCCCTTGTGGCTCTTCCGCTTCAATCGGCCCAAAAACGCTCACCCAGGCTATCGCGCAGCATCCATGCTTTCGCGGGACTCGCTTCTATCGGCGCAGGTTTCGCCATCGCTTGGTCGGTCACCAGCGCCCTTCTCGCTTAGATCCACACGTCTCTGATAAAACACGCGCCCGTGGTGAAACCCGCCCAGGTTCTCCGTTCGCTGCTCGCGATCATGAAACGGCGCAGAAAGCTCATCGTGCGCGCTGCCGCGGGCGGAGTTGTTCTCACGGTGTTGGTGATCTTCGCCATCCCCTTGATTTCGGTCGAGATCGGAACGCGGAGGGCCATTCAATGCCTGGCCCGCTATCAAGCGCCTCATCCGCCTTCGGAGCGGCCTTCGTGTGAAGACCATATGCAGTGGTTTGTCCGGCCTTCGAGGATCTCGTGGACCCGCCACAATGCGACCTACCGCGCCGAAGAATTTTATGCGCGCATGGCCTTCTTCGATTACCTGGATGCGTCCGTCGCAGTTCCCAATTCAGCGCGCCAAAAAGAGACGGCCAAGCGTCTGCTCGAAGTCGAGGGGATCGTTAAAAAAGGTTCGGCGCGCCATTCGATGGAAGACCTGGGGCCATCGGCCATCGGCGCGCCCAATCTGGGACGCGCGGCCCTATTGGTTTCAGATCAAACGACCTTGCTCACCGATTCCGAACGCTTTTCGGATTGGCATGTGCGGCTGCGCGTGCTTCACACGGCGCTCGCCCAAGGAAACGACGCCCTCGCATTCGATATCGCCAAGCGCTTTGCCGTTTGGGATCCATCCCATGAAGAGCTGCGGGCCGCAGTGGCCGCAATGCTGTGCATCGGCAATGAGCAAGCCCGGGGAATTGAACTCCTCAAGACCATGCAGGACGATCGCGCGGCGCGCCGGTATGCCGCGATGGCGCGCAATTGGGGAGACATTCGCGCGCTGATCGTCGCCTGCGCGGCGCGTAAAAATATCCAGCCACCGCCTGCGCCCGAATCGCCTCAAGCAGGGCAGGGCGATCGGGTCGAACTGCGCGCCGTGCTTCGTTTAAAGCTGCTCGCCGCATCCCAGCAAGCAGCGGCTCCCCCATGGCCCGATCTCTCGAAAGAGCGCGAAGAGAAAGCTGTTGAATGGGCTTCTGAACTCTTATCGCTGAGCCCCATCGAACTGGGCACACGCCTTCCGCTGCTTGCCGCTGTCTTCACATCCAAGTTGGCGCCCAAGGCCGCCGATGCTGTGGACATGGCCAGGGTGCGCCCAGAAAATGGGGAAGCGCCGCTATTTCTGCGCACGGCGCTCAGCGCGGAAGACTGGCTGAGCTCACCGCATGGACTGAGGCCCGTGCTGTCCGCAACAACCTACGAACGCGCATCCGAAAAACTCCGCGCGCTCTCGGACGAAACAGAGCTCAGCGCAGATGCCGCCCAAACGCTTCGAACGGCGGCCGATGCGCTTGTTATCGAGGCGATCAAAACGCTTGCGCTTTCAGGCCGTAAAGAACAAGCCCTCGCGCTTCTGCAAACGGAAGCGGTTCAACACGCTCTTGAACACGAAGGCGCGCTCGGCTTTGCCCGCTCGACCGTGCTTTATCTGTCGGGCGATCATCAAGACGCCCTCAACGAAATCGACGCCGCCCTTCAGCACTTCGCAAAACACGAAAACGACAGCGAACAACTATTTCAGCAAGCCTCGGCGCTCATCCAGCGGGCCGAACTTCTGGCCGCCCTCCGCCCACAAGAACAGAACGCCGAACAAGCCGGTCAAGCTCTTGCCCAAGCCGCGCTGATCGCCGATGAACACGCTGCCAAAACCGAAAGTCCTTGGCTCGACGCCCGCGCCCGCTGGCTACGCCTCGCTTTGGTCCGCGCCCCTCATGGACAACCGCTCCGCCCTTCTTCCGAAGTAGATTTAGCCCATAACGAACCTTCGGGACGATGGCCTTGGGTCGGTGACATTCCGCTATGGAAAAAAGCCCCGCCCCAAAGCGTGCCTTCAGAATTGCTTGCCCAGTTGCCGGCCCCGATGCCTCAAGAAAGCTCGCTCGCCGAGCCATGGCAAGGCGCGCTAATCCGGCTGCTTGCGCGCTATCACGAAGCCATTTCGGCATCGCCCGAACAAAGACTGGCTCAGCGCTATCAACTGCTTTTCCGGCGCGGCGATAGCATGCCCGAACCGCTGGCCGAACTCTCCTTGGCGACCGAACTGTTGGCAGGCACCAACGGCGATATCGAAGTGTGGCTGAACACCTATATGGCTCGCGCCGCCGGCCCACATTCTCATCGCAAAAACGCCTGGATCCGATGGCACGCCGCCCGCTGGCGGGGCGACAGCGAACGCGCCGAATCGTGGAAAAAGATATACACGCGCCTTCAAAGCCTCGCCTTTGACGACCCATCCACCGCAGAGCTCGCCGCTTTTCTCGATCTGTGAACGGCCAAAGACATGCTAATGCGCATGCCCTATGCGTTACGCCCCCTCGCTCACTGCCGGCGCTTTCATTTCGATGATATTGGCCACCAATCTGGATCAGGCATCGGCCTTTGAAGGCCAAGCCCGGATAGGCATTGGCCTTGGGCATTCCTATTTCAGCGCGCCCGACCTCACCACCCATGGCTTTGCGGGCGGCATTCACGGAATCCTTGGGGTCGACGATACCCAAGCGCTCACGGCTGAATTCAATGCCGGATATCATCCCGTCACAGGTGTATTGACCTTAAGCGGAGGGATTGGCGGCTTTTATTTTCTCGATTACTTCCAAGCGGTGCCCTATTTCGGCATGATCACCGAAATGACGGCCGCGCAGCGTCTCAATGGAGGATGCGATATCCCCGATGGCCCGGCGTGCACCACCTCTGGAATAGGTTTTTCCATTCCAGTCGGCGTGGATTATATGCTCTCGAGGCAATTTGTCGTGGGAGTTCAAGGCCGCTATCATTTAATGGCCCTGGGCGGAGCGGACGCGTATCAAATGTTTACAACGATGGTCCGCGCGGAATTTATGTTTCCCTATTAATTAGGGACACATTAATTCATTGGGCATCCCCGCGTTGCAATCCTCGCTCGCGGGGCTGTAATCGGTGCATTTATTCTGAGCCTGCAAACCCCAGGTACAGAAGTTAATATAGTGCATACCGCTGATTGAATTGAATGAGAAATTACCCATCATCGGAGGCGTAAATACCGGCCCCGCATGACAAGGCTGGGTCTTCGCCAAAAATCCAATATAATAGGGTTTATCACCAATAGCCAAGTTACTGCCCGAAAGGATGACCTCTCCAAAACCATTGGTCACGGAAGGAGTCATTCCATTCATCTGCATCACCGCCTCCACCGGCCCTTGCACAGCCACCCGAACGCTGGCCCACATCTTATGGAAATCGGCCGTATCCGGCGTCGCCGCCCTCAGCTTGGCGACATCGGCCATATCCGTAAACACATGCGCAAGCGGCAATGGCAGCTTGTTCCCTGTCTTCTCCACCAAACAGGCATTCGATACCTGCCTCTGCGGAATCTTATTTCCTGTCGGATTGTCCGTCATATCATTCATGCCGTCATTGCATTGATTGAGCAGGAATTCCGTTACAATGCCAATCACATTCAGCTCGTCCCCCGGCATAACATCGTCCGGAATGGCGCTGCCCGTGGGCTCGACCGTAAGCACGGGACAAAAGGATTTGCCTGTCATTGGATCGACTTTGGCATCCGTTCCGTAGCTCAATACCAGGGCGCCCGAATAGGCCGTCGCCTCCTTGCCCGATACTTCAGGCGCGGCCACAAACACGCCCCATAGACAGCTTCCCGTCGCATTGCTCTTCGAAACAAGCCAAGGCTGGCTGGTTGCGATAACGCCCGTAAGCTTGACCGCGGGCTTTGCCGCTGGATCGACCGGCATGGATGCCGGATCGCCCGCAACTTGTTGCACCGTTGCCGCCTTACCGTCACATGTAGGCGCGGAACCTCCCGAGCCTCCAGTTCCACCACCCGCGCCGCCCGTCGACGACGAGGCACCACCATCACCTCCAGCTCCTCCCGCGCCGCCCATCCCGGACGACGTGGTAGACGTGCTTGTCGTCGAGCTTCCCCCATTGCCCCCCGATCCACTGGACGTGGTATCAGCCCGGCATCCCTCGGCGGCCAACAACCCAAACATTCCCATCGCAGCAAGCGTTCCCACGCTTCCAAGCATCCAACGACCATTCCGCATCATCGCGCACCTCCGCGTAAACACGCGCCAAAGAAAGTGAACAACAGCGCGGATCAGCATCGAACGCGATTGTCCGCGCACCTTCGTCTATGCTTACGCCAAAATGTGCGGGATGCAATCGCTGAGCATGGGTCGCATGTACGCTTGCAAAGCAACAATAAAGGAGATGTTATGGACAGCGGGGCGCGATATACTCACCGCTTGGATCGACCGCGAAACCAGTCGGCTGCATGTTTAGCTTTACATGAACCTCCTGAGAAGAAATCGAAATAATTTCCAAGGTGCCGGGGCTGAGGGTGCCACCTCCCATCGCGCAATCTCCCGGTGCAGGAGAATAGGGCTCGCCAGATTCGCTCAGGATGCTATACATCGCAATGGGGGAATTTTGAAGATCGTAGACACCGGGTTGCTGAACAGCCGTTGGAATACCGATGCTCAGACTCCAATGCTCGCCGCAAGGCAGCTCAACCGTGGGGGAATCGCAAGAAACACCCATATCAGAAATTCTAACAAAGAGATCGTTAGGATCGAGAGGCTGACCGCCCGAGCTTGTCGTTGTCCCAGAAGAGGTACCGCCGTTTTGCTGCCAATACTGGTCCCAAAGAACATCCATCTCGGCGCGGGTATTGGCGAGAGCGGGGGAGAGCATAGCATTGCCGCCGCCGCTACCCCCGGTGCCATTACCACCCGAAGAGCCGCCGCCATTCGTCACCGTACCGCCACAAGCCACTGCCAACATCATGAGAGGAAGAGAGAGATATCGAAGTGTGTTTCGCATGCGGGGCGAGTAAGCAGAAGCTATGCCAATGAAATAACAAGGCTTTTTTCAAGGCTAGATCTCTAGTGAAGGAGTGCAGTGTGCCATGGTGACACCGGAGAAGTGTGCCATTTGTATCGAAACGCCACGCCTGTGGCTTATGGCTCAAACCCTCGAACATATCGAAGCCGAGCTTCAGGGCCCATCCGCTTTGGAACAAGCCCTCGGTGCAGCCCTTTCACCCGCTTGGCCTCCAGGCGAATACGATCGCGATGCCCTCTTGTTTTTTCACGCTCGACTCAAGGAGGCATCCCCCGCAGACGCCGGATGGTTTGGTTATTACGCCATCGCCAAAGGACCCCTCTTTCCCGTGCCCACCGTCATTGGAAGCGGAGGCTTTACGGGACCTCCCGATACCGATGGCCGGGTTGAGATTGGATATTCCTTGGTCCCAGAGGCACGGGGGCATGGTTTAGCCACCGAAATGGTGCAAAGTTTAATCAACCATGCCTTTAAACGAGGCGCAACAAGCCTGATTGCTCATACAACCCCCGAAAACCGGGCTTCCATCGGCGTGCTTTTACGCTGCGGTTTTCAAGAGGATGGAGCGGGAGACGAAGATGGGTCTGTTCGTTATATTATTTTCCCCCACCCAAACCAAAACCATCGTGAAGCGCCCTAACGGCCAGCTCCGCATGCTTGCTTGCCACCAAACAGGATATCTTAATTTCGCTTGTCGAAATCGCTTGAATATTGATTCCCTCACGCGACAAAAGCTCAAACATCTTCGCCGCCACGCCCGCATGCGAGCGCATGCCCAAGCCTACAATCGATACTTTGGTAATGTCTTCATCGTAGCGAACTTCATCGGCCCCAAATTGAGCAAATAAACCGTTCACCACTCCCTTCGCTCTCGCTAAATCCGCCTTCGCCACCGTAAACGTTACATCGGTGCGCGGGGGAGCATCTTCACTCGCAGGACGGCTGGGACTTTGGATGATCATGTCTACCGAAATATTTTCCTTCGACAATGCCCCAAACAGCGCCGCCACAATGCCGGGCTTATCCATGACCCCCACCAACATCACCCGGGCCTCGCCCTTGTCGTAGGCCACGCCCCGCACCGTCACGCTCTCCAGCGACTCTTCCTCACCTATCACCCATGTGCCCGGGGTATCGTTAAATGATGAACGCACATGAACCGGAACTCCATATTTCATCGCCAACTCCACACTCCGAATCTGAAGCACCTTCGCCCCCAGCGAGGCCAGCTCCAGCATTTCTTCATAGCTTATCCGCTCTATCTTCCTCGCCGACTCGCATATGTTCGGGTCGGTTGTGTAGACCCCATCCACATCGGTGTAGATCTCACATACATCCGCCCCAATTGCCGCCGCCACCGCCACCGCGCTGGTATCGCTGCCTCCACGGCCCAAGGTCGTGATATTTCCTTCTTCATCCACGCCCTGAAATCCAGCCACGACGCAAATTAGCCCGTCCCTCAGCGCCTCGGATAATTTTCCCGCGTCAATCGCCTTGATCCGGGCCTTGGTATAGGCGCTGTCTGTCAGCACCTTTAATTGATGACCCAAAAAACTTCGGGCCTTCCCGCCCTGCTCCACAATCGCAATGGCCGTAAGCGCCGCCGATACCTGCTCGCCCGTCGCCGCCAATGCATCCATTTCACGGCGATCGGGCAGCCTCGAAATATCATGAGCGAGCTTTAGCAAACGATTGGTCTCGCCTGCCATCGCGCTCACAATCAAGACGACATCATGACCAGCCGCCTGCGTGTGCAGGGCCCGCTTTGCAACTTGCATCATCCGATCGACAGAACCGACCGATGTGCCACCAAACTTTTGAACAATCAATGCCACGGTGCGGCATGCCGCCTAATCAAGCGGCCGTGAGAGGTCAATAGAGAATTTGGTTTTATGCGTTTCCAAGCCTTTTAATAGCCAATATCAAGTCTTCTCCATCGACGGAAAAGCTTTTGGATTCTGCCCCTTCCAAACGGGCAAGCGCACCCTCGCCGATATTCACCCGAAGGGCCAGCGCTTCTTGAATCAGCGCGCTCTTCGAACCTTCCGCAACGCGGCATACCCGCTCCGAACCTTCCACCGCAAGATTAACCCGCTCGGTAAAGCCTAAGCCCATCTCCTTGCGAACACCTTGAACCCTCGACAAAATCTCGCGGAATAAGCCTTCATCCCGAAGCTCATCCGTCAGCGTCGTGTGCAGCACAACCACGCCCGCCTTTCCGCCCGCCGCCGCAAAGCCTTCGCTCGCGACAACCGCCACTTCAATCTCTTCCGGCCCAAGCTCGACCGTCTCGCCCTCGAGCTCAATCGCCGCCTTGCCCTCCGCCGCCAGCGCCGCCCTCAGCGCCCCCGCATCCGCCTTCGCCAGCACTTGCTTTAACACCTGCACCTTCTTGCCAATCTTCGGCCCAAGCGCCCGGAAATTCGGCTTGAGCACATAACGCACGGCCCCGCCTTCCTCGCCCGACTTTAAAAAGCGCACTTCATGCACATTCAGCTCGTCCGCAATCAAATCCGAATACACCGAAAGCGCCTTTGCAAATGCCTCGCTCGGCATCACCACATCCACGCGCGAAAGAGGCTGCCGCACTTTTAGCTTTGCCGCCGTCCGCACCGAAAGCCCAAGCGATACCAGCTCGCGAATCGCCCGCATTTCAGCCGCCAGCGCTTCATCGATGACGCCCTCCGGCACCTCGGGATACGCCGCCAGATGAACGCTTTCCGGCTGTGAAACAGGCCAAGGCCCGCACACCAGATTCCGGTACATCTCCTCGGCGAAAAATGGCGTAAAAGGCGCAATCAACTTCGCCAGCGTGACCAGCACTTCGTACAGCGTGAAATAAGCATCGCGCTTGTCGCCATAACCGCTCTGCGAAGGCTCCGCCGGCTGCACATCATCGTGATGCGTCGACGCTTCATCCCAGCGCGCCCCCGTCACAGGCGCCCAAAAACGGGAACGGCTCCTGCGCACATACCAATTCGACAGCGCATCGACCATATCCACCAATTGGCTCGCCGCATCAAACAGCCGATAATCATCCAAATGAGCCCTCACCTGCCGGACCGTGATCGCCAATTCCGACAAAATCCAGCGATCGAGCAGCGACCTCTCGCGCACCGGCCTATATCCCCAGCTTTGGCGCAGCGACGCCGGCGATACATCTGTGGCAAAGGCATTCTCATCGGCGGGTGAAAAGCCGTCGATCGTCGCGTAAATCACGAAGAACGAATAAACATTGCGCAATTTAATCGCGAACTCTTTTTGATACGCCCGCACATTGGTCAGCGAATGGCGCGTATTGGTCCACGAAGGCGAAGACGCATAGAAAAACCAGCGGAATGCATCGGCACCCGGCGCGGGCGAGGCCGGATCTTCGATGTATACCCGCTGTTCCACGGGCAGCTTCAGCACATCATTGGGCATCACATCGTTGGCATTGGGATGCGCATCAAGCCCTAGCTTTTCCAGGTCTTCATCGGCAAGCACCACAATACGCCTGGGCATCCCCTTCACCGGCAATAACTCCATCGCCAAAGCCGCCTCTTGCCGATCGCCCCGGTACAACAGCACCTTCGCCGAATCGCCCGAAAAATCGAGCCCCTCGTAGTCTTCCCGGGCAATCATCGCAAAACCCGGCCCTTTTGAAGGCATCTTGATATTGCCCTTCGTAAAATCGCCCGGCCGCGCGGCGGCAAACTCCATGCGCACCCGTTCAAAAATGACCTCGGGCGGCGTGTAATTCCCCTTCGATTTGCTTTCCTTCTTTCCTTCGCGATCGCACACATGCCCGAGCACCACACATGTTTTGTACGGATGCGGATACGCGCGCGTAAAGGCCAAACCCATACGCTTTTGGGTTTCCTCATCGAAGACCAAGGTTGAAATCATCAACAGCGAATAAAACCAGCCCCGGGTCTGATCGATGGCCTCGCTGATAAAATCCGCTGGAAATGCCTGTTCAAACAGCTCTTTCGAACCCGGCAGATGAGGATATCCCCACTGCGCGAAAGGCATGCAGCCCGAATCAAACCAGCAATCGATCACCTCGGAAACGCGGCGCATTTGAGCCCCGCATTCTGGACAAGGCAAAACGACTTGATCGATCCAAGGCTTGTGAGCGACAAGATGCGGAGACAGCTTTGGATCCGCCTTTTGCGCGGCCTTAAAGGCATCGAAGGCATTGGGATTCAGCGCTTCAATTTCGGCGACCGACGAAGGCGCAAGCAGATGCTGTTCATCGGCTTGACACACCCAGATATTGAGCGGCGTGCCCCAATAGCGCTCCCTCGACAGCGCCCAATCCACATTGTTTTGAAGGAAATCGCCAAAGCGGCCCGTCTTGATATGGTCGGGCAGCCAGTGGATGGTTTTGTTGTTTTCAATGGCTTCGCCGATACGGCTTGTGGTGCGGATATACCAAGCCGGACGGGCAAATTGGATGAGCGGATCGCTGTCGGCGCGCCAGCAAAACGGATAGTCATGGCGATAGATCTCCGCATGAAGCAGCCGCCCGCGTTCCTTCAGTTCATGCGTCAAATCCTTATCGCAATCCTTCACCCATCTTCCCTGATAGGCCGGCAATACATCGCTAAAGGTTCCATCGGACAACACCGCACAAAACAGAGGCAACTGGCCATGCTGCCTTGCCAGCGAACGATGGGCCGAATGATCATCCTCGCCAAAAGCGGGCGCCACATGCACAATGCCCGTACCCGCATCGAGCGTCACGAAATTCGCTGCGATCACCGAATGAATAACGGGATGCGCCTTGGCCTGCTCTTCATAGATTGAAAAGGGCGGCGCATATTTCAGCCCGATCAGCGCATCACCCTTAGCGGTATGCAGCACGGACAGCGGCCTCTTTAGCTTAAGCTCCAGCGCCTCGCGCAATCCGGCCGCCACAATCCAGCGCTGATTGTCGCCTGCATCGACCAGCGCATACTCCAAATCGCCCCTCACCGCCGCATACATATTCGAAGGCAAGGTCCAAGGCGTCGTCGTCCACACACACAAAGAAGCACCGGCCCACGGCGAATCCGGGCTCTCGGCCTGCACGGGAAAAGCCACAAACACGCTGGGATCATCGACACTCTTATAACCCAAACCGACTTCCGCGCTCGAGAGCGCCGTACCTCCCTGCGCCCACCACCACACAACCTTTTCACCGCGGAACAAAAGCCCTTTTTTCAACAACTCGGACAGAGCCCACCACACACTCTCGACATAGGTCTTATGAAAAGTGACATAAGCCTCTTCCAGATCGACCCAGAAGCCGATGCGATCGGTTAATTTTTCCCAGGCATCGGTATAACGAAAGACGGACTCGATACAGCGGTGAGTAAAAGGCTCGACCCCGAAGCGTTCGATATCGGCTTTACCGTGGATACGCAGTTCTTTTTCGACCTCGACTTCAACGGGCAATCCATGCGTATCCCAGCCGGCCTTACGCGGCACATCAAAACCGAGCATGGTTTTGTAGCGGGGAAAGACATCTTTTACCGCGCGGGTAAGCACATGGCCGTTATGCGGCATTCCATTGGCGGTTGGCGGACCTTCATAAAAAACGAACGTACCTTTAGAAGGCCCGGTTCTACGGGTATCGGCGCGAAGCGTCTTATGAAAAATACGATTCTCTTTCCAAAACGCGAGAATGCTCGCCTCATTCGCGGGGAAGTTAATTTCTGAGCCCACGGGAGCGAAGATGGCCGGGGATTCACCGGCGGAGTCCGGGTTATTTGCGGGATGAAACGCGCTGGCGTTCTCGAGAGATGAAAGATCGTCGGAAGACATGGGGCGCTACCTATCAAGGAAGGCGCCGGACGTCGAGACTGTTTAGCAAACGCGTCTTGCCGGTGCCGGAGCCTCGTTTGCACCCATCGTTAAGGGACCATTTGAGCGCTGAAGCCTCGTTTGCATCTATTGTTAAGGGACCATTTTAATACGGGAGCCCCGTCTGCACCTATGGTTAAAGGACCATTTGAGCGCCGAAGCCCCGTCTGCACCTATCGTGGACGCCCCTTCGGCACCTCAAGCTGTCAATTGTTATTGCTTTTTCAGAAACGTTGGGATGGATTAGCCAAAGGTTGTTGGATGAACTTTCAACGCAGCTAGCACTGGAGCGGAGGCGCGTGACCCTTGGTCGATATTCTTGTGCGGATCAAGCGAGCTGTCTTGGTGGGTCGATACGCATTTAGCGATAAGGCTCGCACAGAGATGGAGGCCGACGGGTTATCCGAGCTTGATGTTGCAGAATCCATTATCAATGCTGTCGCTATCTACAAGCGGCTGCGGTCACGCAGCCCGAAGAGGGGTGAGGGCGTCGAGCATCTGTATGTTATTCAGGCAACGAATCTGGAGGGACTTATGATTTATTCAAAAGGCAAGCTAGTTGGAGCGGGAACCATGCAAGAGACGTTCTACTTCCTCATTTCTTCCAAGAAGGCACTTTAGCTTATGGCCCGGGCCACATTGGAGATTCACGATTGTCCATCCTGTGGCAGTTCATCTATTCGTGCTGTGACAGCCACATGGACAGGACAATATAAGGGGCAACACTACTCGGTACCGCGCCTTCGCTATTATGAATGCCCAGCTTGTGGTGAGAGGGTATTCGGTCCCGAGGCGATGCGCCGCATTGAGGCCGCGTCACCTGCCTATTCGAAGAAGCGTAAGCTTCGAAAGGCGGGATAGCTTTTGGCGCGCTTTCACATGTGCTGCCGCGCGGCAAAAACCAAACGATCCCCAGGACTCCACACATGCAAATCATCCGACCGATAACCCCGAAGCCACAGCTCCCCCTCGATACGCCGCAAATAAAACCCCTTCGGAAAATCCACCCTGTCGCATAATGGAATAGATACAACCGTCAGCGAACCCGCCGGAGCTTGACCCAATCTCGCCGCCTGTCCAATCGATCCTTCAGCCTGATCCATAAACTGCAACCTCAAATGAGGACCTGTCTCCATCGGACATGGAAACAACCCCATCCGCTGAGCAGCCTCCAAGATTTCTGGCATCACAGCTCCCCCTCCAAAGCCAAGCTGCTCCACCCTGAACGCCACAACCTGAATCGATACCCGCTGTGCCTGCGTCTCAAATAAGGGACTGCCAAAGAGCTCTTCCGCCGCCGCATTCAGCCGAACCCCCGCATTCCTCAACGAAACCAATAGATCGCCCTTTGGAATCCCTCCAATACAAAACTCTCGGGCCAAAAACGCTTGGATTGACAACGCATCCATCTCGATACCTTGCCCATCAAACCATTCGTTTGTCGCCGTGTCCAGCCCTTTTCCACCCCGCAACACCATAGATACTGACCACTTTTCGGCCAGCCGGTGTCCATCTTTGACCATACCTAAGCCCCCATTTAGGGCTACACTACCATTCCGCGCCCCCAAGGCGCGGCGACCCAGAAGCATCTTGAAGCATCTTAAGGAGCAGACACCATGAGCGGCGGCTTAAACAGTGCATTCAGAAGGAATGCCCAAACTTTCATGACCACGCATCTCTTTAACAGCGACCCCCACAACGCCATGCGCGCGGGCGATGGCATCAGGTTGATCAACTTGGCCATCAGTGGGAATTTAATGGGAAAGCCTGTCACTGAAGTCCAACCCGGTGCCAACGACCGAAGCAATCGCTCCCACGCCTTTAATGCCTATTTTCTAACGTGGAGACGAGGTGTTGCCAATACCTTGCAGCTTGGCGCCGGTGCCGATTATTTCTTTACCCCGGCGCTCACAGGCTGCCGATTGATTATTGGAGCGGGAGCGCAGCCCTTGGTTACCCATGTCGATGGAGGCCGTTTTAACAACACCCAAATGAACGCGATGTGCAATGTGCGCGCGACAGGAAACAATACGGGGGTGCAGCGCTACTGGGACAATGGTGATTTTTATGCCAGCGTGGTGGTTGGGGTGAGGGGAAGAGCCGGCTGGACATTTTATGCCCAAAGTTATAATCCCAATTCCAACTTTCCCCTCCAGGTCAATCGGGTGTAAAGCCCGCGATAAGATGGCTTATAGATAGCTCCAATACCACTCTTTACAAAGGAAGCACGGCCGAACCCGCCGTTCCCTGGGGTGGAGGTGCGAGCAACCGATCTCCAAGCTGATAAAATCCAATAGGAATCGCCGTCCAGCGCATCAAAATAAGATGCAGCACATAATAAAACAGCGGAACGCCCCCAAACACCGCAAGCATACGAAGAGCCCGATGCTCGGAGGGCCTATCCATCCAGGCCAGGGCACACAAGGCGGGTCCGAGCGTCATCAGCAAATAGCAAAGCGAAGGTGGATACTTTGTGCATTTTAGAAACGAGATCAGGGACATGATCGGCGTAGATCGAAATGACCATGGAGAGGGATCTCCATAGACATTCGAAGCGCGAAGGGCGAGAAAAGCGGCACACATTGCCAGTCCCAATTTTAGAATCAGCGCCTTCCGCTCGGCCAAAGGCTTTAAGACAACCGGTCCAAAGGCATAGCCCAGCGCCATCACACCGATCCAAGGCACCAAAGGATAGGCTACAAAAAACCTACGGTTTTCAAAAGGCATCAGCACCCCCTGCTCATGCAGGATGGTCCAGAGCCAAGAGAAAGAACCTACATCTTTAGCATGAATAAAATCGAGGGCATTATGGCCCAAGACCATAACCGCGCCGACGGTTGCCACGGCCGCGAGAGTAAGCTCGAGAAGAATCATCCAAGCGCCGCGGCTGAGGAGGAATGTAAAGAGTTCGCCGCGCGGATGTTTTTGACCATAAAGGAACGCACTTGTACCGGCCAAGAAGACAAAGACGGGAGCGCAGAAGTGAGTAATCCAGCGAGTAAAGAAGAGGGAAGGGGTTGTGGTTGCGAGGTCTTCAGGACGAACCCGAAAGCCATCGGCATAGAAATCGCGGGCATGGTCGAGAGCCATCAAGATCATGACGGAGCCGCGGAGGGCATCGATGGCGATGTTTCGTGTTGTTTGTGGATTGGGGGTATGGGAATTGGGTTCATGGGAGGCAGACGGGTGGTGATGACTCGCCGGGCGACGGGTTACAGCACGCACTCCGCGCATGTTTAGGGGTTGCGGGGATGAGGGGGTAGGGCGGCCTGGAGAATTGAATCTACAAGGCAAGCTGACGAGCGATCTCGTCGGCTGAGCTCAAGGTGAACAAGTTGCACCACGACATCAAGGTAGCGCCGTCGGTTTCCTTTCGGACTCTGCGTTCGAGCTCATCGGGCACAGAACCAAAGCGGGTTCGATAGATGGTGAGAATGGTTTCCTGAATGCCTTCGAGCTTTCCTTCGCGAATGCCTTCGCGTATGCCTTCGCGCATGCCTTCGCGCATGCCTTCGCGCATGCCTTCGCGCATGCCTTCGCGTATGCCTTCGAGCTTTCCTTCACGCAAGCCTTCATTCAAGGTGTCGCGTCGCCATTGCTCGTAGAGTTCAAGATAGCTCATCGTCCACACCTCTTCTTGTTCATCGGTATTGCGCGCTTGATTATTTGTCACTTCGAGGCGTCTTGCAATTAGAATTTGTTTCACGGCCAATTTTTCCGGTGCGTCTTCGGGCAGGGCTAAAAGCTCAAGAACGGCCTGTTGAAACACCGGCCCTTCGGTGGCCATAAAGCGCAGCAGAAGCGTATCGCGCGCAGGTATCAAATCTCGAAAGGAGACCCATCCGAGCCCCAAGCCCGGCGGCGACATCCAAAATCCCTTTGGCCAAATATCCATCTCCTGCATGCCAAAGGTATTGCGGAGCGCGGGCCGCCACGCGGGAGCCAAGATCCACAAGGTGAGCGGGGCGGGTTGCGGTTGTTTATTGAGTGCGGCCTCGCTTTCGAGCAGATGCTGTTTGGTCAATCGCTTGCGAGCACAAGCGAGAATTTCAGAGTCCGATGGCATCTCCGAAAAGACTTCGATCAAGCATGGCTCATCGCTCATTTTGCCGAGCCAACCGAGCCAATGCTTGGGTTGTTGGTACTGAGTGTGAGGTTGAAACCAGACATCGGCCCATTGAGGATCTGGAGCTGCGATTTGATGCTGGACATCGACCTGGCCGACCTGGCGCAGGAGCATTTCGAGCGCGTTTTTGACGAACTGATCTTTCCAAGTTCGCATGAAGGCACGTCATCCTTTGGGCGTGGCGTGCCTACATCAACGGCGGGATAAAGGGAAGCGGGTTTTGTTGTTTTGTTGGTTGAGCGTTCTGCTTTTTGAGCGCCGGGGTTTTGGTTCTCCACCGGTTTCGTTATCTGGGTGGGGCCGGAACTCCGGAACTCGCCCAGGCGTCTCCGTGATTCATTGGCGAGGGTGTTGCGGGATAAGGGCAATGGAATGAATCACGGAGACGCGAAATGAGCTCAAACATGCCGGAGACTTCCGGCCCCTTTCCGCAACACCCCGCGCGCGGCGCTTCCGCTTTGGTCAAGGGGTGGGGATAGGTGCTCAACGCCTTACGGCATCACAGCTATCAACAGCATGGAAAACGATGATCATGGCAACAGGCAACAAGTGCTCAACGCCTTACGGCATCACAGCTATCAACAGTCCACCAACGCGATCGTGAAGACGAGCACCCTGATCGCGTGCTCAACGCCTTACGGCATCACAGCTATCAACAGCAAGCTCGTTCATTTCGTCCTCCGATAAATTGTGTGTGCTCAACGCCTTACGGCATCACAGCTATCAACAGAAAGCCCTGTTGACCTCTTCGAGCTCGACGCTCGGTGCTCAACGCCTTACGGCATCACAGCTATCAACAGACGCGATCGCGTGGGGTAATTATCGCCTTGTTTTTTGCTTGTGCTCAACGCCTTACGGCATCACAGCTATCAACAGCAGTCCCGCGGGAGCCACAAATTTATGTCCCGCTTGCGTGCTCAACGCCTTACGGCATCACAGCTATCAACAGTCTCCTCTTCAGTAAGCATATCCTTAGAAAGAAGTGCTCAACGCCTTACGGCATCACAGCTATCAACAGTCGGGGCGTGTCGGTTGATAATTGCCGCGAACAATGAGGAGTGCTCAACGCCTTACGGCATCACAGCTATCAACAGTTTATATTCCCTAGAAATCTGACTGCGATCTGAAGTGCTCAACGCCTTACGGCATCACAGCTATCAACAGTGAAATAGAATGGGAATTTTTAGCTAGTCATAGTGTGCTCAACGCCTTACGGCATCACAGCTATCAACAGCTGCTGGCCTGCTCGCCTGGGTGCGCGGAATGATGTGCTCAACGCCTTACGGCATCACAGCTATCAACAGTTTGGGTGCCTACTGTGGATTGAGTTTAGGCCGCGTGCTCAACGCCTTACGGCATCACAGCTATCAACAGATGGCGAGCGCACGGCCCATAATCCAGTGACCGGTGCTCAACGCCTTACGGCATCACAGCTATCAACAGCTCGCGGGTACCCAAACGTTCACCGGGGCGAAGAGTGCTCAACGCCTTACGGCATCACAGCTATCAACAGCTGGATTTAGCCTGTAGACGTAATAGGTATCGCTGTGCTCAACGCCTTACGGCATCACAGCTATCAACAGCTGAACCGGGGAGAGTTTTTCAGAGTACAAAAGGTGCTCAACGCCTTACGGCATCACAGCTATCAACAGTGGGTCGTGTAACTCATGC
>CAZICM010000003.1:274062-297928 GCA_964537685.1 uncultured Polyangiaceae bacterium
ACTCGTCGGGAATAAAATGTGCTCAACGCCTTACGGCATCACAGCTATCAACAGCCGACCCGAGACCATCCCGGGCAAGCGGGGCTTTGTGTGCTCAACGCCTTACGGCATCACAGCTATCAACAGAGCGGCCCAACAGGTACAAATTGCGGGTTTCAAATGTAGTGCTCAACGCCTTACGGCATCACAGCTATCAACAGAACGATCGGAGCTACGATGCCGAAGGATTCTATTTGGTGCTCAACGCCTTACGGCATCACAGCTATCAACAGATATATCGTTTACAACAGCCCATTTAAGAAGCCTTATTAGTGCTCAACGCCTTACGGCATCACAGCTATCAACAGTACGCATGAATCGGCCGCGCCGCGCCTGCTCGTAACGGTGCTCAACGCCTTACGGCATCACAGCTATCAACAGGGTAGTGCGCAAGCTGTTTTCCCCAGCGGTGAATGTGCTCAACGCCTTACGGCATCACAGCTATCAACAGTCCAGTGCCTAGCAATAAAATTACCAAGCCACACAAAGTGCTCAACGCCTTACGGCATCACAGCTATCAACAGCAAAGATGACGGCTCAAAGCCAATAACAGCCGTGAGTGCTCAACGCCTTACGGCATCACAGCTATCAACAGGCCGCGCAAAAAGGAGACTCTGCTGCGCAAGAGCGGTGCTCAACGCCTTACGGCATCACAGCTATCAACAGAGGGGCGGTGTTTAGCCTCGGCTCGCGCCTTCGTCGTGTGCTCAACGCCTTACGGCATCACAGCTATCAACAGCACACATGGCGCGGGCTTTGCCGGGCATCCGAAAACGGGTGCTCAACGCCTTACGGCATCACAGCTATCAACAGTTGTAGCTTTTGTTCGCAGACGTCATTCTTGATTGAGTGCTCAACGCCTTACGGCATCACAGCTATCAACAGTTGCGGTTCTGCGTTCGACCGATATCCGGCCGCTTGGAAGTGCTCAACGCCTTACGGCATCACAGCTATCAACAGGACGGCAATTGCCCAAACCCGAGCTGCGCGCTCAAGGTGCTCAACGCCTTACGGCATCACAGCTATCAACAGCGACTGCCTCAAAGAGCAGTTCTTGGGGGTGCTGGGTGCTCAACGCCTTACGGCATCACAGCTATCAACAGCAAGCCTTGCGGCCTTGCCCAGCCACTTCTTCACGTGCTCAACGCCTTACGGCATCACAGCTATCAACAGCCAGAACGGGAAGGTTTAAGGGTATCACTACGCGAAGTGCTCAACGCCTTACGGCATCACAGCTATCAACAGTTTCTTCCACGGGAGCCCAGGGACGATGACTATTTTGTGCTCAACGCCTTACGGCATCACAGCTATCAACAGCCGCGGCACGATTGTTGAGGCAACCGAAAAGGCAATGTGCTCAACGCCTTACGGCATCACAGCTATCAACAGCTGTATGCGCGGCCCTGAACACGGGGGCTCCACCGTGCTCAACGCCTTACGGCATCACAGCTATCAACAGACGCGCAAATCAGCAGGAACACCCATCGGAATCTTGTGCTCAACGCCTTACGGCATCACAGCTATCAACAGAGGAACGGTACTCGCTCCTGCTTGCGTTCGGAAAGTGCTCAACGCCTTACGGCATCACAGCTATCAACAGATTGAAAGGCGTTTTAATGCCGCGCTGGCCAAGCTAGTGCTCAACGCCTTACGGCATCACAGCTATCAACAGTGCATCCCGTCTGGTCTCCTTATACCCCCTACGGGAGTGCTCAACGCCTTACGGCATCACAGCTATCAACAGGCCTTTTCTTTTTGGTACGCCTGATGAAGCCCCGCAGTGCTCAACGCCTTACGGCATCACAGCTATCAACAGTCACATCGAGGCGGAAGCAAAGCGGGTAGAGCCAGTGCTCAACGCCTTACGGCATCACAGCTATCAACAGGTGAAAAGGTTTTGTCAAGAGTAAAAACCTCAAATTTGGTGCTCAACGCCTTACGGCATCACAGCTATCAACAGTAAAACCTGTATCCGCTATAACGAGGTGTCAATAGTGCTCAACGCCTTACGGCATCACAGCTATCAACAGATTCACCTCTCGGCGTTCGGCTACGCAGTCGCCTCCGTGCTCAACGCCTTACGGCATCACAGCTATCAACAGTAGGGCTCTATCGGCGGAGAACCGGTGAGGCTACCGGTGCTCAACGCCTTACGGCATCACAGCTATCAACAGCCGCCCCCAAGATTGCCCTAAACTCCATCGGCCCTGAGTGCTCAACGCCTTACGGCATCACAGCTATCAACAGACAGGCCGTGTTCGTGCACATGCCCATGGAGATGTGCTCAACGCCTTACGGCATCACAGCTATCAACAGTTGTCCTCCGGGCGGGCGTATGCACCGGCGGAACGGCGTGCTCAACGCCTTACGGCATCACAGCTATCAACAGCAGCCTGCTCCTTTACGCGATTGCTGGGGATCCCGATGTGCTCAACGCCTTACGGCATCACAGCTATCAACAGCCAGGTCCCGAAGGTGCGGCGCATATCCCGGGGCGTGGTGCTCAACGCCTTACGGCATCACAGCTATCAACAGTTGCGCGCCTGTTACGCTGTTTTGCACAGTGACGTGTGCTCAACGCCTTACGGCATCACAGCTATCAACAGGGAGATTGCCGAGGCTTTGGTCCGAGATCCTTATGTGCTCAACGCCTTACGGCATCACAGCTATCAACAGGTGGGCGGAGCTCCGGGCTCATGAGTTTCTTGCACGGTGCTCAACGCCTTACGGCATCACAGCTATCAACAGCATAAGATGCACGCCCGGATTGACCTCGATCGGGCGTGCTCAACGCCTTACGGCATCACAGCTATCAACAGGTACCCCCCTCCAACCCCTTGAAATCACACCAATAAAAAACCTAGTTTTCAAGCACCTCCCCTCGGCTCTCTCAGACCCCATCCAAACACATCTCCTGCGCCCCGTCAACAATTTTTTTTCCCCTTCACTTCAAGCCCTTTTCTCACAAATCAAGCACCTCCCTCACCTTCACTTCTCTCCTTTCCTCAATTATCTCAACCGCTTATCCCTTTCTTACCCGCCTCCGGTCTCAAACGCCCAGAGGTGCTTGATTTGTTGGCTCTCCAATTCTACCCCCAGCGACCGTCCCTCTTAGAGGGAGTCCTACAGGGCGTTGCGAGGCTTTCGTAGCTAGGGAGGACGACGGAGCCGTACATTGTACGGTGACGGAGGACGACCGAAGATACGGAAGCCGCAGCAGCCCTGTAGGATTCCCTCTCAGCCCCCAGCGCCTCCCGCCGCTCCACCACCCGCGCCTCCACCTTCACCCCCACTTCCGCCCTCTCCACCACCTCCACCACCTCGCCTCGGCAATGCGCTCAACTCAAATGCCTTCGCTATCGATTCCTCTCCCAACTCCCTCGATGCACTCCGCGCAGCCTCCCGAGCACGCCGGCAGTTCCTCACCACCAGCCCGTCCAATAGATCCAATGCCTCCGTCTCCGTCGGCGTTCCGGCCTGTGTTGCCTCCGCCGCCGCCGCCTCCAGTAACTTTACCACCATCCCCTCCAGATCCGCCAGCGCCTTTGCCCCTCCCCGATCCTTCGCCGCTTCCCCTATCATAACATCCTTCAACAACGGCACCATCTGCCCCAATTGCCCTGATAACTTCGGCGCGTCCTTCCCTACCACCGATGTCTGCGCAAGCACTCCCCCTATCCATTGCGCCTTCTCCAATGCCTCCGCCGTACCCATGTTCTCAAGCAGCTCCTGCGTGTTCCCCAATACCGCCCGGCTCCGCTGTCGCACCCGCTTCCCATCCCTCATCGCTCCCAAATACGCCGCCCCATCCACCTTCTTCGCGCTCCGCGTCTCCTCCCGCGTCACGCCCATCGCATACAGCGCGTCTCTCAAATCCTTCAGCTCCGCAGCATCCCCAGGCCCATAACCATGCTCCGCTACCTGCGCCCCATGGCTATCATACGCCTTAAGCGTCAGCTCCGCCTGCATGTAGGTATGCTTTGAATTGTAGCGCCGCCCCAGCGTAACCGCTTCCAGTTTCGCGCCCGCAGCAATCGTTTTCGGATCGAATGTCATGATCTTGTCTCCCAGCATGTCCCGCTTTGCGCCGGGCATGCCCTTGTTTGTCTATCGAATCAACTGCAATTTTGGTGTGTATCAAGTGTGTTTCTCCCGTGCAAGCAAAAAATTCATCGGCGTGGGTGCAAAGTTCGCCGGTGGGCGTCTCCAGGTTTGCCCCGTGGACCTCGTTCATGGTTGGTGGTTGTTGCGCATAAGGGCCCCTGCAGCAAGCTGAACGGTGTTGGTCAGCGAGCTCCTCGGTATGCGTATTGATGCAGAAGGACCCATACAGTGAGGGCGAGGTTGGTGTAAAGGGACCTCGATAGGCATATCGGGGTGCGTGAGGAGTGGGCTAAAGGAGGGTGGAAGGTCCCCTAAGGCTGCACAAGCGGAGGGAGATGTTAAGGCGAAGGGAGGGGGAGTGGCTGGAGATGCGATCTGTGGCCCGAGGGAATGGGACCTCGAGCCCTGGGGAATGGGACCTCGAGTTCGTTGTCCATAGGCGGCAGTGACCTCAAGCGCTCCATTTCTGAATCAGCGCCTCCCATGCATCTCTCGCGTTTCCCTTCTTGATGTGCTTCCTCAATGTCTTCAATACCTCTTCCCGTTCCCGTCCACGTACCATTGGCTTCAGTCGATCTCCCCATTCGCTATCGATTTTCCCGACAAGTTCCTGCTGCGAAACCCCGCCGGCCTTTGTCTGCTCTTCCAGCCACGTTTCAAAAGCCCGTATGCTTGCCGGCACTACACGCTTTACCTTCGGCAACTCACATGAACACGGTTCCATTCGGCCATAGCCCGAGCTTGTCTTTCCCCCGATGCCCCATTGCCCCAAGGCTTCATCCAGGTATCTTTCCACGCGCTTGATGATCGTCTCCCGCTCCGCGTAATAGGTCCGGTCTTTTTCTGTCCATATCAGCATAAAGCTCATCATAAACCTCGCCCCAGGACCCACGCTTATAAACGATACCGGGTTTGGATCTTCATAATCATTGGGGTATTTTTCAGGCGCCGTTGTCCGGTAATAGTCTTTTTGATGTACCGTTAGGATGTCTCGCGCCAAGGGAATCCATTGGGTTTCGTTCCCGGGTACCCACAAGGCATCATATATCACCAAATGCCCCCGCTCCGCCTCATCGGGTTTGTCTTCTGTTCCCGCCGCTCCAAAGAGCCATTTATAAAATTCTCCCACGCCGTCCTTCGATGCCGGTCCACCATAGGGTTTTCTTAAGTTCTTCTCCTCTTCGGTGCTCTCGGTTCCATCGGGACCATAAGCCATTTCAAGATAATGGGCCAAGAGCCCCTTGAGGGATGAGCCTGGTATCATGGGCACGCCCCAGGTGCGATGCAAGGTCAATCCCACTTCCGTGGGCGAGGCATTGCCATGTCCTATCAAAAGCCGGCTTTTGCTTCGGTAGCAGCGTTTGAAGGGTTTTTGGCGGGCTGTTTCTTCTTCAAGGCTGGATACCCAGCGGATTAAATATTCCTTGTATCCCTCGGGGATGCCGATATGCTCTAAATGCTTAAACCAATCATCCCGCTTTTGCTCGTCCAGCTTAAATTTTTCGTTGAGTGGTGCATAGATATCATAGAACAGCCCCGCGTGATAGGGATATCCGTGATCGGGATATCGATCTTTTTTAAACAGCTCGTCAATCAGCTCATTTAGTTTGTCTCGCATGGTCCACCTATTCCGTGCCTTGAGCCTGCACGGCGCGCCTAAACCATATCGCAATCTTTCGGGCCTCCCGGCTGGCAAGGATGTATTGCTCGGTTTCAAGCTTCCGAACCTGAGCACCTATCGATTCATCCTTGTTTGTATCGATACCGGGAATGCCAGCGCTTTTTAAATGGCCTAAAAAATCTGACGCCTTATCCTGTTCCTTCTTATCTCGCTCCTTCCTCTCCCGTTCTAAAAAGCAAATCGACGCCGCGAGCCCGCTTTTTAAAAGATTGGCCCCAAAGCTGTTGACATGCACTTTGTAGTCATTGAGCTTGTCTTTGGCGACCTTTTGCACGCATTCATAAGCATAAAGCGCCCTTTGCTGATCCCGGGTTTGCATGATCGCTCACTTCCCTTCCATCGGCAGAAAGCGGCAGCGTCCCCGTCCAATGGTGGCCTTGCCTCCAAATTGTAAATATTTGCGGCCATCCACCGCGCCTTTCAATACCTGTTCCGCGCTCATCCGCTCTTCTTTCGTTTTGCCCCGTTCATCGTAGGCACAGAGCATTCCCGATAACAATGTCTCCGAGGGAAGGCTTTCCTCGGTCCATAGAGCTCCACCGTCCACCACGCCTGTCCTTGAATCGATGCGGATACGGGTATCCAGTTGCGTGGCCGTTTCCCATAAAAAGCTCATCGTGTCGTCGTCGGCTATTACAAAACGCTTTTCAAAAATATTGCGCTCATCGTCTGGCAAAAAGGTTTTGATAGCGTCCGACCATGTCTCAAGCGCGCTGTCTTTGCTCACAGGCAGATCCAAATCCTCGAGATAGATTTTTTTATCCATGGTATTGATATTTTCAGGCCCCGCCAGCACCCACGCTTTGCCCTTATCGCCCTTGTCCTTGGGCACCTCGGGGAAAGACAAACCTAAAACCTCCATGTCCCGCTTCCATAAATGCAAGAGCAAAGGTGAAGTCACAAAACAAAAAGTCCCCTTAAAGCTTCGCACTGGCAGCGCAAGCAGCCGCGCATCGCTGACCACCAGCGCCCCCGCCCGATCTAAGTCGGTGGCATTATCCCCCTCCACGCCCTCTTTCTTCGGATCGCGGCTTGGACCAAAAATACTGTTCTTGTGCTTCGATTCGCATGTACATTGGTCCCGGAGCACGCCTTTGATGGAAGAACCCGGCACATAGGGAATTCCCGTGGATTTCATCCGGGCAATGGGCAGCTCGATAATATCGGCCGCCTGGCCCGTGCCCACATGCAATGGTGAAAGCGCTTGTATTAAAAATCCTTGTGTCTTCATGGTGTTTTGTTTCCTTCTCCTTCCCATACGCCCGGTAGCACTAGGCCCAATCCTTCTTCCCGGCCCATGCCTATGGACTGAAGCCAAATCTTTTCAAAATCTTCTTTGGCAAAAGCTTGTCCCGATTTCTGCTCCACATAATAAACCGAGCCCGCGGGGGCCAGGCTTCGGGTCTTTCGGGGCGCTCGCTTAACCATATCCCAAGTGGATAGATAGACCGGCCTGGGGACAAGAGCCGCCCGAAGGATAAGATCCATATCAAAGCACCGGCCTTGATATCTTCCTTCGACGGGCTCAAAGCCATCGGGAATCATCCCTTGTTGAAACTCGGCGGGTGTAGCCAAGATCCATCGCATTCCCTTGGATTGATCGGGCAAGGATTTGGGGGCATCGAACAAATCGCGATCGATGCTTTGTTTTAGCGCTGGACGCCTTCGCCCGCCCAGGAGCAAGGCCCGGCTATCCAGGCATAGATGTTCGGGATGCCTACCTAAAAGCCCAATGGCCCATTCATACCTTTCGCTATCCATGGGCTCGATGACCTGCGAACTAAACATCAGCGAAGCGGCAGCCGCTTGGGTCTGCGCATCGATGGTGACATGGATATTGTCGCGAAGCTCCGGCGAATAAGCCTGTCGTGTTTGGAGTTCTTCGCCCCGAAGCCAAGCCATCATCGAAGCATCGGACCAAAACATCTTTGGCTCGTCCGGTTTTTTGTTACGCTCGCATATCTCGGGCCATAAGAGGCTATCCAGCGCGATATCATCGTAAGATGCCAGGGATGCAGATGCATGGAGGGCGGCCCTAAGTTTTAAGGGCTTGACATGTTCGCCGTCATAAAAAGCATCCGCCGGCGCGGGCCACAAACGATGTTGTTGCGCATAGCTTGTTTCACCGGGCGGGCGCCTTAAAGCCACAACGCGCTCCAGCTTGAGATTCTGGGTTTGGCTCTCCCATTCCTCGGGCGAAAGCGGTGAATTTTGTTGTTCCATCCATTCACGGCCCGCGGCGGCTCTTAGCGCGGCCCTTAAGGTAGGAGGCAAAGGCCAGGGCAGCGCATGACTTCGGCCCACATCGCTGGTATACCAACCCCGGCCATCCTTAAAAAAGAGTCCATCGCGCGCCGAAAGCGCAAAGCCAAACGATTTCATTTCGCTTCCTCCTGGGTATTTAAATCGGGGCGGGGCTCGGCTTGTTGAAGGATATGAGCAATCTCCAGGCGGGATATCCATCGTTCGATTGTTTTATATTGCGTTTTATAGTTGCCTTGCTTTTGAAGCCCAAACTCTTCGAAAGGCAGATCTTTTCCTTCATTGCGGGAAAGAATGCGCAACCATTCCAAATACAAGACGTCCTTCCATTGTGCCGCTCCCTCCTCATCCTCCGGCTTGGGCATTTTTCGGAGCATATCGCCGGCTTGATAGATCTTTTTTGTGGATAGATATCCCTTGCGCAGGAGATCTTTGTCCTTCTCAATCAGCGCCGTCGGTTTGTCATTCCACGAGCAACTCCACAGCCTTTGGCTTCCTCCCCGTTTTTGGATCAAGATAGCCAAGGCATTGCGATCTTTTTTCGCTTCCTTTTCGGCTTGCCGTCCAAATTCAAAGAGATCGCCCAGGCTTTCAATGACACCGCCTATGCCTAGGCCGACTGAAAGCGTTACATCGCCACCAATACGGAGTTTGAAAGCGTTTTGAAGCTCAAAGGCGCATTTTAAGGCATCTTCGAGATTGAGCAAAGCCAAGACGTCATCGCCGCCCGAATAGACCAAAATGCCTCTGTGGTCTTTTTCGACGATCTCACGGGCTGTGGCTGCAAAGCCGGCAAGCTGCCTAGAAAAATCTTGGTGGTTTTGATAGCCCTTTTGCGCGAGCGTGTTAATCCTATCGCCCATTTTATCGCCGTCGGCTACAAGGCAGGCGATAAAGGGGTGGGGATCACCGAGTTTGTTGCGGATGGATTTGGTAAGCTGTCTTAGCTGGTTTGATTCGTCGCTCTTTATACCGTGTTCCTCGCAATAGGGTTGAAGGCGGTCTTCCAAAAAGATCTGCCCATCGAATGGAAATCTGTTGACCCATTCGGCTTCGCGCTTGACGTTAGTAAAAGGAAGATTGGCACATAGATCCTTGAGTTTTGCTATTTGCATGGGGCATGTTTTAGCCGCCCGCTCAATCCAAGGAGCCAGCCCAATCGTGGGCACAGGAACAAACTGTTGGGGATTTCCCCCCGCTCGTTTGAGCAAACCAATGGCATCCAATTCCTCGCGCTTGCCGATGCGATACGTCTGCCAAGCATTCTTGTCCTCGTCCCGCTCGTCGGGTTTCTTGAGCACGCTTTCCCTCACCCCATCCAGGCTTGATTTATAAATGCCCTCACGTTGTTTACTCCAAGGCTTAAAGATGCGAAGGCTTTTTCGGGCTTGGAGCTCGGCTTCGAGCTGGTTGCGGACATGGGCATACGCGCTCTCTTCAAAGGGCGCCCAAACGGCTTGAAACTCAAGGAAGCTTTCAAGCTGTTCCTCGGCGCTGTCCTTGCTTTTTGGATCAACGAGATCTTTTTCTTTACACCAGACCCGAAGCCCCCATTTCACCAACCTTTTCTTTGAGGCTTCGCGGGCATTCTTGGCTAAACGCTTCCCGTCTCCTTCCACCACGGCAACGATTTTATTGGCGACATTAAAGACGGGCAGTTTATTGGGCTTTAGGGGATCATAGCAAGGTTCCAAGTCCTCATCGCCCTTGCAGAGCGCCGGAAACACCAGCACCGCGCCGTCATCGGCCAGGGCTTTGGCGGCGGCCTTGCTGATTTCGCTGATTAAAAAACTGCCCATCCATAGATCGCGGGTACGCTTGGCCTGGGCAATCATGCTTTGCACGGGTCCCAGGCTGATCAAAAGCAGGGTTTTGCTCATCTTAGGCAAGCTCCTTGAGCTGTTTATTATATGTCTTTAGCCAGTCGCCAAAGGCTTGGCGCATGCTTTTTTTACCTCGCAAGGGTTCAAAGGCGCTTCCCTCGTTACGGGCCGTTAAGGCATCGAAATCCGCCGCCGATTCTGGAACGATGCGCTGTTTTTGCCGTTGAGGCCGAAGCACGATATGGCCATGAGGAGGATAAAGCCTTGAAAGCCAAAGCGCGATAGGCACATAGTGCCCACTGGCCAGCGCCATCGGTTTTAGGATTAAGGGTGAAGCCAGGCGCTCGTGGATTGTACCGTCCTGTTTTTTCTCTCGCCATACCAACTCAAAATCGTCAGGCTCATAGCGGGGATTGTCGCCCCGGGCATAAGGCTGTTCATATCGATCCGAGCGCTGAAACTGCCCGAGAATAGGCAAGCCAAAGGCGGCCCTGGGGTACACTGGGTTTTTCCCATAGACAGGGCGGGGAGGGTGAGCACAGAGGCGTTGGCCCATCATCAGATGACGGATTTTATCGGGTTCGGGCCAGTATGATCTGCCGGGTCTTCGCGGGTTGGCGCCTGGTTCGCGTGCTACGCCGACACCTTGGCGGAAGCTTTGAAGCCATGCGATGGCATCATACCAAGCCTGTAGGGCATCCCGTGCCCTGGGTTCAAACCAGAGCGAAGCTCCATGCAGGAGAGGCATTTCCTTGGGCTGGGGATAGTTTCCGAATAGGGTGATATTGGGAAAGAGCCTTGAAAATTCGCCCTTGGTGAGTTCTTTAGGCAGCCAAAACGAGCTATCGCCGCCCGCATAGCCCAAACTTCCACAGCCTCTGCGGGTACGCGATCCATAGCCTCCAAACAAAAGCCACGCGCGCAGTGTACAGAGCATTTGCTCTTCAAAGATTGAGGGCACGCGGACTTGGAGTGAAAAAACAATACCGGGTTTAAGGCGGGGCGCGGTCGGGCGATTCTCTTTCTTCATTTCCCGGGCGGGCCATAAGGCATAAGCGTCTTCCGAACCCCGGCCTGACATCTTGATCTCGTTGGAATCGCTATAGAGAACAATCTCCTCGGGTTTATAATCGTTGGGTTTGACCAGCGAGAGAGAAAGATCGATGGTGGAGCGTCTGCCTTTATCATCACCTGCGCCTCCAAAGATTTCGGCTTCGGCTTTGGCGAGTTCTTTAGGTCCTTCGTAGCGTCCCCCATAAAGCGCGCGCCACCAAAAGCGCAGCGAGCCGCGGATGCTGGGGACGCGAATCAATTCATGGCGATCGACCTGGCGAAGCGTGGGAGAACCGCCGAGAATGGGCGTGATGGTTTTGAGAACAAGAGAGATCTCGTGCCGGGATGAGCCGGCAAGGCGGCATTTTCTTGGTGTTGGCTCGGGCGGGAGGAGTTGGGTATCGGAAGAATCAGCCATGATTCGGCCTTAGTGGCGTTCTTTTGGGGATGCAACATAAAAGATGCCAAAAGGTGGAGGAAGCGGGTGGGGGATGATTTTTTTGTTGACCGGGGAGGGCAGGGGCGGGCAGGGTAGCGGGTGAGATGAGACTCAAGTCGTTTGAAGTGGAAGGGTTTAGGAATATTGGGCGGCGCCTGCGGCTGGAGAATCTTCAGCGGATCAATTTGATTCACGGCGAGAACAACGTGGGCAAGTCCAACGTGCTTCACGCGATACGATTATTGTTTGCCCTTCCAGGGCTGACGGGCGGGCTTGAGGAAGGCGAGAGCCAACTTTTGACCAATGACGATTTCGTTGGACTGGGATTTAAGCGGGGCGCGAGGGATATTTTTGGATTGGACACGCCCGAGCGGTCTATTTTTTTGGGAGGCGTTGTAGGTTTAGAAGGGGAGGATTTAAAGCGGGCGCCCTTATATGGTCTGGGCGAAGTGGAGGAGTTCTATATAGGCTATGAATTGACGCTGCGGGGAGCTGAGACGCTATGCAAACTGATTCAAGAAGGCAAGAAGCCAGGGCTTGAGGAAGCAAGCCTGGACAAGAAAAGGTTGGAGCGGCTACGGGCATGGATAGGCGGAGAGCCGGGGCGTCCAAGTTTTGACTGGCTGGACACGCAGCGGCTAAGAGAAAGCTCGTCGAGCCATTTGGCATCGATTTATTTTGATTTCCGGGATTCGGATTTAGTGGATGAGCAGCAGATCTATAAACGCTTTGAGCAGGAGATGGTAAGGCATTTTAGGGGGCTGATAGGGGAAGGCGAGATAAAGTTTCTCCGTGAGAAGGTGCCAGTGGTGAGCGGTTCGGAGCCTGTCGGGATACAGCAGGTGGAAGAAAGGAAGCATTTTAGTTTTGCGCCTCCGGGGAAGAACCCTATCCCCTTTCATTTGCTTGGAACGGGGGTTCAGCAATTGTTTATGTTTATGGGGCATTTGCTGGCGAGTAAGGCGGCTATTGTAGGGATTGAAGAGCCGGAGATGAATCTTCGCTATACCAATCAGAGGAAGCTGGGCGAAATATTAAAAGATATGATTGGCAAGCCCGGCGCGCCTTCACAAATCTTTATGACGAGCCATTCACCGGCCTTTGAGCAGGGCGAGCATTTTTATTTGATGGAGAAGGGCGCGGAGGGGCCGACGGTTCGGTGCCGGCCTATTCGCGAGGCCAAGCGTGTGCTGGGTATGATGGACAATGACCAATTACCCAGCAGCAGCGAGGCCGATCCTTGCTATGTATCGACCGAGGGCGTTACCATTGTTCCTAAAGATGTTATGGAGCTTATAGGTATCCCCGATGGGGGAGGCATTATGTATTTAGAGATGAATCCTGACATGTGCGCCGCAGTAAAGGGCAATATCATGCGCGTGCTGTCGGACGAAGATTTTGTAAAGGAATTTGGCATATCGGATGATGGAGAGCCGGGCGATGGCGATTGATATCGATGTAAAAGAGCGTATTCGCCGGGGCCACGTTACGCTTGCGCTGGATACCAATGCCACCTTTAAGGCGGGGCACGCGTTTTTGAAGCTGTGCGATGACATCAATCGGGTCAACCGGATAAAGAAGCTTCATTTAAACTTGGTTGTATCCTCTGTTGTATATATGGAGCTTCTGCATGATTTGATGGAGAAGCATGGTGCGGGATTTCGTCTTCAGACCGCGAAGAGAACCTTGGACCACAAGCACAAAATTAATGTTGTTCATTTTGAGAAGCGCCATGCAGAGCATACGGCTTTGTTCTTGGCGAGGCATTACACAACGAATGAAGCATGGCAGGTAGCCAAGCGCCGGCACTATGCGCATCAGCTTCAACTGAAGGCAGAGCAGGTAGACGACATTGCAGGCCGAAAGAAGTTGAAATGCAGTGCAACGGTGGATTGGCTGCTGATTGGGCAGGCGGACTGCGAGCGGTGGATTGTGGTCACTGATGACCGCAGGAATGAATGGGAGCTGTTTTCCGACAAGATTTCGCTTAAGGAAATCATCGCGTTGCTTGATGACTTGCTAAAAAACTAGAAAGACAGCCCTCATGAGCACCAAAACAGGAGATACCATGGACCCGGAAGTCAAACTCAATGATGTGGACCTCAAAAATCTCTTCGCGGGCCTGCAAAGTGAAATGCGGGCCAAGCTTTTGGGCGTGGCCAATGTGCCTCATCCGGTGATTAAAGGCGATGAGACGGAAGCAAGCTGGCTAAAGATGCTCCAGGACTATTTGCCCAAACGCTATCAAGCCGAGCGGGCGATGGTGGTGGATCATCAAGGAAAATGCAGTCAGCAAATCGATATTGTGATTTTTGATCGGCACTTTTCGCCTTTTATACTGCATTATCATACGGCGCTGATGGTGCCCGCGGAAGCGGTCTATGCGGTGCTCGAGGTGAAGCCGAATATGTCTGCGGACCATATCCGATATGCAGGCGAGAAAGTGGCTTCGGTGCGCAGTCTTGCACGGACCAGTGCGCGGATCGTGGATCGCGGGGAGGCACAGCCTCCGAGGGACCCTCCATATATTTTGGGTGGGCTGTTATGCCGGACCAGTGATTGGAAATCACCTATGGGAGATAAATTCAAAGATGCGTTAGAAGCGCTTCCAGCCGAAAGGAGGCTGGATGTGGGTTGTTGTTTGAAGGCGGGGATCTTTGATGATCGGCGGCATTTGTCAAAAGAGTCCCCTGAATTGAAAATACTCAGATCGCCTTCGCACAGCTTGGTTTTGTTCCTGCTCACGCTGCTGCAGCGGCTTCAAAGTTTGGGCACTGTTCCCGCCATCGAGTTTGATAGATACCGAGCGGCGATTGAGGCGGTGCCGGGGGCTGAAGGATAATCGTCGCCTACGAGAACCTAAGGCGTATGTGGTTCATTGAGCCTATAAGGCCAGTTTGCGAGCGATCTCGTCGGCCGGGCTCAAGGTGAACAAGTTGCACCACGACATCAAGGTGGCGCCGTTGGTTTCCTTTCGGACTCTGCGTTCGAGCTCATCGGGCACAGAACCAAAGCGGGTTCGATAGATGGTGAGAATGGTTTCCTGAATGCCTTCGAGCTTTCCTTCGCGTATGCCTTCGCGCATGCCTTCGCGCATGCCTTCGCGAATGCCTTCGAGCTTTCCTTCGCGTATGCCTTCGCGTATGCCTTCGCGTATGCCTTCGAGCTTTCCTTCACGCAAACCCTCATTCAAGGTGTCGCGTCGCCATTGCTCATAGAGTTCAAGATAGCTCATCGTCCACACCTCTTCTTGCGCGTTGCGCGCTTGATTATTTGTCACTTCGAGGCGTCTTGCAATTAGAATTTGTTTCACGGCCAATTTTTCCGGTGCGTCTTCGGGCAGGGCTAAAAGCTCAAGAACGGCCTGTTGAAACACCGGCCCTTCGGTGGCCATAAAGCGCAATAGAAGCGTGTCGCGCGTGGGCGTCAAATCTCGAAAAGAGATCCATCCGAGTCCTAGGCCCGGCGGCGACATCCAAAATCCCTTGGGCCAAATATCCATCTCCTGCATGCCAAAGGTATTGCGAAGCGAGGGCCGCCACGCGGGAGCCAAGATCCACAAGGTCAGCGGGGCGGGTTGAGGCTGTTTATTGAGTGCGGCATCGCTTTCGCGCAGATGTTGTTTGGTCAATCGCTTGCGAGCGCATGCGAGAATTTCCGATTCCGAAGGCATCTCCGAAAAGACTTCGATCAAGCATGGCTCATCGCTCATTTTGCCGAGCCAACCGAGCCAATGCTTGGGTTGTTGGTACTGAGTGTGAGGTTGAAACCAGACATCGGCCCATTGAGGATCTGGAGCTGCGATTTGATGCTGGACATCGGGCTCATATTGTCCATTGCTATTCCGTGGCTTCAGCGAGATCCCGCTCGCGGAGAGGTGCCGTTTCCGCCTTCATCTGCGCCTTTAGCCAAGCGCTCTCGTCGAAGGTGTTCTCTTTTATCGCGCGCTCAATGGCCTGCGTTTCCCGGAATTCTCGCGCCTCGGCCGTAAGCGTCCATGTCGCCTCAACCCCCATCCCTTCAATCGCTTCGCGGATGTTTTGGAGCGGAATGCGGAAGAACTCTTTACGGGGGTTTACCTTATTCACCTGAGTTCGAACAAAGCGCTGGTGGAGTGCGCGCTCAAGCGCAGGCGCATCCCTGCTCGGAATCATCGCGTGCACATCGAACTCAAAGGGTACACTCGCATCGCCCAGCTCCCGGACCCGATCCAGCGGATCGAGGCGCCGCGTCATTCCAATCTTGTATACATCATCTCCGAAGGACCCCATGTTCGAGATGATATATACGTTCCCACTCTTCGTCTGCTGGGCCATGGATAGAGCCTTTTTGTTCTTTTCCTCCGCGACTCGGAGACGCTCGGTCAACTCGCGGAGCTTCTGCTCGTACATGGCGCGTTCCGCGTCGTTTGACTTCGCAACATCACGCTGAGCTTTCTCCATGGCCTTTTGGAGCGCATCTCGCTCTTTTTCAGCCTCCTTCATAGCCTTCTCGAATTCGCGCTGCGCCCGCTCCTCTTCCCGAATGCGCTCTTTGATCAGCCTCTGTTCCTCGCGCTCCTTTACTTTCAGCTCATGGGCAACAACCCCCCACCGAAGCTCATCGAGCCGCGCATCCAGATACTCCGGGAGAATTCGCGCATCGCGAAAGGCGCGTCCGTTATGGTTGACCAGTGTAAATGCGTCGCGGATCTTTTGTTGCAAAGTCCCAAAGTTATCATGCCGAATATCGGCGAGAATGGTGTCGGCTTTTCCGTTGAACGCATCGAGCACAAACTCAATGGCGGTCGTGCGCCGGTTTGCCTCCACATAATCGCAGGTCGCGGCCGTACCCTGCTTGATCATGCTCCTGACCTTCTCGCGAGCGGCCTTCAAGTGCAGTCCCGCTTCGGCAAAGCCAAACTCCTCGGCGAGTTCATCCAGCAGACCGGTGGTTGGAATAACATATTGGTCGCCGTACCCTTTGATAACGTTCTTCATGGCCTGAGCCGTCTGCTCATAAAGCTTCGCATCGCGCATTGCCGTGAGCGCGCCGCCCGCGATCTCCTCGGCATGTCGTTTTGCATCATTGGTGATGCGGTCAGCCTCGCGCCGTGCATTCGCGGAAAGCTCGGCTGCGGCCGCCTCCGATTGAGCACGGACCTGTGCGGCTGTCACCTGCGCGTTTGCAAAGGCGGTTTGCCCCTCGGCGGTGAGACGATCTGCATCTTGCCGAGCATTTTGGAGGATCAGAGCGGCTCCGGCTTCGGCCTGCGCCCGCACGGCGGCCGCGGCTGCTTCGGCATCGATGATGGCCTGATAGCGGCTTAGGCGTTGTAATTGCTCTTGCAGGCTCGTGATCTGAGAGCCGAGACCTGCATTTATATCATTGGCTTGCCGTAGCGCGCTGCCCGCACGCTGCGCCTGAATGGCGAAGAATGCAGCGGCGGCGAGTGCGGCGAAGATAAGGATGGCGAGAACGATCTCCATGGTACTCCCTCTGCGGTCTTTGACCGCCAGCGGTGGATGTGCTCAACGCCTTACGGCATCACAGCTATCTACATATGGCCCGGCGTATTCGTGGGGCTCCGCCTATCCCGTGCTCAACGCCTTACGGCATCACAGCTATCTACATGTGAGTGGGCTATTCAGTTTCTCGAAACAGGCCGAGTGCTCAACGCCTTACGGCATCACAGCTATCTACATCAAGCGCCGCAATGTCAGAAGGTGAAAGGGTGTTGTGCTCAACGCCTTACGGCATCACAGCTATCTACATAACGGCTCCACTTCCACCGATATTTTGCCTAATCTGTGCTCAACGCCTTACGGCATCACAGCTATCTACATGAAGGGCAGGCCGCGACGATGAAACAGCGAGTTAGTGCTCAACGCCTTACGGCATCACAGCTATCTACATCGGCTTCTGCTTGGGCATCGTGTGCGCTTCGCCTACGTGCTCAACGCCTTACGGCATCACAGCTATCTACATGCACGACGCCGAGCACGTACCTGAGCTCTTGCGCATGTGCTCAACGCCTTACGGCATCACAGCTATCTACATCTTGTCGGCGGGGCGCTGCTCGCTGGCTTGGTTTTTGTGCTCAACGCCTTACGGCATCACAGCTATCTACATTCCGCGCTTCGTGGGGTTACGCCCATTTTAGACCCTGGTGCTCAACGCCTTACGGCATCACAGCTATCTACATGTAGTGGAAAAGGCAGGTGTGGAGCTCGGGCTGAATGTGCTCAACGCCTTACGGCATCACAGCTATCTACATCTATTCGGTGGCTATGTGCCGCGCGACGAATGCACTTCAGTGCTCAACGCCTTACGGCATCACAGCTATCTACATTCAAGTTCTTTGCGGGTGACGACTTGCTCGATACGGTGCTCAACGCCTTACGGCATCACAGCTATCTACATGAATGGGTTGTCGCTTTCGTAGGCGAGGCATAGGTGTGCTCAACGCCTTACGGCATCACAGCTATCTACATAGGGAACGGGGAACCATACGCTCGACTTCGAACTCAGTGCTCAACGCCTTACGGCATCACAGCTATCTACATCGCGGCGAAGTGCGCAGCCTATTCGTCGACAACGAGTGCTCAACGCCTTACGGCATCACAGCTATCTACATCATGACTTCCGCGTGAATGAATCGCGGATAGGTGGTGCTCAACGCCTTACGGCATCACAGCTATCTACATTAAGCGGACCTAAAGGAATATGAAACAGTTTAAATGTGCTCAACGCCTTACGGCATCACAGCTATCTACATCATGACCGAGGGAGATACACGTTTCCCGGGCCTAGTGCTCAACGCCTTACGGCATCACAGCTATCTACATCTTTGACGGCCGGACTCGCTCAAATCGAGTCCAATCCAGTGCTCAACGCCTTACGGCATCACAGCTATCTACATCCCATGCCCCGTTACGGTAAACGTGACCATTCACGAGTGCTCAACGCCTTACGGCATCACAGCTATCTACATGCGACCTTCGGATCGAGTTCGACCAAACGCTATCGTGCTCAACGCCTTACGGCATCACAGCTATCTACATCGTGGGCGGTACTCTTTGACGGTAAAATCGATCATCGTGCTCAACGCCTTACGGCATCACAGCTATCTACATGTTGTGGCTGGCATTGTGATCTACGGCGTCGTCAAAGGTGCTCAACGCCTTACGGCATCACAGCTATCTACATCCCATACCCCCGTTTTCTTCCGTGTTTGCTCTTTTGTGCTCAACGCCTTACGGCATCACAGCTATCTACATTAAATAGATTGACGCTGGCACCAAAAACAGCGCGTGCTCAACGCCTTACGGCATCACAGCTATCTACATGCTTTTGTGGTCGGCGCATTGGTCACAGCTTTAGGGGGTGCTCAACGCCTTACGGCATCACAGCTATCTACATAAGATACTGCGAGAGAAATGCTGCAGAAAGGAAAGGGGTGCTCAACGCCTTACGGCATCACAGCTATCTACATGCGAATTAATTGCAACGCGAATTCCTCAAGCGGCTTGTGCTCAACGCCTTACGGCATCACAGCTATCTACATTGCGCTCTGTGGCCGCGCGCAAAGCCTGGACGCGGTGCTCAACGCCTTACGGCATCACAGCTATCTACATCAATCCCCATCGTATCCTCCTGCGCCTATCCTAATGTGCTCAACGCCTTACGGCATCACAGCTATCTACATCGCGGAAGGCGGCGCCGCTTTCCTTGATGCCGTCGAGTGCTCAACGCCTTACGGCATCACAGCTATCTACATAACACCGCGCGAGTACGTCACCGATCCATCAATGGTGCTCAACGCCTTACGGCATCACAGCTATCTACATGACCACCTTCGGCCGAATCCTCATGACGACACGAATGTGCTCAACGCCTTACGGCATCACAGCTATCTACATCTGATACGCCGTGGCTCGCGGCACCTTCAATGCGTTGTGCTCAACGCCTTACGGCATCACAGCTATCTACATGCGCGGGACAACTCGCAGAGGTTGAGATAAATTTACGTGCTCAACGCCTTACGGCATCACAGCTATCTACATAATGGCGCAACGATCGCCGCGCTCACGACGTTAAGGTGCTCAACGCCTTACGGCATCACAGCTATCTACATACGGGCGCGGGATTCGGTGTGAGCTTGCTCAATGTGTGCTCAACGCCTTACGGCATCACAGCTATCTACATTGTTTGAAGCTGTGATGTGCATGCCGCTCTTGCTCAGTGCTCAACGCCTTACGGCATCACAGCTATCTACATTCGCTTAGTCGAACCGTTCATGCTCACGACTGCAATGTGCTCAACGCCTTACGGCATCACAGCTATCTACATTCCCAAGCTCTTCATCGCAATCTGCGCACCGTACTCGTGCTCAACGCCTTACGGCATCACAGCTATCTACATAACAGGACACCGGCGAGAATGAGAATGAAGCACAAAGTGCTCAACGCCTTACGGCATCACAGCTATCTACATTCTTTTCTTGCCCCCCCCTTCGTCGCAAACGTACAATGTGCTCAACGCCTTACGGCATCACAGCTATCTACATGCGTGCCTGGAGTGCGGCATTCAGTTGATGGACAGTGCTCAACGCCTTACGGCATCACAGCTATCTACATTACCTGTCCTTATGACGCCTGAACCCCTAAAAACAGTGCTCAACGCCTTACGGCATCACAGCTATCTACATGCGGTCAGCGCGGCTGGCTCCGCTAAAAAGCTTTCAAGTGCTCAACGCCTTACGGCATCACAGCTATCTACATCCTATGCGAGGGCGGCATCTAAAAGCGGCATTAAGTGCTCAACGCCTTACGGCATCACAGCTATCTACATTGATGGTTCGCGCGGTCACACGCACGCCCACAACGTGCTCAACGCCTTACGGCATCACAGCTATCTACATTCCTGTCGGCTCAAATGTCGGCCTTCCAACAATTGGGTGCTCAACGCCTTACGGCATCACAGCTATCTACATGAAGCATCACATTGTCGGCTGCTCTATCCGCCAGTGCTCAACGCCTTACGGCATCACAGCTATCTACATCGAAGCGACGGCTCGCTGCAAAACCGATTGTTTTTGTGCTCAACGCCTTACGGCATCACAGCTATCTACATCCGCCAGAGGGGCTCTCCAGACGGCGCGAAGGAGTGCTCAACGCCTTACGGCATCACAGCTATCTACATATCGAACCCCATCCTTAACCATTCAGCGGTTTAGAGTGCTCAACGCCTTACGGCATCACAGCTATCTACATAGTGTAATTGACCCTTCCACATTTAGTGGTAGTCTTCGTGCTCAACGCCTTACGGCATCACAGCTATCTACATAAAAGCATAGCCCGGAAGAGTGGGGTGATCTTGTGTGCTCAACGCCTTACGGCATCACAGCTATCTACATCCCTTATCTGCGTTGTTAACGCACTATATGGGTTCACGTGCTCAACGCCTTACGGCATCACAGCTATCTACATTGTCTCACGTTAATTTCCAAGTTGTTTGTAAGTGGTGCTCAACGCCTTACGGCATCACAGCTATCTACATGCGCGCGTCTTCCTGTAATCATCCACACTCATCCTAGTGCTCAACGCCTTACGGCATCACAGCTATCTACATTCAACACGTTCAGTCAGGACGTTTATGAGTCTCCGTGCTCAACGCCTTACGGCATCACAGCTATCTACATATTGCGACCGGCGAAGAGCCCGCCCGAGCGGGATGGCGTGCTCAACGCCTTACGGCATCACAGCTATCTACATCCCGTGGGGGGCGTGGCTCGCTTTCGCCGAGAGGTGCTCAACGCCTTACGGCATCACAGCTATCTACATATAGGCTCGTCAAACCCCCAGGAGGTCTTGAGGAATCGTGCTCAACGCCTTACGGCATCACAGCTATCTACATTTCGATCCATTGGTGACCGCAACGCAGGCACCGTTGTGCTCAACGCCTTACGGCATCACAGCTATCTACATATCAGCGCAAGCGCTATCAGCTTCTCGGTTTTGCCGTGCTCAACGCCTTACGGCATCACAGCTATCTACATGGAAGGGATTTTGCGAGGGCGTGGCGGATTTGAGTCAGTGCTCAACGCCTTACGGCATCACAGCTATCTACATTTGACCTGAAAGCGTCGCGGATGGAAAACGATGAGTGCTCAACGCCTTACGGCATCACAGCTATCTACATTCGCAGGGCCGCGTTGTACGCGTCCCCCGTCAGTTGGTGCTCAACGCCTTACGGCATCACAGCTATCTACATATCGAAGAAGTCTCCGGCCCATGCTGCGATTTGATGTGCTCAACGCCTTACGGCATCACAGCTATCTACATGACGAAAGCGCGATCGCTCAAAACACGGTGCATTACGTGCTCAACGCCTTACGGCATCACAGCTATCTACATAAGAAGAAACCCAACCAAGTTCGTGGGGGTGGTTTAAGTGCTCAACGCCTTACGGCATCACAGCTATCTACATAGATCTGCGAATACTGGTCCGTGGAGACCTCCACGGAGTGCTCAACGCCTTACGGCATCACAGCTATCTACATTCGCAGGGCCGCGTTGTACGCGTCCCCCGTCAGTTGGTGCTCAACGCCTTACGGCATCACAGCTATCTACATGACGGCACGCTTTGCCATCTTCGGCGCATTCATTGAGTGCTCAACGCCTTACGGCATCACAGCTATCTACATTTGTGCTCTTTTGGTCGTTCTTAGACCTCATCAGTGCTCAACGCCTTACGGCATCACAGCTATCTACATGGTAGTGTCTGCATTTGGTAGCCATGGATTCGCGTACGTGCTCAACGCCTTACGGCATCACAGCTATCTACATTTAATTTGAATCAAGAGATCTGGAGATAAGAACGTGCTCAACGCCTTACGGCATCACAGCTATCTACATACGTCGGATACACAAGATGCACGGAATCTTGACAAAAGTGCTCAACGCCTTACGGCATCACAGCTATCTACATGCAAAGCGCCCATCTTACCGGGCTTCTATTCCAGGTGCTCAACGCCTTACGGCATCACAGCTATCTACATCCGTTGTCTGCCGATTCGGCGGGCAATTTCAATCGTGCTCAACGCCTTACGGCATCACAGCTATCTACATGAGCTGCCACGCGAGATGATGACACCGGCTGTAACGTGCTCAACGCCTTACGGCATCACAGCTATCTACATAAATGCCTATTGGTGCGGCCGTGTTGATCGGGCTGATGTGCTCAACGCCTTACGGCATCACAGCTATCTACATCTAACAATACGGGACACGCAGGCAAATTTTGCCTGATGTGCTCAACGCCTTACGGCATCACAGCTATCTACATAGGGGCACCCAAAGCTTAATCAAAGCCACGAAATTGCGTGCTCAACGCCTTACGGCATCACAGCTATCTACATTCAAATCGCGATAGCGCTGCACCACAGCGACAAGTGCTCAACGCCTTACGGCATCACAGCTATCTACATCTCGCACGCAACCCACCTCGCGCCACACCCTGGCGCCGTGCTCAACGCCTTACGGCATCACAGCTATCTACATTCTTCAACGGGCACAACGCCCGCGAAGGAAAGGGTAAGTGCTCAACGCCTTACGGCATCACAGCTATCTACATCAAAGTCCTTCGATCGTCAATACGTGCTCGGCTGCTAGTGCTCAACGCCTTACGGCATCACAGCTATCTACATCAAGATTCGCGCAGTGGAGAGCAGTAATTTCAAACAGTGCTCAACGCCTTACGGCATCACAGCTATCTACATTTTGTGTTGGCGATTGGCTGAAAAAATTCGTTGCTGTGCTCAACGCCTTACGGCATCACAGCTATCTACATCTGAGTCCGCTGGCTGATTTTTTGACGTTGTGATGTGCTCAACGCCTTACGGCATCACAGCTATCTACATGCTGCGCTGGAGGCGCCGATGGTCGATCGCCCCCTTGTGCTCAACGCCTTACGGCATCACAGCTATCTACATCCATGCCCAGACGTTGTTGGCGTCCCCGCACCAGTGTGCTCAACGCCTTACGGCATCACAGCTATCTACATCCGCGGAGCGCGAAGCGCGTCCCGTGGGCGTCGATTAGTGCTCAACGCCTTACGGCATCACAGCTATCTACATAGCCTCCTTCCAAACCCCTGAAATCACTCCACAAATAAAACCAGTTTTCAAGCACCTCCCTCTGCCCATCGCGCCCACCACAAAAACACATCCCAAATCCCCTCGTCAACATCTTTTTTCCCCTTCATTTTGAGACACTTCGTCCACCTTTCAAGCACCTCCTCCCACCGCTTTTTCACCCTTCTCCCAATCATTTCAACCTGTTAACCCCTTTTTCCGCTCCGCTCTCGCCAAACGCCCAGAGGTGCTTGAATGCCGTCCTCCCCTATGGACCTCCTCCCCCGCTCCCCTCGTCCAACCCCATCGCCCTTTCTTCTCTCTCGTCCGCTTTTTTTTTCTTGACAGCT
>CAZICM010000003.1:298028-316729 GCA_964537685.1 uncultured Polyangiaceae bacterium
CGCCTTTCGTGTGCGCTCCCCTCCCGTCAATCCTTCGCGGCGCGCTGCTCTCCTAACGCCTATCGCTCTTTCTTCTCCCTCGTCCGCTTTTTTTTCTTGACAGGTCGCCTTTCGTGTGCGCTCCCCTCCCGTCAATCCTTCGCGGCGCGCTGCTCTCCTATGCCCGCTCTGCACGCTTTTGCTCCGCTCTCCGCGTACCATGCCCGATGTCCATGGACCTTCGCGTGTGGCCGGGCGCGCCGCGCCTGTCGTCCATGTTCCACTCTCGCACGCCATCCGCGATGCGCTCACCATCCATGGACCTTGCGCTCTTTCCATCCGCGATGCGCTCACCATCCATGGACCTTTGCGCTTCTCCCATCCGCGATGCGCTCACCGTCCATGGACCTTGCGCTCTTCTCTCGCGCGATGCTGCCGCCGTCCATGGACCAAAAAAATGTCGCGCACGCTCCGCGCTCCCGGTCCTTGGATTTCCAGCGCATCCCGCCCGCGCTTCAATCGTTAGCCATGGACAGATGCTCTGTCGCGCGCCTTGTGCGCTATTTGGACAGCTTTTGCGTCAGTTCAGCCTCACGCTGCTCAATCTCTTGCTTCATCTTCGCCAATTCCGCGAGCTCTTCCTGCACCTCTTGCGCTATGGCCAGCTCCCGTTCCTTCTCTTTTTGAGCCTTCGCTTCCTGCAACTTCACTTGTATCGCCAAGAGCCGCGCCTTTTCCTTCTCCACCCGCGAAAGCGCCTCCGCCACGCTCGTCAATGTGTGCTCCCGGGTCCGCGTCTCCTGCAGGAAAAATGAATCTTCCCAGTCCGATGGCAAATGCAATTGGGGATTCGAAAGCTTGATCTGTTCCAGTTCCGCCCAAAGCGCTTTTCGAATGGAATTGGCTGTGTCCACCAGGTTTTTCTTGTCGCCCAACAACGTAAAATCCGAAAGCCGCTGTTCGCATTGCGCCTTGTTTTCCTCGGCTGTGTCGCATTGGCTAATCAGTGCAGCGAGCGCGGTGCCTTGGGTTTTAATATTGTCGTTGTCGATCTTAGAAAGTGTCTCGGGCCATACGCGCATTTCATCGAGCTGTATGCCAAGGATGGGTTTGCGCTGATCCGATGGTTTTTGGTTTTGGGTGAGGTTTTTGATAAGCGGCGAGTTGCGTTTATTGCCTTCATGGGCAAGCACCAACGCGATGATGCGGGCATGGGAAATATCGAGTTCAATATTCAAATATTCGACTTGGGCCTCCGCTTCGGTTTGAGCGTCTTCCAAGCTGCGTTCTTTGATTTCCGTGCTGTCGCAGAGCGGAAATAGAGGATCGAGCTTGGATGTCAGCGCTTGGGTGAGAGGCTGGGCGTTTAGGCGGGTTTTGGTAAACACGCTGTGATGCCGGATGGTTTTGCTGGGTGTGTTGATGGCAAAGGATCGCATGGCGCCGCATTAGGCGAAGTGTGCCAGGGATGCAAGATCTTTTGCATGAGGCACACGCGCGCGCTCTAAATCACCTTGAATGTCTCATCCACCATCTCCCATTGTCCGGGTTTGTTCTTCGCTTCGATGCGCGCAACACATCCATCGCACAGTCCAACATATAAAACACTGTCCTCGTCCGTTACAAAACACTCCAGTTCAAAGCGCATTTTTTCCAATTGCCGCGCCGTCAGGCGGCAGCGGAAAATCGAATACTGAATGCGATGCCCATAGCCCTTCAGATGCTTGTACACCTTCCTCCACCGCTTGGGATCGCGGATATCGTAGGCCACCAAATACCAAAGTTTTGCCTCCGCCATGGTTCTTCCCTCCCTCAGCGCAGCCTAAACTTTGCAAACAACCCAGGCGCTCCAGACCACTCTTTTTCAAGCAGCCGGACTTCCAGTTCCAACAGCCTCGCGTAGGTCAGCGAATAGCCCACCACCGAGTGTTTCCAGGATTCCGCCTTGCGCCGCTCATACAGCTCAATCAGCTTCTTTTTGCCTGTATCGCTTAGCCATACCTTGGGCGCCGTCACCACAAAATCCTCGTCCGCGTTCCATTGTCCGCGGTTGATCGACGCAAGCAGCGGCATATCGATCAGCGGCACCCGAAAGAGCTCCATCATGTCCATCGACAGCGGCGGCGCGCTGCTTCGGGGCGTGTGATAAAAGCCCAGCGCAGGCTCCAGTCCAACCGCCAAAATAGCCGCTCCCACGTCCGCCGAGAGCAGCGTGTAGCCATAGCCCAGAAGCGCGCTGACCCGATCGCGCGGAGGCCGCCGCGTCCTGTGCGCATAGTGAAGCCGTTCATCGATCGATGGGTTAATCAACCCTTGCCATGCCGAAAAATATTGAGCCGCCGCCGCGCCTTCATGGCCTAAAAGCTGCGCCGTGTCTTGTGCGTGCGCCGCTTGTTCCAAGCCCCAGCGCATGCCGTTTACCGCTTGTTCAAGATCTGGAGATCGCTCTTTGTTGCGCGTTGCGCGAAGCACAAAACGAAGCTGTCCAGATACTTTCGCCATCACCAGCCGCTTCGCCAATTCAAGGCGTTTGGCTTCGTCGCACAGCGCTCTGTATTGGCGGATTCTGCGCTGCACTTGACCGGCTCCCGAGCTCAAGGTGCCTATCAATCGGCCGCCTCCGCTCAGCCATGAAACGGCGATATCTTGCGCGGCGCACAATTGCAGCGCTTGCGTCGTAATTTGAGGCGAACCATGAAGAAGCACATGCTTTACGTCATGCGTGGGCATCGAGCTTTTGGTGCCATCGGACGCGATCATCACAAGCTCGTTTCCGCTCTTGGAAATGCGGGTTCCATAAGCGGTAACATGAAGGGCGCTTCGCTCATCATCGGCGGGAGCAAAGCGGGGAAGTTCATGTTCGGGCGACTCGGCGAGCCGTTCTTCCTCGGGCAGGCAAACGGGAGCGAGCGAACAGCGGGCGCATAGCCTTTCATTGGTGGTCACGGGAGGCCGTTCCGCCTGATTTGAAAGCTCGCGGGCGCGCTCGATGGAACGCATCACATCGGCGCGAAGGTTATCGTCGATGGGCACGATGACGGTGACACCATCCGCGTGATAGCGAATCCGGCCTTCGCTGACGGTGGTGTTCAGCGATTCTGAAATCAGCATCGCATAGGCGCCCACCTGAATGCGATCGCTGGGCCAGGCTTTGGGCTGTTTTTGATCGTCGCGCATACAGCGGCCGCGTTTATGTTCGTAGGCGATCCAAGCCCCATCGCGGCGGCGCAGCGCATCGACTTTACCATGAAGGCCCAGCCCTTCGCTGTGAAGCTGAAGTTCTTCGAGAGAGCCATCGGCAGCTTGTTCGAGATCGCGATGAAGCTTGCGGCCCGCAAAGACGGCGGCATCGGCGACCTCGATTTGTTCTACTTCTTCCAAGTAGAAGAGGCGTTCGCAGTAATTGAGCGAATGCAAGCCCATGACGCGCAGCGGCGGGGCCTGCGGGAGAGGTGAATTCGTTTGCATGTCATGGGGCTGTAAATGGATTTTCTGGATGCGTCAATCCTGCCCGCTGGAATGGGGGAGATATTAGCGAGGATCAACGATGCGTGTAAATCGTTCAGGGCTGGGTGGAGCTTTGATTTCGCCGGGCTCCTCAATTTCATAACGCTGCCATCGCGTATGTATGGCCCCCACATGGTCTACCCAGACGGGTAAGTCTATCGAGCCATTGGCCTTCGGGCTAAGCCATTGCCACTTCCCAGCCGGAGGAATTTTGGCGATTTCAATCGTATCGACGGCGTCATCACTGCAACCTAGGCAAAGCACACCCGTTCGCTCAATGCTCTCCGGGAATTCGAGAGCATTTGTTATTCGCTCTTCAAGGCGGGAGGCGCTTTGCTTGGCTTTTGTTCCCTGCTCCGCTGTGCTGTCAATCCAGCAAAGAAACTGAAGATCGCTCAAAGTCGCTATATAATCAGGTACCAGGCCCTTCTTTGTGGGGACTCCATACTTGAATCGGCTTAGTTTACGCAAGGTTGTTGAGACCTTGGGCAAATTGGCATAGGCAAATGCCAATCCTACGCCCGCATGAGCCGAACGAAGGCGCTCGCCGACGAGGGAAAGCAGCATCCCATACACCGTTGCGGGTGGTGGTAGGGGATAGGTTTCAGCAAATGAACGTGCATAGGATTTCCGAAAGCTCGCGTAGGGTACTTCAACGCGAATAGCTATCATGCCTTCGCTCCCTTTGGTCCCACCGCAGCATAGGGGCCTCCCAGCTTCCCAATGCGCGTGCGGGCTTCCCGGATGGCAGCGTCAACGCCGGGGAGAACAGTTACACCCAACGCTTTTAGTTTTTCTCCATGTACCGTATTGGCGATGGCACCTCCAACAATCAGTTCAGACGCGGGAAGGTCACCGCTTTCCAACCGTTGAATCAGCCGATCGATATGAAATCCGCGGGTCGCGCTGTCGTGCTCGAAACAATTCTGGATACGCGATGAATGTGCAGAGGTGAAACGCAGCACAATCGATTCAGGCGAAAAATCATAGGAAAACCGAGCATGGTTTCCAGCGACATGCGGGGGATCGGCAATGGCGTCCAGCAGATGCCCGATATGCTCTTTGTGAATGACATCGCCTAAGTTAAGGCCAAATGAATATTGATATTCTGTCGTGTGCATTTCTGCATTGTAGAGAGATAGCTTTCCCTTGGCTTTTTCGCCGCTTACTGCGTTGAAGGACAGCTCGCCCCGGTATGGCCGCAAGGAAATCGCCCTGCCGACGGCCAAGGGGCTGGGGCGTTTGGTCACTTTGCCTTGGGGCTTGTCTTTGGATCTGCCTTTGCCCTTGGATGGTTTTGGACTCGTTCCAGACGTTTCTGTATCCTCGCCATCGGTGGCGTCTTCGTTTTCCCTTTCACTTGCTGCGGCTTTGGCATTCATGAAGCCCATCAGGTCGTCGTCAATGCGCACCTGCCCTTTAGGGTCGAAATAGGCCCATTCTTCATCGGCATATTTTAGCTTTTCATCAACGTAGGTCCGATTGGGGTTTAAATTCTCAAGCTGAAAGCGATATCGGAGTGCAAAGCGAATGGCTTCGGCGGATACCGTTGTATGAAGGTCATCATAGTGAAACACCTTCTGAAGCGTGGTGGTATTGCCCATATTGTCACCGCGGTTATTGGCGGCAACGGCCTCGCCCGTGAGAATGGTCCCGTAAATATAATGTGTGCTCATGATTCCTTCCCTGATGATGCGGACTGTGGTTTCTTATCTTTGCTCTCATAGCTCAAGAGAGCAAATAGCAAGAGGTTTTGGCATCGTTCGAAGTGACGCATGTTGAAGAGCATGCTGCGCAGTCTTGAGGCATGGTCACGAAACGCTGGCAATGAATTGCCTTTGGTTGCGCTCGCGCAAAATCTTAAAAACCAATTGGCCAGCGCGTCGGGGGTCTTGGCTCTTAGAATTGAATTGCGTATCTTCTCCCGGTCTACGTCCACCAAGCGTGAAAAGTCGGCCCCTTCATTGCGCGATCGCTCGCCCAATTGACCCATGGTGTGTTCCCATGCTTCGTGAAATGCGTTAATCAAGGCTTTGTCGTCTTCATCGGTGATGGCTTCTACCATTGCGTGTAAACCTCCTCGGCTATAGCTGATTTGTCCAAAAGCTTTTCGGTCGACCACGAGCGTGCGAAAGTGCGTTGCCCAATGTTGCCCAGCCGCCAAATTCGCAGCGACCAGGGCGGGCACGGGGCTGGAAGTAACGGCCAGTCCCTCTCCTTTTTTGGTCTTTATGATGCGGGCCTTGCCCAGTTCTTTTTCTGCGGCTTTAAATATGCCAAGCTCGTCATAGCTCAGTCCAACGCGGAAGCTGCCGCTTCGGCTGGTTTGTTGTGGATTCCAGGCTACTTTGCCCATCAGAAGCGCTTGACACCCGGCCACGCCTGGGCCGTCGGCAATTTCAGACTGGGCAACCAAATCGATTAAAAATCGCAGCGCCGCTTCCTCTGCTCCTCCGGCAATGCGGTTCAGGTAGCCTTCTCCGCGGCCCTTAAACATTGCTGCAACGGCCGCAATCCCATGCAGCTCTCGGGCAAATTTTAACAAATCGCATACATCTGGCACGATGATGCAGGACTGAACACGGGCATCTGAGTTGCTCGGCCGCAAGAGGAAAACTGCGCTGCCCACCATCAAGTAATGAAGCAAAAAAACCTCTGCTGCCGAGGCTTCCAGCTCGCGCATCCCTTGCGTTGTTCCAGGTACGAGGAATTGGGGAATCGCACCAATAGCGGGGAGCGATCCAGGCGGGCGGCTTGGGTCGAGCAAGCCTGTTTTTTGGGCTTTCTGGTGAGCGTAGCTTAGGACGGCCTTATATGTGAAAGGGATGGGAGTATCATCATCGGGAGAGCGAAGCGAAATACTTCTGGGTTTCCCTTCGGATGGACGCATCTTATTGTGCTGCAGAAAGGTTTCGCACAATCCAACGTGAATGGCCAATCTTAAATCGTCGGCGCTTTCGGGGATATTCTGGCCGACAAGCTCAATCAACTGGCTGGAATTCAGGCGAAATGAAGCGGCGAGTAAGCGCTGGATGGCTTCTTGATCGGTGATGGAATCATCCCAGCGAATGGTCACGCTGTCGCGCGTCACTTCGGGCTTTATCCCCGTGGGGAAGTTGTTCTTCCATGCCTTGACGGTCGCGGCAAGACCTCCCAGCGCGGCCCGGTGGTAAATGGTGTATCCCGGGTTAAAGAGATTGTAGCTTAACTCGTTTGCCATCGGGCTCCCGTGCCTTCATGGGTGGTTTCATCGTAGTCATAAAAGATTTGGTTTGCAGGGGCCACAAACCGGCCCTTCATTCGTTCCCATCCAAATATCTCATTTTGGATTGGAATGGATACCTCATGCTGGCGAAGCCAGTCCAGATCGGGTTCTTGCTTGCCTGATATTCGCCGAAAATGCTTGAGGTCGTTCTCCAAAATAATGCTGACGGTGTATCCCTCGGCCCGTGTCATGCCGGGACGTGTGCGCCACAGTCCATTGATGCCCGCGACTCCGATGAAGCATGCTCGCTCCTCGGCTTTGTTTAAATCAAAAGCTTCTTCCGTTTCGCACAGGCCCAAATGCTCGGCTAGGTCGCGCTGGCACAGCGGGCGTTTAAGATGTTGCAGAGAGCGTATCCAGACCATGGCGCGCTCAAGCTCGGTCTGCCCATAAGGTTTTGCGTCCCCCTGTCCAACCGAACAGATGAAGGCCGCTTTGGGCTGCGATGGCATTTCTGGTTTTGCACGGCGATTGAGGCGGCCCAACCGCTGAATCAAGGAGGGAATCGGCGCCAAGTCGCTAATGAGGAGATCCGCAGACAGATCCAGAGACATCTCCGCGACTTGTGTGCTTATCAGCAGGGTGGCTTTTGCGTTTTCCTTCTTGAACTGATCGACAACGTTGCGATGGCGAAGGCTTCGATCTTTGTATCGAAGGCGGGAGTGGTAGACGTTGGCAGCCACCATCGGCCATTTGGTGCGGGCCTGCGAATAAATGTCGTTTGCCCATGCTACGCGATTGCAAACCCAAAGAACTTTCCCGCCCTCGTTAAGACATGTATCGGCCGCGTTCCACGCCAGATCGCGAGAGCCAAAATGGATTGAATAGCGGGGCAACGTTTCAAGTTCAGCCGGGCCGGGAATACAGGTGAGATCCGGCCGGGCCGCGGTTAGAGCGTTTTTTCTGGCTTGTGTTAAAGAGGCTGTCATCAACAGCACGGGGAGCTTCGGGAAGATTCGAAGGAAAACCAGCAAATGTCCAAAGAGTTGTTCATCAAAAGCATGAATCTCATCGAAGACAATGCAGGATTGAACAATGGCGGGAAGCGCGCAAGTGCTTCGGAGTCCATTGGACATCAGACCCAGCACAGTATCCGCTGTACCGACAACAAAGGGTACGCCCCACAAGCTCAATGCCTCTAATTTGGCGTGCTCCGCTTCGATGGCTTTTCTGTTGCTGTCTTCGCCGCTGGCTGTTCCTTCCTCTTGTGCCGCCGTCTGGGCAATGGTGAGCAGATCGATCGCTGAACGGCTGTGAGACAAACACGCGGGTACCCCGGATTCGAGGGCATAGTCTTTGAAATGCTCGGTACTGGTGCCTGTTGTGGGCAGGCAGTAAAATAGGCGTGTGCTATTTACGCCTTGATTGCTGCGGCGCTGAAGCCATTGCTCAGCCCATAAATATGCAGCGAGGCTTTTGCCAGAACCGCAGCCTGCCTCGGCCAGCGTTAAGAAAGAGTCAGACGCTGCGATGGCCATTTGAAACGGGCGTACTTTAAAGTTTGGCGGCGGCGTGTCGTCGTTGGGTGCTGGTTTGCCATCGGCGATATGTGCCCATGCCCATCGATGAATAACGTGTCTTAAGTCGGCCGTTGAGATACCTATGCGAAGCGTCTCCTCGATAAATGATGAAAGGCTGTACCGCGCATCATGGCGGGCAATTGCGCTTGCGGCCACATCCGCGGCAATGCCCAAACCCTTGATCAGAGCGATTTCTGTCCGGGCGGGAAGGGAGGTAAATGACTCTTCTATCTCGCGAAAGTCGTCCTTCATCCGACGAAGGGCTTGGCGCAAGTTGAGTGTGCCGGAAGCATTCGAGCTATCGCTGACATGGATATTTTGGTGGAGTTTTGGCGGTGGTTGAAGCTTCAAATCTGCGGCCAGATCGTTGAGAATGGTCGTGAAATCCGCGTGGGCGAGATAGACTTCGGTAGGACTTCCGAGGGTCGGAGTCGTTCCATCGTCAAATTTACGGTGATGGCCTGCGGCGCCCCAAAGCGCGGGCACCAAATCGTCATTCAAGGCAGGTTGCAGCCAATCACGCAAAGGAGAATAGGTCCATATCAGCAAGGCAGACAGTGCTTCATGGCGGATGAGTTGCTGAATACGTGGCTCTGATCGCACCATACGCTGGAAATCGCTGTTGCTCTTTCCAATATCCTGAAGCCAGCCATTGAGCCGGAGCACTTTGGAAAGGCGCTCCAGTTGATCGCTTGGGAGTTCGGCAGCCCTCAGCATATCCGGTCCAACGAGGTGCATCAGCGATTGGCATGCCAAGGCAACATCACGGCTGTGCTGTTCGAGCAATGCCCATCCGGGAGGAGTTGGGAGGGCTTGCGGATAAGACTTGGCCAACAAGCGATCCGGCAACCGGTGGTTCATTGCATCGTTCCGTTATGCATGTTGGCTGTCGGCTCGCAACGGCAAGAAAACACCGCAACCCATCCGCTGCCGGCCACCGATGCCTGCGTATTGCACACGGAGCGAAGCTTCGTCTGCGAGCTCCCTTAGCGTAAGTCCAAAACCCACAATCCGGTCGTTGGCAATATGCGCAATCCGGCGGCGTCCAATCTCGATTTTGGCAGTGACGCCTAGTTCCTCAAGTTTGCGTTTGACCGCGCCGTTGAATGGTTCGGGCTCTGTGAAACCTTTAACGACAACCATCCGCGCGGTGAGGGAATCGCTAGGCTTCAGCGCATAGACAGAAGGCGTGCCTACATTGAATCGATGGCCTCGCAGTTCCAATGTCTTGCCTGCCAATGCGAGTGTCAGGGGGATCTGTGATGGAATCACGCGAAGGGTCAGCGCGGCATGTGTTGGGTGAAGGGCAAGGGTTTGATTGGAAGAAGGAACACCATTCATAGGATGAATAGCGAGCCAATCCGCTTTATGGATGTCTCCGAGGACCCGCGCGACTGCGCCAAACAAGGCATAGCCGTGATCGAGGGGTACAGTTAATCCAGCAATCCGGAATGATAAATCCACTCGATCCATGGGGGGAAAGTTGGTTTTGGAGCTTTCCATGATAGTGCTCGTGAGTTGGTTTGGAGATAGAAACAGAGCGCAGTATTAATGGAGATCGAAGATTGGAGTCAAGCCATTTTGTTCACGCATCGAAATCGGACATGTGGGAGGGGTGGTCGAGTTTCTGGAAGGGGTGGTCGAGGACCGGAAGGTCGTGGGCGAGCATCTGGGAGTCGCGAACGAAGACCGGGACCACGCGAACGAGCATCTGGGAGTCGTGAACGAAGACCGGGACCACGCGAACGAAGACCGGGACCTCGTGAACGAAGACCGGAACCTCGTGAACGAGCATCTGGGAGTCGTGAACGAAGACCGGGACCATGCGAACGAGCATTTGGGAGTCGCGAACGAGGACCGGGACCACGCGAACGAGCATTTGGGAGTCGCGAACGAAGACCGGTGAGCCGCGGGCGAGTTTCTGGAAGTTGTAGGCGAGCATCTGGAAGTCGTGGGATGGTGGACGCGGTTCAATAAATACCAGTTGTTCTCGGGATTCAACATCGTATAGCTTGCCGATGTGGCTCTTCCGCGGAGGATTCGCCGCTGCTGCCGAAGGTGAAATCACTTCGAGCCCACCCGTCATGCGATTAGCTTTGAGATTGAATTCGACGAAGATGGGCAGGTCGACGAGGTGCAGCTCAAGGATTCGACGCTGGAGGATCAAGGGCTGGAAGCGTGCATGGAGCAAAATGGGGGTTATTACCTACAAAGGACAAGATAATGGACAAAGACACAGCAACCAAAGTCAATGAGGCATTGGTGGAATGTTATTTTAAGCTGCATGGCTCTATCGATATTGTTCGAGAACGCTGCAGCGAGGATGAGCGCAAGGCTTACTGCCGAGCGATAGGGAAAGTTTTAGGTTATCTGCTCCTGGATGTGTTGGACCCGATGTACAGCGTTTATCCCGAGCTACGGCCGGCGTTGTTGGACCCGGATGCGAGCGATGAATCCCCCATTTGCGGTTATTGTGAACAGAAACCGGCTGTCAGGCAGTTTACGCGCAAGGCATACTGCAAAATGGTTTGCGCTACCTGCTTTGATCGCCTGAGCGTACAAGAAGCGCTGGAAACCAAAATTCTCGATATCGAGTCTCTTGAAAGTCGGGGGCAATATGATGAAGCCCTTGCATACCTGGACGCGATACTGCAAGCCAATCGGGATCGCGATCACGATGGCTGGCTGGCTCGAAGTGTCGCGCATCATCGAGCGATAATCTTTTTGGAGGCGGGCCGATATGTGGAGGCTGAGCAGGTCCACCACGCTTGGGCGCAACTTGGCTTCGGGGATGTTTCGGAGCGCTGGATGCACGCTGATGGGACGGCGCGCACGTTGGAGGCGTTGGGCAGGGATCAGGAAGCATTGGTCGTGATTGAAGAGGCGCTCGCTTATCAAGATCCCAAATTTCTGCCCTCGGCTACTTGGATGTTGGCCGCATTGATCCACTTTTCAAATAAGCTCGGCAAGCCCGTGGATGCCAAATGGCTCAAGCTCGCGGAAGCGGTGGCGGAACGCTATGGCGTGGAAATGCCTGTTCGTAATTCCCCCGGCGAGGCTGTTCTCGCCCTGGTGGAACTGACGCGAGGCAAACAGCCCAAACGCCCGAAAGCAGCAGATGAAGAATCGGGCAAAAAATAAGCGAAGCTCAGTCCCTCTCCATTAAGCAATCCTTCGAAGCCGTTGGACAATCCGCTATGCTATCAGGTAGATATACATAGTCATCGTCTCCAAAACATTCCCTTGGGTCTTTGCCACAATAATAGGAGATGTTCCCCGTCTTCTGATTGTTGTAGTAACAGATTAAAGTGCCAATTGGACAGGCAATGCATTCTTGAAGGCATCCTGATACAAGCGTATGCTTTCCCCCAAATGTCGATATGTAATTACAGGGGTTGCTGCCATCGGGACACTTTGGCCGGCCATCAACGCACACGACACCCTCCCAAAAATGACCTTGCTTGTACAAATCCTCATCCGTCTCGCAGATGCGTACGAGGGCAGGATCGGTCTCATATTCATAGCATCCAAATGCAAGAAGGGCGGCGAGCACTATCAATAGGACAAGCCCGGCGCGATGTCTCATCGATACACTTTGCATATACAACTCCTCAGGTTATGGGCAAACCCAGTTAGGGCATGAAGCGGAATACAACGCCCCTCAATGTTTCACTTCTCACGTATCCACGAGGAAACTCCGGGGGCAGCGTTCCCTCGTTTCTCAGGCGAAGTATAAGAACAGCGTCACATCCTTCCGCCGGAATTTCACTGGGAAGGCCGTCCAATGGAATTTGAAGGCTTCCCGTGTCTTCAACCTCGCCTTTGGCGCCTTTCCAGCCCAATAGATCACATGTCGTCTCCTCGGGTTCAAGGTCGGCTAAAAACAAGTCCCAAATCATAGGAAAGCCCTGATTGGAGGGCTCCCATGTTACGTCAAGTGTTTGAGCCTGCTTCCGGCTAGGTTCCGAAAAATAATCTGGTGTAATAATGCTAAAACGACTTGGCACCTTGACTTCGGCCCAGGCAAGGTCGTTCAGGCTGGTGCGTAGGATATCCCCTGTATTGGCGACGACTCCCCCAATTTCAAACCTGCCCGCCTGCATATTTCCCTGCTGTGCCTTGGCTTTTTTCCAGAAGTAGGGGAATGGATCTAGGTCGTTGGCAATATCGTCGTCTGTATAGAGGACGAATTCATCGGGGTCATAGCCTTCTTCTTCTCGGCGTCCACAGACGCTTTCGTCCTCTGTGCAGAATAAGGCTTGGGTCGTTCCTTCGGGTTCGTCCAGCGGAAAGTAGGCGTCGATAAAGACTTTATGATCACCGATGGGCAAATAGTTCGGTGAACATCCAATCAACATCGTTAGAGATAAGATGGCCACGATACGATTGGCCAGTGCGCAGATCATCAGTATATTCTCCCGGTGGATTCGACTGTTGTTTGCGGTTTAGAAGCTGCCCTTGAGCGCGAGGCTATTGGGCGATAGGGCTACGGAAATACGGGGCGCGGGGAACTTGTACGTTAGAAGTGCGATGCCCCCCGCCACCATGGCCCCGCCGAGAAACCCCAATCCGGTATAATTCACCGTGGAGGCGATCTGATGTTTATCCAAGATGGCGGAACACTCTCTTTGAATTGAATTATTCGATTGCGAACAAGGATTGCCATCCTTGCCAGTGGCCTGCTCAAACTCCTCCTGGATCGAGCTATGCATCGAGGTCCCAATCGCTGACAGGGTAAACCCCGAAATCAACAACGTCCCGCCCACTGCGAGCGCATACTTCCACGTAGGATCCTCCTCCATGCGGGGAGGTAGGGACATCGAAGCTTTCGGCATATCCTTTGCATCGGTTTTAGGCTCCGGTGCCGATTGGAACTCAAGAGTTGTAGACTTCCCTGCCTTCACTCTCACCGTCCTCTTCAGCTCGCTCTTGTCTTCAAGCTCGATCATGATGTGCTGCTCTTCATTGGGTTTCACAAAAATACTCGCCGCGAGCGGTGCAGCGCCTACATATTCGTGGTTTATCCACACGGAGCTGTGGGCGGGCGCCACTACTTTTACCTCACCTACGCGCTCATAGGCAAGGGCCGCGTGCATATCGCATGCGTCGCGAATAAATTTTTGATGTTCGGTCGCTGTTTGAGGCAGCGGGTTCGCCTGCTCTTTTCTAAAATACTCTGCGGCCCGTACAATATCGCCGCTTCGCTGCGCCGCCATCGCCAAATTGCAGCGCGTAAATGTCGATGACCGGATGCGATCCGCCGCGCGCAAGTACTCGTCGATTTTCGTCCAGCGCATGCTCTCGTCCATCTTCGCTTTGCTTTCTTGCACCTCTAAAGCCGCTTTGATCAGCTCGCGGCGATGCGATTCCCGATCGCCTAAAATTGAAGGCATTTTGTTGATGGACGCCAGTGTTTCGCCTTCTTCGTCTGCGAAGTCGCCTTGAGGCAGCGCGGACGTTTGCGAAGATTCGGCGGCGCTGGTGCCAGAGGCGAAACCAAACAGAAGAATGATTGAAGTGAAAACCATTCTGTGCATGGGACGAACACTACGATCCTTGGTGGGCCGCGGTCAACATCGTTTATCATCGGCAGGCTGGTAGGGAGCCATCTCTTGGGTTTAATTGCAACAGTCAATATTTTGTTGTTCCATTTACGCAATATCGGATAGGCTTTCGATATGGCTCTTCAGCAAAGGAATCGCCGAAAAGTCATGGCTTGAACAAATGTGCCCAGTAGGAAATGAAGCATTATGAGTACGAACAAGGAACGGGAAACAGACGAGCTTTCACCTTTGGATCAACAGCACCGGGACGAGCTTCCTCAAATCCGTGTTGCGTCGGAAGACAACGTCAATTTGGCCCTTGAGGCTCTCGACCGCTATTTGGCGCAAAATCCCCCCGTCGACCTCGAGAAAAGTCTCCTCGCCTGGAAGGGGCGTTCTTATATCGAGCGTCAAAGATATGATGATGCGCTTCGTGAGCTTCGGGAGGCAGATGCCTTGCCATCCCCCCATGAACTTTCGACCTTCAACGCCAATTTTGATTTGGCCTTGGCGCTTGAAAACAGCGGTGACCTTCAAAGTGCCTATATGGTGTTAACGAGGGCGCTTCATCAGGTGGAAGCTCCGCCTTTGTTCTTGAATTTGCTCCCTCCCTTGGCGCGCATTGCGGCGAGTTTGAATGTGGTTATGCCACCCCGCGCGCAGAACGCGCTGCAGCTTACGAAGCAGTTTTATGGGATCGACTTATTGCCGGAAGAGTATGGTTCGATCGAGATCCATCAGTTATTGGAGATGGTGCGCGATGCAGGGGCAGCATTCAGTCATCTTCGGGTTATTCTTGGGCGAACCGAGAGCCCTGAAGAGAGAGTCGAGCTGGTTGAAGGGTACTTAAGCGAAGTAGAGATCCCGTATTATAAACAGCTTGCGGAGGAGCTTCTGGAGCTGGTGCGGGAAGACGTTGTAGAGTACGATTATGGTCCCACGTCCGCACCGGAAGATTGATGTACAGATGGTGTGTTGAGGTTCAATTACAATCTTGTTGTTCAATCTCGATCCATCAAGCAGTCCTTCGAAGCCGTTGGACAATCCGCCATGCTGTTCGGCAAAAAGAAGTAATCATCGTCTCCAAAACATTCCCTCGGATGTTTGCCGCAATAATAGGTAATTTTTTCTGTCTTCGGATCGTCGTAGTAACACACCAAATTCCCGTCTGGACAGCTTATGCACTCCTGGAGACATCCCCGCACAAGATTCGTTCCTCCTCCAACATTGGATATATAATCACAGGGGTCGCTGCCATCGGGGCACTTCGGGCGGCCATCGACACACACAACTCCCTCCCATATATGACCATATTTGTATAAATCCTCATCTGTTTCGCAAATGCGTACGTAGCGAGGATCTGTCTCATATTCAAAGCAGCCAAACGCAAAAAGGGGGGCGAGCAGAATCAATAAAACGATCCCAGCACGATGTCTGAACGTTATACTTTGCATGAACAACTCCTCATGTTTCGGCTATATCTATTATGGCATGAAGCGAAACACAACCCCTGCCAGCATTTCACTTCTCACATACCCATGGGGGAACTCCGGGGGCAATGTTCCCTCGCTTCTCAGGCGAACCACAAGGACAGCATCGCATCCTTCCGCCGGGAGTTCTTCGGGAAGGCCGTCCAATGGAATCTGAAGGCTTCCTGTGTCTTCAGCCTCGCCTTTTGCTCCCTTCCAGCCCAACAGGTCACATGGCATCTCCTCTGCCTCCCTATCCGCTAAAAATAGGTCCCAAATCACGGGGAAGCCCTGGTGGGAGGGTGCCCATGTCACATCGAGCGTTTGTATCGCCTTGCGGCTGAGTTCCGAAAAATAATCCGGCGCCACGAAGGTAAAATGGGGCGGGACAACGGCTTCGGCCCAGGCCAGATCGTTGATGCTTGTACGCATAATATGCCCCGCATTGGGGTCGACTCCCAGTACTTCAAAGATGCCTGCCTGCATATCTCCCCGGCGTTCCTTTGCGGCCGTCCAGAAATAAGGCATATCCGTGATTCCAAGCCCAGGATTGTAGGTTGTGTCAAGTCTGAATGCATCAGGATCATAATCCTCTGTTTCGCGGCGTCCGCAAATGCTTTCGTCAGCCGTACAAAATAAGGCATGTGTCATTCCCCCCACGTCACCCTGCAGCACAAAAGTGTCGATAAAGACCTTGTGATCGCCGATGGGTAGATAGTTCGGTGAACAACCGGCCAACATCGTTAAAGATAAGATGGGCACGATACAGTTGGCGAATGGGCGCACCATAAGTGTATTCTCCTGGCTTATTCTGGTTCTATTCAGTGGTTAAAAGATGCCTTGAAGGGCGAAGCTATTCGGCGAAAGAGCTACGGAAATGGGAGAGGCGGCAGGCTTATATTTTACAAGAAGCGCAATGCCGGCAGATGCCACGGCCCCGCAGAGAAACCCCACTCCAGCATAGCCCAGGGCATTGGCAACATCGTGCTTTGCCAAAATGGTATAGCACTCAGCCTTTTGCCCATTATTCATGCATGTATCGCCCTCTTGTGTCTTTGCCTGCTCAAACTCCTCCCGAATCGAGCTGGACATTGTTACCCCAATCGTCGACAGCGTAACTCCCGACAGCAACATCGTCCCGCCCACTGCGAGCGCATACTTCCACGTATTGTCCTCCTCCACACGGGGAGGTGGGGGTATAGAAGCCTTAGTATGCTCCTTCGCTTCAGTCTCAGGCTCCGGTGCCGATTGGAACTCAAGAGTTGTAGACTTCCCCGCCTTCACCTTCACCGTCCGCTTCAATTCGGCCTTGTCCTCAAGCTCGATCAAAATCTGCTGCTCCTCGTTCGGCCGGACGAAAATGCTCGCCGCAAGCGGCGCAACACCCACGTATTCGTGGTTAATCCACACAGAGCTATGGGCGGGCGCCACAATATTTAACTCTCCTACCCGCTCAAAGGCAAGGGCCGCGTGCGTATCGCACTCGTCGCGAACAAATTTTTGATGTTCGGTGGCTGTCGGAGGCAGCGGATTTGCCCGCTCCTTCCTAAAATACTCTGCGGCCCGTACAACATCTCCGCTTTGCTGCGCCGACATCGCCAAATTGCAGCGCGTAAATGTCGTCGACCGAATGCGATCCGCCGCGCGCAAATACTCGTCGATTTTCGTCCATCGCACGCTCTCGTCCATCTTCGCCTTGCTTTCGCGCAGCTCGAACGCGGCCTTGATCAGCTCCCGGCGCCGGGATTCCCGATCGCCTGCAATCGAAGGCATCTTGCTAATCGATGCTAGGGTTTCACCTTCTTCGTCCGCAAAGTCCGCGTGAGGCGGCGCAAGGGCACCCGAAGGTTCGGCGGCGCTATTGCCAGAGATAAAACCAACCAGGAGAATGACCGAAGAGAAAACCATCCTGTGCATGGGATGGACACTACGATCCTTGGTGAAACGCTGTCAACACACTTATATTGCGCGCCTCAAAAAAGCTGAGATCCATTCATCATGTCGCTGGCGCTGAAGGATGCGTTTTTTAGCCCACGCTTGCCCCCTCGCCACCCTCAGCCCCTGCAGGATTCGGCGCGGCATTCTGTCCACCGCCGCCCGCGCGCACCGGAGCCGGATAACACGCCGCCAAATCCGCCAGCGAAGCCCGAAGCCGCACGGCTTTGTCCCGCTCATCTCCAGGCATCCCATAATCGGCAAGCCAGCCCAGCGTTTGCGCCACATACCCAAAGGTTGCCGAACATGCACTGGTGGCCAAACGATAACGTACGGCCGGCTGTTCATCGCCGTCTCCATGACCAATCGCGGCCGCAAGCGCACTCGTCGCCTGGGCAATATCGGCCATCGCAGGCCCCAAACCCAAAAGACCAATATCCTGGGCATGTTCGGGCTTGGCAACGATCATCGCCTGTTGATGAGCAAAATCGACTTCCCGGCGATACTTCAGCTTCGTTTGCGCTTCACCCGCGCCCAAAAGCAACACCTTCTGAAGCCTCTTTGCGGCCTCGCGCTTATTGGCATCGGCCGAAACGGCCGCCGCAGCGAGCAGAGCATTAAGCTGCTTCTGGCCATTATCCCAGCGCGTATCCAAATCCTTGGCGGCGTTGGCGTTGTAGAGCATATCCAACAGAAAAGCCAAAGACCATGTTAAGCGAAGTTTGAGAAAGACAAGCACAGGCGCATCGCCCAGGGCTTGGGCCGGGGTTTGATTCGGCGCTTCCCAGGGAGAAATATCGATGGAAGCCCAATCTCCTTGTTGAAGACTGGCATTAAACGAGGCAAAACCTTCGGGAGACACATGAGCAAACGAGAGATGAGACATGGTAAACTCCTGTCGTGTAAGGGAAATGAAAACGGCCGCACGCAGGCATTTTCGTGGGTTCTACACACAAGGCTCGCGATGCGGCCGGCAAGGTAGACGAGAGGCGAGGAACAAAATTTAGGATGCGGGAAAAATTTTTTTCTTGCCATCGCATTCGGCATATGGATGCGGCGCCCAGTGTCACCATTCCGGGTAATGGGCGATGGCGAGCCCTGCCGATCGAGGGATTTTCGACATCGGTTATCGCCTGCGGGCCATGGATGCGATACCCTATGTATCGGTAGTGGTCTTTGGGTGATGCGCGTCAGGGGAGAGCGGGCATTGGCTAGCAGCCCCATATCGCCGAAGGGGCAAGCGGGCGCGGACATGCATTGGGATAACAGGGTTGAGGCGCTACGGTTCATCGCCGATCCAGGAAGAAGACGGCGGAGGGCGGTGGGGAAAGCAGACAAAGGAGCTGGACCTTGGCGCATCGGGCGCGGGAATGCGCTGCGGCGCGGTGCATTTCAAAAGCCAAGGGGATGCGGGGCATCGGACTGGGCAGAAAAGCGCTCGCATTCAAGGAAAAGATTGGTTAATGTAGCCCAATGCGCCGCC
>CAZICM010000004.1:0-158569 GCA_964537685.1 uncultured Polyangiaceae bacterium
TCGGCGGCGCGGTGCAATTGTTTGGATCGTGGTGCATGTTTGGGGGCGGCGCGGTGGTGACCACAACCGGAATTGGGGCAATTATCGGGGCGCCCGCGCTGGCCGCGTCGGTGGGCTTGGCAGGCGCGGGCATTTTGAATATAACGAGCGGCGTTCAGAATTTGATTGGGGCGCTGAACTCGCTGAGTAGTGGGGGCGGAGCAGGACCTAAGGATACTACCCAAGAAGACAGCGGACGCGGGGTCAATAACTTGAAACCTGATCCCTCCGCCAGCGGGCCTCATTCAACATTTAAGACGGATCCACAAGGGAAGGTCAGAAGTCATGCGGAATGGCAACCTAATGCTCGAAATCCAACCGGATTCGACCAGAAAAAACGAGTTGACATCAAAGGTAATCCGCATTTTAACAAAGCAACCCAACAAGATGTTCCAACACCACATGTGCATGAAAAAGGCACTCCCGGGGGCGTGAGGCATGCTCGACCTGAAGAGATTCCAAAATGACTAACCACAGTAACTCGCCGCTAGAATGGTTAATGACCTGGTATCAATCCCAGTGCAACGGCGATTGGGAGCAGCAAAACGGCATACGAATCGCCACACTAGATAATCCTGGGTGGTCATTAGACATTGATCTAACCGACACGTATCTGGATGGGTTCGATATTCCAAAAAATATAATTGAGCGCTCAGATACCGATTGGATATTTATTGAAACCAAAGATAAGACTTTTCGTGCTCGCGGCGGCCCAGGAAACTTATCAGAGATGATACGTGCATTCGCCGAGTTCGCTGCAAACAAGTAGTGATCCTTTCCTTTTCTTACAAACACTTTTTATAGGATTTGTCGCCTGCAGGTGCGCCCGCATTTGGCTTTGCCGTCGGGATGGTGACCAGTGGAGTATTGAATATTGGTTTGGGGGTTCAGAATTTGATTGGAGCGCTGAACTCGCTAAGCAGCGGGGGCGGCGTTTCACAGGGGCCAGCGCCCCCATCAACGAAGCAGGTCACACCAACTCGAACCGCCGAGGCGCCCAAATACAAGGTGCCCCGAGCTGGTCTGAGCGGGAAGGAAGGAGCAAAGGATGTACCCAGTTGGACGCGTGGTCAAAGGCCATACGTAGGCGAAAGCGGAATTGCCGAGCGAGTTTTGTTTTATGCCCATGCTCGAGAAGCTCGAATGGACATCCAACGAGCGCGTTGTGTTATTCGACTTTCAGGGCAAGGAAGTCAACGCCTTGACGATACCAAGCTAAGCCCTTTCTCCCTTTGCCCCCAGAACCGCGAATCACCAGCTTGGAATGGCGATTGGTGAATTGCTCGGCGGTGCGGTGCAATTGTTCGGCTCGTGGTGCATGTTTGGGGGCGGCGCGGTTGGGTATCATGTGGGTTTTGCTAAATGCCTCATGATACCCACACCCACCTCGAATAACGAATGTTCCATTGCACGAAGACAAGTCTGCTTCTCTTGATCGTTCAATTGCACACCAACAAATACATCCCTCCCTTCAGGTACGCCTCTCTGGCATAGTTCCACACTCAGGTAGATCGAGCCGTCCGGCGCGGCTACCATGGGTGCAATCGAGGTGCATCGAAAATATCTCTTGCTCTTTTCCTTTCCGCTCTTTGCTCGCTGCGGGCTCTTGGATACGGATTTCATGGCTGCTTGTTTCACGGCTGCTTCCTCGCGGCTCACCTTGTGTCTTCACAAAGTGGACACCGCTGCTGATGGATTCCAATCACTGTCATCCGCTAAGATGAACATGGACGCAGTATGAACCCAAAAAGCTACGTAGTCAATAAGAAATGAGTAGTCACTTTTTCGAGCGGGCTTTAGGCATATCGGGTGCTCCCGCAGCCGGAACCGCGGAACGGGAGAGGGAGCCCGTTTCGCGAAGCTCCGCAGCCATGACTTTGATGACAGCCAGCCATTCCTCGGGCGAAAACTCCCATTTAGGCATAGCGCTCACCGCGGCGACGGCGCGCGGATCGATACCGCAGGCGCGCGCGAATGCGATGGCGGCAGCCCGTTCCTTTGGATCATCGGCGCGTTCGTCATGCGCTTCCACCGATGTTTTATGGCCTGGGCGAGCGGGCACGATTCCCGTTGGAGTTGGCATGAGGCCCCTGCCTTCGAGAAGCCACTCGGTGCTCACATGAAGCGCTTGAGCGAGGCGCATCAAGGTTGGACCGCGCACTTCGCGCTGGCGTTCACCAATCAGTTTACCGATAAGTCCGCGGGAAAGGCCATGGCGAGCTTCAAGAACCGTGGGAGGAGGAGGCCGGCCTTGTTCGTCGCGCGAAAGGCAATGGAGGGCGTACCAGACACGATCGGCAATGGAGATGAGTTGATGCACGAGATGTTCATAATCGGATGGGGGCGAAAGGCCAATGATGTCGGAAAAACGTAGGTATTTAGCTACATAGCTCTGGAGTCAATGCCCTAGCCCATCCTCCCAAACGCCCAACAGCCTTCCCCCGCCGCTATCTCCCCCTCCCCCGCCGCTATCTCCCCCTCCCCCGCTCCTTCCAAGCCGCCCCTCAATCCCATCTCGCCCCCCGTCCTCGCTCCCTCGCCCTCCCCCTTCGCCTTCGACCCTTCCCAATTCCCCTCCTCCCCTCGCCCCTCCGCCTCATCGCCTCTCTTCAGGCCCGCTTACCCTTCACCCCAAGGCTATTTACCCTGCCCACCTAGGCTATTTACCCTTCACCCCAAGGCTATTTAGTCCAAAAAAATATCAAAATAATTAATGTTAACCCTTGACAAAGCCAACGCCCAAGCTCACCCTCAATCCCATTCATCCATCTCAGGATGAATAAACCCCGTTTCAATCTCATCAACTTCTACGAAATGAGGAATGACCATGGCCAATAAAGACGTTGCTCCCTACAAAGGCTCAACCATCGCCGATGTTAGCACCTTGGCTCCTACCCTGGTGGATATTGAAGATAATAAACGCCAAGGCTTTAAACGCGAAAAGCCCGAATTTGATAAGGTCGAAAAAGAACTCGCCGTCTCCATGCCCGCCGTCGGCGACCAAGCCGGCATTCATCCCAGCATCTATCAAGTCGGCCAATCAGCATGGGCAAACGCAGGGGTTGCTCGCCTATTTTAGCAAAACCCTAGCCTACCGGTCTCAATATGGGGAGAAAGCTGCTGCTGCGAGAAAGAAGAATGAGGGCAATAAAGAGCCCAAATAAGACCCGCGTTTTAGGCAATAATCGAATTCAATAGCCCAGGCTCCAAGCTCGGATCTCCAAAATTCATCATCGGCCCGCCATTGCCATCCGTGCAGCCGACCGCGGTGCCCAGGGTATTGAGCAGTTTATTATTCGCCACTCCCCCAGCATCCACATACTGCCCCGTCTTTAAATAGCCCGCCGCGCCGCCCACCAGCACATGGGGCACATCTGTGTACGAATGATATTTATTCGCCAAATCGTTCAACCATACCACCACCCCATAGTCCAATAGCGTCCCATTGGCAAATGGATAGGCCGATAGCTTGTCGCATAAATATTTTATATGCGCTCCGTGAATCCTATCGATTTTATGATGCAATTCGGCCGCATTCGCAATCGGCGGACCCATATCCCCATCGCTGTCTATCCGGTGCGATATCTTGTGATAACTCTTTTGCCGAATACCATCGATATAATATTCGGTGCTATCATTACCATCCCCAATCTGAAGCGTCGCCGATCGGGAAATGCCGCAGGCCATCGCCAGCGCCAAGATATCCATTTGCATCCGCGTCACCGTGGGAATGTTGTCGTTTTCACGGCATACCGCCGACATCGCATCCATGTCAGCCACTTGATCCATCGGAAGCGAACAGGTCAGCGTCACTTCTAAGTCGCGAATGGCCTGAAAATGAAGGTCCAAACGGCTGCGATCCGTCTGGCTTAGGTTTTTATTCGCAAGCAGTGCCTGCATCTGCGAACGCACCAAATCGTTGACGCTCTTGCGCTGCTCTACAAGCTTCTTAAGCACTTCCGGATCGACATTCGAAAGCCCAAACAGCTTCTGGTACGCATTGAAGGGATTGTGCTCCGCTGCCCTTAAATCCAAGGGTCCGCGATAACTCATCACTTCATCGATATAGCCGCCTTTCTTTCCCGCATACAGCGTCAAAGGCTCTACACCCGCGGCATTCAGCTCGGTCGCAATACGATTGTCAATCGACTCCCCCATGGACAGCGATTGATTGCCCGAGGGATTGTCCGATACCTTCGCCGCCGTCAGACATTGATTCCCGCCGCCCGAATGCCCGCATCCATTGCCCGGGAAGGCGAAATTCACCCCGCGAAGCACAATCATTTTATCGGCGTACGCCGCAAGCTCGCTGACCGCGCGGTCGGCGTCCGTGGCCATCGTCGCCGCGTTGATCGCCCCTAAATTCCGGGGGAAAAACATCTCCGGCTCATCGGCCGTCTGCTGAACCGCACCATTGGCCTGCCGGATAAAAATCGCATAAGGCAGCGGATCGCCCGTGCCTGCCTTCGCCTGCTTCTTCGGGAGCAGACTCTCCAAGACCGGCAATGCTACCGTAACACCAAACAATCCGGTCAAAAAGTTTCTGCGCGAAATCATGGCGCCTCCACGGGGGAACGGGTTAAAAACGCATCGGTTTCAACAATTTGAAGAATAAGGTCCTGGATGGCTGTGCCCGTGTGCGAAGCTTCGCCCAAGGCATCAATCATTTTATCGTCCCCGGCGCCCATATCGCGCCCCAAGGCGTATTCCGCCCAGAACTTCGCATAACAGCGGTGAGCCTCGGGGCCGTCCGCCAGAATTTGGCTGAATTCAACGGCGTTTGCATAGCTCTTCGCGCCGCTGTCAAAGGGATACGAATCCGCGGCGTTGATGCCGAAACCATTGTCTTCCGTGCGGTATTCGCCAATCGCCCCAAAATGCTCAAAGGCAAAACCCGCGGGATTGATCATCACTCCATGGCATGAAGCGCCGCAGGTTCCCGCGCCGGTATGCGTTTCAATGCGCTCGCGGTTGGTCTGATTCGGCCCCGGAGGCACCGGCGGCACATTGTTGGGAGGATCGGGCAATTTCGCGCAGATAATCCGGCGATTGATAAACACACCGCGCAAAATCGAATCGGGATCGCTGGCCGTCCCATGAGAAGCTAAAAAGCCAAGGCGCGTTAAAAGCCCGCTTCTCATTTGATCGGCCGGAAGTTCGGCCTGGGTGAAATCGGCGCTAAAGCTTCCATTTAAACCGTAAATGGCAGCCAATCGATCATTAACAAATGTCGTGTGCGATGTAAGTAGATCGGCCAGCGTTCCTTTATGGCCTTGGCCAAAAATAATATGCTCCACAAACATTTCGGTTTCGCGCTGAAGATCGGCGCCGATATCGGGCGACCAATCGGGATATTTGGTCGCGTTCTTATTTAGATCGTAATAGTGACCATAATCATACAATTGTTCATGAAAAGAGGCCACGGTGGCCTTGCCCTCGGGCGTATTCAGCATTTGAGCCGCATAAGCCCGCACGCCATCCTTGGTATTCAGCTCTCCCGCGGCCGCCGCGTCCAAGAGCTTGTCGTCGGGCATCGTATTCCAGAGCATATACGATAGTTTGGTTGCAATTTCATAGCCATTTAAAGGAATACGTCCGTTTTGATCGGCCTTGTCCGATAGCTCGGCCCGGTAGACAAAAAACGGCGATTGAAGCATGGCTTGAAGCACCAAATTCACGCCATCCACAAAGGCATCCGAGCCTTGCAATATGGCCGTGCCCTTTGAAAACAGCGCCTCGTAATTACCGACTTCCGCAGCCGTAAGCGGCCTTCGAAACGCCCTTCGCCCAAAGCCCTCGATAAAAGCCTTGGCTTTCGCTGCCGGATCGGCGGGCAAATTCGCCGGCAATATCTTATCGAGCTTCGCCGGATCGCTCGTCACCATCGCCGCAAGCTCCTCGGCCGCCCGCTGATAATCCGCCCATAAACCCGGCGTCACTTGAAGCTTGACTTCGTTGTTATCAAATGTCTTTCCACCCAGAGGATCGCTCGTAAACGAGTTGGAAAGCCCGGGGATCGCATCTAAATGCAGCAAATCGCGCACGGTATTTTCCCATTGGCGATGACTGAGCCTAGGGAATTGACTGTGCAGCGCATCTTGAGACGCCGCTGTTGTATTGCTCGATGAGTTGCCACCGGGCGGATCACCGAAAAGCCCCGTGCAGGCCGTTAAACCAACGGCGGCGGCAATGAGGCTTGCCTTGAGGGTACGCATGAGAAGTGGAGTCATGAAAGCCTCCTGGGTAAGGAAGGGCGAGTATGCCGTTGAGGAAGCTTTGTATGCAAGCGCTGAAAGGATAGACTGCGCGCCGCCATCGGATGTCCGCTATGATTACGACTTCGCGCCTTGAAAAATCGTTTGGCAGCCGCCTTTTATTTTCGGATGTATCGCTAAAACTCACGCCGGGCTCGCGCTATGGCCTGGTTGGCGCGAACGGCTCGGGAAAGAGCACCTTTTTAAGGATATTAACAGGGCATGAAAGCGCGACATCGGGCGGTGTTTCAATTCCGTCATCCGCCCGCGTCGGCGTATTGCTACAAGATCGATTTTTAAGCGACGACGAACGTATTCTCGATTTGGTCATGATGGGCGATTCGATCGTATGGAAAGCCCTCACCGAGCGGAAACGCATTATCGAAGGCCATGAAGAGCAGACCTTGGGCGCGGAACACCTCGCCGAATTGGAAGAACAAATACGATTGCATGATGGATATACACTAGAGGCCAGATCGCGGGCGATATTGACGGGCCTGGGCATTTCAAACGAATTGCATGAGCAACCCCTTCGCATTTTATCGGGAGGATTTAAACTGAGGGTCTTGCTCGCTCAGGTTTTAATCTCCGGCTCGGATATTCTTCTTTTGGATGAGCCTACCAATCACTTGGATATTTTATCGATTCGATGGTTAGAAAAATTCTTATGCGCCCACGATGCTTGTGTCGTCGTGATTTCTCACGATCAGCGCTTTCTCGATCAAGTCGCGACGCATATTCTCGATGTCGATTACGACACCATCACCCAATATCATGGAAATTGGAGTCAATTCGTTCAAGAGAAAGACTTGGCAAGACAGAGGCGCGAGGCCGAAATTGAGCGGGTTGAAGAAGAAATCGCGCATAAACAAGCTTTTGTCGATCGATTTCGCTACAAGGCCACCAAGGCCAGGCAAGCCCAAAGCCGATTAAAACAAATTGAAAAGATCGATGTGCCCGACGCCTTGGAAAGCTCGAGGCGCTCGCCCGTATTCCGCTTTTCGATAGGGCGTCCAAGCGGCAGGGATGTATTGGAAGTCAGCGGAGTTTCAAAAGCCTACGGCGAAAAGAAAGTGCTCAGCCAGGTGTCCTTTCAGGTGAAGAGAGGCGAGCGGGTAGGCATTATCGGCCCCAATGGAATTGGTAAATCGACGCTGATTAAAATCCTCGCGGGAAAATTGGAAGCGGACGCTGGAAACGTGCGCTTTGGGCATGAAACCCATATTGGTTATTTTGCCCAAGATCATAAAGAAGTGCTCGACGATCCCAAAACCACGCCGCTTGAAATCATGAAGCGAATTTGTCCGACCGAACCTGAAAGCGCCGTGCGGGGAAGACTGGGCAGAATGCTGCTTTCCGGCGATGATGTGCATAAAAAAGTGAGCCTGCTTTCGGGCGGCGAAGGCGCCAGGCTGGTATTTTGCATGGTTATGGCGGACGATCCGAATGTATTGCTGCTCGATGAACCGACCAATCATTTGGATGTGGAGGCGATTACGGCCTTGAGCGATGGCCTAAAGGCGTATGAAGGCACGGTTCTCTTTGTGTCTCACGATCGCTGGTTTGTGTCGGCGCTGGCGACGCGCATCATCGAAATTACGCCCCGGGGGCCCAACGATTTTCCAGGCACTTATCAAGAATATTTGGCGCGTTTGGGCGACGATCATTTGGATGCCGAGGCGGTGGTGCTCAAGGCCAAACAAGCGGCCAAGGAAGAGCAAAAGCCGGAAGCATCCGTGGATGGGGCGTGGGAGGACCAAAAGCGCAGGCGCAACCGTCAAAAAGAGCTTCCTCTTCGGCGGGACAAAGTGCTGGCCGCGATTTCAGAAGCCGAACGGCGAAAGAAGACCATTAGCGATTCCTATTGCGAAGAAGGCTTTTTCGAGCGCACATCCCGCGAACAGCTCGCGCTCTTAAAACGCGAAGAAGAAGAGCTTGAACAGCGAATCGAAGCCTTAATGGGGGAATGGGAACAATTGGAAACCGAGCTGGCTTCGCTTTCCTAGCGCGCCCGGGTTGAATACGATCCAGGGGTGGGGCATGGTTGATCCACATAGCGCAAAAAATGATCGCTTTTCAGGGTATTTTTAGCGCGCCCAAGACGGCATTGAATATGCAGTGGCATGGCTCTCGCCATTGTGGCGTAGAGGGGAGAACCCGATGAAACAGAGTCTTGTGTACGCATAGGGGCCGCTAAAAACCCGGCATGGGATGCCTATCGCTCGGATTGCTCGGGATTGGTTTCCTACGCATGGGGCCTTCCGGCGCCTGGCCGTGTCACCAGCACGCTCCCGGGCGTATCCTCGGAGATTTCCGGCGCCGATCTCAGCGCGGGGGATATTTTAAACAATAGCTATCATGTTGTTTTATTTGTGGAATGGGTCAACAAAGCCGCTGGAACGGCCAAGGTGATTCACGAGCCCGATTGTGGAAGGGTGGCAAGCGAAGTTCAAGTCGTGCTCAGCTTGGGAAGCGGGTCCAACGTGACTTTATGGGGGGATGGTTATACAGCGCTTCGGTATGCGAATGCCACAGGCGGGGGCACATCACCGACGGGCAATGCGTGCGGCGATTTAAGCTATCAGGGCAAGTGCGATGGAAGCCTGCTGTCATGGTGTGAAAACGGCGCGGTGAAAAGCTATGACTGCGGGGCTGCGGGCAAGGAATGCATCTGGGAAAACGATTCGGTTGGCAACAACTGTGTCGTGCCCGCGGTGCCTCCGCCTCCCGATGTACCGGTGAACAATTGCGGCGGCGTCGATTATTTGGGCAAGTGTGATGGCAATACTTTGGTGTGGTGCCAGGAAGGACAGCTTAAAACCTTTGATTGCGGCTCGACGTCTCAAACCTGCACATGGCAAAGCAATACGGAAGGATTTAACTGTTTATCGCTGTAGTTGAATCATCGGGAGGCGGCCGGTGTTTCTTATCGCGCCACGCCTGAATGGCCAAGACGATTTCCAGCACAAAACGATGAAACGATTCTGCCAATAAAAAGACAATCGTAAACATCGAAAGCCCGCCGCAGAGCAGCACTTTGGTGTTGCCCGCGATATTCAAAAATAAAGACAGCCATACAAAGAGCGCAATAAAAGCATTGCTCATCAGATTGGCCGCGCCCACCAAGATTCTGGCGACCACATGAAAGCGCTCGTCAAAAGGTGCCGATCCCAATGCGATTAAAATAAACATGGGAATCAGGGCATAGCCTTGGCCGCCTTTAAAAAAGAAATCGATTCCCGTCTTGATTTGAGGCCCTCCACCATTGCAGCTCGTGTGTTCGGCCCAGGGCAGCGGCATCAATACGGCCATGAATACAAGCCCCGCCAGCCTTAATCGGAGCGAGCGGCGGGCGCGGGCGGCCATTTCTTTTTGGTCGGGGAAATCGCTCATGGCTTAACGCTGCGCCTTGGGTTTTGCCTTGGGTTTGCTCGATTTTTTGGTCTTGGCTTTTTTAGAAGGCGCCTTGGTGATCGCATCCGGGTCGCCCAAGAATTCAAAATGCATGCTGTCTTCGAGTTTGTCCTTGCCCAGCCAATAAAAACCATATCGCTCAAATGCTTTTATCCAGCACTTGGGCATCTCCATCCGCTCGTAAACATCTTTACGGCTTTTGTCCTTGCAATACCGGTGGTTGGGCCAGGGATCGACACAGCCGCAGCAGGGATTGCGTTCAGGATCGATATCGATGGCCGTTCCAAAGAGATGATGCGAAAATTCCCCGCCCCGGTAGGTATTCTCACCCCGGAATCCGCCGATGGCCCGCGGTGAATACGATGATTTTCCTGTGCATGTCTGTTGAATTCTCTTTTCAACGCAGGCGAGCGCCGGGGCCACTTTTTTATGAATTAATATCGGCAATCCAAAAAAATTCACCGACTTGGCTTGAGAGAACGCCGATTGACGATTGTATTGCGATGTAATTTGATCGTCGACGTGGCCATAATGTTCGCTTAAGTAGCGCAGGGCCCGGCTCTGTTTGGCTCCATCGAGCATACCGCCGGGCACAAAGGTGCTGCGCTGCAGGAAGTTTTGAGGGCGCTGAAGATAGCAGCCATTCTCCATGGCGCCCTTTCCGGGCTTCTTTTCCTTGGCTTGCGCGTCCGAAGTTCCGCCCAGAAATGTCCACGGAAACAAGGCGAGCAGGCACAGGGCCGAAGCCACAAGCAGGCGAATCAGCCACAGAGGCGATCGGCCGCGGTCGTTGGGGATGGGGTGCACGCGCGAAGGCATAAACCAATCTTGGACGGCGGGGTGGCCAAAAGAATCAATACAACTGTCCACGAGCTTGACAGTCCGCTGTCCACGCGCTCGACAAAGGCGAAAGGTCATCCACCAAAAGCCCTTGTTTCAAAGCATTTTCTATTTGGCATGCGCCGTGCTGAAGCCTCGTTCCGAACCCGCAAAAGAAATGAGGCTCATCATGGATCAGGTTGCTGGAAGCTATTTGTTGCCGATGTATATCGCTTATGCCATCGCAAGCGTTGGACTCACCGTTTGGATTGCCCGCACTCTCTTTAAAAATGGTTCCGTATTTTTAGAGGAAGTGTTTAAAGACAATCCAAAAATGGCCGAGGCCGTCAATCGCCTGCTGGTCGTTGGATTTTATTTGCTGAACCTGGGCTATGCGGCGCTGATGCTCAAGGCCCGCGGTTCGGCGAGCGCGGTGGAAGCCATTGAAGTGCTTTCGTATAAGCTTGGGCTTTTATTGCTTTCGCTCGGCGGAATGCACTTTTTGAATTTGTATATCTTTCACCGCATTCACAGGCGCGCGAAATTGGCCGTGCTTCCTCCGCCCGTCGCGCCTCAAATGCAATTGGGGCCGGTTGGACAATATGCCCAATTTGATGCCCAATCTGATAGTTTGCCCGAGCGTATCATAGCGCGCAGGCGGCTCGCCGAGGTACAGGCGTGATTTCTTCCAAATCGATTGAAATGGATCGGTTGTTTATTCTCTACGATGCCGGCTGCCCGCTGTGTGTGCGCTGCCGGCATTGGATGGAGGAGAAGGCAGCTTACGTAAAACTGGTATTTATGCCGGCAAATTCGGCCGAGGCGGCGGCCCTCTTTGGGGATGTGCCCTGGCTTGGGCAAGAGCTGGTGGTCGTGAGCGGCGCGGGCGAAGTATGGGCGGGGCCCGCGGCTTTTATTGTGGCGCTTTGGGCGCTCGTCGATTACCGCGAATGGTCGTACAGGCTCAGCGGCGAGACGCTGTCGGCGGTGGCCGAGCCTTTTTTCAAGGCGCTTTCCAATCGGCGTAAATGGATTGCCCAATGGTTTGAGCATCCCGAATGTTCAAACGGATCGTGCAGGCGGAGGGGAGCCCATGCGATTTCGCCCTATCGCTGACTTGAAAATCGGTTCGGCGTGGGTTTTGATGGCGCGGATATTGTTATGACGAGCGCTAAAAAAACCGCGACAATCACAGCATCTTCCGAAGGCGATCCGCTGGCTTTAAACGAATTATTTCAAGGAGGCGGCGAACCCTGGAAGCCCCTCTTGGCGCCCACCATTGAAAGCGTAAAAGACGCCGAAATATTTATTGGCCCGGCCCGCAGCACCAAAATCGTTCCCGTCCGCGAACTCACCTTTCAGGCCCTAAAACCCAATCCTCCCGAACGCTGGAAGGTCGTTATCTTCGGCCAAAATCCATATCCGCGCGTCGAATCGGCGACGGGTATCGCGATGTTTGATAATACCTTTAATGATTGGAAGGATAGCCAATTCGGTGTTGTTACTTCCATCCGCTGCATCATTAAAGCGGCGTGCATGCATAAGCTTGGCATTAAAAAACAAACATCCACCGCCGAAATCCGCGGATTGCTCGCCAAGCACAAGATTGTTCAGCCTCCGGGCTGGTTTTCCGCGATGCTTTCCCAGGGCGTTCTTTTATTGAATGCCGCGCTTTCCGCGAGCAGCGACGAGGCCATATCGACGTCGCGCCACACCGCTTTTTGGAAGCCTGTCGTCGAAAAAATTATCGAAGAAATTCTCCGCGCCAAAACCCAGGCCGATAGCCCGCATCAGGGCGTCGTATTTGCCTGGTGGGGAAGCCATGCGCGCACCCTGCGCACAATGGTCGAAAAGCTTCAGAAAAAATATCCGGGCGTGCCCGTCGAGCATATCGATTATTGCAATCCCGCCGCGGCTGGCGATGCGTTCTGCAATGGAAGCCCTTTTGGCGATATCAATGCGGCCCTTAAAAAGCTGGGCATGGATGAAGTCGACTTTTTGCCTCCCGCCGGCTGGGACGAAGAATTACACCGCGATCAGGAAACATCCGGTCGAATGGGAGAATTTATCGAAAAAACGATGGAGTTGCATAAGTTTTATCTCGATCGGCTTCAGGGCGCCAAAGACGAGAAAATGGAGGAGCTGCCGGCTATTTCCGGTGTGCTCGATATACCCGTGCCCGGTTTTGCCGAAGCAATACAGCCGGTGGTAAAGCTATTTTCATCGTTGGAGGGCATCGTTAAAGCTTCAAAGGATTTTGCCAAAAAGCTGGTGGCCAACAACAAAGCCAACGGGCTCTCGGAAGATGAAGCCGCGGCCATTCATCTCTACACAACCGGATCGGTGTTCTACCGGCAGCTCAATGCGGCAATGCGCGATAAAGATAGGCAAAAGGCAAAGCCCTATTTCGGATATCTGCGCCTCTTTTTCGAAGCCTGCAAAAAGCTTAAGCCGCATACCGATATGCTCTGGAGAGGCGTGGCTCTGGATATGCGATCCCAATATCCAAAGGGCGCGACGATTACCTGGTGGGGCGTGTCTTCCTGCACCTCGAAACTATCGGTGGCCCAAGGCTTTTTGGGTTCCAAAGGCAAACGCATGCTCTTTGAAGTGCAAAGCCAGTCGGCCGTGGGTATTAAAGCCTTTTCCGCATTTACCGGCGAAGAAGAATATGTGCTCGCGCCGGGCACCCGCTTAAATGTAGTGAGTGTGCGCAATGAATCCGATGGTTTATGTGTGGTCAGGCTCGAAGAACGAAGCGATGAGCGGCTCGTAACGTAATTTCAATTCAACAAACTTGACGAAGGATACAGTTTTTATCTTAGCATCCGATCGCTTGTGGCCTTAAGACGAAGCAGCTCCCGCCGCCCGAATCCGGACGAACGCGCTAAAGACGTTCAGCAGTTCGCCCCTGTCGCCGTGGGCGATTCAGTCGGCGGGAAATACCGCATTGAGAAGCTGCTCGGCTTTGGCGGAATGGGTGTTGTGGTCGCCGCACGCCATCTGCAGCTTGGCCAGATGTTCGCGATTAAATTTATGAAATCGTCGGAGCTCGTTCATGAAGCTTCGATCCGGCGTTTTCAGCGCGAGGCGAAGGCCGCTTCCAGGCTGACCAGCGAGCATGCCGTCAGGGTTTTTGACTTGGGTGAGCTCTCATCGGGCGAGCCTTATTTCGTGATGGAGTTTTTGGATGGGATTAGTCTGAAAACAGCTATTCAAGAAGGGTTTTTCAGGCGTTCGCATACCATTGGCGTCGACTATATTCTTCAGGCTTGCGATGCCCTCGCCGAAGCGCATGGCCGGGGTATCGTTCACCGCGATCTAAAGCCGGAGAATTTATTTTTAATTAAAAGGCCGGACGGAAAACACTTCCTGAAAGTGCTTGATTTTGGGCTGACGAAGTTTACCGCAGGCGCTTGGGAACAAGAGATTTCCGATCTCACCCAGCCTCATGATGTGATTGGCACGCCTTACTATATGTCGCCCGAACAGCTCCGGGCTTCGCGGGATGTGGATGCCCGCACCGATATCTGGTCGCTGGGCGTGATTTTGTACGAACTTCTAACGGGGCGGCGGCCTTTTGCGACGACCAAACTCGCGGAATTGTACGCGATGATTTTAATGCAGGAGCCTCCGCCTCCCTCGCTCTACCGAAGGCAAATGCCGCCCGATCTCGAGCGGCTTGTGTTCCGGTGCCTGGAAAAAGATCGCTCGATGCGGCCCGAGCATGCCGGCGAGCTGATTCGCGAGTTAAAGCCTTTTTCTTCCGATCCAGGCGCAGAGATCTCCGCGCGCCCCAAAATTCCTTCCGATCGGCCTTCTCATCCAAGCCCCGAGCGCCCACCCCGGCCTTCGGATCCCCCGCCGCGCTCGCCCCGCCAGTCTGAGCGGCCGCCCCCCTCGGAAAGACCATCCGGCCCGGGCAAAAAGGCGCCGGAACCCGTACCGCCGACGCTGACCGCTCCGCCTCCCTTGCCAGGTCAGGTCTTTGCGGGCCGGAATAGGCCGTCGAATTCAATGCCCAAGGTGCGGCCTTCTCCCGCGCCCACCGAGCCTGTAAAAGCCGCGCCCACCGAGCCTGTAAAAGCCGCGCCGGCCGAGCCGCCCAAAGCCGAGCCGCCCAAAGCCGAGCCGCCCAAAGCCGAACGGCCGGCCCACGCTCAAAAACATCCGAAAAAAACCGAGGAAGCCGGGCATTTACCCCAGCCCGTCGCCGAAAATTATATAGGCCCCAATCATTCTCATCAGAATTTAAAGCGGCGCGATTTATCGGGGCGCAATTTGGTCCGCGCCGATTTGTCCAACGCGGACTTAAAACAGGCGCTTTTGATCGGAACCGATCTGCGTCAGGCGAATTTGCGCAATGCCCGGCTCTTGGGCGCCGATTTATCCAAGGCCAATTTGCTGGGCGCCGATCTCCGGGGCGCTCAGATGGATGGTGCCCGCCTGCACAGGGCCAAATTGATCGGTGCAAAGAGCAATGCAAACGGATTTGCAGGCTGTGATGTTTTCGGCGCCGCGCTGCCCGATCAAACAGCGGTTCAGACGTTTTTCGCGCCGGGTTCCGCATGCAGCGCGCTGGCTTTTTGCGCAGGCGTTCCCATGGTTGCCTCGGTGCATTTGGATGGTGTGGTCCGCATTTGGGATGCCGAAACCGGTCTTCCGGTTCGAATACAATCAGCACCGTCTCCAATTCAATGCATTTCGTTTAGTCCATCGGGCCTGTTGCTGGCTGGAGGCTGTTCGGATGGAAGCGTAATTCTATGGGATTGTAATACGGGAGCGCAGCTTTCGGTGCTCGATCCAATGAAAAGCTCGATATCGGCCTTGGCATTTAGCGCCGATGGGCTGGTGCTGGCGAGCGGGTGCTGGGATGGATCGATTCGGCTGAGCGATGCGGTAACGGGCCGCTGGCTGCATGTCCTGGGAGGCCATACCAGCAGAATTAATGGTATTGCCTTTAGTGATGACAGCCAATTTCTTGCAAGTGGCTCCGCCGATCGGAATATCCGGGTCTACAGCGCTCAAAAAGGCGTTGTTCACCGGGTATTTTCGGGCTCTTTCGGCGAAGTGCAGAGCGTATTGTTCACGCGGGGCGGGGCGCCGCTTCTGATCAGCGGATCGCAGGATGGCTCGGTGCGAATGTGGGATGTGGCGCTGAACCGCGAGCGCACCGTGATCGCTCAATTGCCCGATGCCGTGAACAGCCTGGCGATGAGTCCTGACGGGATGCTTTTGGCCATCGCCTGCGCCGATAAAAGCGCGCGTGTTGTGCATGTGCTGACGCGGGCGGAAAAGCTGTCGCTGGAGCGGCACCGGGGCAACGTGACGAGCGTGGCGTTTAGCGGGGACGGGCAATGTCTGGCCACGGGATGCGCCGATATGAGCGTGCGTATTTGGAAGCTGGGTGAGACTGCTCACGAGCCCAAGGTGTGCACGGGCCAAAATACGGCAGTGCACGCTCTTTTGTTTCAGCCCGATAACAAAAGCCTGGCTGCTGGGGGCGACGATGGAGTGATCCGGCTATGGAGTCTTCCCGAATGCCGGCAGATCAAGATGCTGACGGGGCACCGGGCAGCGATTTCAAGCCTGGCTCAGACGCCCGATGGAACGCGCTTGGTGAGCGGCTCTTTCGATAACACGCTGCGGGTGTGGAATTTGACAACGGGGCGCGAGGAGTTTTCGCCGGTGATCCATCCCGATCGCGTGCTGTGCGTGGCGATCAATAAGAAAGGCGATTTATTGGCCACGGGATGCGCCGATAAAAAAGTGAGGCTCTTTCGTTTTCCAAGCCTGGCCCCGGTGTATTCGCTCGAGGGCCACGACGCTTTGGTGTGGAGCGTCGCCTTTAATCCCGATGCTTCGCTGCTCGCCAGCGGTTCAAACGATAAAACCCTGAGGCTGTGGAAAACAAATTCAGGTGTATTGGCGTCTAATCCCATCGAGAGACCCACTCCCGTCTGGAGTGTTTCATTTCGATCGGATGGTTCGACAATCGCCCTTGGGGGCTCAAACAAAAGCGTATCGCTTCTCCATGCTCAAACGGGCGAAGAGCTTGCGTTTCCGGGTAAGCATGAGGGTTCGGTGCGCAGTGTGGCCTTCGCGCCGGAAGGAACGGCGCTTCTGTCGGGTTCGGACGATAAAAAAGCCATTCTGTGGAACACGCCGGGCGGCGTGAAGGTGGCCGCGCTGGAAGGGCATCTGGGCGGCCTTTCCCATGTGGCATTCAGCGGCGATCGATCGCTGCTGGGAACGGCATCGGGCGACGGTTCGGTGAGGCTGTGGTCGGCGGCGACGGGCGAGGCATTGGCCGTGCTGTTCGCGCATGGTCATGGCTGGGCTTCTTTTACGCCTGAAGGGCGCTATAAGTCGGGAGGGCTGTTGTCGGGCGCGGTGTGGCATGCGATTGGGCTCTGCCGTTTTGAGCTGTTCGAGCTCGAGCCCTATTGGTCTTCGCCGCTGCTATTGGCCGATAGCAGTCCGATGTTTAGAAAACCCTCTTAATGCCGGGCGCTGGACTGTATGGGCAATGAATTCCGGGGACAGGCGGGCCATTCTTCCGAATACTTCGGCGATGGCCGGGACGCTTGGCACAACAGCGATTTTCTCGAGCTGATGCGGACGCGCTGGCGCTTGGACGAGGTGCGGCGGGCCTTGGATGTGGGCTCGGGGGTTGGGCACTGGACGCGCACTGTCTCGAGGCTCTTGCCCGATGAGGCCGAAATCTTCGGGGTGGAGCCCGAGCCCGCTTGGGTCGGCGAGGCGAATTCCAAAAGCCTTGCGCTGGGGCTGTCGCACCGGATGCATTTTCAGCAGGGCGTCGTGGAAGCCCTGCCTTTTGCGGACAATTTTTTCGATTTGGTGACATGTCAAACCGTATTGATTCATGTGAAAGACATGAACGCGGCGCTGCTGGAAATGATCCGCGTTTTAAAGCCCGGCGGCCTTCTTGCCGTGGCAGAGCCCAACAACCTGAGCTCCACGCTTTTTCTCGATGCGTATTCGCTCGAGCGGGACAGCATCGAGGCCATTTTGGACCGGGTGCGCTTCGAGCTTTTGTGCGAACGGGGCAAGGCGGCGCTGGGCCTGGGCAATAACTCGGCGGGAGAGCTGTTGCCGGCGCTCTTTTGCGAGCTCGGGCTTTTGGATGTGGCCGTGGTGTTAAACGACAAGGCGAGTCCGCTCTTGCCGCCCTATGAATCGCGGGCTGAGCAGGTGATTGTCGAGGATTTGCAAAGCGGTGCCGCGCGCGATGTGCTCGGCTGGCCCAAGGATGAAGCCTTCCGTTATTTCAGCGCCGCGGGAGGCAGTTCCGATGCCTTTGAGCGGCATTGGCAGGCGCAGCGCGAGGATAGGCGGCGGGTGCTCGCGGGCATTGAAACCAGACGCTACGCATGCGCCGGCGGAAGCCTTTTGTACTTGATTTCAGGCCGAAAACCCGCGCCCTCAAATCGCTCCCAAGATCCTGGCCTGAACGTGTAGGATGGCCGCAATGAGCACCTCGCTCACGTACGATATTGCGGGCTTGTGCGTGGAGAGCGAGCCTGCGCGCAGCCGGCACCGCTGTGTCAATTTGGTGCTGGAAGTGACGCAGCGGGCAGCCGCCGCCAAGCGTGAGGAAATCACGCATATTCTCGGGTACTTGTTTAATTTGTGGGATAGCCCGCCCATGTACGCGAATACGCCTTCGCTGCACTTGCAGCCCAAAATCGCCGAGGCGCTGCTTCAAGGGGTTTCGTCGGCGCTTACGCCGCTTGCGATCGAGGGTGAGCCGAGCAACGAGCAATTGAGCGGAATGCTCCGGGATTCGGTGGTTACGGCGGGGACGAAGCTCGACGAGCTCATTGCGGGGCAGCATATGCTGTACGCGGGGGCGGGCGCGACGATGCTGGGCATGGCGGCGGGCGGCAATCGCCTTGCGATGGGCTGGCTGGGCGATGTCCGGGCTTATCGGATTAGGCATGGACAGACGGCGCTTCTGACGGTCGATCACACGCTGCGGAGCGATGCTTTGCGGCTCGGCGCGACGGAGGAGCAAGTGGAATCGCTGCCGGAGCAGGTGATTACGCGCTTTTTGGGTTCGAGCGAGCATTCGGTGCAGCTTGAGTTTGCGTATGACGAATGGAAGCCGGGCGATATGACGGTGGTTGTTTCGCCGCAGGTGCACCGCGTGGTGAATGTGCCGCAGATGTCTGCGGAGCTCAGCGCGGCGGACTCGGCGCATGATGCGGCTTCGATGCTGATTGCGAAGGCGGTTGGCTTGTGCCGGGGGCAGGCTTTTGGGGTGTTGGTGCTGAGGCGCGCGCCCCGGAATTTTTATTGATGTTCTGGTGAAGGGCTTGGCGCTTGTCCTAAAAATCCCGCAAGCGGCAATCCATCGCGCCTAAGCCAATTGTCCGGCGGATAATGGGCGCCGGCTTCAATGGTGTGAATGGCATAGGCATGCCTGGATTTATCCGAGCGATTTGCATCGCTTCGGTGAGGCAAACAACCGTGTAGCAAAACGAGTGTGCCGGCGCTCACTTCGACCGGAATGAGATCGGGGTTTCCCTCGCGCTTTTCAACAACGGCCGGATCGAGGGTAATCATTTGGGTTCCGCCCTGGGGAGTTCTTACAAAGCGCTGTTTTAAGCCTTGGGTGTGGCCTTGAGGTTCGACCCACAGACAGCCATTTTCGAGCGTCGCATCCTGCAGCGCAAACCAAAAGCCCGTTACTGAAATCGGTTCGGTATATAAAAAACAGGCATCTTGATGACAGGTGACTTCGCCGCCCAGATGAGGCTGTTTAAAGATGTACATCGATTGAAGCAAGAGCGGTTCGCGAAGGCCGATGGCTTGGGCAACGGCAAATAGATCGGGTGTGTGGGAAAAACGATAAAATACAGGATCTAAATCGTGAAGGGCATGGCCGATTTTATTGATCGATTGGGCGAGAGGTTTTTTCAAGGTTCCATCGGGATTGAGCGCCTCTTCCTCGAAGAAAAATCGGATTTTCGATCCTGAATCTAAAAAATATTCGTCGGTTTTGCGGGCTTGCTCGCGGGTGCTGAATAAAGACCGGTGTTCATCGGGATTGAATGTCGCGATCATTTCATCAATCCGATGAATGAGTTCTGCGCAGGCCGCGGGGCTTACGAAATCGGGCAGCACCGCATAGCCGTCGCGTTCAAAGCGGGCCTTGAGATCGCCGGAATCGAAGGCGCGGGTCAGGTTGGATTGCATCGGTTCTCCTGAAACTTTAGGCATTTTCATTGTTTTTTTGAAGTGCCCGCCCCGCGGCGAATAAAACAATCGTCGGCGATATCGAGTTTACGTCTCAATTCAATGGTTTTTTCTACAAATACATTGGTAATGGGATCGTGATAACCGCTGGCATCGGGCAATTCAGGAAGTTCGGCGCGAAAATAGCGGGCAACGCGGGCCATTAGAATTTCTCTCAGGTATTTGCCGACGATGGACGAAAGGGCGACGCAGGGATCGGAAGCGTCGCCGTCCCTTACAAAGGCGATTTCGCCAATTTGAGGAAAATGGTAGGCGCTTTTGGCCCGGGTCTCCGAAAGCACCGAATGCAATTGGCCTGAAAGAATCGAAAATGCATCGCTGTATTTGCCAAAGCCTCCGACTTTGCCGCATACCGCGCTGATATTCCGGCCCGCTTGCGCCCGAAGGCTAAGCAGCAATCGCTCCATTGAATGGAGATCCAATACGAAACGATTTTTTCCTTCGCGGAGTCCATCGTTCATCCGAAAGGCGCACAGAATGACCGATCGCACGGAAAGGACTTCAAAACCCAGCTTGGCCAACGCATCGATATCGCCGTGGACGGCGCCGACGAGGGATTCAGGCGCCGCAAAGGCTTCGCCTTGAGGCGACCAGCACATTGGAGCGGCTTGAGGCGGACAGGGCGCGTTGAGATAGGCCCGATCGTCGAGGCTGAACGCATGCACGAGATCGTCGGGATGTTGAGGGGATTTGCCTATTTCGGGCCGTCCCGCGCCGCGTTCGGCGAGCGCCCGGGCCCAGGCTTCTCCAAGCGCAATATCGCCGTGGGCAAGCAATTTTTTAGAATCGCCGAGCCGTTCGGACATGGCTCCCGATAGAGCGTGTTCCGCGTGTTTAAAGCCTTCGGGTGTCGCTTTAACCAGTACGGCCGTGATGGTCATCGGGCCGAGTTTTGGGCCTAGGCCGTTTTCATCCGCGCCTACATGAAACGCCGTGTTGGTCGGGGGCTGGAGGTTCATTTTGATCGGATGTGCCACGGATTTGAGAGAGTGTCATCGCCGGACTTTGGCGTGTGTGAATTTGGGCGCTACCGGCGCTTGTGGAGCCGGGGTATGCGAAGCCGATGCGGGTTCTGCCGATTGCGTGTTTTAGCGACAACTATGCGTATCTGGTGAGCGCCGATGGATCGGATGAGGCGCTGGTGGTCGATCCCTCCGAGGCCGCTCCGGTGCTTGCGGCGCTTTCAAGCGAGGGTTTAAGGCTTTCAGCGATTTTGTGCACGCATCATCATTGGGATCATGTGGGCGGGAACGATGCGCTTGTTCAAACGCTGGGGCCGATGCCGGTGTATGCGCACGAGAGCAGTTTGGGCGTGATTGCCCGGCAAAACCAGGGTGTTTCGCATGAGCAGCGCTTTCAGGCGGCGGGTTTGGAGATTCGCGCGCTGCATGTGCCCGGCCATACGCTGGATGCGATTTCCTATGTGATCGGGGATTGCGTGTTTACGGGCGATACGATGTTCGCGGCGGGCTGCGGCCGTTTGTTTGAAGGTACGGCCGGGCAAATGTACGACTCGCTGTGCAACAAAATCGGCGCACTTCCAGCGCAAACGAAGGTGTTCTGCGGTCATGAGTACACCGTGGGCAATTTGCGTTTTGCTGTGCACGCCGAGCCGGAAAACCAAGCGGCGCTTGAACGGCTCGATCAGGCGCAGCAGATGCGGGCGAGGGGCGAGCCGACGGTGCCCTCGACTTTGGCTCTGGAGTTTCTGACCAATCCTTTTCTGCGCTGTAAAGAGCCTGCGATTGTTCAGCGTTTTAGCGCGCCGACGCCGGAGGGTGTGCTGTCGCTGGTGCGAAAAGCAAAAGACCATTTCCGCTGATCGCGCCCGCCGCTTATTTCCGGTAGGGTTGCTTTCATGACGATGCCGAACGCTCCTATTTTCGGCTTTAACGAGCAGCGCGCGGAGATTGTGCGCACGGTGGCAGATCGTGTGGCGGAGCAGATTAAAGATCCGCTCCTGTCACTGAACGATGCGGCGTATTACGAAACCAAGCGTTTGGAAGGATCGGCGAAGGCCGAGGATCAGAAAGCGCTCGCGGAGTGGCACAAGCTTGCGCGTTCGCTCGGAAAAATGAGCGACGGAGAGCGGCGCGGGAAACTGCGCGAGATGTGTGAGCACTATGGCTGGGATATTGTCGGGAACTTTAATCCCAGGGTGTTTCAGCTCTCGACCAAGATGCTGCCTCCTGTGGTGGCGGCGCTGCTCGCGCCCAGAAAAATTTTGGTGCATCCCGAGCGGCTCGCGAGTTTGGAAGGCATTGCCGACAAGGTGAGTTTGCAAGGGCCGCTGGAGAAGCTCCGCGAGCTGGTTCAGCACGGCACGGCCATTTTCGTGCCTACGCATTCGTCGAATTTTGACTCGATTGTCTTCGGTTATGCGCTGGAGCGGGCGGGTCTTCCTCCGGCCACCTACGGCGCAGGGAAGAACCTGTTTACCAATCCAATTCTGTCTTTTTTCATGCGCAATCTGGGCGCTTACCGGGTCGATCGCCGCATCCGCCACAATCTCTACAAGGACGTGCTGAAGACCTATTCGTGCGTGCTTTTGGAGCGCGGATATCACTCGCTCTTTTTTCCAGGCGGCACGCGCTCGCGTTCGGGCGGTATCGAAAGGCGTATTAAGCTCGGCTTGGTCGGTACGGCCTTTGAAGCCTATGCGCGCACGCTTCAAGCAGGCGCCGAACGAAGGATTTTCTTCGTGCCGGCGACCATCAACTACTTGGTGACGCTCGAGGCAGAAACCTTGATCGCGGATTATCTGTCCGAGGCGGGCAAGGGCCGTTTCATTATCGAAGACGATGAAAGCGCGAGGCTTGGAAAAGTCGCGGCCTTTATGCGCAAGCTGATTGGGCTTGAAGGTTCGGTGATTATCCGCTTCGGCGAGCCGATGGATCCTTTTGGAAATGCCGTCGATGCCCGGGGAATTTCGTATGACCGGCGGGGCCGCGTGGTCGATCCCGCAAGCTATGTGCGCGCTCTATCGGGCGATGTGGTGATCGATGCGGCGCGCGATGCTCAGTACGCGCGCGAACTGGGCGATGAGATTTGCCTGTCGTACCTGCGCAATACGGTGATCATGTCCACGCATGTGGTCGCGGCCGCGTGTTTTGAGCGGCTTCGCAAGGCTGCGCCCGCGGGCGATTTGTTTACGGTGCTTCGCCAGCGCGACACGCTGACCGTGCCCCGCGACGATCTCTCGGCCGATATCGTGCGCCTGCGCGATCGTTTGCGTTCGCTTGAAAAACAAGGGCGCGTGGTGCTCGGCGATATCCTGCGCACGGCTTCCGGCGGCGATATTTTGGAGCGCGCGCTTCAGGCGTTTAGCGGCTTTCATGCATCGCAGGTGCTGGCTTCGCGCCCGGATGGCATCGGAATCTGCGACACGAATCTTCTGTTTTTCTACCAAAATAGGCTCGCTGCTTATGGTGTGGGCTGGGATGTCATCGCTCCTGCGGGAACGCCTTCGACGCTTTTGTCCTATGGAACGACGAGGCTGAGCGACGAAGCGGAGAGCCCGTCGCCGTGAGCCCGGCCAAGCTGTGTGTGGGTGTTGTGGGGGGCGGGCCTTGGGGCGTTGCGCTGTCGATGGCGGCGCACCGCACGGGAGCCGATGTCATTCTTTTTTCAAGGCGCCAAAGCGGCGATCACGCGGGGACGATCCGCATCACGCATCTCGAGGAGGATGTGGCCCGGGCCCAGCTTTTGGTGGTCGCGGTGCCCTCGGCGGTGGCCCGTCAGGTCTTGCGATCGCTGGGCGATCATTTGAATGGATCGCATCTGTTGGTGCACGGGGTGCGCGGGCTTTCGGGCGATGCGCTGGAAACCATTTCAGATATCGCGCGGGAAGAGACGCCGGTGCGCAGGTTTGGCGCGCTGGGCGGGCCGGTGCAGGCCAATGAGCTTCGGGCCGCGCTTCCTTCGGCGATGGTGATCGGCTCGCACTATCCAGACGTGATCGCGTCGGTGAAAACAGCGTTTGCTTCGCCTTCGCTGCATCTGGTGTCGACGCCCGATCTGCGCGGTTTGGAGTGGGCGTCCGCGCTCGTGGGCTGTTTGGCGATTGGCGTGGGCTTCGCCAAAGAAGCGGGCGCTGGGCCTGGCCTCTTGGCCGCGCTGATTTCACGGGGCATGGATGAAGCGGTGAGGCTCACGGCGGCCGCGGGCGCCGATGAAAAGACGGTGCCTGGATTGGGCGGTTATGGCGATCTCTTGGCGTCCATCGGACTCGATGCCAGGCCCGAAGTCGTGATTGGCCGGGCCCTCGCGCGAGGTGCAAGCCTCGAGGATGCGGTATTGGAAGCGCATCTGAGGGTGGAGGCGATTGCGCTGATTCCGCGGCTTATTCGATTTGCGCGGGAGCGTGCGGTGAAGGCGCCGACCTTCGAGGCTTTGTCCGATGTGCTGGAAGGAAAGCCGGCTCAAGCCATTGTGAAGAAAATGTTCAGCGATTAAACGGCTTTAGTTTCCGCCCTGGCCGCCCATTCCGCCCATTCCGCCCTGGCCGCAGGCGCCGATGGTTCCGCATTCGGCCGAGCAGTTGCCGCAGAGACAATTGCGAAGATTGGTGCTCTCAGGCGTCGCATTGGGATTCATCATGTCGCAGTTGTCGACACACGCCGCGTCGGTGCATCCCTGAACGCATTGGAACCAGGCTTGGCAGCCCATCGGCGCCGAATCCGCGTTGCAGGCTCCGCCCTCGGCCTGGCAATTCATAAAGCCGCATGTGGTGCAGTCGCCCACGCCGCCGCCGCCCGCACCGCCTTGACCGCCCTGGCAGCCGGTGAGACATGCCGTCAGTCCCGGATCGGAACCATTGGGGAAGGCGGGCAGCGTGTTGATCTGCGCGCAGCTCGCATCGAGCAGGCATTGGGAAGGACAGGTGTAGTCCATGCCCGAATTGCAGTTCACGCCGATAAACGAGCACACGGGAATTCCGCAGGCTGCTGCGTGATCGCAGGCGTCGTTGCAGAGCTGGCTGCTGCTCGCGCCTCCCATTCCGCCCGCATTGGCCATGCCTCCCATGCCGGCCATACCGCCCATGCCGGCGGTGTTGCCGCTGCTGCTGCTGCTCGCGGTTCCGCTGCTGCTACTGCTGCTGCTATTGCCTGCGGGATTGGTGGTCACGCTGTCGGAGCAGGCCGCAAACAACGCGCCCGCGGACAGCGCGGCAAAAGCTCCAAATCTCAACGATAAGAAACGCATAAAAAAACGCATAAAGTCTCCTTCTTTCAAGATGATGCTAGCTGCGTTCCCGCGTGTTTCGCCACTTGCGGCCGGCCAAGCGATGCGCTTTAGCATCGGGCTGTGGAAACGGCTCAGGCTGTGATTTTCGATATGGACGGGCTCTTGGTCGATTCGGAGCCTTTGTGGTTTGAGGTAGAAATCGCCTTTGCGCGCGATCGGGGACACACCTGGACGCTGCATGACGCGCATCGGTGCGTGGGGCGCGGCCTCTTGGAAACCGTGCGGCAGATTCGCGATCGCTTTGGGCTTTCGGTGGATTTGCGGGCGGGCGTGCTGGAGCTCGTCGATCGCTTTATTGCGCGGGTTGGCGAACTTAAGCTGAAACGGGGAGCGAAGGCTTTGCTGCTGGAAGCGAGAGAGCGGGGGCCGGTTGCGCTGGCCTCGTCGTCACCACTGCATTTAATTGAAGCTGTACTCGATCGTTTTGCATTGCGATCATTATTTCATGTTGTACTTTCGGGAGAAGAAGTGCCTCATCCCAAACCCGCGCCGGATATTTTTTTGGAGGCCGCGCGGAGAATGGGCGTATTGGCTAAAAATTGCATCGTATTGGAAGACTCTCCGGCGGGCGTAAAAGCCGGACATGCGGCGGGAATGCGGGTGTGTGCGGTCCCCGAACAGGCGTGGTGGGGGCGTGAATATCAAGCCTACGCGGATTGGGTGTTCGCCGATTTGGGGGCGGCGATGCCGCTATTGGGTTTTGAAGGGAAATATCTCGAGGAAAGCGATAAGCGCCGCCGGGTTGTGCTTGGGCTGGGATCGAATCTGGGAGATAGGCATTCTTTCTTAGGGGAAGCGCAGAAAAACTTGGGGGAAGAAGCTGGGATACAGGTTCTTGGAGCATCGCCGATCTACGAAACCAAGCCGATGGGCGGGCCGGAACAGGGCGATTTTTTAAATATGGCGGTGTTGGCGGAGACGGCGTTTGGATGTGGCGATGTCTTAAAGCGATGTCTTGAAATCGAGCGGAAGATGGGCCGGGAGCGAAAGGACGCGCTTCGGTGGGGGCCGCGGGTGATCGACATCGATTTGCTATGGATGGAAGGCGTGGTAAGCGCTGAAGACAGCGTGAGGGTGCCGCATCCCAGGCTTTTGGAGCGGGTTTTTGCGCTTCAGCCCTTGGTGGACCTGGTGCCGGAGGCGGTTGATCCCCAGACAGGACGATTGTATTCAGACGTATTGGGGGAGTTGCTGGCGAAGGGCTAATCCTTCGTTACTGCAGCGCAGGCGTGTTCTCGGCGAAATACTCGTGGTTATCCGCGTTCATCCGCGCCTTGGCCGGATCGCTGTTGGCCAGCGATTTCGCGTTGGTTTGGCCATAGGCGTAATCATCGGTGCCCGCAACAACCGTAAAGTGGCTTGTCTCATGAATAATCGTGCCACCCTTCGAATCCGTGCCCGTCATCGGCGCCGCCCAGAATGCCTTGCAGAGGTAAATGTTGTAGGGCTGATTGGGATATACATAGGCGTAATAGGTCTTCTTGCAGCCGCAATCAAAGGCAACGGTCTTGGTATTTAGGGTGTTCTTGATGTTGGTGAAATGCGACGAAACCGTGCTCCATCCGCTGCTCGAAAACGCTCCAAACCACGTCGAGTAACGGGGTGTGCCCGATGGGTTGGTCGTCAGCAGGTAGTTCTCCGCGCCGGTCGCCATCGTCGCCGCCGCATCAATCGCTTGAAGCAGCGTCGCTTGCTGGTCTACCGTGCACTTGTTGAACAGGACGCTGGACGTAACATTGGATGTGCCGCTTCCATCGCTGCCAAGGCTGGGATGTGCGGGATTTGCGCGGCCTTCAATCCAAACGCTCACGGCGTTGGAGGAGATTTTTAGGCTCTGTGCCGCGTTCTTGGTCAAGATCTCGACGTTGTAGCGAAGGCTGTAGTCGCCCGTCTGAGTAAGATCGTAAAAGCCTTGGATATCCACGGTGCGCGTGATGGTCTTGCCAGGCGCGAGCACCAAGAAATCGCCTTCCACCGGCGCGGGACGCTTGTAATGCGGGCCGATAAATTCCGAGTCCGAACCGCCGCGCTGAACTTCAAATACATCCTCTTCGAGCTCGCTGTCCGGGGCCACATACCCGATGAGCCGAACGGGACGCGCCGAAACGTTCGTGAAGCTGAGGTTTAATACAACACCGTCTTGTGCGGAAACCACCGAACTCTGCGCCGAGAGTTCCACTTTGACATCGCCCGCCGCCGGATCGACGGCCGGTTCGGCGATGATGTCCGAGCTTTCAACGGGCGCGCTCTCCTCGCCATCCATCACGCATGCCGAAAGCGCAAGCGCACTTATCGCGCCCAGTGCCAGTGCTTTGATCCCAAGCCACTTCTTCATCGCATACCTCTTGCCCGCAAGGTCGGCCGGATGGAGATGGCCCACCCTTTTAAAAACCGCCTTGTCTCGGCCCGATTCACATTATACGAGCCGATCTGATCCGAAAATATCGCGGGGACATGTCTTGCATCTCTTCAGGATTGCCCGAAGGATTTCAGATTTTATGCCCTTGCGGCTAGATCTCAAGCATCTGTCTGCTACCCTACCGCCCTCGTTTTGGCTCGTTCATTTCGGATTTAGGAGGCTTTGATGAATCGTTTATCTCAAATAGGCTTTGCGGGCGCTTTTGCCGCGCTTCTAGCGCTTCCCGCATGCGGTGACGATCCGCTCACGTCCCGCCCTACCACCACGGGTTCCTCGTCGTCGTCCGGCAGCAGCTCTTCATCCAGCGGCAATGTGTCAAGCGACTTTTTTATTCGTATCCACTACAAAACGCAGGATGGCAGCGATCCTTCGGCCTGGGGGGTGCATTTCTGGGGCGCGGGTTCGGCTTCGCCTGAATGGGGCAGCCCTCAGTTGTTTGCCCAGAGCGATGCTTGGGGGAACTTTACCGATGTTCAAGTAAGTGCCGTCGAGGATATGGCAGATGCATGGCTGGGTGTACTTCCGGTCCAATGCGATGCCAATAAAAACTGCAAAAAGGACATTGAAACCAGCGTTCGTTTTGTGGATTTAACGCCGAACGCCGAGAATCCCAAGATAGCCGAGTGCTGGATTGTGCAGGGGCAGGCGGTTCAGAAGACCGAACCGGCGGCGGGCGAAGTGGCGTACAAGATCGGCAATGCGGGGGATTTTATCGATCTGGGCGATGGGCGCGTGCGGATGATGTTCCGGGTGGCCCAGGGTTCGACGGGCGCGGTGGAGTATGGCACCGATCCAAATAGCCTGAATCTTAAGGTAACGTGGGCCGAAACCGATGATATCAATAAAAACGGTCTGGTTTTGGATCAGTTGACGGCTGGGACAAAGACCTATTACAAAATCTCGACGGCCCTCAAGGCGCCGGATAACTCGATGCTGATGGATGCGACGGCGACCTTGGAGCTCACGCCTGTGGAGTTTTCGCCGGTGGATCAGGCGGCGGATTTTGCGAGCTGGGCCAATCAAGGGCTTATGTATCAATTGATTGTGCGGACTTTTGCGGATGGAGGATCGCCGAAGAGCGCGGCCAATCCTGCGACAGACAGCGGAATTGATACGGGCACCAAGGATGGAATTGGGGACTTGGTGGGTCTCAAGGCGATGCTGCCCTATTTAAAGGATATGGGCGTGGACGCTATTTGGATGACGCCTATCTTCGCGGCGAAGAGCTATCATGGCTATGATACAACCGATTTTTATGAGATCGATCCGGCCGTGGGCTCGCGTAAAGATTTTACCGATTTGGCTGCGGAAGCCGATACACTGGGCATTAATTTGATATTGGATTTGGTGCAGAATCACGTCGCCGATGTGAATCCCTGGTTTGTGGCCGGCAGCGATCCAAAGCATCCTGATTACAATAAATACCATGGGTTTTTCCAATGGGCGGATCAATATTCCAATATGCTGGCGGATAAACATCCCTGGGACGCCCAGGAAGTGATTTGGGCCTGCCGCAACTATATGTGTTATCACAAGATTTTCGGGGGCGGGATGCCCGAACTCAATTACCGCAACCCCGAGGTGCGGGCGGAAATGAAGAAGATTTCCGAATACTGGCTTAAGATGGGCGCGGACGGCTTTAGGCTGGATGCGTCCAAGCATATCGAGCAATTCGATGATAACAATGCGACGGAGCTGAGCATTCACGGTACGCATGTATGGTGGAAGGAGTTTAATGATTTTGTGAAGCGCAAGGCCGCGCTATCGCCTGGGGCGCCAAAGGTGCTGCTGGCGGGCGAGAATCGCTGGGACGAACCGGCTTCTTATGGGCAGATGGTGCCTTATGGAAGCGATATGGATGCCCAGTTTGATTTTCCCTTCCGGAGCATTGTAAGCAATTTTATGAATGCCCAGTCGGGGGATGCTATCGACTTTGTGAAGTATCACAATCAATTGAAAACCGATTTGGCAGATCCAGCCAAAGGAGGCAATCCCAATCATTTCTTCCAGCGCTTTTTGTCGAATCACGATTTGGAGCGGCCGGCCACGCAGTATGAGGGGCTGGGCGGAGCCGAGCTATCGGCGCTGCTAAAGCAGGCGGCGACGATTGTTCTGACGATGCCGGGCATGCCCGTTATTTATTATGGCGAGGAATTTGGCAAGAAAGGGAAGCGGGATAAGTATTTAGGCACCGAGGGCTGGGATCATGATGAGTTTATCCGGGAGCCGATGAGCTGGTTCCAGGATATTACTTTCGCGGGCGATAAGATGGCGTCCTACGATATCGATTTCAATGCGACGAATACGGCGAATGCCGGTCTGAATTTAGGTGCCGGTATTTGTAAGGCGCCCAATCCGGATTATTCATTTATCAAATATATGAGCTCGCCTGAATCGGCTTCGTGGGCGGCTCAAAAGGATGATCCGAATAGTCTATATAACTATTACAAAACGCTGGTCGGTATCCGGAAGGCGAATCCTGTCTTTACGGCGGCCGATACAGTGCTCGCTACGGTTCAAAATACGGCGGATTGGTATGAGTTTTCGCTGACGAGCGGCAATAAAACCATTTCTGTTGTGCTAAACCGGGCAAAGACAACCAAGACGGCTACGCGGCCTATGCCCAAGAAAGACTTGATTTCTGGGGCAATGGGCTCTTCGTTTGATGTTCCCGCCTATGGAGCGCTGATTCTCGAATAGCGCTTTTACCCCGCTATAGAATTCACTCCGCAGGGGGGAGTGTTACACCCTGCCGCCGATAGAGCCAATAAGGCCCCGCCCTATCCACCAAGATAAGCGTGGGATCGCTCCCGAATCGGGGATCGGGGCCCTGCGCTCTCCTCACCAAAAACCAATCAAAAAAAGCTCCGCGTGTCTTGAGATCGAAACGTTCGGGCGTCCATTCAAAGCGCGATGGCGTGGGCGGCGGTACAGAAGGGGAATTCTCTCGATATCGTATGGGGGAGGCATTCCATGATACGAAGTGGAAGCTGAGCCAGCCTCCTTTTTCGGCCTGAATCCATGCGGGTAGATGAAGGAAGGGATGCGTGTTGAAGCTGGGATGATCGCGATCCCATACGATATAGCCAAGCTTGGGGGCTTGGGGAATGTGTTTGGTGATTCTGCGGAAATCAGCGGCGGTGGCATCTATTTTTTCAAAATTTTGCCGTACAAGGGCGGCCTGAGCGATGCTCCCATAGGCGATAAAGCCCAGAAGCGGAAGCCGCGCCCATAGCGCCCGGGGTAGATTGGGAACCAGGGCCAGCAGCATAAAGGCGGTGGAAACAATCTCTCTTGGATAGACATACCACCATATGCCAATTTGCATGGGAAGCACGAGGAATAGCCCCAGAAAGACGGCGGCCATACAGAGAACGGCGAGATGGGCCGAGACAGAAAAGCGAAGGGCGCGGGAAGAGACGGCTTCTATGGGATTCTGCTGTTCGGTGAGCTTGAGAAAGGCCGCGGCCAGGGCAACGCCGATAACGATTCGAAAGGATTGCTGAAAGAGCCGCTGTTCTTCGGGCCCCGTTAACGCTCCAAAGAGTAGGCCCTGTATTTCCTTGAGGCGTTCCCAATGAGGCTGAAGATGTTCCATGCCCGCGGTGCTCAATTCTTTGGGGCGCACGAGCAGCCATGTCCCCATCAGCGAAAGAGAAGGGAGCATGGGAACTACAATAGGGGAAAAACGGCGGGTGGTGGGGTACATCAATACCGCTGTTCCAAGTACAGCGGCAAGGGCAAAGGGAAAACGGAAGATATGGGTGCTAAATATGGCAACCAAGACCAAAGCCAGCGTGAGTTGCCGGGAGGAGGATGGGCGATCGAGAAGAAGGAGGGTATTGCCCACGGCCATGGCAAAGAGGCCGATGGCGGCCATGAAGTTGACAAACCCCCAATGGGTTAGCGTATTCCAGACGAGGGGAAGGGCGAGAAGGCCCATGAGCGGGCTTTTTTTCATGCCCACGGCGAGGACGGACAGACCCGCGGGCAAGAGGAGCAAGAGAACGATGGAGGCGAGTTTGGTGGCCCAGGTGATGGGAAGGAAAAGGGCGAAAAAAGCCCCCAGTCCATAGAGACTCCAGTAGGGCGACTCGAGAAAATGCAGACTGAATTGCTCTTGAAAACGAAAGGATGGATCGAGGTAGTGACGGAGGATGGACGCGGACGCGGCGTGAAAGGGCAGGTCGGTAATGGGCGGATATTCGGCGGCCAGAAATGGCGCGGCCACAACATAGAGCGATAGGGCAAGAGCGGCGGCGGCAAGCGCAAGCGGCAAGGGCTTTCGGGGCATGAGCTACCCTACGCTACACATTTGCGGCGGCGGCGTCGATAGGGATCGGTGGATTACTTATTGGCTGCGCGCATTAGGCTATAAAACAATTCCCGCGTAATTCCAGCACTCTGATCGAGACGCTCAAACATGCATTCTTCATAGGCATGATTGAATATCGATAAATCCAAACTGAGCAGCCGCCCGAGCAGCCTCCGCGCCGCCTTGGCCTCGTCGGGCGCCAGATGTTCGTCAATCACCTTTTCCATTTGTTCGCGCAAGACCTCAAGCATTCCTATGGGATAGCGAATGGGCAAGCCAATTCGAACATGGGCCACGCCAATTCGAACGCGCTTCTCAAAATAGGTCAGGTCGTGATTTCCTTCCAATAAATCATTGAGCCAATCCGATACAACATGGCGGGATTCCACGTCGCTTCCCTGTAAAAACTCTGCGCTGGACGGCTCAGAGCGAATTTTGTCGTAAAAAATCTTTTCAATGGCGGGGCCCCGGCCGTTCATTAAATCCCGGAGCTTGGCCAACAGCGCGCGCTCTGTATCGTCAATGCCGATAAAGCGCCGCATTTCCGCAACAATTTCTTCTTTCGACATACCATGTGTCATCTTCGCCATACATCACCTCGTAGAGAAGAAGTCCCCAATCCAAAAGGCAGGGCGCATCCCGCCTTGCGCCGCGTATGCCTACATAATGCCGGCAATTTCTTTGGCCGCCGTCCTCGCCTCCAGATGGATAAGTCCAACATTGGTCGAGGGGGGGGCAAGAACAGCAAGCACTCCCTTGGGTCCAGCGCTGTAAATAAAAATCTGTCCATCCTTGGCCGTTACGCTGGTCTCGGAGAGAACGCCGGCTGAAAGCGTTTCACTGATGCGTTTTCCAAGACCCACGGCCGTCGCGGTCATGGCGGCAACCCGGCTTGCATCCATGCCCGCGGGCAGGGAATCGGCGATGGGCAGACCATCCGTCGATGCGATCAGCACGCCCTTGAGATCGGGTATGGATGACCGCAAGTTTTCCACCAATTTCTGCAATACCTCTTGTTTGCTCATAGATCACCTCGTGTCGTTCTTGTTGGCTGAGGATATACCGCTTGCCCCAGGTTAATGCTGAATGAGTTTTTCCATGGCCCTGCGGACTTCCCTTGTGACTACCGAAGGCGAAAGTACGCCCACGGTAAATACATGATTGTCTTTCCTCCGGATGCGGATGCCGGTGAGCCAGCGATCGCCGAATTCAATGGCGATGGATTGGGAAGTAGAGCCTACGTCGGTCATTTGAGCGGCCTGTTCAAAGGCGATAACCAGGCGCGCCCCAATTCCTTCGGAAATCGATGAATCGGCTGCTCCTCTCCATGCTACCACAAGCCCGTCCTCATCGACCACAAAGGCCAATTCGGCCGCGGCGGATTTCAGGCATTGATCGAGCATTCGGTTCCAGAGCGCCGGGCCAAATTGCTCTTGAGGTGCCGGTTTTTCCGGCGCAGGAGCTGCCTTTGCCGCGCTTGTAGGCGAAAAGCGAACATATCCCCCAGGCGTTGCGGGCTTTTCGGCCAGAGAGGGGACAGGCGCCGGCGAGAGTTTCTTTGAGAGTTCCCGGGCCCGCTCGAGATCAAAGGAGCTGCCGCTCTTCTTGTTCGACATGACTGTCCTCCGTGGGTGCAATAGAAGAAACAAGGGCTTCGACCTCGGTGGCAAGCGCGTCGAAACGTCTTACTTCGGGAGAAATCCGGCCGCCTAAAAAGCCGATGGGAAGCCCTGAACGCGAGGCTCGTGCAAAGACATCGGCGCGCGGAATAATGGTATCCAGCACGCCTGAAAACCCCGTCCACAGATCGACCATCACGGATTGAGAAGGCTCGCTGTCGCGTTCGACCATGGTGGGGAGGATGCCAAGCAAATTCAGCCGGGGATTTTCGGATTCGCGAACATGATCGATCACCCGTAGAATTTGCGAAATCGAACGAAGGGTGAGGGAGGATGCCTGCACGGGTACCAGCGCGAAATCGGCCGCCGCAAGGGCTCCCCGCGTGACCATGCCCAGTCCCGAGGGCGTGTCTAAAATAACAAAATCAAATGCGCTTTCCACCTCGCTGAGCAGGCCATTCAATACCCCCGGCTCATGAATAACACGCTCAAATTCACAAACATCGATGGGATCCAGCCGTCCCCTGGGGAGCAGCGTGAGGCCCGGCTGTTTGGTTGGAAGCAGCGCTTCATGGGCCTGAACTTGCTCCATAAGCCGGTCGGCCAGCCCCGCCAATTCGGTATCGCCCTTGGCCAAGGAATGGCCAATACCGCCTTGGGGATCTAAATCGACAAGCAAGGTTGGCCTCCCATGCTCGGCGAGCGCCAGCGCTAGATGAAGCGATATGGTTGTCTTACCGACACCACCCTTTTGGCTTGCAACGACAATTCGATGGGCCATCTTTTCCTCGGGAAGCTAGGACTTCCTATTTGCTCGTTTTGCATGCCCCTGGCACGCACTTGTTGAATTACTCTCCAGCAGCGGGTTCACCGTAGCCAAGTTCGCGAAGCCGTTTGAGATTGGCTTGGACTTTTGGGTCGTCTCCGCGAATCGCCTCGGCGGCCTTAAACGCCTCAAAGGCTCCCCGGTAGTCTTTGACGAGCAGCGCCGCGATACCGGCGTCCCATGCGTCGTTGAACACCAGGTCTTCGCCGCTTTCATCGGAGCCTGCGCTCGCGGCGGCAGATTCTTGGGCAGGCGCGGGCGACGCGGATACAACCGTGGAGACCGCCTCGGGCGCAGGGGTGGGATCGATTCTCCACACAAATCCCGAACGGGACACAGGAGGCACCGAGGGCGGGGCTTGGGGTGGCTCTGGCGCTTGCTGGGTGGATTCATCGCCTTCTTCTGGACGGCTCCCAGAAACGGCTTTTTGTGCGCTTCGGGCAAAGTCCGACACGGGCTCGGCCATCGCCGGCCTGGGAGCATCCACCACATTGACTCTTGGGGCGGGTTCCGGCGCCGTTTCGTCATTTTGGGGGCTTCTTGCTGTCGTTGGCATCCCCTCGGCACCGCCAAACCAATCCATATCGCCGGACAACTCGACCAAGCTATCGCGGGTTTCTTCATCCTCGACGCGGGCCGCATTGAGCAAAACCGATTCCCAACTGCCGAACATCGTTTGCTCGCCCGGATCTTCGCGCAGCGTCCGGACCCGGGTGACGGAATTCCGCGCAAAAGCCAGCCGCCGGAACGCATCGACCCCCACACCTCTCGAATCGATCGCCGTCCATACCAATCCGTTAAAAACAATCACGCGGCCATTTTCTTCTTCGCTTTCGACATCAATAATAACAGAATGACGGCCAATACATGCTAATTGAATATAATCGGCGACGGCAAAGGGCGCGTGCTCCGTCGATGAAGTGGAATACCCGAGGCGGCTTTGCACAATCGATCGAAGTTCCTCGAGCTGAACGGGTTTCTCGCGCACATCGACATTGGCGTGCGGAGGAATTTGCGACCCATAAGCCTTGAGATATCCAGAAACATAAAGAATGGGTATCTGCATGCTGCGCCGGCCAAGCTCACCCAAAAGCTCAATCCCCGAGCGATCGGGCAAATCGATATCGCTGACGATCATTTTGGGCGGCCTCGAATCGATGATGGCCAAGGCAGCCGACACCGTTCCCACGTCGGCGACTTCCACGCCGGGCAATTTCGCGATTGCCCGCGCCATCGAAGAGCGCAACACCGCTTCGTCTTCAATGAGAAGCACTAGATCCATGATCTATCCAGCACGCGGCACCCGATATTTGTCAATGAGAAGATCGATCCCGCACTGAAGCCCCTCACACCATGTGAGAAACTTCTCGACCATATCTTTCCCGCGGAAAACTGCACCGTGTTGAGGCGCAATGCATTCAATATCGAGCGTCCTCACCATGGCGGCCCATGCGCGCAGGGCTTGGCCGCTGGCCATATAGCGCTTGTGAAAGCCTTCCATGTGAGAAATATGCGCTTCAAAATCATGCACTTCCCGGTCGATTTCTCCCAGCGAAGCGCCGAGATCGCCCGAGTAGAGAATTTTGGAGACCGGATCGTAGAGATGGAAGTTGCCGCAGGAATGAAGGAAATGCGCGGGCAGAATTAAAAGCTCTATTCCCGCGAAATCGAGCACCATGCCTTCATCCGGAATCTCGCGCACCCGCGCTTCGACAAGCCGGTCCACACCAAAATGAGGCAGAAAGCGCGTCCACAGCTTCGAGATGTATGCGTCCGCGTCCGTGGTCATCAGCCAGCCGTTTACGCTCGCTACGATGTCGGGATCTTGATGCGATAAAAAGATATGCGTGAGCGGCTTGCCGTGAAGCTGAGAGGTGCACTCGGCCAAGGCCCGGCTGTAGATTTTATGACCGCCCGGATCGAGCAGAAGGCCCGCACTTTCGTGAACAATCAAGTGCTGATTGGATTGAACCATCGAGCCCGCGGTGTAGTCCTCCAATAGGACATTTTTATGAGCGCCATTTTCGTACAATACAATCGTTGACATGATACCACCTAAATAATTTTACGGATTTCAGCTGCGGCGCTATCCATATCGAGGAAGATTAAACCCAGCTTCGCATCATGCGTGGTGATCACCAGAAGCAGCGTGCCATTGCCGACGCTGAGCATCACCACATAGCCGTTATCTCCCTGAATCAGCACCTTGGTCAGCTTGCCGCGCTCCAGCTCGGTGGAAGCGCGCTGGCCAAGGCTCAGCATGGTCGCGCTCATGCCTGCGACCCGCATGTCCTGAATATGCTTCGGCAAGGCACTCGCAATGACCAAGCCGTCCTCGGAAATGAGAACGCAGGCTTCCACATCGCGGGAACCGGATTGAAGGGAACGCAACACTCGATTGAGCTGCTCGACGCGGGACATTGATTTTCACCTCAAACAACCTATCTCGGACACAACCTAAGAAGGACGGCGCGCAACGGCGGGAAACTCTATCGTTTTGGCGATAAAATCTTTGCACTGTGCTGATGAGCGCCGAAAGGCAAACAAATTTGTACGCGGGTGCCCTCTCCAGGCGATGACTGGATAAGCAACTGTCCGCCTGACTCCTTCACCATTTCTTCGCACATATATAAACCTAAACCCGCTCCATTGCGGCGGGTGCTGAATAAAGGTTCGCGGCAGCGGTGCAAAACCTTTTCTTCCATTCCGATTCCATTGTCGATCACCTCGATCATAAGAACGGATTCGGCTTTGCTCATTCCGCATTCGCCACCGGAAATCAAATGGCAGTTTAATTGAATCCGGCCCCCTTCAGGACAAGCTTGAAAGGCATTGAGCAAGATATTGTGCACCAGCACGCACAGCATTGGGGGCTCAAACGGAGCTTCAAGCCGCGGCCCGATTAAGCTATGAAATTCGATTTGTTTCGAATTGGAGACCCATTTAAAAAACTTGGCCAGTTCCTGAATGGCAGGCGAAAGAGGAGCGGGGAAACTCCGCCTGACCGAACGGCTCAGGCCGGCCATCCGGTTTAGAGAAAACTTCATGCGCTGCACTTCATGCAAAATATCGGTAATGCTCTCGCGCATTCGCTCGCTTTCCGCGTCCTCGGCCATCAGCTCGGCCGTCACGGTGATCACGGAAAGAGGATTTCTCAATTCGTGAACGACCGAGGGAATCACCTCAAAGAGCGTGGACAGAGCAGCGTCCCTCCCATGAGAAGGCTGGATTGGCGTCGATAACATGAGCGAAAAGAATTCCGGGGCCGCCTTGAGCGCACCCGGCATCCATTTCGAAAGCCTTGCTGAATATTCGATCAAATTGCCAGCCGCCGCGGGAACATTTACCGTCACATCGGCGATATCGGCCTGCGCCGACTTCAGCCATTCGGCAGGCGCACCCGCAGGAACAAGCTGCTTACCGAGCAACTCGGATCCCAAGGGCGCAAGAAGCCTGGCCGCTTCGCGGTTCACCATCTGCACCATACCGTCTTCAGATACAATCAGCATGGCACATGGCAAATCGCGAATCGCTTCAAAAGCCAATTTGATCGTTTTGCTATTTACCTTGATCAGACTTAATTCCCGCCTGGAAAAGCCGACTGTATCCGCTTGTGCCAAGGTGTCCACAAGTACCTCAAACCCCCCGCGCCACCATAGCGCTTCAGCAATTGTAGTGCCGAAAGAGCCGCTCTCCAGGCCATTCCTCCCCGTTCCTGGCTTTTTTCGCCAATCCCGGCTTTGGCCGCGGAGCTTTCGGTCCGCATGTAAAAAGCGCTGGGCTTTGTTTTTGAAAACGCTGGTTTATTGAATCATTTAATCGATTTCCTATACAAAATCGAAGGATCAAGTCACGCAAGGCATGCGCTGCAAATGAATATTTTGCGCGCATATCGCGAGCGAACCGTTCATGAATGAAAGGAGTCTATTTCAAACTTCAAATATCAATTTTTGCTGAGCGTTTCCTTACCCAAAGCGCGATTACCGGGCGCCGCCCATTTTCCAACCAATGAATTGCCATTTTTCACATACGAGACAACACCCGCACCCTTGCCCGCCTCGCCCCAGCCCACAATAAATAAATCTCCCTCGCGGATTCCAACGCCGGTATAGCCTTCCGAACCCTGGAGAACCCATTGCACCGTATAGGTGTCACCATTGGGTGTAATGCTCACCGTTCCCGAATACGAGCCACCATTCGGATTTTTTCCAGATACAATCGTATAGCTTCCCTCGAGATTGGGCGAACCTGCCAGCTCTTCCGAACCCGGAACCGGGCCTGACTCCGCCGTCGCCCAACGCCCAACCAGCTTACCCGGCTGAACCCGATAGACCACAACACCATATTTTTTACCCATCCCCCAACCCACCCCGAGCGTATTCCCCTCCGCGAGGGCAACACCGCTATAACCCGGCGAATTCGTAATCAACCATGTGAGCGAATGCACCTCACCCTTACGATTGATATTGACCGCACCATTATAGGAACCAGCTCCACCAGGATTGGACGCTGACGCGATCGTATAGGAACCCGCAAAATCGGCCGGTGCCGCCGCGCCAACCTGAACATTGGACTCGGCGCGGGCATCTTGATCGTCCGACCGCTTACAGCCCGCAGCCCCAGCAGCAACCAAACCGAGCAAAAGCGCGCATACACCTACAGATTTCAACGCACGGAAAGAGCGCATTTCAGCCATGATACAATCCTTTCCAATGAGAACCACCCACAATTAAAATCGAATACAATAAAATCTATTAAAAACCCAATGAGCAACCCATTAAAATATCAAAATATTAAAATATCAAAATACTAAAATATTAAAAATCTCTCATGGGAATACGAACACCCCGCTCAGCCGCGACAGAAAGCGCCTTCTCATAACCCGCATCCGCATGCCGCAGCACACCCATACCCGGATCGATCGTCAACACCCGATCGAGCCGCCGGGCCGCCTCCTCGCTACCATCCGCCACGATCACCATCCCCGCATGAAGCGAATTACCGATACCCACACCACCCCCGTGATGAAAACTCACCCACGACGCACCACCCGCCGTATTCGCCAGCGCATTCAAAATCGGCCAATCCGCAATCGCATCTGAACCATCCCGCATCGCCTCCGTCTCACGGAAAGGCGAAGCCACCGAACCACAATCCAAATGATCCCGCCCGATCACAATAGGCGCCTTCACACGCCCCGACCGCACAAGCTCATTAAATGCAAGCCCCACCTTCCGCCGATCCCCATAACCCAACCAGCAAATACGCGCAGGCAACCCCTGAAACGCAATACGGCTACGCGCAAGCTCCATCCAGCGCTGAAGATCCAAATCGTTCGGCACAGTCTCCAATACGACCTGATCTGTAACAAAAATATCCCCGGGATCACCGGAAAGCGCCACCCAACGGAAAGGCCCCTTCCCCTCACAGAATAAACCGCGGATATAAGCCGGAACAAAACCCGGAATATCAAACGCATTCTCTAGACCCGCTTCCTTGGCGCAGGTGCGGATATTGTTTCCATAATCAAAAGATTCCGCACCACGCCTTTGCATTTCAAGCATGGCCTCGACTTCTAACTTCATCGATTGTTTTGCCAATTTGATATAATTTTCTGGGCTCTCTTTCCGGGCCAGCACCGCCTGAGCCAGACTCATCCCCTGAGGCACATAACCATTGAGCGGATCGTGAGCCGCCGTTTGTTCCGTCACCAAATCGGGAATGATGCCCCGGCGCACCAGCTCGGGATAGATATCGGCGGCATTCGCGCACAGACCAATGGAGCGCGGCTTTTGGGCCCGGATGCTCTCGAACAGCGCCTCAAGCGCTTTATCCAAATCGTCGATGCGTTCATCGAGATAGCGGGTTTGAAGGCGTTTCTCGATACGCGAGGGATCGATCTCGATACCCAGGCAGCTCATGCCCGCCATCGTGGCCGCGAGAGGCTGCGCACCGCCCATACCACCGAGCCCAGCCGTGAGCACCCAGCGCATGCCCTGTTTTGAATCGCGGGCCTCGTGAGCCTTGCGGGCCGCCACAAAGGTTTCAAAGGTGCCTTGAACAATGCCCTGCGTGCCGATGTAGATCCACGAACCGGCCGTCATCTGACCGTACATCGTGAGGCCCAAGGCTTCGAGCCTGCGGAATTCGTCGAACGTCGCGAAGCGGCCGACCAAATTGGAATTGGCGATCAGCACGCGCGGCGCATCGGGATGCGTGCGGAATTTACCCACGGCTTTGCCCGATTGGACAAGCAGGGTTTCATCGTTCTCCAAGGCGCGAAGCTCGCGGATAATGACATCCAAGGCTTCCCACGAGCGGGCGGCCTTGCCCGTACCGCCGTACACAACCAAATCGTCGGGACGCTCGGCGACCTCGGGATCGAGGTTGTTGTGAAGCATTCGGAGAGCGGCTTCCTGAATCCAGCCTTTGCAGCTCAGCGCGCTGCCCCGGGGCGCCCGGAGCTTGCGGGGGCCTTGGACGGGCTTGGGCTGGGCTTCTTCGTTCGACTCGGGGGGAACTTGAGCGGCGTCGGCGCCTTCATTTCGCATGGCATTTTCCGTGTATCGCAACGGGGCGCGGGCGACTACAGACTCGGTGCAATGCGCTGTGCAATGCGTATGATGAGGCTCTCGCACTTCACCATAATGAGGGTTTGCTTTGGTGTTCTTTGCGGCTCTTTTGAGGACGACCCGCTGGCTGGCCGGGCTTGGTTTGAGCGCGGGCGCGCTCGTCTTTGCATCGGGCTGCCATGACACGGCATGCCTGCACTGGACACGGGAAAAACAGACCGCGGAGGCCGGTGACGCGGGGGCGGGCGGATCAAGCGCGGACGCGGGCAGCACGGGCCTCAGTTGTCCGGCGCCGGTCCGGGCGGCCGAGCTTTTGGGAGATCCAAGCTGTGCCGAGGAGCTTGTTTCGGTGGACAGCGAAGGCACGCTGAACACCGACGCAGAGGAGTGTTGTTACGATGTGACGCTGAAGTCGCGTTCATGCGCGGCAGCTCGAAAGGAAGGGCCATGAAGAGGCGCGGGCTTTTTGTGGCGGCGGTTTTTTTGTTGTCGATATTCGCCGCGGGGTGCAGCAAGCGGGCTTGTTTTAGCTGGACACAGGGAGAGGGCGCGTGTCCTCCCCAAGACAAAGCGCTGTCCTTCTTTGTGGCGGCGGGCTGTCAGGGCGGAATCGAATCCGTCGACAGCGAAGGCGAATTTGTGGTGGCCGACGACGATCCGCTTCCCGGCGATTTGTGCTGTTACGACGTGACGGAAACCGGGGATGGATTTGTGGTGTGTCCAAATGGAGGCGGCCTGCCCGCTCCCGAGTGATCAATCCATAGCCAGTTTTTCCAGTGCCTCGAGATCGCGCTGAGCAGCGTCTTCGCCTACCGGCCCCCGGGGAAAAGCGAGGCACAGCTCGCCTTCGTACATATACAAATGCTCGAGATCGATATGGCCGTGTGCGCCTTGGGCCTGATGCAATGCAGCGACGGCTTCGCGCAAACGGGCAAGCGCACCTGGGGGAATCGCTCGAGGCGCATCGCTGAGCGCGCGGCCCCGAGGCGCCGAGATCCAGAGTTCAGAAGCGGCCGGGTCGGCCCGCAATACGGTGGCGAGAGCGGGATGAGCGGCGCGCGCAAAGGCTTGACCAAGCGCAAGACGCCCGGCATCGAGCGGCAGCACAAGAACATCGCGGCCCGTCCAGGTATCAAAGCGGCGGACAGCGCCGTCCCGTGTATCGGCGCCCTCATCGCGGGAAGGACCTAAACGCTCATCCTCCGGCGCGGAAGGAGAGGCGGCCGGAACGCTGGGGATATGGCCTTCATTTGCCGCGTTTTGGGCTTTAGGAAGGCGATCGGGCCAGGCGCAGGAAAGCAAGATCCGGCGGGCCTCAAAGGCATCGGGCGGACGCCCTGCCGCGCCTTCGCTGAGCAGCGCGCGCACGATGGCATCGTGGGCAGGGCCGAGGTCTGGATTGCGCCCGCTGGGCAGCGGAATCGAAGCTCCATCGGAAAGAGGCGCAGGAGCAAGACCGGTTAGAAGTTCGTAGAGCACGGCGCCGACGCCGTAGATATCGCTTTGAATGGAGGCGGGTTGCCCGAGTTTTTGTTCGGGCGACATATAGGCAAAGGTGCCGATGGCGGCGGCGGTGGCGGTGGCGGACAAATCGCCGAGATGCGCGGCTCCAAAATCGGAGAGATAAGGCGTGCCCACATCGTCGAACAGCACATTGCTGGGCTTGATATCGCGGTGGAGAATGCCCAGCCGGTGAGCTTCGCCGAGCGCAGAAAGCAAGGTCGCGGCGATTTCCGAGGCGCGCTTGGGGGTGATGCTTTGGGGCACGCGCATGCGATCGGCGAGCGAGCCTCCGGCCATATAGGCCAGCACCATCGCGGGGCCCTCGGGGACATACGCCAGAAGTGGCACGACATTCGGATGGCGCATTTGAGAGAGCGCCCGGGCCTCGCGTTCAAAGCGGAGAGCTGCATCGCGGCCGGCCTCGTGCGACGAGGCGGCGTAGATTTTTAGAACGACGGGCGAGCCTTGAATGCGGTCTTTCGCGAGGATCACGCGGGCGTGAGGCGTCGAGGCGATTTCCCGTTCCATGGCGTAGCGCCCGTAAAAGAGCACCGCATTTTTCTGTTCGTCGCTGGGCGCGTAGGCGGACGGATGGGCGTTTGCGCCGGCCGGGGATTCGCTAATCCCTAGGATTTTCATGCGATCGCGCAACTGGGCGGCCGCGTCGTTGAGCTGCAGTTCAGATAGGCCGCGGGCGAGCAGCGGAAGGGCTGTCCGGTATTCGTCCGAATTTTCAGGCAATTTTTGAAGGGTTCGCACCGCCCCTTCGGTTCGCCCGTGGCGCGAAAGCAATTGGCCCAAAGCAAGCCTGGCGGCGCTGTCGTCTGGATCTCGCCGGAGAGCCGCCTCGAGGGCGCGGGCTCCTTCTGCGGGCTGTCCGGCTTGCTCAAAACAGTGGGCGGCCTGCCTTGCATCACCCGCGCTCGCAAAAGCTTTGGCAGCCTCTGGATATTCGCCGGCCGCCTGAAACAAACAGGCCGCGGGTCTCATCAATCCCCGCGCCGAAAACACTCCGGCCGTGCGCACGACAACATCGCGCGGCTCAAGCCGGACAAGCTCGTCCATGGCCCGATCGCAGGCCGCTGTGTCGCCGGCGAGCGCAAATAGCTCGATCGCCCGCCGAATATCGCGCCCAAGCAGGGATTGCTTTGCCGCACCGCCAAAATCGCATGCCCGCTCGAGCAGGGCCGACGCTTGAAGATGTTCGCCCAGCGATGCCCAGATTTCAGCCGCCTCGCGAATCGATCCTTGCGCTTCGAGCTTTTCGGCACGCTCGCGCGCTTGCTGTTTAGCCTGTGATTTCCCGGCCGGCGCGCTCACTCCGCAATCACGGTCACTCGGCCCACTGTCGATAAATCGAAGCGGGCTTCCCCGACATCCACACCCGCACCGTTGAAATTCCCCAGGCGAACGCGATGCAGCGCAAGCGTGGCCTGCGCGGGCAGTTCGCCCATCGCCGGGCTCTTGAGCAGCGCCGCGGGAATCTCTCCCCTTCCCTCATCCGCAAACGCGCAGCGCAGTGCCGAACCGCTGGCCACGGTCAGGTCGGCGTACACCAAATCTTCGGCGCCGGAAGGCGATTTCGAACCTGCCACGTCCGCGCTCCAGCGAAGCCTTACGCTGTCGCGCGCATCGAGCACCAATCCATCGAGCAGCGCTTGATCGCCCACTTGCACATCGGCAAGCGCGGCCGGCGCTTCAACCATCACCCCAAATCGTTCAACCGAGGCCGAACCCGATCCTAAAAGCTCGTATTTCGCAGGCACAGGCAAATCGCTCGCGGCATCCCTCGAGGTGTAGACCACGCCCGAAACCAGTCCGAAGGCATCGGGAAATGCCCGCGCCGCCAAGGACATCGAGGTCTCGCCCGTCTTCAGGACAAGATCGCCCACATCCAACAGCTCCACCGAACCCAGCGCAGCAGCGCCTTGAGCGTCATTTTGCACTGCGGAAGAAATCAGCATGCATTCGCCGGAAGGCGGCAAATCCAAACGGCTGCCGATCACGCGCTCGGCCAATTCCGGATCGGTCGCCGGAGCCAGGCGCATAAACTTCGCGGATACGTTGGTTTGCGTGGTTCCGTCGGCGGTCGCCACGCGCTCCACGAGCAAAATGGCTTCCGTTGTGCTGCCCACCGCGTCGGCCGGATCGTCGACAACGGGAGCGGAACAGCCCACGGCGGCCATAGAGCAAATCAGCGCGAACGCGCGGGTTTCGGCGCTCAAAAACGACATAAAATGCAGTCTAGGCGGGCTCGTTTGGTAGGGCAAGATCCGAAACGGGCTCTAGAATGAGACGATGAGTGCCCCCGCGGGGGACAAGGTGAACTGCTGAACCGACACCGTTCGTCCGCCTAAGTCACCCTTCGCGATGTGGTAGGCGCCGTTGAGCTCCAGCGCGGCGTGGATATGCCGAAATCCAACGCGAAGCCCCGCCACAAATCCAAATAGGCCATGGGAGGCCGATACATCCCATGGTGTTGTATTTGAGCCGGCATTGCCTGCATCGACGGGAGGCTGGATAAACCCGCGAAAATATTCATAGCCAATGCGCGGGCCGGCCCACAGTGCATATACATCCGATTGGCTTTGATATCCAATCAAAATGGGAACATCGACACCGCCGCCGCTGACATTGTCTGTATCGGCGCCGCCGTCGGGCTGCTTGGCTGCCGTGATGACCGTGGCGCCCAATCCAAGCGAGATGGCCACGGTCTTTAAATCGAAGGCATGGCGGCCGTCGAGGCGAATGCTGCGGCCCGAATAGGCAAGGCCCGCTTCGTTGTCGCCGCGGATGCCAATGCGCGCGGATATCCAAGGCGCAAGGGCAGGCGCGGTGCTGAGCTGATCGAGCGCATTTGCCGCGTTTTGGCTTTCGGGCGTGGCATCCGGAGCTGCGGATGCCGTGCGGAAAGACAGCGTGCCCGATAGACCTCCGCCCATCACGACATTGCCCGGCCTGAGCACCTGCGCGGTATGCAACAGCGGCATGCCGCTTCCACAGCCGCATAAACCTAGGCCGCACAAAACAAAAACCGCGGCGCAGAACAACACTGCTCGCGGCTTTTCTCGCGAAAAAACGCCCTTTTTCCGCTTCTTACGGAACGCCGGCAATTACTTGCGGAAACGCGAGAGGTAATCGTTGGCGTCGGCCTTTTTCTTCAGCTCTGCATCGTCGGGATGAAGCTTGAGCGCGCGGGCAATCAAGACTTCTTCCGTTTCGACAATCTCAGGGTTGGGCAGGCAGCATTCCACGGGGCACACGGCCTGGCATGCCTCGTGGTCGAAGAAACCAACGCACTCGGTGCAGAGTTCGGGGTCGATGATGTAAATCTCATCGCCCTCGCTGATGGCTTCGTTCGGGCACTCGGGTTCGCAAGCACCGCAGTTAATGCAATCCTCGGTAATGTAAGTCGCCATGGGTCCACTCCAGATGGGATGCGGCCGGGATTTAGAGGTCTGCATCGAGGCTGTCAACGGGCATTGTCAGCCGAGCGGGCAGAGCCGCAAAAGTTGCGTGCGCGGCTGCACTTTAGAGGGCATGCCAGACGTGAACGGCATGCCATCATCGTCCTTCCGAGATGGGTTGCGCACAGCCTTCGCTCGGATTGCGCTTGAGTTTCCGAGGCGCATTTTCTAACGAGAACCCATCCGGGCCATCGGCGGCGCGCTTTTTCTGCGCGGGGGCGAAGGGCTGGGATACCCCGTTTTTCCTCTGGTTTTGGTTTGGGCAAAGACTTTATGCGCACACAGATTGCACACGCCTTGGTGATTTCACTGTTCGCCGCTCTGTGCGCTTGCACGCCTGAAATTGGAGACGAGTGTTCGACTTCGGTTGACTGTTCGCAACAGGGCGACCGGCTCTGCGATATCACGCAGCCCAACGGTTATTGCACGGTGTTTAACTGCGAACCGGATACCTGCCCCGAGGACGATGGGGTGTGTGTGGCGTTTTCGTATGAGCTCGATCCGGTGTGCAAAGAGCTCGATGACGGCCGCTGGTCGCGCTTCGAGCGGACCTTCTGCATGAAGCAGTGCGAGGACGATGGCGATTGCCGGAGCGGATACACCTGTATGGATCCCCGCGAGAGATCGGCGATTGTTGTGGATCAGAATCCATTGTCGATGAAGGTGTGTCTGGTCTCTGCGTCGACGCCGCTGCCCTTGGTTTCGGGAGCTCAAGGCGTGTGCGGGCCAAGCCAGGGCGATTTCTCGACTTGGGTGCCGTACTCGGGAGGACAGGGCGGCGCGGGTCAGGGTGGCGCGGGACAAGGAGGACAGGGCGGACAAGGCGGACAGCCATGATGTTTGGCCCGCCCTCGCTGCCGCGCACACTGGATGCCGCGCTCCGCGATTTGAAATCGGACAAAGCCAAGGTGCGCGCCGAGGCCGCGCGTGAGCTTGCACCTCACGCTGAAAGCGCAAGGAAAGAAGTCGTCCGGGCTTTAGAAGGGGCATTGCGCGATGCGGATGCCCAGGTGCGGGGCGCGGCGGCGCTGGCGATGGCCGACATTCAAGGCCGGGAAGCCTTGGCTTCGCTGCTGGTCGCGATCGAGGACGAAGACGCTTATGTGCGCCAGATGGCGATTTTGGCGCTGGGTGAAATTGGCGATGCCCGCGCGGGTCAGCGGCTGGAGCGGGCTCTGTCCGATGAGCGTCCCGAAGTCCGTTTTCAGGCTGTGATGGCTTTTCCGAGGGTATGCAGCGATCATGACAGCGCTCTTTCGGCACTGGTGAAGGCCACCGGCGATTCCGACGACAAGGTCTGCCATATCGCGCTTCGCATGATGGAAGAGCTGGGCGCGCAAACCGACGAACAGGGCCGCGATCGGGGCCTTTCGCCGCAGGCCATCGCGAGGGCGGGCGAGCTTCTTTCGCATGCGTCGGCGCAGGTGCGGCTGGCCGCGGCCATTTTGCTGGCCCGCGCCGAAGCTCACACCGAAGAAGAAACATCGTCCAAACCCGCTCAGCAGCGGGCATTTCAAGATGTGCTGCTCCAAGCCGTTTCGGGCTCGCTAAAGACCGACGATGGCGAAGACGAGGCCGCCGCGGTCGAACTTTGCGGAGAGTTAAGGCTTAGAGAAGCGATACCTGCCCTGGAGCGCAGGGCTTTTGGATTCATGCTTGGACTTGGGCGCGATCGCTTTGCATGGAACGCGCGGGTCTCGCTGGCGCAAATGGAGCATCCCAAGGCCATCCGGGAAATTGTCGGCGAGCTCAATGGGTGGAACCGCGACCGGAGAACGCTTGCCGTTGCGGCCGTTGGAAGAGCCCGTATTCAGTCGGCCCGGCCTATTCTGCAGGCCATGAAAAACGACAGCGGCAAGGCGGATACCAAAGCCGTCGAAGCCGCTTTGTTTGCGCTCGATGGAGACGACCATGTCCGCTAGTGCGCCTTTGGATTGGAATGCTGTCCGCTTCGATCCGGCCCGCCGCCAAGACCATGTCGAGAGTTTTTTTATCAAGCTGAACGATCCCAAAGGGGAGCGGGCTCTATGGCTAAAAGCGACGATTTTCGCCAGGGCGAGCGAACCCGAGAGACCCATGGCCGAAGGCTGGGCCATCGCGTTTGACAGGCGTTCAGGAACGACGCGCCATGTCGCCGTTAAGCATGAACTGCCCTTTCACCAAGCTTCGTTTGACCGCAATGCGCTTGGCATTCACTGGGATATTCCAGCCTGCCGGCCTCTGCGCGCGCGAGCGGAGCGCGCAGGCGCGGAGCGTGCAGGCGCGGAGCAAGGCGCGTCCATCCCCAATGACTCGCTCTCGATCGAACCAGGCTCGACCCGGGGAACAATTTCGGCACATGGCCGGCGCATCGCTTGGTCGCTTCGCTTTTTGGGCTCGCTGAGAAGCGTCGCGCCCTTGCCCTTTGACTGGATGTACAGCCCGAAATTTCCCTCGTCGAAAATTGTCACGCCCTATCCCGACCTCCGCTTTGAGGGCGAAGTGCTGGTGGATGGCGAAGCGTGGGCCATCGATGGATGGCGAGGCATGCAAGGCCATAACTGGGGCCGCCGCCATACGGATTTCTATGCGTGGTCACACATCAATGTGTGGGATCAGGATGAAGATTTTGTGTTTGAAGGGCTAAGCGCCAAGGTGCAGCTCGGCCCGCTTCAAACCCCTCTGCTCACGCTGATTTCGGTTCGAAAAAACGGTGTCGTCTTCGACTTCAATGAACCGGGCGTCATCGCAAAAGCCCAGGCCCAGGCCGATTTCAGAAGCTGGTCGTTTTCATCGCGCAGCCGGGATGCCCGCATCGAAGGACGGCTCGTGGCCGATACAGCCGATATGGTTGGCCTGTACTATGCGAATCCAAATGGGCCGATGACCTATTGCCTCAACTCAAAACTCGCGCGCGCCGAGATACGCTTTGAAGCCCAGGGCCGCCCTGCCATCGCGCTGTCATCGAAGGCCGCCGCGCTCGAAATCGGAACGCATGACGAAGGTCATGGAGTGACAATGGCCGTATGAGCTTACCCAACGAATCCCGCTTTACCGAAGCCGATTTGGCGCCCGATCCCGAAGAATTGCGCGCCCTTCGCAAGGCCCTCGCCGATCGCATCGCGGCCACGGTAGCCGCTCTGTCCGCAGGCGTTTTTGTGGGCGGGATGGTGGCCTTGGGCGCCTGTGCCGCTCCCTTCGTGTTCAAACTCACGCCCGCTCCATTTTCGGGAGACGCGATGGGCGCCGCCTTCACACGCTTCGGGCAAATTGCGCTCGGCGCAAGCGTGCTGATTTTAGGCGGCGAAGTCGTCCGCACCTGGGCATCCGGCAAGCGTGCCCGCACCATCGCAGCGCGCATCCGCCGCATCTCGGCGATTCTTCTGGCCGTCGCCGCCGCCTATGTCGGCCTCGCGCTCACGCCCCGCATCAACGAACTCCACCGGCAGGGCGTAACCCGCGGAAACGGCCCCGAAGGCGAAGTGCTTGAACGCACGCATAAACGAGCCGAAATGGTGGGCCGCGTTGAAGTCGCGCTGGGCACGCTGCTGGTCTTTTTGCATGTGCTCACGCTGCCAGCGCGAAGGCCCGAAGACGACGACGCGGAGGATGCCATCGCTCCTTTGGCGCCCGGCCCCCGCGATGATGACTGAGGACAAAACAAAAAACCCTTCCGGAGACCACGCCCATGCCGCGCGATAACAAGCTCTACAGCGGCTTCATGAATCACGACTACATCCTGACCTTCGAGATCCAGGATGAACAAAACCGCGCCCGCTTAACCGATCTCTGCAGAGGCCCTTGGCAGGGCGATCAAGTAACCAGCTCGACATGGGAAGTGTCAAACACGCTAAGCCCAGACCAAATGGAGCGCGCCATTTTAGACTTGATGGATGAGGGCGATCGGGCCGCTTATTACTACCTCTCCGACTCAAAGCGCATGTTCCGCGTGGTGCTCGGCTAGCCCCCCTGCCGAATCGCCGATAGCCACAACTGTTTTGCTCTGCAATCAATTGGTGCACCACGCCTGTATTCGTTTATGCTGAGATGGCTTTGCCGCGTGTGGCGCTCCCGGAAATAGGGAGTTTTAGCGGGTTCTTTTTTTCCTTTAGGACTCCGGAGGCAGTCGATGAAGTCTAATTTTGTTTTTTGGGGAATGTTAACAACCGGGCTGGGCATGGCGGCCTTGATGGGTGCCTGCGGTGATAGCAGCACTGCTTCAAGCGGCGGTGACGGCGGGAACGGTGGATCGTCCACGAGTTCCTCCAGCAGCACAACAAGCTCGAGCTCCAGCAGCAGCACAACAAGCTCATCCAGCTCATCTTCAAGCGGAGCGCCCAAGGACACGCTCGGCGATATGTGCTCCTCGGACGCTGAATGCGGCACGGACATGATCTGCATCACGTCCGACGCCAACAACCCGCAGTTCGGCGGCGGCCCGACCAACGGCTACTGCTCCAAGGAATGCGCGAAGGATGCCGATTGTCCCGGTGCTACCAGCACATGCTTTAACTTCGACATGACTGCCCCGGGCTACTGCGTGCGCGGCTGCGAAGCTGGCAAACCGCCGCTCACCTCCATCCTCAATATGCTCGATCCCGACAAGTGCTGGGGCCGCGACGATATTGCCTGTTTGGACAACGATCCGACCGACACCGTGCCGGGCATGTGCGTCCCGCAATGCGGAATGGATTCGCAGTGCGACGGCAACCGCAAGTGCGATCCGGGGCTTGGCGTTTGCGTCGATATGCCGAAGGGCGGAAGCCCCACGGGCGCCGCCTGCGCGATGGATTCCGATTGCGAAGGCTTCTGCCTCAACATCAGCGGCGGGCCAAGCGCGCCAAGCTTTAAGATGTGCTCGCAGGGCTGCGTAATCGGCGGCGACTACAAGGAAGACTGCGGCGGCACGGCCGAGGGTCTGTGCGCCTTTGCGCCCGATGGCGTGGGCGTGGGCGATTTCGCCTTCTGCGCCGCGGCTTGCAAGCAGCACGACGACTGCCTCTTCCCCAACTTGTGGTGCGGCAATGTCGGCCTCATGGCGAACGGCTTCTGCTTCGGCGCGGAAACATGCACAACCGAAGGCGCCGAGTGTCTGGACTCGCAGATGATGCCCATCCCCGGCCAGAAGTGCACCAAGACCAAGAGCGGCCTCTACTGTCTCGATCCTTACCCGCTTGGCGCGGCGGCTCCCGACATGGGCAGCAGCAGCAGCGGCGGCGGCGGTACCGGCGGTATGGGTACCGGCGGCATGGGCGGCGCGGGCGGCGCGGGCGGAAACTAAATCCGCAGCTCTCTTCCTGCTAAACGAAACACCTATTGAAAAAGCCGCGCTGGACTCCAACTCCAGTGCGGCTTTGTCATTTCCAAATCCAAACAAAAGCGCCCTTTCACACGGAAGCCAATGCCGCGATAATTAAGCCCATGAAGGCTTATTTTTGGTATGCGGCCGGCTGTGGACTCGCTCTTGTCGCTCTTTCATTTGGCGCCTGCAAAAGCGATGTTGAAACAACGCCAAACGGCGGAAGCGCCGGCAGCGGAAGCACATCCAGCTCAAGCGGCGCGGGCGGTGCATCCGCCTCGAGCAGCTCATCGACCAGCTCGGGCACGGGCGGCGCGGGCGGCAAAGAAATTCTCACCTGCGCGGGCAATGTCGCAACCTTCGATATCACCGCAGGCGATTGCGATTTCTTAAACCAAGACTGCCCGCCCGGACAGACCTGCGTACCCTTCACCTTTCAAGGCAAGACCGTCACCAAATGCCAAGACGCGCCGGGGATCAAAGGCATCGGCGTCCCCTGCGGCTCCCACAGCGAATGCCAGGCCGGCTTGTTTTGCGGCTTTTACTGCTCGCCGCCCTGCTGTCCCGATGACAACAAACCCTGTCCCGGCGGCTGCAACTTCACCGTTCCCTTTCCCGGTGCCCACACGGCCAATATCTGCACCCTTACCGAAGCCTGCGTCCTGTTCACGCAAAACCCCTGCAACGATCCCGGCTTCTACTGTCACTACGATGGCAAAAAAGACGGCGGAATTTGCGCTCCGCTCACCGGCAACTTGATGGAGCCCACCGAGGGCCAGCCCTGTTCGTACTTGAATGACTGCGGCAGCCACCAAGGCTGTTTCAACGGTGTGTGCCGCTACAACTGTCTCCCCGACAAAGCCTCGGAACCCGTCGAACTTGGAGGCTGCCCGCCCAACCGCACCTGCGAACAAATCCTCAATCCACCGTCGCAAACCTATAAAGACCTCGGCATCTGCATGCCCTGAGCAAAACCCCAAAAAAGATAAAAATCGCGCTATGGTCGCCCGCATGCACGCGCCTTCAGACTCTGGTTTGGCTGCGGATCTCGGCCTTTTCTCTGTGCTTCGCGACGATGGCACGGCCGACCCCCAATGCGATCCGCAGATGCCCGACGCCCTGCTGCTCCGCGCCTACGGCGAAATTAAACGCCTGCGCCTGCTCGATGCCCGCATGATTCTTCTCCAGCGCCAGGGCCGCGTCGGTTTCTACGGCGCCTGCACCGGCCAAGAAGCCACGCCTGTCGCTTCAGCCCTCGCCCTCGCGCCCACGGACTGGGTGTTCCCCGCGCTTCGCGAAAGCGTGATGATGCTTGTGCGCGGCTTTCCGCTCCCCACCTATATCGCTCAAATCTTTGGCAACGCGGGCGATGTGCTTAAAGGCCGCCAAATGCCTTCGCACATGAGCGGAAAAAGCGTGAACCAAGTTTCCTGGTCGAGCTGCATCGGCACCCAAATTCCTCAAGCCGTGGGCGCCGCGTGGGCCGCGAAAATCAAGCGCGAACCCACCGTCGTTCTGGGCTTTATGGGCGACGGCGCAACCAGCGAGCCCGATTTCCACAACGCAATGAACTTCGCCGGAGTCTTCCGCGTCCCCTGCGTGCTGATCTGCCAAAACAACCATTGGGCGATCAGCGTCCCCTCCTCCCGCCAAACCGCCTCGCCCACCATCGCCGTCAAAGGCCGCGCCTACGGCATTCCTTCGGTGCGCGTGGACGGCAACGACGTACTCGCCGTCTGGGGAGCCGTCTCAAAAGCCGCCGAACGCGCCCGGAACGGCGAAGGACCGACCTTTATCGAAGCCCTCACCTACCGCATCGGCGCGCACTCCACGAGCGACGATCCTTCCCTGTACCGCTCCCAGCAAGAAGTCGACACCTGGCTCAAGCGCGACCCCCTGCTCCGGTTGAGACGCCATCTTGAAGTGCGCGGCCTGCTGGACGAAGCCAAAGACGCCGAACTCGAAGCCCGGATGAGCGAAGAAATTGCCCAGGCCATTGCCTTGGCCGAACCCCTTGCCGCCCCGGCCCGGGAAACCCTATTTGATGACGTGTACGCCGAAATGCCTTGGCATTTGGCAGAGCAGCGCGATCAATTTCTCCGCACGCCACCCGCGCCCAGGCACGGCGGCGGCGGACACGCATAAAGAAGGAAGCGAATGAAAAGCTACGACGCAATCGTCATCGGAAGCGGACCGGGCGGCTATGTGTGCGCGATCCGCCTTGGCCAGCTCAAACAGAAAACGCTTTGCATTGAAAAAGATCAGACCGGCGGCGTATGCCTGAATTGGGGATGCATCCCATCGAAGGCTCTTATTTCTACGGCGCATCTCTATGAAAAGGCCCATTCTGCATCGACGATGGGATTGAAGATATCCGGCATCGAATTGGACGTAAATGGAATGCAGGATTGGAAGGACGGCATTGTCAAACGCCTGACCACGGGCATTCGCGGCCTGCTCCGCTCGAACGGCGCCGACTATCAGGCGGGCACCGCGACGATTACAGGACCCAATACAGTCGAAATTAAATTGCCCGACGGCTCGGTGGAGCAAGTGAGGGCCGAAAAAGCGATCGTATTGGCCACGGGTTCCACCACCATCGAATTGCCCACCTTTAAATTTGACGGCGATCAAATAATCGGCGCGAAGGAAGCGGTTAGCCTTCGGCGCATTCCCAAGCGGCTGCTGGTGATCGGCGGCGGAATTATCGGATTGGAACTGGGCATGGTGTATCAAGCCTTTGGCTCGCATTTAACCGTGGTCGAAGCCCTTCCGGATATTTTAACGGGCATCGACAGAGACTGCGCCAAAGTCGTAGAGCGCCGCATTGTAAAGAGGGGCGGCGTTATTTACAAAAGCGCCAAGGCCCAGGGTTACACCAAAAAAGCGGATGGCTCGCTGGCTGTTACCATCGAATTGGAAGGCAAAACGCAAGAAATTGAATGCGATACCGTACTCGTGGCGGTAGGCATGCGGCCCCATTCCAAGAATATGGGCCTGGAACAGGTGGGCGTAAATATCGACAAGCGCGGCTTTGTGCCCACCGATAAACACGGCCGCACGAATATTCCTTCGATTTACGCGATCGGCGATGTAAGCGGAGCGCCGCTATTGGCGCACAAAGCCTCAAAAGAAGGCGAAGTCATCGCAGAAGTCATCGCTGGACATCACGCGGAAAAAGACTGGGCCTGCATACCCGGCGCTATTTTCACCGATCCCGAAATTGGCACGGCGGGCCTCACGGCGGAAGAAGCGCAGGCCAAAGGCATTGAAGTATCGGTTGGCAAATTCCCCTTCTCGGTGCTTGGAAAAGCGATGGCCATGGGCGAAACCGAAGGCTTTGTGAAAGTCGTCGCCGATAAAAACACCAAGCAGGTCTTGGGCGTTCATATTGTCGGCCCCGAAGCGAGCACGATGATCAGCGAAGCCGCGCTTGGCCTAGAAATGGCTGCATTCCTCGAAGATTTCTCGCTCACGATCCATCCTCACCCGACCTTGGGCGAAGCCTTGATGGAAGCCTCCGCGCACGCGATGGGCGCGGCGGTACATATTGTAAACCGCTGAATTGAAGACCAGCGCCCGCGACAACGAAACCCGCTGTTTTGAAGCCTTTCGCAGGGGCATTGTCAACACGCCTCTTCTGCCCACGCATTTGTACATCACCGTCACGGAAGCCTGCAATTTACGCTGCGGGCATTGCATTACCCACGCTCCCCAAAAGACCCGCGAAGGCTCGGCCCGCACCCTTTCGCCCTGGCTTATCGAAGCCTTGCGCGAAGCCTTTTCGGCGGCCCGCTATTTTGGATTTGTGCACGGAGGCGAAAGCCTGATGTCTCCCCTCTTCGGCGATATGCTGCGGGCCATCCAGCTCGAGAAACAAAATCAGCCGTATTGTGTTCATTTACTTTCCAATGGAATGCTTTTAAATGGCGAGCGGGCGAGAGAGCTCTGCGATCTGGGGCTAAACAGCCTTTGTATTTCACTGGACGGGCCGGTCCCCGAAATCAACGATTTTATACGGATTGGCGGATCATTTCATCAAATTGTAAAGCATATCCGCGAGATTTTACTTTTCAGGCAATCCTCAAAGATTGATCTGAGGGTAGGCATTTCGATGGTGATTAGCCAAATTTCGATCGATCAATTGCCCGCCATGGGAAAACTATGCGCGGATTTAGGGGTCGACTGGCTTAAAATCGAAGAAATGGCGCCCGTGACCCCAATGGCCAAAAAACTGTGGGCGGCGCCCCCCTCGGAAACCCAGGATGCCCGCGCCCGCGAAGCCATGCTCGCCTTAATGGATGTATTGAAATCATCGACGGTTGTATTGGTCGATCACCGCGATCCGCCGCAGGGCTGTCCCTGCGAAGCGATGGCCAATCCAGAGCTTCGCACCTTCCGCACAAGCGACGACTACGCCAACCGCACCATGTTTTTCCCTTGCCGCGCCGCCTTTGAAATCGCTTGCATCGATCCGGACGGAGCTGTACATCCAATCGATTATTTTCATGATTCAATCGGATTTTTATCGGAAGCCCCCTTGTCCGCGCTGTGGAACAACAAAAAAATTCAATCCTTAAGAATTGAAGCGCTGAAGCGCATACCCGAGTCCATGCGCATAAGCTGTGCTTGCCCGGCGCCCGCACTTCACTAATATCGGCGCGCCATGAACCTCCGAGATTACATTCACGACAGTCAACAGGCGATGCCGGACATCGCCTCGTATTTGGATCGCTTGCCCGCCGAAGAGCGCCTTTCCCAAACCCGCACCCTAAACCGGGATGAGCAGCGCAAACTCTATCAAAAAGCCGCAACCGCACCCGCAATCGAGCTCGGCCATTTCGTTCCCGGCTCCGTCGCGACCAAAACCCAGGTCATTCACGATGGCCGCAATACCCTGCCCTTGCCCTCCGGCCTAAAACTCTTTCAAAAACGCTTTTGCAAACCCGAAGACGGAAGCCCGCGCCTTTTTGGCTACAATCAATCGCCATTTCTAAGCACGGTCGGCCCAGGATTTTTTGTCGCCGTCCCCACGGCCGGAAATGCGGCATGGGAAGAGCGGGGCGCTATTGTCATCGATTATTTTCAAATCCCCGATGGCCCTGTTGCCGATGGATGGCCCACTGTTATTCCCAATTCAAAAGGATTGCAGCGCTGGGTCTACAATGGCACGCGCGATTTTATGCGCAAAGTCTCGGAGCATGTGTCGATCGGCGCGGCGTATAAAGGCGAAAAAGCCTTGGATCATTATTTTATATTGTGCCGCCAAGATTTATAAATTCTAAAAGATAGCTAGTCAGAAATAGATTCTTGGGATACGCTCTTTTGTCTAGGCGGCCCCAGCTTCCTTTGCTCTTCTTTCCTCTTGGATGCCCGAAAAGCGCGCGCCGCCCACGCATTTGGGGCGTCCCTCAAGCATAAGGGCACGATGATGAAAACTGCATGGATTCTCGGCCTCTCCGGCGCGGTGATGGGTGTTGTGATCGCGGCCTGCAGCGATGGAACCAATACGGGTTCCGGCAGCTCGTCCGGCAATAGCTCCAGCGGTACAGGCGGCGCAGGAGGAACAGGCTCAAGCACGTCTTCAGGGCAAGGCGGCCTATTCATGCCACCACCCTTGACCGATTCCGACGGCGATGGGTTGTCGGATGTATTTGAAGGGAAAGATGCCCCTGGAGGAGCGCCGGATACCGACGGCGATGGCGTGCCCGATTATCTCGATCCCGACAGCGACAACGATGGGATTGGCGATGGATTCGAGGGTACGGGCGATATCGACAATGATGGTATCCCGGATACCAAAGATCCTATTAACAATACCGTTCCCATACCGATCACGCTTAAGGCCATTTCGACGCCGTTTAGCAATCCGATTGGCATTGATTTTCACGAGCCGACAAAGAGCATTATTTTGTCGGCCAACTATCCGAGCGGCCTGCCTTCCAATTTTGAGCGTATCGAGCAGGACGGTACCCACTATGCCTTTTCGGCGATAAGCGGGCTGACGGATGAAATTAAGATTGCCACGGCCCGCTCTGGGAATATGGGCGGTTTTGTAACGGGCGAAGTCTTTGTGGGCAATGGCAATGATGGCGAGCTGGTACGTATTAGCCCGGATGGCAGTATGGTTGTCAATCCCTGGGTATCGCTTCCCGGCGATAACAATGGCCTATTCCGCGGCTCTTTGTATGTGGACCGCACTGGAATTTATGGCGGCGATTTGATTGTGGCGATGACTTCGGGCGAGCTATGGAGAATTAAGTCCGACGGTACGCCCACGCTAATCGCATCGGTGGGCGTGCATCTCGAGGGCCTGGTCGTCGTTCCAGATGCGCCTGGGCGTTTTGGGCCTCTATCGGGGAAGATCCTCGCGGGTGCTGAAAATGAAGGCTTGTTGCATGTATTTGACGATAAGGGCTTGGTGAACAGCCTCAATGTGGGCGTTAAAGTCGAGGATATCGATATCGTAAATCCCAATGAAAACTTCTTTGGGATTAACTATGGAACAAGCCTATTGCTGGGCGCGGCGGCCTCGGATTTCGCGGGTATGGTCGGCGATATTATCCTAGCTCAGGAAACACCCACCGGAACAGGGACGGCGCTGTATAGGTTGTTGTGGGACGGCGCGCAAATTACGGCCCAAGAGATTCCTTATTCACAACTGTCGGCCGTTCCCGGACAATGGGAGCATGTCACCTTTGCAACGGCGGGCATCAAAGAAATCCCGCCGCCCCAATGATTTATTGAGCATACTGAAGAACAGGCGGCGGGCGCGCGGGCGAAGGCGTCCGGTCAAAGCCGATATTGAGAATGGGGCAGAAGGGAAGCAAGGCATCGCTTGCTATGTTTACCAGCCCAATCTGAGCTCCTCTCAGCTTTTGAGCCCGATTGATTAAACCAATCTGAAGCCCATAGACATCTTCCGCTGAATTATAAATACCTGTCTGCATTCCATAGACATCGCGGGAGAGGTTTACGCCCGCGAGCTGCCATCCATAGACATTTCCATCGTTCCAATTGATGGGAGCGCCGATTTCCGCTCCATAGACATCGCCGAAATCGCGGTTGATTACGCCAAGCTGAAGCAGCCCGTGAAAATCGCCGTTCACCTGGTTTCTAAAGCCCGCCTGCATAAAACCAATAAAATCATCGCCGACCCAGGTGATGGCGCCGGCATCGATAAATCCCCTGAAATCACTATCGCTTCCATTGAGCAGGCCCGCCCTTAGAAAACCTCTGAATTTACCACTTACACGGTTATACAAGCCTGCCTGAAGGAAACCATTAAAATGCTCGTTCCTCGTTTCACCGCGCTTCTCTTCATCCAAAAAGCCATCATAAATACGATTGCCCACCACGCTAAGCCCGCCAACTTGAAACAGCCCGTAGAACTCGTCCTCCACAAGATTCACAACGCCGGCCTGGCCCAATCCGCGGAATTCTTCACCGACTCCATTTACAACGCCAAATTGGCCGATTCCCATAAACTCTTCATCAAAGGATGCATTGAATAGGCCGGCCTGGATACCTCCGTAAAACTCATCGTCGACGACCACATTGACGAGGCCGATCTGAAATAAGCCTTTAAATTCGCCATCATGCACATGATTCACCGCCCCGAGCTGCCCCAGCCCGATAAAACCGCGGTGCGCGGGATCGTGATCGTCCTCATAGGAAATACGATTGTAGACGCCAAGCTGAGCCAAGCCTATAAAAAGATCGCTGGAATTGGTAATGCCCGCTTGAAACAAGCCGACAAACTCGGTGGCCATGCTATTCAAAAGCCCAAATTGAAGGGCTCCTACAAATTGTTCGGTCGTGTGGCTGCGGCCCAGCGATAACTGCCCTAGGCCATAGAATTCTCTCGCTTCGCTTTTCACGATTGAAAATTGAGCTGGACCATAAAACTCTTTTTCGACCGTGGCTGTGCCAAGGCTCATCTGAAGCACGCCCGCAAAATGTTCTGTTTCGCTTTTCACAATGCTAAATTGCAGGGGTCCGTAAAAATCCGTGCTCTTGGTCGATAGCATGCCAAGCTGGGCTATGCCCGCAAAACGTTTGGATTCGGTCTTGATACCAGGCTGGAGAACATACCAGTTGCTCGGGCCTGGATCGGGCGGTGGTTCGGGTGGGGGATAGTAGGGTGGCGGCGGCGGCGGCGGCGGCGGCGGCGGTGGCGGTGGCGGTGGTGGTGGTGGCGGCGGTGGAGGAGGCTGGTCCCCTGGATCGCCGGCGACTTGAAGCTGGCCTGGAGGCGCTTGCTCGGGAGCGGGCGGAGAGGCAGGCGGCGCGTCGGCCTGGGGAAAAGGGTCGGGCGGCGGCGCGGCCAATAGCGCAGGGCAATAGATGAGCCCGGTAAAAGCAGCCAACAGCGAAGCCAGCGGAATTCGGCGAAGGAGATGTCGCATGGGTTGTGTCCACAAACAGCGTTTGAGCCCAAAGCTTACAACGGAGATGATTGCCGGGGACAAGTTTTTTGGGGCGCTCTTGAGTTTCCAGATCTATACCGCGGGGAGCACAATCTCAAAGAGGGCACCCCCTTCAGGCGCTTGCGCGGCGCGAATGCTTCCTCCCGCATCTCGAACAATAGACGCGACAATCGATAGCCCCAGGCCCGTGCCGCCTTGAACCGCCTTCGTCGAATAAAAAGGCTCGAAAATCCGGTCCCGGTGCTCTTCTTGGATTCCCGGACCGGCATCGGCCACTTCGATAATCACCGTGTCCGCGCGGGAAGCATTTTTTTCTTGACCATTGCCGGACCGGCACGAAATTCGGATGAATCCTCCGCCAGGCTGGGCATCCGCGGCGTTATTGCAGAGATTTAAAAGCACCTGAAACATCAAATCCCTAGAGCCCATGACCGCTTTGGGAGCCGCCGAGATGTCGAGGTGAATATCTATCCCCCGCGTTTTAAGATCGGCTTCCAAAAAGGCCGCGACATCCCCGATCACTTCGGCGATTCGCACCGGCTGCTGTTTGTCGGACGCGATTCTGACGACGCCCAGCATACGCTGAACAATACGGGTAATTCTTTCGCATTGAACCGCTATTTTTTCCATCTGATTTCGCGTAGCCTCGGGCAACTGCTCATTCGAGGCGCTGAGCCGGGCCAATCCTAATATGGTGTTTAAGGGCGAGCCGATTTCATGGGCAAATGCACCCGTCACTTGGCCAGCCGCCGCCAATGCCTGGGCATGCAAAATCTTTCGTTCCATCGATCGGCGAGCCCGTTCCGATACATCCAAACGCTCCCGGGTCTCGCGCAACACCCGGACCATGGTATTAAACGCATCGAAAACCCTCGATAAATCCAAGAGGCCAGAAGCCTTCATCGGCAAGACCCGGAAATCGCCCGTGGCGACATGCTCGGTCGCATGAACCAGAGCTCCCAGGCTCTTTCCCAGGCTTTTTGAGAGCATGACGGCTAAAATCAAGAGAACAGCGGAGAGAATGCCCCCTGCCACGGCCGTGCGAATCGACAAGGCCCGGAGCATGGCCTGGACGGGGGCAAGGCTGTGGGTTATTACAAAAGCCGATAGTCCGCTGGGACTGCGCAAGGGTTCCACATAGAGCAAGACCTCTGTGTTGCTGATTCTTTCCACAGCCTTGTAGGGCTGGCCGGTTTCACTGGTCTTGCGAACGATATCGGATAGCGTCCGCGTTCCCCCTTCCAATAATTTTGACATTGCCATGGGAGCCCACTCCCGATTGTAAAATGCAATCCCATGAACTTGTTCTGTGTCGGAGATATCCTGAACAGCGCGGCTCAGAGCTGGAGCATCCAAGGAGCTTGGGCTCAGGCGAATCATGGCCCGGATGGTCGCCGCATGATCGGACAACTGGCGCTCGGCGTCCTCCAACAGCGCCTGCTCCCAAAGCCGAAGTTGAAGAACACCAAAGAGGAAAAAGCCCAGCAGAACGGGCGTAACCATTAAAATGGCGAGTTTTCGGCTAATTCGCCGGCGCGTAACAATCATCAAATGCCTCGTGAGTGAGAGACAATCTCGTGAGTGGTGATGTTTGGGGCTTCTCCTGCCGAGGCAATTCTGTTATGACATCCAGCATGGATCGCAAGAGCAGAATGAGCTCGCCTCTCATTTTAATCGTCGAGGACGATGAAGCCTTGGCGGAGTTGTTTACGACTCTCGTCGAATCAAAGGGATATAGGGCCAAGTCTGTCGGGCGGGTAGCGGATGCTTTGTCCCTTTTGCACTCAGGTGAGCGTTTTTCGGTTGTGGTTACGGATCTTCGGCTTCCCGATGGAGAGGGCTTTGCCGTCATTGAAGCGACCAAACAAGCCGATCCCCGGACGGCGGTGATTTTTGTGACGGCCTTTGGAAGCATCGAGACGGCGGTGCGGGCAGTGCGGCTGGGGGCTTATGACTTTCTGACCAAGCCGGTGGAACCCGCTGCATTTGGCGTATCTTTGGACCGCGCCGTGGAGGCTCAGACCTTGCGCTCGGAAGTGCAGGCGTTGAGAAAGGCGCTTGGACCTTTGGAACTCCATGGTTTGGTGGGCCAAAGCCCTGCACTGGCGGACATTGTGGCGTTGCTGAAGCGCATCTCGGACTCGGATACATCCGTGTTGATTACGGGGCCGAGCGGCACTGGAAAAGAGCGGGTGGCGCGCGCGCTGCACACGATGGGCGACCGGAAAGACAAGCCTTTTGTGGCGGTGAACGCGGCGGCCATTCCGGAGGCATTGCTGGAGAGTGAGCTCTTTGGACATGTAAAGGGGGCATTTACGGACGCGAAACGGGATAAAAAGGGGCTGATGGCGGAGGCGGATGGGGGGATTTTGTTTTTGGATGAGATTGGGGATTTGCCGATGGTGCTCCAGGCCAAGCTGCTCCGGGTGCTTCAGGAGCGGGAAGTCAGACCTGTGGGGGCAACAAAAGCTCAGCCTGTGGATATCCGGGTAATCTCGGCGACACACCACGATTTACGGGCTTTGGTAAAAGAAGGGCGCTTTCGGGAGGATTTATTCTATAGACTGGCTGTGATTGAAGTATTTATTCCTCCGCTTCGAGATCGGCCGGAGGATATATTGCCTTTGGCGGAGTATTTTTTGGCGCGGGCGGCGGCGCGGGCCAAGCGAAATATCAAAGGGTTTTCGGGGGCGGCGGCCAAGCTGATGCTGGCTTATGCATGGCCGGGCAATGTGCGGGAATTATCGAATGCGGTGGAGAGGGCGGTGGCATTATGCCAAGAGGAGTGGCTCAGTCCAGATGACTTGCCCCCAACGCTCGACAAGCCGAGCGCGGTGGATGTATTTGTGAGCGCGGCGGAGCGGATGCTCACGTTGGACGAGCTTTCCAAGGGCTATGTGCTTCATGTGCTCGAGCGTTTTGGGGGCAATAAAGTGAGGGCCGCCGCGGCGCTGGGGATTTCACGAAGGACCATTCAGCGCTGGCTGGGGGAGAGCCCAGGAGAAGATTCTGACGCGCGATAAGATAGACCCACTGCGACAAAATTTCGCAGCGCGACATCGCGTCACAGCTTCGATCTTGGCCACACCATGCAAACTCCCTTGAAAACGCGCTGGTTTTCCATGGCATGGAGTGTGCTGTAGACCCGGGTGTGACGCATCCTGCCAACGAACCCATCGCACCGGAAGAAGATTCCTCCGGTCAACCCAAGACACCAGCCGATTCCCAGACGCCTATTTCCAACCCCAAGCCTCCGGCGGACGCCGAGGCCGTTTTGGATGCACTGGAGCTTCTGGCCAAGGCGGCGCAGATTCAGATCGATCGGCGCCAAACAAGGGCTCTTGTGCTCCAAGCCTGCAAAACCCAATCCAGCGGCCCGGAAAGCAGGGCCGGGGGTTTACACGCGCTACAAGTGGCGGGCCAGGCTATTGGGCTAAAAGTTCAATTTTTTCAGTGTTCGCCCAATGAATTATCGAGCGGCTTTGCGAAGCGCCAATTGCCCGCCGTCACATTGCGCGAGAATGAGGGCGATTTTGTGGCGGTGCTGGCTCAGCGCGGCTTTCAGATGAAGGTGTGGGCGCCTCAAAAGACGCCTCCGGGCGGGCGCTGGATGGGCACGTCCGAATTGGCGAGAATACTGGGTGATATTCCTGAAAGTGCTTGGCAAACCTGGGCCTTTGCCGATCCTATTTTGCCGATGGAGGCGATGTCCACCCATAGCGATGAACATCAAGACCATGCCTCCCACAAAACCCCATTTCAGCGGTTGATGGGCCTTCTTCGGCTCGAGTCCGATGACGTGGGTGTGGCGCTCGTATATGCGATCGGCGTGGGCATTATTTCGCTAGCCGCGCCCTTGGGCGTACAGGTATTGGTCAATACCGTCGCATTTGGGGGATTGATTCAACCCATTGTGATATTGACGCTGCTTGTCTTGGTGGCTGTGGCTTTTGGCGGTCTGTTCAGGGCGCTTCAGGCGTGGGTGGTCGAGAGAATTCAGCAGCGTATTTTCGCCCGCGTGGCCGTGGATTTGACCCACCGCTTGCCCAGGGTTCGCATCGATGCTTTTGATGAGGCTTATGGTCCGGAACTCATGAATCGCTTTTTCGATGTGCTCACGGTCCAAAAGGGCGCCGCAACGCTGCTGATCGATGGAATCGGCGTCATGTTATCCGTGACGGTGGGCACTTTAATCCTGGCTTTTTATCATCCATTGCTGCTCATTTTGGATATTGTGCTCGTAGCGGTGGTGCTCTGCACGGTTTTTCTTTCCAGCAAGAGCGCCGTAGCTACGTCGATCAAAGAATCCAAGGCTAAATACGCGGTGGCGGCCTGGATCGAAGAAATGGCCAGGCATCCGTTGAGTTTTAAATCCGCCGGCGGGGCGGCTTTCGCCGAGTTAAAGGGCAAAGACTTAATTTTAAGCTATATCGAGAACCGGCGAAAGCATTTTTCCGTTCTTTTTACGCAGATTGGTGTTTTCTTGACGCTTCAGGCCCTAGCCACCGCAGCCCTGCTCGGGGTGGGGGGTTGGCTGGTATTGAGCGGGCGCATTACCCTGGGTCAACTTGTGGCGGCGGAGCTAATTTTAACGGCCGTTGTCGCGGGCTTCGCAAAATTGGGAAAGTATCTGGAGAGCCTCTACGACTTGCTCGCCGCGGTCGACAAACTGGGGCATCTAACAGATCTACCGCTGGAGCCATCAAGAGGCACGCCACTTCGGCGATTGAGCCGTGGTGCCCATGTACATATCAAAAATGTCCAATTTCGATTCGGGCAGCGAGCGGTTCTACAGAATATCAATTTAACAATTCCCCCAGGTGGGCGGGTGGCGGTCATTGGCCCGAACGGCACGGGAAAGAGCACGCTGGCGGATCTGCTGTATGCGCTTCGCACGCCGCACGAAGGTCACTTGGAAATCGATGGGAAGGATCTCCGGGAAGTGGATTTGGCCAGTTTGAGAGAGCATGTGGCTTTGGTGCGGGGTGTGGAGATTTTTGAGGGAACCGTTGCCGACAATGTGAGGATGGGCCGGGAGGATGTGCTTTCCGAGCATGTGCGCGAAGCATTGTCCCGCACGGGGTTATGGGAAACGGTATCGGCGCTGCCGAATGGGGTAAATACGCCACTGACCTCGGGGGGAACGCGGCTTTCGGCGGGCGAGGCCCGAAGATTGGTGCTGGCCCGGGCCATCGCAGGCAAGCCTAGGCTGTTGGTGCTCGACGAGTCTCTGGACGATCTCGACCCCAAGACAAGGGATGGGGTAAGAGAAACGCTCTTAGGGGCGGATGCTCCCTGGACGGTCCTGGTAACCACGCATGACAGGGATGCGCTTCGGGGGTGTGATCAGGTCTATGTGCTCGAGGATGGGAGCCTGCGGCCTTTGCGCGGGGAAGACCACGTAATCTAACTGAAGAAACAGGAAATGCAGCCATGAACGACCCTATGTCGCAAAACGCAACGGCCTACGCTAAACCGGCTCTTCTCGGCGAAACCGATGTTCTTCGCTTTGTCTCCGCGCCCAGGGCAACCCGGGTCTTTGCCCGTATGATGCTAGGTGGCATCTTGCTCATTGCCCTCGCCTTGGTGGTGGTGCCATGGCAACAAAATTCTCCCGGCAAAGGGCGGGTATCCGCATATACGCCGGTGGAGCGCCAGCAGAGCATCGAGGCGCCGATCGAGGGAAGGCTGGCGAAATGGTATGTCCAAGAAGGATCGCAGGTCAAGGAAGGCGATCCCATTGCGGATATTGTGGACAACGATCCCGAGATCATGCAGCGTCTTGAGCGGGAGAAAGAAGCGCTCGAAGAAAGGGTCATGGCGGCGAAGAACCGCTTTTCCGCGGTGGACGAGAGAATTGCGTCGCTAAAGCTATCCCAAACCGCGGCGATTTCGGCGGCGGATGCCCGGGTGAGAATGGCCCGCGATCGGGTGCGGGCGGCGGAACAAGGCTTGGAGGCGGCCGAGGCGGCCGAGAAGACGGCGGCGCTGAACTTTGAGCGGCAACAGGGGCTGTTTGACAAGGGTTTGGCATCGAAGCGGACCTTTGAGCTGGCGGAACTTGAAAAGGCCCGGACCCAAGTTGAAGTAGAACGGCAGCGGGCGGCGCTTTCGGCGTCTAAGAGCGATGTGGCCGCGATGCAGTCGGATTTGGCCCGGGTGCAAAACGATACCAGCGCGGGGATCAACGATGCGACGGCGACAAGGGCGGCGGCTCAATCGGACATTGCCTCGGCCAAGGTGGAAATCGCCCGCATTGAAGTTCGGCTAGCCAGGCAAAGCACCCAAGCGATTAAGGCACCGCGGGATGGGACGATTCTGCGCGTGCAAGCCCGGCAGGGAACGGAGATGGTCAAGTCCGGGGATGTTTTGGCCATTTTGGTCCCCGATACCCAAGAGCGGGCGGTGGAGATGTGGATCGATGGAAACGATGTCAATTTGGTTAGGCCCGGAAGAAAGGTACGGCTTCAATTTGAAGGATGGCCGGCGGTTCAGGCATCGGGATGGCCGACCTTGGCCGTCGGAACCTTTGGAGGAAGGGTTGCATTCGTCGATGCTTCAGATGATGGAAAAGGCAAATTTAGGGTTATGGTGGTGCCAAACGGCGAGGAGCCATGGCCCCATTCCTCGATGCTTCGGCAGGGGACGCGGGCCAATGGTTGGATACTGTTGGATCAGGTGTCGCTGGGCTATGAGCTGTGGAGGCAATTGAATGGATTTCCTCCCGAGTGGTCAGAGACGGCCGACGACGGTAGCAAAGGCGACAAAGACAATAAAAAAGGAAGCTAGTATCATGAAACGGCAATTTAACTCGTTGATCTTCTTGGCTTTATATTCGTTGGGTGCATTTTTATGCCTCGCCCCTGAAGCCCGGGCCCAAGAACCGAATACGCCACGCCAGGCGGATACACCTAAGGCCAGCTCGGCAAATATTCTGAACCTCGGCGAAGTGGTTCGCATGGCGGACGACCGTTATCCGCTGATTGCCGCCGCACTGTCCGATGTGGAGGCCGCCGAGGGCGAACGAACGGCGGCGGCGGGCGGTTTTGATCCTCTGTGGAGGGCCTCGGGCACGGTGGCTCCCATGGGCGGTTATCAGAATTTTAGAGCCGATACCTTTGTCGAGCAAGCAACACCGGTGTGGGGGCTCTCGCTCTTCGCGGGATATCGAATCTCCAGCGAAAAAGATAGCTTTCCGGTCTATGATCAAAAACTGGCCACCAATCAGTTGGGCGAGGTTCGGGCTGGAATCCGGATTCCTGTACTGAGAGACGGCCCCATCGATCGAAGACGGGCCCAGGTACGGCGCTCGGAGCTCGGGGTAGAGATTGCCAAACTTTCGGTAACGCAGCAGCGGCTCGAGATTATACGGCTCGCGAGTCATCGCTATTGGGATTGGGTGGCGGCGGGACGCCGGCTGGCCATTGTCAAGGATTGGCTCCAGCTTGCCCAACAACGGGATGCCGATATCGCAACACGGGCCAAATCTGGGGATATTGCCGCCATCGATCGCACGGAAAATCAGCGCACCATCCTGCAGCGCAAGGCCGCTGTTGTAGCCTTTGAGCGTATGCTGGTGGAGGCAACCCAAGAATTATCGCTCTTTTCCCGGGATGAACAAGGCGTCATCGTTCCGATCGATAATTCCCGGCTACCAAGTGCCATTCCCGAGGCAAGCGCCGATGCCCTGATGAATGATAAAGCCGCCGAGCGGAGCGCCCTCGAGAATCGGCCCGAAATTCCCAGGCTCAAGGCTCAACAGGATCAAGCCCTGGTGGAAAGAGATTGGGCGCGCAATCAAATGCTCCCCGCCGTGGATGTGGTGCTGCTGGGTTCCAAGGACTTTGGCCCAGGCGATCCTAAATGGGATAAACCCGCCTTTGAAGCCTCGCTTTTTATTGATATTCCTCTATTGGCGAGGGTGGCCAAAGGAAGGGCTCAAGCCGCGGGTGGCCTGTTGGGCCGGCTAGAACAACAAGAACGTTTGACGCGAGATCGAATTGTGGCGGATGTTCGGAACGCGGCGGTGGCGGTAAGGACGGCTCTGGAACGGGCCAAGCTATCGAGGGAAGAGTTTTCGGTCGCCGCTGCGCTGGAGAAAGCCGAATTTGAAAAGTTTTTCGCGGGTGAGAGCACCCTTTTGGTGGTGAACCTGCGCGAGCAAGCGACGGCCGAGGCGGCATTAAGGCTGGTGGACGCGCTGACGGACGTGCATAAGAGCATTGCGAGCTACCGGGCAGCGACGGCCCAGGGCTTGCGCCCCATACCTTAATTTTTTGAAGCGCGGCGTTTTTTTTGCTTTCCAGAACGCCCAAGATGCCATAAGGTAGCTCGCACTTGGAGGCTTCGCACCATGAGACGCTTGCGCAATATCGCCCAGAATTGGGCTACTTTTCTTGGCCTTTCGCTATCGCTGAGCACCATCTGCGGCTGCGGCGATGAGCCCACCACACAAGGTTCGTCGAGCGGTACAGGTATGGGTACCGGCGGCGAAGGAGGTTCCACCAACACCGGCGGGAACTCGGGTGCCGGCGGTATGGGAACGGGAGGCATGGGCACGGGAGGCATGGGTACGGGAGGTATGGGCACCGGCGGTATGGGCACGGGAGGCATGGGCACCGGCGGCATGGGTATGGGCGGCATGGGTACCGGCGGCATGGCAATGCCTGTATGCGGCGATGGCGTCGTGGATGGCTCGGAAGAATGCGACGACGGCAATGCCACAAGCACCGATGGCTGTACTGATTCTTGTATTATTTCAACAGGTTATACCTGTACGGGCTCACCGAGCAATTGCGTCCCCGTCTGCGGTGATGGATTGGTGATCGGCGGCGAAGCCTGCGATGACATGAACACCACCGCAGGCGATGGCTGCAATGCCACATGCGCCGTCGAAAGTGGATACACCTGCACGGGCATGCCCTCGGTATGCACACCGATGTGCGGCGATGGAATCATCGCCGGCGCCGAGCTATGCGATGGAATGAATCTCAACAACCAAACCTGTATGACCATGGGCTTTGGTGGGGGTATGCTTTCCTGCTCGATGATGTGCACCTTTGACACATCCGGATGTATTCTGGTCGAAGCTTGCAACAACGGACAAGACGACGACAACGACGGTGAAGTGGATTGTGGAGACACGGATTGCACATCCACACCACCTTGCGATGCAGCCAACGAAACCATCTGCAACGACTTCAACGATAACGACAACGACGGACTTACGGACTGCGAAGATCCTGACGACTGCAAAGGGCTGGCCGTTTGCCAATCGGGCATGGGCGCCACGGGAACGCCCTGCGACTCACCGGCCGACTGCGCATCCAACAACATGGATCCCTTCTGTATTGACCAGCCTCAATATGGCTGGCCCGCAGGTTATTGCTCAGAATTCTGCGACCTTGCAACCAACGATTGCGCAGCAGGGGGCATTTGCGTTCAAGCAGGCGCCCCAAGCGGCGCGGGCCTTTGTCTCGATCTATGCGCCACCCAAGCCGACTGCCGAATGGGGTATGAGTGCGTTAACTTTGGTCCGGCCAATGTGTGTTTCCCTGTTCAGGAAGACTGCACGAACATGGTGGACGACAATCAAAATGGCCTCACCGATTGCGCCGATCCAGCCTGCCAGGGCGATCCGGCGTGCCTTGAGAGTAACTGCACCGACATGATCGACAACGATCAAGACGGGCAGGCAGACTGCATGGACAGCGATTGTCAGAATGATCCGGCCTGTCTACCACCAGAGATCTGCTCGGGCGGCATCGATGAAGATCAAGACGGCTGGATCGACTGCCAAGATGCCGATTGTGCATCCGATCCGGGCTGCGATCAGGGTCTGTTCTGCATGAACGCCATTCCCCTGAGCGACGGCGTTCCCTACAGCGGCACGACGGTGGGTGGCACATCCGCGTTTGAGGGCTCATGCACGGGCGGCTCTGGCTCATTTGAGCGAATCTTTGTATTTACCCCCGGCATGATGGGCCAAAACGGCGTCGTCACCATCACCCTTTCCTCGGCCACCGATCAAGGCATTTATGTGCGCTCGAATTGCATCGATCCGGGTTCGCAGATCGATTGCACCGACCAGTTCGGAGGCGGCACCGACGAACAACTGATCATTCCCGCACAAGGCGGCGTTCCGCTGACGATTTTTGTGGACGGCTGGTTCGATCCTACCTTTGCCGGTCCGTTTATCGTTACAGCCACCTTTAGCATGACTGTATGCGGCAACGGTATCATCGAAGCGGGCGAGCAATGCGATCCCCCCGATGGCATGACCTGCGATAACAACTGCCAGAATATCTTGCCCGCAGAAACATCCTGCAACGACTTGAACGACGACGATGGCGACGGGCTAACAGACTGCGAAGATCCCACCGACTGCAAGGCCCTGCCCATTTGCCAGCCTGGAAACACGCCGACTGGTGGTCTATGCACCTTGGCCAGCGATTGCGTCGCCAACAACACAGATCCATTCTGCATCGATGCGAACTTCGGCTGGCCGGGCGGCTATTGCACCGAATTTTGCGATATGGCCAACGATGACTGCCCCATGGGCTCCCACTGCGTGCCCGTCATCAATGTACCCAGCGGCGCGGGCCTTTGTTTCGATGAATGCAATACGGTGATGGATTGCCGGCCGGGCTATCAATGCCTGGCGGATGGTTCGGGTACCAATATCTGCTTCTTCCAATAATCCAACGACCTAAATCTAGGGCTTGGCTGTCTCCCCAAGCGGGGCTTCCTTTGCCCCCTCGGGCTTGATCGCATCAGACACGGCCTTGTCTTGCTCCCGAGCTCCGCTTTCCTTCTCCAGCAACAAATTCTCATTCACCCCCGCATCCGCCTCGCCCTTGGGCGCTGCCCCCACAGCCGGAATCTCTTCTTCCTTCGGCGGAGGCCACTGCGTCACATAACGCGGCGCTTCCCCAGGCCCAGATGCATCGATCCACGTCACGCTCCCAGCACCCGCCTGCCTCACATCCACATGAACAAAGGAACTATTGGGATAATATCCACAACCCGTATCCTTTAGCGTCTTGCAAAAATTCACCAACTCTTCGTTGGCGATCCCCATCACCCGCACATCCAGCGCCCGCCCCGTCTGATGATGACTCCCTTTGCTCTGCGGCCTATATCCGCTCACAACCGAGATATGCCGGCTCGGAAACTTCTGCGCAATGGCGTTCAATCGCAGCAATAACCCAGAATCAAGCCTCCGAATCCCAGGTGCAAGCTCGAGCGCATCCGCTTTCACCTTAGACCCAGCCTGCCCTGTCTTTCCCGTGGACGGCGCAAGCGTCTCCGGACGAGCCGCCCCCCAAGGCCGCGCCAGCACACTCAACTTGTCCCGCGACGCTAAGACCGGCCGCCCATCGCAATACACCAATGGAAGACTCTCGCCCTCCAAACCACTGCGATCCACCGTAATCACCGGACCATAACAGGGTGGCTTTGGGGCCTCTTTGTCATTGCCACTTTTTTTGGCGCTCTTCCCCGAGCTCTTCGATGTCTTTCGCTTGGACGAACTCTCTCGCGATGCCGTCGCTCCCCGCTTGCCCTTGGAAGGCTTCGCTGACGCCGCTTTCTCCTTCGCCGCAGTTTTGGCCTTCGGCGCTTTCGCCTTGCCCTTTTCGCTCTTTTCGGCCTTCGCCGCCCGATGAACCTTGGTATCGCCCTTCGCGGGCGCGGGCTCGGCCTTCGGCGCCGCTTTCGCTTTCGCGTGCGCATGCTCGGCGTGCTCAGGCTTCGGAGGATCCACCGTCACAACCACCGCCGGCTTTGAAAGCGCTGTCATCTCCGGCTTCGCACCGGCATGTTCCACTTGCGGCGGCGAGGCTTCAGGAGCCTTCTTTTTCGCAGGCAACGCCGCATTCCCGGACACGGCTTTTTGCTGCTTCTTTAGCTCGGCCGCCCCTTTGGCCTTCACCGGTTTCGAAGCCGGCTGTTTTGAAGAAGCCCGCGCGGCCTTGGCGCGTTTGCCTTCCTTTGCAGGCGTTTTCGAAGCCTTGCCCGCCTTATGCGAATGCGGCTTCTTCGCCGCCGCGCCCTTTTGCGAAGGCTTTCCAGACACATCCGCCGCACGCTCAGAATTCGCCGGGGACTCCGCGGCCCAGGCAGCCCCAGGTCCTGCGACCAAAATTGGCCCCAAAGCCACCGCGAACGTGCTCACCGCGGTCATCAAACAACGCCCAAAACGAGTGTGCCGAAAGCTCATAACCGTGTTCCTCAGATGCACTCATCGCATGTGCCCAAAGCCAAGGCCCAATTTTCGGATCACCTTTTCTTTTCCCCCCTAGGCTTTGCGCGTCCTGTGATACAGGTGGAACCAGCCGCGCGCCTTATTTCTCCCCGATCGCGCCGCTTACCCCAAAACAATCAATTTGGATGAATTATTGATCATGATGAAGACGGGCACGCCCCAACCTCTGTGATCCACTAGGAAAAAACATGCGAAAGGCACGTCATCAAACCGTTACCAAAGTCTGGCACAACCCCGAAATCCAAAGCTTTCCCCGGAGATCGGAACCCGCCCTCAGCGCTCGGCCGGCGCCCTCACGCCACAAGATCGAGCCCGACCACAAAAAAGATGGAGGCAGGCACCGCGCCGCCCTAGAAGCATTGTTCACACCCAAGGCCGATCCAAAATCACCGCTTTCGGCGCAGTCCAACGAAAGCAGCGGACCTCAAAGCCGCGGCGGAGCAGCGCCCAAAAGCGAACGATCCCAAGGCCGCATCGTGCTTCCCTCCCAGCCCGCTCAAACCGATCCCCTGATGGAAGAGCGCAAACGCCTATTATCAAAGCTGTTGGTGGCCGAGGGCCGACCAAAAATTTCCAAAGCGGCCGCCGAATTTTTGCGCGCGGGCTTTGACTTTCCCGTCGATCAAGACGTGTATTTGCAGCTTTTGGAGCACAACGACGACCACTACGTCCGCTCCGCAATCGACGGCCTCAGCTCGCTTTTGGCTGCGGAAGAGCCGAAACGAAGAGCCATTTTAGAATCGCGCCTGCGCCGCATTGAAGAATACGCCGAAGAAGCCGACACCCGCAAAGCGGCCGATCAGCTTCTGCGCAAGCTTGCCGTGGGCCGCACCCAAAGCGCCGGCCAAGCCAGCCGCAGCACACGAGACTCCGAGGCGTCCTGATGACACGAGCTGAATTCGAGGCCGAGCTTAGAAAACTGCTTCAAAGCGTAGAATCCAAGACCGAAAACGAACGCTGTGTCGAGTGCACAAGCTGTGAAAAATGCTCGGACTGCACCTTCTGCAAAAACAGCAAAAGCCTAAGCCGCTGCCACTTTTGCACCGATTGCCAGCGCTGCTCCGAATGCACGCACTGCCGGGGCGGCCGCGATCTAAACGGCTGCAATCACTGCATTGCGTGTGAACGCTGCACCCAGTCGTCGTACTTAATCCGCTGCACCGACTGCTCGGGATGCACCTATTGTTTTGGCTGCGTCGGCCTATCAAAAAAGGACTTTTGTATTCTCAACAAGAGCTACGACCGGCGCACTTACTTTGCGATCACGGCCAAACTCTCGCGCGAGCTGGGCCTGGGCTGACATGCGCGCCGTCGTCCAGCGCGCCCACAAAGCGCAGGTCTCGGTGGAAGGCAAGGTGGTGGGCGCCATTGAACGGGGCCTGGTTGCCTTTGTCGGCGCGGAAAAAGGCGATACCGACGCCGATCTCAATTACACCGTCAACAAAATCGCCGGTCTTCGCGTCTTTCCCGACGATCAAGGCCGAATGTCGCGCGCCCTCTCCGACATCGGCGGAAGCCTATTGGCCATCAGCCAATTCACACTCTTCGGCGATATGCGGCGGGGATTGCGCCCAAGCTTTGACGACGCGATGGAGCCCGCCGCGGCAGAAGCCCTATTCAACCGCTTTGTCGCCGAAGTCAAAGCCCGGGGCCTTCCCGTCCAAACCGGACAATTCCGCGCGATGATGGACGTCTACGTAGAAAACGACGGCCCCGTGACCATCCTCATTGACTCGCGCAAACGCTTCTAAACAGCGTACATCCACAAAAACACAAAAACCCTGTTCGGCGGCGCGGCGCTCCCCTACACATCGCGCCCAATGAAGATCGCTGTACTGGGAGCGGGCGTCTTGGGTCGGGTGTACGGAGCGAAACTGCTGCTCAACGGCGAGCGCGTTTGCTTTGTGGTCAAGCCTCAGCGGCTCACCGAAAACACTCCGTTTGTCATCGAACAAGTCAATGGCTCAAACAACCGCGACGTAATCGAAGAGCCCGAACGGGTCGCGCAAGTGCCCCGCAAAACCGATTTGGTGCTGGTCACCGTGCGCTTTCATGAACTCATGTCCGCGGCATCCACACTCTTTCCCGAGGGTTCGGAATCCAAAGCGCCGCTGATTCTGCTTACGCCCACGATGCCCGGCCAGCGCGCCCTTTTGGAGCAGGCGTGCGGACGCCCCTGTTTATGCGCAATGCCTGGAATCGCCGGGTATTTAAGCGAAAGAAACGCGATTCGTTATTGGATACCCGCGGCCACCTCGACCCTGCTCGACGAACCCAGCGACACGGGGCTTCGGGCTTTATCCGAAACGCTTGCAAAAAAGCTAACCAACGCAGGACTTCCGGCCCGCCTGGAGACCAATGTGGAAGGCTTGAACGCCTCGACCACCATCGCCTTTTTTCCACTGATTGCGGCGGTGGCCGCGGGAGGCGGCGTCTTCGGTGTTCTCGGCGACAAAGACCTCTTTTCCCTGGCCCTCGCGGCGGCCAAGGAATCGGAAGCCTTATCTCAAAGCCTGGGGCGCCCCGCGGCGTGGAGCTCGCTTCTGATGCGTTTTGTCGGCCCATTCACACTAAAACCCGCGGCCCGCCTCGCCGAACGCCTCTTTCCTGAAACCTTAATTTTTGTCGATCACCATTTCGGGCCTAAACTTCTCGATCAACACGTAGCAATGGGCGACACCATTCTTCAATTAGGCCGCGCCCGAAACCATTCCATGCCATCTCTCGAGAAACTCATGCTTATTCTTCGGGGCAAATCGGCCTAAACAAAGCGGAGCAATTCTATGCAATGGACAATTCAATCGACCTTAAAGCTAAACAATGGCATTGAGATCCCCCGTTTTGGATTGGGCGTATTCCGGACGGCGGCGGGAAAAGAAGCCAAACAAGCCGTATTGCACGCACTTAAAGCGGGCTACCGGCACATCGACACGGCGAAGATATACGGCAATGAAAAAGACGTAGGCGAAGCGATCCGGGAAAGCGGCATTCCGCGCAAAGATATTTTTGTAACGACCAAGCTGTGGAATGGCGATCAGGGCTATGACGCCGCGATGAAAGCCTTTGAAAAAAGCCTTTCGCTGCTGGGGCTCGATGTATTGGATTTATATTTAATTCACTGGCCGGTTCAGCATTTAAGAAAAGACTCGTGGAGGGCTTTGGTTGAGATTCAAAAACAAAAGCGCTGCCGGGCGATAGGGGTCAGCAATTATACCGTTAGGCATTTAAAAGAATTGATGAGCGACAGCTCTGTCGTTCCGGCGGTGAATCAGGTGGAGCTCAGCCCATTTTTAACGCAGCCCGAGCTCGTGCGTTTCTGCGCGGAACAAGGCATTGGGGTCGAAGCCTATAGTCCCTTGACCAAAGGCTTAAAATTAAGCCATCCCGTGATTGTACGCATCGCCGGGCAGCACCGGAAAACTCCGGCGCAGGTAATGATCCGCTGGGCACTTCAGCGCGATTTCATTGTGATTCCTAAATCGTCCAATCCCGCGCGCATCGAGGAAAATGCGGCTGTTTTCGATTTTGAACTAAGCCCTTCCGAAATGGCCACGCTTGACGGGCTCAACGAAAATCTGCGAACGAGCTGGGATCCTACGGACGCGCCTTAGCCAGCTTAGAAGCCAGCTTAATCGCCGCTTGCATCGCCCGGGCATCGGCCTTTCCCTGCCCGGCCAAATCGTACGCCGTTCCATGATCCACGCTCGTCCTCACCAGAGGCAGGCCCAGCGTCACATTCACCGCATCGCCAAAACTCAAGAGTTTGCTCGGTATCGTCGCCTGATCGTGATACATGCCGACAACACCATCGTATTCTTTCGCCACGGCCTTCCTGTAGGCCGTTTCTGCTCCGATCGGGCCAAATAATAGAGTTTTTATGCCCGCTTCTTCAAGGCGTGCCCTGGCCAGCCCGATACCCGGTTCAATTCGATCGATTTCTTCGCGGCCCAGAAGGCCACCCTCGCCCGCATGAGGATTGAGCGATGCGATCGCCACCTTGGGCAGCGGAATTCCGAGCCAATACAATAAACATGAAAGCCAATATGTGCTTATTGAGACGGCTTCAGGGGTAATTGCCGCGGGCACTTGAGAAAGCGGCAAATGCGTCGTCACCAGCGATGTCGTCAAGGCTTCCGACCAAAACGCCATCACCGCTTCGCGCGCCCCGAGCACCTTCGCCAAATATTCGGTATGACCTAAAAAATCGGCCGTTCCAGGCGCTCCGCTCGTCGCAATCGCATGCTTTGAAACAGGGCCGGTCACAAGCGCATCGCAATCGCCGCGCTCAACCAGAGACATCGCTTCGTTAATCCAATGAAATTGAGCCGCACCACTTTTGGCATTGGGTTTTCCCGGCTCGCATTCGGCGCCCACGGGAGTGCTCCGCGCATATACGCCTATTTGTCCGGGCATGAGCGCCTCCATGGCTTGCCTATCTTCGAGCACCACAAGGCTATTCCTAGGAATGCCGCGAAGCATGGCGGCCCGCGACACGACATCCATATCGCCGACCAATACACATGCCGTGTCTTCTTCTTTGGAGGCTGCTGCTACGGCGATTTCAGGACCAATGCCGCTCGGACATCCGATGCTGATGGATACGATCGATTTTTTTATCATTTTGATGGGATTTTAAACGGCGGGCTTCGCCTTCTTCGTCTTCATCGTCCCCGGAGCCGGAAGAAGAATCGGGGTGAGCGGCCAATTTGTAGCCCGAACCATGCAGCGTGACGATATGCACCGAGCTGCCCAATTTTTTGCGAAGCCTGCGCACATGAATATCAATGGTGCGGCTCGAGCCTTCGTACATGTCGCCCCAAACGCGGGACAAAATTTCTCCCCGCGTAACCAGCCGGCCCCGGTGTTCGCAGAGATAAGCGAGCAGCGCGAATTCCTTGCCCGTCAGCGCAATTGGCACGCCGCCCGCCGTGACTTCGCGGCCTTCGCGGTCGATCACAAGCTGGCCGATTTTCTGGCGCTCCTCGGTTGAAAACTCGCTCTTTTGCCATTCGGCGCGGCGGATGCGCGCATAGAGCTCGGCCGGCACATAAGGCACGAGCACAAAATCATCGAAGCCTCCCGCTGGATCGAGCCGGGCCACTTGGGCAACCGATAAGGCCGCAATGGCAAAGACTTCGCTCAGGCGTTCGTCGCGCTTGAGGTGGCGAAGCACGCGCACCGCTAAATCGGGCCGTTCCATCGCTTCGACGATGAGCGCCCGCACTTCAAAGCTTTCATGTCCGGTGAAGAGTTGATCGGGCTCGTCCCATAAATCGAGCGTGCGCACCCGGGCACCGAGCGATCTTAAAATATTCGCCGCGCCTTCTTCGCGCTCCAGATCCGGCGCGTGCCCCACCACAGCGACAAATGAACGCCGGGCCGATGCGCGCGGAGAGGCGGGATGCGAAGCCATTATGAACGGATTTGCGTGCCGCCGACAGTAATCCGATCGATTTTCACCGTCGGACAGCCCACGCCCACGGGGACGCTTTGACCGTCTTTTCCGCAGGTCCAAATGCCATCGGAGGTCGCCACGTCGGTGCCGAGCATCGAGACTTGGCGAAGCACTTCAGGACCATTGCCGATGAGGTTGACGCCCTTGAGCGGCGCGCTGATCCGGCCATCTTCGATGAGATAACTCTCGGTCAGCGAAAAAACGAAATCGCCGTTGGAGATATCGACTTGGCCTCCGCCGAATTTGCGCGCAAACACGCCGCGTTTTACCGAACGCATGATTTCTTCGGGATCGTGCGGGCCCGCGAGCAGAATGGTGTTGGTCATGCGCGGCAAGGGAATCGCCGCAAAGCTTTCACGCCGCCCATTTCCGGTGGGTGTCACTTTGTAGTGCTTGCTCGAAATACGGTCGTGCATGTAGCCCGAGAGAATGCCTTTTTCGATGAGCACGCTCCGCCCGGGCTCGTAGCCTTCGTCGTCCATGTTGATCGTTCCGCGCGACTGAAGAAGCGTCGCATCGTCGACAACGGTGCATAGTTCGCTGGCCACGGGCTTGCCCACTTGTCCCGCGTAGTTGCTGGTGCCTTTGCGGTTGAAGTCGGCCTCGAGGCCATGCCCTACGGCTTCGTGAAGAAGAATGCCGCTATCTCCAGGCGCAAGCACGACATTCATTTCGCCCGCAGGCGCTTCGACCGCATCGAGCATCACCATCGCCTGGCGGGCCGCTTCCTGCGCATGCCATTCAGGCGAGCGGTCGTCGAAATAGGCCAGCGTCATCCGGCCTCCCCCGCCGCTCGCTCCTTCCTGCCGTTTGCCGTTTTTCTCGGCAATCGCGCGCACGCCAAAGCGGAATAGAGGCTGTACATCGTGCATCATCACGCCGTCGCTCGTCGCGAGCAGGATTTCTCTCACTTCCTCGGCAAAGCTCGCCTCTGCCTTGATGATATGGGCATCGTGCGCATGGGCCGCGGCGCTCGCGCGTTCGAGCAATCGCCTTTTTTCTAAGCCCGGCTGATCGATCGACACCGCGGGTAAATCGTACCTTTGCACATGCCTGCGGGCCTTGAGAACGACCTGTTCGATCCCGCCTCCGCCCGACGCAATTTGCGCAGCGGTCTCGGCGGCGTGCTTCATCGCTTCCCAGCTTAGATCTTCCGTGTAGGCAAAACCCGATGCATCGCCTTTCAGGACGCGCACGCCGAGCCCCATGGAAACACCGCGCGACGCAGCCTTTAAAATGCCTTCATCGAAGCTGAATCCACTGCTCGCGCGGTACTCAAAAAACAAATCGGCGAAGTCTCCGCCCCGGCTGAGCGCCGTGGAGAGAAGCCGCTCGCAGGTCGCGCTGTCCACGGGACGGTGGCCATTTGGGCCAAACGGAGCTTTATAGGCGAGGCTTTGGGTCATGAGGCTTGCGACTCTAGCAAAAGAGCGCAGAAGAAGAATCCAAAGCCCCGCGGCGCGTCTTTTTGCCGGGGATCGGCCCGTTTAACCCATCAAAAAGGTGACGGACGGCTCAAAACCAAGTAACGCGATCGGCACAGAAGTTTAGAAATCCCTTGCGGGCGCTTGTGCGCAGGTACGGGATTCGATAGTGTTTTTCGTGGAATTGAGCTTTTCACAGGGTGACAGAAGCCTCAAAGGCGCCATCTGTCAGGGGACGTCCCGAGGAGATCTCCATCGCCGTGCCGGTTGAACGCGAAAAGGTATTTCAAGCGGCGCAGAAGCTTGTCGAGAAGAAGCGCTACGACAAAGCGATCGTCGAGTACCAGAAGCTGATCGCCGAGGATCCCAAGGACGTTCGCACGCTTCTGCGCATCGGCGATCTGCATATCAAGCTCGAGCAGTATGCCGAGGCGATTACGACCTACGAGCAGGTAGGCCAGTTCTACGCGCAGCAGGGCTTCTCCGGCAAAGCCATCGCGGTCTACAAGCAGATGCGCGAGATCATCAACAAGCATGTGCCGCACATGATCGATCGCTTTGGTCATGTGCTGCCGACGCTGGCGGAGCTGTATGTCCAAGCGGGCCAAAAGAGCGAGGCGCTCGCGGCTTACGACGAAATTGCGACGCGGCTGCTCAAGGCGGGGCGCGATCGCGATGCGCTGAAGATTTACGAAAAAATTATCGAGGTCGATCCTTCCAATCCGCTGCCTCAATTGCGGCTGGCCGAAGCGTATTTGCGCCTGAAGGATTTCGACAACGCGATTGCCCGCTTTGGAGCGGCGGCCAACACACTGGTGAAAAGCGGGCGGGCCGGCGATGCGCTGAAGGTGGTCGAGCGCATTCTTCAGCACCGCCCCGATGTGAATTTTGCGCGGATGGCCGCGGAAATTTATCTGGAGCGGGGCGAGCCCAACGATGCGATGACGGCGCTCGCGAAGCTTCAGTTTTGCTTCAAAGAAAATCCTAAAGATCTAACGGTTCTTGGCTTGCTGGCGCGGGCCTTCGATCAGCTTAAGCAAAAGGACAAAGCGCTCGAAGTGCTGAAGGAAGCGGCGCGCGTGGCCAAGGAAGCAGGCCGCGCCCACGCTTACAAAGCCATTGTCGAAGAGCTTGTTTCGAGGGCTCCGAATGACGCGCAGGTCAAGCAGCTCGCTTCGCAGCAAGTGGCGCCTCATTCCACGGCTGAAGTGGAAGTTTCGGCGGCTGAGTCGGAAGAAGATATCGACAGCCTTATTGCCGATGCCGAGGAAGCCGAAGCCGTCGAAATTGACGCCGAGCCTTCGGGACCCGCGCCCGAGGCGAGCATTTTAATCGAGCCTTCGGCGAGCTTCGAGACGATGCCGCCTGAGTCGGCGATGCCGATCGAGCTTACGTCGCATTCCGAGGCGGCGACGCGCGCCAAGCAGATTCTCACGGCCGCCGAAACGATGCGCCTGCATCAGCAATATGCCGAGGCGATTAAGTATCTGCGGGATGCCATCGATTCGCTGCCCGAGGTGCGCGACCTTCGCGAGAAGCTCTACGATGTGCTCTTCGAGACGGGCGACGGGCAGGGCGCCATCGATGAAATGATGGCTCATGCGCACTATTTTTCGGACTGCGGCGACACGGAGACGGCGGCGCGCATTCTGGACGAGCTGTTGCTGATTGAGCCTGGATATCCAGCGGCGACGGCGATGCTGGCGCAGCTTGGTTATGCGCTCGATTACGACGCCAATGCGCAGCCCGACGCAGGCGGCGGATACGAGGAACAGCCCTACGATGCCGCTTATGGAAATCCCAATGGGGCTTACGATACCGGCGCGGTAGCTCTAAACGCGGCCAATCCCTACGGCGATCCGTACTACGATCCCAACATCCAAAACTACGATGTATCGGGCGCGTATCCTTACACGGGCGATCGGCGTTACGGCCCGATGACCAGTGATGCGCCTCTTCCGAACTACCCGATGGAAGAGGAATCGATGCAGTTTATCGAAGCGCCTCCTTCGACATCGGCGCGCGCAATCCCGTTGGTTCAGCCCGCGGCGCCTGCTTATCCCGATCCTCAGGCGGCCTATCCGCCGCTGCGTTCGCCCGCTCCTGCAAACAAGGGAAGGCGGCCAACCCCTATCCCTCCGCCTCCGGCCCGCAATCACTCGGTGCTTTCCCAGCTCGATGAAGATGCGCTGGAGGAAATCGAGTTTTTCGCGCAGCACGGCATGTTTGACCGCGCGCGGGAAATGCTCGACGAACAGCTTTCGCGCCTGCCCAACCATCCGCTGGTTTTAGAGAAAAAGCGTCAGGTGGAAGAGATGGCCGGGCGCGCGATGTCGAGTCAGGAAAGCGGAACGAGGGCGCTGCCCCGGGCCAACGAAGTCCGTTTTGCACCTGAGAGCAGCGGCGGCCTGGATATCAATGCGTGGATCGATCAAATCGACGACAAATTCACCGAGATGACGCCGAATCAAGCGCAGGTCGTGGAATCGATGGCTCAGCCGGTCGATGTCGATTCGATGATGGAGCAGATCAAGGCGGGCTCGAATATCCCGATGCAGATTTCGGAATCGGATGCGGCGACGCATTACGATTTGGGAGTCGCCTACAAAGAAATGGGGATGTTTACCGATGCCATTGCCGAATTCGAACTGGCCTCGCGCGATCCCGGCCGGGAATGCGTATGTCTATCGATGATTGGCATGATTTACATGCAAGTCGGTGAGATTGACGCTGCCATCGATGCATTTATACGCGGGCTTCAAGTCCGGCAAAAGACGCGCGAGCAGGAATACGCGCTGACCTATGAAGTCGCGAACGCTTATGCGGCGCAGGGTTTGCCCGAGCAGGCGCTGATGTTTTTTCAGAGGCTGGCCCACGCCAATCCCAATTATCAAGACCCGCGCGGAAGCGTGGTGGAGCGCATCCGGGGCATCGATCCAACCGCGGGCGGGGCGCCCAATATGCACTCGGTCGTTCAGCCTACCGATAATCTCGACGATGCTTTCGATGCAATGCTTTCAGGCACAGGCCGAAAACATTAAATCATTTTTATTTCACTGTTGTTCAATTCGATCGCATTGACTCCCTCCAAGCGTTGGCCCAATGAAAAAGGGCAATCCCCTTGTGAGAGATTGCCCTTTGATCGAATTGAAATTCGAATCGCCGACTACAGAACGGCCAGGTTCACGATACCATCGATGCCAGGACCATTATAGAAATCCTGCACGCGCTTCATATCGCCCTTCGCCACCGCGTACGCAACCGCCGCGCCCGCAGCCGCGCTGGTTGCATTCGCTTGCTGACCCGCCACGTTGTTACCCGTCTTGGGATCGAAGCCGTCCACGTCGCCATTCGCCTTGACGCCGCCAAACCAGCCTGTCTTGAGGTAGCCATTCCCCATGACATACAGCCAGTTCGAGTTGCCAGGCGTGCCATCCGGCCAGCCGCCGCGCTGAAGCGGAGTCTTGGGCGTATCTCCATGTACCGTCAAAATCGTCGTGTCCGCCAATGTCTTGGTGGTGCAAGACGGATCTTGAACCAGCTTGAGATCGTCCATGAAGCCGTCAAAGATCTTGCCCAAGGTCGCAACCGTATCCGTCAGCGTGCCCATATTCTGGAACGCGCCGTGAGGATCGTCGCGCATGGCCGGGATAATCACGGCTTGGGTCAGACCCAGCTTAAAGGCTTTGGCCGATGTGATCAGCGCGCGGCCAATCTCGCTCAGCTTGTTGGGTGCTCCCATGATACCGTACTTCGTCCGATCCTCATCGGTCGGCTGAAGCATGGCAGCCAGGTTTTTGCCCAAGAAGTTCGCCGAGGTCTTGCCCGTGCGCAGCGAACGCGCATATGTGGGCCGTCCGGCAGCCTTTTCCAGGCCCAGGAAGGCTTTGTAATACGCCTCGAACAAGGCGGCATCATCGGGCTGTGAGAGCACAACCTTGGATGCCGAGCTGTTGAAGAGCTGCACCATGCCATCGGCATTGCCCACGGTCGTGAGCTGGGGAGCGCCGGGTGCTGCGCCGAAATTCAAAGGCTCGAGGCCAATGACGGGGAGCAGCGAAGGCGTCGCGCGCTGAATGGCGGATACAGCGGCCAGCATGCCCACGCCGTTGCCCAAGGTCGCGGCCGATCCCGGGGTTGGCGTGTGGGTCTGGTTCTGACCGGCCATAAAGGCCGAAATGCGCTTGGTCTTGTCCAAGTTCTGCCACGGAGACTCGGGCGCGTAGTAAAACGCCTTGTCCGTGTCTGTCGCGGCCTTGGCTTGACCAGGGGCATGAAATGCAAAGTTATCGTTTCCCGCTGTGGCAACGTCGACATGGGGCCAGAGCAACTGGAACCACGCAAAGCCACCATCACCGGCAACCAAGTGCACGGAGCGATTGGTCGCGCCGCAGGAAGCATCGGCCATCGCAGTGCCCGCGGAATCCGCGATCACCTGGAGGACCTTTGAGCGCTCTACGGCCAAAACGGCTCCCAAGGTGGTGGCCCACCGAAGGAAGTGACGCCTCGATTTACCTTCAAGATTCTTCAGTCGTTGGTCAATCATGGCAACCTCCTCAATGGCACGAAAACGCTGCGCTCAGCATGGTGGCCACTGCAATCCTCTTGCCCTTGTCAATATCCGTCGCCGATTTCACCACGTTGTTGCAGATGGCAACGTGATCGTCCGTAGCGGGGACACCGAGAAGACACGTCACCGCGTCTTTGTTGCACTGGTTCTGATCGTCGAACATCTTCGGGCCGACGCCGTTGAGCTTGCATTGGTCCACCGTTTCGATGGCCGGAATGATCTCTTGGGCCGCCTGCACGAAGATATCGAAGAGCTTGGCCGCACCCGCGGAACTCCACACCAACGACTCACCCACCCGGCCATCGTAGTTGGCCGCGCCGAGCGCGCCGGTGCCCTCGTTCAAGAGCTGGCCCGCGGGCTTGGGATCGCCGGTGGCATTTAGATCCACGCCGAGCGACGAAAGCACGGCGCGAACCGACGCAATCTGAAGCTTCTGGCAGGAATGCAGGCGGGTCCGGATTTGGGGCTCGCCCTCTTCCATACGCTGCGCCAGAATATCAAAGGGATCGCGCGCGCCATTCACACCCAGATCGTTGAAATGATCGTGGGTATTGTCTTCGCCGGCCGAATACGGAGCCGCTTGCTCCGGAATCTGCTGCGTCGGATCGTCGATTGTCGTTTTGCCCGTGGGCATGGTCGGCTGAGTATCCGCGCACCCGGCAAATGCCGAGGCACCCATGACAAACACCGCCGCCAAAGACGCGACCATTGTGGGAGTCAGGCTATTTCGCTTCATTGCTCGTCTCCTATTCGCGCCTTAGAACTTCACAAAGTCTTCGCTCGCAAACATCGAACGAAGGACTTTCTTTAGGTTCATGCCATTGGTGGTGAATTCTTCGACGTAGGACGCCAGCACCTCGGGCGGTACGGTGGCGAGATCGGTCACAATATCCTCTTTGGACATCGTGAAGTTCCACATACGGGCCACGGCGCACTCGTGCACATCGGGGTCCGCCGCCATCGCCTGGCCGAGCGCGGGAAGATCGGGTGTCTCCCGGCCCAAGCGCCACGACAATTTCTCGCCATCGCGCAACCAGTGTCCGAGTTCCGTCGTTACCGGATCGGGCGTGGTGGGCGTCAACACCTGAATGCTATTCGTCCACATGCCATTCGCATCGAAATTTCCGAACAGCGGTGCGACGTGGTTCATCGTGGTGTGGCAGTTTGCGCAGATAACCGACGATGTATCCTGGAAGTTGATCGGGTCCGTGCCGACCGACTTAAAGTCCCACGGCGAAACGAATTCGCTTCCACCCATCTGGATGGGCGTCTGCGAATACTCGGCCGGGAACTTGGTGCAAACAAATGTTTCTTGCACCCAGCGAACCCGCCGGAACGCCATATTGCTATTGAACTGATAGTGCACACCAGGATTGGTGAGCACGCCCGCATGCGTGGGAACATTGTTGTTGCATGTCCCATCGGCGAAGGTATTGGCCATACCGTCGTAGGTGGGGCAAGTATTGTCCGCGGCCGTGAATAGATCGGAATACGGACGTTCTTCGATCATGATGCGCGCGGCAAATACCGGCGCCGTGTCGCGGCTCGGCGCATCGCCGTTCGCTCCACCGCCCATGCGCATCGTATCGCGCCAGAATTTAACAATCCGCTGCACAAAGCGCGGGTTCTCGAACATCTTGTCGAGCTCGGCTTCATAAGCGGACTTCTTGTCGCTTGCATTGGCCACAGCCATGATCTGCTCCATCGTCGGAAGCTGATTGGTAAGCTTCAGCGACGCAAGGCGCAGAGCCAAGTTGTAGTCAACAACCCGCTCGTCCAGAATGGTCTTTTCGGGTTCGGGCATTGCACTGCCCGATGTCGTATTCGTGCCATTACCGCTGCTGCCCGTAGAGTTATTTCCCTGCGGGTTCTGTACACCAGTTGGGTTTTCACTGCTGCATGCCACCGCGATCATCGCGGCAGCCATGCAAAGGAGGATGGGAGTATTCCGCATAAAGCGCCAGCCTTTCCTCGGTTTAAGAAATAGCCGTTGTAGGGCTACTTGTTTTCCGCCTCTATCCACTTCACCACTTCAGTCCTAAACGCATCAAAATTTGCCTGATTGCCTCCAAACTTGAAGGGATGCGCGGCACCCCCTCCTGGGTCCGTCACAACGAATACCTGACTCGTGGGTGGATCGGCCGGCTTGACGCGGAAAAGAATTTGCGCGCAAGCCGCCGTCGCATCCGATCCCAGCTTGGTCATATCCACGGCATTCGTCGCCGCGCTGTTGCCACCTGCATGGCAACCGCCGCACCTCTGTTGAAATTGCCCTTTCGCGTTTGCGTCAAATGACGCAACATCCTTGCATCCGCTCGTGCTTCCGCCATCCATCCCCCCGTCCGAAGCGTTTGGATCGACCTTCTCGATCGTTTCAAAGGCAATGGACAGCTTGGCGTTGTTGCTCCAATTGGTGAGCACCGCCGTGCCAGGCCCAAGCGCTCCACCCTCATTGGGGTAGAATGTCTGATCCACATTCGAAAAACTATCGACCAAATCGGGCTCAACACCACCAGCGGCGGGATAGACCACCAGAAGGGGGTGGACAATATGCACGCCCAGTTTTGAGGTCGGATGAACTTCGATATCGCGGAGTTCGAGGCTATTATTCCCCAGCCTATCCGCGAGGAATGTCACCGCCATCCCTTCGAATTCGGGGCCGAGCGGGCCCAAGTAAACGGCATTGAACCCCAAAATCGGAACGAAGGGTTCGATCGCGGGGCCTTGATCCATCGAAGGCGTGGCGATGGCTTTGGCCTCTTCGGCCAACCAAGCCTCGACCCTGGACATCAAGGTAGGATCGACCGTATCGCCGTTGAGATTCACACCGCTGTGACCGCCGCCCTTGACCGAATAGGTCAAGAACAAACTTTGTTTGGGATCTTTTCGGACGACGCCGGGCCAACTGACCACCGACTGGTAGTAATCAGGCCCTTTTAGGAAAGGCGTATCGGCCGTTCCACCAGGCTCGTGGCAAGTGCCGCAGACCTTTAAGAGATCGGGCTCTAGGGCCGCGAAGAGTTCCTGACCTTTGGTGGAAGGCGGAAGAACGGAGCCCGAAGAGCCATTCCCCGAACTTCCGCTCGGGAAAGGAATGGCGTTTGGTTGTTCCACACAACCACCGGCCGCTGAACTAAAGGCCCCCGCAACGACAGCGAGGCTTGAACAGAGCGCCGCAACTTTGAGCGTCGAAAGAGAAGAAGGCGATGTTTTCATCATACTACTCACCCACCGTACGATGGGATCAAAAGCCACACCACCCTCTGCAGGAGGCGGGCCAACCCCGATCCGATGACCTTTTTGGCGGTTTTCCCGAAGTGGAATCCGTTGAAAGGTCATTTTTTTAATATGAATCGGATTGTTTAAAACCCAACTGGATCACAGAAGACCAGGTCAAGCGGATCAGTGCCGATCCAATTCTTTTCGATGTGCTCAACCCATGTTGGTAGCAAAGTGAATCATCAAAAGCGATCTCGCGGACCATCTCGCCGGACGCTGTGCAGCGCGCGCGCCGCATAGACACAAAACGCCTTTATTTCTCGGACAAAACAAAAAATGTTCGCCACAAATTAGGCCCATCGAAAAAAAGACGGCTAGGGGGACTCGCATGAACCGAATCCTGCTCTCCCTCGCCCTTCTATCCACCCTGGCCATCGGTTGCGGGCGCGCTTCAACGGCAATACCCGCCTCATCGAGCTCCAGCAAAATGGCCCTCGCCAAGATCTCCGACTCTGTGACGAGTATAAAGGACCCTCCCTTTGATCCGCCCATGGGTCCTGATGAGATTGTACCGATTGCGTCGCTGATGCCGGCCAAGGCGGCGGCCGTGGCACCGCTTCGGGCGCCTGGTGATTTTGTGGTTCATCGCTTTTCTGGAAGCTTTCGCGACACGCCGCTCACACTGACGCAGCGGGTGGTTGGGCGCGAAGGGAATGTCTTGACGGTGGACATGACCTTTGAAGAAGGCGCTTCAAAGAAGACCGTGCGTGTAAAGATGGACGATTCGCCTGAAAAGCGCGGAGAAGTACTGGCTGTCGCGCTGATGGACAAAGGCCGCGAAGTGAAGGCGCCGCTATCGGTTTACGAAGAGCTGATGGAAAAAACAGCCGTGGCGGCCGACCAAAATGAAGAAGATTTAGGCTCAGAGAACCTGAGCGTGGACATCGCGGGCCACACGGTCAGCGCAAAGAAATCGAGCTTTAGGGTTCGGCTTGGAAAGATTCAGGCGACGTTGCGCACGGTTCAGAGCGAGAGTTTCGCGTGGGGCGACCTCAGCGGAGAAATCACCTCGCAGAGCGGCGATATCATTTATCGCGCCGAACTGGTCGACAGCGGCCACGGAGACGGCAAAGGCCAAGCTGTAGCGGCCACCGAAGAATCCGAGGATGTGTACGACGACGAGTAATGATTGAATTTGTTTTATTAACGATCATTACATTGTTTGAGCAGCAACCATCTCGGCGGCCTCTTTAACCAGATGCCCCATTTTAGGATGCTGGGGCTCCATGCTGGGCTGAATGCCTTCGGCCTTTAGGGCCTCGCTGCACACCGGACCGATCGAAGCCACAAAGCTCTGCCGCAAGCCTGTTCGCACCTCTTCCGCGATGCCTTCCTCGGCCGCGACCAGAAACACATGTTCCACCTGAGCGCGGCTCGTAAAAAGAGCGATCGTTATTTCTCGCTTGGCGATGGCGTGAAGCGCTTGTTTTAAAGGCTCTATGTCTTCAGGCAGAGCCCAGCGGTAGACGGGAATGGGCAAAACCGACGCGCCCTGAGCCTGAAGAGCGCGGTAGAGCTCGAGCGTGGGCGCGCCATACTCCTGGATAGCGATGCGGACGCCTGAAAGCGAAGGCCGGCCCTCGAGAAGCGCCAAAAGCTGTCTCCAGGTATTGGGCTCGGGCACGGTTAAAAAGCCATGGACCCCGATTTCCCGAAGCACCGAGGCCGGCTTCGGCCCCCGCGCGATTACCGTTTTCGTGGCTTGCAAAGCCCGCACAAAATCGTCCTGAGAAAACTCGGGCGAGATCTCTTGAATCAGCGCCCTCGTCCCCACGCCTGTCATCAGCACAACAACGTCAAAAGCCTGATTTACAAGCTCTTTCATAAACGCTTTTGCGGCAGGATTTTCGGCGATGACCACCTCGCGCATGCTCTTCGCGGAGCGCGCAACGCCGCCATAGCGCTCGATCAGATTCGCCATTTCAAGCGCGCGGCGGCTCTCAAAACTAAGCACCGTGCGGCCTTGAAAGCCTTCCTTGTTCATTGCCACGTTCCTTTTATGTTTTCCCGTCCGGCCATTTCTCACACAGAAGCGATTTGATAGCTTGGCGGAAGGAGCTCTGGTTGTTCATGAACGAGTCCGCCGAAAGCGCCGCACCCCAAGATCAAAGCGAATCCGCGCCAAATTCCAATGACCTTCCCGAACCCGCCGAAGGAATGGAGCCCAGTTCAGAAGGCCCCGATCCGGTGATCGGCGCCGGCCTTGTCTTTTTAGGTATTTTTGGGATGGGAATCGCCGGCGCGCTGGGAGCTCACTATGCCTTCGATTTCGGCGTTTTTATTGCTGTAACGGGTGCGGCGCTGTTCGTGGTTTTCGTCACGCTTTCAGCGCTCAAACAGCGCCGCCCCAAAACATCCGGCTAGCTCTATTCGCCGTCGGCGCCGCCCGCCCAATCGGCCACAGGATCATCCGTCTTCGGCGTCTTGAGAATCGATCCATCCGGCCCGTCCTTGCGAACCACAATCGTTCGCCGCGTGGTCGTATCCGGATTTTCACGCGCCACCACCGTAATCAAATTCACGCCGGGACGCAGCAGCGCATCGAACTCAAACCCCGCCCGCCGCGGATCGGAACCATCGCGGTTCGATCGATAAAACACCTTGCGCGTGCCGACAAAGGCAAACATATCGAGCAATCGCTCGCCGTCCGATGCCACGCCGCTCACCTTAATTTTATCGTCTTTTGTAGCCATTGCGGCCACTTGAAGTTCTACCTGGGGCGGTGCGTGCGAATAGATATCGTCGAATGCAATAGGCCCGGATGCCGCGCCGCCCGGTGTGACTTCTTCTTCCGACACAAAGGCAATGCGCTTCTGGCCCAAGTCGACTTTGTACACGCTGCCGTATTTGCCCAAGGCGTTTACAGCGCTTCCCGCGGCGAGCTTTCCAAACGAAGTCTGCGCTTTGCGCTCAGGCGATCCAAACAGCACCGCTCCGCCCGAACCGGCTTTTAGAGCGCCTTGGAAGGGCAGAAAACGCAGCGGCGCCTCGACAGGAATCTTCACCTTCTCTGTCGCGTACTCGACCAAATCCCGGTCGGCCACCGTCAGCGAAATCACCGCTTCGGGCTCGGCAAGCTGAGGCTGTACATCGAAGGAAAACGACACCCTGCGCACATCGCCGGGCATCATGTTCGAGATATCAAAACGCCCTGCGTGAAGCAGAAGCCCATCGCCGGATAGGTTTGAAATATTGGCCTGCGTCTCATAAGAGCGCCCTTTGCCAACGTTTTTCACCGTCAGGTACATCGTCATCTGCTCGCCCTTTTGAAGGCGGCCATCCCCGTTGCCCACGCGGTCATCGACGACTTCGTACGCATACTGAAAGAGCGGCCTCTCCAGCGCGCGAATCACAGGCCGAATCTCAGCGGGAGCCGGCGCGGGACCGGACGATGCATCGAAGACCACCTTCACGCCGTCGCTCCGCGAAAGCGCATCCATCGATATCTTGCAGATGCGCTTCGCATCGGGAGAACGAGGCTTCGTCGTACCGACTTTGTGCCCCTCGACTTCGCAATAACCAAAAGGCGCCTTCGCGGTTTTGCTCTGCCCAGGCCCGATTTTACCGAACACAAGCTCTTTGCCATCGAGGTAGCGATTGTCGCTCTCGGTCGTTGCACGCAGCCTGTACACCGGGTTTTTGCCGTTGTTCTTCACGGTCACCCGAAGCTCCATCGACTCACCCGCGGTGACTTCCGCGTTCGGCCGATCGGTCTCGACCTTCACCTCCAGCTCGGAAGGCGCCGCCACCTGCGCTCCCTCGGGCGCCTCGCTCCAATCGATGCTCAGCTTTGAAAGATCGGCCGACACTTTGGCCAGCTCTTCCTTGCGCGTCTGCTCGATAAAATCGCGCAGCGCCCGGATCTGCTCCAGCCGCGATTTACCGGGCTGACCGCGCTGCGCCAGATCGCGCGCAAAGCGCACCGGAAAATCAAGCTCAAAGTCCTCGTCGATATCGCCCCCGCGTTCCCGCAGCGCCATGCGATCGGCGTTCGACAATTGATAGCGAACGGTTTCCATCGGCTTTCCAGGGGCCTGCGCCCGCTCGCTCCGAAGCGATGCCGATAGATCGCGCTCCTTGATTCCATCGGACTGCACGGTGAGATCCATTTCCAAATCATCGGCCGTCATCGGATCGAGCTCGATATCAGGCGTCACGCCCACACCCTGAATGGAGACATCGCCGGGCGTCAGGTATTGAGCGATGGTGAGCTTCAGCGCTGCTTTTTCAGGCGTTACATCGGGGAACACAAGCTGAACGCTGCCCTTACCAAAGGTCGTTGAGCCCACGATGATGGCCCGGTCATGATTCTTCAGCGCGCCCGCCACAATCTCGCTCGCGCTCGCCGATGTGCCGCTCACCAGAACGACAATGGGATAATTCGGCTCGGTTTCAGGCACTTTCGCGCGCTTCTCTTCACGGCCGTCGCTCGCGCCGACCGTCGACACAATCACACCGTCGTTCAGGAATTTATCCGCGATGCGCGCCGCCTGATCCAACAGCCCGCCTGGATTGCCGCGCAAATCGAGCACGAGTCCCCGGATCGGCCCTTTCGCCGAAAACTCGGCCAATGCCGCCGAAAGCTCCACGTAGGACGTGCCCTGGAATTGCTTGAGCCGCACATAGCCAACACCGTTATCCAGCGCGCGCGACTCGACTGAACGCACTTTGATTTCCTCGCGCACAAGTTCAAAAGGCTTTGGCGTGGCCCAGCCGTTTTCTCCCTCGCGCACCACCCACACACTCACCTTGGTGCCTGGATCGCCGCGCAGCCGCTTTACAGCGTCATCGAGCGGCATGTTCAGCGTCGATTCGTTGTTGATCTTCACGATGCGATCAAAACGCTTTAATCCCGCGCGGCCCGCCGGCGTGCCAGGCATGGGATTCATCACGGTGAGCATCTGATCGCGGATGGAAATCACAATGCCCAAACCGCCGAATTTGCCCGACGTCGAGACATTCATTTCCTTGTAAGCCTCGGGGCTCAAGAACACCGAATGAGGATCGAGCGTGTGAAGCATTCCATTGCACGCCGCGTATTCGATCTCGCGCAGATCGACATCGGTGCCCTTTAGATGCTGCTGCAAAAAGGCGAAGATCTCGCGCAGCCTCGCCGACACATCCCAAGGCCCTTGCACGTTATCGATGCGGAACTTTTTCTCTTGGTTCTCGACGCGGACAGTGACCTCTTTAGGATCGTCGGTTACGACCATCACCTGCGCCACATCGCGCTGCACATAATTCAGCGCTGAAAGCAGCATTTCCTTAGGCTTCACCCGATCCGGATCGACATATTTGTCGCGGATCATTTTGAGCGTCTCATTCACTGCATCGAGCCGCGTCAAATCGTAGGGCGGCTTTGCAGCTTGGCCTGTCACGGCGAGCGCAGGTTCAAAACCGCGCCACAACCCGCCTGGACCGAACTGAAGAGCGAAGTAGGTGGCCAGAGAAAATGCGCCGAAGACAACGCCCGCTTTACCCAAACGCTCGAGAAATCGCATGCGGACGAGTATAGACGGCTTCGTCCGCGCGTCGATCGGCCAAGGCGTTTAAGAATGCTTGTGGAGCGGCCGGTGCAGCGAAGCAGGCAAGGGGTGCAGGGGCCGGGATAGCGGAAGGCGGGGAACGAAAGACGTATCAGGCCGATTTCTGATCGCCCGAACCGCTTTCACCTTCGGGCTTCTTTGGCAATTGTTTGTTGGCGTCGTCATCGTCCTTCAAACCCTTTTTGAAGTTGCGAATGCCTTCGCCCAAGCCTTTTCCAATGTCGGCAATGCGCCCCGCACCGAACAAGAGAAGGATCACGCCGAGAATAATGACGATTTCAAGAGGTCCGAGACGGCCCATGACATTTCTCCCTGAAGGCTCTGACCCGCCGTGCCGGCGCGCAAATGAAAGCCAGAAGCCCGCGCAGTTCAAGAACCCGTATCACCCTCTTTTATTCCAAGCAACGAACGCGGCGAGCGGACAGGACAGACGCTTGTTCAGGCTTGTCCGCGGTGTGTTGGAATGGGTGATCAATGAAATCGTATTGCCTTTGCGGCCTCTCTGCCTCGAGGACGGGCGCGCAGCCTCGCCCCATAAAAGGGCAGGTGAACCGTAAGCCACAGTGCAAGGCAACCGAGCGCGGGCACGCCGAGATAGAGGAAAAACGCCGATGGCGAGCGCTCCAGCGATGAAAGAAACAGCAAGGCAGCGGACGCACCTGAAACGCCTGCACAGAGAGCATGGACGCGGCTTTTGATCGAGCGCGCCAGCACAAGCGCCGACACCCACAGCGACAGCAATCCCGCCGAACCCGATACAAGCAGGGCCCGCACAACCGGATGGAGATTGGAGGGCCGGAGCGCCGGAGCGAAACCCGAAATCGACAGCTCTGTGGTGCGCACCTGGACCGGAGGATCGGGCGCCTTTGTTTCGCGGACAAACAAGCGGGCATCGGAAAAACGCAAGGTGCTCATGTCCTCTGAAAACGAAACAGAAGCGGCGCTCAGCGCGGCCGTCCGATGCTGAATAAAAAACGTCCCCACAAGCTTGGGAACTTCACCCTTGGCGCAAATCCAAACGAAATCGATGGTTGGAACAGCAACGATCACGGGCACTGCAGACGGCGCTTCGTTCGCCTTTCGCGCACATCCTTCGCGCGCTTCGTTCAGCCATGTTTCGACGCGCCTTGCGGGCGAAATAGCCACCGAGCCCCACAAGCCCGAAGCCAGGCTCAAGACCAGCGCGCTGCAAAGCAACACAGGCCATCCGCTCCAAGCGATACGCGCGGGACGAACACCCAGCGCACCCAGCGCCCGAAGCTCACCGCGTTCCACAAGCGCGCTGCTCGCAAGCGCAAACGAAATCACCGGCGCGACAAACAGCGCAACTTCCAGCGACATGGCCAACAGCTCGGCCCCAAACGCAATCCACAGCTCGGCCGGAAGTCCCGAACCAAAGAGCCAAGGCAAAAAACGAAGCGCGCCCACCACAAAAGCAAGCCCGGCCAAAAGCCCGCTCAAGCGCAACAAAAGCTTGGCGGCGCCCGCCGCAAGAACGCGAAAAAGACCAAGACTAAATGGCCGAAATCCCATGTTAGGCTGGCTCGTGCGATCGCAGTGAAACCCAACGACAAGAAATGGCGAGCACCCGCCTGCAACAACAGCCCGATGCACTTCAGCAAAAAGGTCAATACACATCGAACGCCCGGCGCGTTTTTTCGCGTGTGCGCCGTGGGAGCCTGTGCCCTTGCGGCGTTGAGTTCTTCGTCGCCGGCCCACGCGGACGGCCCAGTTTCGGGAACCGGTAAAGGCATCGTGGGAGGCGCGCTTCTGGGCGGCGAAGTCGTCACCATCACCATGGGAATCATCGGCATTGAAGCCTGGTGGCCCTACGCTGTTTTTGGAGCCGTGGGCGCCGCAGGCGGCGGAATCGGAGGCTATTTCGTCGAGTCCGCAGCCCCCGCCGAAGCGCCTTTGTATATGCTCGCGGGCGGCATGGCCCTTGTGATTCCCGCCGTTATCGCCGTTCTCAACGCAACAGCCTACGCCCCGCCCAAGGACACCGAAGATCCCTCGCTGACTCAGCCCTCGGACGAAAACCCAGGACCCGCCCCCGCCGGCTTATCCAACAACCAAACCAAGACCCGGGCCCCGCAGCGCAGCGCCCAAACACCCCGCATCCCCACCGCCCTCTTTGGCTTGGAACGGGATGCTTTTAGATTGGGCCTGCCTATCCTGGAAATAAGGCCGATGTATTCGCTCAGCGAGCAACAACAGTTTGGTGTGAGCCAGCGTCACGAATTTCGCGTCCCCATCTTTCAAGCCATGTTTTAACACATGAATGTGTTGCAACGATTCCTCGTAAATCAAAGGCTTTTTAAACTATTTGATCTTTTTTTTGGTTTTTGTGATCAAAAGTCGTTTTGCCGGCCATTTAGCAGTTTGTGGAAGCGAATATTTCGGCTCTCAAACGCCGCTGGGAAAGGTGTGTCCATTGCTTTCTTCCCCTGCGGAGGGCGCGCGGCCCCTAATTCAGCTCAGGCCGATGTAAGCGGGCGGCTGACCTGATGAATCCGGCAAGCGAAGCCCGGCTCCGGGCCATGATCGAAACGTATTTTGATTTGGTCTACCGGGTATTGCGAAGGCTGGGCGTGCCTGTGCAGGAAATGGACGATTGCATGCAGCAGGTGTTCCTGGTGGCCTCGCGCAAATTGCCTGAAATCGCCGAAGGAACCGAGCTTGCGTTTCTTCAGCAAACGGCGGTGAAGGTAGCCTCGCAGGCCCGCAGGGCCGAGCGAAGATGGCGCGCAGAAGGTAAACACCACGGCACGGAGCTGAGCGATCCCGTTCCCAGGCCGGATGAGCTCGCGGATCAAAAACAAATGCTCACGCTTCTCGATGAAGTGCTGAGCGCTTTACCCGAGGAGCTTCGGACGGTGTTTGTACTGTTTGAGCTTCAAGAAGTACCGATGGCGCAGATCGCAAACATGCTCGATGTTCCCGTTGGCACCGTTGGCTCACGCCTGCGGCGCGCCCGGGAAGCCTTTGAGCAATTGCTATCGAACCACGCGAAGTCACCCAAGGCGGGCGCAGATGGAGAAGAATCATGAGCGATCCCGACAGGTGGCTGGACGAAAAAGACCGAAAGGAAACGGCACTTCGGAACGCCTTGTTAAGGGCTGGAAAATCCGAGACGCCGCCCGCATCGGCAAAACCAAAACTTTTGGCCGCACTCTTGTCCTCCCCTGGCATGGCCCAGACGGCAAAAGGGCGCCTTTCATCACGACTTGCTCAAGGGTTGGAGAAAAGAACAATGTTCGACGCGGTTTTAAATCGGGCAAACACGGCCAAAGGCCGCTTTGGCACAGGGGCTTTCTTTTCAGCCGTGGTGCATGCGGCGCTTGTGGGGATGGCCATCTACATCAGCAGCCGTCCCCCGGAAGAAAAGAAGAAAAATGTCGACGTGACCTTCGTGCAAGCCGTGGAGCAGGCGCCGCCTCCCGACGCGCCGCCTCCGCCGCCTCCGCCGCCTCCGCCGCCCAAGCGCAAGTCGACGCCCAAGGTCGAAAAAGTCGAAGTGAAAGAGCCCGAGGTCGTTAAGAAGCCCGACACGTTGGTCGAATCGACCGAAAAGCCCGAGGAAAAGCCTGTGGATGTGGCTCAGGCGACACCGACGGATCAAGGCGGAGACGACGATGACGGTGTCGAGGGAGGCGTCGAGGGAGGCGTTAAAGGCGGCGTGGTCGGCGGCGTGGTCGGCGGACAACTGGGCAGCACCACACCCGTACCCACCGTGCAGCCCCAGAACGTCACCATTCCCTTCGGTGCAGGCATGAACCGGCCCTCGATGGTTTCGGGCCGCGACCCCGTGTACACCAAAGACGCACTCGCAGCCCGCGTCGAAGGACTGATGATTGTGCGCTGCACGATCACCACCTCGGGCGCCATCACCAATTGCCGCGTCATCAAAGAGCTTCCCCACATGAAACAGGCCGTGCTCGACGCGCTCTACAGCCGCCGCTACACGCCCGTTCTCTTCAACGGCGCGCCCGTAAACGTCGATTACGTGTTCAACATCAAGCTCGTCCTGCCCAGCCGCTAAAACGAAGATCGTGACGCCCTCACGCAAACGAGGCATTCTCAAGCGTTGTGGGCGAACCGGACCGACTTCGGGCCATCCTGCTCTGCCAAGCGAGTGCCGCATTGATCCTCGGCTATCCGCAGGGCGCGCTCGCCGACCCCGAAACAGAACGCATTCAGATTATTTTTCAGGCCCCCGCCGCATGCCCGAGCCCAGAAGCCTTCACCCATGAAGTCCGCGCCCGCACCCGCGCCGCATTTGTAAGCGCAGGCCGCGCAGGCAACCGCACCTTCCGCATCCGCATCCATCAACACAAACAAATCTTCACAGGCCGCGTCATCCAAGAACTTCCGAGCGGCATCTCCAAAAGCGACGATATCCACTGGGAAAATTGCGGCGATCTGGTCTCCGCCCTCGCCATCAAAACCGCCCTCGCCATCGACGACCACACCGAAGCGCCTATGCCGCCGCTTCTGCCTGCTCTCAAACCCCCTCCACCTCAGCCTTTCCTTCACTCCCTGGCCACCATCCCCAGCTTTTATGCCGAAACACCGCCGTTTCATGTGAGCTTTGGAACTCAATTCTCCGCCGCGGGCGCCCTCTCGCCCGGTTTCGCGCCCGCCTCCGCCTTCTTCATCGACCTAAGCCGCACCGGCGACGGCGCCGAAGCCTTTTCCCTGCGCCTCTCCGTCCTGCGCGCCCACAACCACGTCATTGTTCACCGCGAAATCTTCAGCATGGAGTGGATCGCCGGCCGCCTGGAAGGCTGTCCCCTCCACCGCCGCGATGACCACTTCACCTTCATCCCCTGCGTCGGCATCGATGCAGGCACCATCGAATGGACAGCCAATCCACCGGGCGTAACCCGCTATTGGATCTCAGGCAACCTCATCGCCCGTATTCAGTATTCGATCGTTGGACCGCTGCTCGCCGAGGCTCAAGCCAGCCTGGTCATCCCCTTTATCCACGATCGTTTTGGCCTGGGAAGCCAGGAAAGCTCGGGCTTAGCCGTCCACAAAGTACCTATTTTAAGCGGAAGCGCGGGCGCGGGACTCGCCTTGCGTTTTCCGTGATCAAAATCGCCCCGATCCACCGATTATGAGTCATGGGCGCGTTCCGCAAGGCTTCCATGGTGGGCTCAGGGGTCCTGCTTTCCCCGGACGATCTCGCCTTTGCGCCCGATGAAAGCGACGAAACCGAGGAACCCGAAGCGAGCCCGCCCGAACCAAAACCGGCGCTTCGCCCGGCCCCCGCGGGCCAAATACCACTTTCGGCCCTCCTGCCCTCGGACATTGCCCGCCTCCGGGCCATGATGACCGCCCACTTTGACTTTATCTGGAGGCTCTTGAGAAGACTGGGCGTCCAGCCCGCCGATGTCGATGATTGCGCCCAGCAAGTCTTTGTCATCGCCGCCCACAAACTCCCGGTCATCGCATCGAAAAGCGAGCAATCCTTTCTCTTTGGCATTGCGCTGAACGTGGCCGCCGAAGCCCGGCGCGTTCACCTCAAAAGGCGCGACAAAGCGGCCGGACTGTATCCAGAAGCGCGCGATCCCCGCCCATCGCCGGACGAACTGCTCGACCGCACCCGCGCCCGAATGCTGCTGGACCGCGTACTCGACGCAATGCCCATGGAAAGCCGCGCGGTCTTCGTACTTCACGAACTGGAAGAGATGCCGCTGCATGAAATTGCGCCCCTTCTCTCCATTCCCATCGGCACCGCGGCATCGCGCCTGAGGCGTGGCCGCACCGAATTTCAACGCCTGGCCGCGCGTCTACAAAAGCCCGCCGCGCGCCCCAAGAAGCCAAAACGACTGGGCCAGAAGTGAGTTTTTGCAATGACTGCTTCTACGCATAAAAACCCCGGGCGCCTCAGCGATACCGGAACACCTTTTGAGAAAATGCTTCTCCGTTCGGGAAAGTCCGATGCTCCTCCATCCTTTGCCCGCGAACGGGCAATGGCCGCGATGGGGCTTTTGGAATCGCAGCCCGCGGGCAAGACGCCAAATACCGCCTCGGGATTAAAATTGATCCGATGGGTTGGACATTTGATCGTTTATGGCGTTACAGCCATTTTATCGGGTGCGTTGTTATTGTCAGACAACACCACGCATTCCAATACCAGCGGCGAATATCAATATCCTATTGAATCAGCGCCTACAGAATCGCCACATAAATCGATTGAAACGCCATCTGCAACGGAACCTGAACCTGAAACCCAGCCCTCGCCGGCAATAGAACAGCTCCCTCAAGCCAAAGAAACGCATTTATCCAAACCCGCAGCCCCAAAGCCCCTACCTCCCAAAACGCCCGCGGCCGCCTCGCTCAAAGAAGAAATCGAACTCATCGACACCGCCCGCAATGCCCTGCGCAAAGACAAAAATCCCAAGGCTTCCCTCGCCGCGCTCAATAAATACCGGCAGCGATTTCCAAATGGCGTCCTCAAGCCCGAGGCGGAAGCGCTCCTGCGCGAAGCAAAACGATCAAGTTCTAACCAAACACCATGAAATTTCACCCGCCCGCCCCTGTTCCCCGCTCACATCCGTTGATACCCAAGCGCCTTTCCATTGTTCCCCTATTCTTTCTAGGAACGCTGCTCATGCTGCTCACCCATTGCGGCGAATGGGTTTCCTTGGGGCCTTTTATTGAATGCGGAAGATCCTGCGCCCTCGATATCAATACCATCGAATGCCCAAAGGGACGCGGCCAATACAATCGATTTGGACAATGCGTCTGCGCCACCGTCGACGACTGCCCCGGCTATGCCTGCGCGCCGGACGAACCCACCTGTTTTATAGCTCAATACAATCAACATGGACAATGCGCTTGCACCGTATGGATAGAAGAAGGCGCCTGCGGACAGCCCTGCGCCCCAAGCGGACAGGAAATGATTCAAAGCTGCCCAAGCGGCTATTTTGAATACGATGGGAATGGCCGCTGTGCCTGTGGAAGTGCCGTCTGTCCCTGCGGCCAACCCTGCCGGATCCGAAACAGCAACAATAGCGAATGCCAAGTGCTCCGCCAATACGATGAGCATGGAATCTGCAAATGCCCGCCCGTGCGCTGCAATAACCATTGCATGAACAGCCCTTGCTGCGGCCAGATGTGCGGCTCATCCTGCATTATTCCCGATTGTGATCCCAAAACGATGGATTGCGCCGGCCAATGCGATGTAAACAGCCAATGCGTTGCAATGGCCATGGATTGCGAAGAGCCGCCTAAATAGAATCCAACCACTGGACGCGGATTGTTAGGATTGCAAAAGATGAACTGAAACTCACTTTTGTGTCGCGTTTTGCCGGGATGGGACCATTGTGCAAGCCGAGGTAAACGCTCATGTCTCTGGAAGAGAAAGCGAAAAGACTGGCTGAGGCAAAAAAGCCGGAGGCATTCGATTGGAATGCGGCACGTAAGTTATGGCTCTCGTGCTTGCAGGAGCTTCACGAAACGATCGCCAAATGGCTCGGGCCCCTAGAAGCCAAGAATCTAGTGGCGCTACGCAAGGTGCCCGTTCGGATTTCAGAGGAGCATGTAGGAGTATATGGCGCGGACGCGCTCGTTTTGGAATTCGGCGATGAAGGTGTAGTCCTGGAGCCGATGGGCGCCAATGTTAGTGGTGCCAGGGGGCGAGTTGACGTGTTTCGCCGCGGGAACCGTCCACGCGCCATGATGATTCTTCTAACAGGTCCTAAAGAAGCACCAATTTGGGAGATCTGGCCAAGTCCAGACCCTCGAGACCGGGTACAACTCAACCAGCAGTCTTTCGAAACGCTTCTTGAGTCTCTGTTGGGCCCATAAACAGGAGCAGCGCCATGGATGACCTGGATTCGGAACCGCGCTCGGTGAAGCCCGCACGACGCTCCAGAAGCACTATAACGCACACCATCCGTTCTCTCGAGCTGCGCAACATTTGGTGAAAGACGCGGATGACTTTTGGAACCTTTCTGGCATCGAGACGCTGCTTACTAGTTATCCTCAGGCCGCAACCAAAGATCTTCAAGCGTTACGCGCACACCGCAATTACGTGACGCATGGCGGCCGCGTGGGAAAGCTTTCCAATGATCCCGCGATGCAGGAGTGATGTCGCACCGGGCATCGGCCTACCTCATAAAAGTAAGTGTTCTGATGCGTTTTGAGATGGGTTCTCATTTCTCCCGCGCTCCCGCCCACAACCCAACCTACAATCCGACGCCGAGGAATTCCCCATGCCCACCGAACTTATCGTCCGCCTGCTCGCCGGCCGCATCAAACACCATCTCACCGCATCGCTGCTCGCCGTCGGCGAAGATAGCTCGCCCACCATCGACCATACCCAACACCCAGGCCCCAAAGCCTTGCTTACCGGCGATCGCAGCTATTTGGTCTCCATTCCCGAACCCGTCTCCGAGCCGATCTACAATGCGCTCAAGCTCAATCTCGGCAAAAGCGTTCACGTCATCTTTCCAGGCCGTAAACCCGTGCGGAGACGGCTCACCCAAATCGCCGGATTCGAGCCCGAAACTGCGCTTCCCGCCCTTCCCGGCAGCGCTCCCCCAACCGCCGTCGATTTACGCGAAGGCCGCTCAACCGAAACCCCGCTGTGGCTTTGGCCCGACGGCACATTTCATACGCACGCGCCCGGCACAAACTCACCCGCCGCCCACGCCGCACCTTCCGCGCAAAACGATCTCCTCCAGCATCACCAAGCCCTCATCAGCGCGGCCCGCTGGATCTCATCGCGCCGTCAAAGCACCTTTGAATGCCTCTTTCCTCAAAGCGCCTTCCACCCCGACAAAAGCGCGCGCCCCGAACGCCTCAGCGCCCAACAAGCCCAGGGCCTGCTCCTTCAATGCATTCAAGCCCTCCGCACCGCATCTCCAAGCGGCGAACCAGCAGCCCGCGATCCTAAAGCCGCCGCGCAAATCCGCTCCGCCACCCTCACCATCCTCTCGCATCTCGTCGCAACCGTGCTCCGCGACGCTTCATTCCGGCCCATCGCCGACCAAGCCGCGGAACAAATATTCTCGCTCATTGAAGCCGAACAGAACCATCCGGCCTCGATTCCCTCAATGCCCGCGCTGCGCGCCCACGCCATTTCCCTGCTTCAAATGCGGGGCCCCGCGCTCTCGCCGGCCCACGCAAAACAAGCCCGCGCGCTTGTGCAAAGCCTTCTCCGCCAAAGCCCGCCCTACGACGAACTCCAAGGCCCTTATCGCTTTGCCATGTGCTCCGCCTGGGATTTTCACGAAGGCGAATGCGATATTTTGGTGAACACCTATGGCTTCCGCCCCGTTCCCACGCCTCCCGACGCGCCTCCGGCCCCTGCCGGCGAGCAATACCATGTATTTGAAGCCCCATTCAAAAGTCCATCCGGGCAGCCCATTTTCATTTTTGCCCGCACAGCCCTTCCCCAAAATGAAAACATTGAAATGGGCCAATCCTATTTTATTGGTATTTTAATCAACCGGCATGCCCAGCTCGGCGCCTACGACATGAGGGCGGCCAAAGAGCATATCCAGCAACAAGGTTATAAACTCATGATGAATAGCCAATGCGCAGGGCTTACCACCCGTTTCACCATGACCAGGCTATTTCCCGACGCCGATATTTATTCATCCTGGGACTCGACCTATTTCCGCACCAGCCAGGACGAAGAAAAGAAAGTCATTGCTTCCGAAGGTGTAGACTGTTTTATCGCATTGCTTCAGGGCATGAGCCAAAAAGAAAGCCACGCGGAACTCGAAGCCCGTATTCGCAAGGCTCAATGGCATCACGCGGCCGCCGATGCCATTTCCAATTATGTTCAGTTTGTTGGCCCTTCCAATCCTATCGTCGTCAAACGTTTTTCCGACATCAACCAAGACGGCCGCGCCGACTTTTACGATGGCTTTTTGGATTTTTATTTATCGGATATTGCCGAGGATATTTATTCATCCCTCAAGCCCAAAGACCCAGGCGTGCATGCCTCGCAAATTGGCGGAAAGGCCGCCGATGGATTGAATTGGGCGGCAGGCAGCCTAAATCGAGTCGCCCAATATTCCGACGTATGGTCCATGCTGCCCGGCGAATCCGAGCTTTTATATGTGTACCAATCCGCTGGATTTTATAATGCAATCGATCTGCCCAGCGATATTCCCTTGGGAAAAAACCCGGTGCCCGCGGATATAGGCCGCCTGCCCGCCGTGTGCCGCTATCAAAAAAGCCCTCATTCAGCGAGCGGCCTCTTATGCGAAGTCATGTTTCACGGGCATTTAAGCCATTCCGCCAAAGAATTAAAACGCCTGCTCTGCGCCGCCGAAGCCTTTTGGAGAGCCGTCGATTTAGGCCATTTGCCCGAGCGTTCTGTCCTCTCCACCCGCATCGGCCAACGAGCCGCATTGCTTTTAACCCTCGCGGGCCTGCTCGAATTTCCCGCCGACCAAAACTTTATCGACGGCCTTTGGTCGATGGCGCTATCGGCGCTGAATTTCCCCGACATCTCCCGAAGCACCGTCCGCGCCTGCATCACCGACGAAGACCACGATGCTTCGAATTATTACGGTTCCGTGCGGGGCGTTCGCCAATTGATAGGCCGGCCCGGCGCCCCCGGCGCACTGGAAAACGCCGACGCACTCGTCTATGAACGGCTGAAAAGCGAAGACCCGCGCATTGGCCGGGCAAACGAATTGGTGCTGCCTTGAGCGAACGGATTTTCTACGCGACGATGAGCTACGAACTATCGCCTTCCACGGGCGAAGACGCGCGAAAACTGCTGAAGGCCGAACTCGCCGGGAGGCGCTGGCAAGATCGCTTTCAAGGCACGCTTTTGCCTCAGAACACCGTGTGGATCAAAAGGCCGGCGGGCGACAGCGACACGACCGACACGCTGCACACGCTCTGCGCCCGCGAGCTCGTGGACGCGGCCGATGCGGTCTCCAAGCGCGGCTTAACAATATCCATCGCCCGGGCTTGGATTTTCGTGAGCGGCGCGGGCACCTACGGCCCCGCACCCTATACGCTCATCGCGCCCGTTAAATAAATTCAATCGTTATTTTTTCTTATACAATAATAATTTTTCTAAATATTTTGCATCGATCAGCAAAGGAAACCAAAACGCCTGAAGCGAATGAAATACAAACGCTTCTTTTCCGTCCAAAAACCCGCCCCTGAGCCAATAGCGGTAGGAAAAATAAATCAAGGGCCTCAATAGAGGCGGCATTTTATTCCAAATACGATAGCGTATCCATCGTTTTCGCTCGGCTTGGCTTCCCCAAAAATCCGCATCGATATAGCCCTCGGGCTCTTTTAATAATTCCAGCGCCTCGCGCTCGGCATAGGCATCATGCTTTAGAATCCAGCGGCTTAAACTCTTATGATCCTCGTGGATTAAATCGCCGCGGAGCCTTCCCACCTCGCCCTCGACAATTAAATGCTCATTCACGCTTCGTTTTTCGCAATGCGCTTGTTTATGCCGGAACAGCCTAAGCAGCCAGGTCGGATAATAGCCCCGGCGAATCCAGCGCCCCATCCAAATCAATCGGTATTTTAAGGCAAATCCATTTTCTTTGGGGCCGCGCGCAATCACCTCCCGAATTTCTTCCAACAGCTCTTTGGGCATCCATTCATCGGCATCCAGAAAAAATACCCATTCGGTTGTAATGGGCAGCGAATCGATCGCATAATTGCGCTGTTTGGCATAATCCTCGAAAGGATGCTGCACAATCGTACAAGGAAATGTCTTTGCAATCTCCAGCGTACGGTCGGTGCTCAGCGAATCCAGCACAAATACATCCTTGGCCACGCCGCACACCGAGCCCAGCGCCTGCGCGATATTGTCCTCTTCGTTGTAGGTTAAAATGACAACACTCAGTTGTTCTATAACATCCAAGGCCATTTCAATCTCATTAAATTAAACATTAAACTGATGAAATGCCTGCATCAGTATATCCACATGCTTTGTCCAATGAAAATATTGAGCCCGCGCTAAAGCCTCGCCCTTTAATTTAGCCCGGAGCGCGCTGTCATCCGCCGCGCGGACAATGGCGTCGGCCAAATCGGCCGGATCGAATACCTTTGCATAGATGGCCGCATCCCCGCATTGCTCGCGCATCACATCGATATCGGAAGCGACAATGGGCAGCCCCGAAGCCATCGCTTCTACCAGCGGAAATCCAAAGCTTTCGGTGTACGAAGGAAACACAAAAATATCCGCCGAGCGGTACAGCGCAGGCAATGCAACAAAAGGCAGCCGCCCTAAATCCATCGCGCAGCCCCGCTCCTCCAAGGCCCGGAATTGATTGCGCTCCGCTTCAAGGTTTGGATAGTGAGGATGTCCATCCAATTCGTTCTGCCCGATGCCTGCCGTCATCTTCAGCACAAAGCGGCCGGGATAGCGCCGGCTCAGGATTTCAAGCGCCGAAAAGAGCGTGCCCAGGTTTTTTTGATCGCAGTAATGAGATACATTGAGCAATGTGATCGTATTTTTATTATTATCAATTGTATTTACATCACCGGAGGGGAAAAATAAATCGTGGCGCACACCGAAAGGCGCAATCATCGTTTTTTTAGGCAATCCTTTGAATAAAAATGCATTCATCGCCAGGCGTTCCATGGCCCGGGTCGGAAATATCACCACATCGGCCGAAGCCATCGCCGAAAGCACCAGCGCCCGCTGCATCCAGTATTTGGCCCGGACCCGCGAATGAGCGCGGCTTAAAAAAACTTCGTCAAAATAAATCGTATTGCATACCAATAAAACATGATGGCATGGGCAAATCAGCGGACCAAAATTCGCCGTTGAAAATAAAATATCGGCTTTTTCACGCGATAACCAATACGGCACCCGCGCCTGATCGAAAAAAATCCGATCGAGGGTGCCAGCCATTCCCGCCCTCTCGCTTACCCGCCGATCGTAATGCACCGACACACCGGGCAAACGCGAGCATTGCGCATCGTCCGTACCGCTCCACAGCGTGATCCGGCCGCCCTCCTGCTCCACGGCGCGCCTGGCCAATTCGGGCATGACATGACCGATATAGGTGAGCGCTCCGCCCATCTTCGCTGAAACGGCGTTGATCGCGATATTCATCAGACGGCCCAAATGCCTTGGTACCACAGCTTGTTTGCCCGCGCGCTCCAAAGTGCGCTTTGATGCGCGGGCCGAATGAGATCGTTTGCTGTGGCCGGCCTGATCGGCGCGCTTGTGTGCACGCTTTTAACGCCTTTGGTGCGAAAGCTTGCGCTGCGCGTGGGAGCGCTTTCGCCTCCCGGAGGACGCCATATCCATCACGCGCCCACGCCCCGGCTTGGGGGTTTGGCGATTTTGATGGCCTTTTTCGCGCCTTTAATCGGCCTCTATTTTGTGGAATCGGCCGTTGCGGCGATGGTGCGCGCCGAGACCCGCAAAGTGATTGGGCTTGCGGCGGGCGGTCTGTTGGTGAGCGCGGTGGGGGCCATCGACGATATCCGGCATGTGCGGCCGCTGTATAAAGTGGCGGTTCAGTTTGTCGCCGCCATGATTGCCTTTTGGGCGGGTTATCGCATCGAAGGCGTGCTGCTTCCTTTTGCGGGCGAGCTCAATATGGGCAGCTTTGCGCCCTTGGTGACGGCGCTTTGGATCGTCGGCATTACCAATGCGGTCAATTTGATCGACGGATTGGATGGATTGGCGGCGGGTGTGGTTTTATTCGCATCGCTGACCAATTTTATTGTAGGTGCGATCGCGGGCGGCGATTTTGTATGTTTGATGATGGCGACGATGTTTGGCGTACTCGTCGCATTTCTTCGTTACAACGCGCATCCGGCGCGTATTTTCATGGGCGACTCGGGCAGTTATTTCCTGGGTTATGTCCTTGCGCTCACGTCGCTGGTTGGAGCGTCTCAAAAGGCTTCCACCACCATTGCATTGCTCACGCCTATTCTCGCCATGGGCGTTCCTATTTTCGACACTTTATTTACGATCACGCGGCGCTATTTAGAAAGGCGGCCTATTTTTTCGGCCGATCGGGGACATATTCATCACCGCCTGCTCGATATGGGCATCACGCATAAGCGGGCGGTGCATATTTTATATGGAATCAGCGTTGTTTTTACGGGCCTGGGCATTGCGATATCGCTGGGAAGAAGCTGGGAAGTCGGCCTTTCGCTGCTCATCGCAACGGCGCTCATTGTCGGGCTCATGAAATACGTTGGTTATTTTGAGCAACTCAGGCCGGCATTGCAGGGCGGGGCACCTTTGCAGCATGCGCATCTGAAACGCCTTCGTTTGGCGATGCCCGCGCTGCCCTCCCGCCTTTCGGCCGCTGAAAGCGAGCAAGCCCTTTGGGATAGGCTCTGTGAATTGGGAAACGAGCTTCAATTCGATCAGATTGTGATTGTAAAGCTTGATTTGATGGATAACGAGAGCGGCACGCCAGAGAGCCTGTACCGCTGGGAGCGCTATCCCAAGGCATCGCGGCTTTCGGACGCGATGATCCACGCCTGTTTCTGTCTGGGCGATGAACAGACGGCGACCCATGAAATCCGCTTCGCTTGGGAAAGCGCTGGCTCCGAACTTTCGCCTCAAATGGAGATTTTATTGTTGGTGCTCACCGATATGCTGAGCGCCGAACTGTTGAGACTCAACAGCGCGCTCATTCCCCAACGCGGGCCAATCCAAGCCAATATTTTACCAATTCAACAATAATTGACGGATCTTCCCTGTACCATCGACCGCATTGTCGATCAAAAACAGCGAATTGCCCGTTGAATTTGAAAAGATTGGTGAAATATCCTGCTGACTTGCGCCTCCCGGCAATGCGGCTACCGGCTTGGGCGTTCCCAAGGCTTTTCCCAGTGTCCACGAAAAGGCCGAGATCAGCGGTGTATCCGAAGGCGCCGAGCTGAAAATAGCCCGGCAAACGCTGCCTTCACAGCTTAACGCGGCACTGTCCACGGGTTTTGAGCCGCGGGCCTGAACCAAAAGAGGCGTCCCCAAAAGCGCTCCCCGCTCATCCAATTCCGCCATCCGAAGCCCTGCATCCTTGCCTTCCTCCGCGCCCTCTTTGCCCGCGGGCATGCCTTCTTCAATCCACGCGGCCCAGGCCGATTGTTTTGTATTTGCAAAAAACATAGGCGTGCGCGAATGACCCGCCGAAGCATAAAGCCTGGTTTCCTGGCCTATTTTCGATAGGGTTTGAGCATCCAGGCGGGCCAGATAAATATCGCCCCGCCCTTCTTGAGCATTCTGCCTGGCGTCTGACCAAAGCAGCCAAATTTCCTTGCCCCGCACCCAAAGCTGCACTTCCGCCGCATCGCCCGGCGCTTGGGTAATACGCCGATCGGGCACGGTTTTATTCAGGCCCCGATCGACCTTGGCCACATACACTTCCGCATTGCCATCCCGCGTATCGACCCAGGCCAGCACAAAACCATCGGCTTTTTTATTGTCTTTTTCATCGGATTGGCTGGGCACATAGGCAATGGCCACATCCGAGCATTCGCTGGGCACGTCTCCCTTGGCCTTGCGCGAAAGCACCGTGACTTTGCGCTGAGCCTGCTTTTCCCCCGCTTCATTGACTTTGGTGACAAAGACTTGAGCGTCGCCCTTTTTTTCTTTGGCGACCCAAGCCAGCGCGATTTCGGCGCCTTTGTTTTTTTCGCCCTCCACTTTGGGAGCCTGGGCCATCGCAAGCCCTCCCAACGACACCGCCCGCTTCGAAAGAATCAGCGGTTTTGGGGCTTCACCCTTGGCCGGAAGGGGGATTAAGCCCAGTGTGGCCAGGGCATCCCCGTCTTTTTCCCCCTTTTTTGGGGCATCTTCCGAGGCATTGCCGTTTGTATCCTCCAGATGATAGGTTAAATACGAGAGCATCGTGCCCCCGGAGGAGAGAGGAACCGAAGCGATTTTATTGAGACCATCGCCCGAAAAGATCGATGTGGCGCTCAACGCTTGGGGAGGAGCCTCGTTGCTTTCGTTTAAGGCCGGGGCCTTCCAGATATTTTCCCGCACAGGCAAAGCGACCTGAACCAGCGCCGCGGGCGTCCCCGCATCTTGCGCAAAAGCACTACATTCTCCGGCATAACACGATAAGCCTCTCACCAAATAGGGCACATAGGGCTTGGGGGCATTTTCTCCAAAGACAAGCGCCCTCACCGGCTCGGAAGACAACACCGACAAATCGCTTCCAAAGCGTACAAAAGCCGGAAGCACATCGGGTTCGCCCGCATTGGCCGTTTCTTGTTTGCTTTGAGCGGCCGCCAGGGTGAGCGCCGCAAAACCATCCTTGAACACCGCAAAATCCGGAGGCCCGCTCGCCGCAAAGACCATCGAAGCCCGCTCTTTGCCCATCCCTCCATCGGGGTCCACCGCCGCCAGACGAATACGCCGATCGCCCATTTGCACCGCCATCGTGTCTTCCCAAGCCAACAGCGCCCGCTCAGATGCTTCATACATGGGGGCATATTGAGGTGCTATCAATGCCACCAGGGCTTGATCGCCCAGAGGCGGACTGGCTCCATGGGGCGGCGACAGAAGCGCGCCCTGCTTGGAAAGCGCCGCAAGCATCACCCGCGATTCCGGCCCTTGTGAAAGCGCTCGATCGGTAAAGGCCACGACAAAGCGATTGGCTAAATAGACCAGCTCGATATCGGCAAAGGCCGTGGGCTGGGGATGAACAACAACGGGCGTCTTGGCATGGCCCTGCATATCGAGCATTGAAAATAAAACGCGGCCTGTTTTTTCGACAGGATCGGCATCTTCATCGGTATCGCCCGCCTTGGGCGCAGGGGCCTCCACGGCTGCCACCGCGGCACCTTCTTCGAATGGAACAGCCTGCCATTGCAATGCCCGCCTAAATACCGGCTGTGGATTTCCTATCGTTTTGCCATCGATAACGACCAAATTGTCTAAATCCACACCCCGGTCGCGGTTCGTTTCCCATAACAATAGAGCGCCTTTTGAATTCGGAAGAATTTCTATCCACGACATTTCATCGGCGGATTGGCGAACGAGAACAGGCGCTGAAATAGGTTTTCCCGAGGCATCCAAGGCCATCATTTTGAGGGCCGAGTTTTTTTCGACGGGCTCGATCCACGCGGCCAAATAGCCGGATTGCACGGCCCTCACGGCGGCGATGTGAATATCGCCCGATGCTTCGCCCGCATCGGTGGGCTCGGGCTGTTGAGAACCTTGGCCGGGCTTGAGCAGGCGCGTCTTCCAGCGGCCTTTTTCTGCATACATCAAGAGCGTGTCCGGCCCTCGCCTCGCAAACAAAGGAAGAGCCGATTCGCCTTCGAGCGTGGCCACCAAGGAAGCGGGCAAGACCGCGGGAACGCCCGGGGGAAGCGTGGGCTCGGCGGCAGGCTTGGGCTTGGGTTTGGGAAGTACGCGAACCGTGCGGGGCCTTTTGGGTTCGGCCCCTCCGCAACCCGCCGAAATGGGCAATGCAATCACCGATAGAAAAGCCGCGCACAGCGCTTGCCGCTTCCAATTCCTTTGCATGCGCGGAACATGCCAGGCACACGCACACGCTGCAACGGCATCCCGTTCTTCGCCCGCGTTTCAAGGCGTATGTCAAGGCGTATGCCAAAACCATTCTATCAAATGAATTGATATTTTTTTCGTATTCAATCGGGCCCGATGAAAAGCGCCTTATTTTCTAGATCGCCGTCAAGCCTTGGTATAAAAATACTGTATTCGTCATCTCTAAATCGCAGCGTTTCGATGGCCTAGGCGAGGCCGGGAATTTCCTAAAACGCCGAGATTTTTCAGCCGGTATGCCCGGCTCCAACAAGGAGCGCCATGAAGCGAGTTCTTTGGGTATTTGGCGGTGGGCTTGCGCTGTCGCTCACAGCGCTGCTCAGCGGATGTGGAAGCGATCCTGAAACACCTGGCACTGGCCCGGGCGGAACCTCATCGTCCAACGGCAGCACGAGCAGTAACTCGTCGGGAGGCGGGAATACAGGCTCGAGCAGCTCGGGCACGATTTCTAGCTCGTCGGGCAATACAGGTGGTGGAGGTGGAGGCGGCGGCGGAAGCAGCACGTCGACTTCTTCTTCAGGCAGCGGAGGCGCTTCGTCGTCAAGCGGCAGCAGCAGCAGCGGAGGCCCCGGCCCCTGCAATACAGACGCCGATTGCAATAACGGCCTGTTCTGCGACGGCGTCGAAACCTGCAACGCGGGCATGTGCCAAGGCGGCGCGGCTCCCAGTTGCGACGACGGCGCGAGCTGCACCGCCGACTCCTGCGATGAAGCTGCGAAAGCCTGCGCCCACGCGCCCAATGACGCGATGTGCTCGGACAATACCTTCTGCAATGGCCCTGAAGTATGCGATCCCCAAAACGGCGCGCCGGGCACGGGATGCGCGGCCAGCGTTGGGTTTAGCTGCGATGACGGCCTGGGCTGCACCATCGATCTCTGCGATGAGATCAACGACAAGTGCAATCACGCGGCCAACGACGCGGCCTGCAACAACAACATCTCCTGTGACGGCGTAGAAGTGTGCAGCCTGATGCTGGGCTGTATTTCGGTGAATCCGCCGAGCTGCGACGACGGCGTCCCCTGCACCAACGACTTCTGCGATTTGGTGGCCGACAAGTGTTCGCATGTCGCCGACGATTCCAAATGCCAAAACGGCATGTTCTGCGACGGCGTCGAAACCTGCGATGCCGCGATGGGCTGCAAGGCGGGGACAGCCGTGCAGTGCAACGATGGCATCCCCTGCACCGTGGACGCCTGCAGCGAAGCCGTTAAAGGCTGTTTATTCGCCGGCAACGACGCGGCCTGCGACGACGGCGTGTTCTGTAACGGAGCCGAAATCTGCATGGCCGGCCAAGGCTGTGCGGCGGGCATTCCCTTGACCTGCGATGACAACCGTTCGTGCACCGCGGACAGTTGCAACGAAGCGCAGAATAAATGCGATCACGTTCCCAACAACGCCGTGTGCGACAACGGCCTGGCCTGCGATGGAACAGAGATCTGCAGCGCAAACGGTCCGCAGCCCACCGGCTGTATGATCGGCGCGCCCTTCCCTTGTCCGAGCGACGGCATCGCGTGCACCGTCGAGGTCTGCAACGAGGCCACCGACGCCTGCGAGCATTTGGCCAATAACCAGCTCTGCTCCGCAGGTTTGGAATGCAATGTGGTCTTGGGCGGATGTGTCCCGCCTCCCACCTGTTTCACCAATGCCGACTGCGCCGACGGAAATCTCTGCGACGGCATGGAAGCCTGCGTGAATGGCATGTGCGTCAACGGCATGCCCATCGACTGCGACGACGGCTACACCTGCACAACCGATGCCTGCGATCCGGGCACCGGCCAGTGTTCGCATATCCCGGAAAACTCCTTCTGCAACGATCCGTTCGCGTGCAACGGCACGGAGACCTGCAATCCGGCCATGAGCGCCGATATGACAGGCTGCGTTCCAGGCCAGGCCGTGATGTGCGACGACGGCGTCGGCTGCACCATGGATGCCTGCCAAGAACCTTCGGGCACATGCTTCTTCCAGCCGCAGAATTTCGTGTGCAGCGATGGCCAGCTCTGCAACGGCATCGAAACCTGCGATCCGGCCAATAGCCCCAACGCGAGCGGCTGTGCCGCGGGCACGCCCGCGGTATGCCCCGACGACGGCATCGCCTGCACGACAACCACTTGCGATCCAGCCGTCAACGCCTGTGTCACCACCGCCAACAGCGCGCTCTGTCCCTGCGGCCAGACCTGCGATCCAGCCCAGGGCGGATGCGGCAGCTTCTGCCAAATCTCGACCTGTCAGGGCAAGGTGTACGCCTGCGGCGACTGCATCGACAACGATGGCGACTGCAAGATCGACTCGGGCGAGGACGACCAATGCCTAGGCCCCTGCGATAACACCGAAGAGAGCTTCTACGGCGGTATTCCCGGCCAGAACAACTCGCCTTGCAAGTCGGATTGCTACTTCGATCAGGACACAGGTTCGGGCAACGACGACTGCTACTGGAGCCACAAGTGCGATCCCCTGGAAGTCGGCCCGGACTACCCGCCCGAGGGCTCGCAATGCTCGTACAACCCCAACGCCAATATCCCCGGCTACAACGGCACCTGCGGCACCGCGTTCGCCATGCAATCGCAGACCTGCACCAGCTATTGCGGACCGCTCACACCGAACGGCTGCGACTGCTTTGGATGCTGTGTGATTCCAGGCGCGCCCACGACGGTATGGCTCGGCTCTGAAAATCCGGCCGGCACCGGAAGCTGCAACATCAACACTGTGGCCGATCCGACCATGTGCAAGCCCTGCACTCAGGTCGCCGCGTGCATCAACACCTGCGAAGAATGCGAAGTCTGCATCGGCAAGCCCGATCTGCCGCCTCAATGCAATCAGCAAGAATGCGATCCGGGCGTTCAGCTCTGCGGTCAGGCCGGACAGGCTCCTTGTCCCTTCGGCTTCACCTGCATCACCGGCTGCTGCATTCTCAATCCGTAATTTCCCCTCTCATCGCCCACCTCCCGCCTCTCACCAACACCCCACGCCTAGCCAGCCGGCGGTCGTGGTTCTTTGGGCAAAGGAAACGATCCAGCAGCCCCACCGCCTAATTCTTCACTTCGGCAGAACCGTCCGGGCTCACATGAATCGTAGGGGTCATTTGAGGCTGTAGGATCGGGATACCCTCCTTCAAACCACTTGGCCGCTCATAGTGAACGAATCCGATGTCCTTCTCGTAAAGAAAATAGACCACATGCTCAGCCGTGTATTGCCCGTCCTTGTAGACCGTCATCGCCTTGTCGTAGTGCACACCCCTGAAGAGCACGACATAGAACTTGGTATAGTTTTTTGAATTCAGCGCACTGTCGATGGTGCGGTTAACGGCTTCAGCAACCTTCTCCCCCTGCTCGCCTTTGTAGGGCAAGACCAAAGTATTGGCCGGAATCTTCGGCTGCGACTGCCACCGCTCGTCGCCTCTCTCCGACACATAGGGCTTGAAATCTTTGTGCCCGTCGATACCTCGATGGGAGTAGAGCAGATGCTTGTCCTCGAATTTTTCTGTGGTGTCGGGCAGCCGCGGAACATCTACCGAAAAGAGTTCAGGAAGCGTGTTTTTCGAAGGGCCGGAGAGAAGTTTACCCATCGACCCCATCCACTTCTTCATGGTGAACACCTCCGCCGGAACGAGCCCAATTCACCCACTCTACGCGGTGCCTCCCCACGGTCAACGGCGAACAATGATGGCGGCGAAACAGTGAACGATGCGTTTGGAGCCGACGATGCGACGTACGACGATGCGATGATTGTCAACAGCACCTAAAACCAAAACTGAGCCGTACTACCCCTTCGCCGCGCCCTTCTTCGCCTTCTGCCGGCTCATCTCTTTCTTCACCACCTTCTCGGCCCGCTTCAATTCCTTCTTCTCGCTTACCTTCCGCCCCTTGAGCGGCACCTGCTCTTGATGATGTTCATCAAACGAACCCGGCTCGTGCCCCAGCTCAAAAATCGCCACTTCCCGCTGCCCGCGCTCGCCCAGCCGCAGCGGCATCACACTCGCCCCAATACCCGCCCCCACATACACCGCGCCGCTTGGATGCGCGTTCACTTTGCGCGTCCCGTAGAGCCCGTGCACATAGCGGTGCCCGCCAATTTTTCCAATCGCCAGCTCATGCAATTTGGCCAGCGTCACCTGCCCCGCATGCGTATGCCCCGACAGCACAAATGGCACATTGCGCTCCCACATCGCATCGGCCTCCTCGGCGATATGCGACAGCCCGATCACCGGCAAATCCTTGCGAAGACCCTTCACCGCCTTCGCCAAATCGGCATGCCCCGTATACGCATCATCGAGCCCCACCACCTGAATACGCTGATGCCGAAGCGTAATACTCGTGTGCTCATTGCGAAGCACCTCGGCCCCCGCGCGCAGCAGCGTATCGCGCACTTCCGGCGCGCCCGACCAATAATCATGATTGCCCAGCACGCACAAAACAGGCGCCTGAAACAGCCGCACCAACTCTTCCAACTGATCCAAATACAACTGGCTATGGCAGACGAAATCGCCTGTCAGCAGCACCAAATCGGGCTTCTGCGCATTGGTCAGCTCGACCGCGGCGAGCTGCACCTTCATCGGTGTCACCCGGCCCACATGAATATCGGTGAGATGAGCAATACGCAGATGATCGAGCTCTTCGACATAAGCCGCCGGACCTGCGAAACGCCTTAAACGGATACGCCGTGCGGGATCGGAAGCTGGGCGTGCGGACGCGCTGGCGGCAATCATTCCAGCTTCCATGGCGCGGGCTTGAAGATCGTCGAGATCCATCCCGCCGCCTTGGCTCGCATTGCCGGACTGAAACGAAGGCGCATTGCCGCCTGGAAACAGACGTTTGAGATAAGCGGCAAGGCGCGATGAAGACGATGCGTCGGGCACGGCTCACCAATTGTACGAAGCGCCGTTGGAAGCGGTCCACAGCGATTGGAATTCAATTTTATTCATGCGAAAGTGCGGTCCTCTATGCGCTGGTTTTCATTTCGATTGAATATTTTTGGGATTGTAACGGGATGCGTGGCTTTGCTGCCCATCTTTTTAGGATGCGCTTCAAATACTGAAGGCGGAGAAGCAAAAGCCGCACCGGTCTCGAGCCCAGCGCCTACCGCGAGCGCGCCAGCCGTATCCGTATCCGCATCGGCATCGGCATCGGCACCCATTCCGGCACCTCTGGCCCCGCCTGAACCGATGACCGAAATACTCAAGCGCGAAGCTCAAGCGCTACAGAATTTATTTACGACGGGATTGACCAAACGCTTTTTAGAATCGGCGTCCACGCTACCCCGCATATCGCCGCGAAAGCTGTATCACACGGCGGACAAGACCCGTTACTACACAGAACAGCAAGCGAACGAGCTTCCTCAAAGCGAAAGGGCGGCGCTGTTGCTTCGGGAAGTGGACGAAACCTTTTACTACACGACCCGTTATGGAACCCCGCTCGCCTATGCCCGGGCGTTAGAAGTCTTGAATCAAGGCGAACAAGCCTTTGAAGGCAAACGCATCTTGGATTTTGGATTTGGCACGATTGGCCATTTGCGAATATGGGCCGGGATGGGCGCGAATGTCACAGGCATTGAAATCGATCCGCTCTTATCGGCGCTGTACGGCTACCCCGGCGACACGGGCGAGATTGAAGGGGCGCAGGGAAAGAAAGGCCATTTAAAGCTGTTGATCGGCTCATTTCCAAGCGACGCTCAATTGCGTAAGAATGCCGGCCAAAACTATGATTTAATTATTTCGAAAAATGTATTGAAACGAGGCTATATTCACCCCGAGCAGCCGGTATCCGACAAAGTACAGATCAAATTGGGGGTCAACGACGAAGAATTTGTATCGATTATCTATTCAATGCTCAATCCCGGCGGGCGATTTTTCATTTACAATTTAACACCTGCGCCGAATGGACCTGGAAAGCCCTACCGGGCATGGGCGGATGGGCGCAGTCCCTTTCCCAAGGCCATGCTCGAGAAGGCTGGATTTCGGGTGACAGCATTTGAACAAGACGACACACCCACAGCAAGAGCCATGGCAAGGGCGCTGGGGTGGGACAAAGAAAAAGAAGACCCGATGGATATCGAGAACGATTTATTTGGGCAATACACCTTGTGTGAGAAGGCGGGGGAGAAAAAGCGCTAAGACCTTCAATCGTTGGCCTAAATGACGATTGACACAGCGAATGTCTTATGTTGCCTTGCCATCATGAGCAAAACGATTCTCGTATGTGGCTATGGTTCAGGCATCTCCGACGCGGTTGCGCGCCACTTTGGGAAGGAAGGTTTCCAGGTGGGACTCGTGGCCCGGAGCAAGGAAAAGCTCGAGCAGGCGGCGGAGGCGCTGAAGGCGGATGGTATTCAGGCCGCGGCGTTTGATGCCAATCTCGCCGATCCGGCGGCGGTGAAGGCGATGGTTCAGAAGGCCAAGAGCGCCCTCGGTTCGATTGCGGTCGTTCATTGGAATGCCTATGGGGGAGGGGCCGGCGATCTCACCTCTGCGGATCCTTCCGAACTTCGGGCGGTGTTCGATGTATCGGTGACGGGGCTTGTGAGCGCGGTCCAGGAAGCGCTGCCCGACTTAAAGGAGCAAAAGGGCGCGGTACTGGTCACGGGCGGAGGTCTTTCGACCTATGATCCGGGCGTGGACGGGATGGCCGTTGCATGGGGCGCGATGGGTCTGGCCGTTGGCAAGGCGGCGCAGCACAAGACCGTGGGGCTTCTTGCCGCGAAGCTAAAGGGCGATGGGGTCTATGTGGGAGAAGTCGTGGTCATGGGGCCGGTGAAGGGCACGGCCTTTGATCGGGGCCAGGCGACGATTGAAGCGTCGGGCATTGCGAATAAGTTTTGGGAGCTTTATTCGTCGCGGGCTGAAACGTCGGTGATGTATAGCTGAGATTGGGGGCTTGGCGCGATGGGGCTTGTTCCGGGCCGAATGAGCGTCGCGCCGCTGGGGGGTGCTGTGGTTCTTGGGCTGGAAACCTCCGGCCCCTTTCAGCAACACTCCTCGCGCGGCGCTTCCGCTTTTGGCTTGGGTTTTTGGGGGTGGAGGGTTTGGGAAATCTCAACGTCTACATCGGGATCGCGCGGTCTAAAAACGTTGAGAATTCGGGAGTGGGGGTTTGGGGGAGAGGGGGTTAGCACCCATAGGCGCTAACTTAAGCCTTGTTTGTTTTTGAACGCGGCTGCAGTGCTCGCTAATTCAGCGCAAAATAATGCAATGCTCACCTATAAGAGACAAGTTTTTCAGCTTAAGTTAGCGCCCATGGGGTTAGCACCCCTTTTGAACAAAAGGCTGGCACCTCTTTTACATCAGTTGGAGCCCTCCAGCTCTGGCCGCCATTTTGTGGTGATACGTTTAAGTAACAATTCATGATTCCAAATCGCGGCAATGGGAAGTCTTAATTCATCCTCAGAGAGCTTCGTCTTCAAGTATTCGCCGGATTCGTCCTCAATCACCCAAGAATCGATACGTGTTCCTGAGCGCGCACCTGCTCTTCGAAGGCGCCGCGGGGGCATTCCTGTGGGGATGATTTCTTTGGCCACTACTCGAACAAGCTTCTGCGCAAGCGCTGCGGTCACAGGGTAGAAAGTTACATACGCGTGCTGAAACTCCTTTGAGAAATCAGTGGGCGGCCGATCGAATGTTCCGGGCACGACCAATACCGTATCACCATACTCATGATGTTTCCCCAAATAGAGTAAGTAACCTAGACAATCATCTGGGATGGCCACTTCAAGGACATCTCCCGGTATCAACTTCTTCTTCATGGTTGCATTTACCTGTATCCTACAGATTGGAGAAGTTTGTAGCCTCTCTCAAGTAGCCGTGCATACTCAGGATTTGTTGTCGCAATGCTGTTGATTTTGTTCAGAAGGCTTCCACCTTTCTTTGCAAGCCCATGTATCTCGATTAACGCTTGCTCCACAGCCCTGGCGTCGCTTCGGGAGAGACCGCCCAACAGCTTTTCAATGTGCATACCCCTTGCGCGAAGATGCTCGGCTTGTCGCCGAGCTAATTTGTTAGTTATGCCAACATACTGAACCCGTCCCGCTTCGTCAACGGATCGATAGACGTAGTGTGTTACGTCTTCCGTTGCCTTCGTGGTGACCTCAGCGCTAGCCTCCTTGCTTACGATCCCAACCCCCTCTTTTGTCGCCGCCTCCGTGCCCTCTTTCGCAAGAGCCTCTGTCCCCTCCTTCGCAACGACTCCCACGCCTTCTTTCAGAACTTGTTTCTCACCCGCCGTAACGGCTTCCTTTGTGAGCAACTTTGCGCCACCCTTGACAACCAGCTTCCCCCCAGCCACCACAAGCGACTTCACCAAAAAGACATCGGTTACCGCGAGCCCCGTAAAGAGCAAGCCTCGTCCCCAATTCCCTCGCTGAAAATGATCAACCGCCGAGCGCCCAGAACCCCAAATAGGAATCAAACTCTCCCAAAACCCCGGCTGCCCCACCAGCTCCTCCTCGGGGGCGGCTTTTCTTGGCTTTGGTCGTGGACCCTGAGCCCTGCAAACAAATTCCTCATCCTCAAGGTTCGGCCCCCCGGAACGACTACCCGGGCCTTCTGGCGCCCTCCAATCCCCAGACTCCGCCTCCATCGCAAGAAGGGGGTTCTGTGCCTGCTTGTCTGTGAATATCCTCCGATCATGGATCTCACTCGGTTTTTTGCCCTGCGTCCCTGTGGGATCGCTGAACAAGAAGGGGTTGTTGCGAACATACGGATAGGCATTCGCCCCGTCAATCAGCCCTGCAGGGTCGCATGAGGTCCATCTCCCCAGCCATGCCGCATAATACCTTGCCCCATGATAGTATAGTCCCGTCTCCTCGTCGCGCTCTTTCCCAGTATATCGATAGCGTTTCGCACTTACCTCCGCCGCCGATCGCCCAGCCCGAAACGATGTTGCCCCAAAGGAATAGTACTCTTCGTACCCAATCACAGCCCCAGTCTCGTCCACCTCCATGGCCGATGAGCCTAGGTGGTTCTCAATCTGAAACCGCTGCCGTGCCGTTGGGGTGAAAGGAGTATCTCCGGTGCTAATGGTCTTTGTCTCGATAAGCGCGATACGCCTGCGATCGTCCATCACATGGAGCGTCTGCCGCTCGAGATCCGGCACCGCCCCTCTGTTGCGTTTGCGGTAGATTTCATAGCCCCCTAAATAAATCCGCTCTTCAATGAGTTGGCCGTGCTCGTAAATTTTCCGCACTCGCTCGCCAGAGGCATCGTACATGAAATATACATCGCCGGGCGCCGCCTCCGTCGCTTGCACCTGCTTCTTCACCGAGCTGAGCCGGTTCGCATGGTCCCACCGTAGCTCCGGCAGATGGGGCATGCGCTCGATGTTCCCGGCTTCGTCGTGTCCGTATGTGGCCAACAATGTACCCGCTGGATCGCTTGGAACGCTGGTGCCCAATAAACGGTTGCTGTCCGGTGCATAGGTGTACTGCCGCGTCCACCCTGAAGTGCCCCCTCCAAGCGGCCGATTCGCCATCTTCAGAATGTTGCCAACAGCGTCGTATGTGTAGGTCTCGCGGTAGCCTTCAAGCCCTTGTGAATCATTCGGGTGTGCGAAGCTTGCCTGCCCAGTGTCCCGATCGTCCGGCTGCTGCCCGGGATGATGCCTCCCTCGCGCTTCAATAAGCTGATAGAGCGCATCGTACACAAAAGCTCCGTCCCCATAGCCCGCAAGCAGGCGCTGGAGTACAGAGGCTTCAGGATCAACCTTGGGGGCGTTCGCCGGCCGCCCAAAGGATACGCGATCGGTGATTTGAACGATGTTTCCTACGGGATCGTGCTCGTAGGCCAAATCCTGGAGCACCATCCCATCGGTATTGCGAACGGTTCGCTGCCGCGTTAACCGAAAGGTCTTTTCGTCGTACTCATACCTCGTCGATGCCGCTTTGGCGCCGCCATATTCAACAAACAGGCGCTGACCGCGGGCATTGTAGCCGGCGGAGGCCATAAATGTGGTCCAGGCCGGTTTTCCGGCCGCGTCCACAGCGCCGCGAATCCGAACCTCTACCTTTTCAAGGAGGTTCGCCTCGTTGTACAAGGGCTTCGTCTCGCTATAATCCGGCGTTGTTCGGGAAACAACGCGGTTTAGGGCATCGTAGGAAGCCTTGATGGACTGGGGGCTATCGAGAAGGGGAGCCGCCGCCTCTACTAGAACCGCAACAGAGTCAACACCATCGAGGAAGCTCCAGTCCGGGCGGTAGGGATCCCAATCCGCGGGCATGCCCTGCGCGGGGGCGAGCTGGGTAAGCTTGCGTGCGGTTTCAAGCAAATTCCCCTTGAAGTCGGCCTGAACATGCTCAAGCACACCCGCACCGTCATAGTTCTGATGGATGCGAGTCCGGAGGTTACGCGTTTGGCTTTCCTCCATTGGAAGGGATTCGCCGTACACGGCAAACCCAACAAGCCGCTCTTTGCCCCCATTTTCACAAACAAAGGTGTGCGTTGGACGCTGAAGCTCGTCATAGGCCGACCGAACAAGGATGCCGCGCTCGAGCCATGCGCGCACGGGTTTATTTGCCGCGTCGAGAAAGGTGCGCGCTCCGTCGGGGTCGGTCTTGACGGGAACAGAACGGCACTTGTTCGCCGTGTCCCAAGCGCCCGCGTCCGCCCGCACAACCCGAATGGGGCGCGCGATCATGTCGAACACTTGGCGCAAGACGGCGTTTCCCCGTGCATCCGTTACCAGCCTTAGGTTTCCTTCAACATCCAGGTCGAGGCGCGTCGCTCGCTGTCCCTCCGGGCCATTATCGGCAACGGTCAGGAATGCCCGGCCCAATGCATCAAGATAGGCAAGCGTGGGCGTGCCCGCATGAGCCAAGGTCAGCGCCGCGCAGCGCTGCTCCCGGGCGTTTCCAGCTTGTTTTTTCGCAAGCCATACGGTGCCCGCCACCGTGTCGTTCTCATCCCAGTTTTCTTGCCCCCATGCATCGAACACAACGCGACTATGGGTTCCATTGGGCTGATCCGTCCGGATCAAGCGGCCCAAAGGATCATAGCGGAAGATAGGTGTCGCACCCCATTCGACGAGGTTCTTTTCGCTTTCGTACGCATAGGTGCTGGAAAAGAAGGGCTCGTACTTTTTGATGGGATTGCCCTTGTTGTCGAACACTGTGCGCCCGGTGCCAACCCAGCGTTTATTCACATATCGCGTTTGGGGTGTGCCATCGGCGTTGCGGAGCAGGCAGCCGGCGGCATCGAAAATGGGTATATCGCCGGGTTCGGCCTGTACTTTTTTCATCACCTCGCGCCCAAAACCATCCGAATAGACGTAGGATTCTTGCCAGCGAGGGTTTTCTGCGCCGTGCTGTTCACGGGCCATGGTATGCACGAAAACCGGCAGTGACCCGCCGCTGTTCTTCCAGCGCAGGATATCGTAGTCCATTTGCGTCGTAGGATCGGCCAGTGTATCGCCTTCCCCAGCGCCGGCTTTCCCCATCACCGCCGTTTTTGTGACCATTCCGAGCGCGTCCATTTCAACAGCCACGCGATTTAGGTTTGGATCGGTTAGCAGAACAGGTGAAAGCGTCCGGTAATCATTCGTCGAAATAACGCGGTTTTGAAGTGGATCCTCTACCTCCTGAACCAACAAAGAATAACCATCGTAATGAACATAATGATGCTGTCCGAAAGGATCGATGGCCTTCACGGGTAGATAGAACTTCGCTGCGTCAAAGATGGTTTGACCAGAGGGTATCCACCATCCTCCATCCTCCAGGATGTAGCGCCCCTCGCTGACAAGCATTGCCGCGCTTACGCGGGTTCCATAAGCCTCCGCGAGAAGCCCAGGCGTAAACGCTTGGCCATAGGACTCCAGGGGAAGGGCTCGGGAGTCGATCTGTCCGAAAGGCAGTGGAATCAGGTTGTCGCTGTAGTAGCGGTTTCGCGTCCGCTCGACGATGCGGCGTTCTTCCACGCCCGCTGTGGGCTCTGTTTCATGGGAAATTGGAATGGCCGAGGCAGCCTTGGCCCTAAGATATTCAGCGGAGAATATTCCCCGCTCGGGAGGCATGAGTCCCGTGAGCTCGCTGGTCGATGTTTCCAGCGGGATTCCAATGCGATACCAATGGGTCTCGTTGGGCCGGTTGACATAGGATCGTACGGTGTGGGTAATCCATAGTCTTTGCTGCTCCCGTTCGCCGCCCGTCCGCCGTGGGTAGCCAATCGCTGCCGATTGCGTGATATTGCCAAAGTCATCGACTTCGATCACCACTTCATGCTGCGTCCGCGGATCGATGGGATTGCGCTCGTAAATTTGGTTGATTGTGTGCCGAGGATGGACAAAAAACACCGCTTTTGTACGCTCGGTCGCGGGGTGCAGGAGCCTGATCTCGTAGTCTCGTTCAGAAACCGTGTAGGGATGCGGAGCTTGTGGGGTGCCATCTTCAGCGTACACTTCCTGCCGAAGGATCTGACCTCGGAGGGCGCGGGCCGCTTCTCTCTCTTCATGGAGCGAAAGACCGGCTGGTAGTAGTGTGTCCGGGAGCAGGGGTGCCTGCGGATCTTGGCTGTAGTACTCTCTTGCCAGCGCCAATTCGAGCCGTTCCCGGTCAAGCCATACCCCCGTATGAAACCATGTGATGGTGCGAACTGGGGGAAGGTTGAGATCTTCATCCGATGGATCGATATCATAGGGGAGCTCGGGGAAGAATCCCTTCTCTGTCTTGCCGCCAAATGACTCGGCGTCCCACTGCTCTACACACGCGAAGCCCTGGAATTCGCGCTCATGTCCATCGAAGTAGCCGTGGTGGTACGCGAAGCGAGTTACCAGTTTCGAGTTCGCGACATGGTCATAGCGCTCGATGCGCTCAATCACCTGAACGGGAAACGGTAGCCGGGTGAGCCACGGCTTTCCCCGTGCCTTGTCCTGAAGATAGAACTTCGTGGATGAAGCGTAGGCGATTCGGGTCTCGGCACCGAGGTTGTTAACGATTCGATCGAGCACATGCGGCTTTTTGCCACCCATAAGGTCGACATAGGCGAGGGGATTTTCACCCTGCAGCGGCGATGACCAGACCAGGCAAGCCGTCCCCCGGCCCAGCAAATCCGTGACGCTAAGGCTGGCCAATGGATGAACAGGGGGAATGGAGCTCAGTTCGAGGACGAATTCCAGACGATTGCCCGCCTGATTCGCATACACGCCAACACCGTCGCCGCCGAGATAGAGGATATCACTGGTTCCAGAGCCATCGATGTCCGCGAAGCGTACCCGTTTTGGATCGAACCGATCTGGCGCATCGAATAGGTGGGCCTGTTCCAGAGTTACCTTTCGCCCAAATTGGCCATGGCCAATATTGGGCCAATAACAGACTTCGCCGTTTCGCACGCGAACGATATCGACAAGACCGTCTCCGCTCATATCCGCGAGATGGATAGTCTCGGTGCCATCGGCAAAAAGGATCGCTGGGCCTTTTAACTCGTCCTTTGGCTTTGAGACAAACGTGGCTGGTTCAAAGCCCTCTTTTGCACGAGAACGATACCATACGAAAGCATCGTTCTCCGTGATAAGGATGTCTGGAAAACCATCGCCGTCGAGATCGATGAAACGCAGATTTGGATCGGTCCAATCAATATTTGGCAGGTTTTTTAGCGCGATGAACGGCGCCCAATCCCGCTCGGGTGTGCGCTCGAAATAGCCGGCGAGAGGCGGCCTGTAGCTGACCAAATCGAGGTTGCCGTCGCCGCCGAGATCGGTGAGTTGTTGGGAGCCGCTGAGCTCGGCCGGCGCGGGCAGAGAGCTCATCAGCACGGGCGGAGCCAGCTTGCCATCGCCAAGATTCGGCTTGTAGAACCACGCGCGTTCGGTAGGTATCACCACGCCCGGAATGCCCTCGCCGTCAATATCCACCCAATGCGCGCCCCCCGTGTTAACACCGCCTTCAATACCGCCGAGGCTTTCATTGGAGACCAGGTGAAGCTCATCGTGAATGACCGGTTTTACATAGTCGAGCTCCAACGCCGGCAAATAGGCGCGCGTGTATGTGCCGCTGAAGTCTCCAGCTTGGTCGCGATTCCGCAGGTATCCGGCCTGTGTGACCGATTTCAAATAGGTGACAACAGGCCCTTCGTCGTATTCGAAATCCGTCGATCGAACGAGACAGGGCAACGGTCCCAGCTCTAGGAAACGATGGAACATCAGCACGCGCTGGCACAGGCGATAGGTGCGCACCTCGAAGCCCGAGCGGTAGGTTGAATACGGATCCCGGCGCACTTGCCACGGATGCACCATGTTTGGCTCCTCGGCTTCAGTGGCAAGCGCATTTGGCGAATGTATATGTTCGCCATAATCAAAAACAACTTCGAACAGGTAGTCTTCATCCTCCACGGGCACCGGACTTGCGCGATCCAGCACCATGGCGCGGTTGCCGTATTGAATGCGTTTCAAATACCGCTGGGCGGTCGCACGGAACACGCGCAAACCATCTGCTTGGATACAAAAACGATTGGCTTCGCTCGCCTTGCTGGAGTCAACACCGGCATCATTTTCTGCCTTGTAGGTGTAGCGTGCAACGTTGCCCCGATCGTCACGGGTTTCCTCGATCAACCAAGAGAAGACCCGCGTCGGTGTGTCTGGATCGGCAATTCGCGCGGCAGCGCTCCTCCCATAGACATTCAGCACATTGTCACGTGTGTACACGCGCCAGTGCGCATCGCCGTTCATTGAATTCGTCCAGCGCTCGATGCGGGCGAAGAGTCCCTCTGTGCGCGGCAGGTACCGCTGGATACGATAAGGCCAACCGTTCTCAACGGCAGTTCCCTCAGGCGTCTGCGTTCCATCGGGAAGAACAAATGGAACGGGGACCAAATCCTCGCCGCCCGAGAGAATGAAAACGTCTGCCAACTCAGTGCGGCTGTCGTTGTAGTGCGGAAGGCCCTTGTCGGTTTTGCGTGTGATGGATGGAGTGGATAGATGCCATCCAAGGCCAAAAGGGCTATTTCCGCTTCCTGAGTCATAGCGCAGCTCAAGGCTGAGCTGAAATGATGCGCGGCCTGTTGAGGTGGCAATAGGAATCGTCAGCGAGCCCGTACCGGTGGCCGGGTTGGCTGCAAACTTTTCCCCGATACCGCGAATCGCACCGCCGCCCTTCGGAAGAGACAGGGATGGCAACAGCTTGGAGACCCCCGATTCGCCTGCCCTATGTCCTGATGCAGGGCTAGCCGGTGCCTCGGAAGCGGCGGAAGATCGCCTCGCTTCAGATCTCCCCTGCGCATCGTGTGTAGGCTTGTCATCCTTCGGCACGCGCGCATCCTACATGCCAAGCCGTGAAGCGGGCAAGTGCCGCATGTATCGCCTCTGGTCTGGCTTGTTGTCCCCCTAACGCGGACAAACGCTTGCAAAACCCTGCAACCACAATGTCAAGCCTTTTTGTTTGACCCTACTCCAAGAATGCCGCGCATTCTGCAGCTTTCGTTTGCTGTTTCGACGCGCTTCAAACAGCATCGTTATCCGCCTTCGTGGACTTTCTTTTATAGGGGTTGACTTGGTAAGGCAAGTGGTGAAACGTTGCTAGCGGACGGGTTGTTCGCTTCCAAACATGCGTGAAGGTTTATCCTTGTGCCCAATTGGTCCAATACACCTCCAAATACCCCAGGAATCGATGGCAAGCCAGCCCGCGCTCAAGTCACCTCACATGTGTCACGAATAGGAGAAGGCCATGCCAAAGACACCCATCCCGCCTAACTTCTCATCGGATACCCTGCTGAAGCTACACCACCTCCTCGACACCAACCAATCGATCGACTGGCGGGCTTTCTCGTTTAGTGATCCAAACCTCAACGACAAACTCGCGGAGCTGGGCCTCGAATCCGCCCGTGAAGAGTTGATTCCACTCCTCAAAGCCTATCAACGCTTGTTGCATATCCTTCCCCTTTCGGAAGACCATCGCGCCTTGCCGCTCCTTGCCGCCGGATTCCATTCCGCCGTCCAAATCGCAAATACCCCTGAGGACGAGTTTGCCCACATTTGGTCCACACTGTTCCCCAACGAAGCCCCCCTTGGAGACGCCGTCCGGGCAGCCGCTGTCGCTAGACGAAGTGTTCTTCTTTTGCATCATATCAGCACCATTCAAGCCAATGAACCCCATTACCGCGCTGCGCGGTTTAAGTGAGTATCGCCATGCCTAGAGAATTGCAAAGCAGCTTCACGACGCTTTTTGGCACGGTTCAAGAGGAGGAAGGAGCGGAGGCCCGATCGGTCTTGTCGCCGGCAGCCTACCTTGTCGATCTCCTCCAATTGAGGGATGGCTTGATCAGCGCTCCCCCCAACGAGTGGGCCGGCTACCATGCGCGGCGCCCTGATGTTCGCCGCATTCCCCTGGACGGGACAAATACGTTCACGGAAGTGCCCGTTCTTGGTATCGTAAATGAGGTCATGAGCTCGGCGATCACACAGCTTGGCAGCCCTCCAAGCGTACTGATGACCAGCTTATTCCCACCGCCCTTGCCCTTTTCGGAGCATCACGAAATTCTCAAGCGCTATGCCAACAAACTCGGGAGCGGACTCGACGAGATCTATCATGCCTTTCAAGACTTGGCGGATGGACATGAGGCCGCGCGCCTGTCGCTTGGCCTAAGTCCAGAAGAATTTAGCCTCTTCTCCACCAGCCACCTCAGCGACGATCAGCTCAAAGCGCTCTGGGGTACCACCAACCTCGCCGAACTCGACGGCTCCAACCTGGAACTCATCCAACAAAAGCTGGGTGTCTCGCTCAAGGAGCTTCAATCACTCCTCCGCCAGGATCTCGACGACCAGGAAGCCGCCGAGCCCATCGGCGCGCAGGCGCGCTTCTTTATCAACCAGGGGAGCGATTATCTCGTTCTCAGCGATGATGGACGGAAGCTTCAGCTCAAGAACGGTCATCCTCTAAGCCATCAACACCTCGATCGATTGATGCGTTTTGTCCGGCTCTCACGTCGGCTCGCGATCGATTTCGTGGATTTTGGGTGGGTTCTCGAGTCGTCTTGTGCAAACATCCTCGATAAGAACGCCCTTCAGACCATTGCAATCATCCTCGCAATCCAAAAAGAGCATGGTCTACCGATCGATGAAATATGCACTTTTTGGGGAACTCCCAAAGCCCACGGCCGAGGAGAAGGTCCGTTGCCAGGCGACCTATTCAGCCGAATCTTCAACAATGGCTTCGCCACAACGCTGGAAGCCCTGGTCATCTACCTTTTAAACACAAACATTACCCCAGAGACAGCGCAAACCAGGCTGGATGATCGGCTCCAAGCCGCGCTGCGCCTATCAGGAGCCGACTATGCATTCCTTCAGGCTATGCTTCTGTCACGCGGAATCCCCCTCCCTGTCCTCAACATCGACTCCGTGGTACAATATGCCTCCTTGCTGCAAAGATTCGCCGCATTGGCCCGCGCGCTTTCGCTTGGCATAAAAGAGCTGATGACCCTAATCGATGTGCTGAATGCCCAATGGGAAACCGCGGCTCACGATGATTTTAGAGTCAGCATGCCCTTCTCATCCGCAGACGGGGAGATCCTGGAGCCACCACCGGCTTCCAATTCGCCGCATGGCCCCGTTCTGGGTGCGCTAATTTCGCCCGACTCTCCTCCACGAACAACGCTCAATGCGCTGCAAAAGCTTTTTCGGGTGAAGGCATGGCTGGATCGGCGAGCTTTATCCCCGAGGCAGCTCGCGTTCATTTGCACAGGAGACAACCCGGCCGCACGCGCGCGGCTCGACGACGGTTCACCGATCGAGGGCGTGCTCACAAATGACGAAATCGAAGCCGTGCTCGGTGACGTTCACCAGACGTTCAGCGATATGCTTCTCACGCCGCACCAGTTTCAGACGGGTTCGCTGACGCCGGACGGTGCCCGCGCGGTGTTCGCTTCTTTGCGCACCGCTCGAATCCTCATCCCGATTGGCGATGAAAATGGGGCGCTTCTTCGCACGCAGCCATCAGGCGCAGAGCTCAGCGCCGCAGTGCTGAGCGGAGTCCGTGAGCGGCTGCAAATTCATGCAAGTGACTTGAACGCTCTGGGAATCCCGGATGTGATCCCGCTTCTGGTGCTGCTTGTCTCGCGTGGATACCTGGAGAAGACCGAGGATACAGCGAGTGATCCCGCCGAAACCGACTATTTTATCGAGGAAGGACTGTGCGGTTTCTTCTCCGCACCCGACAACATGGTTCATTTCATGGTCCCAGGCTTTGAAGAACAGCGCGAGGCGGTCTTCGGCATGCTGTCTGCCAAAGTAGAAGCGTATCAGCGAGCGTTGGACAATCAAACGGCCGAGACCAAGGAAATCCGTGAACGGCTCAATGCGCACGCCGAGCAGCAGCTTCGCGCCTGGTTGCGAGTTCTAACCAGCTTTCTCGAAATTTCTGCCGATCTTGCCGAGCTGCTCTTTAGCTTCGCATTTGGCACAGAGGACGAACCGGCCACACAAACCCTTGCCGCCCTGACGGTGCCGCTCTTTTCCAATAAACATCTATCCTCGCCTGCGCTCTCCGACGCATTTCTGGCATCGCGCTTCCGCCGGCTCCAACAACTTGGGCTGTTGTTTCGAAAGACGGCAATGTCGGCTGATGAGGCCCGAGTTTGTTTGGATAACCAAAACGTTCACCTCCAAGAACCCGAAACCTTGAAGCTGCCCTGGGGGTTTTTCGCCACAAATGGCAAAATTGATGCCCTCACGATGCTGCCCTGTGGTGACTTTCTTGTGATCAGCGGACAGAACTACGCAACATTCTCCTGCGAAGATTATCGCCTCCTGGACAGCGGCCTCCTGGACCAAATTCCGGGGGTCTTGCTTCCCGAAGCCTTCCGCGCAGGTGCCCTCGCAAATGGCATCGATTGCGCCTTCAGCGACACAAGCGCCGATGGAAAACCCGTCCTTTATTTATGCATGGGAGATCAATACATCGCTGTCTCCCAGAATGGAACCCAGCCGGCCCGACCCATCACAGACTGGGGCCGAGTCCGAAACAATATCCAACAAAATGCTCACATAGATACCTCCGTTGAGGCGAAAGATGGCCGTCTCTTTCTCTTTAGCGGCGACCAGTATTTCCGCTACAGCCATCCGCAACAGCTCCTCACCGGCAACGCGTTCACCGACGAAGGCTATCCCAAGGCAATTCGCCGAGGACTTGAGAATGAGGGTTTGCCGCCTCTTCCGAGCCTGATGCACACCAAAATTGACGCAGCATTCCGGGACACGGACGATTCCTATTATTTCTTCCTGGGTTCCCAATTCACCCACTCAGGCAACCCTTATCAGTTGATTGATGTCCGATCCGTTTGGGGGCATGTTCTCAACTATCTCTTCGATGAGAATCGCGTGGACGCGGCTTTTGTGGTCGGTCATCGCACATTTCTCACACGCCGAGATCAGCTCATCCGCTATAGTGGCAACGCCTATACAGTTGTTGACGAAGGTTATCCCGTCCGCTTCGCGAACATCCCCGAGAGCGACACTCTCTTGCGCGTCCTCAAGCGATTTCCCGAAGGGATCGACGCAGCACTGGCAGGGAAAGACCAGAACTTGTATGCATTTAGGAACGGCTTCTATGCCAGCTCGGCGGATCCAGACCATCTGCGCGCAATCCGCGAGCGGTGGGGGCGAGTGCGCAATGAGTTTGTAATCAACGAGCGCGTGGATGCCGCTTTAACGTATAACGGTTCGGTTTACCTGTTTTGCGGCGACCAATATATACGGTATTCCAGCTCCGGCTATGAGATCGTTGATGAAGGTTATCCTAAAAGAGTGCAGCCGAATTGGAACTCCATCGAACAAGCTGGCTCGATCCCTGAGCAGCTCCCCTTACCCATCACCGCCGCCGCTGTGGGCCAGTCAAGCGACGTGTTTTTCTTTGGGGGCAACCAGTTTTCAAGACCCAATGGCACGCTGGGCGAGGTCAAGGATGTATGGGCCAGAGTTCGCAATAATATTGAGCAGTTAGGGCGTGTGGACGCCGCGCTCACCGACGAGAGTGGCAGTCTTTATCTCTTTTCCGGCGATCAGCTCTACCGATACGCGGATCCCTATCAAGCGTTTGTAGATGAAGGCTACCCCCTGCGCCTCTTGGGGAATTGGTTGAACCCGATGGCCGGCTGGACACTTCCGGATACGTTTGGAGCCGGCATCTCCAGCGCGCTTCGCGCACCCAACGGCCGGATCTACATGTTTAGCGGACAGCACTATGCCCGTGTGGATACCATGGAACCCGCTCGAACCATCAAGCAGGACTGGGGGCTTGTACGTAACCATATTGCAACAGACAGCCGTGTGAGCGCAGCTTTCATCGACCCTGAAGGCAGTACCTATTTGTTTGGAGGAGACCAATATATTCGTTACTCGACAGATCGGTACGGTGTTGTGGACGAGGGATATCCCAAGGCCATTGGTGACCAATGGGGCGATCTGCCGCCGAGTTTCCGCGAGGGAATTGATGCCGCCCTGGCCTTTACAGTCCAGGGGGTTCCGCGGCTCTATCTGTTCAAAGGCCGCCATTTCGTGCGCTACAGCAACGGCAACTACACACAAATCGATGAAGGGTATCCCAAACGAATTGAAGAGGGAGAGCACAGTGAGGGGAAATGGTTCCGCGGCTTCGCCATTGATCATATGGGCCATTATTTCCCCCATCATCACCCTATCGTCGTCGAGGGGATCTACGTCGATAGCTATCAAAGCAAGCCGAGAATTTGCTTATTCTACCGCCACAGGGACGATGAGCATCAGCACCAATGGACCCGCCAATTCCGTGCTGAGGGTGATGAGTATGAATGGACCTCACCTAGGGAAGTCGCGGACCTCTCGAAGTACGCGCCGTTCAGGCACATCGATGCGGGGCTCCTTTCCAGTGATGGGACCTTACACCTGTTTTCGGGCGAAATGTATGCATTTCGAGCTCCAGAAGAAGGCCATTTGTCGCCGCCGGTGCTCACGCGAGAACGGTGGGCGCACGTCCGGAATTCGTTTCAAGAGACCGGCCGTGTCGATGCATCGCTCGTCCTCGCCGATGGCCGTACCTATCTCTTTTGTGCAAATCAGTTTATGCGGTACACCGGTGAACTCAGGCCCGGCGATGGAGACTTCTACACGGATGAAGGATATCCCAAGACGATCGCGCCAAACTGGACGGATGAGCGGCTGCCCATTGCGTTGCCGGAGGAGTTTCAGGCGGAGGGATGTGCGCTGTTCCAGGACGGGGCGGGAATCATTCACCTCTTCAATGGGCCGCGATACACACGTTCGGATACCCCCGGCCTAGTCTACCCGGTAATTTCAAAATGGGGTCATGTCCCAAATCGTTTTCAGCAGTACAGCCGGATCGATGCGGCATACCGAGCCGAAAACGACAAACTTTATCTTTTCTGCGAAGATCAATACACCCGGTATAGCGGCGAATTGCGACCAGACGCACCCGACTTCTACGCGGATGAGGGGTATCCCAAGCAACTTACAAGCTTTCAGAACGAGGGCCTAGATTCTATGATGCCCCTGCGTTTCGCGCCTCAGGGGCACGCTATCCTGAGGGATGCCCAGCACACCTATCTCTTCACGGGCGCCTCGTTCACAAGGTCACAAACCCCCGAGCCGCAACCGCTTATCCCCACATGGGCCAGGGTTCGCAACCATATACAATCGCAGAACCGGGTGGATGCTGGACTTGTGCTTGGAGATGGCCCGAACGCTGTTACCCTGCTCTTTTGTGGTGACCAATACGTTCGTTACAGCGGAGCGTACAACAGCTTCATAGACGAGGGATATCCTAAAGAAATTGCCCATCTAGCGGAGGCCGAGCATATCTTTGCCTCGCTTCCACTCCAATGCTTTGGGGGCGTTCGGGCGTTCTTCGCCGGGACGGATGGCGCCTTGCACATCTTTACCTCGGTACCCGCCGACCCTTCTGAAGTGCAACTTTATGGGAACTCTGCGAACCCTGGGGAGATGCTCGCGCCCCGTAGTGTATGGGGCATCATTGATAACAAGCTCTTCGACCAAGCCTTCGTCAGCGCCGCGCTTCTCACCGACGACAAAAAACTCTTCCTGTTCAGCGCGGACCAATATGTAAGGTATTCTAGGGAAGATCGAACCTACGTTGACGAGGGGTATCCCAAACGCGTGGCAACGGGCCTTGCTAAAGAGTTAGGCACTGCAAAGTTTGCTGAAGCCCTGGAAAATGGAGTAGAGGCGGCGCTAAAAATCGGCGAAACCTGCTTCTTTTTCGCTGGACAGAGCACGGTCAGCACCGACAACCCGACTGTCGCGCAGCCACTCATCGCCCAATGGGGTAGAGTGGAGAACAGCCTCCACAAACACCAACAGCTCGACGCAGCTTTTGTTGCTCCCAACGGCAAGCTCGTACTCTTCGCTCAGACCCAATATTCGGTATACTCAGGTGCTAACCGGACCTATGTCGATGAGGGATTCCCCAAAACCATCGCCTCGAACATCGGCCAAAACTGGCCCTATGCGGATATCGATTTCCGTCAGAATTTGGACACAGTTGCCACCTTTGAGGGCAAAACATATGTGTTCAAGAACTCGAAACACGTCCGCATGTCGGACTTCCATCTGGAGCGGCCCGACGTAGGGTATCCAATGGATACCATTGCTAAGTTCGCCGACCGACCTGACCTCGAGCTCGGCCACCTCCCCGATTTTTGGGATTTCAAACAGCACGTTGAGTTCTTTTCTTCACAGACCACCACGCTTCTCCAGTATTTTAATAGCCCCCAGCCAGGCTTGGCTGCCGATCTGGCTAGGGCAACGCAATGGCCGGCGAGTGAAATCACCGCTCTCTTGGCTGCCCTTTCCTTGAGCGAGGCCATGCTCAAAAATAGCCGCACAGTGAGCCGGCTCGCGCGCTGCTTTGGATTGGCTGATCGGTTTGGAACCCTACCGTCCAAGCTCAGGGAACAGCTCTGGAATCCGGTGTTCGGCGGGACGACGGCGATACGCGATTTTGTCTCCGCGGCCGATTTTTTATATGGATTGATAAAGGCTGCAACCGACCCCAAGGATTGGCCGCACGTATCCAGCGAGCTACGCGGTCCACTCGATGCGGCGAAACGCGATGCGCTGGTCGCATACCTTGTGCATAGGCTCGATCTGCTCAACGCCGACGATCTATACGAGCACCTTCTGACCGACGTTCAGATGAACGCATCGGCGACAACCTCAAAAATCGTTGAGGCGATCAATTCTATCCAACTCTATTACCATCGCGCCCTGATTCACCTGGAAGACGTAGAGAGCAATAGAGTATGGGCCAATCTCAAAGCATGGTGGCCCTGGATGAAGAACTATCGCATCTGGGAAGCGAACCGGCGTGTCTTTCTCCACCCCGAAAACTACATCCGTCCCGAGCTGCGAACGGAGAAGAGCCCTGCATTCGAGGAACTTGAAGAAAAGCTTCTGCAGGACGAAGTCACCTCTGAAGCGCTTGAAGAGAGCTATCAAAGATACCTCGACGCCTTTAGCGAGATATCGCAGCTCCGCATCGCGGGTGGGCATCGTTATGCCTACGAAGATGAAGCGGGAACCGCCCGCACGGCCGTCCTCATGCTGGGATACTCCCGAACTTCGCCCCCCACGTATTACTACCGCATCGGCGCCTTATCGCCCGAAGATCAGATCGATTGGGAACCCTGGCAAAAAGTGGGAATCTCCATCGACGCAACCCGTGTCCAGCCCGTGTACGCATTCAATAAGCTATTTCTGTTCTGGATCGAGAAAAAACCCTACAATGCGAGCTCGTTCCAGATATCAGGGGACAGCAGCGCAAGCTATAGCGCCGATACACCAGACGCAAGGAATGTCAAGCTGGTGATCAAATATAGCTTCTATAACTTCAACAAAGAATGGGGTACGCCCCAGCCCATTCGAATGAATCCCAAAGATCTCGCAGATCCAGAGGCGCTTCCATTTTACCTATCCCCCGAGGCGGCGGCCGAGTTCAACCTCGACACCAGAAGCCCTCTTGGAACACCCCCTGGGGATATGCAGGATTTTATATCTCTCAAACTCCGATACCATTTCTTCGAGTGGAACGTGGGACGGCTCACGGCGGGACTGGACCTGGAAGGATCGGGTTGCTTTTGGCAAATTAATTTCTCGCTGTTCGGAGCAGCCATGCGATTCCCCACCCAGATCGGGATCAAGCGGCATGAAGTGAGCGCTATAATCCCCTGGGGTTCGCCCTTGGAGAGCGATACCTCCTGGTTTAGTTTCGAAGCCAAGGGGGGCAGCTTTCTATGCCGACCGATGCATGTCAGCGCCACAATCCCAGGAACCATCAAGGGCCGCGCGTTTGGCAGCGTATCCGCCGCATTTGACACAAGCAATGGTGATCTCTTCGTGTTCACTTCGGAAATCCGCTCTGGCCGGAGCGGGCTTTGCTATTATCATTACATCAGCGCGGAAGACTCCTGGCGTGAGCCCGTGTTTGCCGATGAGCCTGCATGGCCTTGGGGCAGGCCCCGAGGCGTCTTCCAGCACGATCCTGGCAAGCGCATTGACAACGCCTTCGTCGCTGTTGACAGCACCACCTACATGATTACCGGTTCAGGTTATTTTAGCTATCCAAGCAGCGGCTATGGCGCGATCTCTCAGCACTACGCGAGAGACCTAACGCCGAGGCAACCGGCCCTTGAGGCAATTATTGGCACATCCACGCCACCTATTCCATGGAAGGACGCGCTGGCAGCGGGGCGGAATGTGGTGCGTGCATTCAAGTATTTGGATAATGGAATCGCCAAAGCCGTTTTGCTCACCGCAGTCTCGGGCGCGCTCGCCTACGCAGCCATTGACCTGGCCGAGCTGCGCCATGCTTCCAAGGCTCAGGACAAGACAAGCCCCTTTGACAGTTGGAACGAACTGGATACGGTCTTTTTGGTCTCCGAGCCAGAACTCTGCGTCGTATTTAGCAGTGGAAAACAGCTTGTGATCTTGACCTGGTCGTCCAAGGATTGGTCAACAGGCACACTGGGCGTGCTTCCGGGCAACGGAGGCCGCCTATCTGCGGCCTTCACAGGCGTGGATGGCAAGCTTTATTTCTTTAGCGGCGACCACTACTCGGAGGCTGACCCCCTCGATTTGACAGCCAACCAGCTCTCCCTGCCAGTCGCTGAACGATGGGGTAAGCCGTCTTTGTTCGCATGGCTCCTCACGTCGGTCGATGGGGCACTGATAGGCACGGATGGGCGATTATACATTTTTTCTAAAGATAAAAGCTCGCCTCCTGAAGGATACTGTCTGTGTTACCCGAATTTCAGTCCGGCTGCGCTCGATAATCTTCATGTGGATGATATACCCCCACCCAAAGTAACGGAACTGTGGAGGAGCACACTGGAAGGACAGTCTAGCGTGGATGTTGTCACTGCGGCGTATGAACTCAACGGTCAGATCCACCTCTACGGCCAAAGAAGAGGCGATGGACAGGCATTCACGGCGCGTTATTCCCAATCGGTTCAAAGCCCCTTTGCACCTGACTGGGGGTATCCCATCCGACTACCTGGAGCCGTCACCCGTTTAAGTACAGACTTTTACGCTGCACTGTTCGCAGCCGACCGAGCATATGCGATTACCCGGCTGACCAGCCACACCGTTGAGCAATTTAGCAGGCGCCTCTTTGGCGGGGGTATCAAAAAACTGTTATCTCTCGAAACCCAAGGGCTGGAGGAGCTGCCACGTTTCCGCGAAGGGGGCCCGGGGGGCCCCAACGAGCTTGTGATTAACCCAAAATTTGTCGCAGATTACCCCGGGAAGGGCTCTCCCCCCAGCCTTGATTTCAGAAGCCCAAACGGCTTTTATTATTGGGAAATCTTCTTCCACATTCCCTTTTTGCTCGCGCAAGCGCTTAAGCAGGCGCAGCGCTTTCAGGAAGCCAAGACCTGGTATGAATATGTCTTTGATCCCACCGCACAGGAAGGGATATCCCACTTTCGCTTCATCGAGTTCCTCAAAGATGTGGATCTCAAGCCCCTAAGCCCCCAAATCGACGCCTATCACGCGGATCCTTTCGATCCCCACAAAATCGCTGAGCTGCGCCCCATAGCTTACCGCAAGGCTTTTGTGATGAGTTATATCGATAACCTCATCACATGGGGCGACATGTTGTTCAGGCAAAACACGCGCGAGAGCATAGGGGAAGCCACCATGCTCTATGTTCTTGCGGCTGATTTGCTAGGAAAGGCCCCTGAACCAGTGGGCAAGCCCAAGCTCGGACAGCCGGATTCGCTGACCTACATGCAAATCCGTCACTTGGGAACCACGGTTCTCGATGACGACATTCTCGAGCTGGAGAACGGCGTTCCGCCCGCGCCTCCCAACAGCCCACCGCTTCAAACCCCCAACGATAGCATTTTCAATCCCTACTTCTACATTCCTGAGAATGAGCAATTCATCGCGTATTGGAATCGCGTGGGCGATCGCCTCTTCAAAATCCGCCATGGTCAGAACATCGAAGGTGTTCAGCAATCGCTTGCCCTCTTCTCACCGCCGGTGGATGTGATGACTCTGGTGCGCGCGTTTGCCGCGGGTGGAGGGCAGGCACAGGCCCTATCGGAGTACACGACCCCAGTCCCGCACTATCGTTTCACGTTCATGCTTGCAAAAGCGCGCGACCTGACGGCCCGGCTTGGCCAGCTTGGAAGTGCCCTCCTGTTGGCGATCGAAAAGAAGGATGCCGAAGAGCTGAATTTGCTCCGCAATACCCAGGAGCGGGGGATTCTCGAGATGACGCTTCAGATTCGGCAACAGCAACTGGAGAGCGCCCAGCAGTCATTGGAGGCGCTGCATGCGGGACTGAGAAACGCTCAAGCCCGGCAGGCCCACTACCTCAGGCTTCTTGCGGAAGGGCTCTCCATGTTTGAGAGACTTCAGATCGTCCACATGATCATTGCCCAATTGTTCTCTCAGATTTCCAATATCATGAGTATTTCCGCGTCAATTGGTGGCGCAATGCCAAATATCAGCGCGCCGATGTTCTCGATATCCTTCGGGGGTCAGCAGCTCGGCGGAATGCTAAGTGCCCTTGCCCAATCCTTCAAGACTATATCCGATGGTTTCAACTTCCGAAGCTCGCTTGCGGCGACATTTGGAGGATGGGATCGCCGCCGCCAGGATTGGGAGCTTCAAATGACACTTGCCTCCGGGGATATTGAACAGATTGGCAAACAGATACGAAGCGCAGAGATCCAGGTCGAAATCGCCCAGCAGGAAGTCCAGGTGCAGCGCCAACAGATTAAAAACAACCTATCGGTTGATACATTCATGAAGTCGAAGTTCAGCAACCAAAAACTCTATCAGTGGATGGTTGGCAAACTGTCGGCTGTCTACTTCCAGACTTATCAAATCGCGCTGGATTATGCAAAAGCGGCACAGCGGGCACTTCAGTTTGAGCTCGGCCGGCCCGAGAGCGAATTTCAGAATATCGGCGTCCACTATTGGGACAGCCTCAAGAAAGGCTTGCTCGCGGGCGAACAACTTCAGCTCGATCTCGATCGGCTTGAAAAAGCCTATCTCGAAAGAAACCAGCGCCGGCTTGAGATCACGCGGTATATATCTCTCGCGCAGCTCGACCCGCTCGCGCTTCTCAAACTCAAGGAGAAGGGGATATGTGAGTTCGATCTCGGCGAGGCGTTGTTCGACCTTGATTTTCCTGGGCATTATTGCCGCCAACTCAAGTCGGTCTCGTTATCGTTCCCAGCCGTCGTGGGCCCCTACGATAACTTCAATGCTACACTCACCCAGCTCACGCATCGCACGCTCTTGTCCCCGGACAAGGCCGCATTGAAATACCTCCTTCAAGGGCCGGATCGGCAAAATGGCGGGGCGAACGAACATCCAGCTTCTATTCTTCGGGTGGATTGGAGGCCAAACCAACAGGTGGCTTTATCGCGCGGGACCAATGACAACGGGTTATTCCAGCTCAACTTCCAAGACGAGCGATATCTACCTTTCGAGGGCACGGGCGCCGTTTCGACATGGCGCCTGGAGGTAAACGGCGAAAAAGGCCATCTCCATCGTGAGTCGCTCAGCGATGTAGTCATCACCTTGCAATACACAGCCTCGTCAGGAGGCGACGCCTTCACCGAGACGGTCAAGAACGCTGTTGGTGGAAAGACAAGGGAGCGCGTGTGGTTGTTAAATTGCGCTTATGACTTTCCAAATGAGTGGCAGGCGTTTATGAACGACCCGGCTAAAGGCTTAAGTTTCGCGGTTGAGCGAGGGCGCCTTCCCGGTGCCACCGCCAAGCAAGTCACCAGCATTTTTCTACACTATGATACACCCGAAGATCCACCAGCTGATATCCGTCGCCAATCCATTTTTATCAACGACGTCATTGTAAAGCCGGGCTCATTCAAAACCGGTCTTGGTCTTCCGTTAATAGAAAAGGGTGAAGACCCAACGAAGCCAGAAAATCGATGGTGTCTCAAGGTGGTTGGCGCGACGGGCGCCGCCAAGAAGTTCACGCGAGAGAATATCAAGAACATCGCGCTTGTTGTGAGCTATTTGGGCAAGGTGTCCTTCTAATTACGCTGCCACTCCATTCCACAGCCTCGCCCAAGACCAGCCACCTAAATCACCTCCCCCGCCACATTTTCGCCACATCTTCTCCGCGAATCTTCCCCTGTATAGGCATACCCACGCCTTGTCTCGGATGTCTTATCCATCGTGCGCCGGCCGACGGTGCAGAAAGGTGGACATGTACATGCAGGCTCAAGCTTCCTATGCCGATGAGCTCCTCCCTCAGGAGACGCCCTTAGGCCCCCCTCCCGCTTTTCCTTCTCCAAGCGCGGACTCTCTCTCACGACGTCTTCCCAAATCTCCAGATCCCAAACCCCCTCAAGAGGACCTGTCTCAAGAGCAATTCCCAGAGCTCCCCAGCTTTACCGCCACCATCCTCGCCGAGCAAAAGAATCCGGCCCTTGCGTTTGAACTCCGCCGCTTTGGTGTCGGTTTGGGTTTGGCTTCGCTCTATGGCCTGGCTTTGGGCGCCCGTTCCGGGGGATTGTCGCTCTTTCGGCATGCCGCAGGCGTCCCTCTCGCCATGGTCGCCGTGGGTTGTCTCGGTGTCCCCGCTTTAACCATCGTATTGACGCTGTTCAATGCTCCCATCTCGCCTTCCAGAGCCCTCTCCGCCGCTTCTAGAAGCGCCGCGGCAACCGGTTTGGTCTTTGGTGGACTCGCCCCCGCCGCCGCTCTGTTTGTCGTTACCAGCGAATCCGGCATCACCGCCGCTTTGATGGCTTTGCTCGGGCTCTTTATTGGGGGCGTGTTCGGTATACGTGTTCTCTTGCGCGACCTCAAACAAGCCATGGAAGGCGAAACCGATTTGATCAACAAAACCTTAAGCACCATTTCCCTCGGCTGTTTTGCCCTCTTCGCCGTCGCCATGGCCTTGCGCGTCTGGTGGAGCTCTCTTCCAATCTTGAAAGGTGGTCTGTGATGAATGCTGCCGTGTTAAATCAATTGCTCCGTTCTCCCGCAACCATTGCGAAGAATTGCCGTACCGATCAGGATCTAAAAACCATTACCCTTACCTCTCTCGCCGCAATTGTGGCGGGTGGAATGGCTTTTGGGGGCGTGGTCGGTAGCTTCCGGGGTGGGATTCAAATCCTGTATGGTGCCATTAAAATCCCCCTCGCGATGATTGTCACCTTGGCCATTTGCGCGCCGGCTTTTCATGCGCTCGCGGCGGTCTTGGGACGCGCCTGGCCTATGCGTTCGATTATTTCGCTGGTCTTGGCCGCCGCCGCCCGGTCTTCACTGGTTTTGCTGGCCTTTACCCCGGCTCTCTGGCTGGGGATGGATTGGGGCTTGGGCTATCATAAATCGGCGATGGCCGCTTCAATGGCTTATGCACTTGCGGGTTTGGCCGCTCTGTCGGTGCTGCTCCGGGGTATTGGTAAAGGTCAAGGCCAATGGCTGACGACCCTTGCCTTTATTGGAATGTTCTTTGCGGTGGGCGGTCAAAGCGCGTGGATTCTCCGGCCTTATTTGCTAAGGCCCAAGGCCGAAAGCGTTCCTTTTGTGCGCGCCCGGGAAGGCGGCTTTGCCGATGCGCTTCTAACCGCCAGCCGTTCGGCCGCCGATATCTACGATGAAGAGCGGATGATCGAAACGGATATCTATCCCGATGCGCGCAAGTCCAATCCCAGAATCCCGGAGGTCGAGTAACCATGAGCCTTCGGGATTTATTGATTATCTACGCGATTGTGGGATTGGCTTGTTCGGTGGCGATTTTTCATGCGTCGCCTCATAAAAATACCAAAAGCGCGCTCGCCGCAGCGCTGGCCGTTCCGCTCTGGCCTATCTGGGCGCCCATTGCGCTTACCTCGGGGCCTAAATCCAATGCCTTTCTCGTTCAGATGGGCCCGCAAAGCACGGCGGCCGCACTGAACCGCGTTCAAAACGCGCTTCGGGAAGGGATGGATGCGTGCTCGGGTACATCATTTGAGGCGCTCTTGCCCAAGAGCGCGGCGGCCCGCATCGAAAGCGAGGTGGGCCGGGCGGCGGCGCGGCATCAAGAGTTGTGCGGTATTTTGGCGCGCGAAGGCTTTAGCGAAACGGCTGCGCTGGCGCGGGTCGGCGATTTGGAAAAGAGCGGAGCCAGTCCCAGGGCCATTTCAACCGCACGGCTTCATTTAGAAAATGTGAGGCGTCTCGGGGCGATGCGGGATCGGGATGCCCGGGCCTTGGAGGAACTATCGGATTTGGTCCAAGCCCTGCGCACGCAATTGGTTTTGGCGCGCTATGCGGGTTCCTCTGTGGAAGGAGTTGGTGGTATTGTGTCCGAGGTCTGGGCGCGGGTGGAAGGCTTAAGCGCGGCGATGGATGCGCAAGATCCTCAAGAAAACGAGCCTTCCGCGGCGATCGCCCAGATCCGGAGCCAGGCCGGAGAGGAGTCGCGAGCGGTGTGAACAAGCATATTCTTGTGGTGGACGATGAAGCGCGAATCCGCGAAGTGCTTCAATACGCCCTAGAAAAAGAAGGTTTTAGGGTGACGGCCGTGGCGGATGGCAAGACAGCCATCGCCGCGGCCTTGGCGGGCGGTATCGATTTGGTGGTGCTGGATGTGATGCTGCCCGATATCGATGGTTTGGAGGTGTGCCGCCGTCTTCGTTCCACAAGTAAGACGCCTATTTTATTTTTATCGGCGAAGGGTGAGGAAATCGATCGTATTGTGGGTTTGGAGCTGGGGGGCGATGATTATTTGACCAAGCCTTTTTCGCCGAGGGAATTGGTGGCGCGGGTGCGGGCGGTGTTTAGGCGTATCGACGATATTGCCGAGGCGGCCCAGTCCAAAAGCGTTCCTTCGGAGGCGGCTCCGGCGCAACCATCAAAAGGCCCAAAGTCTGTATTGCGTCATGGAGGAATCGAGCTGGATCTGGAACGTCATGAAGCCCGCTGCGAAGGGCAATTGATTCAGCTTACGGCGACTGAATTTGGGATGCTGGGGGCGCTGATGGAACGGCCTGGGGTTGTGCTATCGCGGGGACAGTTAATGCAGCGGGCTTATCGTTACGATAATTTTATTACGGAGCGCACGATAGATACGCATATACGGCGAATCCGGGCGAAGTTCCGGACGGCATGCAATACCGACCCCATCGCGACGGTACACGGGGTGGGCTATAAGATGCAGGGAGGCTAGGGCTTGAGAACGCTTTTTTCCAAGCTATTTCAAGCCTTGGGCCGTATTCGGCTGCGCCTATTGGTGGTGAATCTGGTGGTGTTGCTGGTGCCGGTGGCGGGTTTGGAGTTTGCCCGTGTTTATGAGCGCCAATTGCTCGATTCGCTGGAGCGCGATATGGAAAACCAAGCCGCTTTGGTGCGTTCGATGCTGGAATCGGATGTGGAAAGGGGTATTGAACCGGGAGCGGCTCAACATCTTCAAACACTGACCCGGGCGGCCAAGCATACCCGCACGCGCATCCGGCTGATTGGAAAGAGCGGCGAGGTCGTATGCGATTCCCATGAAAACGGCCCGCCCGAAGGCCCCGAACCTCCGCCTCCCTCGATGATTCCCGATCGGGCATCGCTTCGGGAGATTGAAGTGTTCAGCAATGGGATACGAAGCTTGGGTGAAGATCCCCGGGAACGCTGGCCGGAGCTTTCGGATCGCTATGAAATCCGGGAAGCGCTTCAAGGCAAGCGGGCGGCGCGCACACGGGTGCGCGAGCGCAAGCCGGGGGTATTTTTATTTGTGGCCGAGCCTGTGCGAAAGGGCGCCGAGGTGATTGGGGCGGTGTATGTGGTGCGATCGACCCAGCCGGTGCTGGTGGAGCTGTATAAAATCCGCACGAGTTTATTTAGGGTGTTGGCGGTAGCGGTGCTCTTGACGGCGCTGATCACGGTAATTTTAGCGTGGTCCATATCGCGTCCGCTGGAAAAGCTATCGCGTTCGGCCAAACGCATAGCGGCGGGAGAGCGGGATGTGGTGGTACCGATTGTGGGCAGCGGCGAGCTTCGAGATTTATCGGAAGCGTTTTTTGCGATGAAAGAGCGGCTGGACGCGAGGCTTCGTTATATTTCTGATTTTGCGGCGGATGTGGCGCATGAATTCAAGTCACCACTGACATCGATAAGGGGAGCGGCGGAGCTCTTGGATGAGGGAGCGGCGGACGATTTGGAGACGCGCCGAAAGTTTTTGCAGAATATCGATTTGGATGTGAGCCGATTGGATAGGCTGGTATCGAGGCTGTTGGAACTAAGCCGTATTGAAGCATCGAGCGAGGCGCCTATTTTAATCGACATGGAAGCCTTGGCGGCGCGGGTGGTGGCGAGGCATAGCGAGCCCGAGCAACCGGTGCACTTGGATTACAAGCTACCGACGCGGTTTATCAAAGCGAGGGAGACGGATTTAGAGACGGCGCTGATGAATTTGGTGGACAATGCCGTGAAGTTTTCGCCGCCCAATACGCCGGTATGGGTGAGGATTGTTGGGCGGGACGATGAAAAGGCGGGGCCTATGGTGCTAATTCGGGTCGAGGATTCGGGGCCTGGGATAGCGCCTGAGCATGTGGGCAAGGTATTCGATCGTTTTTTTACGACAGACAAAGCGCGGGATGGCACAGGGCTTGGGCTATCGATTGTGCAGAGTGTGGCTCAAGCCCACGGGGGGAATGTACGGGTGGAGAGCGAAGAAGGAAAGGGCGCGGCGTTTGAGGTGGAGATTCCGCTGAGGCAGGATGTATAAGCTTCGTATTCCATGTCATCCAATCCATTATTTGAAGCCCTCGACCAACTCTTTGCCGAGGAAGAGGCGACACCTCCGGGCAAGCTCACGAAAAACCCACATGACAGTATTTTCCGATCCATCTTTCAGCATCCTGAACATGCCGAAGGATTGATCCGCCGCCTTCTTCCAAAGGCCACACTCACCTCGATCCGCTTTGATACCCTCACCCTTCAACCCGCTAGTTTTGTTGATGAACACCTAAAAAATCTCTACGCCGATCTTTTATATTCCATCGAAATCAAGGGCCGCCCTGCGTTCATTTATCTTTTGCTCGAACATATTAGCACTGACCCTCGATGGCTCGCCTCCCGCATGCTTGGCTACGAGATCCGCATCTGGGAAAAATGGATCGAACAACATCCCAACGCCAAAAAATTGCCCTTGATCCTTCCACTGGTTATTCGCCATGGCCTGCAATCGAATCCTCCTGAACCCACACGCTTTGAAGACTTGTACGATGTGGACGGTGAATTCCTTGAAGCACTGAGCGAACACAGCGTGCGCTTAACCTTATTTGTGGAGGATCTAAAACGCGAACAGAACGAGAATATTTTTCATGAGCAGGCGCTCACTCAAGTAGCCAAGCTGGTCTTGCTTCTGCTTAAGAACAGCCGTTCGATTTCGGACTTGATTCAGAGCGCGCCGCTGTGGTGCACTTTGATGAGCGAGGTCATTTCAGCGGGCAACGCTTGGATGGCCTTGGCTCGCATTTGCCGCTATATATGGCTCACACAGACACCTGAACAACGACAGCCTCTATGGAGCGAGATATCCAAACATTTGGCGCAGCCAACGCAACGGGAGACAGTCATGAACATTGAAGAGTATCTGCTGGACAAGGGCCGCAAGCAGGGAATTGAAGTGGGGCGGCTGCAAGGATGGCAGGAAGGAAGGCAGGAAGGCAGGCAGGAAGGCAGGCAGGAAGGCAGGCAGGAAGGCAGGCAGGAAGCCGCTCAGCGCATGTTTGTTGCGCTCTTGAATCAGCGCTTCGGCTCCGTCTCTGAAGCTGCTCTTGCACGTATCCACAACTCAAATGTTGAAACGATCGAACACTGGATGGAACGTATCCTGAGCGCAGCTTCGGTCGATGAGGTGCTCGCCTAGCCTTTCATCCTCCCCGTCTCCGCCATCGTGCAAATCGGTTGAAATAAACGCTCCCCCAAACCCCCATTCGTTATAAAAATCGTTCGGTTCCCCCATCTCCACCAGGCGGCTTTTCCAGCAAAGGCGGCCCAGATACAGGCAGCCATATCTCAAAAACGGCACCCCCTTTTTTCGCGGTCCTATACGTAATTTCTCCTCCATGCTCAAAGACAATGCGCTGAACAATGGCCAATCCAAGCCCCGTTCCCTTTTCCTTGGTCGTCGCGTAAGGCTGAAAGAGCTTGGGAATCATGGCCTCGGATACGCCGGGACCATTATCCCTTACGACAATTCTCACTTTATCCTTTGACTGCGCCACGGGTCCAACCGTAACCACCACCCTTGGATCGGGTCTGATGGCAAGAGCCGCATCCAAGCCGTTTTGTACCAAATTCGTAAGCACTTGCACCATCTGATCCCGATCCGCCGACACCATGGGCATAGGCTCGGCCACCAGTTCGACCCTTGGTTCTTCTTTGCCCGCGTGCAATGTCACCACACCCCTCGCCACCGCCGCTAAATCGATGGGCTCGGGATTGGGCGGCGGCAATCTCGCAAACTTGGTGAATTCTGTGACGATATTCGCAATCCGGTGAACTTCGTTGAGCACCGTTTCGGTCGCCTCTTCAAAATAGTCGTCAAAGGCCGGATCGTCCCTCATCCGAAGCCTTCGCAAGGTCTCCACCGCCGCTCGTATCGGCGCCAAGGGATTTTTGATTTCATGCGCGATTTGCCGGGCCACTTCGCGCCTCGCCGCGATGCGCTCCGTCGCCGCAAGCCTTCGCTTCATCCGCATCAGCTCGTCAATCGTTTCATTAAAGGCGCCCGCCAATTGCTTAATTTCCCGGCCTCCTCCCCTCGCCTGCACGGGCCGGGGCTCTCCGCTCACCACTTCCCGGGTTTCTTTGGCCAGCGCCGCAATGGGCCGCGATAGGCTCCTCGCCAAGGCCGCCGCGATCACAAAGGCAAGCGCCAGCACCGCCGCGCCCGTGACCGCTATCGACCGATCCAAGGCCGTCAGCGTTTGTTTGAGCTTGTCGCGCCGAAGCTCCACCACCACCGTTAAGCCCGAAAGCATCGGCAGCGAAAGCATTCTCAGCGATACTTCCGAATTGCTGACCGGCACCGGAGACTCCGATGGGCCGGCCACCCGGAGCTTCACTCCATAGGCTTCTCCGATGCGCACAAGAATGGGCGTTACCTTGCGCGCGCCCACCAGCCCAATCGTAATGCCCGCGCTGGAGTGAGCACAGTGCGTTTCCATCACCGTTTCGCCCGCGCCGGACGGGCGAAGACGAACTGGACCCGTTTTTGAAGCCGCTGAGCTTTTTAAGAGCACCGCCAGCTTTTCATCCCGGGTCCCCACGCGGGCAGGATCGGCGGCGCCCAAAATAAACCCCCCGCTGTCCACGAGCACCAGCTCATCCAAATGGAGGGCCTTGGCCTGATCGGGAACGAAGTGCCGCAATCCAATGCGAACCCCCGCATCGAGCCGGTCGACGGCGCCGCCCACTTTTTCCAATTCCAGATGGGCTTTGTCGACAAAGGTATCGTGTTCGCACAGAGGCTCGAGCAGATCGTGGATGGTCAACGCTTCATAGGCGAGCTCTTGTTCGATGCCCCGCGCCGAGGCATCCAGGCGATCGCTGAAGTCGCGCTCGATTTGATTGCGCGAAATTTCCCGGAGGGAAACGCCGACCAGCGCGATGGCCACGATGGCGACCAATCCAAAGGTGAGGAGAAAACGAACGGCCAGGTTCACAGAAGGCTCGGGGGGCTGGAAGAACAGGCACACGCCGTGCGCGGATACTTTATTCCCTCCTACCCCAAAAAAAGTTGAATGAATTTTTTTGTGCCCGCGTCCATGGGCTTACAGGGCTTGAATATGAAGACGACAGCAATCAAATCAGCGGTGCTTGTGGCGGTTCTTTCGGCGGCGGCGGCTCTCACGGGATGCAGTGTTCAAACCAAATGGGGCGCCCGCGATGTGAACTTCGATTTTTCAGATCACGCCTATTACGACAAAAGCTTTGCTTCTTCTTCAATGGCAGCCGTTCATTCGGTGGATGGAATGCTCGCCCAGCCCGCCGAAACCACTGAACCGGCTCCTTCCAGCGCCTCCGCCGATACCAGCCGCTAAGTCATTCCCTAGAATCCGGCCCGCTGACCTGCCTTCCCCCTCTTTCTCGATCGCCCTGCCCATTCCATTCGCGTAACGCTTGCACAAAAGCCGCTATGGCTTCTACGCTCCCGTCGCGGCATTCCACATCGCGGCGGGCCCGCTGGAACACGTCCAGCGTTCGCCGCTTTCTTCGTAGGTCCCCGCTCGGACAGACGCCGAATCTATGAACTCCAGGCAGATTCTTATTCTCGTCGTTGTTTTTCTCGTGGCAGGCGCCGTGTTTTCAGGCGTCAGCGACCTCGATGTGGTGAGAGCCAAGACGGATACGCTGTTTCTCGCCTTCGGTGCCGCCGCGGCCGCGGCTACGTATTTCGTTTCCACGCAGGCTAAAGGTCAAAGCGTGGCGTTGGGCGGCTTGATTGAAGCGCTTCGCTTGGCTTCGCGCGGAAAGCGTCCCAAGGTGCCCGAGGAAGCCAGCGGTGAGCTGGCCGAAGCTTTTGAAGAAATCGGCCGGCTCGCGAAGAAGAATGCGGACCTGTCCGAGGACGTGCTGAAGCTCGAGCAGAGCGCCGGCAGCGGTGTGGATGCGGCGGAGCTGATTGAGGTTTTAAAGAGCGCGGGACAAGGCGAACGGGTGCGGGCTCCGGCTGGAACGAAGCCTGAAATGCAGAAGTTTTACAGCGAGCTCAATGAGATCGCCGAGCGCGTTTCAAAGAAGCCCGACGTGGATGTGGAAGAGCTTGCCGAAGTGGTGCAGCGGACGCTCGAGGGCGAGCGCGTGCGGGCGCCTTCGGGAGCGAAGCCCGAGGTGGCTCGTTTTTATGCGCAGCTTCCCGCAGTGCTGGAGCTTGCGACGAGGGGTCCGGCCATCGATTTGGACGAGTTCGGCGATGCGCTGAAGAGGGCGGTGCAAGGCGAGCGGGTGAGGGTGCCCGCGGGTTCAAAGCCTGAAGTCGCCAAGCTGTATGCACAGCTCGCGGAAGTAGCGGAACAGGCTTCCAAAGGGCCGGCGGTCGATATCGATGCGCTGTCGGACGCGCTTCACCGGGCGAGCGCTGGAGAACGAGTGCGCGTACCTTCGGGGGCCTCGCCCGATGTGGCCAGGCTCTATGCCGATCTATCGGAAATCGCCGAGCGCTCCGGCAAAATGGAACAGCGCGATCGCAATGTCCGCCAAGAAGTCAACCAGACGGCGTCGGTCTTCAACGATTTGCTGCCGAGGCTCTCGGACAACGTAACGACCATCATGCATGCGAGCGAACAGGCGACGACGCACAGCAAAGAAATGGCTGCGGTGCTCGCCAATATCGCTTCATCGATCGAGACTTTGGCATCGAGCGCGGAAGAATCGAGCTCCAGCATTTTGGAGATGACCGCGACCAATGAAGAGGTCGCCGAAAACGTCGGCGAGCTTGCGGCAAGCGTGCGCGAGACCGTTTCTTCGATTGAAGAGATGGCGTACTCGATCCGCGAAGTCGCCAAGAATGTCGATGCGCTCTCGCTCACGGCCGAGGAAACGAGCTCCTCGATGAATCAAATGGACGTGTCGATCGATCAAGTGCAATCGAACGCGAACGAGACCGCGCGCCTGTCCGAGGAAGTGGCCACCGACGCCGAGAAGGGCGCGGAAGCCATTTTAAAGACGATCAGCGAAATCTACCGCATCAAAGAATCCAGCCAGGAGGCCGTGGCGGTCATTTCAAACCTGGGCTTCCGCATCGAAGCCATCGGTCAGATTCTGCAAGTCATCGACGACGTGGCCGAGCAGACAAACCTCTTGGCCTTGAACGCCGCCATCATCGCCGCGCAGGCCGGCGAACATGGAAAGGGCTTTGCCGTCGTTGCCGATGAAATCAAGGATTTGGCCGAGCGCGCCGGCGGCAGCACCAAAGAAATCGCCGAGCTCATCAAGACCATTCAGTCGGAATCGAAGAACGCGATAAATGCCGTGGAACGCGGCGCTCACAACGTCGACCGCGGCGTCGAAGTTTCAAACGAAGCCGAACGCGCGCTGAAGAAGATTTTGGAGAGCTCGCAGAAGTCCACGAACATGGTGCGCGCGATCGCGAGGGCCACGGTCGAACAGGCCAAGGGCTCAAAGCAAGTCACCGACGCCATCGGCCGCATCGCCGAAACCGTGCAGCAAATCGCGGCGGCAACGGCAGAACAGGCGCGCGGTTCAGAGCTCATCATGAAGAGCGCCGAAAAGATGAGGACGATCACCCAGCACGTCGAACGCTCGAGCCAAGAGCAAGCGAGAGGCGGCCGTCAGATCTCGAGTGCCATCGAACAGATTTCAAATATGGTCAACAGCCTAAACTCTTCGCAAAAGAGCCAGACCCGCGGCGGCGAACAACTGCTGGACGCGGCCCGGCGCATCGAAGAATCGGCGCGCATGCAAGAGCAGTCCGTTCAAAAGCTGGCTTCTGCCTCGGATCGGCTTGTGCGCATTGTCTCCGCTTAGCGAGTCTGTATGGCCTTGACCATTGTGGTGCGCAGTCCGCGCGCCCGGGAAGGCGATGCGCCGGAACCGGGAAGCGATGCACCGGAAAACAAGGCCGATTCCCTAAAAGAACTGTCGATTACGGTGGACGCGCCCCGCATTGTCCTGGGGCGCAGCGAGAGCTGTGATGTGCTCTTGCCGGATCCGAGTGTAAGTCCGAGGCATGCATCGATTCGCCAGCGGGGCGGGGAATATTTGCTGGTCGACGAGCAGAGCAGGAACGGCACATTTATCGGCAAAGTAAAGCTTTCGCCTCAATCGCCGCGCGTGATTGTGTCGGGGCAAAAGATCAGGCTGGGGCGGGTATGGCTCGAGTTGATCGTCGAGCCGAAACTGGTTTCCGGTAAGGCGCAGGAAGCGGCCAAAGAGTTGGCGCTCGAGCTCATCACCCAAGGATTGAGGGCACAGGGCGAGGATGGGCGGCCGAAGCTGTTGGTGACGGCGGGCCCCGATGCCGGAAAGCAATGGGTGCTGGAAGAGAGCGGGCGGCGCTATGTGCTTGGGCGCGCGCGGGACGTGGATTTTGTGCTGGATGATCCCAATGCATCGAGGCGGCAGCTTTCGGTGATGCGCAAGGGCGATCAAGTGCTGGTGCAGGACTTAAGCGCGAAAGTACCTTTATTTCTCGACGATAAAGCGCTGGGCACGGCCGAGACGGCATGGAAACCCGGCCAAGCTTTAAAGGTGGCGGGGGATCGCATTGTGTTTGAATACCCTGCAAAAGAAGCTCTTTTAGAGATTTTACGCAGTCCCGATGAAGCGCTTCGGCCCGGTGAAATCGAAGAGCTGGGCGAGCCTGTGGACGATATATCTCCAGAAGAAAGCACACCGGCCGACTTGCCTTCGCCCGAACCCGCGCGTGCGGAAGCCATTGAACGGCGAAGCCCGCAGAAGCGCGCGCCCGCATCGGAAGGCGGATTTGGACTGACAGACGGAGCGGTATTTTTGCTGGCGCTTGGCGTCCTGGCGCTAAGCATCGCGGGAATGTGGCTGCTTTGGGGCCAATCGCACAAATAGAACAACGCCTTATTTCTTCTTGCGGCGCCCGCCCTTTTTATCGGAAACGGTCTTTTCGCTCCGCTTGGACGCCCTGCCCGAACGGCTTTGTTTCCCGCCTCCAAACTTCTGCGGCGTAGGATCGACCAAGCGCCGGCCCAGCACCATTCGCCTTAAAATGGCCACATCCAAAATGCTCACCAGCATGCTGTCGCCCAGCGAAATGCGATCGCCCGAACGCTTGCCCAATACCCGAAGCCCATCCTCCGCGAGCTCATAGGTATCGGGACCCAGCTCCTCCAGCCTCACAAACACATCCACAAACGGCGCATCCACCGCCACATACAGCCCCGTCGCCGAAAAACCCGTCACCATTCCCTCGAAAATGGCGCCGATCTTCGTTCGCATAAAGAGCGCCCGGTACAAATCGCCCACCTCGCGCTCCACCTCCATCGCCCGCCGCTCGCAATCCGAAGCCCGCATACATGCCGTCTTGCGCGCCTCCATCGCCTTGTCGCTGCGATCGATATTCTCCTTGCGCAAAACCGCCCGCACCGCCCTGTGCACCATCAAATCGGGATAGCGGCGAATGGGCGACGTGAAATGCAAATAAGCCTTTGAAGCAAGCCCAAAGTGCCCAATATTCGCCACATCGTAGACGGCTTGTTTCATCGCCCGGAGCAGCAGCATATGCAGCACATGCTTTTTGGGATGCGCGGCGATTTTCTTTAGAAACACCGAAAGCTTCTTTGGATCGAGCGCATCTTCGCTGTCGAACTCCACACCCAGCTCGTCGCACATCGAAGCAAAGCGGATCAGCTTGGTTTCATCGGGCGGCGCATGATTGCGGAACACCGCCGGCATGTCGTGATCGATTAAAAACTGCGCGGCGCATTCATTGGCGAGAAGCATCAGCTCTTCAATCAGGTGGTACGCCTTGGCCACACCGGGATCGTGGCTGCGCTTTTGGACATCGGTGGGCATACCGCTTTCGGGCTCGAGGGTAATCTCGGCTTCGGGCAGATCGAAATCGAGCGCGCCCCGCCTCATACGCCTGGTGCGAAGCTTTCCGGCGAGCTCCCACATCACCTGCAAGTCTTCGCGCATCGCCTCGGCTTCGGGGCTTCTCGGGGCTTCTGCGCTAAAGCCCAAAGCCCTGGCCACACCTGGATACGTGAGCTTCGCGGCCGAACGCATAAAGGCTTCAAAAAACGAATAACGCTTAATCGACGCATTTTCGGCGAGCTCGACCTTCAGCGCCAAACAGAGGCGAACCACCCCTGGCACCAGCGAACACAGATTCGAAGACAGCGTTGGAGGCAGCATCGGAATCGCCCGATCGGGCAGATAGACCGAATTCCCTCGGGCCAGCGCTTCGGCATCGAGAGCGGTATTGGGCTTCACATAATGCGAGACATCGGCGATGGCGATCCACGCGGTATAACCGCCACTTTCATGGCGCTCGACCCACACGGCATCATCATGATCGCGGGCCGTTTCGGGGTCGATGGTAGGCAGGGGCAAGTGGCTAAGATCGGTACGCCCTTCGAGCGCATCCTGGGCCACTTCATTTCCAAAGGCGAGCGCCTCTTTTAGAGCTGCCTCTGGATGTTCTTCGGCGATGGCCTCACGCACCAGCACCTTAGCGACCTCGACCTTAGGCTCGCCGGGCGCCCCCAGCACAGCGGACAACTCGCCCTCGGGATTCTCATCGGGGGTCTCTGGAAAACGGGTGATCAGAGCGACCGCGGCATCTCCATCTTTACCGCCCAGCTCGCGTATCGCCTGCACCTTTTGACCGGTAAGAACGATAGGCCCGCGCACCCGATTATCATCCGGCTCAATCCAAGCGCTCTTCCCGCGCAGACACAGGACACCGGCGATTCTGGCATTACGCCGTTTAACGACGGCGACGACCTCGCCCTCGGGTCCGCGCCTGGAACGGGTAGCGATACGGACCTTCACGGTATCGCCATGGAGAGCGCCCATCAGAGATTCGGCGGGCACAAAAATATCATCGGCCAACCCGACGGAGCTCACAAAACCAAAGCCCCTAGGATTGACGGAGATCACCCCCTCGATTTGAGTCCCGCGCTGTTCGGTTTGAGCGCGGGTGAGACGGAAGCGCTGACCGACGAGAGCATTAACGCTTCCATCGAAGGCCATTTCATCGAGGACGCGGTGGAGTTCGGCGTAATCGCCTTCGGAAATGCCCAAACGGCTTGCGATTTCATGGACATGCAAAGCGCGGTTAAAGGTGGCGAGGAGATCGAAGATGGCTTGGCGATGGATGGGGGATGTGCTCATAGGTTGTATTTTTGGGTACGGCTAGGCTGATAACAAAGGCGGAGGGGATTGGCATCCCTCAAATCAACACGCCGGCCACATCCTTGGCGCCCAACACATTTTCCGCCCGCCGATCGAGCCAGGTCATATCATCCGGTAGCTTGGGCAGCTCCAAATAAGCATGGTTGGACCTTACGGTTGACTCCAAGTGCAAGACGTTTTGCGCTTCGGACGGCCGCGTGTTAAGGCTTGGCTCGAAATCCCCATGCAACCTGAATCGAAGCTACGCGCCGTCAAAGCCCTCCACACCCTTATTTGGGCTGTCTTCGCGGGGTCAATCGTCGCTATCCCCGGTTTTGCCTTTTTCGGCAACTTAAAGGCGGCGTGGGGCCTCATCGGCTTTGTATTCCTTGAAGTCCTTGTGCTCGTGGCCAACCGAATGAGATGCCCGCTCACCGATATTGCGGGGCGCTATACCGAAGAGCGCCAGGATAACTTCGATATCTATCTGCCGCTCTGGCTGGCACGCTATAACAAGCTGATCTTTGGCGGGCTCTATGTTGTGGGTATCCTTTATGCCCTCTGGGTCTCGGTTCGCGCCTCCGCCTAGTCAGAGAAGTTTTATGCATTAGCTTCGCGTATTCACGCAACTATGCGGCCCATTGGGAGCTACCTGCGGGATGGGAAAGCGCTTCCTTTGATGATTCGTCCTGGCCTCTCGCCACTCTGTACACAGAGACCGAGATCGGTGTCAATAACAAGCCATCCTATATGAATTTTATCGATGTCTTCTCAGGGGCGGGCGCTTCGTTTATTTGGTCAACGAATGTCGCTCTCGATAACGATGTTGTGGTTCGGTATACGGTCCACTAAACACTTCGAGCTTCACAAGGCAGGCGAGAACTCTCCAGAACAGACGATCCGCCCCGCCTCACTCCAGAATCAGCGGACGGAACTCCGAAAACGCCTTTCCATCCCATAGCGCCTCGTAAATACGGCCATCCTCCCCAGCGTGCAAAAGGTGAAGCTTGCCGCAAACCACCGACAGCGAGGGCGGCGCCCCGGAATGAGCCGGGAGCTTCTTCAGCTCAATCCTCCCACCCTGCGACCAAACCCGGCCCCACCCTATGCTCCCATCTTCGTAGAGCATGCTAAAAAACCAGTGCTCCTCAAATCCAGCGGCCGATATGCTCTTCAGCCGGGGAATTGCAAAGCTTTTGGTTTGGTAGTTCGCTTCTTCCCCGTCCGGCAGAATCCGATTGGCAACCACAGTGGGCTTCTCAGCCCCCGCCAGGTAGGTCATGAGAAACGCAAACTTCCCATCGCTCACAAGCATAGGTGGCTGCGTTTCATAGCCCCCATGCTGCGTTGTCTTCCCCCAACGGGAGGCACCCCGCCCGCGGATTTTTAGCCCGATCGCGCCTTTCGCCGTCCGGTAGGCCAGATAAAATGTATCCCCCACCGCGATAAGCGCCGGAGCATCCACCGTCTCCACGCCATCGGCCTGCTTCGAATGGCCAAACTCACCATTTGCTTCAAGTGTCGCCCAGTAGATTTTGTTATCGGAGCCGCGGTGAACAAGTACAACCTCATCGCCGCAGGCAGCAATGGCTGGCTGGCTCGGCGAGTGCCAGTTATGGATGCGTCCGATCGCCTTCACCACCTTGTCTCCCTCAAAGGTGCTCATATAAAGCGCGTCCTTGAGATCGCGGGGAACCGCATATACCTTCCCTTGGGCTTCCGCAAGCTTTGGAACAGTCCCAATAAACTCCCCCTCCCACGGATGTGTTGCCCCACCGGGATCGACCTGATCGAGGGCAGCTCCATATTTCTGGCGGCGGATTCCCTCGTGCGTCGCAACCCAGGAATGATCCTCGTGCGAATTGAATGATGCAAAACGCGTAAAGGAACTATCGATGATATACACACTCACACTTTTGACGTCTTGAATAAATGCGGCTGCCTGGCTTGGCCGCAGAAAGCGTCCAGGCGAGATCAGCGCTGCGTCGGAAACCAGGGCACTCTGTCCGGGCTCGAGCTTGATGATGCCCTTGTCCTTCGACAGATCTTCGAAGAAGCGCTGGATCGCCTGCTCACGGGCTGCACGTACCGCCGCGCGCGTGTTCGCCTCTCGGGCGCCGCCCACGAGGCGCCCCCCTGCTTGTACAAACGTGCGCAGCGATTTAATGAGACCCGCCAGTGATTTTGCGGACTTGATGGTTGACAAAACGCTGGTCGTGTCGAGAAGCGTGGCACTTCCGGTGGCCGCCTTGATAACCTTCTCGGCCACATCGGCAAACGCGTCGGTGAAGGCCCAGTCCACATTGAACGTTGCGAGCACATAGATAGGCCGCTTCAGGGCATTGTGGACGTATACCCGCGTCGATGCGAACTTCTTGAGCTGATTGTTGATCGCCTCCTGCAGCTTGTCCTGCGCGCTGACGATTTGATCGCCAATGTCTCTCTTCATCTTCGCCGGCATATGTCGTCTTCCACGCATGGTGACTCCCTCCGAGGAAGGCGCCGGCGCGGGTCGATTGCCGCCATCGATCGTTGCACCCCACCCGACGCTTCCAAGTTCAAGAATGTGTCCAAGTGAAATTCCCCGTCTGCCGTTGGCGGAACGGCTTACACTGATCTTCGAGGTGCTGTTGGATTTGCCGCTCCCACTCGGCCCAAAACACCTCGCGCATCCTAGCAAAATGTCAAAACGCCCTGTCTGCGTCAAGTGTTTTGATGGATAGCAAGCGTTATTTGATGTTGGGGTACTGGGCAGTCTTTGGATGCGTAAACAATGGCCGGCGACGGGGCGAGGGCGCCCCTGGCTTTATCCTATGGCAATCCGATAACCAACGGTCCAGGTGGTCCTCTGTGAGGCCGCAGCCTCTCGAACGCTGCCAAACTGCAATCCCCAGGAGTATACAGTCCCATTGAGATAATAAACATAATGCTCAAGACCGTTGTACATCGGCAGACCCGTGCCACACACACCGATGACCATCTCGGACTTATCCGACGTGACAAGCCGGGCGCCTTGAAAGTCACAAATTCGCTTTAGGTAATCGACCACCGCAGCGGGCGGCATGGCAATCCCAAAGATCTCATCGTCTTTCAGGTCAATGATTTCCTGGTCGCTGAGCGTGACGATATTGTTGATACGGGTGATATATCGTTCGATGGTGAAGGTCGCGAACCGTCCGCCGAACGAGCGAGTGAAGGTCTTGATTGAATCCAGGATATCATAACGCCCGTCGGCTTGGAGCACCCGGAGATAGCTTTTAATCTCGGCAAGCATGTTGGATGTGGTGCGCCCTCCCCGGGCCAGTCTCGATCGCTGCCCGGGGCTGTGCGTGTAGAGCGCATAGAGGGAGCTGGTAAACCCGCAGATCCCCCACCCAGCATTCAGAACACCCATATCATCATGAGGCATGGACCAAACCCTCCTAATCCTTCATGCAAAAGAGCCTAATGCGCGGTCCTTCGATACCCAGAGGACCGCTCTGTTTTTAGCGCATCTTCGCTTGTAGCATCTCCGGAGGATTCAGGGCCAAGTTTTTTCAGGCACCATCTCAAAAAATAGATTGAGAGATTTATGCCTGGGACCGGCGCGGTAAGACAACACACCTCTTGCCATATCGCCGCGCTTTCTCCTATGAGAGCCATACCAGCAATGCAGCCGAACTACATCGAGCGAGGCGGAGACCTCGTTTTCCCACAGCCTTTCCTTCATCAGAACGTGAAGCTTCATGGCTTCTTTCTACGCTGCGATCGAAAACGCCTGCAGGCGCTCGTCGCCAGGTCGCTGCCCCAATCCGACACGCAGCGCTTCGAAGCCGCCGGCGATCAAATCCTCCTTACGGTCGCGATGATTCCGAAGATTTCATCGACCGATCCCCAAGGCAAAAACGCGGGGTGGGCCAGCGAGATCGATGTCGCCTTCTGGCTCCCGGTATCATCGCTGCAGGGCGGGCAGCGCGTAATCGATTGGTATATCCCGTATATCTTTGTCGATAACCCGTACGCGATGGCAATCGGCCGGGAGAGCTATGGTTTCCCAAAGGCTCTGGGCTACTTTTCATTGCCGCGCGATTTGTTTGGAGAGCATCTTTCTCTCTTTAGCCCGCTCGGCACAAGCGTCAGCAGCGACGGCGGCTATCATATCGATCTGGTCGGTCTCTCGTCGATGCGCCCAGATGTGCAGGCAACCAGGCTAAGGCTCCTCTCCCTAACGCCAACACCCACCTCGTCCCCGGCGCAGAGCCATCCTCTAGCGGCGCTCTTGAAGAGTGTGGCACCGCTCTTTTTCGCCGGCGAAGATAAAGCTTTCGATATCAGCTTTTCGCAAATCAAAAGCTTCTTCGTCAACCGCGGGCTCTCTTTGCTGTTCCTGCGCCAGTTGCGCGACATAAACAGCCCGCAGAAGGCCGCCTATCAAGAGCTGCTCCGGGCACCGGCAAAGGTGGCCGCGATGCGGGGCAGCGGACTCTTACCAGGAAGCTATCAGCTCCGCTTCTTTCCTTGCGCAAGCCATCCCGTGGCTCAGGATCTCGGCATCGAAACCACAATTGCAACCGGTTTCTGGCTGGACTTCGATTTTTTAATGGACAAAGGAGAGCGCATCACAGAGCGCGTCCAGACCGCCCGTCCAAAAAAGAAGATCGCCATTTTAGGCGGGGGAATCGGCGCGCTTAGCACAGCCTTAAGCCTCACAGACCCACCGAACTGGCAAGACGACTACGAAATCACCATCTATCAGACAGGGTGGCGTCTCGGTGGCAAGTGCGCATCCAGCCGAAATCCACGAGAGGGCGGGCGCATTGAAGAACACGGCCTTCACCTTTGGTTTGGCTGTTATGAAAACGCCTTCCGAATGATCCGGCGCTGCTACGCCGAACTGCAACGCCCATCGTCCCATCCGATGCAGACCTTTGGCCAAGCCTTTACACCAGAACACGACACGGCGCTCCATCAGCACGAGGACGGGCAAGGCTGGGCACCTTGGAAATTCCATATGCCAAGCAACAAAGGCATGCCCGGCGACGCAACCCGAGAAGATATCGTTGGACTCTTGCAGAACATCTCCACATGGCTGGGTGCATCCCTAGAAGAGACCGCAACCCTACAAGCGCTCCCAAAGAAACGCTCCCAGAAGGTCTGGCGCATGATCCACACCTTCCAGCAGGTCCTCTTCTCGGCACAGGGCCTACAATGCCTCGCCCGGCTTGCGGAGCCATCTCATATCGCGATGTTGCGCGGGGCATTCCGTTCACTTCTCGCGAAGCGAGGGAAGCGGGAACACCGCCTCTGGCTGCTTCTGGATGTTGGATTGACGGCACTCTATGGGGTCTTGCGAGATCAGGCTCTAACACACGGCCTTCACACCTTGGATGACGAAGAGTTCCTGGCCTGGCTCGCTCGCCATGGCGCCTCTCCTGAAACATTGCGCTCGGCACCGGTCCGGGTGCTTTATGATCTGGTCTTTGCCTATGAAGGCGGCGACCTCTCCAAACCCAACCTTGCCGCGGGCGCTGCCCTGCAAACCGCCTTCCGCCTAAGCTTTGACTACCGCGGCGCCTTTATGTGGAAAATGCAAGCCGGCATGGGAGAAACGGTGATTACCCCGATGTACGAACTCCTACGGCAGCGCGGCGTACGCTTTGAATTCTTTCATCATGTAAAGAGGCTCGAACTCTCCCCCGAACGCGAGATATCGCGCATTCGGATCTCTCGGCAGGCGATGTTAAAGACAGGGGAATACCAGCCATTGGTCGAGATCAACGGGCTGGGTTGCTGGCCGGACGAACCGCTCTACACCCAACTCGAAGAGGGAGAATCCCTACGCGGCCTCGATCTGGAGCATCGGCCTTTTGAGCGGGAGGAGCGCTGTCTCTTGGCTGGACGCGACTTTGACTCGGTTGTTTTGGCCATTCCAGTAGGCGCACTGCATGAAATCTGCGCCCCGCTCGCGGACGCACTGCCGCGTTGGCGCGATATGTTAAAACACCTCAAGACCAACGCCACCCTTTCGGCACAGCTCTGGTCCAAAGCCCCACCCCACAAATATTTTTTACAAGGCACATATCAGGGACCATTCTCTACATGCGCGGACATGAGCCATATCTTGCGAGAAGAATCGTGGTTGGGCGGCGAAGCCCCTCGCTCACTGGCCTATTTATGCGGCGTCTACTGCGAAGAGCAATCGCCGGCGGTGATACTCGACGAATTCAAGAGAGAGCATGCTCCCTACCTTTGGAAGGGCGCGGACGCACTGAGCACGGTTTACCTTCGCACCAACACTGAAGGATCGGAGCGATACACGCCATCCCATGCTGGAAGCGGCCGATACCGGATAAAGCCCGGCGATTCTGGAGTGGCGAACCTCTTCTTAGCGGGCGACTGGACCGACAACGGGATCAACCTAGGCTGTGTAGAAGCCACAGTCATCTCTGGGATGCAATGCGCGCGTGCGCTTTCCGGGCGGCCTTTGTGGATCTATGGAGAACGCTGGTCTGCGCCTGGGTTTTCGGTCAACCCATCACCCCGGCCACATCCTTCGCCCCCAACACATTCTCCGCCCACTGATCGAGCAAAGCCACATCATCACAGGCTTGAATACGAGAAAGCTCCGCCTCCGTAGGCTCAAGACCAGCTCGTTTCAACAAGCGAAGCAGCGTCTCCCGTTTGCCCTGCGCACGCCCCTCGGCCCGCCCCAGCTTATGCCCCTCCGCCTGCCCCAGCTTATGCCCCTCGGCCAGCCCCTCTATCCTTTGCGCCTCGCCGTAATCCCTCGCCTGCTGAATCTCAT